>NZ_JBEPRN010000001.1:0-1535493 GCF_040548375.1 Bradyrhizobium sp. F1.4.3
GAAACTGACGGTTCTTCCCTCTTGCTGCCACAGGTCATCCTCGGAAATGCCCTGTCACCGAGATTATCGTGTCTCACTTGAGGGGTGCAGTCCAGTGCACTTAACTTCGGCTTCGCGAACTTCCTACTGTCTCCGCAGGCTTCGGTCCGCGCTTGCCCGGTTTCAAGGAACGCCGGGTCAGTCGTTCGAGGCCGGCGATGAAGCGATCGTTCCCGAGTGGCCGACCAATGCTCTCTGCGGCGCGCAACCGGGCGAACAGTTCTGTGTCCGGTTCGCCGTCGAGCAGATCGGCGAAGCGAGGGAAGCGCTCCCGGACTGGCGCCAGGGCGGTTACCCCGTCATCCTTGCCACGCAAATGGGCGCGCGCGCTCGACCAGCGCCAATCCTGCGCCCGTTCCGCCAGGCGCGCCCGCACAGGATTGAGTGACACGTAACGTAGCGCCGCCGCGAGATGCTCTTCGTCCATGGCGACGGCGCCGAACCTTCCTTGCCAGAAATGTCCGGTGCGCTTGCGCCGCGCCTGAATAGTGCCGGCGTAGACACGATGCAACCGCGCCAATGCGCGCCGCAGCCCGTCGGGGTCGGACGGCACCAGGATGAGGTGCACGTGATTTGGCATCAGGCACCAGGCCCAAACCTCGACCCCCGCCGCCCGACAATTCGCAGCGAGCAGATCGCGATAGAGCGCGTAGTCGTCGTCGCCGAAGAACGTGCGCGCCCGGCCATTGCCACGTTGAGTGACATGATGGGGATGTCCGGGGACGACGACACGAGCAAGACGGGCCATGCCGCATCATGCCCGCGAAACCGTCCGGCGTCAATTTAGTGCACTGTCACCGTAACACTTGCGAGGAAAGAACCGTCAGTTTCCGACGGCGTTTAAATTGAAGGCGATCAAGCGTGTCGAACGAGGCGACGGTGCGTGAATTGAGTGCACTGGGGTCAATGAGAAAGATCAAAGATAAGCCGAAACATTTCCACTTTGTTAGACGGCGAACCAAGCCGATCCTTGATCTGTTCGCGTGAGTATTGGGACAATGCCCAGCCAAGCGGCGCGTCCAGCGCTCCCGCTAGCGAGAAATGGTAGTAGCTATCTCCTGGCTGCAAGCTCTCCTTGAGTTGTCGGGCGGCGCTGATGCCGCTGATCGAGCGCGACTGCAACTCCACATCCAGAGTTCCGGGGTTCGAGACTGCTTTCGGCAACGGAAACAGAAACCGCCGCAATTGGAGCTTTCCGTTGTGACTTGAAATCCTGTGATACTCCGCGTCAAATGTTGGCCATCCGAAGCGCCAAATTGGCGTGAGATATTCTTTTCTCTTCTCCAAGACATCCTTACACTCGTCGACCCGGTCTGTTCGATCATCAATAAATCCGGCAGTCTCACAGTTTGGATCGCTTGTGATCTGAACAACGAGGATCCGCAGATTGATCTTTCTCTCGGCCGCTACGGCTTTGGCCTTGAGATAAGCGTCGCGCGCCGTGGCGGCGCCGAAATTATCGTAGAACCCCCCGTCAGCTACGCCCTCGTATGTCTTACAACCCGTATCAGGCGCATTGCTAGCAGTCTTGAACCATCCCCACTGTTCCACGAAAGGAAAGCGAGCACTGTTATTTGCCGCGGCGCTGAGGGGCAGGTCCACGTGCTCAGCGATGTTCACCTTACACGGGCCTTTTGCATTGAGCCAATCCTCGGTGTGCAAGTTGCTGATGGGCAGACGATCACCGCCAAAGACAGACGTCGTGTTGAGAACCAAGGAAAGTCCGCTTTCCTGATCGCGCCACAAGCGACCGAATGGAGAGGCAAAGGGGTTGGGACTATCGTCCGAGGCGGACCTGAGGGAACGCCATCGAGCCTCCAAAGTTTGTTCGAGCGCCACACTGCGAGGCGGAAGAATCGGAGCAAAAAAGTTTATCACGTCTCGCGTAACCATTGCGCCGATCAGTCCTGCCAGAAAATCCCGCTGATGGAATTTGTCTGCGCACGCTTCTAACGCCACAACCTGCTCGTCAATTGCACAATGTCCGGAGGGGCTCAGAAGCACTCGAAACAGCGAAAGCCCGACTGAGCCGCCCGACACGCCACTCGCGAGAAACAGATCGTTCCGGGCCCGTGGGACTTGATCGATAAGGTGCGTCAGAACCGTTGACGTCCAATAGCTGGCACGGATGCCGCCACCAGCTGCGGCAATAATGACAATCGTCTTCGATTGAGTGTCCTGCTGATCGATGACTTTTTGGAGCGTCGTCGCGAAGTCCGATCGCGGATTGTAGGCTGACGTTCCGCGGATAATATCGTCCGGCGGCAAAGGAAGTGCACAGCTCGTAAGAAGCTTCAACGCCGATAGTCCCAGGACGATCGGTAACAGGACAGAAAGCAACGTCTTGCGCGAGTTTTTTATCCAAGACGCGAGTTCCAGGATCAAGAGGAGCCAGCCCGACAATCCAAGCGACAAGATGAGTGCAGGACCGAGCCACTCGCCAAGCTCCGCAGGGACAGCGCCGATTGCCACGACAAGAACGAAGCCACCAATACCGGCGACAAATCGCCGACGCAGCAACACGCTGGTCAAAGCAGCGGCCAGCGCAAAGAGAGCAATTGTTGCCGCAACGGTGCCGATAACGCCAACGAAGTAACCAACACTATAGACATCGTCGGGGAGCAATAAAGCGAATGCTGTACTCGCAAACATCGCGGGCAGAAACGAGGTTCCGGCCGCCGCCGAGACCAAGTTGCGTTGGTCCTCGGTCAATCCGAAACGTCGAGGCCCACCTGGATTTCCATTCCAAAAGAGCGCCACGCCGCTTCCAAAGCATACGGCCGTCAGAATTCCAATCGCACCGCACAGACGGATAGCAGCCCAAACGTCGCCCTGAGTCGATCGCCAGATATCGAGGCCCTGATCCGTGAAAACCAAAACGTAAACAAATACGGTCGCGAACATACCGAGAAAGGGACATATGACGAGGAGAGATCGAAGCGTAGACACGAATGGGTCGGGTGGAGGAAATCCGATGGATTCGATTTCCAGTGTCGCGCCCCGAGTCGCATTAAATTCGACGCCAATGATGCGGCCGAGAAACCGCACTGCTTTTTTATCCAGCTCATAGTCGCGCTTGGGAGGACGGGTCGGCCCCTTGCCGTCTCGTGCAAGGAGGCTTTGAAGCAGCCAAAGAAGCTTTTTTGTCTGCTGGACATCGAGGTTGAACGTCTCGCGGAAGAATCCTTGACGAACAGCGATTGTGCTGTTGCGATCGTCTGGCTGAACGTTGCCAGGATCCTTTGGCACCTCAATTCTTTGGCCGGCGGCATCAACAATTTCGACAACGTATTGACGTCCGCCTCGACTGGGAAAAGACCCGGTTGCCACGGCGAGCTCCCTCAGGTTTCCGGACTCGTCAATGTGCTGCACTCGCTAGTGCTTAAAGCGGAACCTTTGACTGAAGCTATCTTGGCAGAGCAGAACATGCCTTCTGTCGATTGTCTGTGAAAGGCATCACAAGTGAGGGGGAATTCGCGCCAAGCGACGGAATTACGGTGCTGGACCGCAATTTCTAATTTCCGTAATTTCTAGATGCTGGTACTCCACGGCACCAGAACCTCGCGATAACCATTCGCGGTCCGCTCGATATGAGCAAGGGCCGGGAATGGGTAATGAAAACCCTGAACCAGCATCTTCTCCGCTACCAGCATATCGTAGATTCTGCGACGGGTGGCTTCGGCCATGACCGGGTCCTGATCGATCGCGGCGTGCCAGCTGGGATTTTCGACAAACAGCACCGGGATATGGGCGACGTCGCCCTGAACGAATACGCTCTTGCCGCCCGAGGACAGAACGAACGACGTGTGGCCAACGGAGTGCCCCGGTGTCGCAACAGCGGTGAGCCCTGGCACGACTTCGTTGCCCGGCACGACTTCGGTGCCGGCCTCGAATGGCGTCACTTTGCCGCCGAGCGCTCCGATGATCCGCCTTGTGTTCTTGAACAGCCCTTCAATCCGCCCCTTCGGAGCACGGCTCATCTCGCCGTCGTCCATCCAGTACTTGAGTTCGGCGGCCGGCACGAAAATCTCGGCGTTCGGAAACGCCGGCTCGTTGTCCGCGGTCAGCAGGCCATCCACATGGTCGACGTGGAAATGGGATATGACGACGGCATCGATATCCTTGCGATCGAGGCCCGCAGCCTTCAGGTTGGCCGCGAACTGGCCCGCGGTCCCCTTCGTGCGCTCAACCGCGGCATCTCCAAGACCGGTGTCGATCAGGATCAGCTTCGGGCCCGTGTTGACGACGATCGGCGTGAACGGGACGGTCAACCCATCCGTGTTACGAAACGCCGCTGTGAGAGCGGCCTTGACCTGATCGGTGCTGGCATTCGTCACGAAGCCTTCAACCGGAAACTTGAGCGCGCCATCCGAAATCACGCTGACCTCGAAATCCCCCACATGGTACCGATAGAAACCCGGGGCCTGCTGTCCGGCGATCGGGGCAGCAGCACGGGACGGCCCGGCAAATGGCAAACTCGTTGCAGCAGCCAGTGTCGCGCTGCCAGCCAACATTCCACGACGAGACACGAAGGTCATGACATCTCCAACATTTGCGGGCCAGGGGAGCCACCAAATACTGTAGATGAGCCTATTGGACTTGCAACGGCCCATCAGCGCACCTTCACGGCCTGGGTCATCGACCTCGAGTTACGGTGCAGTCCAGTGCACTCAACTCAAAATGTCAGCAGGAATGCCGATGAAGTGTCTTCGAATATACGCAACCCCGGACGGTGAATCTCACTTCGGTGAAGTGGAAATCCCCATGACGGCAAAGCTGACCGTCGCTCCTGGTGCTAAGCCGTTTCAAGTGTCCAAGCGCTATCCCGCGTCAAGCATGGAGTTTACTCAAATTCCTGCCGGTATGCGACAGGTTGATTGGCACACCGTTCCGGCGCGGGTATTGACTGTCAGACTGACCGGAGCGGTCGAATACGAGACGAGCGACGGCGAGGTGCGGCACGTCTCTGCGGGCGAGTTCGTGTTAGTGGAGGACACACACGGAAAGGGCCATCTGTCTCGTCACTCCTCAGACGAGCAAACCGTTCTTTGGATCAGGCTACCCGACGGCCTCGATTTGCCGCCCGCATAGTCCGCAGGGAGCGCTATCGCCCACGACGCTGAAAGTCTGCAAATGGCCTATCGTGGCATTACTGCGGTTGCACAAAGGCGGTCGGTATCGGGGCGAAGCGGATATCGCCGAAGATTTATGAGTACGTGCCTTAGGCTGCAATCCGCTGCTCGACGGGGGCCGTCAGGTGCTTGAGCACTTCTGCATGCTCCAGGTCGGGAACCGCGATGGCCGTGTGGCTGTAGATCGCATGGGTCCGTGATTTTGCGATTCTGTCCAGGACCTCGCTGCCTTTGATGACGTGGAGGCCCATGCCTTCCTCGGAGGGGAAGATCGCCAACACCACGTCATAGGCCGCGATGACGGCCCTGAGCGCTTCAGCCTTGTCTTCGGCGACATCGACAAACACGCGAACATCAGCTGCGAGTTCACGCAGCTCGTCAAAATCCAGCACTGTGGGGTACTCCAACGCAACGATACTGAAGAGAGATTGGAGGCGTTGGGTTACTGAAGTCTCAACAACGCACGCTCGGCCACAAGTTTCACGATGAGGTGACTCGTCAGGCGGGATAAAGCCGATCGGATGTTGTATTCAAGGCTGGAGGTAGAACTGATCTTGACAGGAGACACAGGCAACATGGTGGGCGACACGAACGTTCGGGCTGGCCAGTGCCATTGCGGCGCGGTGCGTTTCGAGGCGACGCTCAGCGACGGCTTCAATTCGATCCGCCGCTGCACCTGCTCTTACTGCCGGATGCGCGGCGCGGTCGTCGTCATGGCGGAGATGGGCGGGATCAAGTTTTTGCAGGGCGAGGATGCGCTGACGAGCTACCGCTTCCATACCGGATCGGCGCAGCACTTCTTCTGCTCTCGCTGCGGTATCTACACCCATCACCAACGGCGATCCGACCAGAGCCTGTATGCCGTCAACGTCGCCTGCCTGGACGGGGTCAGCCCATTCGATTTCGCCGAGGTGCCGGTCATGGATGGCGTCAATCATACCAACGACACCGGCAAGCCAACGCGTCGCGCAGGCACCCTCCGATTCATCCCGGCGGACTAACTCTCGCTGTCAGCCGACAACCGCCCGGCAAGGCTCTCGCCTGCAAGCGCACGCCAAAGCCCACCGCAGCGGAGCCTGCAAAGCACGGCGACGGTGGGAACATTTGGAGTGGAGAGGGGGATTCAGGCCCGCGTCGGCAAACCTGGCGATGCGCTCGAGAGCTACCGCGTCACTTATCAGGTCACTTCGTCATGTCACTTGGTCATGTCACTTGGCGTAGCCCTGAGAACGGAGCCACGCGATCTTGCGGTCTCCGTTGATCCAGTCGTCGGCATCGGCCTTGCTGACGAACCCTTTGATTTCGCGCTGTTCGCTATCGGGGTAATCAGCCAGTATTTTCCAGTCGCTGTCTGAAATGCGGACGGTTTTGAAGGTCACTTTTGTTTTAGCCATGCCGCACTATGCAGGAAATGCTCGCAAAAGACCACCGCCATCGGCGCGGAAGTGCGCGGCTCGCTTCGGAATCGCGTCAATCCGCTTTTGGTCAGATCGCCACGCCGATAAGGCCGGCGAAGACGGACAGGTTGATGATGGCTTCAATCAACGGCATGACCGGTCCTCAAAGAAAGACCCCGTGTCGGGGAGGCGAGCGCGGGGTCTTCCCACTGTGAGCAGGCGGCGTCTGCTCGCGAGATAAATGAATGCTGAACCCGTTCGTTCCTTACGTGGTGTCAAAAGCGGAAAGCGCTGGTGGACAGCGGGGCGTTCCGGCGGGAGCGCAAGCGGACAGTCAGTCCTCTTGCTCGGCTTCTTGCTCGGCCTCGCGTCGTCCCGGGCGGCTTTCCTCAGGGCTTCCCTGACGTCCTCGTCCACCGCCTGGTCGGCGTGGCGCTCGGCGTTCTCGGCCTGCCGCAAAAGGTCTTCCTTGCTCATGGTTCGGCCTGTCGTTTTCTCGATAAATCCATAATTTGTCTGCGCCGCCCGGGTTCCGCCTAGCTCTAGCGGCTTGCCTCTTTGTTCTCTTTTTGTTCTAATTCGGTCTCCACATTTCGGGGGCTGACCATGCCGGACCTGGACTTCATCAGGCGGGACATCGAGCACATGCGCATCCAGGCGGGGCGCCAGCGGAGAGAGATCCTGCAGCTTCAACGCGCGGGATCGGGACCGTCTCGGCCGAAGCCCTGCTGTCCCGGATGCAGGCCAGGATCGACGACCTCTGTGCGCAAAGGGACGCGCTGAAGAAGAGCCAGCCGAACCACAACCAGGGCCGGGTTCTCGGAGGCCGGACATGGTAGCGCTCCGCTGGTTCGACGATGAGCGCGAGCTGTCGCCCTTCCTGAAAGCCCTCGAGGATGTTCGACGCAAAGCCACGCGGGAAGGATGGTGCTATGCGCACGTCCAGGCCATCATCGTTTCGATCGACCAATATGCGGAAGCCGCGACGGGCAATCGGGAGTATTTCCTGAACAAGCCGTATTCAATCGGTGGTAGCAGGAAGGCCCGGAGACATTCCCTAAGGCTTTTCAAACTAATGCGGTTGCGGCAATTCGAAGCTCATCATTGGCGACGCTCGCACGGGACGTCGTCATGGGCGCGCGGTATTCCTGCGATCTTTATCCGGAAAAAAGACACGGAACTGAAGCCGAACTGCTGCTTGCGTTTTTGGCCTCGATAGGTTCTAAGCCCGGTTGCTTCATGACCGTAGGCATGAACAGCAGCGCGCCGGGTCGTTTTGCGGCGTCCCAGGCAGAGTTACATCGTAACTCGCGCGCATCCAATTCAGAGGACTTTAGACATGGCGAAGATGACCAAGACCCAGTTGATCGATGCAATCGCTGAGGGCACGCAGCTTTCGAAGAACGACGTGAAGACGGTCATCGAGTACATGGCGACTGTCGGGTACAAGGAGCTCAATGAGTCCGGCGAGTTCGTCATTCCCGGCTTCGTGAAGATGTCGGTCGTGAACAAGCCTGCGACCGAAGCCCGCATGGGCGTCAATCCTTTCACCAAGGAGCCGATGCAGTTCGCGGCCAAGCCCGCGAGCAAGTCGGTCAAGGCGTCGCCGCTGAAGGTCGCCAAGGACTCCGTCTGATCCGGCCATCGCGCGCCGTCTGCGTGCCGGGGGCACACAGGCAGGCGGCGCGATGTTCGCAAAGAAGCGAAAACCCCGCCCGGGGAAGGCGGGGTTTTCTGATGGGGGTGAAGCCTGGGGAAAGCTTCAATAATAAGACGCGCCAGCGCGAAAAAAGTTCACGGTCTGAAGACAAGATAGTGCTCGGCGATTGCGATCGCGAGCAGTCCCACGATGGCAGCGATCATCCACAGGAATCGCCGGCCGCTTTGTCCGGGCGCGCTCTGAGGCTTCCCGCAATAGGGACAGACGGCCAGGCCGATCGGGATTTCCTTTTCACAGAACTCGCAATTCATCGGCTGATCTCAGAGAAAAACCCCGCGCGGGGGCTGCGGGGTTCTTCAAAGCTGGCGGTCGCGTCGCGCAACCGACAGCACCACTGATTTCGGTTTGACAATGCGCAGACGGGGACGTCGTTCCAGTGCTGCCGCGGCGAACGCCACGACGCTCTCCTCAGCAAATGGCTCAAGAGAAAAACCCCGCGCTTTCGCACGGGGCTCTCTAGCTGACGACAACGGGATTTCAGCGCCTGGGCCGTCAGCCGTTCTTCTAACTTAAGGTTGAAAATCCAAAAAGCAACAGCGCCGCGGTGACGGAATATGTTCGTCAGGCGGCGCTGCCATATGACTGGGCGCTGAAAATCCCGAGCCTCCATGGGTCCTTGCAACGCCGAGAAGGTTCAAGGCGACGTGATGAGGAAATCTCGCAGGAGGGGCTGGACTTTATGTTCTCTTTTTGTTCCAATGAATTACCATGGAGGTGACTCATGACCATCGAGAAACAGCGCGAAGTGATCCGGCTCTGGAATCAACTTAGAAAGCTCGAGGGCCCGGCCGCAGAAGAACTCCGGATCCAGATCCTCGAATGCTTTTCGGAGAAGGGCAGCGCAAAACGCGCGGGCTCGAGAGCCGTCGCGGCCCGTCGACGACATGCGGCAGCACCTGCGTGTCCGCTCTAGCTCAGGCGGACTCGATCGGACTGCTTAGGAACAAGCGCCAGGCATCGGCGTTCGGCCTGCATGACATGCCCGCAATGCGCCAAGCCGATGACGGCGAGCTCGACCAACACCTTCCGGTGTGAGCCGTGCCGCGAGATCATCATCGTGTTCGCGGTCGTCTCGAAATTCCTGCCGCCATCAAGTGATCAGCCGCAGCTTCATCGATCATTAGGAATCGCTTCACGGTGATTTTCTCGACTCCGATTCGTTCTTCGAGAACGAAATGGAGTCGGATGCAGAACAAGTCGTGGCTGATAACGTCGACGCAGTTCGCGTGCCGTAAACAGCCGGCGTGATGGTTCGCGCAGTCCCGTTCTCTCCGTCACGACAACACTTGTCGGCTTCGATGTGAGTGGAAGCGCGTTCGCGGGATGCGAACCAGTTGTTAAGAGTCGCTCCGTGCCGATTTCTTCGATTCCGATTCGTTCTTTGAGAACGAAATGGAGTCGAAGCTGGAACAAAGCCGGTCAACGAACCGCAACAACGCTCTCGCTTCCATCTCGACGCTCGTCGTCGCCGGCGCTATCGTGGCCCGGACGGTGGGGGCATCATGAAGAACGGGCTCTACTCCATCCACATCCACATGCTCGACGGCGTGAAGGGCCGCGACAGCGGCGTGCTGGTGCTGCGGGATGGCGTGCTGCTCGGTGGCGGGCCGTATTTCTGGTCGCGCGGCTCCTACACGGTCGGCAACGGAACCTGGAAGGGCGAGCTTGCCACCAACCAGCATTCGCCGTTCGCCGATCCGCTGATCCGGCCGCTGTTCGCGGGAGCGGAAGCCACCAGCGGCTTTTCCGGGACGTTCAGCGAGGACGGAGCCGAGGTGTTCGGCACCGTGCTGGTCGCGGGCCATCGGAGCCTGGGTTTTCGCGCGACGCTGAAGCGGCTTGCCGAGATCTGAGGCGCGGGGCGCGCGCGCAAACTCCTAACGAAAGCCTGCGCGGATCGCGATAACCCTATTCGGTTAGGTTAAAAGCCCAATCGCGTTGCAGTCGCTCGCCATTGGGATAGGTGTCTGGCAAAGACAATCAAGAAAACCGCATTGCAAGAAAACCGCATTGCAAGAAACGATTTTGCCATGACCCCGTTTTTGGAACCGTCCTTTTATCAAGGCGACCGACAGACTTACCGGCGCGTCGCCGTCGTCGGCACGCTGTTTTGTCTCGCTTTCGTGGTGATCAGCTTTTCGCTGCGGCCGCAGGTCGAGGACACGCATGTCGCGGTCAAGGCCGACCGGCTGGTGCGCACTGCGGGCCAGGCGCCGCGCGCGAACTAGCGCTCGTCGCTGTAGATGTCGTCGCCGGCGGACGTCTGTCGGCACGAGGCGCCGCGGGTTGCAAGCGCCACGAAGCCGGCATAACCGGACAGGTTGAGCAGGACTTCAAGCCACGCGGGCATGTTGGGCCTCTTCTCGCGTGAAGGTGACCTCAACGTGCGCGCGAGGCGCTTGTTCCAAGCTTGCCAAAAGAAACGCCGCTCAGAGCGGGGAGGAGGGATCGAGCCGCCGGCCCAGCGTCGCGACCGACTCCGCGGACGGCGACTGCTTCAGGAACTCGGCGATGGCGCGGGCGAGCTCGCCGTCGCTCATCGGTGAAGGCGGTGGGCGCAGGGCGCCGACGCCAAAGTTGTGGACGATCTCGTCATAGTGCTGATCGCTCGTCTTGGGAACGAGCCTGCGGATGCGGGCCAGCAGAGCGGATAACGGCAATTTCTCCTCCTCGATCCTCCGCCCCCGGTTGGCAGCCATTTGCGTCTGCTGCCATTTTGTCCCGTGAAACTGAAAACCCCGCCAGCACCGCGGAGATGCTGACGGGGTCTTCGTGCTGTCGCCTCGACCCGGATGGCGGAGGCTTCCGCACTTGAAGATGCAATCACCGGCGCGCGGTTTCGTTCCCTCCGTCCCCGCATTTTTTCTACCGCTCGAGTTCCGCGCTTGCGCGCAACCATCGCAGGTCATCGACGTTGTCTCTTCAGATGCGAAGGAGGACAGCCATGAAGAAGACATTGGCAGTATTGGCCACCGTTGCGGCGGTTGGCGTGACCGCGATCGCGGCGCCGGCACCTGCCGCGGCGCGCGGCATCGGACCGGGCCTTGCATTCGGTCTGGCCGCCGGTGCGATCACCGCGGGTGCCATCGCGGCGTCCCATCCTTACGGCTACGGCTACTACGGCCCGGGCTATGGCTATTACGGTGGCCCCGCCTATTACGGCCCTGGCCCGTACGCCTATTATGGTGGCCCGTACTATCACCGCCACTATTACCGCCATTGGTAATGGCTGAATTGAAAAGCGGTAATGGCTGAATTGAAAAGCCCGGAGCGATGCTCCGGGCTTTTTCATGTGCGCATATCTGACGCGATATCTTACGGCCAGAGCGAGGGCCGTTCCACCTTGCGTGCGTTCTCGAGCGTCGACACGAAATACTCTTCGCGCTCGCGCTTGAACTTTTCCTGTGTGGCACGGAAGGCGGCAACGCGTGCGGCGATTTCATCTCGTTCGCGTGCCTTGCGTTCTTGATCTTCGGTCATGTCCATCTCCCCTGTGTTCACGCTTGGACTATGTTCACTACTGAACTCAAGCGCAGTCGCCGCATCGCGCTTGAGTCGCATTGGAGACATGCATTGACGCTTCTGATTGGGGCGTCAATGGGGAGGAGGCATTGCAGGATTGTGATAAGCGAAGGTCGGAAAAAATTGCCGACCGCATTGCGCATCACGGTGGATAAGAGCGTCAACAATCTTGTCGCTTGCCCATGTTGCAGCTAGCCGAAAAACAAATCGCCAAGACAAATCGCAAAGACAAATTGCAAAAGCAAATCGCAAAAGCGAGCGGGAGGCTGCGATGGCGAAGACCGATCGTGACTCGCTGAGCATCGAAGAGCTCGCCGAGCTGTCTGCCGGCAGGGCAGCGCAGACATCCCGCGGATGACGGCAACATCCGCTCCGGGCATGCTATAGAGCCGTGCCCGCGACCATGGATGGCTTGCCTATGATTGCATCAGATCTTCGCAGCGGCGTCGAACGGCTCGGCGACATGATCGCCGAAGCGAAGACCATCGTCCCGTTCACCGGCGCCGGCATCTCGACCGAATGCGGCATCCCGGACTTTCGCTCGCCGGGCGGACTCTGGACCCGCAATCGTCCGATCCCGTTCGACGAATTCGTCGCGAGCAAGGCAGCGCGGGACGAATCCTGGCGCCGCCGCTTTGCGATGGAAGACACGTTTGCGGCGGCAAAGCCCGGCCGTGGCCACCGCGCGCTCGCCTCGCTCCATCGCGCCGGCAAGGTTCCCGCGGTCATCACCCAGAACATCGACAATCTGCACCAGGCCTCGGGCTTCGCGCCCGATCGCGTGATTGAACTCCACGGCAATACCACTTATGCGCGTTGCATCGGATGTAGGCAGGCCTATCAGCTCGACTGGGTGAAGCGCCGCTTCGACCAGAATGATGGCGCCGCGCCCAACTGCACCGCATGCGATGAGCCGGTGAAAACCGCAACGATCTCATTCGGTCAGGCGATGCCCGAGGATGAGATGCAGCGCGCGACCGAGCTGTCGCAAGCCTGCGACCTCTTCATCGCGATCGGTTCCTCGCTCGTGGTGTGGCCCGCGGCGGGCTTTCCGATGATGGCGAAGAACGCCGGTGCGCGTTTGGTGATCATCAATCGCGAGCCGACCGAGCAGGACACCGTCGCCGACCTCGTGATCCGCCACGACATCGGCGAAACGCTCGGACCTTTCGTTGGCAATTGAGCCGTCGTCTTTGATTCGCGGCTGTGCAAGCTGTTCATAGGTTCCGGCGAATCTCTTTTTTATCTATGCCTCGCAACCGGGAGTGTTATCTTTTGATTCGAAAGATTCGCGTCGCGTCATATTGAGAAGGTTCTCGAAGGACGCGTGATTCGACGCCGCCACTGAGGCGGGTTGCATGGCATGTGTGGGGTCCGGGGTTATGGGGTCGTCGGACGGATTTGAGTCCAAGAAGCTGGGAGTTCCCGCAGCCGGCGAACACGGCGGCGGTCGCGATAGCGCGCTCAGTCCCTTCACCGGGCTTGGTGAGGCCAGCGCCAACCTCGTCGAGGTCCACGGCGTCATCAAATGGTTCGACGCCTCAAAGGGCTACGGCTTCATCGTTCCCGACAATGGCTGGCCCGACGTGCTCCTGCACGTTACCGTGCTTAGGCGCGACGGCTTCCAGACTGCCTACGAGGGCGCCCGCATCGTCGTCGAGTGCATTCAGCGCGCCAAGGGCTACCAGGCCTTCCGCGTGGTCTCGATGGACGAATCGACAGCGATCCACCCGGCACAGATGCTGCCGCCGCGGACCCATGTCACGGTCACCGCGACCAGCGGGCTCGAGCGGGCCCAGGTCAAGTGGTTCAACCGGCTGCGCGGCTTCGGCTTCCTGACCTGCGGGGAGGGCACCCCCGACATCTTCGTGCACATGGAGACGCTGCGCCGCTTTGGCATGACCGAATTGCGGCCCGGCCAGTATGTGCTGGTCCGCTTTGGACCGGGCTCCAAGGGCATGATGGCGGCCGAGATCCATCCCGAGACGGGATCGCCGGGATTGCAGTCGCACTAAGGCTGCTTACTCCCGCAATCGTGAGCAAGGGCGCGCGGTCAGGATCGTGCGCCTTTTCTGGCTTTTGTCGTGATCGCCGCGTAAGGATTGCCGCAGTCCCACGCCTTGAGCGCCGTTCCGAGTGCATCCCATGAAGCTTGATCGAAACACTGTCTGGTCCCTTGCCAGGGGCTGGCTTGCCGCCATCCTCGTCGTCGCCGGTTTCGCCATCGCAAGCACGCCTGTCCGTGCCGCCAGCTTCCAGCCGTTGGAGATCGTCACCAAGACCGGCGTGCAAGTATTTTCGGTGGAGATGGCGACCACGGACGAGGAAAAGCAGACCGGGCTGATGTACCGCAAGGAATTGGCCGACGGCAAAGGCATGCTGTTCGACTTCAATCCCGAGCAGGACGTGTCGATGTGGATGAAGAACACCTACGTCTCGCTCGACATGATCTTCATCCGCACCGACGGCCGCATCCTGCGCATCGCGGAAAACACCGAGCCGCTGTCGACCAAGATCATCTCGTCCCAGGGCCTTGCCCGGGCCGTTCTGGAGGTGCCGGCGGGCACGGCGCAGAAATACGGCATCCGCCCCGGCGACCGCGTCGGCCACCCGCTGTTCGGCAGCAAATAGGGCCGGCTTGCGGGGCCATTGTCGCCTTGCTGACGGCTTCGAAAGCTTGCTGGCGCCTTGGCAAGCTTGCTGGCGCCCTGGGAAGCGTGTATCGACGGGGCTCACCGGACATTCGGGGTATAGCGCAGCCTGGTAGCGCGGCAGTTTTGGGTACTGCAGGTCGTTGGTTCGAATCCAGCTGCCCCGACCAAATCATAGCATTATCAATGGCTTAGCAGTCTCGCTTTTTGGCGCGGTAGTGCCAAGGTGGCCTTCGGGTGGCTTTTTAATTTTCGGTTGGTCTTATCGCATTCTCAATCAAGGCCTTTTGCCAAGCGAGGACTTCGTCGAGAAAGAAGCCGACCCGCATCGGTGCTATTGAATACATCTTTGGAAATGTACCGAGCTTCACCTTCCGCTCGATTGTGGCCCGGCTTACCGGGATCCTCTTCAAGACATCCTTGATCGAAATCATTTGTCGAACCTCCGAGGCTGGGCTCGATGGTGCTGGTTCTGCTCGTTTCATTTGCGCTCGCTTCATCCGCGTCTCCGATCTGAACGGCCGCGTTTCGCAGCCGACTCGCTGCCGACATCGGGCCGGCCTCCGCGCTGAGACTCACAATCTCGGCGTGACGACGAGACAAACCCGCCCGAATTAATATGTCGACTATGGACCGTGGTTTTATAAACAACAAAATGTTCGCTTCCGTGAATGGACGGACGGGGACTCGTTGCCTGGAATTTGCGGAGACATCGCGTCGATCGCGGCCTCTCTCAGGAGAAGCTCGCCGTGGACGCGCAGGTGGATCGCACTTACGTCAGCAGCTTGGAACGGGGGATCGAGAACCCCACTGTGTTGGTACTCGATAGACTTGCAGCGGCACTTTCAATTCCCATTTCGGAGCTGTTTCGAATGCCATTGCGGGGCGAGCGACCTCCCAAGCCGCTTTCCGGTGGGCGCCGCTCAAAGCAAAAGGGCCGGAGCGCGAAAGCGTGAAACGCAAATATTGCAATATGCAACAGGGATTTCGTCTTCAACGCATTGAGTTGATTGTAAATTGTCCAATTTCACGGTTGCGAATCCGTTGCTGATAACGCTGCGCTCGTCCTGCCACGACGTTCCCCAACGGCTGCGGGATCGGTACGCTGCACCAACGCTCAATCTCAAGGAGTTGTGGGTATGGCTCTGACGATCATCTGCGTGACTGGACCCGGCCGTACGGGCAAGAGCAGCATCATCAAGGAATTCACCGAGAGACATCTCAAGTACAAGAGAGACGGGGGCGACGTTCTCGGCATATTTCCAATGCCGCGACGGAAATACGCCATCGGCGTTTCCGGAAGCGGGGACGCCCTCAAATTCATCCTTCGAGGCGAGGAGTTCGTGACTCGCTACGATGGACTCAGAGCGATGATTGTCGCCAGCCGATCAGAGGGAGAGACCATTCAAGAGGTGAGGCGGTTCGCGAAGGCTAAGAAGGCGTCTCTCTATGAGATCGAGACGACGAAACTCGCCGAGAGTCGGCAGCACGCTGCGATATTGAAGAACGTCGCGAGGATCAAGCGACTTCTGCCTCGTTGAACATCCGCGCGGGACATTTTTGATCCTGCCGGCGTTCCGCCGAGAATTAGGTGTCGTCGCCCAGGTCAGTGCGGACGGGATATCCCCGACGTTTCGCTTCCTTCAGGTAATCAATGATTGACTGCGGGAGCGGTCGCTTTTCGCCGCGCCTGCGCCGTCGGGTTGCTTCAATCTCCTCCTTCCGGATCACTGCTGCCTCGTGGCTAAGGCCGAACATTGTCTTGATGTCCTCCACCGATGCCCCCTCCGGGATGAGGTGCTCAGGCGCAAGGATGCGGGGAGCCAACCGGCGAGCTTCCGACTCTTGAGAGACGATGCGCTTCACTGAGACCTCAACGGCCGACTTCACGGGGCTGCGGTTCAGGTGCCCCTTGTGTTTGAGCAGATAGTGGGACAGTTCGTGGGAGACCGTCATTCGCGCGCGCGGTTCTCCTCGCTGCATAGCAACGAAGACGCTTTCCCGCATGCTGATCTCGATGTCGTCTGAGTACCACTGCGCTTCCGCATCGGGCATTTCTTCGTCAGGCACGCGCCTGTAGCCGAAGCCGGGGTCGACATGTTTGAGCTTGGAGATGATCGTCATCATGTCCGGCTTAATCTGGTACTCGAGGCCGACCTTCCGGAGAAACGTCCGTGCAATGTCCTCAAGCTCTTCGTCGGTCTTGTGCATCGGTAATATCCCCACAGGCATAATACCCCTTATGGTAGGAGGTGGCGGTTCCCACCACGAAATCAAGGGTCACAAGAAATTTATATAAGTAAGCGCTACTGACCGATCTCTGGAAATTGCCCGCGGCGTCCTCGTCGCGTTCGACCTAAGACTAGATCGACTCGCAGATCGGCGCTCAAGAGATGAAGCCCGACGAAGCCGCTCAGAGCATGAAGTCGTTCGACGATAAGAAGCGTCAGGAGACGATCAAGGGCTTCTACTTGCACAAAATGAATTCATTCGTGCAGCAGCTCAAGGTGCCCAACCGTGAAGCCGGCACTCACCAGGAAGTCTCGATCAACACATACGCGATCGACAAATAACCGGCCACCTGACGATCACGACGGCGACAGCGCGCGGCGCGACCGAGATCAAGGGTAACTGCGCCCGCTAGAGCCGGGTCACCATACGCAGCAACTGGTTGGCGAAGCAGATCATGTCGACGACCTCGCGCGGCTCGTCAAACTTGACCTCCTCGTGCGCCGCCGGATTGCGGAAGATCGAGAACGCGCCGGTGAACAGTTCGCGCGTCGCCGCGCGCTCCTTCTTGTCGGCGCCCTTCATCAGCGGTCCGCCCGGTCCGAACGCCTTGTTCATCAGATCGACGCCGCTCTCGCCGGCCAGGCTCGCGTCCTTCGCGCGGACCCGCACCTCGACCTCCTTGAAGGCGCGGAACACGGCGGTGTCGTAGTCGCCACGCACGAACAGCGGCTTGACCTGCGCCATCACGATTGGATCAAGCCCGTCCGGAAACATGGATTCCTTCTTCCAGGCGTCGAAGTTCGTCTCCTGGGCGACGCGACGGCCGGCGCGCGTCACGAAGAAGCCGTGGCCGTGGATGTCGTTCGGACGGTGCGCTATGAATCCCTCGCGCGCGAGCCAGCCCCACGCCTCCATGAAGCGCTCGGCGATCTGACCGTTTTCGACCATCAGCATGAAGTTGAAGCGGTGCGTCTCCGCCTGCGGGCGGGCCATGTAGCGCAGCATGTGCACCCCAGGTCCTCGGGCTCCATCGTCAGGATCTGCTCCCGCGGCGGAAAGTTGCGCATGAAGGAATCGATTTGGTCCTGGTTAGCCATCGGCCCTCAGCGTTTGGGACAGGGCCACGACTTGGTCAGGGCCTCGGCGAACATGATCGGCGGCAGGCCGTCGCGTTTCGCCGGGTTGTCCTTGAGGTAGGCGCAGAACACGTCGGTCACTTGCTCGATCGTCGCGCGCCGCGGCATGCAGTATCCGACGACGCGCTGCAGGGCGAAGTCCACCTGGGCGTCGTTCTTCGGCATGTCCTTGCTGAAGTTGCGCGTGTCGTCGATGACGGCGGCGGCGTGGGCGGCGGAGTCGTGGAGGCCGGCCACATAGCTGAAGGCGGCGCGACGGTCGTTGCGGCACCAGTCGTAGACGTCGTTGCCGGAGTAGAACGCGGTCGGCGGGACCTCGGCGGCCAGCGCCGGCGGCGCGAGGCAGACCGCGATCAACGCTGCGGCAGCGGCCCTCATCGCTTGGCTTTCTTCTTCGCCGGCTTGGGTTCGGTCGGGACGAACACGCCTGTCTTGGCCCAGTCGGTGCCGATGCGGTTGACCTTGCAACCCGCCTTCTCAAGCCGATTGGCGAAGTCGTTGCGGCTGTCGAAGTCCTCGCCGAGCGCCGGGATGTGGCGGCCGAACACGTCGGAGAACGGCTTGATGCGGCCGATGCGCACCATGACGGTCTTCTCGACGTGACGGGCCATCGCCATGCCGGCCTCGAACAGCACGTTGGGGCGTGCCTGTCCCTGCGGTTTGCCTTCGCTGTTGCGCTCGTCGGGACCGACGAATTGGTCCTTGAGCTGCACAAGATCGTCGGGCGACAGCATCACGACCACGGCCTGCGCCTGGTCCATGACCTCGTCGATGACGTTCCCGACGTAGGGATTGTTGCCCTTGGCGGCCGCAAGCGCCTGCTGCCATTCCTGCGGGGCCAGGCCGAGCGCGCGGAGGAAGTCGAACATGGACTTGCGCAGCGCTCCGTCGCGGCCGTGGACCACGAACACCGTGTTGTCCTTGGTCCGGCGCTTCTTCGCCGGCTTGAGTTTCGAAGACGCTGCTCGGCGCCTGGGAGCGGCGCGCTCGACCACCTCGCCGTCCGGATCGGTTGGGTCGTATTCCCGGCCGACGCTGCCACGGCGGAGTGCACCCCGGATCTCGCCACGCTCCTCCGGCGTTGAGAAGCGATGGACGTTGATGTCGTTGCGCATCGCCAGCACCAGGGCGGCGAGATGCCGGTCGAGCGCGGTCTCGTTGGAGATCCGTTGGATGCGCGGATAGACGGCCTTCACGCCAATCCCTAGCTTGTCGGCAATACGCTCAATCAGGGCTTGGTTGATCTTCGCCAACTCAGGCTGCCTTCTTCTTGCGGGGCTTGCGGCCGCCCTTCTTCTTCGCCCGGAAGCGCGCGAGCCGGACGTAGCCCTCCGTCACGCCGATCAGCGCGGCGATGTCGCGGTCCGAGAACCCGACGTTGCCGAGGCGAATCGAGGCGTCGTCGGCCTCCATGTCCTTGACCACCAACAGGCCCAGAAGGGCGGCGATCTTGTCGAGCGCCGGCGTCGCCTGCTGCCGTTCGCCCTCAGCGGCGAGCGCGCGCCTTTTTCTTGCTGCCTTTTTTGCCATTACCCTTCGCCTTCGATTGGTTGTAGCGGGCGACGCGGACGGATTCCGCGGTCGACCCCGCCGCCTCCGCCGCGTCCTTCGTCGGCAATCCCAGGCCCTCTAGGAACTTCACCTTGTCGAGGACCTCCTTGTACTTGGCGGGCTCGCGGTCGGTCGCACGGTCGAGCGCCAGCCTGGCCAGGCTGCGTCCGATCACGGGGAGCCACGTCGCGTATTCCGAGTCCTCTTCGGCCATAGGTATACCTGCGGTTGAGCGAATCGCAGAAAGGGTGACGGTCGCCGGTTCCGGAGTCTAGAGTTCCATGTCCGGAAAAGCGGGCTATCCATGGAAAAGTGACTCTGATTCAGTGAGTTAAGTCCATATTTCTGGACTACATCTCCGATCGGCGAAGCGCCGGGCTGCGCGACCCACCTTCCATTCGATTGCGCTTCTGGAGCGCTAAGATTGGCAGAGGTCACGTTTGCGCGTTTGGCCAGTCCGGCCGCAAACATCACGGCCGCTGGTTGCCGCGTTTAATTTGCATCTTGCCAACACGTGCTGCTCAAACACGACTTGATTCCGGAGCCGGAGAAGCTGCGCAGCAAAGTCCCCGTGAGCCCGCAGCGCTGAAGATCTATAAGGCCACCCGGGGTGGCCAACTTGCGAGACTGTTTGCATTCCGGTGAACGTGGTGAAGAGGTGGAACTTAACAACTTCAATGACCTACCTGTTTCAGCTCGTTTCAACATCGCCACCAGAATGCAAATGCAAACGTTTTGGGTACTGCAGGTCGTTGGTTCGAATCCAGCTGCCCCGACCAGTCCCGACGTTGATGTCCTCAGCCTCGGTGTCCTCAGCCTCTCGCGGCGCAACCTGGCCTCAGGACAGCACCCAGTTTGCCAGGCGCCAGGCGAGCCAGCCGAGGGCGCAGATCCAGCCGACCATCGCGATCGCCGCGATCCCGAGCCAGCAAAGCGCAAACAGCGATGTTCCGGGCTCTTGTGCCTCAGGCAGTTTCTCGGTCGTCTCAACGTGGCTCACAGCAGCTCCCTGCGTTGTGGCGTGCTGTTCATTGGTCTCCACTTGCTGCTGATAATTCACCGGCCCCCCCTCCACCTCACGGGGACGTGAGACGCTTCGGCTGGCCATGCCGACGCGCGCTTGCGTCCGCTCTGAACAGTCGGGAAGAACCTGCAACTCGTTGCAACACAATTGGTTGCTGCCGGCTGGCCGGAAATCGATGGCGGCGGACGCGTACCCGTCTCAGCGCCCACGGGCACGCACACCCTTTGCGAGTGTGCTTCCCGAGTGACACCTCGAATCCAGAAAGAATGGTAGGTGTTGCGAAACCACTTCCGGGGGAAATCAGCCAATGAAAAAATTGCCACTCGCGATCGCCATTCTGGCGATGAGCGCCAGCAGCGCGTTTTCCGCCGATCTCGCCGCACGGCCCTACACCAAGGCGCTGCCGATGATCGCCACCATCTATGACTGGAGCGGCTTCTACATCGGCATCAACGGCGGCGGCGGCTCCGCCCACACCTGCTGGGATCTGGTCGGTTTCGGCGCGGAAGGATGCCACAGTGCAACAGGCGGTACCGTCGGCGGCCAGGTTGGCTATCGCTGGCAGTCGGCCAACTGGGTGTTCGGCCTCGAGGGGCAGGGCAACTGGGCCGACTTCTCGGGCAGCAATACCACGCCGGTCGGCGGTAACCCGCTTGGCGGCGGAAGCATCCGGACCCGGATCGATGCGTTCGGGCTTGTCACCGGCCAGGTTGGCTATGCCTGGAACAACGTCCTTGCCTACGTTAAGGGCGGCGCCGCGGTCGTAGGCGACAAGTACGACGCGATCTTCGCCGGTGTCGTGGTCGATACCGCCAAGGGAACGCGCTGGGGCGGCACGGTTGGCGCCGGCCTCGAGTTCGGTTTTGCGCCGAACTGGTCGGTGGGCGTCGAATACGACCACATTTTCCTCGATAGCCAGAACACCACGCTGACGGCGGGTCCGGGCGGTGCCGCCGTCGGCACCATTCATGTTCGCCAGGACGTCGACATGGGCCTGGTGCGCCTGAACTATCGTTTCGGCGGCCCGGTGATCGCGAAGTACTGAGTTGAGCGGGGCGGCGGTGCCAACGCCGGCCGCCCCGGCCAATCAGTCCTCACTGCTCGCACTGATATTTCGTCGCGGTCATGACGCCTGTTTCTGGCGTGTGCCGCGTTGAAGGAGAGGGTGGCGCGCGCAAATTGTGCCGCGCCCGGGGTCTTCTTCAGGCGAGGTTATCATGTCGATCAGTGCAATTGCTTCGTCCTCCGCAGCGGTGACGGCGACCCCGTCCACATCAGCGACGTCGTCCGCAGCGTCTTCGTCGACGTCGGCAACATCATCAACGTCCGCGACGTCGTCGACATCAGCGACCTCGTCGACCTCAGCAACGTCCTCCTCGCAATCGGCGGGTGGAAGTTCTGGCTCCGGAGGCGGCGGCAGCTCGTCCAAGAGCATCGTCAGCGAGGTCTCGACCACCTCCAACGGGATGACGACGACGACGATCACCTATTCCGACGGGACCACCGAGGTGCAGACATCGCCGGCCAACTCGCAAGCCAGTCAAGGCAATCAGTCGGGACAGACCTACAATTCGCAAGGCGCGCTTAGCGCCAACGCCAACAGCGCTTCGGCCGCGAGCAGCGGCGTCTGAATGGCAATCAATCGCTGACACCAAAGGCAGCTCAAACGCTGCGCCGAACCCTCAGCGATTGTTCTTCGTGAAGCGCGATTTCTGCGATTCTTGCTGGAGTTAAAGCAGTCAACCGGCGCAGAATTAGCAAAGCTTCATCGAACCTTTGGGGGTCGCCGCAGACATATGGATGTTGGGGATTTCAGCGCCCAATGCCTAAACGGACGCCGCCAAGCGATGATACTCCGCTTGCGCGGCGTTGCGCTTTTTAACCGACTGCCCGCTCAGTTCAGGGCGTACCAACCGGCCGGGAATGGGATCAGCGGCCAGACCCGATAATTGTCGTTGGCGCCTTTTGGCAATTTAGCGGTGGCCGGCTTTGCAACCGGCGTCGGGGGCGGCGAAACGACCGCCAGATGTAAATATCCACATTGCAAATTCATGATCATCAACCTGCGCAGTCAATTCTTTTAAAAATCAGTCTGAGTTCGAAATCACCCAGCACGCTCCCTGCAAACGGCGCGCTCATTCTCAAATCGCGCACGCATCATAGGAAAGATAGGCAAGCGTTTCAACCGGCGAGGCGGCTTTGTGCGCGACAAGTAAGGTTGATCGGTTAGGTTAAGCGCGATCCGTCGTTGCAGCCGTTTTCGCGGCTGTTATCAATCCAGTCCGGCACGCGACGATGGGCGATCAGCAGGCTTACACAAGATCACATTCGTCGCGGCCTTCGTTTCGCGCGAGTTGTCTGTCATGACTTTCGATCTCACGTCCAAAACTCTCAGTCCGCGGTCGAATTGGACCGAGATCTGGCACCTCTGGACCGTGATCGTGCCGCGCCGTTCGATCAACGGGCGGCTCGTCTACGGCAAGGTCTGGCGCCGCCACGACGGCCGCGACTGGATCTACAAGAAGTTCACCGAGTACGACGGCGAAGCGGCGGCCTGAGCTTGCGCCGCTGCCGCCTGGCTCACGCGGCCTTCTCTCAAGCGGCCTTCTCTCAAGCGGCCTTCTCTCAAGCCGCCTTCTCTCAAGCAGCCTTCTCTCAAGCAGCCTTGGCCGCCGTCGCCGCCGGTTTGGCCGGCGGTGGCTTCAGCGGCTTGTCCTGCCGCTTCGACCACGAAATGTAGTAGGCCACCGTCGTCATGATCGCGATGCCGGCGATGCTGACGAAGAGCTGCGCGAACACCGAGCCCGAGCTCATCGACAGCTCGAAATGGCCGACGAATGACAGGAAGACGCCGACGCAGAACACGGCGAGCGACTGCTGGCCGCACACGATGACGGGATCGAACACTTTCCACTCGAGGCCTGGCCAGTCTTTCGGCAAGAAGCGGATCACGAGGATGACGATCACGACGAAGTGGATGAAGCGGTAGGGCGCAAGGTTGGTCTTGTCATTCGGGTTGAACGCCGAGAACAGCCATTCCGGGAACATCGCGGCGAGGCTCGGGAAGCGGCCCGCCATGGTCATGATCAGTGCGAACAGGAGATAGCCGAAACACAGATAGATCGTGATCGGCGAGTTGATCAGCTTCCCCGATCGCCGTGCGCCGCCCATTGCGCACCAGGCGCCGAACACGAACAGCACCTGCCAGCAATACGGGTTGAAATACCATTGGCCGGCCGGATAGGCGTTCAGATTCCAGCCGAAGTGCCGTGCGGAGAGCCACAGGATAATGGAGACCACCATCGTCAGGTCCGGCTTGCGCAGCATGAACCACAGCACCGGTGGAAACAATCCCATCAGCACGATGTAGAGCGGCAGCACGTCGAGGTTGAGCGGCTTGAAGCGCAGGAACAGGCCCTGCCGCAGCGTCTCGGTGGCGTTGTCGACGAGGCCGGCGACGTTGAACTCGTTGATCATCTCGGAATCGCCGAAGCGCAGCGCCAGATAGCTGATCGAGGCGATGTAGATCACGAACAGGATGATGTGGGCGACGTAGAGCTGCCAGACGCGCTTGGTGAGGCGGGTGGCGCCGACCATGAAGCCGCGCTCCAGCATCATCCGCGCATAGACGAAGGAGGCGGTGTAGCCGGAGATGAAGACGAAGAGGTCGGCGGCGTCGGAAAAGCCGTAGTTGCGGGTCGTGATCCAGTTCACGATGTTGTCGGGGATGTGGTCGAGGAAGATCGCCCAGTTCGCGACGCCACGAAACAGGTCGAGCCTGAGGTCACGGCCTTTTTCAGGGAGCGTGGCGTTGATGTTCAGGAAGGCCATGCGACGGGAGCTTTCGAAGGGGACGGATACGCCGAAGTCTGCGAGGCAGTATCGCCGGGCGGGGTCCCGGCGCGGAGGGCGGGTACGCGATTGTCACGGTGCAGCATAATGACTATACCCGTCGGCGAGGTACCGGGGGGCCGGAATCACCGATCAGTTCCCGAAAAGTGTCTCTATACTATGCCCGCGGTTTCCACCAACTGCTACCGTGACGCATCGAAATCGAACGAAAAGACGAAGAGGGCCGGACAGCCAATGACCGCACGCATTTTCAAGCCCGCCAAGAACGCGATGCAATCGGGCCGGTCCAAGACCAAGGAATGGCAGCTGGATTACGAGCCGGAGCAGCCGCGCGCAGTCGAGCCGCTGATGGGCTGGACGTCGTCGGGTGACATGAAGCAGCAGATCACGCTGCGCTTCCACACCAAGGACGAGGCGGTCGCCTATTGCGAGCGCAAGGGCATCGCCTACCAGGTGATCGAGCCGCAGGAATCGCTACGCCGGCCGGTTGCCTACGCCGACAATTTCTCGTTCCGCCGCGGCGAGCCCTGGACGCATTGAGCCTGTCCATATCGGAGTGAATCGTCATGCCCGGGCTTGTCCCGGGCATCCACGTTCTTCGTGCTGCGTGGCTAGGCGTGGATGGCCGGGACAAGCCCGGCCATGACGACCGGAGAGCTATCGGCTGCCTAAGTCCCCTTGGAGCCCTTGGCACTCATTCCGTCGCGTGCTTCGCTCTCGCGAGGCATGACGGGATCATGACGAGGTGGGTATGGGCGGGCGTCTCCAGCTCGACGGCATCGATCTAAGGATCTTATCCGAGCTTCAGCAGGACGGGCGCGTCCGCAACAACGAGCTGGCGCTTCGCGTCGGCGTCTCCGCGCCCAATTGCCTGAGGCGGCTGAAATCCCTGTTCAGCCGCGGCGTGATCCGGGCGATCCGCGCCGTCATCGACGAGCGGCTGCTCGGCTATGAGGTGGTGTCGTTCGTCGCGATCCAGCTCGGCAGCCAGGCCCAGCCGGTGCTGGAGGCCTTTGAGAGCTCGATCACCGCGATCCCGCGCATTCAGCAGTGCTGGCGGATTTCGGGCGACACCGACTATCTGCTGAAATGCGTGGCGCCGAGCGTCGAGAGCATGCGCCAGCAACTCCTGCATTTCGCCGCGATGCCGAATGTGAAGAACGTCCGCAGCTTCCCGGTGCTGGGCGTCGCCAAGGACGTGCCGTTGCCGGTGCAGGAGGCCGCGGCGGCGGGGTAGGGGCCGCTGGCCTCGCCTTGTTCCTGAAAATTCGAAATGTTGGAGGTGGCGTGTCGCCAAGCCGATTCGGATAATGTCATAAAAGCTTAGTAACTCACCTAACTGTGACATGTGATTTAAACAGTCCTGCAATGCACTGAGCCGTGATTGTGGGGTGCGGTGCCGAGCCTACATCCGAACTGTGAACCCTTGGCGTGCGTCGCATGCCGCGGACTCTTTTGTGGGATCCTGAAGCAGGAAAAGACACCATGACCTCGACCTCGAAGACGTTTGTCGCATCGGCTGCGACGCTGTTTGCCTCTGCGTTTCTGATCATGACCGCTCCGGCTGCGAAAGCTGACGATTTCTGCATCACCAACGGCGCCCAGGCCGCCCACGGCTGCGGCTACCCGACGATGGAAGCTTGCCGGGCGGCGTCTGCTGGTATGGGCGGCTCGTGCTCGCAGAGCGGTGGCGCAAAGACCACGAACGATGCTCTCGCGTTCCAGCCCAAGCAGACGCGGTCGCGCACCAAGCTTCGCTCCGGCGCGCAGACCAACTCGAACTAACGCCTGAAATCGAGACCGGTTTCGCGACTTTGCGGCCTCCGGGTTTGATCCCGGGGGCCGTCAATTTATGACAACCAGGCGACAGCACGCTCGTGCGCGCCCTAGCGATACCTGCCGCGAAACTCGCGTGGGCTAGCGCCGGTCCAGCTGCGGAAAGCGCGGGAGAAACTCTTTTCGTTGCGGAAGCCGGCGATCTCCGCGATCCGCTTGATCGGCACCCGTCCGCGCATCAGCTCCTGCTTGGCGAGTTCGAGCTTCGCTTCCTCCTTCAGATCGCGCAGCGAGGTCGCTTCCTCGCGCAAGCGGCGGTGCATGGTGCGGGTGGAGAGCGCCAGCTCGCTTGCGACATCCTCCGCGCCGAGAATGCGTCCGCGCGCATCACGCAGCACACGCCGGACACGCTCGACCAGCAGGCGGTCGCGGCGATAGGGCAGCACGGTCAGGCGCAGCGCGCCCTTGAGCATGTTGTCAAGATCGGTCGCGCTGCGGGTCAGCGGCAGCGAGAGATAATGCTTGTCGAAGACGATGCGGGCGCCGTCAGTATCGAAGCGGACGGATTTGCAGAAGATGGTGGGGTAGACCGAGACGTGTTCGGGCTCGGAGTAAGGGAATTCCGCCGCGCGGAGCGCGATTGCGGAATCCACGGCCCAGCAGGAGAAGCCGAGGATGTAGCGGAGCAGGGTGACGAGACAAAACTCGCGGAATGGTCCGAGGTCGCGTGCCTCGCGAATGGAAATGGTGGCAGTCTCCTCGCCGATCGCAAGCTCGAACAGCACGTCCTCGGTGAGCAGGCGGTGATGCCGGCACCAGCGCTTGAGGGCGACTTCGAGATTGGGGGCGGTGATCGAGGCGCGGCACAGCATGCCGTAGGTGCCCCAGGGCAACCGGCGCGAGAACCAGCCGAGCGCCTCGTCGTCGAGCTCGCGCATGGCATGGCCGGCCAGCGCCTCGAACTGGGCGGCCGTCACCCGTCCATCCATCGATTTGACCAGGTCCGGAAGGACCTGCCCCCTGGCCAGTGCATCGGCCGGATCCCGCCCGTAGCGGGAATAAGCGGCGACCACACCGCGGACAAAGGCGGCGGGCGTCATGGCGCGGCGGGGCGTCGCGGTCGCGGCTTGAAACGGCATGGAAAATCCTCGCCAAACTTGGCGGAAAATGCAACCTTTTCGACCGCTACGGCACCCGGGCGAGGATAGGTTCGGGGTCGACAAGAATTCGGAGGAATCGCCTTGAACATCCCGAGCATCGATTTCGATCTGGGCGAAGACATCAGCATGCTGCGCGACACCGTGCGCGCTTTCGTGGAGGCGGAGGTGGCGCCGCGCGCCGCCGAGGTCGAGAAGGCCAATCTGTTCCCGGCCGATCTCTGGAAGCGCTTCGGCGACCTTGGCCTGCTCGGCATGACCGCGCCGGAGCAATATGGCGGCTCCAACATGGGCTATCTCGCCCACATCGTCGCCATGGAGGAGATTTCGCGCGGCTCGGCCGCGGTCGGGCTCTCCTACGGCGCCCATTCCAACCTCTGCGTCAACCAGATCCGCCGCAACGGCAACGACACGCAGCGGCAGCGCTATTTGCCGAAGCTGATCTCCGGTGAGTATGTCGGCGCGCTCGCGATGTCCGAGCCCAACGCCGGATCGGACGTGGTGTCGATAAAGCTGCGCGCGGACAAGCGCGGCGACCGCTACGTGCTCAACGGCTCCAAGATGTGGATCAGCAATGGCGGCGATGCCGACGTGCTGGTGGTCTATGCCAAGACCGATCCGGAGGCCGGCCCGCGCGGCATGACCGCCTTCCTCATCGAGAAGGGCTTCAAGGGTTTCACCCACGGCCCGCATCTCGACAAGCTCGGCATGCGCGGCTCCAACACCTATCCCTTGTTCTTCGACGACTGCGAAGTGCCCGAAGAAAACGTGCTCGCCGGCGTGGGCGAGGGCGTCAAGGTGCTGATGTCCGGCCTCGACTATGAGCGCGCGGTGCTCTCCGGCGGCCCGCTCGGGATCATGGCGGCCTGTATGGACGCGGTGGTCCCCTACATGCACGAACGAAAACAGTTCGGCCAGCCGATCGGCGACTTCCAGCTGATGCAGGGCAAGCTCGCCGACATGTATGCGACCTGGCAGGCCACGCGCGCCTATGTCTACGCGGTGGGGAAGGCCTGCGACCGCGCCAACCACGCCCGCAGTTTGCGCAAGGACGCGGCTGCCGCGATCCTCTACTCCGCCGAGAAGGCGACGTGGATGGCGGGCGAGGCGATCCAGGCGCTCGGCGGCGTCGGCTACACCAACGAGTTTCCGGTTGGGCGGCTGTGGCGCGACGCCAAGCTCTACGAGATCGGCGCCGGCACCTCGGAGGTCCGCCGCATGCTGATTGGCCGCGAGCTGATGGCCGAAACCGCTTAAGCTTTCACGCAATTGGAATTGCCGCGAGATGGGTTCAACCTGTCGCGGTCTCTCACCACGTCACCAGAAACGCGGGACCACATGCCGCTCCATTCCAGTATCGATCCGTCGTCGTCAGATTTTGGGCGCAACGCTGAAGCCATGCGCGCGCTCGTCGCCGACTTACGCGAAAAACTGAGCCAGGTCGCCGGCGGCGGCGGTGAGGCGTCACGCAACCGGCACACCGCGCGCGGCAAGATGCTGGCGCGCGAGCGCGTCGATCTCCTGATCGATCCCGGCACCGCGTTCATGGAGCTGTCACCGCTCGCGGCCTATGGCCTCTATGGCGGCGACGTGCATTCGGCGAGTGTGGTGACCGGGGTCGGGCGCATCTCGGGCCGGGAATGCGTGATCGTGGCCAACGACGCCACCATCAAGGGCGGCACCTATTATCCGATGACGGTGAAGAAGCATCTGCGCGCGCAGGACGTGGCTCGGCAGAACAACCTTCCTTGCGTCTACATGGTCGATTCCGGCGGCGCCTTCCTGCCGCTCCAGGACGAGATCTTTCCGGACGAGCGGCATTTCGGCCGCATCTTCTACAACCAGGCGCAGATGTCGTCGCAGGGCATCCCGCAGATCGCGATCGTGATGGGCTCCTGCACCGCCGGCGGCGCCTATGTGCCGGCAATGTCGGACGAGAGCATCATCGTGCGCAATCAAGGCACCATCTTCCTCGGCGGCCCTCCGCTGGTGAAGGCCGCCACCGGCGAGGTCGTGACTGCGGAGGAGCTCGGCGGCGCGGACGTGCATTCGCGTCAGTCCGGCGTCACCGATCATTATGCCCAGAACGATGCCCATGCGATCGGCATCGCGCGGCGCATCGTCGGCACGCTAAAACCATCGACGCGGCCGAACCTCAACATGCACAAGCCGCGCGAGCCGCTGTTCGCGGCGGAGGAGATTTACGGCGTGGTGCCCGTCGACGGCAGAAAGCCGTTCGACGTGCGCGACATCATCGCGCGCATCGTCGACGGCTCCGAGTTCGGCGAGTTCAAGAAGCTCTATGGCACGACGCTGGTTTGCGGCTTCGCCCATATCTGGGGTTTTCCGGTCGGCATCATCGCCAACAACGGCATCCTGTTCAGCGAGAGCTCGCTGAAGGGCGCGCATTTCATCGAGCTGTGCTGCCAGCGCGGCATTCCGCTGGTGTTCCTCCAGAACATCACGGGCTTCATGGTCGGCAAGAAATACGAGGCCGGCGGCATCGCGCGTGATGGTGCCAAGCTGGTGACGGCGGTCGCGACCGCCTCGGTGCCGAAATTCACCGTCGTGATCGGCGGCTCCTACGGCGCCGGCAATTACGGCATGTGCGGCCGCGCCTACTCACCACGTTTCCTCTGGATGTGGCCGAATGCGCGCATCTCGGTGATGGGCGGCGAGCAGGCCTCGATGGTGCTGAGCCAGGTGCGGCGCGACAATGTCGAGGCCAAGGGCGATAGTTGGTCCAAGGACGAGGAAGATAAATTCCGGGCGCCCATCCGCGCCCAATATGAAAGCCAGGGGCACCCATACTATGCGACCGCGCGGCTGTGGGACGACGGCGTGATCGACCCGGCCGATACGCGGCTGGTGCTCGGCCTCGGCCTCTCGGCGGCGTCGAATGCGCCGATCGAGCCTACGAAATTCGGCCTGTTCAGGATGTGATGCGATGGACCGCTCAAAACTCTACCGGCGTTTCCGCACGCTCCTGATCGCCAACCGCGGCGAGATCGCCTGCCGTGTCGTCCGCACCGCGCGCGCCATGGGTTTGCGCACGGTCGCGGTCTATTCCGAGGCCGACCGCGACGCGATGCATGTCGCGCTCGCCGACGAGGCCGTGCTGCTCGGACCTGCCCGGGCGCGCGACAGCTATCTCAATGTCGAGCGGCTGATCGAGGCCGCGCGAAAGACCGGCGCCGAGGCCGTGCATCCGGGCTACGGCTTCCTGTCCGAGAATGCGGAGTTCGCGCAGGCGTGTTTCGATGCTGGGCTGGTGTTTGTCGGCCCGACCGCCGAGATGATGAATGCGATGGGCTCGAAGTCTGGCTCGAAAGCGCTGATGGAAAAGGCCGGCGTGCCGCTGGTGCCCGGTTATCACGGCGAGGCCCAGGACGACGCGACGCTGTCGAAGGCGGCCGAGAAGGTGGGCTTTCCAATTCTGGTGAAGGCCTCCGCCGGCGGTGGCGGCCGCGGCATGCGGATCGCGCGCTCGGCGGCCGAGCTCGGGCCCGCCATCGTCAGCGCCAAGCGCGAGGCCAAGGCCGCGTTCGGCGATGACCGCATGCTGATCGAGAAATATGTCGACAACCCCCGCCACATCGAGGTGCAGGTGATCGGCGACAGCCACGGCAATCTCGTGTCGTTGTTCGAGCGTGAATGCACATTGCAGCGGCGGCACCAGAAGGTGATCGAGGAGGCGCCGTCGCCGACGCTGAACGCCGCGCAACGCGAAACCGTCTGCGCCGCCGCGCGAAAAGCAGCGGGCGCGGTGAACTATGTCGGCGCCGGCACAATCGAGTTCGTCTCCGACGGCAAGGACGTGTTCTTCATCGAGATGAACACGCGCCTCCAGGTCGAGCATCCCGTGACCGAGCTGATCACCGGGATCGATCTCGTCGAGTGGCAATTGCGGGTCGCCTTCGGCGAGAATCTGCCGCTCAAACAGGACGAGATCCGCCTCAACGGCCACGCCGTCGAGGCGCGCGTCTACGCCGAAAATCCGACCAAGAATTTCATGCCGTCGGTCGGAAAGATCTCGACCTGGCGCTTGCCGGCGGAAGGTGGGGGCCTGCGCATCGATGCCGGTTATCGCGAGGGCGATGCAGTCTCGCCCTATTACGACGCGATGCTGGCCAAGATGATCGCCTGGGCGCCGACGCGGGATGTCGCGATCGAGCGGCTGAACCGTGGGCTGGAGGACTCCGACGTCCGCGGTATCGTCACGAATATCCCGTTCCTGTCGGCGCTGATCACGCATCCAAAGGTGCGGGCGAACGCGATCGATACCGGCTTCATCGAGCGCGAGTTAACGGCGTTGACCTCGGGAGCGCCGGCGCCGTCTGAACTCGAGCTCTGCGCCGCGGTGGCCGCGATCGTCAACGACGAGCGGCAAGCTGCCCAAACGGAAGCGAACTCGCCGTGGCAGACCTTTGGCTGGATGCCCGTCGGTCGGCGCCAGCGCGGCTTTGCGTTCAGAGTTGGTCACGGGCCGGAGCAGAAGATCGCGCTGAACTATGGCAGCGGCCCGTCGACGCTCGTGATCGGCGAACGCGAGCTGGCGTTCGCAATTGCGCCGAAGGAGGGCGGTTTCGATCTGACGCTCGACGGCGTCAAATCGCAGGTCGTGGCCGTGATCGACGGCCATGAGCTGTATCTGCGCACGCGCAACGGCCGCTTCGATCTGCATTGGGTCGATCCGTTCGGCGGCGAGACCGAGGAGCAGGCCGGCGCGGACAAGATTGCGGCACCCTTGCCGGGCACGGTCGTCGCCGTGCTGGCCGAGGTGGGCGCAGCGCTCGAGAAGGGCGCGCTGATCCTGACGCTGGAGGTGATGAAGATGGAGCAGACGCTGCGGGCGCCCTATGCCGGCGTTCTGAAGTCGATCAAATGCAAGGTCGGCGACATCGTGCAGGAAGGCGTCGAGCTCGCCGTGGTCGAGCCGTCGGGTGAGTGACATGAGCGACCAGGTTCGCATCGTCGAAATGGGGCCACGCGACGGCCTCCAGAACGAGAAGATTCCAGTCAGCGTCGAAGCCCGCATCGCCTTTATCGAGGCGCTGGTCGCGGCCGGCTTGCACACCGTCGAAGTCGGCGCCTTCGTCTCGCCCAAGGCGATCCCGCAAATGGCGAGCTCGGATGCGGTGCTGCGCGGCGTGAGCCATTTGAAGCGCGCCGAATTCCACGTGCTGGTGCCGAACGAGAAGGGCTATGACGCCGCGCTCGCGGCGGGTGCGAAAGTGGTCTCTGTGTTTGCCGCAGCTTCCGAGGGCTTTTCGCGCGCCAATATCAATTGCACGGTGGCGGAATCCATCGAGCGCTTCAGGCCGGTGCTGGCGCGCGCCAAGGCGGACGGCGTCAAGGTGCGCGGCTATATCTCCTGCGTGCTGGGCTGTCCGTTCGACGGCGAGATCAAGCCGAAAGCCGTTGCCGATCTCGCCAAGACGTTATGGGATCTCGGCTGTTACGAAATCTCGCTCGGCGACACCATCGGCGTCGGCACGCCTGATAAGGCCAAGGAGATGCTGCGCGCGGTTGCCGCCAACATTTCCGCCGCCAATCTCGCGATGCATTTCCACGACACCTACGGCCAGGCGCTCGCCAATCTCTATGCCGGCCTGGAGGAGGGCATCCGCGTCATCGATGCCGCCACCGGCGGTCTCGGCGGCTGTCCCTACGCGCCCGGTGCGACTGGCAATGTCGCGACCGAGGATGTGGTCTACATGCTTGAGGGCATGGGGATCAGGACTGGCGTGGATATGGAGAAGCTGCTGGCGGCCACGAACGAGATGAGTGGCGTGCTCGGCAAGCCACCCGTGAGCCGCGTCGCATCCGCGCTGAATGCGAAAAAGAAGCGCGCAACTTTGTAGCTCTCGTAGGGTGGATAAAGGCGCATAGCGCCGTGCCCACCATCGCTCGGCGATCGCAAGCTTTATGGTGGGCACGCTTCGCTTTGCCCACCCTACGGCAGTTCTACCTGCTCCCGTCTGCCCCCATCACCAGGTCCGGCAGTGCGGTCGAGATCTCCGGTACGAAGCACAGCAGCAGCACTGCGGCCATCATCAGCAGCACGAACGGCAGCGTGCCCCAGATCACCTCGCTCAGGGGAATATCGGGCGCGACGTTGCGGATGACGAAGATGTTGAGGCCGACCGGCGGGTGGATCAGCCCCATCTCCATGACGATGGTCATGACGACACCGAACCAGATGATGTCGAAGTTCGCGGCCCGCAACGGCGGCAGGATGATCGGCGCCGTCATCAGGATGATCGAGACCGGCGGCAGGAAGAAGCCGAGCACCACAACCATCACGAGGATCGAAAACAGCAGGCCCCAGCGCGGCAGATGCATCGCGACGACGGATTCGGCGGCCGACTGCGAGATGTGCAGATAGCTCATCACGTAGGAGTAGAGCAGCGACATGCCGATGATCATCATCAGCATGGTCGATTCCCGGATCGTCGACTTCATGATGGGCGCAAGGTCGCTCGGCCGCCACACGCCGTAGATCATCGCGATCAGCGCCAGCGCCAAAAGACCGCCGAGGCCGGCGGTTTCCGACGGCGTGGCATAGCCGCCATAGAGCGCGGCCATGACGCCGGTCAGCAGCAAGACGAAGGGCATGACGCGCGGCAGCACGCTGAAGCGCTCGGCGAGCGTGTACTCGTCGCGGGCCAGGATCGCCGCTTCGGGACCGCCGTTCTTGTAGGCCGCTTCGGCGGCGGCATATTCCTGGCGAAAGCGGATCACCGCATAGCCGCCGAACAGGGACACCAGCAGCAGGCCGGGCCCGATGCCGGCGAGGAAGAGGCGCCCAAGCGATTTTTCCGCTGCGACGGCAAACAGGATCATGGTGATCGAGGGCGGCAGCAGAATGCCGAGCGTGCCGCCGGCGGCGATGATGCCGGCAGCAAAGCCACCGGAATAACCGCGCTTGCGCATCTCGGGGATGCCGGCCGAGCCGATCGCCGAGCAGGTTGCAGGCGAGGAGCCCGCCATCGCTGCGAACAGCGCGCAGGCGAAGACGTTGGCGACGCCCAAGCCACCAGGCACGCGATGCAACCAGGCGTGCAGGGCCGAATACAGATCCTGGCCGGCACGCGACTTGCCGATCGCAGCCCCCTTCAGGATGAAGAGCGGGATCGACAGCAGCGTGATCGAGGCCATTTCCTCGTAGACGTTCTGTGTCACCGTATCCAGCGAAGCGGCGGGCATGTAGATGCCCATGAACACGACCGCGACGGCGCCGAGCGCAAAAGCAATGGGCATGCCCGAGAACATCACGAGCAGCGTCGCGAGCCCGTAAGAAAGGCCGATACCGAAAACGCTCATGGCCGCCGGCTTCCTGCGAAGGGCAGCGCAAGCTGCACGAGGATCTGGACGCACAGCAAGCTCATGCCGAGCGCCATCAGCGAATAGGGAATGGCGAGCGGCGGCGACCACATCGAGTTCGAGACCTGGCCGTCGACATAGGCCTCGTGCGCCAGCGTCCACGACTTCCAGGCGAAGAACGTACAGAACAGAAACGTCACGGCGTCGACGAACCACAGCCGGATCCGGTTCGCGAGCGGCGACAGCAGCCCGACGAAGGCCTCGATGCCGATATGGCCGCGGTTCTGCTGCACATAGGCGGCCGTCATGAAGGTCGCGCCGACCAGCAGGAACACGGCAGCCTCGTCCTGCCAGTAATTGGCGGCGTGGAACAGCGCGCGGCTGAGCACGCTGTAGCTCAGGATGGCGCAGGCCGCGATCAGCGCGAGCGCTGCGAACACGACGATGATGCGGTTGAGGACGGCGAGGCCGCGATCGAGCGCTGCCGCAAGGCCTTGGCCTGCGGCAACGCTCGTCTGGTCGTCACGATCCGAAAGCGGACCGTGCATCATGCTGCGACGTCGGAGGCGAGCTTGAGCAGGTTCGCCGCGGTCGCGGTCTTGGCACCGTAATCCTTCCAGGCGGTGTCGCGGGCGATGTCGCGCCACTTGCCGACGGTCGCGGCATCGAGCGCGCTGACCTTGGCGCCGGCCTTCTCATAGACCTTGGCGACCTCGACATCGTCGTCCTGCGCGCCCTTGCGGCCGAAGGCTTCGAGCTCCTCGCCGACCGCGAGCAGGATGTCCTGCTGGTTCTTCGGCAGCTTGTCGAAGATCGCCTTCGACATCATCAGCGGCTCGAGCATGAACCAGTAGGAGGCGCCGGCGCCCGAGGTCAGCGACTTCGCGACCTCTTCGAGGCGGAACGAGATCAGGCTGGTGGAGGAGGTGATGCCGGCGTCGCAGGCGCCGGTCTGCATCGCCGCGTAGATCTCGTTCGACGGCACCGACAGGACCGAGGCGCCCGCGGTCTGGAGCACCATGTCCATCTCGCGCGAGCCACCGCGCACCTTCATGCCCTTGGCGTCCTCAGGCGACACGATCGGCTTGGAGCGGCTGGCGACGCCGCCGGCCTGCCATACCCAGCTGAGCAGGATGATGCCCTTGTCGGCGAGGAAGTCGGAGAGCGCCTTGCCGACCGGCTCCTTCTTCCAGCGCATGCCCTGATCATAGGTGGTGACGAGGCCGGGCATCAGGCCGATATTGGTCTCCGGCAATTCGCCGCCGGCGTAAGGCATCGGGTAGAGGCTGATGTCGAGCGCGCCCTTGCGCATCGCGGAGAACTGCGCGTTGGTCTTGATCAGCGAGGAATTCGGATAGATCTCCGCGGCGATGTCGCCGTTGCTGCGCTTGGCGACTTCAGCCGCGAACATGCGGCAAAGCCGGTCGCGGAAATCGCCCTTGTCGATCGTGCCGCCCGGGAATTGGTGCGAGATCTTCAGCGTGGTCGCGGCGTGCGCGGTGCCGATGCCGAAGCGGAGAATGGCGGGTGCGGCGACGGCGGTCGCAATCAGGTGGCGGCGCGTGAACATGGATGATCCCCTTGGACGGTTCTTGTTTGACGTAATCGGGTTTTGAGGCCGGCCTCAGGGCCCATCCTAGCCGGTATTCCACCCGATATTCTCTCATCTGATAGTTCGAGATCGAATGCGGCTGCAAGTCGCGTTATTGCTGCGCCGCACACGGTTTGACCTGTTCCAGGCATTAACACGACTGCTGCCGTCAGGTGACCATCGTGCAGGGCGGCTGACCAGCCGCGAAAAAATCCGCAACACGGCGTAACAAGCGTGGGCATCGATCCGTCGAGAATGAGGAGCGGCATTCGTCGCTGGCAAACGTCACCTCGAAGGAAGATGAACCATGACCATTCGCACCCGCATCGCGCTCGGCATTTCGGCTGCCGTCCTCTCGCTCGGCCTCGCGCTCGCGCCGGCCGCCTATGCCCAGGACAAGATGGGCAAGGACGACGGCATGATGAAAAAGGACACGATGTCCAAGGACGGCATGAAGAAGGACACCATGTCCAAGGACGACGGCATGAAGAAGGACACGATGTCGAAGGACGGAATGAAGAAAGACGACGGGATGATGAAGAAGAATTGATCTCGCACCGTCATGCCGGGGCGCCTCGACGAGGCGAGCCCGGCGTTTCGCGATCCAGATGAGGTCCATCGCCTGTCATTGGGCCGCGCTTTCGCGCGGCCTTGGCAAGACCGTCCCGTCGTGAGGCGTGAACCGAGGCGTGCCTCAGTTCAATTTCAGTTGAACGCTACTTGTGAACGTTACTTGCGCTTGGCCTTGCGGGCGGCGTAGCGGGCGTCCCGCTTGGCCTTTTGCTCGGCCTCCATCTCAGCCGCCTTTGCTGCCGCTTCTTCGGCTTCGCGCGCGATCCGAGCAGCTTCCAGCGCTGCGACTTCTTCCTCGCGGCGCTTCTGCTCGGCCTTTTCCGCCTCGCGCGCAGCCTTTGCCTCGGCGCGCTTGGCCGCGAGAGCCTCACGCTCGGCACGCTTCGCCGCGACGCTCGGGTCGTCCGGCCCTGGCTGCGACTTGAACTTGTTCAAAAGGTTTTTGCGTGCGTCCTGCGCCGCCTTTTGCCGGTCTGTAAAGCCTGGTTCCCTAAATCCACTCACGGGCCTTGCCTTCCTCGCTTTCAATCCTACATCACTGGCTGTTGGTACGTCGGCTGGGCATAGCAGGCACCACGCGACGCAGATGCGTGTACATCCACGCGCGCCGCAATGCCACCCATAATCGCAGCCGACCAGGTAGACGAAAATTCGCTGGACCAGCAGATCATTCGTAGCCCGGAAAAACTGCCGAATTGTGATGTCCCTCATAAGGACCCACGACGGCGGCGCTTAGCGTCGGCCCCGATACGATACGATACGAGACGGAGCACGGGCATGATTTTTTTCCGGCTGAGCCTGAAGGCCCTTGCAATCACTGTTGCCGCGGTGGCGGTGGCGGGCGCTGTGTCGCTGCTCGCCCGACCGCAGCCGATCGAGAGCGCCGTCCTGGGTGCGGACTGGGAATGCACCCGGACCGCGTTCGTGCTCACGAGCTGCGCACCGCGGGTCCAGCAGGCGACCCCCGCGGTCGAAACCTCGCGCAAGGATGCGATCCGGCCGACCCGGGGCTGAACCGGAGCGGCTTGGCGCGATGTGACGCGACGTCGCAGAGGTGATAAGCCATCTCACCCGCGCGACCAGGTAGCCATGTCCGAGTCCAAGCCCGAACCGGGCGAGAAGCCCAAATCCCCGCTAAAACCTCAATCCGGCGACAACCGCCGCGGCGCCATTGCAGGGTTGATCATTGCCGCCGTGATTCTCGGTGTCGGCCTGTGGCTCGCCCGCGACCTCACCGCCGCCAGCAAGATGCAGGATTGCCTGATGTCGGGGCGCACCAACTGCAATGTAATCGAGCCCGCCCGCTAGGCAGGCGCATTGTCGAGACTCGTCCGGACGAAAAATTGCCGTGATCTTAATCATTTGTAATGGGACATAGCAGACCCGGCAGGTCAGTCTTGGCAGGTCAGTTATGTCGGCCGGCATCAGCCAGCGCTATCCGAATCGTCTATCGCGCGTGGACCACGGCCATCGAGAAAGTAGGGGGTAGGCACTAATGAGTGCGTCCAGCCGCATGAAGATCATCATTCCCATGGTTTCGGCCATGTCCTTGCTGGCGCTCGCGGCGCAAGCGCAGGACGCGGGTCCGCCGAAGGGCGCTGGCCAACCGCCGGGGCAGGGCGCAAGCGCGCCCCCCCAGAACAATCAGAACATGCGCAAGGGCCCGCCGCAGCAGGCGGCGCACCCCGCGCCTCCGCCAGGCGGCCAGGGCGGCCAGGCCCACATGGGTCCCGCTCCGCATGGTGGTTCTAGTGGTCCTGGCGGTCCGCCCCCGGGACGCTATGTGGATGTGGCGCGCGGCCCCGCGCAGGCGCGCGACTGGGGCGGACACGCCTATCGCGGCAACCTTGCCTGGGACGGCGGGCGCTGGCGCCATGAGGTCCACAACGGCCGCTCCGGCTGGTGGTGGGACGTCGGCGGCGTCTGGTACTATTATCCGCAGCGGATGGACGGGCCGCCTGCCTACATCTCCGAAGACTATATCGACGACGTGCCGGTGGCTTACGCGCCGCCGGGACCGCCGGTCGCCTATGAGCCGCCGCCCCCGCCGCCTGCACCCGATCCCGGCGCGAGCGCGCTGGGTGGGGCCATCGTCGGCGGCGTGCTTGGCGGCCTGATTTCGGGCAGGGCCTCGGGAGCTGCCGCAGGCGCCGTGATCGGCGGCGCCACCGGCGCAATCGCTGGCGCTACGGCGGCCTCGCGTCCCGGCTACTACGTCGCCGAGGGCGTTTGTTACTACCGCTACCCAAGCGGCCAGTATGTGCAGGCCGATCCACGGGCCTGCTACTGACTGAGCACCTGAGCGCGATCTGAAGCGCAGGACCTAAAGTAAATGAGGCGGGCCCCGTGCCCGCCCTCATTTGTTTTACGCGCCGCGAACGCGCCGCGGCATCCTTGCGGCGACGCACAACAACTTCCTCAAATTTTCGCTGGCGCTCCCCCCTTATCGCGCGCTTGATCAAAGAAAAAATCGAAACGCGAGTCGCGGGGACAAGAACATGCTGGATGCGATCCAGATCAGCTTGGCGCTCTGGGCCATTATCGTGTGCGGGGGGATCAAGGCGGTGCAATTCGTGCACTACCTGCTCTAGCGCTCGACCGGAAACGACGGCGCCGCGGTTTTCCGAAGGGATCAGGCGCAAGCCTGCGACGTCCCGATGGTGTCGCCCTCTAGGAGACGAGCCAGCTCAGGAATGCGATCGCTGCCCAGACCAGGGCGCCGATCCAGGCCGTCATCGCGATGATGATGGTTGCGAGAAGAGCGAGCCCGTGCAGGTCGGCCTTGCGCCGTGATGCCGCCGCGTCAGCCCGTGTCGCGGCTTCGGCTTCTTGTGTCATGAGGGGAACGGCCATCCATCCGGTCTCGCGTTCAGCGGTGCACTGAGGCGCTGTTTAGCCGACGCGCCGGGCCCCGGCTGTGATGCAATTCACAGATCCATCGGAATGAGATCTGCGCCTCACCGCTTTGTGCGCGAGGCATTCAGAACGATTGCGCGGCCAGGCGCTTACCCCTTCTGTTAGCAAGCGATCAGAAGGAGTATTCTATGAAATTGGCCGCAATCACCTTGGGCCTGGCACTGGCGATCTCGTCGACGGCCGCTTTCGCGCAGGGCGCAGGCGGCTCCGCCGGAGGCGGTGCATCGGCAGGGGCTTCCGGCAGCGTCGGCACGGGCGGCGTTTCATCCGGCACGACGGGAACCACAACCGGCACAGGCACGGGCGCCGCGACCGGTGCCACTGGCGGGATGAACACGACCATCAATCCGTCCGGCAACACGCTGCTGCCAAGCGGCCAGAACCCATCGCAACCGGCTTCGCCCCCGAACCCCGCGACGGGCCGCTGAGGCCGGTTCACACGAATTGAGGGGAATACGAAGACCGGCGCGATCGTTGCGCCGGTCTTCTGCTGCGCACGTTCGTTTCGTCGTTGGCGCAATTCGCAATTGGTGTGAGCGTCGAGAGGCCGGTTCGGGCCGCTTTGAAACCGCGAGTGCAACTCAATTTGAGTCACAATTTTAGCGTGTCGATATCGCCTGCGACAACGCCTCGTTCTCCGCATTCATACGGACAAAATTGCCACGCGCTTGTCCAGATCGGCCGGTTAGAGTCGGCCTCATGTGTAGCAAGTACGACCCACAGCACGAAGCCGCAGCTGCGATGAAGCTGGCGGCGGCGTCCGAAGGCGCCGACCGGCAAAGACTCATCGAAATCGCGCTCGCCTGGCATCAGCTCGCGCGCGAACGGCGCGACGACGAACGGACGGATTAGGCCCCTCCGACAAAACTCAGCGCGGGCGCATGTGAGAGCCGGCCTGCGGCTTCCGTCAAACGCCGCGATCGATGCCGACCGGTTGCAGTCCGTGCCCGTGGCCTTGGACGCATGGTCGATCCGCGGTCGAGCGGTGCGTCTGGTCGCTTCCGCGCACCCACGCCTGAACGGCGAAGGCCAGTTGATGCTGGCTCGCCGCGGCATTCGCAATGGAAGCTTGCGCCACTTCAAGGCGTTTTGCGATCCCGCCGGCGTTGACGTCGACGGTCGCGTCGATCGCCAAAAAAGACATCGCGGTAACGGCAACTGCGGATGCGATGGCGATTCTTGTCCAGTCGGATAACGGCATCACAGAATCCTTCGACGCCTCTTCTGCATGCGCAATAGGTGGGGCTCTCCCGTCTCCTGGATAGGCCCGCGCACGCGTTCTTGAAGTGCGACAGATTTGCGAAGGCGTTGAAGGCTGGCGATCCCGGCAGGAATCGAACCTGCAACCCTCAGAGTAGAAATCTGATGCTCTATCCAGTTGAGCTACGGGACCTTCTGGTGCCGGCTTCGGCTACCACCTGCCGGTCTTCTATCACGCCAAATATGAAAAATCCGCAGCCCCGCCAAGCCTGAACCGAACCGTTTTCCCCCCGAAAGCGACAAAGCGGAGCGGCGGAGTGCGTTTGACCGGGCCGGCGACGCGGCGGCAAGCCGTGTCGTGCCCAAGAATCCGGTTCAAGACATGCTTTGCCGGTAGATCTTTTCCGTGACCGCCGCTTCCTTGCGGCGGTCCTTCGGCGGCTTTGGGCTTGCCTCGCCATGGCGAATGCGACGTTTTGCACCTCCGGTTCCATCGCCTTGAGTCCGTCACCTTTCCGCGCACTTTATCGCCACCGCGGCGTTTGTCCGCGTTTCCGGGAGTCCATCATGATCGGTCTGGTCCGCGCCGTTACACTCTGCGCCACGCTGGCGTTCGGCCTTGCGGCCGCGCAAGGAGCGGACAAGGCGTTCAAGCGCGACGATCTCGCCGATTCCGCGATCAGGCTGGAGGCCCAGATCAAGAGCGAGGCGGGGCCGGTCGCCAAGACCGGCGCGACGCTGCGCACCGATGCCGACGCCGCCTTCCGGCGCAACGATTTCCGCACCGGGCTGTCGATCCTCGGCCAGGTCGCCGCGACCACGCCTGAGGACGCCGGCAACTGGCTGCGGCTCGCCAAGGTCATCTTCCAGATCACGCCGAAGGGCTCAAGCGAGCAGACTTTCCTCTTGGAGCGCGCCTCGACCGCCGCCTACATCGCCTATCAGCGGGCCGGCAACCCGGGCGAGGAGGCCGATGCGCTCGCGGTGCTCGGCAAGTCGCTGGCCGAACGAAAGCTATGGCGGCCGGCGCTGGATGCGCTGCGGCTGTCACTCGACATACGCGAGGTCGCCGACGTCCGCGGCCAATATGAGAAGCTGCGCGACGAGCACGGTTTTCGGCTGCTCGACTATACCGTGGACTCGGACTCGGCGAGCCCGCGCGCCTGCTTCCAGTTCTCGGAAGAGCTCGCCAAGCGCACCGATTTCGCGCCGTTCCTGGCGCTCGCGGGCCAGGACAAGCCGGCGCTGTCGGCCGAAGGCAAGCAACTCTGCGTCGACGGGCTGAAGCACGGCGAGCGCTACAACATCAATCTGCGCGCCGGCCTGCCGTCCACCGTCAAGGAGGGACTGCCGAAATCGGCCGAGTTCAACATCTATGTGCGCGACCGGAAACCCTTCGTGCGCTTTACCAGTCGCGCCTATGTGCTGCCGAAGACCGGCCAGCGCGGCATTCCCGTGGTCAGCGTCAACACGCCCGCGGTCAACATCAATGTGTTCCGGATCGGCGACCGCAATCTGATCAACACGGTGGTCGACAGCGATTTCCAGAAGGCGCTGTCGAAGTACCAGCTCAGCGATCTCGGCGACGAGCGCGGCGTCAAGGTTTGGTCCGGCGAGCTCGCGACGGCGATGACGCTGAATCAGGACGTCACCACCGCATTTCCGGTTGATCAGGCGCTGGGCGAGCTCCAGCCCGGCGTCTATGTGATGACGGCCGCGGCCAAGGGCCCGGGCTCGGACGACGACTCCCAGCTCGCGACGCAATGGTTCATCGTCTCCGACCTCGGGGTAACAGCCTATTCCGGGAATGACGGCATCCACGTCTTCGTCAATTCGCTGGCCTCGACCGATCCCGTCGGGAAGGCCGAGGTGCGGCTGGTTGCCCGCAACAACGAGATTTTGGCGACCCGCAAGACCGACGACTCTGGCCACGTCCTGTTCGAGGCGGGCCTCGCGCGCGGCGAGGGCGGCCTGTCGCCGGCGATGCTGACCGTCACGGGCGAGAAGGCCGACTACGCCTTCCTCAGCCTGAAGACTTCAGCGTTCGATCTGTCCGATCGCGGCGTGGCAGGACGCGCGGTGCCAGCTGGCGCCGATGCCTTCGTCTATGCCGAACGCGGCGTCTACCGCTCGAGCGAGACCGTCTATCTCACCGCGCTGCTCCGCGACGGGCAAGGCAATGCCGTCACCAGCGGACCGCTGACGCTGGTCATCGAGCGCCCGGACGGCGTTGAATTCCGCCGCGCCGTGCTGTCCGACCAGGGCGCCGGTGGCCGCACGCTGTCCGTGCCGCTCAACTCGGCCGTTCCGACCGGAACCTGGCGCGTGCGCGCTTTCACCGACCCGAAGGGTTCTTCGGTCGGCGAGACCACCTTCATGGTCGAGGATTATGTCCCCGATAGAATCGAATTCGAACTGTCTGCCAAGGACAAGCTGATCAAAGCTAACGCTCCTGTAGAGCTTAAGGCCGACGGTCATTTCCTCTATGGCGCGCCGGCCTCGGGCCTCCAGCTCGAGGGCGATATGCTAATTGCGCCCGCGTCTGAACGTCCGGGCTTTGCCGGATACCAGTTCGGCGTCGCCGATGAGGAGACCACCTCGAACGAGCGCGCGCCGCTGGAGAACCTGCCTCAGGCGGACGCCAATGGCGTTGCCACCTTCCCGGTGACGCTGGACAAGCAGCCGGCCTCGACGCGTCCGCAGGAGGCACAGATCTTCGTCCGCATGGTCGAGACCGGCGGCCGCGCTGTCGAGCGCAAGCTGGTGCTGCCGGTTGCGCCCGCCGCCGCCATGATCGGCATCAAGCCGCTATTCGGCGACAGGAACGTGGCTGAAGGCGACAAGGCCGAGTTCGACATCGTGTTCGTCTCGCCCGACGGCAAGCAGCTCGCCCGCGCTGGCCTGCGCTATGAGCTCCTGAAGATGGAGTCGCGTTACCAATGGTATCGCCAGAACAACTACTGGGATTACGAGCCGGTCAAGTCGACCTCGCGCGTCGCCGACGGTGACGTCACCATCGCGGCCGACAAGCCGTCGCGCGTTTCACTTACGCCTCCGCCCGGACGCTACCGACTCGACGTGAAGGCGAACGATGCCGACGGCCCGGTGACCTCGGTGCAGTTCGACGTCGGCTGGTATTCTGACGGCAGCGCCGATACGCCGGACCTGTTGGAAACCTCGATCGACAAGCCGCAATACGCTTCCGGCGACACAATGACGGTGTCGGTCAACGTCCGCACTGCCGGCAAGCTCACCATCAATGTGCTCGGTGACCGCCTGCTGACGACGCAGACGATTGATGTCAAGGAAGGCACCGCGCAGGTGAAGCTTTCGGTCGGCAAGGACTGGGGCACCGGCGCCTATGTGGTGGCGACGCTGCGCCGACCGCTCGACGCCGCCGCGCAGCGCATGCCGGGCCGCGCGATCGGGCTGAAATGGTTCGGCATCGACAAGCAGGCCCGGACGCTGGCCGTGAAGCTGACGCCGCCGGCGCTGGTCCGGCCGAATGGGACGCTGAAAATCCCGGTCAAGCTCGACGGGCTCAATCCGGGCGAGGACGCCAAGGTCGTGATCGCGGCGGTCGATGTCGGCATCCTCAACCTCACCAACTACAAGCCGCCGGCACCGGACGATTATTATCTCGGCCAGCGCCGCCTGAGCGCGGAGATCCGCGATCTCTACGGGCAGCTCATCGACGGCATGTCGGGCACGCGCGGCCAGATCAAGTCCGGCGGCGATGCCGGTGCGGCCGAGCTTCAGGGCTCGCCGCCCGCGCAAAAGCCGCTGGCGCTCTATTCGGGCATCGTCACGGTTGCCGCTGATGGCACTGCCGAAGTGAGCTTCGATATTCCGGAGTTCGCCGGCACCGCGCGCGTGATGGCAGTTGCGTGGACCGCGACAAAACTCGGCCGCGCCAACACCGACGTGGTGATCCGCGACCCCGTGGTGCTGACCACGACCCTGCCGCGCTTCCTGCTCAATGGCGACCATGGCACGGCCAATCTCGAGATCGACAATGTCGAGGGGCAGGCCGGCGACTACGTCATCAACGTGAAGACGGGCGGCCCGGTGAAGATGACCGGCGATCCCGCAACCACGGTGAAGCTCGCCGCCAAGCAGCGCAACTCGTTCTCGCTGGCGCTCGACGCAACCGCGGCAGGGCAGGCGACGCTTGACGTCGACATCAAGGGGCCGAATGGGCTGGTGCTCGCGCGCCACTATGCGCTCGACGTCAAGGCGGCGACACAGGTGCTGGCGCGACGCTCGATCCGGACGCTGGCGAAGGGCGAGAGCCTGACGCTGACCTCGGACATGTTCTCCGATCTCGTGCCGGGGACCGGCAGCGTCTCGGTCTCGGCAAGCTCGTCGACCGCGCTCGATGCGGCGACCATCCTCAAGGCGCTCGACCGGTATCCGTATGGCTGCTCGGAGCAGATCACGAGCCGCGCCATGCCGCTGCTCTATGTCAACGATCTCGCGGCCGGCGCGCATCTCGCCATGGACACCGAGGTCGACCAGCGCATTCGTGATGCGATCGAGCGGCTCTTGGCGCGTCAGGGCTCCAACGGCTCGTTCGGCCTGTGGTCGGCCGGCGGCGACGATGCCTGGCTCGACGCCTACGTGACGGACTTCCTGACCCGGGCCCGTGAAAAGGGCTTTGTGGTGCCGGACGTGCTGTTCAAGAACGCGCTCGACCGCGTCCGCAACTCCGTCGTCAACAGCAACGAGCCGGAGAAGGACGGTGGGCGCGATCTCGCCTACGGCCTCTACGTGCTCGCCCGCAATGGCGCGGCGCCGATCGGCGATCTCCGCTATCTCGCCGACACCAAGCTGGGCAACCTCGCCACGCCGATTGCGAAGTCGCAACTCGCGGCGGCGCTGGCGCTGGTCGGCGACCGCAACCGCGCGGAACGGGTCTATGGTGCTGCCCTGGACAGCCTCGCGCCAAAGCCCGTGCTGGAGTTCGGCCGCACTGACTATGGCTCGCAGCTCCGCGATGCCGCGGCGCTCGTTTCGCTTGCCAGCGAAGGCAATGCGCCGAAGGCGACGTTGACGCAGGCCGTCTTGCGGGTCGAGACCGCGCGCGGACTGACGCCTTACACCTCCACGCAGGAGAATGCGTGGCTGGTGCTGGCAGCGCGGGCGTTGGCCAAGGAGAACCTCTCGATCGAGGTCGACGGCCAGCCGATCAAGACCGCGCTCTATCGCAGCTACAAGGCCGCGACCCTGGACGGCAAGCCGCTGAAGATCACCAACACCGGCGATGCGCCGGTGCAGGCAGTGGTGTCGGTGTCCGGCTCGCCGGTGACGCCCGAGCCGGCCGCGTCCAACGGCTTCAAGATCGAGCGCAATTACTTCGCGCTCGACGGCAAGCCCGCCGACGTCAGCAAGGTCAAGCAGAACGACCGCTTTGCAGTGGTGCTGAAGATCACCGAGGCCAAACCGGAGTACGGCCACATCATGGTGTCCGACTATCTGCCGGCGGGCCTCGAGATCGACAATCCAAAACTGGTGTCGTCGGGCGACAGCGGCACGCTCGACTGGATCGAGGACGGCCAGGAGCCGGAGGATACAGAATTCCGCGACGACCGCTTCACCGCTGCCGTCGACCGGGCCTCGGATTCCAAGTCGGTCTTCACCGTCGCCTACATCGTGCGCGCGGTCTCGCCCGGCAAATACGTGCTGCCGCAGGCCTATGTCGAGGACATGTACAATCCCTCGCGATATGGGCGGACCGGCACGGGGAACGTTGAGGTGCGGGCGGCGAAGTGAGTGATGGCGGGAAACTGAGCTGGATCGTATGAGCAAGGCGGAGCCACAGACTCAGTCGTCATGCCCGGGCAAAAGCGCGAAGCGCGTCTTCGCGCAGATGTCCCGGGCATCCACGGACTTTGGTGCCGCGAGCAAGGACGTGGATGGCCGGGACAAGCCCGGCCATGACGGAGCGAGGGGCAGGGGCTTTCGTATCCTGTCGGTAGCAGTGTTCGCTTTCATCCTCGCCATCGGCGGCTTCGTTGCCTGGGTCTACTCTCTCTGCCCGCTGCCCCTCGACGAGTCGCGCGCAGTCTCGACCACGATCGTCGATCGCAACGGCAAGCTGCTGCGCGCATACGCCATGGCCGACGGCCGCTGGCGGCTGCCGGTCGAGACAAAAGCGAATGTCGATCCGACCTATCTGAAGCTGCTGCTCGCCTATGAGGATCAGCGCTTCTACGCCCATGACGGTATCGACCCGTTCGCGCTGGGCCGCGCCGCGGTGCAGTTGGCGACCCGCGGGCACATCGTGTCGGGCGGATCGACCATCACCATGCAGCTGGCGCGGCTGATGGAGCCACGGCGGCAGCGCTCGCTCTACGCAAAATTGCGGCAGATCGTCCGCGCGATCGAGATCGAGCGAACGCTGAGCAAAGAGCAGATCCTCGACCTCTATCTCGCGCTCGCGCCTTACGGCGGCAATCTCGAAGGCATCCGTGCGGCATCCATCGCCTATCTCGGCAAGGAGCCCAAACGGCTGTCGCTGCCGGAAGCCGCGCTGCTGGTGGCGCTGCCGCAGTCGCCGGAGACGCGCAGGCTCGACCGCTATCCCGAGGCCGCGCGCAAGGCCCGCGATCGCGTACTCGATCGCATGGTCGAGGAGCACCAGGTCAGCGCTGACGATGCGAAGCAGGCCAAGGCTGTGCCGGTGCCAAAACTGCGCAAGCCGATGCCGATCCTGGCGCCCCATGCCTCCGACACGGCGCTTGCGACGGTGAAGGATACGCCGGTCATCAAGCTGACGCTCGATGCCAACCTCCAGAAAGTGCTGGAGCCGCTGGCGCATGACCGCGCCCTCGCGCTTGGGCCCAGCATCTCGGTCGGCATCATCGTCGTCGACAATGATAGCGGCGATGTGCTCGCCCGCGTCGGCTCGGCCGATTACTTCGACGAGCGCCGGGCCGGGCAGGTCGACATGACCCGCGCCATCCGCTCGCCGGGCTCGACGTTGAAACCGTTCATCTACGGGCTCGCCTTCGAGGATGGCTTCGTCCATCCCGACAGCCTGATCGACGACCGCCCGGTCCGCTTCGGCTCCTACGCGCCGGAGAATTTCGACATGACGTTCCAGGGCACGGTGCCGGTGAAGAAGGCGCTGCAGATGTCGCTGAACGTGCCGGCCATCGTGCTGCTCGACCGCGTCGGCGCGAGCCGGCTGGCATCGCGGCTGCGCCAGGCCGGCGGCAATCTGGTCCTGCCCAAGGACGAGGCGCCCGGGCTCGCCATGGGGCTCGGCGGCGTCGGCATAACGCTCCAGGACCTCGCCCAGCTCTATGCCGGTCTCGCCCGGCTGGGTACAACCAAGCCGCTGCGTGAGGTCGTGGCAGGCAAGGACGACCGTGAGCCGCTGAGGCTACTGGATCAGGTCGCGGCCTGGCATGTCGGCAACGTGCTGCTGGGCACGCCGCCACCGGAAAACGCCGCTCATAACCGCATCGCCTTCAAAACCGGCACCTCCTACGGTTATCGCGATGCCTGGTCGGTCGGGTTCGACGGCCGCATGACCATCGGGGTCTGGGTCGGCCGGCCCGACGGGGCGCCGGCTCCCGGCCTGATCGGCCGCGTGGCCGCGGCGCCCATCCTGTTCGATGCCTTCGCCCGGACTGGCAAAACGCTGACCCCGCTGCCGAAGCCGCCAAAGGGAACCCTGGTGGCCAGCAACGCCAAGCTGCCGTTGCCACTGAAGCGGTTCCGCCCGGTCGGGGAGCTCGTCCGGGCCGGCGGCGAGCAAGCTCTGCACATCCAGTTCCCGCTCAACGGTTCCCGGATCGATGTCGATCGCGCCGGCGGGCCTGAGGCCGCCGTGATGCCGGTGAAGGTCGCTGGCGGGGTTCTGCCGATGACAGTCATGGTCAACGGCACGGCACTCGGCGAGATCGATGGCAGGCGCCAACGCCTGATCGAACCGCCTGGCCCCGGCTTTGCGCGGCTCACCGTGATCGACGCCACGGGCGCCGCGGACACAGTTGTCATTCGAATTCAATGACCCCGGCTCAAGCGGTTGTGGCGATGGCGGTTTCAGCGTAAGCGGAACCAAATGTCCGAGACCTATCCCAGCCCCCGTTTTGGAGCGCCGCGCGAGCCGAAATCGCCCGTGAATCCGGGCAGCCGGCTCGTGCTGATGCTCGACATCGTCACGGCCAGCCACGCCAGGGCGGTCGCCTTTCTGGTGCTGTGCGCGCTGCTGCTGTTCCTGCCGGGCTTCTTCACGATTCCGCCTGTCGACCGCGACGAGGCACGCTTTGCGCAGGCGACCAAGCAGATGGTCGAGAGCGGCGACTATGTCGACATCCGCTTCCAGGAGGACGTCCGTTACAAGAAGCCGGTCGGCATCTACTGGCTGCAATCGGCCGCGGTCGAAATTGCCACGGCGCTCAAATTGCCGAAGGCGGAGTTGCGGATCTGGGTCTATCGGCTGCCATCGCTGATCGGCGCGATCGGCGCGGTGCTCATGACCTATTGGGCGGCACTCGGATTCGTCACGCGGCGCGCTGCGGTGCTGGCCGCGCTCCTGATGTGCGCCTCCGTGCTGCTCGGAGTCGAGGCACGGCTTGCGAAAACCGACGCGATGCTGCTGTTCTGCGTGGTCGCCGCGATGGGCGCGATGGCGCGGGCCTATCTGTCCTGGCAGCGCGCCGAGGACGAGACCCATCCGCCCTGGAGCTGGCCCGCGATCTTCTGGACAGCGCTTGCCGTCGGCATCCTGATCAAGGGCCCGCTGATCCTGATGTTTGCAGGGCTGACCGTGGTCGCGCTCGCGATCCAGGACCGCGATGCCTCCTGGCTGTGGAAGCTGCGCCCGGTCTGGGGCCTGATGTGGATGCTGGTCCTGGTGCTGCCCTGGTTCATCGCGATCTTCTGGCGGGCGGGCGATGCCTTCTTCGCCGATTCCGTCGGCGGCGACATGCTGAGCAAGATCGGCGCGCAGGAATCCCACGGGGCGCCGCCCGGAGTTTACCTGGCGCTGTTCTGGATCACCTTCTGGCCGGGGGCGCCGCTTGCGGCGATGGCGGCGCCGGCGGTGTGGCGCGCGCGGCGCGAGCCCGGCGCGCAGTTCCTGCTGGCCTGGCTGATCCCGTCCTGGATCGTGTTCGAGGCGGTGCTGACCAAGCTGCCGCATTACGTGCTGCCGCTCTATCCGGCGATCGCGATCCTCACCGCTGGCGCGCTGGAGCGGCGCGTGCTGTCGCGGTCATGGCTGATGCGCGGCTCGGCCTGGTGGTTCGCGATCCCTGCGGCCGGCTCGATCGTCGCAGTGGTCGGCGCGGTCACGCTGACACGGCAGCCGGCCTTCGTGGCCTGGCCGTTCATCGCAGCCTCGCTGATCTTCGGCCTGTTCGCCTGGTGGCTCTACGACAACAACCGCGCCGAGCGTTCGCTCCTCAACGCGCTGGTCGCGGCGCTGATGCTGGCGGTCGTGGTCTACGGCATCGTGCTGCCGTCGCTGACGCCGCTGTTTCCGAGCATCGAGGTCGCGCGGGCGCTACGCAGCGTCACCTGCGTCGGGCCGAAGGCGGCGTCTGCCGGCTATCACGAGCCGAGCCTCGTCTTCCTGACCGGCACCCAGACACTGCTGACAGACGGTTCTGGCGCGGCGGATTTCCTCAGGCAGGGGAGCTGCCGCTTCGCGCTGATCGAGCAGCGTACGGAACGCAGCTTCGTGCAGCGCGCCGAGGCGATCGGACTGCGCTACAAGGTCGGCGCGCGCATCGACGGCTATAATTTCTCGCAAGGCCGTGCGATTTCGATCTCGATCTTCCGCTCCGAAGGCACCGAGTAGGATGCCGGCCTCGACCGACATTGCGCCGCGCGCGGGTTATCCCGCGCAAATGCTCTCGGTCTCGTGGGGGGCGCTGGCGCAGCTCGTGCGCACGCCCTCGCATTCGCGCCGCGCTGAGGCTGCGCGAAAGCTGGCGCGGCATTCGTTGTGGCTCAGCGTGGCGGGGGTGGCGGTGGTCATCGCCCTGATGCTTGCCTTCGATCAGACCGAGATTCAGGCGATGCCGGCGCGCGGCACGCCCGGCCTGTGGCCGATCCGCATCCTCACCGATTTCGGCAAGGATGAGAATGTGCTCTCCGTGCTAGGGGTTGCGCTGGTGACCTTGGCGCTCGTCGCCGCGGGGCTTCACGGCACACGCCGCGCGCTGCTGCTCGGTCTCGGAACGCGGCTCCAGTTCATGTTTCTGTCTGTTGCCCTGTCCGTGTTCGTCGGTGAGATCCTGAAATACCTCATCGGCCGCGGACGTCCGTTCGTCGGCGGCAAGGCCAATCCGTTCAATTTTATCCCGTTCGATGGAACGGGGGCTTATTCCAGCCTGCCGTCGGGCCATGCCGTGACGGTGTTCGCCTTGGCGTTTGCGGTCTCGGCACTGTGGCCGCGCCTGCGGGTGTTCATGTTTACCTACGCCATCGTGATCATGCTGACCCGTCTGGTGCTGCTCGCGCATCACCCGAGCGACGTCGTGGCCGGCGCGCTGGTCGGCATGGTCGGCGCCATGGCGGTGCGCTACTGGTTTGCGGCCCGGAGGCTTGGCTTTGCCATCCGCGCCGATGGCACCATTGTGGCTCTTCCGGGACCGGTCACGGGACGGCTCAAAAGGGTTGCCCGCGGGGCATCCGCCCCATAAAAGCGGCTGCCTGCCGGGGCCGCCGGTTCCCCAGGGTGCGGGCCAATTCCAACCACGAGCTTTCGATTTGTCGTCGTCCCAGCCTTCGGTTTCCATCGTCGTTCCCGTGCGCAACGAAGCCGATAACATCGCGCCCCTGATCGAGGAGATCAGCGCGGCGCTCGACGGCCGCTGGGACTACGAGATCATCTACGTCAATGACGGCTCGACGGATGCGACCGGCGAGCGGCTCGGCACCATCATGACGCGGCGGGACAATCTGCGGCAGCTTCTCCATGCCAGGTCAGGCGGTCAGTCGGCCGCGGTGCGGAGCGGCGTTCGTGCCGCGCGCGGCGCGATCGTGGCGACGCTCGACGGCGACGGCCAGAACAATCCAGCCTTCCTGCCGGACCTGATTGCGGCGGTCGAGAAGGGCCCGCGCGTCGGGCTCGCCGCCGGCCAGCGGGTCGGGCGCAAGGACACCGGCTTCAAGAAACTCCAGTCGCGTATCGCCAACGGCGTGCGCGGATCGATCCTGAAGGACGGCACGCGCGACACCGGTTGCGGGTTGAAGGCGTTCCGGCGCGACGTATTCCTGATGCTGCCTTATTTCGACGGGCTGCATCGCTTCCTGCCCGCGCTGGTGCGCCGTGAGGGCTACGAGATCGCCTATGTCGACGTGATCGACCGGCCGCGCCATTCCGGCGTGTCAAACTACGGCTTCTTCGACCGGCTGTGGATCGGGATCATGGATCTCGCCGGCGTGTGGTGGCTGATCCGCCGCAAGAAGCCGACACCAGATGTGACTGAGGTAAACGCGTGATCATCCAATACGGCCAGGCGCTGAGCAATTATTTCTACGACGTCTTCGTCGCCAAGTTCGACTTCTGGCTCGCGTTCGGCTTGATCGCGCAACTGTTCTTTACCGCACGTTTCCTGGTGCAGTGGATTGCAAGCGAACGCGCCGGAAACAGCGTGGTACCGATAGCGTTCTGGTTCTGCTCGATGGGCGGCGGCCTGATGACACTGGTCTACGGCGTGGTGAAGCGCGAGCCTGTGATCATCATGGGACAGCTGTTTGCGACCATCATCTATCTCCGCAACATCATGCTGATCGTGAAGAACCGCGGCAGCGCATCGAAAACGCTGGATCGCTGAGGTCGACTGACCGTCAGCGCGGCAACGCCGACGCCGCACCTGATGCGGGCAGGGCGGCCGCATCCGCCTCGCTTCTGCGATGGGGCTCGCCCGCCGCATCCAGCACTGGATAGGCGACCGAGCAGATGTGCGAGTGGATACGGCGCAAATCGCGCAGCACGTCGAGATGTAGCGACGTGGTCTCGATGGTCTCTGGACGGCCTTCGCGCAGGCGGTCGAGATGGCGCTCGATCGCGGCAAGCTCGGTGTTCTTCAGTGCCGTCTTCTCGACGAGGAGCTTGCGGGCCTCGTTGGCGTCGCCGGACATGAACACGCCGAAGGCGATCCGCAGCGACTCCATCGTGCGCTTGTGGAAGGCGGCGAGCTCGTCGGCGCCTTCGGCCGAGAACTGGAAGCGGCGCTTGATCTTCTTGGTGGCAAGCTCGCTCAGATTCTTGTCGATGATGTCGCCGATATGCTCGAGGTTGATGGCGAAGGAGATGATCTCCATCGCGCGCCGGCCCTCGCTCTCGTCGAGGCTGCCGCGGGTCAGTTTCGTGACGTAGAGCTTGATGGCCTCGTCGAGGCTATCGACGACATTGTCCATCTTCGAGACCTGGTCGACCAGCGTGCGGTCGCCGGTCATCATCGCGGCCATCACCTTTCGCAGCATGACCTCGACGAGGTCGCCCATGCGCAGCGCCTCGCGGGCGGCATCGGCAAGCGCCAGTGACGGGGTCTCCAGCGCGGTCTCGTCGAGATAGCGCGGCCGGGCCGGGTCGGCCTCCTGGACGCGATCTGGCAGGAGCCGGGTCAACAGGCGCGACATGGTGTCGAGCAGACCGATGAAGACCACGGCCGTTCCAACGTTGAAGGCGATGTGGAAGGCGGCCGTCATCCTGGCGAGATCCGGCTGCCAGGCATGCATGTGCCCGGCGATCACGTTCAGGAACGGCAAGACGAGGACGATCCCGACCACGCGGTTGACGAGATTGCCGACCGGCAGGCGGTAGCTCGCGGGATCGTCGCGCCTGGCGCCCTCGAACACGGGGTTGATGGCGCTGCCGAGATTGGCCCCCAACACCAGCGCCAGCGCCGCATAAGGGGTGATGAACTGCGAATAGGCCAGCGACATGATCAGGAGCACGCTGGCGACGCTCGAATGCACAGCCCAGGTGACGAGCGCTGCGATGACGATGCACAGAACGGGATCACCAGTGACGGCGGCCATCACGACGCGGACGCCGGGCGCGTTCTCTGCCGGCGCCAGCGTGTCGAGCAGGATGTGCAGCGAGAGCAGCATCAGCCCAAGGCCGATGCAGACGCGGCCGATGTCCTTGATGCGCGAGCGAGCGCCCGAGCGGAAGGCGACGAGGCCGAGCACGAACAGTACGGGGGCGACGGCTGCGATGTTGAACGATAGCACCTGCACGATCAGCGTAGTGCCGACGTTCGCCCCGAGCATGATGGCGAGCGCGGCAACGAGGCTGAGCAGGCCCTCGGCCGCGAAGGAGCTGGTGAGGAGCGCCGTCGCCGTGCTGCTCTGGAGCAGCGCAGTCAGTCCGAGGCCCGCGGCAAAGGCGCTGAAGCGGTTGCTCAGCGCCTTGCCGAGCAGGCGACGGAGGTCGGGGCCGAAGGCGCGCAGAATCCCGCTGTGGACCATGTGCAGGCCCCACAGCAACAGCGCCACGCCACCCATCAGATCGAGCAGAACCAACGTTCCCATGCTCCGTGTCCGGATTAGAGTCGAAGGGTCAGGCTAGCGCCAAACGATCGTGGATCAAACCCTTTGTTGGCGGGTCGGCGTTAACGTTTGCGGTAGCTGCGCGTTCCCGAGGCGCGATGCCTTGTGAGCAGGCTCACATTGCCGCTTTGAGGGCAGCAAAGCCGCTGTCAAGATCGGCCTTGAGGTCGTCGACGCTCTCGAGCCCGATGTGCAGACGCAGCGTCGGGCCGCCCGGCGCCCACTTGGTCGCGGTGCGATAGCCATCGCAGTCGAAGGGAATCGCCAGGCTCTCGAAGCCGCCCCAGGAGAAGCCCATGCCGAAGAGCTTCAGAGTGTCGAGCATCGTGTCGACAGCCTTCTGCGGCGCCGGCTTCAGCACGATGCTGAAGAGGCCCGAGGCGCCGGTGAAGTCGCGCTTCCAGATCGCGTGGCCGGGATCAGTTTCGAGCGCCGGATGCAGCACGCGCGCGACCTCGGGTCTAGCAGCGAGCCAGCGCGCCATGTCGAGCCCCGAACGATGATGCTGCGCAAGCCGCACCGACAGCGTGCGCAAGCCCCGTAGCGCGAGGAAGACGTCGTCGGGGCCGGCGCAGACGCCGAGCTGGCGGATGCCTTCGGCAATCTGCGGCCAGGCCTTGGCGTTGGCCGAGATCGTGCCGAACATGATGTCGGAATGGCCGCCGATATATTTGGTGGCAGCCTGCATGCTGATGTCGACGCCCTGGTCGAGCGAGCGGTGATAGAGCGGCGTCGCCCAGGTGTTGTCGTCGATCACGAGCGCATCGCGCGCATGCGCGACCTCGGCGATGGCACGGATGTCGGGCATCTCGAAGGATTGCGAGCCCGGCGCCTCGATCAGCACGGCGCGGGTATTGGGCTTGAACAGCTTTTCGATGCCCGCGCCGATCAGCGGATCGAAATAGCAGGTCTCGACGCCGAAGCGGGCCAGCAGGCCATTGCAGAAATTGCGTGAGGGCCGATAGACGTTGTCACAGACCAGCAGGTGGTCGCCGGCCTTCAACACCGCGAGCAGGGTGGTGGAGATCGCCGCCAACCCCGACGGCGCGATGCCGACGCCGGCGCATTGCGGTCCCTCCAGCGCCATCAGCGTGTCCTGGAACGCCCTGGTGGTGGGGGTGCCGTGGCGGCCGTACTGGAACTCGCCGCGATGGGCATGCAGGTCCTCGGCGGTCGGATAAAGCACAGTCGAGCCGTGAACGACCGGCGGATTGACGAACCCCTTCTGCGCCTTGGTGTCACGGCCGGAGGTGACCAGCCGGGTCTCGGCATGCTGTTGGGAGGGATGCGAAGAATCCATGCGTCTGCTTTCAAAAGTGCTTCCGATGGACGCGCGTCGCGCCCCGCGGGTCGGCCGGAGGCCGCAGGAATTAATAACAGAACACAGAAGAGTCCCGTCAACCCCTTGACCCGGCTCGCCAGTCGTTCTGTGATGCGCAGGTGCTATTCAGTCGCCGCATGTTGAGGGGCCTGCCGCGACCTTCGATCCATCGTCTGACCGGACCTTGCGCCATAGCCAAAACGGCGGGCGCCTGTGGTGGGGATTAAGGTATGGCCTTTCAGGGATGGGCGGGTGTTCGGCAAGGTTTTCCAGCATGACTCTTGCAAGGCTAGCCTTTTTACGGGGAAAGTCCTGGCGGAGACGATCCTGAGACAACGTTCCTGTCCTTGAGACGACTTTGAAAGGCCCAAAGCCCATGAAACGCGTAGCCCTGGCTCTCACTCTTGCCCTCGCCGCCGGCCTCTCCGCCCAAGCCGCCGACGCGCAAACGCTCAAGACCGTCAAGGACCGGGGCGTGCTGTCCTGCGGCGTCAGCCAGGGCCTGCCGGGCTTCTCGGCGCCCGACGACAAGGGCAACTGGACCGGGCTCGACGTCGATGTCTGCCGAGCCATTGCGGCCGCCATCTTCAACGACCCGACCAAGGTCAAGTTCGTGCCGACGTCCGCCAAGGATCGCTTTACCGCACTGCAATCCGGCGAGATCGACGTGCTCTCGCGCAACACCACCTGGACCATCTCGCGCGACACCTCGCTCGGCGCCAACTTCACCGGCGTAACCTATTATGACGGGCAGGGCTTCATGGTGAAGAAGTCGCTCAAGGTGAATTCGGCGCTGGAGCTGAACAGCGCCTCGGTCTGCGTCCAGACCGGCACCACCACCGAGCAGAATCTCGCCGACTACTTCAAGGCCAACAACATGAAGTACGAGGTGATCGCGTTCGGCACCAACGACGAAACGGTCAAGGCCTACGAAGCCGGGCGTTGCGACGTCTTCACCACCGACCAGTCCGGCCTCTATGCCAATCGCCTGAAGCTGGCGAATCCCAACGATCACATGGTGCTCCCGGAAATCATCTCGAAAGAGCCCCTGGGGCCGATGGTGCGCCACGGCGACGACCAGTGGTTTGACCTCGTGAAATGGACGCTGTTTGCCATGGTCACCACCGAAGAGCTCGGCATCACCTCGAAGAATGTCGACGAGAAGGCCAAGATGGAGAACCCGGAGCTGAAACGCGTCCTCGGCTCTGACGGTAATTTCGGCGAACAGCTCGGCGTGACCAAGGACTGGGTGATCCGGATCGTGAAGGCCGTCGGCAATTACGGCGAGGCGTTCGACCGCAATGTCGGCGCGGGCTCGCCGCTCGCCATCAATCGCGGTCTCAACAATCTCTGGAATAAGGGTGGTCTTCAGTACGCGCCGCCAATCCGCTGATCCGCTTGATCCGCAGGCCAGGGGCAAAATGAGCACCGAGGCTCGTAAAGCGCCGCTCCAGATCGCGCTGAAGATCAGGCGACTCCTGGGTGGCAAGGCAGGCTGGAACGGCGTCGCCGTCCAGTTTGCCTTCGCGGCGGTCCTGGGCTGGATCGCCTACGAGATCATCTCCAACGCCCGCGCCAATCTCGAAAACCAGCACATTGCCGCCGGTTTCGGCTTCCTCAGGAACAATGCCGGCTTCGACGTCAATCAGACCCTGATCTCCTACACCGGCTCCGACACGTTCCTGCGGGTGTTCGTGGTCGGGCTCTTGAACACGCTCGTGGTCTCGGTGGTGGGCATTGTCTTCGCCACCGTGATCGGATTTGTCGTTGCGCTATGCCGGCTGTCGCCGAATTGGCTGCTGTCGCGTGTCGGCGAGATCTATGTGGAGATCATCCGCAACCTGCCGCTCCTGTTCCAGATCCTGTTCTGGTATCTGGCAGTGCTCGCCGCGTTACCTAATCCGCGCCAGAGCATTTCGCTGTTCGGCCTCGCCTTCATCAGCAATCGCGGATTGGTTATTCCCAGCCCGATCGGCGAGCCCGGATTGATGCCGTTCATGGCCGTGCTTGCGGTCGGCATCGTCGCCTCGCTGGCGCTCCGCACCTATGCGCGTCGGGCACTGTTTCAGTACGGCCGGATGATCAGCATCTGGCCTTACGTGGTCGGCTTGCTGTTGGGGCTCCCGCTGGTCACGATGCTGGTGTTCGGTCTGCCCTTCACTGTCGAGCTGCCGCAGCTCAAGGGTTTCAATTTCGCCGGCGGCTCGCGGATCATCCCGGAATTCGTGGCGCTGACGCTGGCGCTGTCGACCTATACCGCCGCCTTCATCGCCGAGATCGTGCGCGCCGGCATCCTGTCCGTCCACGCGGGGCAGATGGAGGCGGGATCGTCGCTGGGCCTGAGCCGCGGCACCACGCTGCGGCTGATCGTCGTGCCGCAGGCGATGCGCGTGATCGTGCCGCCGTTGACCAACCAGTACCTCAACCTCACCAAGAATTCCTCGCTGGCGGTTGCGATCGGCTATCCTGACCTGGTGTCGGTGTTCGCCGGCACGTCACTGAGCCAGACCGGGCAGGCGATCGAGATCATCGCCATGACGATGGGCGTCTATCTGCTGATCTCGCTCATTACCAGCGGTGTCATGAGCATCTACGGGTGGCGCATCAGCCGGAGCCTCGGCGCATGACCGACATCACTGCGTCATCCTTCGTCCGTCAGGACCTGGTCGCCGAGCGTCCCGCGCCGGTGAAGACCACCGGCTTCATCGGCCTGCTGCGCACCCGCCTGTTCAATTCGCCGACCAACATTCTGCTCACGATCCTGGGTGCTTTGCTGCTCTGGTTCACCATCATTCCGTCCGTCAGGTTCCTGATGGTCGATGCGGTCTGGATCGGCAAGGACCGCACCGCCTGCCTCGCCGAGAACGCCGGGTTTACCGTCGGCGCCTGCTGGCCGTATATCCAGGCCAAGCTGCCGCAACTGATCTACGGCTTCTATCCCGAGGCCGAGCGTTGGCGGGTCAACCTCGCGCTCGTCCTGGCGGTGGCTCTGCTGCTGCCGCTGCTCATTCCCCGCCTGCCGGCGAAGGGGCTCAACGCCGGCCTGTTCTTCTTCGCCTTTCCGGTGGTCGCGTTCTTCCTGCTGCATGGCGGCGGCATCACCGGATTCGGCCTGAGCTGGACGGCCGGCGCGCTGGAATTGTTCGACGACAGCATCACTAGCGCCGGGCGGGCCCTGCTCAGCCTCAGCAAGACATCGGCCATCGCGCCGCTGCTCTGGGTCGTCGGCAACCTCGTCGTGCTGGTCGGCACCGCGATCCATTGGCTGATCTTCCCGCTGACCTGGCTGCGCGATCAGATCCAGGCGACGGGCCAGTCGGTCTGGGTCGATTTCGCCATCACCACCGCGTGCATCTCGCTGATCGTCTTCTTCCTCGGCGGCGGCCTGCGGAGCGGCGGGCGCGCCTTGCTCGCGAGCATCGTCGCTTTCATCGCGATCGCAATCGTCATCAAGCTGATGGGACTTGATCACGGCGGCCTGCCGATCGTCGCCACGAATCTGTGGGGCGGCCTTTTGGTGACGCTGGTGGTCTCCGTGACCGGCATCGTCACCTCGCTGCCGATCGGCATCGCGCTGGCACTCGGCCGGCGCGCTTCGATCCCGCTGATCCGGATATTCTCGATCGCCTTCATCGAATTCTGGCGCGGCGTGCCGCTGATCACCGTGCTGTTCTTCGCCACCTACATGCTGCCGCTGTTCCTGCCGGGCAATTTTTCGGTCGACGGCCTCGTGCGCGCGCTGATCGGCATTGCCCTGTTCACCGGCGCCTACCAGGCCGAGAATGTCCGCGGCGGGCTCGCCGCGATCCCGCGCGGGCAGGGGGAGGCGGCGGCGGCCCTGGGGCTGTCCTGGTGGAAGACGACGTCGCTGATCGTGCTGCCGCAGGCGCTCCGCCACGTCATTCCGAACCTCGTCAACAGCTTCATCTCGCTGTTCAAGGACACCTCGCTGGTCTCGATCGTCGCGTTGTTCGACCTGTTGGGCTCGTTGCGGGCGTCATTCTCGGATCCGAAATGGTCGACGCCGTCGACTGCGTTCACCGGCTTCGCCTTCGCCGGGATCATCTATTTCCTGTTCTGCTTTGGAATGTCACGCTACTCGCTCTTCGTCGAGCGCCGCCTCAACGCTCACCGCCGCAACTGATCGAGCTCACCATGTCCGATAGTCCCATCGTCAACATTTCCGGCCTCAACAAATGGTACGGCGAGTTTCACGTGCTGCGCGACATCGACCTCGAGGTCGAGAAGGGCGAACGCATCGTGATCTGCGGGCCCTCCGGCTCCGGCAAGTCGACCCTGATCCGCTGCATCAATGCGCTGGAGGAATTCCAGGAGGGCGAAATCGTCGTCGACGGCATCGAGCTCGGGCCGAACCTCAAGCACGTCGACGCGGTGCGGCGCGAAGTCGGCATGGTGTTCCAGAGCTTCAACTTGTTTCCGCATCTCAGCGTGCTCGACAATTGCACGCTGGCGCCGATCTGGGTGCGCAACATTCCCAAGAAGGCCGCCGAAGAGACCGCGATGAAATTTCTGGAGCGGGTCAAGATCCCGCATCAGGCCAACAAGTTTCCGGGCCAGATGTCCGGCGGCCAACAGCAGCGCGTCGCGATCGCCCGCGCCCTGACCATGAACCCGAAGGTGATGCTGTTCGACGAGCCGACCTCGGCGCTTGACCCCGAAATGGTCAAGGAAGTCCTCGACACCATGGTCGACCTTGCGAAAGAGGGCATGACCATGCTGGTCGTCACCCACGAGATGGGCTTTGCGAAGGAAGTCGCCAACCGCGTGGTCTTCATGGATGCCGGCCAGATCATCGAGGCCAACACCCCGAACGAATTCTTCGCCCATCCGCAACACGCGCGCTCGAAGCTGTTCCTGAGCCAGATCCTGCGCTGATCTCCGGGAACTCCCGGAGGCGTCGTCGATCGGCCGGCCAGGCCCACGAAATCAGTTAGACTCTCCGCGGGCCATTCCTTCGGAGAGCAACCTTGCAGAGCAGCGCCGGCGCGCGTGCGTTCCACCTGGGAATCCCTCTATGCCGGCGTTCCCGTCGTTGCCAAGCTCGGCGACGCGTCTTCGTCGCGCGCCGACGGTTCGATCGTGGCGGCCGTCGGCCTCAATGACTGGGTCGCCGAGGATGATGATGGCTATGCCGCGATCGCGTGCAAATATGCGGCGCAGCCGGCTCATCTGGTGAAGTTGCGCGCGGAGTTGCCGGCTCAGATCGCAGCCTCGCCCGCCGGCAATGTCGAAATCTACACGAGTAGGGTCGAGGCTGGCTATCGCCAGTTCTGGCGCGACTATTGTGCCTCGGCTTCGAACGGCAGCGAGGGCGCTTGACGAAGCTGACCGGGGGCGAAAGCCTCAAATTGCTGAAACTGGCTTAGTCTTCCGGAAACCATGGACAGGCGCGCGGCCGCGCTAGTTCACAGCTCCGAAAGCTATCGCCGCGCATATGGCGCCAAAAGGGTACGCCAATGCTTGGTTTCGTGTTCGGCCTCAATGCCCGTCTCGGGCGCTTGCATTTCTTTCTCGCCTCGGTCGCGCTTGCGATCGTGATGACCGCGATCTGTTTTGCGATCGCGATGGCGGTCCTGCGCACCACCTCACCCAGCATGATCCGGGTGGAAGACCTCGTGAAGAACTGGGCGATCATCGCCGCGATCGTCTTCTTCGGACTTGCGACCTTCACGCTGCAATCGATGCGCATCCGCGACATCGGCTGGGATCCGGTCTGCGTGATCCCGGCCTGGCTCGCGCTCATGATCGTCGATCACGTGGTCGCGACCCGGTTTCCGGCCTGGGCCTTCGGCCATGAGCAACAGGGCACGGCCGTCGGCGGGCTGGTCAATCTCGGACTGATGCTTGCGCTCACGTTCTGGCCGAGCGCCGACAGCGAAGGCTCTTACGGCACGCCCGCGCCGCCGCGCTCCAGCGCCAGGTCCTCGGTTTCGAACGACCGCCTGGCGCGTATATCGCAAGGCCCGGCACGTCCGACCTGGAGCTAGGTGGACCTAAACGAACGGCGGCTTGATGTTGCTGCGCTTCTCCAGCCATTCCGGCACCGGCAGGTTCTTGGCGCGCATGAAGTCGGCGTTGAACAGCTTCGACTGGTAACGGCTGCCGGAATCGCAGAGCACAGTGACGATCGTCTTGCCTGGCCCGACCTGCTTGGCGAGGCGCACGGCGCCGGCGATGTTGATCCCGGTCGAGCCGCCGAGGCACAGGCCCTCGTGCTGGAGCAGTTCGTAGATCACAGTGACGGCGTCAGTGTCGGGAATGAGATAGGTGTCATCGACCTCCGCGCTCTCGACGATCGCGGTCGCCCGGTTGAGGCCGATGCCCTCGGTGATGGAGCCGCCGGGCGTGGCCTTGGCGTCGCCGGTCCTGAAGTATTCGAACATGCCGGCACCGTGCGGATCGGCGCAGGCGATCCGTACGTTCTTGTTCTTTTCTTTCAGATAGCGGCTGGTGCCTGCGAGCGTGCCGCCGCTGCCGACCGAGCAGACGAAACCGTCGACCTTGCCGTTGGTCTGCTCCCAGATCTCGGGGCCGGTCGACTCGTAGTGCGCCTTGGCGTTGTCGAGATTATTCCACTGGTCGGCGAACAGCACGCCGTTGGGCTCGGTCTTGCGGAGCTCGTCGGCGAGCCGGCGGCCGACATGCTGGTAGTTGTTTGGGTTGGCATAGGGCAGGGCCGGCACTTCGATCAGCTCGGCGCCGCACAGCTTCAAAAAGTCCTTCTTCTCCTGGCTCTGCGTCTCCGGGATCACGATCAGCGTGCGGTAGCCGCGGGCGCTCGCCACCACGGCAAGCCCGATGCCGGTGTTGCCGGCGGTCGCTTCCACCACGAGCCCGCCCGGCTTCAACTCGCCGCGCTTCTCGGCCTCCAGGATCATCCATTTGCCGGCGCGGTCCTTCACCGACTGGCCGGGATTCATGAACTCGGCCTTGCCGAGAATGGTGCAGCCGGTCAGTTCCGAGGCGCGCTTCAGCTTGATCAGCGGGGTGTTGCCGATGGCTTCGACAACGTCATTTTTGATGGTCATGTCAGGCAATTACCGGCTGGTTATGACGTGGGCGCCGACCCTAAAGTAGGGTCGCCGGCCTTACAAGCGACCCCTTGCAAGCCGATCCCCGCAAACTCTTATTGCTGCTTTGCGAAGATGACCTGCCGGACGTCGATATTCCCCGACAGGAATCCGGCCTCGCAATAAGCGAGATAGTACTCCCACAGCCGCCGGAACCGGTCGTCGAATCCGAGCGGGACGAGGCCCGGCCAGGCCGTGCGGAAATTATTTCGCCAGGTGGCAAGCGTCTTGGCATAATCTTGCCCGAAGATGCGCTCGCGGATGACTGGGACGCCGAACCTGTCCCCGAGCGATTTGAGCACGGCGGGCGAGGGCAGCATACCGCCGGGAAAGACGTAGCGCTGGATGAAGTCGACCTCGCGCCGGTAGCTCTGGAAAAGCTTGTCCTGGATGGTGATGGCCTGGATGCCGGCAAGTCCGCTCGGCAGCAAGCGGTCACGCAACTGTGCGAAGTATCGTGGCCAGAACTGCTCGCCGACCGCCTCGATCATCTCGATCGAGGCGATCCGGTCGTAGCGGTCGCGCTCGTCGCGATAGTCCTGGAGGCGGATCTCGACCTTCTCGGCCAGCCCCGCTTCGTGGATGCGCTTCCGCGCGAAGTCGCGCTGCTCGGTCGAGATCGTCAATCCGACCACGCGCGCGCCGAAGCTCTTTGCGGCGAATTCAGCGAAGCCACCCCAGCCGCAGCCGATCTCAAGCAGCTTCTGGCCCGGCTTCAGGTCGAGCGCCTCGGCAAGCCGGCGATATTTATTGGTCTGCGCCGCCGTGAGATCGGTGGTCGATTCGTCGAACAGCGCCGAGGAATAGGTCATACTGGGATCGAGCCAGGCCGAGTAGAACGCGTTGCCGATGTCGTAATGGGCGTGGATGTTGCGCCGCGCCTGGCGGCGGGTGTTGCGGTTGAACCAGTGCTGCAGCATCTGGACGAACCGCATCAGCGGCTTGTCGCGCAGCATGGCCTGGATCAGATCGTGGTTGACGCAGAACAGGTAGAGAAACTGTGTCAGGTCCGGCGTGTCCCAGTCGCCGGCGAGATAGGCTTCCGCGATCCCGATGTCGCCGCCGTTGATCAGGCGCGAGGCGAAGCCGTAATTGTGCAGCCGCATCGCCGCATTCGGACCTGGCTCCTGTCCGCCAAGCCGGATCAGGCGGCCGTCGGGTAGAGTGACGTCGAGCGTGCCGCGCCGCAGCCGTGAGCCGAACGAGAGCGCAAGGCGCACGATGCGCGGTAGGTCCGCGAGCGCTGTCTCCACATTATCGGGCGTCACCGGGATGACATTCGACATCGGCTGATCCATCGACTGAACGGATACTATCCGACCGCGAGCCAAGCGCGCCCCACCCTCCATTTTGCCAAACCCGAGCGCGCCCCGCATACAGTCAGCGACGGATAGTATAGGGGCGCGTTCTGTCGGCCGCCAAGCTGGTTTCGTCGCCATGCTGCCCTGCGACATCAGGTCGTGGCATCAGCCGCTTACCCTTCAGCCAAAGCCGTAGTGCTTCCCAATGGATCGCGGCCATCACCTTGAAGCTCACGAGCGGCAGGGCAACGAACGATCGCAGCAGGGCGAAGGACGTCAGCGCCCGGCGGCGCCCGTTGAAGGTCGCCGCCAGCAGCGGGCCGTCGCGGTCAGTCTCCAGGATGCGCAGCTTGACCGTGTCGGACGGCGGCAGGAGGCGGAAATGGTAGCGCATCGACATCGGCACAAAACCGACATCACCGCGCAGCCGAACCGGACGCGGTTCTTGAACGCGGCCTGGAGCTGCTCGACGTTAGCGCTGGCTGCCGCCCTTGACCGTGCGCCAAATCGGCCGGTCGTAATGCAGCAGGCGATGGTTGTCGAAGAAGGCGACGAAATTCTCGGCCGGAAAGCCGAGCATGTCGTTTGCCGGCTCCGACCAGATCGCCCGCGCCCATCAGCGCGAGATAGTCGGTCAGGAGCCGCTTCGAAAATCCTCGTTGATGGAAATAGTCGTCGAGCGTCAGTCCGGCGAGACGGCCGTTGCGCAGGTCGGCGGCGCTCTCGCAACCGAACCGGGAATCTGCGCGAGCATCCGCAGGTAGGACGGGGAGAGCAAATTACCAGGCTGGGCAACAGGCCCGCACCCATCGTCCACCAATCATTCGAACCGGCCGCCCTCGGCTGACACCGCAAAGCTCATGCAGCTTGCGACCGTCTCGACGCCGAGATGCGCGAACATCGCCGTCAGATCGGGATAGTTGAACGCGTTGTAGACAATGAAGCCGATGTCGACCGCAATCGGCGTGCCCTGATAGTCGATGGTGACGGTGTGGCTGTGGCCGCCGGGGCGCAGCTCGCGGTCATAGACCGTTACCGGATAGCGCTGTGACAGCGTCCAGGCCGCCGCGTTGCCGGCGATGCCCGTTCCGATGACCGCGATGCGCATGTGTAAGTGTCCCCGCCTGTCCAAGGAACAGGTACGGTGCACCGCGGCGTGGGTTTCAGTGGAGCACGAGCCGGGATCGGTGGCTTCGGCGTCAGTGTGGCAGCAATATCACATGAAATCTTGGTAAGCTTGCCGCCGTTTCCGGATGTTTCGGAAATGAGAGAAAGCCTTGCAAGGCAAGCATATCTTGCTGTTTCGAGGATCGAGCAAGCGGCTCTTTCGGAGGTATGTTTCGCAGGTGCGGGACTGTCCCGCAGTTCCGCGCCCGGCTAGTATGGACTTCAGGTTCCGAGAAAAAAGCACCACCGCTGTGAACGAATTGCAGACTGCTTCCTCACGATCCCGCCGCGAATCGGTTAATCCGGCTTCGCGGTGGCGGTTCGGTCTGCCCGGCAGGGGGTGGATGTGACACAGCGAATTCCGGCGGTCGCCGCGCGGCGACCCTTCGGCCCTGATTCGCGGATGTTACGTGCGGCGCGCTGGCTTGCGGTGCTATGCCTCGCGACAACTTCTGGTGCGTGCGTCCTCACGCAGGATCAGCCCGATCCGGCGCTCGATGTTCCCGCCCAGTACAAATACGCCGGCAAGGCTGACGCGCCGCCGACGCTGGATTGGTGGCGCGGCTTCCGATCCGCCGAGCTGACGCAGCTGATGGAGGAGGCGCAGACCGTCAACCTAGACATCGCCGCCGCCGTCTCGCGCATCGTCGAAGCCGACGCCCAGGCGCGGCAGGCAGGTGCAGCTTTGCTGCCGAGCCTGTCGGGAAGCGGATCGGAGACCTATTCGCGCACCTCCGGCTCGAGCGCGTCGGGTCTGACCAATGGCGGGCGCGAAGTCGTCAATTACTCATCGTCGCTGAGCGCCAGCTACCAGCTCGATTTCTGGGGCCAGAACCGCGATGCGCTGCAAACGGCGGAAGAGACCGCCAATGCCAACCGCTTCGATCGCGACGTCGTCGCGCTGACGACGCTCGCAGGCGTCGCCAACGCCTATTTCCAGGTGCTGGCTTCGCAGGACCGGCTGCGCACCGCCCAGAATAACATCGCCAGCGCGCAGCGCATCCTTGATGCCATTCGCGAGCGCCGCAAGGCCGGCACCGGCACTGATCTCGATGTCGCCCAGCAGGAGAGCGTGGTCGCCAACCAGAAGGCGCTGGTGCCGCCGCTGCGCCAGACGCTCGACCAGAACGTCAACGCGCTCGCCGTGCTGGTGTCGCGGCCGCCGGAGAGCGTACGCGTGCTCGGCGGCTCGCTGAACAAGATAGCCATCCCGCGCGTCACGCCGGGCCTGCCGTCGGAGATTTTGACGCAGCGGCCTGACATCCGCCGCCAGGAAGCGCAGCTGGCGTCCGCCACGGCGAATATTGGCAACGCCCGCGCGCAGTTTTTTCCGACAATCCAGTTGACCGGCAATGGCGGTTATCAGAGTTCGGCGCTAGTATCGCTGTTCCAGCCGCATGCGGCGTTCTTCCAGCTCGTTGGCAGCGCGACGCAACCCATCTTCGACGGTGGCAAGATCCTCGGCAATTTCGAATTCGCCAAGGCGCGGCAGGATGAATTGCTCCAGACCTACCGCAAGACCATCGTCCAGTCCTTTGCCGACGTAGACAATGCGCTGTACTCGATCAAGCAAACCACGATCAAGCTGCAATTGCAGCGCGATGTCGTTACCTCCTCGAAGCGCGCGTTCGATCTTGCCGAGCAGCAATTGCGCGCCGGCACCGCCGACATCGTGACCGTGCTGAACGTCCAGCAGACACTATTTCAGGCGGAAGACGCGCTGTGGCAGGCCCAACTCGCACGGCTTCTTGCCATCGTCAGCCTGTATCAGGCGCTCGGGGGCGGCTGGGAGCCGCGAATGGAGAAACCGGTCAATGCTCTTTAAGCCGGACGCAAAGGATGATGCGAAGCAGGCGACCGCGAAGAAATCGCGCGGCCGCGGCCTCGTCATGACCCTGATCACGCTCGCGATCCTCGGCGGCCTCGGTTATCTCGGCTGGACCGTCATGCATCAGCAGCCGCAGCAGGCGAACGGCCGCAACCAGCGCCCCGATTTGCCGGTGCCGGTGCTGGCGGCAACGCCCCGGGTCCAGGACGTACCGGTCTATCTCGACGGCGTCGGCGCGATCCGCGCGCTCAACACCGTGACCGTACGCTCGCAGGTCGACGGCAAGCTGATCGCGGTGAATTTCACCGAAGGCCAGGACGTCAAGAAGGGCGACGTGCTCGGCGAGATTGATCCCGCGCTCTACCAGGCGACGTATGACCAGGCCGTCGCCAAGAAGGCGCAGGACCAGGCCCAGCTCGCCAACCAGCGCATCGACCTGACACGCTATGAGCAGCTTGCCGCCTCCAATGCCGGCTCCAAGCAGCAGGCCGACACCCAGCGGGCCGCGGTCGCGCAGACCGAGGCGCTGGTCAAGGCCGACCAGGCCGCGATCGACAACGCGGCGGCGACACTGAGCTACACCAAGATCGTGGCGCCGCTCTCGGGCCGCGCGGGTCTGCGTCAGGTCGACCAAGGCAACATCGTCCACGCCGCCGACATCACCGGCCTCGTCGTGATCACGCAGTTGCAGCCGATCGCGGTGTGGTTCAGCCTGCCGCAGCAGCAGATCATGCGGGTCAATGCGGCTGCCGCCAAGGGCGCGCTCGCGGTCGACGTGTTCGGCAATGACGGCGTCACCGTGATCGACACCGGCAAGCTGACCGGCATCGACAACCAGGTCGACCAGACCACCGGCACGCTCAAGCTCAAGGCGGAGTTCCCCAACGCCCAGTACCAGCTCTGGCCAGGCCAGTTCGTCAATGTCCGCCTCAAGGTCGAGACGCTGATGCAGGCGCTGGTGGTGCCGACGTCGGCAGTGCAGCGCGGACCGATCGGTACCTTCAGCTACGTCATCGGCGAGGGCGACATCGTCTCGGCCAAGCCCGTGACGGTGACGCAGCAGAACGAGCATGACGCGGTGATTGCGAGCGGCCTGTCGCCGAACGACCGGGTCGTGACGACGGGCTTTGCCAATTTGTCCGACGGCTCCAAGGTGATCGTCGGCCGCGACGAGCAGACGCCATCCGCCGATCTCGCCCCGCGCAAGCGCACGCGCGCGCCGGACGCTCAGAAAAAAGACGGCCAGAAGGACGGGCAGGCCAAAGACGGCCCCTCGAAAGATGGCGCAAAGGATTGGCAGGAGCGCCGCGCCAAACGGCAAAGCAGCGAGGGCGACCAGAAGGGCCAGACCGGTCCGGCACCGGCGCAGGCGGCTGGCTCATCGGGAAGTGGAGCCAAGCAGCCATGATCCCGACAACAGCCGCCTGAGCGGCAGGCGCATCCCATGGGTGTCTCCGAACCCTTCATCCGCCGTCCCATCGCGACCTCGCTGCTCGGCATTGCGCTGCTGATCGGCGGGCTGCTGGGCTATTTCGCGCTGCCGGTGTCTGCACTGCCGCAGGTCGATTTCCCGACCGTGCAGGTGACGACGCAGCTACCCGGCGCAAGCCCCGACGTGATCGCTTCGCTGATCACAGCGCCGCTCGAGCGGCAGCTCGGCCAGATCCCGTCGCTGTCGGCGATGAACTCGACGAGCTCGTTCGGCGTCAGCCAAATCTCGCTCCAGTTCGACCTCAACCGCGACATCGACGGCGCGACCCAGGACGTGCAGGCTGCGATCAACGCCGCGGCCGGCGTGCTGCCGAAGACGCTGCCTTATCCGCCGACCTACGCCAAGGTGAACCCGGCGGATGCGCCGGTGATGACGCTGGCGCTGCGCTCCGACACGATCTCGTTGCGGGCGATGAGCGACATCGCCGACACACTTCTCGCACAGCGGCTCAGCCAGATTTCCGGCGTCGGTCGCGTCTCCGTGCTCGGCGGGTTGAAGCCGGCCGTGCGCATCCAGGCCGACCTGGCGCGGCTGGCTGCTTATGGCATCGCCATGGAGGATCTTCGCGCCGCGATCTCCAACGCCAACGTCTCAGGGCCAAAGGGCTCGCTCGACGGTGCCCAGCAGTCCTACATCATCGCCGCCAACGACCAGATCGCCGCGGCCGACGCCTACCGGCCGATCATCATCGCCTATCGCAACGGTTCGCCGGTCACGATCGGCGACGTCGCGCAGATCGTCGACGGGCTGGAGAACGACCGCACCGGCGGCTGGTATCAGGGCACGCCGGCCGTCATCATCGACATCCAGCGCCAGCCCGGCGCCAATGTGATCGACGTCGTCAGCCAGATCCGGGCCGAGATCCCCAAGGTGCAGCGGGCGATTCCGGCCGGCGTGCACCTCACCATCGTCTCCGACCGCACCGTGACCATTCGCGCCTCCGTCCATGACGTGCAGTTCACGCTGATCCTCAGCGTGGTGCTGGTCACGCTGGTGGTGCTGCTGTTCCTGCGCTCGTTGCGCGCCACGCTGATCGCCGGCGTGGCGCTGCCGCTGTCGCTGATCACGAGCTTCGGCATCATGTATTTTGCCGGCTTCAGCCTCGACAACCTGTCGCTGATGGCGCTCACCATCGGCACCGGCTTCGTCGTCGACGATGCCATCGTCATGATCGAGAACATCGTCCGCCACATGGAGAATGGCGACAGTGCGATGGAAGCCTCGCTCAAGGGCGCCAGCGAAATCGGCTTCACCGTGATTTCGCTGACGGTGTCGCTGATCGCGGTGTTCATCCCGCTCTTGTTCATGTCCGGCCTGGTCGGACGCATGTTCCGCGAATTCGCGCTGACGCTGACGATCGCCGTCGTGACGTCGGCCGTGGTCTCGCTGACGCTGACGCCGATGATGTGCTCGCGCCTGCTCAAGCACGCCCATGAGGAGCTGGCGGTGCCGGGGCTGGCTGCGATCAGCCGCTTTATCGACCGTACCGTCGAATTCTATCACCGGACGCTGCTCTGGGTCTTGCAGCACCAGCGCGCCACGCTGGTCGTGACCTTCGCCACACTGGTTGCAACCCTGGTCCTCTATGTCGTCGCGCCAAAGGGCTTCCTGCCGCTCCAGGACACCGCCTCGATCACGGCGGTGACGGAGGCTGGGCCCGACGTATCGTTTGCGGAGATGCAGAAGCGGCAGGCTGACGCGGCCGACGCCATCAAGGCCGATCCCGACGTGACTGGCGTGGTCTCGGTCATCGGCGCGGGCTCGGTCAACCCGACCACCAATGTCGGCCGTCTCGTCATGACCCTGAAACCCCGCGGCGAGCGGCGCGACGATGTCAGCGCGGTCATCACCCGGCTGAAGGAGAAGGTGGCGGCCATCCCCGGCATGACCGTCTATTTCCAGCCGGTGCAGGACGTACAGATCTCGACCCAGTCGAGCCGTTCGCAATACCAGTACACGCTGACCGGCACCGACGCGACCCTGGTCTCCGAATGGTCGCGGAAGCTGGTTGACGAGATGCGGCGCGATCCTCTGTTCAGGGATGTGTCCTCGGAAGCGCAGGAGGGCGGCCTGCGGGCGCAGCTCGACGTCGACCGCACCCGGGCCGGCCAGCTCGGCGTCAGCCTCCAGGTCATTACTGACACGCTGAACGACGCCTTCGCGCAGCGCCAGATATCGACCATCTACGGCCAGGCCAACCAGTACCGCGTCGTGCTGGAGGCGCTGCCGATGTACCAGCGTGATCCCTCGATCCTGTCAAAGCTCTACCTGCCGGGCGGCGCGAGCAGCTCCACCGTCGGCGCACCCAACGCCCAGGTGCCGCTGTCGGCGGTGGCGACGCTGAAGCGCACCACGGCGCCGCTCGCGATCTCGCACCAGGCGCAATTCCCGGCGATCTCGCTCAGCTTCAATCTCGCACCGGGCGCAGCTCTCGGCGACGCGGTCGAGGCGGTCAAGACGATCGAGACCAACATCGGCATGCCGAACAGCATCGTCGGCGTCTATGCCGGCGACGCCGCCGAATTCGCCAAGGCGCTCGCGGGCCAGCCCTGGCTGCTGCTCGCCGCCGTGATCACGATCTACATCGTGCTGGGCGTGCTTTATGAGAGCTACATCCACCCCATCACGATTCTTTCGACCCTGCCCTCGGCCGGCGTCGGCGCCATCCTGGCGCTGATGCTGTGCGGTCAGGATCTCTCGGTGATCGGACTGATCGGCATCATCCTGTTGATGGGCATCGTCAAGAAGAACGCGATCATGATGATCGACTTCGCGCTGGAAGCCGAGCGCGGGCAGGGCATGCCAGCTCATGAGGCGATCGTGCAGGCCTGCCTGCTGCGCTTCCGCCCGATCATGATGACGACGCTGGCGGCGCTGTTCGGCGCGCTGCCACTCGCGATCGAGAGCGGCACCGGCGCCGAGCTGCGCTTTCCGCTCGGCATCTCCATCATCGGCGGCCTGCTGCTGAGCCAGCTCCTGACGCTCTACACCACGCCCGTGATCTATCTGGCGCTCGACCGCATCAATCGCCGCCTCGAGCGCGCGCTGCCGCCCGCCGAGCCCGGAGGCCCGCCTGTCGCCGGTGCGACCGAGGGGATGCAGTGATGGCATCGATCTCGGAGCCCTTCATCCGCCGTCCGGTTGCGACCACGCTGCTGTCGATCGGGCTGTTCCTGCTGGGAGGCGTCGCCTACGAGTTCCTGCCGGTCGCCTCGGTCCCGAATGTCGATTTTCCCGCCATCTTCGTCTCGGCGAGCCGCCCCGGTGCCGATCCTTCGGTGATGGCCGCGACCGTCGCGGCGCCCCTTGAACGGCGGCTCGGCGAGATCGCCGGCATTAACCAGATCACCTCGACGAGCTCCCTCGGCAACGCCAACATCCAGCTGCAGTTCGACATCGGCCGCAACATCGACAAGGCCGCGCGCGACGTGCAGGCTGCCATCAACGCCGCGCTGGTCGACCTGCCGAGCGACCTGCCGGCGCTGCCGCGCTTCCGCAAGGCCAACACAGCCGGCGCGCCCGTCTTCGTGCTGGCGCTGACCTCGAAAACGCTGTCCGCAAGCGCGATCTACGACGTCGCCGATACCGTGCTGGCGCAGCGCATCTCGCAGGTGCCGGGCGTCGGCGACGTTACGGTCAGCGGCGCGGATCAGCCCGCAGTACGGATCCAGCTCAACCCGGTGGCCCTGTCGAACGCCGGCATCGCCACCGACGACGTGCGCACCGCGATCGTCAACGCCAATCCGCTCGGCCCGGTCGGCATCTTCAACGGCGAGCGCCAGAGCGAGACGCTGTCGCTCAACCGGCAGATGCGCACGGCGAAAGAGTTCCGTGACATCGTCATCAAGAGCTCCAACGGCAATTTCGTGCGGCTCTCTGATGTCGCCGACATCGAGGACGGTGTCCGCAACGCGCGCTCGATCGCCTGGTTCAACAAGCAGCCGGCGGTGCTGATCCAGATCACCAAGCAGGGCGATGCCAACGTCATCGACACCGTCGACAGGGTCAAGGCGCTGATCCCCGCACTGAAGCAGTGGATCCCGGCCGGCGTCGACGTGTCCACTCTGGTCGATCGCACCAGCACGATCCGCGCCAGCGTGATGGACATGCAGTGGACGCTGCTTGCGACCGCCATCCTGGTGATGGTCGTGGTGTTCGTGTTCCTGCGTCGCCTCACGCCGACGATCGCGGCCGGCATTTCGGTGCCGCTGGCGCTGGCCGGCACCTGTGCCGGGATGTGGGTCGCTGGCTTCTCGATCGACAATCTGTCGCTGATGGCGCTGGCGATCTCGGTCGGATTCGTCGTCGACGACGCCATCGTGATGATCGAGAACATGTTCCGCAATCTCGAGCATGGCATGCGGCCATTCGAGGCGGCACTGGAGGGCGCCAAGCAGATCGGCTTCACCGTGGTCTCGATCAGCCTGTCGCTGATCGCGGCGTTCACACCGCTGATCTTCATGGACGGCATCGTCGGCCGCCTGCTGCGCGAATTCTCGTTGACGCTGACCTTCGCGATCGTGGTCTCGACCCTGGTGTCGCTGACGGTCACGCCGATGATCTGCGCCCAGTACATCCGGCAGACCACGTCGGGATCCGCAACCCTGTTCGACCGCGTCATCGAAGGCTCGCTGACGCGCATCGTCGCTTTCTACACCCGCACCTTGCGTACCGTGCTGGAATTTCCGCTGCTGACGCTGCTGGTGTTCTTCGCCACCATCGGCCTCACGGTGATGCTCTACATCAAGGTTCCCAAGGGTTATTTCCCGACGGATGATTCCGGCTTCGTCATCGGCGCGACGCGCGCTTCCGCCGACATCTCATTCCAGTCCATGCTCAGCCTGCAGCAGCGGCTCGCCGACATCGTGATGCAGGATCCAGCCGTGGCCGGCATCGGCTCGACGGTCGGTACCGGAGGCGGGCTGGGGCCGGCGACCTCGAATCGCGGCACCATGTTCATCAGCCTGAAGCCGCCGGAGGAGCGCGACCACATCTCGACGGAGGTCGTGATCGACCGTCTCAGGCGCGCCTTGTTCCCCGTGCCCGGCATCCGGCTCTTCATGTTTGCGGCCCAGGACGTGCGCGCCGGCGGTCGGCAGAGCGATTCCAATTACCAGTACACGCTCTCCAGCACCGATCTCGGCCTGCTGCAGCAATGGGCGCCGATCGTGGCCAAGCGCATGGAGACGGTGGAGGGCATCACCGACGTCTCCAGTGATCGCGATCCCGGCGGCCTCCAGCTTACGCTGAACATCGACCGCCAGAAGGCTGCGATGCTCGGCGTCAAGGTCCAGGATATCGACAATGCGCTCAACAACGCGTTCTCGCAGCGGCAGATCTCATACATCTACACCCAGCGCAACCAGTACGTGATCGTGCTGGAGATCGATCCGAAATTCCAGGTCGATCCCTCCAATCTCGATCGCATCTATGTCGCCGGCGCCAACGACACGCAGGTGCCGCTGTCGGCCGTGGTGCACGCGACGCGCGGGCTGGCCGCGCTCGCGGTTTATCATTCGCAGTCGTTCCCCTCGACCACGGTGTCGTTCAACCTGTTGCCGGACGTGCAGCTCCAGGCGGCGACGCAAAACATCCAGCGCGCGGTCGAGGAGCTGCATATGCCGGAAGGCATCCGCGGCAGCTTTGACGGCAATGCCGGCGATTTCGCCAAGACCAGCGGCCGTCAGCCACTGCTGATCCTCGGCGCGCTGGTGGCGATGTATATCGTGCTTGGCGTGCTTTATGAGAGCCTCGCCCATCCGCTCACGATCATCTCGACGCTGCCCTCGGCAGGTCTCGGCGCGCTCCTTGCGCTGCAAATCACCAATACGCCGCTGACGGTGATCGCCTTCGTCGGCATCATCCTGTTGATCGGCATCGTCAAGAAGAACGGCATCATGATGGTCGACTTCGCGCTCGACGCCGAGCGCCAGCGCGGCCTGTCTTCGGCGGAGGCGATCTTCGAGGCCTGCCAGGCGCGCTTCCGCCCGATCCTGATGACGACCATGGCGGCGCTGTTCGCCGGCATTCCTCTGGTCGTCGCGACCGGGCCCGGCACGGAGCTGCGGCGGCCGCTCGGCATCACCATCATCGGCGGCCTGTTCGTCTCACAGATCCTGACGCTCTATACGACGCCCGTGATCTACCTGCTGATCGACCGGCTACGGCGTCGCTCCGAGCCACGTGCGGTGCCTGCGCCGGCGGAATAGGTTGTTGCAGCGCCGCTTCGAGCGTATAGCGGCGGCATGTCGAACCCAGCTGAAACGACGGCCGTAGCGCCCGAGCCGATCCCCGAATGTCCGCACTGCCAGAAGCCGATGCCGCTGTGCATCTGCGACAGCGTCACGCCGATCGAGAACCGCCTTGGACTCCTGATCCTCCAGCATCCGCAGGAGCAGGACAGGGCGCTTGGTACCGCGCGGCTGACCGCGAAGCATTTCTCCAAGGCGACGTTGCGGGTTGGCCTGTCCTGGCCGAGCCTGTCGAAGGCGCTCGGGCATCCGGTCGAGAATGCCGCGCGCTGGGCCGTGCTCTATCTCGGCTCGGCGCGCGCGGCCGACCTCGAGGCCGAGGGCGAGATCCTCGCGCTCACGCGCAAGGGTGAGATCGCGGAGAACCAGCGCGCCATCCTGGGCAAGCTGGAGGGTGTGGTGCTGCTCGACGGTACCTGGAGCCAGGCCAAGGCGCTGTGGTGGCGCAATCCCTGGATGCTGAAATGCCAGCGCGTGATCCTCAACCCGGCGCGTCCGTCGCGCTACGGGCGCCTGCGCCGCGAGCCGCGGAAGGACGGGCTGTCGACCATCGAGGCCGCGGCGACGATCCTGGCCGGTCTGGAGCGGCGCCCCGACATCGCCGAGACGTTGAATGCGAGTTTTGAACGGCTGTTGACACGCTACCGCGAGGTTCAGGCCGAGATGCCGGAATTGGCTCCAAAGCCGGCGGTGAAGGACCGCCGGCGCGGTGTCCGGCGGAGCAAACGAGCCTAACTCCAGCTCCATCATCCGTACGGTTGATTGCCCCGCGAGGAGCCGGCGGATAGAGACCATCGGCCGGTGAGCCGCGATCTGCGATCTGTACCATGCTCGCAAATCCGGAAGGTAAAAAGGGCGGTCGAATTCAGAGCGCAGCGAAGGAGATCCTTGCCCAGGCGGCGCAGTTCGATCGTTGGGGCACGCTCGCCCTGATGGACATCTCGCTGCGCTACCGGCGTACCGTGATCGGCCCGCTCTGGATCACGCTGACGCTCGCGGCGACAATCGTGAGCGTCGGCACGGTCTATGCCACGCTGTTCAAGCAGGACATTGCCAGTTTCCTGCCGCCCTTTGCGCTCGGCCTGGTCGTCTGGACCCTGATCGCCACGACGCTCCAGGAGGGCTCAAACATCTTTGTCGCCTCCGGCCATCTGATCAAGGCGGCGCCGGCGCCGCTGATCGTGCACGTGCTGCAAATGATCGCGCGCAACGTCCTCATCTTCGTGCATCATCTCGTGATCGTCGTCCTGCTCTTCGTCGTGATGCCCTGGCCGCCGCACTGGAACATGGTGCTCGTCGTGCCCGGCTTCGCGATCCTGCTGGTCGTGCTCCTCGGCGGCTCGGTCGCGCTCGGCATGCTCTGCGCGCGCTTTCGCGACATCGGCTCGGCGATCGTCAGCGGCCTGCAGTTTGTCTTCTTCCTCACGCCGATCATCTGGACCGAGGACAGCGTGCGCGGCACCGCGTTCCATTGGCTGACACGGGTCAATCCGTTCGCAACGCTGCTCGATCTCGTGCGCAGGCCGCTGCTGTCGCAGCCGACCGACGCCGAGCAATGGCTGCTCGGGTTGGTCTATGCGATCGGCATGGCCGTCATCGGCCTCGGCTGCTACGCAAGATACCGCCGCCGCGTGGCGTATTGGTTGTGAGGCGTGAGATGAGCCCGGCTGCCCATATCGTGCTCCGCAACGTCTCGGTCAATTTTCCGGTGCTGTCGTTTCGCGACCGCTCGCTGCGCAGCCGGTTCGTTCGCGCCGTGACGCTGCGCCGGGACGCGCTGCGCCCGCACATCGTCAGCGCGTTGAACGACGTCAATCTCGATATCCGTGCGGGTGATCGCGTCGCCATCGTCGGCGCCAACGGCGCCGGCAAAACCACGCTGCTGAGAGTCCTGGCCGGGATCTATCATCCGACGGCAGGCAACATCGACGTGCTCGGCCGCTGCCTGTCGCTGTTCGACCTGTCGGCCGGCTTCGACGAGGAGGCTACCGGCTACGAGAACATCATGCGGCGCGGCCTCGTGATCGGCGCGCGGCGCACCGAAATCGACGCGCGGCGCGCGGAGATCGCCGAGTTCACCGAGCTTGGCGACCGGCTCGACCTGCCGCTGCGTACCTATTCCAGCGGCATGATGCTGCGCCTGATCTTCGCGGTCGCCACGGCCGTCGAAGGCGAGATCGTGCTGCTCGACGAATGGATCGGCGTCGGCGACCAGCAGTTCCGCAAGAAGGCGCGGTAGCGGCTCGATGAGATCGTGGCGCGTGCCGGCATTTTGGTGCTGGCCTCGCACGACGTCGATCTGATCAAGAGCACCTGCAACCGCGCGATCCTGCTGCGAGAGGGGCGGATCGTTGCCGCAGGCGCGATCGAGGAGATTCTGGGCCAATATCTCGGCGGCGCGGACGAGCCGAAAGCCTAGCTGCCCGGTCGGGGTTGCCTAAACCCATGATCCCCTATATTGCTCCGCCCTCGTTGGGGCCACGTGGCGGAGTGGTTACGCGCCGGTCTGCAAAACCTGCCAGCAAAATCGGCGCTCCATTCACAATCCCCTATAAAACAAGCCGTTTCCTGCATTCTCTAAAAGAAAAACTCCCCAGAGTGGGGAGTTTTGTGGGGACCTCATCCACCGGATCAGGCCGTTTTGCGTTCGCCGTGGGTATTCTGGCGTTGTTGGCCGGCCGTGACGTATTTGAGATATTCCTCGGTCTGCTTGATCGAAGAATGGCCTAGCCGCTGTTGCAGCTCATAGATGTTGCCGCCTTCGCGGAGCCACACGATGGCGTGCTTGTGCCGAAGGTGATGGAAGGTGAAGGGCCGGAACTCGATTCCGTTCTTCTTGGCCCATGCGGCGATGCGGTCTGTCTCGCGCTTGAAGACGGCGGCTGCGTCCTCAATCTGGTCCCCGATCGTGGTAGCCTCGCGCTTGCTATCCTTGCGGACCCTCTTGTCCTCGGTGCGCCAGAACAGCCACGGCTTGCCCGCAAAAGCCGGGAGCTTGGCGAACAGCTCATAGCCGCCCATCGGCTTGAGATCGATGACGCGGACCTTATTCCCTTTGTCGAGGACGGTGATCTCCTTGCGCTCATGGTTGATCCAGTCACGCTGCCCTCGGATAAGGGCGTCCTCGCGGATGCCAGTTTTGACAGCAGCTTGGACGAGCTGGGGCCACATGCCACGGGCGCGCTCGACAACGAGGGCGATATCCTCATCACGCGGCTCGACGATGGGATCGCGGCGTTCCTTGACCGTCTTGAGCCACGGCAGGACCGGATTGTTATCGCGGTACTCGTGGGCCACTGCATAGTTCATGACCGAGGAGAGGGCGCTCAGGTCGCGCTTGACCGTCGCCTTGGTCACGACCGCGCCGCGCTCGCGGACGATCTGGCCGACCAGCTTGCCGTCGATCTCGGATAGGCGCTTGTCTTCGACGAACCCGGCGATTTGGTTCAGCGAGACGCGATAGCGGATGAAGGTCTTCTTGCCGACCTGACCATCCCATTTATCGCCGGCCTTGCCGGTCATGAAGGCCTTCCACTCCGTCAGCACGTCAAAGAACGAGCGCGGGCCGCCGCCGTGATAGGTCTCGGCGATGACTTGCTTGCGCAGCTTCTCTACGGCAGCTTTAGCAACTCGCGGATCGTCAGTTTTGAGGCTGACCCTGATCGACTTCCCTTTGACCTGGAACTCCGAATAAAGGACGTTCCCGCGCCATTGCGTTCCGGGAGGTGCCTTCGGTTTGCGGCCTGCCATTGCTCTTCCTCTCGCTTACGAATGTAGCCCCTGAGCTTTTGCTCATCGAACGTCCACCGCCGCCCGAACTTCGCCGCGCCCGGTATTTCTCCAGCAAGCGCCATATCTTGAACGGTGCGGGCAGGGAGCCCTAGAATTTTTACTGCCTTCTCTGTCGTCACTCGTTCCGGGCTGTCAAGCACGGAAACAACGCTCTTACGCATGCTCCATACGGGGTCTAGCAATGCGGCTGCGCCGCAGGTTCGGTGACATCATGGCTTGCCCTTCGCCTTGGCCAATCCGAGATCGGCGGCGAGGACGCCAAGCATGTCGAGCGAGGCGTTGCTGCTGATCCGCAGGTCGATCTCGCTCAACATCTCGACGGGCGCCGGCTTGGCGCTCTCCATCTCGGTCATGAGATGTAACGCTCTCAGGGTGCCCAATGAACCCGGCCGAAGATATTGCTGTGCGACCTCGGGCGGCATCTTCTGGACATGCTGCTCCAGACGTTCCGGGACCTCTGGGGTCGGTTGCCGCTCCGGCACCAGATAGACGAGCGCGGCTTCGATTGCGCTGTGCAGCGCCATGCCCGTGAAGACATCCTCACGCCAGTTCTTGCCCGTGCGGGCCTCGATGTTCTCGGCGAGGTGGCCGACGATGAAGGCGAGGGCGCGGTTCCTCGGCTCGCCTGACGGCTTCGCAAGGTAGCTACGCAAGGCGATCTCGGCCTCCTGCGAAACTGACCTGCCATGTCTATCGGCGGCTTCCTGCAACGTCCGGCGCGTCTCAGCCGTGATCCGCGTCGAGAAGGCTGCGCCTTTTCCGCTGATCTCGCCCTTAGGCTTGCGTCCGCCACCCGGGGCGCGCCTCCGAACGACTGTCTTATTTGTCTTTGCCATGCCCGTATGTTGACATGAACGAAACAGGCTTGCAACCGCCCGAACGAAAACCTCTTCAATACCCGAATAGTTATCACCCATCAGCTTCGTCCCGGTGGGTTGACGAAATTTGAGAGCGCGGATACTTGGAGAATGATCGCTCAGGCGATCTTGCACTCGACGCGGCCCCGACATTGAGCGGTCAGCGCGTCAGCTCGCGATGAAGCGAACCGATCTCGGCCCGGACTGGGGGCCGGCTCAAGACGGTTCGCAAGGTGACGTGGATGTTCCCGTCACCTGTCATTGTGGAGCTACTATGGGCCGACAGATTCCCCCCGATGAAGTGCTGGCGCATCCAATGCGTCGCGCCGTGCTGGCGCACCTCATCCAGGCGGGCGGGAATTCGACCTCCGTTGTGACCAGCGCCCAACTCGGCATCCACCGCCAGTCGCTCGTCAAGCACGCCGCTTTGCTGATCCGTGGTGGCCATCTCTGGGTGTCGCTCGACGGACGCGGCAGCAGGCGGACCCTGACCCTGCACATCACCCGGCGCGGCCGGAACGCAATTGCCCGCGCAATCAATCCCACACCAATGATGGAGCTTTCACCGTGAAGAAAAACGCGCCGCCGTGGGCAAACACGGCAGCGCGCGGGAGTTCTGCAATCGCTAGTGAGAGCATTGCTATAAAGCCGAACACGGCGCCCGCGCAAGAGACACCAAGCCATCAGGTGGTGCGCAATGGTGCGCAACCCTCTGCGCCCATCGAAATCGCCCACATCGGCCGCGTTTGGAAGTCGGCCCGTGACAAGACGCGTTGTCTCCAGTTCGACATCAAGGAGTTCCGAGGCAACGCATACTTGGATTGCCGGGCGTTCGTGCTCGACGCGGACGGCCGGATGCAGCCGACCGATCAGCGCCTGACGATCGGGACCAAGCAGCTCGCCAAGCTCGCCGACATGATCGGCCGGTCCTATCGCAAGGCCTATGAGCTGGGTTTAACGGCGGGGTCGTCGTGACGTGCCCCGATCTCATCCCACTCTAGAGGACGTAAGGGCTCGGCGCCGACGTCGGCGCCGGAGTGGCGGCACGCCGAGGGCGTCGTTTCGCTGCGCCGAGCTGAACCGGGAGTTCACCGATCGGCACGGCGGCCTTGTTCTGTCCGAAGATGATGCCGGGCGCGAAGATGCCGAGATCATGCTGCATCACATCGCGCACCGCGCCAAGGCGCAGGCAGAGAGCATGACGAGCTGGCTCGATCTTCGCGCACCATGGCTCTGTGGCGAGCAACGTCAGGCCCTGATCGCCAAGGTGATGGCCAATCCCATCCGATACAAGGCCGACACGTTGGCCAGGAAGATCGGCCTGACGGCGGAACGCCGGGCTCACCTCCGCATCACCACCATTGGCGCCACCGACGAGACGGCCGAGCAGCGCAAGGCGAAACGGCGCGCCAAGGACATCGAGCGTAAGCGAGAGAAGCGGTTCGCCGCAGGATGCAAACCGAGGAGCGCGGCGTCCATGCCATGGGTCGCCGAGGGCATCAGTCGGGCCACGTATTTCCGCCGCCAAAAAGAGAAGGAACAAGAAGAGGCCCAAACGCGTGAGACTCGAACGGCGGCAGCATAATGTGAATTTGGCGTCGTTACCGTCAGTTGCGCTGACGAATGACGCATGGCGCGCACATCGATGAGACTCCAACGGCGGCAGCATAGTTACTTGGTATATGCTGCCGCCGTTCAAGTCTCACGGCTTGCTCAGTGCAGCGGGCGTGATGGTAGCCCGTCGCCCGCAAGGGCGCGAAGAGGGCGGACGTCACGACCGCCTCTGATGACGGGCTGTCGCAGGAACAGCAGCTCGGCCGAGATCAGCGCGTCGTCGCCACGCTCGCGCGCCGTTTAAGACGGCGCGTCATCTCGCAAGATCAGTGGTGAAGGAACCATCCCGGCGAGAGCGTCCTCGATCTCCACCACCACTATCGCGGCAGCATCTTCAACACTGGGGCTTGCCGGTGTATCGTCACAGCATGGCTCAGCTCCGAAACCAGCGTCACGAACTCTTCGCCAACCTCATCGTGCAGGCGCCCAAGAGCGGCATGTCAAATACGGCATGCTATCTCGCCTGCGGCTACAACGCCGAAGGCAACGCCGCCGAGGTCGCAGCATCGCGGCTGCTAAGTTCCGATAAGATCAGACAGCGCATCGCCGAACTTACGGCGCCCATCGTGAAGAAAACGCGGACGACGGTGGACACGCTCGCGGCTCAGCTCGACGAGGTCTTCGCTGGCGCTGCCGTTGACAAGCAGTGGGGCGCGGCCGGCTCGGCCGCCGCATTGAAGGCCAAGCTGCTCGGCTTCATGCGCGACAAGCTCGAAGTCGGCGCGCCTGGTTCCTTTGACGACCTTCATACGGTCGAGGAGGTCGCCGACCGCATGATTGAGGATTCAAGTTCGCCTGCGGCTGTGCTTGAAGTGCTCGATGCGATGCGGCGTCTTGTCGAGCAGCGCGCGGCCGGTGCCGCGCTCAACGTCACGCCGACGCGATGGCTATCGATGTCCGAGCGGCGTCACCGTTCCGGATAGGCCTAATCCGCGTTGACTGCATCCATCCTGCCTGTTACATATCAAGCAACGCACGTTGACTGGTGTGTAACGGAGCGGCGCAATGGCATCTTTCGGCAAGCATGTGGCCTATTACCGGTTCTCAACGGCGCGGCAAGGCAAGAGCGGCCTTGGTCTTGAGGCGCAGCGCGCGGCAGTCGCCACCTACCTGAACGGCGGCGAGTGGCAGATCGTCGGCGAGTTCACCGAAGTCGAGAGTGGCAAGCGCGCCGATCGGCCGGAGCTGGACAAAGCCTTGGCCGCAGCGCGGCTGCACCGCTGCCCCTTGGTCGTGTCCAAGGTCGATCGACTCACGCGCTCGGTGGCATTCCTCTCCCGCCTGCTTGAGGCTGGCGTTGATGTTCGGTTCGCCGATCTTCCCCAGATCGAAGGCGCGACCGGCCGCTTTCTGCTCCAGCAGATGGTCGCTGTTGCCGAGCTTGAGGCCGGCATGATCAGCAAGCGCACGAAGGACGCCTTGAAGGCGGCGAAGCGTCGTGGCGTTGCCCTCGGTGGTGATCGCGGCGTGATCCCAACGGCGAAGGTCCGTGCCAAGGCCATAGCGGCGATTGAGGAGCGCGCGGCATCGAGGGCGGCCGATATCGCGCCGACGATCGCCGAGCTACAGGCGGCCGGCAAAACGTCACTGCGGGCCATCGCAGCGGGACTGAACGAGAAGGGCATTCCGACAGCTCGCGGCGAAGGCGAATGGACTGCGACGCAGGTGATGCGGCTTCTTGAGCGGTTGCCGGCGACGTCATAGGCCGATCTCGGCCCGGGTCGCCGGCCGCGCTACTTTCTGCCCCTCCCCGGGAGGGGAGCCCGTACTCCCCCCGGCCCACCTTCCACCGACGCCGCCTTGAATAAATCTCATCCCACACTCCGACGTTCCCGCATCCAATTTTTCAGAAAAAATTCGCAGCCGCCACGAGAGAGGCCCCATGTCCGCAGAACCGCCGCTCGCTCCAGAAAAACCGCCGACAGAAAATGATGGTTACTTTCGGCAATTCCCGAAGATCGAGTTGTTCCACCCGAACGTTCGCAGCGCGTCGAAGTGGTTCTTGGACTTCTTGCGGAACATCGCTGTCGTTGCCGTGATCAACGCGTTCGCGTTCAAGGAACCGGGCTTTACAAACCTCAAGGTTGTCGCGGTTCTCGGCGATGTCGCGCTATTCGCCTTCCTGTTCAGCTACGTCAGGGTTTTGCCCCTCCCACTTCCGCATGGTGTAGCGCGCTCCAACGTTGGGGCGTGGATATGGGCCGCACTGAGCGCAAGCCTATTCTGTGGTACGATTTATCTCCTGACAGGTGCCCTAGCCGAAGTCGTGGCTCAGCTAACAGCGATCCAAAGGTCTAAGCCTTGAGACTGCGGGCTCGTTGGCCCACCAGATCGCGCCGCGTGGCGCGTAGGCCACCGTCCGGACAGCGGGCAGCCTGATGGCCCTCTGTGTGGCTGGCGGCTAGGTCTCGTGGCAACCTAGATTGGACAAGGCGAGACGCGAGATGACCCAGCGACGCAAGCGGCGTGCCGGCCCCACAGCCACAGAATTGCGGCTCAAGGCGATCCACGAGGGCGACAAGTCGCTCGCGATCATGCTTGCCCCGATCTTCACTGCGATCATCAACCTGATCGCTCTCGCTTGGGTTTTGGCGATGATGGTGGCTGTCCCTCGCGGAGCAGAGGCTGTGCCCCTTCTGCTCATCGCATTCTTTCCGATTGTCCTGCTCTGGTTCTTGGCGCGGGGCCTTCGGCGGATGGCCAACGGATATCGCAGGGAGCGCGAAGGCAAGGCTCAGTAGTCCGCCAGATCGCGCCGGCTAGGCGCCTGCCGCGTGGCCCGAGCTGGAGGGCCACCATACAGCGGCGGTGTGGACGACCGCTGTAGCGCCTCCGTAGACCCGGGGATCGCGAGACAACGCTAGACATGATTTGTTCGGATCACTGAGGTGGAGGAACCACGACATGCGGCTCTGGCCTCAGCTCACTCATGGCGGTCTCAACGATCTGCCTCCGCTCATCGAGCGGATGAGGAGCAAGCATGACCTTCATTGCGTCGATCTTGTCGCGAACGGTCTTTGTCAGACAAGCGGCTGTCTGCTTGGCGGCCTCTGCCTTTTGCAGCGCATTGGGATCGTCAGTCATGCGACCCTCTCCGATGCGGACACAACCTTCTGGAGCGACGCAGGCAAGTCTCTATGGTGAAACTTCATCTGCTCACTATCACCCTTGACGCTGCCTGCGTGATTGCCTTTTTCGGAACACAACAAGTGATAGTGCGATCTCGGCTGGCCAAAGCTGAACGACCATATGCCATCGTCGCCGCGCCGCCATACCAAGTCAGCATTGAAGGCCTTTAGGCCGACAATGTGGCCGGAGCATTTCTTGCCCCTCGCATAAGCGAAGGGGCACGGGATGCGAGCGGCTGTGGTCCTCGCGCCAGTTCTTGCCGTCGCCCGTTCCGCGACGGGATCGGCTGCCTTTCTGGAGGCCGCGATCCATGCAGGTTCGTTGTCTACCTTTTGCGGATTGCCGATGGCTTGTTGCTCTTCGGTCGCCATGTTCGCCCGCCTCCTCCAAGTAGTTTTGTAAGCCAAGCTGACGGTGGCAGCGACTGTTGCGCGCGCCAAGGCAAATATTTTTCGCTAGTTCTCCAGTCGCGAGAATTGTTTCTCTTGCCAACACCTACGGTTAAACAACGGCGAGTTGATTTCCGTTTTAAAGTTCTACTAGTGGAGAGGTTCCGGCGCTGTTTGCCTACGGGTATATCGCGTGAAGGCAATTGGCGGACTCTATGAGCTGACTTGAGAAGAATATTGCGGTAGTGCGCGGCGAAGCTCTGGCAGCGACATGACGCGAGCGTCGGCAATCACGCGACGGGCCTTCTCAAGGTGCTCAGTTTCAATGTTCAGTTGCCGCGTGCGGCTTATTTCGCAATAGCGCAGTAAGTTGCCCGATCGGACAGTCTATTGCGCAGATTTATCGAGGAGCCGTGCAAAATACTCTTTTGTTCGCTTGGACGATTCCTCTGCTGCTTTCGGATTTCCGCCCATTTTGTGCCTCTTCACGCCCCCTCCAACGCTCCAACCGCTAACCTCGGTGACACCCTGTGTTCGGTCAAACCCGTGGTACGCTCCTGAGTAGAACACCATGTCTACCGGAGCGGCCTTCTTTAGCTCTTCATTGGCCTGCAATTCGCGGCACCGTGAAGCCGGCGTCCAGTTATCCTCTTCTCCTATTTGCACGAGGAGAGGAACATCGACTTTGACGTCAAGTTTGGGGTCGCAATACGGATAATACGCTACTGCTGCTCGCACGCCGAATAGCTTGAGTTGGTACTTCACCTGTACTGCCTTCATGATTGTCCAGGCGCCGTGTGAAAAGCCGAGAAGACCGATCCGATCTTTCGCGACGTATGGAAGCTTGCGCAGATACTCGGCTGTTCCATAGATGTCGGAAACTCGCATCTCGGGAGTGACAGCGGTGGTTTCCTTGCAAATGTTGCCGAAACCACGTGAGCCAAAGCTATCGACGACGACCGCCACGTAGCCCCACGACACCAGCCGCTCAGCCCAAAGCTCGTGGTGAGCATCATGACCACCGCAACCATGCAAGACGATAATCGCCGGGGAAGGGCCGTTTTCTTGAGGTCGATATATTTCGGCGCGGACAGTCACCGGCTGGATCATGGCGCCCGGCAACACCACGTTCGGGTAGCGAACGTTGTCCCTAGCGAGCGCGGGCTGAGTTATTCCGATAAAAGCACAGGAGAGGCACGCCATAGCCACGATAGGCTTAATTCTGATCTGCATCGTCATTCCTATTCCTAGCGAAGTGCCAATTCATCCTGTCTAAGTTGTATTAGCAGGAAAGCTGCGGATGTAATCGCAATTGCATTGTGGGTCGAAAACCGCAGTCGGCCCCGGAGCGATACGACTGCTGCTCTACCTCTCGCTCCAGACATGTCGCTACGGTGCGCTAGCCAACGCGATGGACCAGACGGGGACGTTGGAGCGCGCTTCTTGCGCAAGTAGGGGCGCCCTGCTTTCGCGACCATTAAGAGACTCTTAACTTGTGTCTGTAATTCTACGGGAGTTTTATTTTTATATCCGATATTTTCCATGCGCCTCGTCGCTACGCGACAATATTCGTTCATCTCCGTTCAAACGCTTACCGAAAGTCAGGCGTGCGACAGCCTTTTCAGAGTCGCCGAGAACGAGTTCATGTTGCACATGAATTCCAACGATGTATCCGAAGAAGAGCGGCTGGTTTGGTTGGATACTAGAGCAGCTCTGCTGTGGATCAATCAATCGAGTGACGATTATGGACTGAATTGGGAGTGATCTCTCGTGGTCGAAACCCGAATTGCGCCCCGCTATCGCGTCTCGAAGCCGGCGCAGATTGAGTATGGCGGCGATAAGATCGCCTGTGTCATCCGTGATCTCTCTATCACGGGTGCCGCTCTACAGCTTTCCGATCGCAGCGCAATAATTCCTACCGCATTCACGTTGATCATGCTTGAGGACAACCTGAAGCTGACCTGCCGGGTGGTCTGGCGAGCTGCTTTCAAGATCGGAGTAGCATTCGACTAGCGTCATGAGGGACCGCTCATGGCACAGCCTCGGCCATTGGCGAGGCGCGCACCTTTTCCGGCCGCGCTGGCGCATGCACTCGCTCAAGGAGCTGGAACAAATCGGCTTCGCTCTGGATCGCCGCCTCAAGCGCAGCGCGAGCCAGAACCATGCAATCGACGCTGCGGCATTCGCGGATCGCATGTGACGCTCGGCGGATAGCTTCCTGTCCCCAATGGACAGGCCGGGCATACGCTCTCGGGTGCGGCTTGAAGGTTGACCTCTTCGGTCCCTGCTTCTGAGGAGCCGTTAGGCGTCGCCAGTGCTTGACGATCGTGTTGGGATGGTTGGCGCGCCTGCGCTGCACGTCTGTCAGGCCGTCGCGCCATGAATCGATCTCGGCCTGATGCTCAACGCAGTGGATCGCCCCACGTCGCTCTTGGCTGTCGACGTCAGCAAGGCCGTTCTCGTCTAGCCAGACACGCATCAGTTTCTGATAGGCCGGGCCGTAGGGCGTGTTGACGCCGGCCTTGGCTATGCATTCTTGGCGACCGGCGATCAGGGCTCGGCCGATCGCCAGCCAGTCGTCAAACGTCGGCTTGTCGCGATCCTTGATGCGCTGCCATGCGGCTTGGGCCTCGATGATCGTCGCGTCGCTCATCATCCAATACCGGCCTGCAATACGGTCGCGGTGACTGATCCACCCGTCGAGTTGTTCGTCAGCCGCCATGCTGCAATGGGCTGCAAGACCGCGCCCACGGCGTTGCCGGAGCCGCCTGAGATCGTTCCGACCTGCGACGACGCGAAGATCGTCGGGCCAGCCGAAGACGGATAAACGCCGGACGGATCGTCCATCGTGACGTCGAGCTGCCACGTCGAGGAGAGCGAAGCGACGCGCACAGCGAAACCGACGTTGATCGGAGTCGCATGCCAATTCAGCACCTGCCAAGGCGATGAGCCGCTTGAAGAAATGGTGACGTAACGGGGCTGCATGTTGTTAAGTTCACCTGACGCTATTGTTCAGAACAACTGACGGTTACTTAGTCGATTGAACTTATTACTCAATTTGGATAGTATCCCGACAGTATTCCGAACACAACGGGGGAGCTTCACCATGATGTTCTGGACCGATCTCGATCGCGCTTACGACGAAGTCCACGACGCGCGCGCCGCCGTCGACAAAGCCCAGTGCGACTATTCCAAGGGCGGGAGCACCGTCGCGGTCAACGCGGCGAACCGACGTCTCGCGGATGCACACGCGCGGCTCCGTGAGATCAATGGCGTTCGCGATACGCGCTGACAGGATGCTGACGAGAGAGTGTCGGGACGTTGCCCGGCTCTTCTCCCCCGTAATGCAGGGATAATCACCATGGCACGGCCCCGACGTTTCCCGGTCATCTTCGAATTCTGCGGCCCCGAGGAGCATGACGCCGCGTTCAATGCATTGGCGGCGAATGGGCTATTCACGAAGTCCGATTTGTACCGAATGGCATTCGATCAATTCCTGCGACAGCAAGGCGCACTGCCGCTGCGAATGAAAGCTCCAGAGCGCGATCGTGCTGCCTGATCCTGTCACATCTGCAAAAGGAACCATCAATGGCTGACATTCGAGAAGTGCATCGCCGTAGCGTTCACGGCATTCAGGTCGCAATCGAGGAGGCGAGCATCGCTTACCGCCAGGCCGAAATTTACAATGACGTCGACGGCATGGCCTATGCGGCCCAACAGATGGCTGGCCTGCGGGCTTCGGCCCGCGAACTCGACATGATGGCCCGCGAGACTTACGCGGCGCAGCCGCGTGACGTGAACCGCTTTGGACTCAACAAGGATGAGGTCGAGGTGGCGAATACGCATCCCGACTCATCCATGACGCGGGACCAAAAGCAGGAACTCTATGCGCGCAATAAGCAGCGCTACCATCACATGCGCCAGACGGGCGAGTACCGCGACGATCAGGGCTCAGTGCGGAGGTAACGATGTTTGGTCGGACCACGAATGACATCAGCGAAACTCTGATGAAGATGCACGACGAAGCGCGGATCGACTGCAAGCACAATCAGACCGCAATCGCGCAGCGCATGGCGGAATGGATGGCGGCGGATCGCCGGTTCGATGAATTCCCTGACAAGGTGAAGCTGGCTCGCGACGCCATGGACGCGCGCACTCATGGCCGCGTCCTGAACCTCGTCGAGCCGGTACGAAGCAACGCCAACTCGTATGTCGGACATGTCGTCCGGCAGGTCTAGGAGATCAACAATGTCGAGAATGAGAGTGGAACGATGTAGGGAATACGCCAACCCGCGCCGTCGAGAGAATTGGGACGGGGAATCCACGGCTGACAACATCTCGCGTTGGAGCAAGAGAGCAGCCGAAAATTCGACTTTGGCGCCTCGGGCGAAGGGCGGCGAGATGCGTCTTCCAGAGACGGGCGGCGATGTCGCCTTGCATGACACCGAGGCGAAGCCGCGCCGTGATGCCGGTGCAGATGCCCGCGCGAAGGCCAAGGCCGACACCAACACCGATGGCGGCTCCAGTTTCATGAAGAGCATTCGGCGGAAAGCTTGATGGCGACCAAGCGAAAATATGCCCCGCCGAAGTATCGAGACGGCGGGCGCGTTCCGCTTTCCGCTGATAGCGTTCTGACGGAGAGCGAACAGCAGCCGATGGCAGTGAGCGCGGATGCACCGCCGCAGCCATCGGCTGCTGACGATCCCATGATGCGGGCGGTTGAATTGCAGCGCCAAGCCGAGGCGCTGCAACATCGGCGTGTGCAGGAGCCGCTGACCGTGGAGCAGTACGTCGACAGCCTGCCGAACCTGAATGAGCACAAGCGGACATTCCTCAGGTCAAACCCTGAGATGTTGAACGGCGAACAGCGCGAGTTGATGTCGCAGGCCTATATCGAAGCGATGCAAGCCGGCATGCGTGATGACACGCCGGAGTTGGATCGCTGGCTGGTTGAGACCGTCCGGTCCGAAATGAACTCGCGCCGCACGCGCCTTGCCGATGCTGCACGCGCCGCTACCACGGTTCAGCCGCAGCGGCCTGAACTCACCGTCGAGCGCGAAGTCGAGCGGCTGGACGCTGAGGTCGCTGCTCACAGGGCCATGGACCACGCCAACGCGTCAACGCCTGCGACTCTGGCAGGGCAATTGCCGCCGACAGAACCGACGCCTCGCGCACCGCGCATGCCCATGACAGCTCCTGTATCGCGTGACGTGCCTACGGCGTCCGGACGGCGGCGGGCCTCGCCGTCGCAGATCACGTTGTCGCCGGAAGAGCGACTTATCGCCCGCAACAGTTTCAGCGCCCCGGGCATGACCGACGATGAAAGGGAGCGGCTCTATGCAACCAACAAGGCGCGGTTGCAGCGGGAACGCGCCGAAGGTCGGTATCCAGAAAGAGAACGAAATTGATGCGCTTCCATCCCGTCGATGAGGTCGACGCGCTCGTCGCTGCCCGGGTCTGGTGCTTCGAGGACAACGCCATGCCGTTTACCTCTGATCTCGGGCCTAGACAGACGGTCGCCGAGATCGTCGAGGAGGTTCGGCTGTTCTATGGCGAACGGGCTGCGCGCTCCTTACGGCTGACGGTTCATTGATGGCCATCCCAACGCGCCAGGATCACGCGCTCGCCGAGCTTGAGAACCTGCACAGCGTCACTATGGTTCGCTGCCGGGCCTTCATCCACGCCGGGCAACGCCGGGACGCGGCGAGCATCAAGCAGGCCTTGCAGGCCTACTGCGACGCCCTTGTCGCCTTCGTGAATGAGGCGGCGGACCGATGAGCCACTGGTATCCCTCGGGGAAGACGGAGCGGCAGGTCAAGGACCGCAAGGATCGCTCAGAGCGCTTTCGCGACATGGTTGCCTTTGTGACTGATCGCGGCGGATGGGTGACATCCAGCCCCGGCGCGTCAGAGATCACCATTGACTGCCTACCGTCGTCGACATTGCCGACCGAACTCGCCAAGGCGGGTCACAAGATTGAGCAGATCGGCGACGGCGAGCGCATCATTCCCGGGACGATCGTCGAGAACTTCACGACCGGACTTGACGGCGAATTGGTGCCGCTTCCGGAGGGATCGACCGAGCCCGTGACGATGACCCTGCGCCACACCGGCATCATTGCCGTCAAGCGCTACGCCTTACCACCACTTGGAGATGTCCAACAATGACTACCGCGACGCAGGCGGCGGAGTAGCCACCAGAGTTCGGCGGCCATAGCTCAGGCGTAAGCGGTCTATCCGGCGCCGCCGTAGCGCCTCGCTCGCAAGAGCGGGGCGCTTTACTTGCTCTATTTGTAGACTGGCGCTAACGCTGCCTCTAGGGCTGCGTTTAGGGGAATACGGTGAGCAAGGCTCGCGAGTTTATCGATTTCTGGGTCGAGAATAGTATCCACGCTGCCGAGCAGTACCGGACTGCCGGCGCGTCGCAGGATGTGGCGGAACTCACCCGGCGTCTAGTAGAGGCTGCCAATGGGCAGGGTATCTCCGAAGCAGACTTGAGCGCTGAGATCGGCGACATCGCCGCCTATATCGAAGAGCTTCTGACAGCGGCCAACAAGGCTGAAAGCGAACGTCGTAAGTCTACTTAGGCCTTGTCCAACCTGTGGACATCGCCCGGCTCCAAGTTTAGCTCCTCAAGCGTTCGCTGTTGCTCAGATGTCGGCGCGATATCCAATAGTTCTGCGGTTGAACCTTCCGGGGCGGCGGCGAGGACCAATGTCAGCGCCTGGCTTGGTTTTGCTGCCGCAATCCAAATCTGTGTTTCACCGTCGTCGGCCGTCACCTCAACGACGGTAAATGAGTTGCCAAATGATTCGGCCATTTCGTTCAATGCGGCAACTAGCGCCGGGTTTCTGTTTCGCAGGCGCCGCCCGCCTCAACGCCTCTCTTGGGCTCTTGGGCGGAGAGGCGGCCCCGGCTGGGGGGCATGCGGGGACAGGCCGGGGCCGCTCCACCAGCTCGGCGGGGAGTAGGCGAGAAATAAACTAACGAGCCGCGACTGCGGTTCCTCCGGGGGCATCGGCGAACGTCGGCTTAGGGGGGCGACAACCCGCTCCAGCGAAAGTTGGAGCGGGCTATTTGCCACGGCTCTTCCGGTATTTATACGGACTCCCATTTTCGGAACGGTGTGTTCTACTGGAGGAACACTTGAGCGAGATTTGAGCACCAAAAGCTATTGGACTGGATGGGCCGCAGTGGGGCTGGACCGCACTGCGGCTTTTCCGTTTATGGCGGCCGAGCGACCAGGTCATCCGCACTTGTGGTTCTTGGCATGCAGCGTCGTTCGGTCTCCCGTGATCTGCTCGACGTAGTCGTCGATCGCATCAATCAGTGGCCGCACGTGTCCGAGGGTCCTGCTCTTGATGAGGTAGCTGCGGAGCCGGTCCAGCTCGACGAGCTCGGCCTTGGCCGCCTCAGCCCGAGCTTCTTCCGCGTGCCGGCGCTCGCGTTCTTCATGCCAAGCTTTCGCAGCAGCCCGGTTCTCTGCCTTCGTCATGCCGCCATCGAAGCGAGGCGCCGGCCAGAGTCAAATTATCGATCCCCCGTAGGTCCGAACGGCGGCGAGCTACTGCGGGTCGTGGGTGTGGACAAGAGGCCGCCCACTGAGGCGGCCTGTTTGTCAGTGAACTTTGACCTCAAGAGGAAGCCGCAGCTCTGCGGCGCGCTCCTCGCGATCCTTCTTACGGAACTCGTTCTCGCGTCGCTCGAAATCAGCCAGCTCCTTTTTGGCGGCCTCCAGAGTGCGGTCACGCGGTGCTATTGCCAATTGAGTACGCTCCGTCATCGCTCACTCCCGTCTTGCGACGCCCCAGATGGAATGCTTGCAAATGCTGACGGTTCATTGCCGTAAGATTACGGATTTATAACGGCGGGTGTTCGTCTCGCGGAACGCCTAAGGAACCCGATTGCGGCATGGATCGCGAACAAGGTCGACGATGGTGGGCAGTGACGGGCTCGAACCGCCGACAGATTCGGAGCGGTGAGGAGCGGGCGGGTTGACCTCTCGGAGGCGTCCCTATATGGCCATAGCACACCAACGGGGCCGCTTCCGAAGGTGTGGGGACTTGTGTGGGGACTTGTACCGTTTTCGTCCGCGTTTTGTGCGTTTGGCGCGCAAAATCGAGAACGTGAAAGGTGCTTACTACCTACTGATATCTAAGGTACTTTTCTAGTTGGGGCCACGTGGCGGAGTGGTTACGCGCCGGTCTGCAAAACCGTTTACTCGGGTTCGAGTCCCGACGTGGCCTCCATCATAAGACTCTGATCTCTCAGCAGAAATGTGATTTTGGTGCGGGTTCCGCCGAGTGCGCGGACATCGCCTGCCGGTGCGCGCCCACCGGGTTTGCCCGGGGCTTGCTGGAAACCCTCGATTCAGGCCCGATGGCATAGACTTCGCATCTGCGAAGGGATGCCGTCCCCAACCATCGAGCGCTGGAGAGCACGTGGGCGAGATCGTCCGATTTATCCCGAAGTCCGAGCTGGAGCGGGCTCGCCTCATTGCCGAGGCCCGTGCGATCTATGACAGCATCTTCCCGCCGGCCGCACCCGACCGGGCGCCGCAGGACGGCGAGGAGAGCGTCAAGAATTGATCTGGGCGCGCCTTCGCGTCCGTTCGTGAGGTCTGGCTGGGCGAGACTTGGCTAGCGAAACTTGGCTAAGGGTCTCAGCAGGACGCGTACCAGCTGTCCGGAAAGGGCAGGAGGGGCCAGGCACCCTCGTTGTCATTCGCGGCCTTGGGCGTCGCGTAAAAGCTCCACGAGCGGGGCACGAATTCCTCCTCCGGCGCGGGCGCGAAATCATCATTGATCATGGCGTCGCGGACGGTATCCAGCAGCAAGTTGAATTCGGCTTCGCTCATCACACCCTCCGGAACGCGGATGGCGCACTGTCGCAGAGCCAGTTTGTTTCCCGATTGAGCCGATCGTTCGCATTTTAACGTTCCGGCGATCGGGTCCAGATTGGTTAGCGATTCCTGAAAAATGCCCGCGCGAACTTAGGCATCCCGGACTGGCTGCCAGTGTGAAAGAGATCACATTCTCCGCGATTTATTCCTCCTACCTCTTGGCACACGCCGGCCAACGCGGGCCGGGGCGAAGCAGGGCAGACAGGAGACGGGTCATGAAGGCGAGGTTCTTGCGGTTTGCAGGCCTGAAGAGCCGGGCGCGACGCGCATCGACCGTCGGGCTGTTCCTGACGCTGTTTGCCTCTGCAGCCCAGGCGCAGCAGGGAACACCGGAGCAGCGCCGGGCCTGCACGCCCGACGTCTACCGGCTCTGCGCCGGCGAGATCCCCAACGTCCGCGCCATCACGACGTGCCTGCGCCGTAACCGGTCCAGCCTGAGCGAGGCCTGCCGCGCCGTGTTCGATCAGGCCGGCGGCTGAGCCTGTGGATTTGTGCGCAGCAAGTGGCTCGCGCGCGTTGGCGAATCCGGCATAGTCGGCCTGTGGATATGCTGCGGACAAGCTGTTGAGGGATGGCAGGGTGATGCGGATGCGGACGCAAGATGCGCCCTTCGGACGTCATATCTCTGTCAAATAATCACACTGAATGATTCTCCGATCGTTCAGATCAATGCACAGATCGAGACGATTTGGTTCTGACGAATTCGGAATCCGGTATCGCGGCGTCCTGCGCCTGCGAACAGTTTTTGTGCAGCCGCTTGCCCAAATCGCGGGCCCCCCCATCCAATTTTTTGTACGTCCGCGGACAAGCTTTTCCGTCCGCTCTCCACCTAGGCTCGCTCCGAGTTTTGGAACATGGCAGGCGCCATGACAATTCGAAGGAGCTGGACATGGAGAGACGGGCTTTATCCCAGGCGCGGCGGGGAATGGCGCGCGCATCGTTGCCATGGCGCAAGCTGGCGTTCGGCGCCATCATCGCTCTCGGCGCCGTCGGAGCAGCACCGCTGAACGCGCAGGCCGCGGCGCCCGCCGCCTGCGCCGCGCTCCAGGACAAATATCCGGACTGGAAGGGCAAGACGCTCGTCAACGCCATCAACCCGCACACGCCGGGCTATGAGACCATCGACCCGAAGGATCCCAACAAATATATCGGCTTCGACATCGACCTCGGCGAAGCCATCGGCGACTGTCTCGGCTTCAAGCTGACCTACAAGCCCGTGACGTTTGCGGCACTCCTGACCACGCTCGCCGCGGGCCAGGCCGACATCGTCATCTCCGACATCTACGCGACCAAGGAGCGCGCGAAAGCGGCCGACTTCATCACCTATTCGAAGGTGTTCGACGGCGTGCTGGTCGCCAAGGGCAATCCGAAGGGCATCAACGGCATCAACATGTCGATGTGTGGCGCAGCTGCCGCCGAAAACACCGGCTATGTCGAGGTGCCGCTAATCCAGGCCCTGATGCCGGAGTGCAAGAAGGCCGGCAAGCCCGAGCCGACGGTCCAGCTCTATGACAACAATGCCAACTGCATCCAGGCGATCCTCGCCGGCCGCGCCGACACCTATGTCAACGACGTCAACACCGTCGACAGCGCGGTCAAGGCCTATCCGGACAAGCTGGAGAAGGCGATCGCGGTCACGATCCCGTATTCGGTCGGAATCGCAGTCCCGAAGGACAAGCCGAAATTCCGCGACGCCGTGATGGCCGCACTGATCGAGGTGCAGAAGGCCGGCACGCACATGGCGCTCCTGAAGAAGTGGGAGCTCGATGTGAACAACTTCAAGGAGCCGGACATCCTGACGGCTGACTGATGTCGCTGTTCCTCCACTATCTGAGCATGCCGTATCTGCTCGAGGGCATCGAGCTCACCCTTGAGGTGACTGCCCTCGGCCTCGGCGGCGGACTGATCCTCGGATTGATCCTCGCCGGCATGCAGCTCTCCCGGTTCTGGCTGCTGGCGGCGATCGCTCGGGCCTATACCGTGATCTTCCGCGGCACGCCGTTGATCCTTCAGATGGTGTTCGCCTACGATGCGCTGCCGCATATCGGCATCAAGCTGCCGGCGGTGCTCGCGGCCGGCCTTGCGCTCGCCTGCAACGAGGCGCCGTTCATCGCGGAGATGCTGCGCGCCGGCGTGCTCGGCGTCGATCGCGGCCAAGTGGCGGCGGGCCAGGCGCTCGGCATGACGCCCTCAGTGCTGATGCGTCGCGTGATCGCGCCGCAGGCGATCCGCACCATGATCCCGGCCTTCGGCAACGAGGCCGTCAGCGCGCTGAAGAATTCCTCGCTGGCCTCCGTCGTCGCGGTCCAGGAACTGACGCTGCGTTCGACCCAGCTGGCATCCTCGACCTTCGACTTCTTCTCGATCTTCTTCGCCTCGGGCCTGCTGTACCTCGTGCTGACCTTTGCCATCAGCGTCATCCAGCTTTTCGTCGAATGGCTGCTCGATCTCGATCGTACCAAGGGCCGTGAGCGCAAGCTTGCCGATTATCTGCCCTGGCGCCGCGTCGATCTCGCCACGAAACTCGAACTGGCCGCAGCCACGGCGTACGATCCCGAACCCGTACGGGCTGAGCCCGCCGACACGCCGCTGTTGGCGCTGACTCGCGAGGAGCGCACCCGGCGTGCCGCGACGATCGCGCGCAACAACATTGCGGTGGAAACCAAGGACCTCACCAAGAGCTACGGCGCGCAAAAGGTGCTCGGCGGCCTCGATCTCACCGTCCGTGTCGGCGAAGTCGTTGCGCTGCTCGGGCCCAGCGGCTCCGGCAAGAGCACGCTGCTCCGCTGCATCAACCATCTCGAAAGCTGGGATTCCGGTACCGTGCGCGTCGGCGGCCGCCGCCTCGGTTTTGATGACGACGGCAAGCTGCTGTCGCCCCGGGCGATTGCCAACGAGCGGGCGACCGTCGGCGTCGGCATGGTGTTCCAGCAGTTCAACCTGTTCGCCCATCTGTCGGCCACGGAGAATATCGCCGGTCCCTTGCGCTGGGTCCATGGCATGACCCGCATCGATGCCGACCGCCGCGCCGCCGAGCTGCTTGAGCGCGTCGGCCTGACACATCGCGCCGATGCGCTGCCACGGCATCTCTCCGGCGGCCAGCAGCAGCGCGTCGCGATCGCGCGGGCACTCGCGCCGAACCCGAGTGTGCTGCTGCTGGACGAGCCAACCTCGGCGCTCGATCCGGAACTCGTCAACGAGGTGCTGGAGGTGATCCGCCGCCTCGCCATCGACGACGGCCTCACCATGATCATCTCGACGCACCAGATCCGCTTTGCCGATGAAGTTGCCGACCGCGTCGCTTTCCTGAGCGGTGGCGCGATCATCGAGGAGGGGCCGGCGCACGAGGTTCTCTCCAATCCCCGCAATCCGCTGACCGCGCGTTTCCTCAGCGTGATGGAAGCCGACAAGACTCCGGAGGCGGTGCGATAAGCGCCGCCTCTGCACGTACCGAGACTGCGTTCCCTAAAGAGGCCACGTCATGAAGCATTTCACGTTGCCGGTTTCATCAAAGACCGTCCATTGGGGCTATTTTTCCAAGAAAGTCGCGCCAGCCCTGACGCTGCGCTCCGGAGATCGCGCCACCATCGAAACGCTGACCCATCACGCCAATGACGATTACGAGCGCATGATCGCGGGCGATCCCGGCGCCGAGAGCGTGTTCCAGTGGACCCGCGAGCATAAGGCAGTCGCGCGCCGTGGCTCAGGTCCGGTCGAGGGCCCCTTCATCCGCGGCGCGGGCGAGGGGATCGGCGTGCATCTTCTGACCGGGCCCGTCGCGATTGAAAGCGCCGAGCCCGGCGACATCCTGGAGGTGCGCATCCTCGACGTCCGGCCGCGGCCGAGCTGTAGCGCCTGCCATGCCGGTCGCTGCTTCGGCTCCAACGTCGCGGCGAATTGGGGTTTTCACTATCACGATCTGATCGAGGAGCCGAAGCCGCGCGAGGTCGTCACCATCTTCGAGCTCGACACCTCCGGCGAGCCCTATGCCAAGGCCGTCTACAACTACGTCTGGACGCCGCAGACCGACCCTGACGGCATCGTGCATTCGACCATCGACTATCCCGGTGTGCGCGTCGATCACGCCACCATCAAGAAGCGCGAGAACATTCTCTCCAGCGTAAAGGTACCTGCGCGCCTGCACTTCGGCACCATGGGCCTCGCGCCGTCGGAGGCCGATTTCGTCAGCTCGATCCCGCCGAGCTACACTGGCGGCAATATTGACGACTGGCGGATCGGCAAGGGCGCGCGGATGTTCTATCCGGTTGCCGTCCCCGGCGCCTATTTCTCGGTCGGCGATCCCCACGCCGCGCAAGGCGACAGCGAGCTCGGTGGCACCGCGATCGAGACCTCGCTGACCGGCGATTTCGAATTCATCCTGCACAAGAAGGCCGACCTCGCTGGCACCAGCCTCGAAGGCCTCGACCATCCGATGCTGGAAACCGATCAGGCCTGGTCGTTCTACGGCTTCACCTATCCGAACTACCTCGCTGCACTCGGCGCGGAGGCGCAAACCGAGATTGCCAATCACTCTAGCCTCGACCGAGCGATGCGCGATGCGTTCCGCAAGCTCCGGCGGTTTCTGATGACGGTCCATCGCCTCAGTGAGGACGAGGCGATCTCGCTGCTCTCGGTCGGCGCCGATTTCGGCGTCACCCAGGTGGTCGACGCCAATTGGGGTGTCCACGGCACGATCCGCAAGAACATCTTCCGGTGCGATTGATGGGCCTTGAGATGAGGGAGTTTCGTTGCGGCCCATCGTTCGAGACGCCCGCTTTTGGCGGGCTCTTCAGGATGAGGTCTCGTTTCGCGGTGAGATATTAGACCCTCGTGGTGAAGAGCGCCGCCTTACGGCGCGTCTCGAACCCTGAAGGCCGAGCACTTTCAAGCGTAATGCGTTGAAGCGCAGCGTGTTTTCGGGATGAGAGGATGAGCAGCGATCGTCATTTGCGCCCCGTCGCTGCGACGGATGACCGCGTGCGTCTGGCACAGAGGTTGCTTCGATCCACTGCAATCTGGGTCGATCCGATGAGCTTCCGTCCCTTCACGAGCGAGTCCTACGCGCAAGACGACCGCCCCGAAGCCTGGCGGGACGTGCTGGCTGCGATCGGCCTGCAACCGGCGACCGGCCACACCTTCTTCGACGGACACGCCACTGCGTCGCATCGCCACGCCGCGGGCGTTGCACTCACCCGCATGGCGGCGGGCGCGCAGACCATTGGCCCACTCTCGCAATCGAACGAAGACCTTCCGATCGCGCTGATGCCGGTCGAGGACGGCATGGTGCTGAAAAGTGCGGGCGGCCACCGCATTGTTCCGGTCGGCCATCTCGTGCTGCTGCCGCGCAGCGGGGACTGGAGCATCGTGTTCCAGCGCGACTTGCGCGCCCTCGTGCTGTCGGTGACGTCGGACGCGCTGCACGGGCGGCTCTCGGGCAGGCCGCGGCTCGGCGAGCCCCGCGTCGTTCCACCCAGCGGCTTTGCAGATGTGTTCGCGCGCTTGCTGGATGCGACCGCGCGCACGCTCGACGCGTTGAGCGATGCGGAATGGAATTCGGTCGCACACTCTCTCGTCGATCTCCTCTTGACGCTCGCGCATCAATTGGCAGCTTCGACGTCCGACACCGGATCGAGCGCGACACAGGCTGCGCTTCTGCACCGGATCTGCCAGACCATCGAACGCCGCCTCGACGATCCCGAGCTGGTGCCGGCGCGGGTCGCGCAGGCCGAGGGAATTTCCGAGCGCTATTTACAAAAGCTGTTCGAGACGGTCGGCGACAATTTTACCCATTACGTTCGCGAGCGCCGGCTTCAGCGCGCCTGGGCCGATCTGTCCAACCCCACGGAGGCGCATCACTCGATCTCGGAGATCGCCTACGCCTATGGCTTTGGCGATTCCGCGCATTTCAGCCGTGCCTTCCGCCATCGCTTCGGCCTGCCGCCACGCGAGTTTCGCCAGCAGGAGGCGGAACGGGCAACGACGCAGCACGGGATCACCGGTCAGCGCGGCTGGCCGCAGGATGCACTGGCGCAGCTTCGCGTGCATCAGCCGGGCGCGGAAGCGCGCAGCAATGTCTTCCGCGCTGGCGCCGGCGAGCCGAGAGCGGCCGGCCGCAAGCACTATCATCTCCCGATCGAGGCGAGCCGCGTCCATTGGGGCTATTTCAGCCGCTCGCTGGCGCCGCAGCTCGAGATCACCTCGGGCGATACCATCACCATCGAGACGCTGACCCAGCACGCCTCCGATGATCCCGAGCTGATGATCGCGGGCGATGCCGCCGCCGAAAGCGTGTTTGGCTGGACCAAGGCCAGGAAGAACGTGGACCGCCGCGGCGCGGGACCGATGGACGCCAGCGTATTCGGCCGTGGCGCCGGCGAGGGGTTTGGCGTGCACATTTGCACCGGACCGGTTGCGGTGAAAGATGCCCAGCCCGGCGACGTGCTGGAGGTGCGCATCCTCGACATCGTGCCGCGCGCGAGCCGTCATCCGAAACATTCAGGCCGCGTGTTCGGTTCCTCGGTCGCGGCCTGGTGGGGTTATCATTACGACGAGTTCCTCTCGGGACCGAAGCCGCGCGAGGTCGTGACGATCTACGAGATCTTCGACGACACCGTCGCGCCGCACGCTCGCGCGCTCTATTCCTACCGCTGGGAGCCGCAGACCGATCCGTCCGGCGTCGTGCACCCAACTTACGACTATCCCGGAATTCCCGTCTTGCCCGGCACGGTGAGGCGCCGCCATGCCGTGCTAGACGGCATCCGCATTCCCCTGCGTCCGCATTTCGGCGTGATCGCGGTGGCACCGCGCGAGGTCGATTTCATCGACTCCGTGCCGCCGTCCTATTTCGGCGGCAACCTCGACAATTGGCGACTTGGGAAGGGCTCGACCGTCTATCTTCCGGTCTCCGTTCCTGGCGCATTGCTCTCGGTCGGCGATCCCCATGCGGCGCAGGGCGACGGCGAATTGAGTGGCACCGCGATCGAATGCTCGATGACCGGAACGTTCGAGGTGATCCTGCACAAGAAGGCCGATCTCGCAGGCCAACCCTTCGCCGATCTGTCCTATCCCCTGATCGAGACCGCGACCGATTGGGTGCTGACCGGCTTCAGCCATCCCAATTATCTTGCCGAGTTTGGTGCGCAGGGCCAGAGCGAGGTCTACGCAAAATCCTCGCTCGACCTCGCCATGAGGGACGCGTTCCGAAAAATGCGGCGTTTCCTGATGAACGTGAAGGGTTTCAGCGAAGACGAGGCAATTGCCCTGATGTCGGCCGCCGTCGATTTCGGCGTGACGCAGGTGGTCGACGGCAATTGGGGCGTACACGCCATCATCAGCAAGCGTCTGTTCCTGAACGCGCCCTAAGCAAGGACCCGCCAAGTGAAATTTCATATGATCAGCGGCGGACCGAAGCCGGTCGCGCCCTTCAGCCACGCGGTCGAGACCGACGGTTTTGTTTTCGTCACCGGCCAGATGCCGGATACGCCCGAGACGCCGGGCGTGCTGCCGGACGGTATCGTCGCGCAGACCCGGGCGGTGATGGAGAACCTGAAAGTGGTTCTCGCCGGCCTCGATCTCGGCCTCGAGCACGTCGTGATGGCACGCATTTATCTCACGCGCTTCAAGGACGACTACGCAGCAATGAACGAGACCTACCGTACGTTTTTCGCGCCCGGCCGGCTGCCGGCCCGCACCTGCGTCGGCGTTACCGGGCTCGCTTATGACGCGCTGATCGAGATCGACCTGGTGTGTCGGCGGCCATGCCGCGATGCGTAGCCCGGAGGGAGGCTACGAATTCTTGTGTTGTCCGACGGGCAAAACACCCAATCGGTGGGTCAATCCGCGCGTTCGAAAATATTCGTCTTTACAGAACTTCTGATTTACCGTAGATCGTCACCACCTCATCCCGGTCAGAGGGGCGTATCGCGATCGTCACGACACGCGGGGTGAGCTGTGGTGGACGCCGGGCCGCGTCGGCGCGAAGGGCTTCGCAGGGCGGGCAACCGTGAGCGAGGGGTGTCGCGCACACGACCGGTGCGGTCCGCGTACGGCAAAACCGTGTCGTCCTGGCGCCCGGAGTCTGTGCGCCAAGTCTTGCGGTGATGTGTGAGGCCCGACCGGGTGCGCACATCAGTTATCTGCAAGGCAACGGGGGCAATAGTGCATCGCTCCCCGGGGAGAGCTCGGCATAAGCCGTCAAACCACTGCGCAGGGAAGGCCGGGTTGCTTCCGGCATCACCTGTATGCCGCTGTGCCAATTTTGTAGCGCAACTTTCGCACAGTGGACCGCGGGTGCCAGCCGGCACCCGGTCTTCCCTGCGCCCTCTGACAGAAGAGGGTGTCGAGATGAAGCAAAGCTCGGGCGAGGTAAGCCGCGAGGATGCGAAGCCGTGTCTGCGAGTTGAGATGCGAGTTGGGGCAGAACAGCGAATGCCTCTTGCTCCGTCATTGCGAGCCACCGGGTCCGCGCAAGATCTGCAAGTTCAACGCGCTCCGGCTACGCTATGACCCCGGCACCAAGACCACGTCCTTCATCGCCGAGTAATCTCGCTTTCGATGGCCGGAGGAGGCCGCACAGGCCCTTCCTCGATGCGTTGCGGAAGATGACGAATTCGTCCTTTGCAAGCGCAAGCGGCTTTGTTATACGCAGCCGCGCGCGAACGAGTGGTTCGCCCTTTTCCTCGGTAGCTCAGCGGTAGAGCATCCGACTGTTAATCGGATGGTCGCTGGTTCGAATCCAGCCCGGGGAGCCAGTTTTCACCGTATTTTCAATGACTTGCGCACTGAGTCTGAACTGTCGCGCGATCTTGCTGCAGCAGTCTCTCAAGTGGATGTGTACGATCGCGCGGCCGCTGCCGCCGTGGGGACGCCAAATCGACTCAATTCAAATCAAGCTTGCAGGGACCGGGCCTTTACGGAGCTGATTCCCATGCGAGCCACCCAGGTCGACCGTTCCCCCTCGATTCTGCCGGCCGACATTCCCGAACTCAGCGACGATGAATGCCTCGCGCGGCTTGCGCGTGCAGTCGAGACACCCGATTCGGCGCGGCTGGACGAAGTCGCCGCATTGATCGGCCGCCTTGCGGTCGCGATCGAATAGCCATCGCCCCCCCGATGCCGCGAGTTGCGCAAAGCCCGGCTCCGCCCGGGCCAATGGACGTGTTGCGTTTTCGTGGAGCCTGCTCCAAAGATGCCGCAACTTTCGTCCGCGGCGTCGTCCGCATTGCAGGGTTCGCAAATGTCCGGTTTCTCGACCGCGCGCCAAAAAATGGTCGATGGCCAGGTGCGCACCACTGACGTCACCGATCGCCGCATTCTCGATGCCATGCTCACGGTTCCCCGCGAAGTCTTCGTGCCGGCGACCAGGCAGGCTCTTGCCTATCTCGACCTCGATCTCGACGTGAGCGAGGGCGCCGCCAAGCGGTTCCTGATCAAGCCGGCGCTGACCGGCAAGCTGCTCCAGGCCGCCGAGATCGGCGAGGGCGACAACGTGCTGGTCGTCGGCTGCGCCTCAGGATACCTCGCGGCGCTGATCGCGAAGCTTGCCCGCCAAGTCACTGCGACGGAATGCGATTCAGCTCTGGCCGCGAAGGCCAAGGATGCCTTCGCCGCGATCGGGCTCACCAATGTGACCTGCAAGGTCGCCGCCTGCGGCGACGGGGATTCGGCGGCCGCTCCCTACGACGTGATCGTCCTCAACGGCGCCACCGAGGTGACGCCGGAGGGCCTGTTCGGCCAGCTTAAGGAGGGGGGCCGTCTGGTGGGGGTCTCTGCCGAATCCAGCCCGTCGCGGGCCATGATCGTGACCCGCTCCCACGGCGAATTCGGCTATCGGCCGCTGTTCGATGCCGCAGCCCCGGTGCTTCCCGGGCTGGAACGGGCCGCCGCCTTCGTCTTCTGACGGTCTAAATCCCGTTAAAATCCCGTTCTGAATCATTAGTGTGGCCGGGATGCTGCACGTGAAGAGTTTCCGCCGAGAACCACCCTCAGGTAGTTCCGTCGCGCTTGACCGCGTCCTATGTTGCTACGGGGCAACGACTCCACTCGGATACGGTAACCAGGCTCGTGGGCACGAGCCTGACGTGAGAATGAACGGAATTTTTGGGATGCATGGGGTGAAGCTCTTCACCGGAGCTGCGGTTTCGGTCCTCCTGATGGCGGTCGCCGGGCCGGCGCCTGCCTTGGCGGATACGATCGAGGCTGCGCTGGTGCGCGCCTATCAGAACAATCCGCAGCTCAACGCGCAGCGTGCCCAGGTGCGCTCGACGGACGAGAACGTGCCGCAAGCCTTGTCGGGCTATCGCCCCAAGGTCGCGGTGACGGCCAGCGTCGGTGTTCAATACACCGATACGCAAATCAACTCGCAAGGCAACAATGACGTCTTTCGTACCATAAATCACGGTATCAACGCGCCGCGCAGCGCCGGCGTAACGGTGTCGCAGAACCTGTACAACGGCAACCAGACCGCCAACAGGACGCGCGCCGCGGAGAGCCAGGTGTCGGGCTCCCGCGAAGCGTTGCGCGTGCTCGAGCAGAGCGTTCTGCTTCAAGCCGCAACTGTCTACATGGATTATTTGCGTGATTCGGCGACGCTGGAAGTCCAAAAGAGCAACGTCCGCGTCCTCGAGCAAACACTGAAGCAGACACGCGACCGCTTCAATGTCGGCGAGGTCACGCGCACCGACGTCGCACAGTCCGAAGCGCAACTGGCCGCCGGTAATACGCAGGAGCTTCAGGCAGAATCGAACCTGACCACGACCCGTTCCACCTTCCGCCGTATCATTGGCAATGAGCCGACGAACCTCGCGCCGGGCTCGCCGGTCGACCGCTTCCTGCCGGGGACGCTGGCCTCGTCGGTCAGTCTCAGCCTGGTCGAGAACCCCAACGTCACGGCGTCGATGTACGGAATCGACGTCAACTATCTCCAGGTCAAGATCAACGAAGGCGCGTTGCTGCCGACGATCAATTTCCAGGTCGCGGCGACGCAGTCCTATGAGCAGACCATGACGATCTTCCGCTCGTTCGGTGCCTCGGCGGTCGCGTCTGTCTCCGCTCCCATCTATCAGGGCGGCGCCGAATACGCGCTGATTCGTCAGTCCAAGGAAAACCTGGCGCAGCAGCGCCTCAACCTCGAAACGACCCGCGACCAGACCCGCGCCAACGTTGTGCAGGCCTGGGGCCAGCTGGTCGCCGGCAAGGCGCAGGTGTCCTCGGCGCAGGCGCAGGTCACGGCCTCGGAGATCGCGCTGAACGGCGTACGCGAAGAGGCCAAGGCCGGACAGCGCACCACCCTCGACGTGCTCAATGCCCAGCAGGCGCTGGTCAACGCGCGCGTTGCGCTCGTGACCGCGCAGCACGATCGCGTGGTTGCGTCCTACTCCGTGCTCAGTGCCGTCGGCCGTCTCGCACCGCAGGTGCTCGGCCTGGCGACCACCGTTTACGATCCGAGCGTGCACTACCAGCAGGTCCGCGACAGCTGGGCTGGCGTGCGTACGCCTGACGGACGCTGATAGCGCAATCGGGTTGGCCTCGCGAACAAGCGGGGCCAACCTGCGGTTTGCTTGCAATCGTCAAAATCCCTGACATAGCCTTTCAAGGATGCTGCGGGCCGATTCGCCCGCGCGCGACGTCGTATGCGTAAAGCTTGGGTGCCGGGGGCAGGGGCGCACCGCCGCACGTTGAGCCGTGATCTGGGGACAAGTCTGGCTGTCACGACGAAAATGTCGGGCCGCCGATCCGGAACCGGCCAATCCTGTCCTGCTTGGTGTAAAATAACGCATGCGAGGGCGTTGATGATGTGGAGTCGGAGATGACGCAGCCTGCAAAGGTCACAGAACCCTCCATGGAGGAGATTCTGGCCTCGATCCGGCGCATCATTGCCGACGATGAGGCCAAGCCGCCTCCTGCCGAGGCCGCGAAGCCAGCGCCCGCTGCACCTGCGCCAAAGCCGCAGGCGATGAACGACATTCCGCCGTCCAAGGTTTCCCCCGCAAAGCCTGCTGCCGAAAAGCCCGCGCCACCACCGCCGGCTGCAAAGCCCGCGGCGCCGCCGCCACCCGCGCCAGACGCCGGACCGAACAATCAGGACGATATCGATGCGCTGCTGGCCGGGTTCGACGAGGCCACGCCTGCCCCCGAGGTGCGAACCCCGGAACCTGAGCCTGAGCTAGAACCAGAACCGGACGTGCTCGAATTAACCGACGAGATGGCGGTTGATTCGGCGCCGACACCGGCTCCGCCGCCGCCAAGCTTCCGCAGGGTCGAGCCGCGCGACGACCTCGAATTCGCCGAAGCGCCGCCGCCCCGTCCCTCGCCGTCACCGTCATACGCGCCGGTGGACTTCGAGGCCCCCCCCGTGCCGCCGCAGCAGCCGATTTTGGCGCAATCGACGGTCTCCGCCGTCGAGTCCGCCTTCAACTCGCTGGCGCATACGGTGCTCAGCAGCAATGCACGGACGCTGGAGGATCTGGTCAAGGAGATGCTGCGCCCGATGCTGAAGTCCTGGCTGGACGACAACCTGCCGGGACTCGTTGAACGCATCGTGAAGGCCGAAATCGAGCGGGTCTCCCGCGGCGGCAGGTAGAGCTGGGCCGCACGGCCCCGATAAGGCCCTGCTTCTGTGTTCTGTTCAGCCTGCCAGCCGGGCCGGAAAGCTCTATTGCCGCAGAGCTTTCCATTGACCTTTTCGTTTGACTTGGCCCCCGCGCGCGGCTTTCTAGCAGCCCCATGATCGAGAAAAATTACCAGCCCGCCGATATCGAAGCCCGCATGTCCGTCGTGTGGGAGGACAGCCTTGCCTTCAAGGCCGGCCGCCCCGACCGCCGCGACGCAGTGCCCTTTACCATCGTGATCCCGCCACCGAACGTGACGGGCTCGCTGCATATGGGCCACGCCCTCAACAACACGCTCCAGGACATCCTGTGCCGGTTCGAACGGATGCGCGGCCGCGACGTGCTGTGGCAGCCCGGTACCGACCATGCCGGCATCGCCACCCAGATGGTGGTCGAGCGCCAGCTGATGGAGCGCCAGCAGCCCAGCCGCCGCGAGATGGGCCGCGAGAAGTTTCTGGAGCGGGTCTGGCAGTGGAAGGCCGAGAGCGGCGACACCATCATCAACCAGCTCAAGCGGCTCGGCGCCTCCTGCGACTGGTCGCGCGAGCGCTTCACCATGGACGAGGGCCTGTCGAAGGCCGTCGTCAAGGTGTTCGTCGAATTGCACCGCGACGGCCTGATCTACAAGGACAAGCGGCTGGTGAACTGGGACACCAAGCTGCTGACCGCGATCTCCGATCTCGAAGTGCAGCAGACCGAGGTCAAGGGCAGCCTTTGGTATCTGCGCTATCCGGTCGAGGGCAAGATTTTCAGCCCCGACGATCCCGCGAGCTTCATCGTCGTTGCCACGACGCGTCCCGAGACCATGCTCGGCGATACCGGCGTGGCCGTGCATCCCGATGACGAGCGCTATCAGAAGCTCGTCGGCAAGCACATCATCCTGCCGCTGGTCGGCCGCAAGGTTGCAATCGTCGCGGACGAGTATTCCGATCCTGAAAAGGGCTCCGGCGCGGTCAAGGTGACGCCGGCGCACGATTTCAACGATTTCGAGGTCGGCAATCGCCACGGCCTGCGCCGCATCAGCGTGCTCGACAAGGAAGGGTGCCTCGATCTCCTCGATAACGAGGATTATCTGCGCGACCTGCCGGAAGGCGCCTCGCAGTTCGCTGAGGAGTTCCACAAGGTCGACCGCTTCGCCGCCCGCAAGCGTATTGTCGAACGGCTGGAATCGTTCGGCTTTATCGAGCGGATCGAGCCGCACACCAACATGGTGCCACATGGCGATCGCTCCGGCACTGTGATCGAGCCCTATCTGACCGACCAGTGGTATGTCGACGCCAAGACGCTGGCCAAGCCGGCGATCGCGGCGGTGCGCTCGGGCGAAACGACGTTCGTGCCGAAGAACTGGGAAAAGACCTACTTCGAGTGGATGGAGAACATCCAGCCCTGGTGCATCTCGCGCCAGCTCTGGTGGGGCCACCAGATCCCGGCCTGGTACGGCCCGGACGGCAAGGTCTTCGTCGCCGAGACTGAGGAGAAGGCCGTCAGCCACGCGCTCGGCTACTATGTCGAGCAGGAAGTCATCACGGTCGAACAGGGCCGCGAGATGGCGCTCGACCGCAACAAGCGCGAAGGCTTCATCACCCGTGACGAAGACGTGCTCGACACCTGGTTTTCCTCGGCGCTGTGGCCGTTCTCGACGCTTGGCTGGCCCGACGACACGCCTGAGGTGAAGCGCTACTACCCGACCAATGTGCTGGTCACAGGCTGGGACATTATCTTCTTCTGGGTCGCGCGAATGATGATGATGGGCCTTCATTTCATGAAGGAGGCGCCGTTCTCGACCGTCTATATTCACCGTCTCGTTCGCGACGAGAAGGGCGCCAAGATGTCGAAGTCGAAAGGCAACGTCATCGATCCGCTCAGCCTCATCGACGAATACGGTGCTGACGCTCTCCGCTTTGCGTTGGCACGCGAGGCGGCCCACACGCATGACATCAAGCTTTCGTCGCAACTCGTCGAAATCAATCGCAATTTTGCGACCAAGCTCTGGAACGCCTGTCGCTTCGCGGAGATGAACGATTGCGTCCTGCCAGAAGGTTTTGAGCCGGCGAAGGCGAAGGAGCCGCTGAATCGCTGGATCGCACACGAGACTGCACAGGCCACTCGCGAGGTTACAGAGGCACTTGAGGCGCATACCTTCAACGAAGCTGCGACTGCAATGTACCGGTTCGTCTTGAACGTCTATTGCGACTGGTATGTCGAACTCGCAAAGCCTGCGCTGCTCGGCGTCGACGGCCCGCTGAGGGCGGAGACCCGCGCCATGGTCGCCTGGGCCCGCGACGAGATTTTGAAGCTGCTGCATCCCTTCATGCCCTTCATCACCGAAGAGCTGTGGGAGGTGACAGCCAAGCGCGATGGCCTGCTCGCACTGGCGCCGTGGCCGCTGAAGCCGGCCGCGCCGACGCCGGAGCAGCTCGCGGTGGCCGCTGGACCGACCGATCCGCTCATCTCGCCGGTATTGGTCATGCCGATCTTCGACCACGCGGACTTCACGGATCCGAAGGCGGAAGCCGAGATCGGCTGGGTGATCGACCTCGTTACGCAGATCCGCTCGGTGCGCGCCGAGATGAACATCCCGCCGGCGACGCTGACCGCGCTGGTGCTCGCGGGCGCTTCGGCCGGGACGAGGGAGCGCGCGCCGCGCTGGACCGAGGTCATCAAGCGGATGGCACGGCTGTCCGATATCTCCTTCGTCGACCGCGCGCCCGACGGCGCGGTTCAGCTCCTCGTGCGCGGCGAGGTGGCCGCGCTGCCGCTGAAGGGCGTCATCGACGTTGCCGCCGAGCGCGCACGCCTCGACAAGGAGATCGCAAAGGCGGACGCCGACATCAAGCGCGCCGAGTCCAAGCTGGCGAACGAGAAATTCGTCGCCAACGCGGCGGAAGAGGTCGTCGAGGAAGAGCGCGAAAAGCGCGAGGCAGCGCTCGCGCGCAAGGCCAAACTGCTCGAGGCGCTGGAGCGGCTCAAGCAGGCGTCCTAGGTCTATTTCGGGAATGGCTTGCTCAGGAATTTCGAGCCCTTGACGCCATAGCGCCAGGGCAATTCGACCGCCTTGGTGATCCCGATACGAATGCCCGCTGCCACCTCCACGTCCGCCGTTCGCGCATGCAGCGCGATCGGTGGCCGGTCCAGCGGCAAGGCGTTGTGGGCGATAGTGATGCCGAGGGCTTCCGTCAGTTTGCCGGGGCCCGAGCATAGTGCATGCACGTCGACGGTATGGCGGCGGCGGCGCATCGCGGCGATCCCATGTGTCGGCTCCAGTGCACGGATCAGCACGGCGGCGGCCGAGCCTTCTTCCTCGCAGACGAAGTTGATGCACCAGTGGATGCCGTAGGAGCGGTAGACATAGACGAAGCCGGGCGGGCCGAACATCACCTGGTTCCGCGGCGTCTGGCCGTTGTAGGAGTGCGCCGCCGGCTCGGTATGATGATAGGCCTCGACCTCGACGATGATGCCGCCGACGCCGTCGACCAGCATGGTGGCACCGATCAGGTCGCGTGCGACCTCGCGGACACTGCGGCCGAAAAAGGCACGCTTCAGCGGTTTGCCGAGCCGCGGGGTAGAGGTCTTCGATACTGGAGCCATTCGAGGTGAGAATCGCTTGAGAATGGAGCAGGATATTGCCCATATCTGCCATGTTCCCTGAAGCGGCGCGAGCCGGGTTGCGATGGCAAGCGAGACCGACTAGGTAGGACCTGAACAGACCGGACACCCCATGGTCGTTATTGTCGATACCATCTCGAACCCGTTGCGCCCGCGCCACCCCGAAAAGGTGAACCGTCCTGATTCCGCTTCGCCGCCGAAGCCGGACTGGATTCGCGTGCGCGCGCCCAACAGCCGCGGCTATGCCGACACCCGCAACATTGTGCGGGCCAACGGCCTGCACACGGTGTGCGAGGAGGCGGGCTGCCCGAATATCGGCGAGTGCTGGGACAAGAAGCACGCGACCTTCATGATCATGGGTGACACCTGCACCCGGGCCTGCGCCTTCTGCAACGTCAAGACCGGCATGCCGAACGCGCTGGACGCGGCTGAGCCGCAGAATGTCGCCGAGGCCGTCGCCAAGCTGGGGCTGGCGCACGTCGTCATCACCTCGGTGGACCGCGACGATCTTGCCGATGGCGGGGCCGAGCATTTCGCCCAGACCATCCGCGCCATCCGCGCCGCTTGTCCCTCGACCACGATCGAGATCCTGACGCCCGACTTCCTGCGCAAGGAGGGGGCGCTCGAGGTCGTCGTCGCGGCCAAGCCCGACGTCTTCAACCACAATCTCGAGACCGTGCCGTCGCGTTACCTGACGGTGCGGCCCGGGGCGCGCTACTTCCACTCGATCCGGCTGTTGCAGCGGGTCAAGGAGCTTGACCCGGCCATTTTCACCAAGTCCGGCATCATGGTCGGCCTCGGCGAGGAGCGGCACGAGGTGCAGCAGGTGATGGATGATCTGCGCTCGGCGGACGTCGACTTCCTCACCATCGGCCAATACCTCCAGCCGACCCGCAAGCATCACGCCGTGATGCGCTACGTGCCGCCGGACGAGTTCTCGTCCTACGAAAAGGTCGCCTACACGAAGGGATTCCTGATGGTGTCGGCGAGCCCGCTTACCCGTTCGTCGCATCACGCCGGCGAGGACTTCGCGAGACTGAAGGCTGCGCGGGCCGCGACAGCCCGCTGAACCGCTATGCCCAAATTTTCGAGCAAGCGCCGTGTCAATCACAGCGCATCCGAGATGTTTGATCTGGTCGCCGACGTCGAGCGCTATCCGGAATTCGTGCCGCTGTGCAGTGCGCTGAAGGTGCGCCAACGGCTTGCCAAGCCCGATGGCATCGAGGTGCTGGTCGCCGACATGACGGTGTCGTTCAAGCTGGTCAAGGAATCCTTCACCAGCCGCGTGACGCTCGACCGTGCCAATCTGAAGATCCTGGTCGAATATCTGCAAGGTCCTTTCAGCAACCTCGAAAATCGCTGGACGTTCGAACCCAGGGGTAACGAGGGGGGTGAGGGCGTTTGCGATGTTGGCTTCTTCCTCACCTATGAGTTCAGGAGCCGCATGCTGGCGCTGCTGATGGGCTCGATGTTCGACGCCGCGTTCGCACGCTTCTCCACCGCGTTCGAGAAGCGGGCGGACGCGATCTACGGTCGGCCGAAGTTGGCGTCGTCGTAGTTGTCATAGCCGGGCACGAGCTGCTCACCTCAATCCACCGCCTTCACGATATCCGGCGGCTGCGAGGCGTAATAAGCGGCGGCCGCCTCGATCTCCTGCGGCGTCATGGCGCGCGCAATGTTGCGCATCTGCTGGCTGATGTCGTTGCGGCGATCGCCGGCCGCAAACGCTTGGAGCTGCGCCTTCATATAGGCCTCCGACTGGCCCTCGAGCCACGGGCTGCCGGTCTTGTTGTCGAGGCTGCCATGGCAGGCGCCGCAGGGCGCGATACCCCGCATCGGCGCGCCGTAGATGACGATGTTCGGTTTCGGCAGCTGGGGCGTCGGGTGATAGGCCGGAAGCCGCGGCAGATAGGCGTAATAGTTCGAGAGATCAGCGATCTCCTGGTCGGTCAGGTTCACCGCAAACGGCGACATCACGGCATTGGTGCGCGCGCCGGAGTGGAAGTCGTGCAGCTCCTTGTAGATCACCGCCGCATACTGGCCGGCGAGGTTGGGCGAGTCCGCGCGGCTGATACCGGTCGGGCCGTGGCAGATCGCGCAGCGCTGCGCCAGCGTGGCGCCGCGACCGATCGCCTCCTGGCTTGGGCGTGACAGCGTGTGCGAGGTCAGCACGACCTCCGACAGACGGTTGTCCTGCGCCGGTGCCGCGACGCTCGCCGAGCGCTGCGGCACGCCGGCGGCGCTACAGATCGCATCCCAGACATTTGCGAACTGAATCCAGGGCTGCGCAAAGGGCAGCACGATGAAGCCGGCAATCGTTGTCACGATGAGCATGGCGACGGTGATGCCGACGCCCGTCGTGAAATGCCTGTTACGGAAGGTGAAGAGGTCGCGCGCGCTCATCACTGCGCTCCCACATAGACGGCCGGCACCGACGTGCCCTCGGTCAGCGCCAGCGTCAGGATCGGGTAGCCGTAATTGGTGATGGTGAGCACGATCATCAGCGCCACCCACAGCGCATGCGTGTTGAGTGCGATCGGCACGGTCGCCGACTGGTGCACGGCCAGCGCAAAGCGATAGGCGCCGGCCTCGGTCTGAGGCGCACGCATGCCGCGCGCCAGAATGACCAGGAACAGGATGCCTGATGTCAGCAGGATGAAGCCGCCAATCGCAGAGAAGGTGACCGACAGAGCCTGCGGTGCAATCGCCGGATCGCCGAAGTCGAAATAGGCCATGCGACGCGGCATGCCCAGGATGCCGACCCAGTGCCAGGGGAAGGTGGTGATGACCATGCCGACGAACCACAGCCAGAGCTGGGTGCGGATCAGCCGGAGATCGACCAGCTCGCGGCCGGTCAGGTGCGGCCAGAGGTCATAGGCGATGGCGAAATACATGATCACGATGGCGCCGCCGAAGATCAGGTGGAAATGGCCAGTGATCCATTGGGTGTTGTGAATGGACGCGTCGAGCTGATAGCTCATGTTGATCAGCCCGCCAGCGCCGCCGAAGCCGAGCATGACGAACGAGAAGGCGAGCGCCAGCATCATCGGATTGTCCCAGGGCAGGGCCCTGATCCAGCCGAACATGCCCCGGCCGCCGCGCAGGCGCGCCGCAATCTCGACCGAGGCGCAGATCGTGAACACCGTCAGCAGCGTCGGCAGCGCGACCAGCGCGGTGAAAGCCGAATGAATGAACTTGAAGCCGGCGCCGACCTGCGGATCGGCGAAGGTGTGGTGCATGCCGATCGGCATCGCCACCACCAGGAACAGGATGAAGGAGATCCGCGCCATGGTGTCGGAATAGACGCGGCCGCCGATCGCGCGCGGCACGATGGTGTAATAGGCGATGTAGGTCGGCATCAGCCAGAAATAGACGATGGCATGCAGCGTCCAGGAGAAGAAGACGCGGGCGAGACCGGCATCGATCGTTGCCTTCAGTCCGACCGAAACCGGGATGATCTGCAATAACAGCTCGAGCGCCGCGCCGACCGCGGTCCACGCCCACAGATAGGAGCCGGCGACATTGGCGAACATCGCCAGCGGCACCGGCGCGCCCGGATGGGCCTTCCGCCAGACGCGCAGGTTGATCGACATCAACGCGACCCAGACCCAGGAACCGACCACGACCAGCACGACGCCGATGTAATAGAACGGGCTGCCGATCAGCGGCGGATAAAACGTGTAGAGCACAGATGCGCGGCCCAGCGCGATCGGGATCACCGCCATGACGCTGCCGATGACGATCAGCCAGAAGCCGGCCCAAGCCCAGCGCGCGCCGACCAGGCGCTGCTCCAGCGCGGACTCGCTGATGGCATAGCCAAAGCCCATCGCGACCAGGGTCGGGAACACGTAGCCCATCACCGTGCCGTGCGCGGTGAGCGAGCGGTAGTAGAGCTCGGGATTGGAGAGCCAGGTGCCGATCGGGCTGCGGATGAACATCTGCCAGGCGCCGAGCGTCAGCGCGACGCCGAACACCGCAAAGGCCAGGCAGAAATGAGCGAGGATGAGCTTCCTATTGACCAACACAGCTCAGCCTCCCGCCGCCCTTCGCACGATTGGCGAAGTCAGCCTTGTCGATCACCCGGACCTTGCCCCACATGCCCTCATGGCCGAACGAACAAAACTCCTGGCAGGGCATCAGATAGTCGCCGGTCCTCGTAAAGCGCATGAGCTGCTCGGAGATGTAGCCCGGTACCAGCATGGTGTTGACGTTGGTGCCCTGGATCAGGATGCCGTGCACGACGTCAGCGCTGGTGGCACGCAGCGTGATCGGCGTATCGACGGGCACCACGATGCAGGCCGGGGTGAAGGAATATTGCTGGCCGATCGCGCGCACGGTGACATTGCCATTGGCCTCCAGCATGCTGCCGAGATTGCTTTCGACGAATTCGCCCGAGAGATGCAGCCGTGACGGATCGGTGGTCTCGACGCGCGCCTGCGGCATGGTCGCGCGATGAATGCCGGCGAAGGCTGCCAACAGCGCCATCATCACGATGATGATGACCGCAATGGTGGCCCAGCGACGTTCAACGCGGGCCGCGACCTCGGCGCCGCGATGAGTTTCCTCTGCGCTCATTGCAGCGACCCGCGCGGCAGGAAGACGAACAGATAGAACGCGAACCACATCGCGACCACGCAGGCGGTGGCGATGCCGGCGAGTGCAATCGCGCCTGACGGTCCCTGCGCGACGACCTCCTCGACGGCCTGGTCGGCGGCGGCTGGGCTGGTCGGCGGATCGGAATTGATCATGGCGGCCCTCAATTTAGCGGCGCGGAGCGCAGCTCGTTGGCCTCGCGCGCCGAGACCGGCGTGCCGCGATTGCCCCAGGCGGTGCGGATGTAGGAGACGACGGCGGCGACCTCGTTGTCGGAGAGAAGTCCCGCGAACGGCGGCATGCCGTAGGGCATCGGATTGCCCTTGGTCCCCGGCGGATAGCCGCCATTGAGCACCATGCGGATCGGATTGACCGCCGACTGCATCTCGATCGACTGGTTGTTGGCAAGCGGCGGCCAATGCGGCGGCTTGCCTTCACCTTGCGTGCCATGGCAGCTCGCGCAGTTCTTGTCATAGACGGTCCTGCCGAGGCTGATCAGCAGGCTGCTCTCGGTGGTTGGCAGCGCCGAGCTCGGCGCCGGTGGGGGTGAGGGCTCCGCGATGCCCTTGAGGTACACCGCCATCGCCCTGGTGTCCTCGTCGTTGAGATATTGCAGACTGTTGTGAACGACCTCGGCCATCGGGCCGTAGACGACGCCGCGCATGGAGACGCCGCTCTGGAGCAAATCGGTGATGTCCTTGATGCCCCAGTCGCCGAGACCGGCCTCGCGGTTGGACGTCAGCGAAGGCGCATACCAGTTCTGCATCGGGATCAGGCCGCCCTTGAAGGCATCCGATTGCGAGGTGCCGCCGAGCGCGTTGATCGGCGAATGGCACATGCCGCAATGGCCGAGACCCTCGACCAGATAGGCGCCGCGATTCCATTCGGCCGACTTGGTCGTATCGGGCTTGAACTCGCCCTCGCGGAAGTACAGCGTGCGCCAGCCGAGGATGAGCTGACGGTTGTCATAGGGGAAGCGCAGCTCGTGCGGCTTGTTCTTCTGGTTCGCCGGCGCGATCGAGCGGAGATAGGCGAAGATCGCATCGCTGTCGGCGCGCGTCACCTTGGTGTAGGACGCGAACGGCATCGCCGGGTAGATCAGCCCGCCGTCCGGGAAACGGCCGTTGTGCATGGTCCTGTAAAAGTCGTCCGCGCTCCATTTGCCGATGCCGGTCTCTGGATCTGGCGTGATGTTGGAGGTGTAGATCGTGCCGAACGGCGTCGGCATGGCGCGTCCGCCGGCGAACAGGCGGCCTTCCGACGCGGTGTGGCAGGCGGTGCAATCACCGGCGCGGGCGAGATATTCGCCGCGCGCGATGACATCGCTGCTCTTGTCCTGCGCCTGGGCGGCCGTGGTCAGCGCGGCGAGGGCCATGAGCGTGATCGTCAATTTCGAGCCCATCATCCGCCTCGTCAGTTGGGCTCGCTGCCGCACCCGAACGGCAGCGCGTAGGTGCCCTTCGGTACGGGAGCCGGGTTCGCAGGCGCAGGGCGCGTCGCGAGCCACGCCGCGACCGCCGTAACGTCGGCCTCGGTCAAATGGCCGGCGACGAGCTGCATGCAGTCAGGCGACTTCGCGGTGCGGGTGCCATAGCGCCAGGCGCCGAGCTGCGCGCTGACGTAAGCGGCGCGCAAGCCGAGCAGTCCGGGAATGCCGGGCTGCATGCCCGTAAGCCCCGGGCCGTGGCAGCTCACGCAGGCCGGAATGCCGCGGTCGGCGTCGCCACTGGTGGCGAGCGCCTCGCCCTGCGCCAGCACGTCCTTGCTGACCTCGCTCGGCGCCGGCTGCGGCAGCGGGGGATGCTCGCTGGCAAAATATTCCGCCATCGCTTCCAGATACGGATCAGGCAGAAATTCCAGCAGATAATTCATTGGCGGGTATTTACGCCGGCCGCTGCGGAAGGCGAGGAGCTGATTGTAGAGGTAACCGGCCGGCTTGCCGGCAAGACGTGGGAAATAGACGTCGCTGGTGCCTTCGCCCTTGTTGCCATGACAGGGCGTGCAGGCCTCGACCCGCGCCGCCATCGTATCCGGCGGCTGGTTCGCAGTCTGGGCGGCCGCACCATCAAAGGCGGCGAAGGTGGCGATGGCAGCGAGTGAAGCCGCGGTACGAGCGAACACAGCGTCGCCCTCCAAAGGGCTGGACCAGGTCGATTCCTGACCACAACGTAGAGCCGCATTATTGCGCCAATATAGTCGCGCGCAAGTTCGGAAGGATACAATGACGTTTAGTCGCGCCGCTGCGTCGCACATCATGATCGATTTCGACAAATTTGCGTGCAATTTGAAAAGCAAACATAACGCTGCGGTCTCGCGACGTGTCACGCCCGAGCTCTGCTTCGTTGTGTCGCCCTCCAACGTCAGAGGGCGCAGGGAAGACCGGGTGCCGGCTGGCACCCGCGGTCCACTGTGCGAAAGTTGCGCTACAAAATTGGCACAGCGGCATACAGGCGAAGCCGGAAACAACCCGGCCTTCCCTGCGCAGTGGTTTGACGGCTTATGCCGAGCTCTCCCCGGGGAGCGATGCACTATTGCCCCCGTCGCCTTGCAGATAGCTGATGTGCGCACCCGGTCGGGCACACCCATCACCGCAAGACTTGGCGCACAGACTCCGGGCGCCAGGACGACACGGTTTTGCCGTACGCGGACCGCACCGGTCGTGTGCGCGACACCCCTCGCTCACGGTTGCCCGCCCTGCGAAGCCCTTCGCGCCGACGTGGCCCAGCGTCCACCACAGCTCACCCCGCATGTCGTGACGATCGCGATACGCCCCTCTGACCGGGATGAGTTGGTGACGATCTACGGTAAATCCGGATTTCGGTAAAGTGGAATATTTTCGCGGGTGCGGATTGACCTGTCTTTTGGGTGTTTTGCCCGTCGGGTAACGCAAGCGATTGTGGCTGCCGAGTGCGTCGCAAGTTTAGAGCGCGACTCGTGATTCAAACTTCGCGCGCCGGGGATGACAAGTGCAGTTTGTGCCAAAGCGCCCAGTGCTGACGGAACACCCCTTGTCGTAAACGGTGCACCTGGAACAGCTGTGTTTCAAGAGTTGTTCAACTACCATCCGACTCGGGCGTGGGGCTCGTGTAGCGGGACCAAGGGACATGGCACGATGGAAGCAATCGTGGAGCGAAGAAGACCTCAGGCGGCTGAAGACACTCGCAGGTACCAAGCCGATCACGACCGTCGCGAAGGAACTCGGCCGGACCACAGGGACCGTGCTTGCGAAAGCGATCGAGCACAAGCTTCCCGTCCTGCATCGGATTGAGCGAACAACGCAGTGATCTCGGGGATTCGTGCCGGTTTGGAAGTCGCTCCCACCTATGCGATCCAGCGGCATGCGTTTGACGATGATTAGGGTCTGGGAACGGATCGTTTTCCATGACAGCGAGTTCTCAACCGATTGTTCCGGTTGGAGCTGCCATGGCCATCAATTTCGACACGTTGAAAGCTTCGCTCGTTCTGTACGGGCTGAACGTACTCTACGCCATCCTGCTGCTCGCTGTCGGCTGGTATCTGTCCGGCGCGATGCAGCGTTTCGTCACGCGCGTACTCAACGTCGCCCACGGCGTCGATCCGCTCGTCACCTTGTTCGTCGCCAGCGTCACACGCTACGGCGTGCTGGCGATCGTCGGCATCGCCGTGCTTCAGCTCTTCGGCATCCAGACCGCGAGCCTCGTTGCCGTGCTGGGCGCGACATCACTCGCCATTGGTCTCGCCTTGCAGGGCACCCTCTCCAATCTCGCTGCAGGCGTGATGCTGCTGTTGTTCCGGCCCTTTCACATCGGTGACGACGTCGAGGTGGGCGGCAAGGCCGGAAAGGTCAAATCGCTCTCGCTGTTCATGACCGAGTTGGTCGCGCCAGACAACACGCAGATCCTGCTGCCGAACGGGCAGGTCTGGGGTGCTGCGATCATCAACCACAGCGCGTATCCCGGTACGGGCGAGATCAAGGTGACGTTTCCTGTCAGGGCCGGTACGGCCAATGTCCTGGCCGACCGGATCCTGAAGGAGCTGCGCGAGGATCCGCGTATCGACGAGGGGGCCGCACCGACGGTCAATGTGTCGAAGGTCATCGATGCCGCCGATCCGGCAGCGCCCGTCGTGGAGTTGACGGTCAGCGCGAAGGTGAAGCCGTCCGATGCCGATGCGGTCAAGCAGCGCGTGCTCGACCATGCGAGTGCACTGCTCGCCGCGGCATGAGACGCTTCAGCCCCGTGGTGACCGCGGCGGCCGTCGCTTTGCCGCATGCCGCCGCGGCGAGCGGGTGACGCGTGGGCGCAGGCGCGTTGCGGCGGCGGCGCGGCGCGGCTTGACCTGGGCCTGTGGCCCGCGGGCGAGATCCATCAACATGCGCAGCGCCTCGACCACCGAGCGGGCGCGCACCGTGCTCCGGCCGATCGCGCCAAAGCGCTGCTCGCGGTGGATGATGCGGCCGTCGCGCGCGGCGGCGGCGAAATGGACGAGGCCGACCGGTTTGCCGGGCGTGGCCCCGCCCGGGCCGGCAATGCCGGTGATGGCAACGGCGAGATCGACGCCGGCGCGTTCCAGCGCACCGATCGCCATCGCAGTTGCGGTCTCCTTGCTGACCGCGCCGAAATTCGTCAGCGTACTGGCTTCGACGCCGAGCATCGCCCGCTTGGCATCATTGGAATAGGTGACGAAGCCGCGGTCGATCACGTCGGACGAGCCGGGGATGTCGGTCAAGGCGCCGGCGACGAGGCCGCCGGTGCAGGACTCAGCGGTCGCGATCGTCAGCTTGCGCATCCGGCACAGGTCGAGCAGCGAGCGGGAGAGGGCGCGTGCGTCGCTGCCGGCCATGGCCTACACGCTCCAAGTCTTCTCGTTAAACGGAAGACGGATGGTGGCGCTCGCGGTGGCCGCGATGCCTTCCTCGCGGCCGGTGAAGCCGAGCCGCTCGCTGGTCGTCGCCTTCACCGCGACGCGGGAGATGTCGACCCCGGAGATCTCGGCGATGCGCGCGCGCATGGTGTCGCGCAGCGGGCCGATCTTCGGCCGCTCGCAGATCATCGTTACCTCGAGATTGGCGACGCGGCCGCCGCGCGCGGTGACACGCTCGACGGCGTATTTCAGAAACTGGTCGGAAGGGGCGCCTTTCCACTTGGCATCGCTCGGCGGGAAGTGCGAGCCGATGTCGCCGTCGGCGAGCGCGCCGAGGATGGCGTCGACCAGCGCATGCAGGCCGACATCGCCGTCGGAATGCGCCAGGAAGCCCTTGCTGTGCGGCACGCGCACGCCGCAGATCATGACGTGGTCGCCTTCGCCAAAGGCGTGCACGTCATAGCCCGTGCCGGTCCTGATATCGCCGAGCAGGCTGGCCAGGCGCGCTTCCTCGCGTACGAAATCTTCGGGAGTGGTGAGCTTCATGTTGGCAACATCGCCTTCAAAGGTCGCAACCGTCAATCCCGCCCATTCGGCGATTGCGGCATCATCGGTGAAATCGCTGCGTCCGTCCTTTGCCGCGCGACGATGCGCCTCGAGGATGACGTCGAAACGAAAGGATTGCGGTGTCTGCGCGATTCGCAACTGCGCCCGGTCCGGCGTGTCCTCGACGTTGCCGTCCGCGCCGGTGAGCTTGATGGTGTCGGTGACGGGGACGGCGGGGATCGCCGCGCCGGTGCGGTTTGCCGCCTCGATCGCGCGGGAGATCAGGCCCGGCGAGACAAATGGCCGCGCCGCGTCGTGAATGAGGACGATGTCCGGCTTGTGCCTGGCGAGTGCTTCGAGGCCTGCAAGCACCGAGGCCTGCCGTGTCGCGCCGCCATGGGCCGGCGGCTCATGGCTCAAGCCTGCGACCGCTGCCGTGAACATGGCGCTGTCGTCGGGGTTGACCACCGGCTGCACCATGAACACGTCGGGGTGGCGGCTGAAGGCTTCCATGGCGCGGAAGATCACAGGCTGCCCGCCGATCGAGCGATATTGCTTCGGCCCCCCGGCCCCCGCACGCAGACCACGTCCGGCCGCGACGAGGACGACTGCGGTGCGCTGTGATTTCGCCATAGGACTCAAATACTCAGTTGCTGATGGAGAGTCGGGAGGTGGTGTGATTGCCGGCATGCCTCTAGCACGGCAGGCCCGCAAAAAAAGGGGGTTTCCCCGGATTGTCGGAAACAGCAATTTGCTGCACTGCACTTGAAAGATTTGCAGAACTGTCTAAACTGTAGGCATGACGCTTGACTGCACAAGAATTGTGCGCAAGATAGGTCATGGCAGACGCGATGAGGCGCTGCCTAGTCAATGAGACCACTGTGACCGGCCCGGCAAGATCAGGCTCTAAGCCTTTGAAAATTGGCGATATTGATGTCGCGACCCCGGTTCTCCTGGCACCGATGTCGGGGGTGACTGACTCGCCGGTCCGGCGGCTTTCCGCCGAGCTCGGGGCCGGTCTGGTCGTGTCCGAAATGACCGCGAGCGACGATCTCGTCAATGGCCACGCGATGTCGCGGTTGCGCTGCGAAGCCACCGGAATCGGTCCGCATGTGGTCCAGTTGGCCGGCTGCGAGGCGCACTGGATGGCGGAAGGCGCCCGGATCGCGGAAGCGGAAGGCGCCGATATCATCGACATCAACATGGGTTGTCCGGCCCGCCACGTCACCGGCGGCCAGTCCGGCTCGGCCTTGATGCGCGACCTCGACCACGCCGTCGGCCTGATCGAGGCGACCATTGCCGCCGTGAAAGTGCCGGTGACGCTGAAGATGCGGCTCGGCTGGGATGACCGCACCCGCAACGCGCCGGAATTGGCGCGGCGCGCGGAGGCCGCCGGCATCAAGCTCGTCACCGTGCATGGCCGCACCCGCTGCCAGTTCTACAAGGGCGACGCCGATTGGGACGCGATCCGCGCGGTGCGCGAGGCCATCTCCATTCCGCTCGTCGTCAATGGCGACATCACGTCCTATGAAAAGGCCCTCGCGGCGCTCGAGGCCTCCGGCGCCGACGCCGTGATGATCGGCCGCGGCGCGCAGGGCCAACCCTGGCTACCGGGCCAGATCGGTCGCCGCCTGAAGGGCGGGGCGGCGGAAGCTGTGCCCTCGCTCGAGACGCAACTCCATTATGTTCGCACGCTCTACGAGGGCGTCTGCGCGCTGTACGGCCTGCGCATCGGCCTCAGGCATGCGCGCAAGCATCTGGGCTGGGCGCTCGACGTCGCGGCGCAAGCGAGCTGCGCGCCGGCCGAGACGCTGAAAGCGTGGCGCCAGAAGATTCTTACCTCTGAAGATCCGCGCCTCGTCCACCGATCACTGCAAGATGCCTTCGACGACTTCGCATGGAGCGCTGCTGCATGAGCTCAGCTGCTGAACATCGTCGGCCAGTTTTGTCCGACAGCGATGCGATCCTGGACGCACTTCCCAATCCCGTGCTCCTGATCGGGCCGGACGGCAAGATCGTCGGTGCCAACATCGCCACCGAAGCCTTTTTCGAAATCTCGACGCAATTCCTTAAGCGGCAGTCGCTGAAGGAGCTGGTGCCGTTCGGAAGCCCCTTGCTGGCGCTGATCGACCAGGTGCGCTCTTCGAACTCGCCGGTCAACGAATACAAGGTCGATCTCGGCACGCCACGCATGGGTGGCGACCGCCAGGTCGATCTCCATGTCGCCCCGCTCACCGAGCGGCCGGGCCATATCGTGGTGATGCTCCAGGAGCGCACCATCGCCGACAAGATGGATCGTCAGCTCACGCATCGCAGCGCCGCGCGCTCGGTGATAGCGCTAGCAGCAATGCTCGCTCATGAGATCAAGAACCCGCTCTCGGGCATCCGTGGCGCGGCGCAACTGCTGGAGCAGCAGGCCTCGTCCGAGGACCGCATGCTGACGCGGCTGATCTGCGACGAGGCCGACCGCATCGTGACGCTGGTCGACCGCATGGAGGTGTTCGGCGACGAACGGCCCGTGGTGCGCGGCCCAGTCAACATCCATTCTGTGCTCGATCACGTGAAGCGGCTGGCGCAGTCGGGCTTTGCCCGCAACATCCGCTTCATCGAGGACTACGATCCGTCGCTGCCGCCGGTGCTCGCGAACCAGGATCAGCTGATCCAGGTGTTCCTCAATCTGGTGAAGAACGCCGCCGAAGCCCTGATCGACGTCTCCGACGCCGAGATCCAGCTCACCACCGCGTTCCGCCCCGGCGTGCGCCTGTCAGTCCCCGGTCAAAAATCCCGGGTATCCCTGCCGCTCGAGTTCTGCGTCAAGGACAATGGACCAGGCGTGCCCGACGATCTTCTGCCCAACCTGTTCGATCCCTTCGTCACCACCAAGCAGACCGGCTCAGGTCTGGGCCTGGCGCTGGTCGCAAAGATCATCGGGGATCACGGGGGCATCATCGAATGCGAGTCTCAGCCGCGCAAGACCACCTTCCGCGTGCTGATGCCGATGTACTCGACATCGGCCAAACATGCCGATCACAGCAGTCGCGACGGCTCTGCCGGGAAGTCGTCGTCTGCATCACAGGGGGCAAAATGAGGATCAACAATGCCCGCAGGTAGCATTCTCGTAGCTGATGACGACACCGCCATCCGCACGGTTCTCAATCAGGCTCTGTCCCGGGCCGGATACGAAGTCAGGCTCACCGGCAATGCCGCGACGCTGTGGCGCTGGGTCAGCCAGGGGGAGGGCGATCTGGTCATCACCGACGTGGTGATGCCGGACGAAAACGCCTTCGACCTGCTGCCGCGGATCAAGAAGATGCGGCCGAATTTGCCGGTCATCGTCATGAGCGCGCAAAACACCTTCATGACGGCGATCCGCGCCTCCGAGCGCGGGGCGTACGAATATCTGCCAAAGCCCTTCGACCTGAAGGAGCTGATCGCTATCGTCGGCCGCGCGCTCGCCGAGCCGAAGGAGCGCGTCTCGACGCCGGACGACGACGCCGAAATGGAGTCAATCCCGCTGGTCGGCCGCTCGCCGGCGATGCAGGAAATCTACCGCGTGCTCGCGCGGCTGATGCAGACCGACCTCACCGTGATGATCACGGGCGAGTCCGGCACCGGCAAGGAGCTGGTGGCGCGCGCGTTGCACGATTACGGCAAGCGCCGCAACGGCCCGTTCGTCGCGGTCAACATGGCGGCGATCCCGCGCGACCTGATCGAATCCGAGCTGTTCGGCCATGAGCGCGGCGCCTTCACCGGCGCCAACACCCGCGCCTCCGGCCGGTTCGAGCAGGCCGAGGGCGGCACGCTGTTCCTCGACGAAATCGGCGACATGCCGATGGAGGCGCAGACCCGCCTGCTGCGCGTGCTCCAGCAGGGCGAATACACCACCGTCGGCGGCCGCACCCCGATCAAGACCGACGTGCGGATCGTCGCGGCCTCCAACAAGGACCTGCGCGTGCTGATCCAGCAGGGCCTGTTCCGCGAGGATCTGTTCTTCCGCCTCAACGTCGTACCGCTGCGGCTGCCGCCATTGCGCGAACGCATCGAGGACCTGCCGGATCTCATCCGTCACTTCTTCGCGCTCGCCGAGAAGGATGGCCTGCCGCCGAAGAAGCTCGACTCGCTGGCGCTGGAGCGGCTGAAGCAGCATCGCTGGCCAGGCAACGTGCGCGAGCTCGAAAACCTCGCGCGGCGTCTCGCGGCGCTTTATCCGCAGGACGTGATCACGGCCTCCGTCATCGACGGCGAACTCGCGCCGCCATCGGTCAGCCCGGGTGCCGCGGTCCAGCAGGGCGTCGACAATCTCGGCGGCGCGGTGGAGGCGTATCTGTCCTCGCACTTCCAGGGTTTTCCGAACGGCGTGCCGCCGCCCGGCCTCTATCACCGCATCCTCAAGGAAATCGAGGTGCCGCTGCTCACGGCCGCGCTTGCGGCCACCCGCGGCAACCAGATCCGCGCCGCAGACCTGCTCGGCCTCAACCGCAACACGCTGCGGAAGAAGATCCGGGATCTCGATATCCAGGTGTATCGGAGCGGGGGCTGAGTTTTCGGCACGGTGGCTCAGCTCCTCCTACCAAAGCGGAGCTGAGCCTGTCCGGATTGCGCTGGCCTTTGTGGCTGACGCGGTGAGCCAAAGTCCCGATCAGCCCGAAATGTTCCGTTGCGACGTTCAAATCGGTCATCGGACCGCGGGGCGCTTATCTGACCAGGCGGCCTGATGCCGGTAAGATGTTGGCGACCTGCGCTGACGGCTGCTGAATGCCGGGGCCGTTGACCAAGAAGTCCTCGGCCACGATCAGCAGCAGAATGGCCGAAACCATCATTGCGAGAAAGAACCTGTCCATGCCGGGTCAAGCCGGAATGGCAGGAATCCGTTCCCGACGATGTGCGTAGGGTTCGAGGGCCTCCCTGACGGCCCAGTGGGCGGCCCTGTGGATGCGCCCCTCCGCCGCGGTACAGGCGCCGCGGAATTGTCGCAATTCGGCAACAATGTGGTACGAATACATCAGTATCCGCCGCCGCCGCGGACCCGTTTTCAGCACCCATTGCCAGAATGACCAGCGCAGACACCTCGGCCGCATCCTTCGACACGGCCCCAGCCGAAGAGCCCCGGCGCTGGTCGCTGCGGCGCTGGCTGGCGCCGTTTGCCGTGGCGCTGGCGCTGCTGTCGGCCCTCTTGACCTTCGTAGTCCTGACAGGACTGACGAACATCGAGCCGACGGCGGAGCTTGTCCGCTCGTTCTATCTGATCAATGCGGGCACGATCCTGCTGCTGGTCGGGATCATCATTCGCGAGCTCTGGCAGTTGATCCTGGCCCGCCGGCGCGGCCGGGCCGCGGCGCGCCTCCACGTCCAGATCGTGAGCCTGTTTTCGATCGTGGCCGTGCTGCCCGCGGTGCTGGTTGCGGTCGTCGCCAACGTCACCCTCGAGCGCGGCCTCGACCGGCTGTTCTCCGGGCCGACCAAGGAGGTGATCCAGAATTCGTTGACGATCGCACGGGCCTATATGCAGGACCATGCGCAGCTGATCCGCGGCGATATCATCGGCATGGCCAACGACATCGCGCATGCAAGGCCGCTCTACGACCAGGATCGCCGCTCGTTCCGCGAATTGCTGACGTCCAGCGCCGGCTCCCGCAATCTGCCGGGCGCGATGATCATCGACAAGAACACCAACATCCTGGAGTCCGCCGACACCGGCATGCGGCTGGCCTATTCGCCGCCGGCGCCGGACTTTCTCAGCAACGTCAACGAGTCCGAGCCCGAGATCGCCGTACTGCCGGATGCGAGCTTCGTCGCCGCGGTGATCCGCTTGCGCGCCTTCAGCGACACCTTCCTCTATGTCGCGCGGCCGCTCGATCCGAATGTCGTCAATCAGCTCAAGCAGACCGAGGTCAGCGTCGCCGAATACGCCCAGATCGAGTCGCGCCGGCTCGGCATCCAGGTCGCGTTTGCGCTGATGTTCGCGGTGATCGCACTGACCATCCTGATGGCCTCGGTGCTGATCGGCTTGAACTTCGCCAACTCGCTGGTGGCGCCGATCCGGCGGCTGATGAACGCGGCCCATACGGTCTCGACCGGCGACCTCCACGTCAAGGTGCCGGTGCATCAGTCGGAAGGCGACCTCGCGCAGCTCGGCGAGACCTTCAACAAGATGACGCAGGAATTGCGCAGCCAACGCGACGAGCTCGTCAACGCCAGCGACCTCATTGACAGCCGCCGTCGCTTCATCGAGGCGGTGCTGTCCTCGGCGAGCGCCGGCATCATCGGCGTCGACACGTCGGGCAGCGTCGGGATCCTCAACCGCTCCGCCGAAAAACTGATCGGGCATGCCGAGTCCGAAACGCTCGGCCATCCGCTCTCCGACGTGCTGCCCGAGCTCGACGAGATGATGAAGACGGCGCGGGAGGGGACCCAACGCCTGGTGCAGGGCCAGATCACGATCACGCGCGACGGACAGGAGCGCAACCTCTCGGTCCGCGTCAGCGCCGAGAAAACCAGCCAGCCGCATGACAGTTACATCATCACGCTCGACGACATCACCGAGCTGGTTTCGGCGCAGCGCACTTCGGCCTGGGGCGACGTGGCACGCCGCATCGCCCACGAGATCAAGAACCCGCTGACGCCGATCCAGCTCTCGGCCGAGCGCATCCGCCGCAAGTTCGGCAAGGCCATCACCGAGGCCAAGGACAAGCAGATTTTCGAGCAGTGCACCGACACCATCGTGCGCCAGGTCGACGATATCCGGCGCATGGTCGACGAATTCTCGCGGTTCGCGCGGATGCCCAAGCCGGTGATGGAAGGCGAGGACGTCGCCGACACCGTGCGGCAGGCGGTGTTCCTGATGAAGGTCGCCCATCCCGAGATCGATATCGAGGCCGAGTTCAAGGAAGATCCGCTGCGCGCCCAGTTCGACCGGCGCTTGATCTCGCAGGCGGTCACCAACATCGTCAAGAACGCCACCGAGGCGATTGAGCAGGTCCCGCCGGAGGAGTTCGGCCAGGACGGCGGAAAGGGCCGCATCGACGTCGTGGTCTCGCGCGACGGCGACGATGTGCTGATCGACGTCATCGACAACGGTATCGGCCTGCCCAAGGTCGCGCGCTCGCGCTTGCTCGAGCCCTATGTGACGACACGCGCCAAAGGCACCGGCCTTGGGCTTGCGATCGTCGGCCGCGTGCTGGAAGACCATGGCGGGCGCATCGAATTGAAGGACGCCTCCGACTTCCGGGAAGGCCAGCGCGGCGCCTGGATGCGGATGCGCTTTGCGATCTCCGGCACCCCCGCGAAAAGCGAGGGGACCGAACCCGCACCGGCCGCCAAGGAAGCGGTAGCGGACGTGGCGAAGGAAGCCGTCCCGGAAACCGTCAAAGACCCGGAAACAAAAGCGCCGGCCGCCGAAACCAAAGAGCCGGCTGAAAAGACCAATGATTCAACGAAGATCGAAGCCTCAACAGGCATCTGACAAGACAGGCGCGACCCATGGCAAGTGAAATTCTGATTGTCGATGATGAGGCCGATATTCGGGATCTCGTTGCGGGGATTCTCGAAGACGAGGGGTTCGTCACCCGGACCGCCCGCGACAGCGACACGGCGCTGACCGAGATCGCCAACCGCAGGCCGCATCTGGTGTTCCTCGACATCTGGCTCCAGGGCTCCAAGCTCGACGGCTTGCAGCTGCTGGAGCAGGTCAAGAAGGACAACGCCGATTTGCCGATCGTGATGATCTCCGGTCACGGCAACATCGAGACCGCGGTCGCCGCAATCAAGCGCGGCGCCTATGACTTCATCGAGAAGCCGTTCAAGGCCGACCGCCTGATCCTGGTCGCCACCCGCGCGCTGGAGAACTCGCGGCTCAAGCGCGAGGTCAAAGAGCTGAAGCAGCTCGCGCCGAGCGCAAGCTCGCTCGTCGGCCGCTCGCCCAGCATGAACCAGCTGCGCCAGACCATCGACCGCGCGGCGAAAGCCAACAGCCGAATCCTGATCGTCGGCCCCGCCGGCGCCGGCAAGGAATTGACTGCGCGCACGCTGCATACGGCCTCGGGCCGCGCCGACGGCCCCTTCGTCGTGATCAATGCCGCCGCGATCACGCCGGAGCGCATGGAGCACGAGATGTTCGGCATCGAGCAGTCCAACGGCGAGCACGCGCGCAAGCCGGGCGCGCTCGAGGAAGCCCATGGCGGCACGCTGTTCATCGACGAGATCGCGGACATGCCGCGCGAGACCCAGAACAAGATCTTGCGCGTGCTGGTCGAGCAGTCATTCCAGCGCGTCGGGGGCACGGGCAAGGTGCAGGTCGACGTGCGCATCATCTCGTCGACCGCCCGCAATCTGGAGGAAGAGATCGCGGCCGGCCATTTCCGGGAGGACCTCTATCATCGCCTCTCGGTGGTGCCGATCCGCGTGCCCGCGCTGTCGGAGCGCCGCGAGGACATCCCCGAGCTGATCGACTATTTCATGGAGCAGATTTCGGCCGGAAGCGGCCTGCCCAGGCGGCAGATCGGCCAGGACGCGATGGCGGTGCTGCAATCGCATGTCTGGCCTGGCAATGTGCGCCAGCTCCGCAACAACGTTGAGAGAGTCATGATTCTTGCCGCCGGCGGGCCGGAGGTCATCATCACCGCCGATATGCTGCCGCAGGATGTCGGCTCGATGGTGCCGGCGATGCCGACCAGCAACAATGGCGAGCACATCATGGGCCTGCCGCTGCGTGAGGCGCGGGAAGTGTTCGAACGCGACTATCTGATTGCGCAGATCAGCCGGTTTTCCGGCAATATCTCGCGTACCGCGGAGTTTGTCGGCATGGAACGCTCGGCGCTGCATCGCAAGTTGAAGGCGCTCGGCGTCGGTTGATGCCGCCGGTATGTCCAGATTAGGCGAGGAAAATCATCGATTTCCGTAGTTTTTCGGGGCAATAGGGCGGGCTCTGCCGCGTGAAGCGGCTTGCCTAATAACCCGACCTGTCCTCTAATCGTACCGCTGTCCCTCCGAGGGGGATCTCATGAGGGACGGCAACCGGAAGAGGCCCCAAAATTCTCAAAAGAGGGCCGCAACCGGCGCAATAAAAAGAAACTCAAAGCGAGAAAAAAACAATGGCGGCAGACCGCGCACAAAACCTGCAGGACACCTTCCTTAATCACGTTCGCAAAACCAAGACGCCACTGACGATCTTTCTGGTCAACGGAGTGAAGCTCCAGGGCATCGTGACCTGGTTCGACAATTTCTGTTTGCTGCTTCGGCGCGACGGTCACTCGCAGCTCGTCTACAAGCACGCGATCTCGACCATCATGCCGGGCGCTCCGATCCAGTTGTTCGAAGGTGGCGAGGATCAGCCGGCTTGAGAGTGATCTGATTGGAACCCCGGAATTTCGACGGGGATGCCGACCGTCCGCGGCCGGCAGGGGCTAAGCAAACAGGGCGGGTGCTTGTCATCGGCCCCTACTTGCGGGTGCGCGCAGGCACTGCCGACGCGCAATCGGAAAGCCATGTCTTGCGTGACGCCGAGGCCCGGCTCGACGAAGCCACGGGCCTCGCGCGCGCGATCGATCTCGTCATTGCGGACGCGATCATCGCGCCGATCAGCCAGATCCGGCCCGCGACCTATATCGGCAAGGGCAAGGTCGAGGAGATCGCCGGGCTGGCCAAGAGCCTCGATGCCGAACTCGTGGTGATGGATTGCGCGCTGGCGCCGATCCAGCAGCGCAATCTCGAGAAGGAGTTGCACGCCAAGGTGCTCGACCGCACCGGCCTGATCCTGGAAATCTTCGGCCGTCGTGCCAAGACCAAGGAAGGCTCGCTCCAGGTCGAGCTTGCGCATCTCAACTACCAGCGTTCGCGCCTAGTGCGTTCCTGGACCCATCTCGAGCGCCAGCGCGGCGGCTTTGGATTCATGGGCGGTCCCGGCGAGACGCAGATCGAAGCGGATCGCCGCCTGATCCAGGAGCGCATCTCGAAACTCGAGGGCGAGCTGAAGAAGGTGCAGGCGACGCGGCGCCTGCACCGTGCCGGCCGCCAGCGCGTGCCTTACCGCGTCGTCGCGCTGGTCGGCTACACCAATGCCGGCAAGTCGACGCTGTTCAACCGTTTGACGCGCGCCGACGTGCAGGCCGCTGACATGCTGTTTGCAACGCTGGATCCGACCTTGCGCGCGCTCAGTCTGCCGCATGGCGGCAAGGCGATGCTGTCAGACACCGTCGGCTTCATCTCGAACCTGCCGACCCAGCTCGTGGCCGCCTTCCGCGCCACGCTGGAGGAAGTGCTGGAGGCCGACGTCATCCTGCATGTGCGCGACATCTCGCACGAGGACGCCGAGGCGCAGCAGGGCGACGTCGACGCGGTACTGCGCCAGCTCGGCATCAACCCGGATGACTCAGGCCGCATCATCGAAGTCTGGAACAAGATCGACCGTTACGACGCCGAACAACGCGAGGAGCTGCTGAACATCGCCGCGCGCAGGCCTGAGGATCATCCGGCGATGCTGGTCTCGGCCGTGTCAGGCGAGGGGATTGATGCACTGCTCGCCGCGATCGAGGAACGGTTGGCTGCGACCCGCACCACGCTCGATCTCTCCATCGACGCCGCCGATGGCGCTGGCATCAGCTGGCTGCATCGCAATGCCGAGGTGCTGGCGAAAGAGCTGCACGACGGCCGCTTCGACATGACCGTGCGGGTGGATGAGACCAAGCGCGATATTGTGGTGAACCGGTTCGACGCCGTGCCGCGTCTGTCGGCTTAAGCCACTGTCGTCCCGGCGAAGGCCGGGACCCATACCGCATGGTCTCTCGTAGGCACGATGCGATCAGTACCGTGCACCAAACTACTTCCTGTGGTTATGGGTCCCGGCCTTCGCCGGGAAGACAGCCAGTGCGTTGAGCCAACTGCGACCTCAAGCAAAACTGTCGTCCCGGACAAGCGTAAGCGCAGATCCGGGACCCATAACCACAAGCGGTTGGAATTGGCACGCTGGTGGCTCCAGCCTGCTTCAACAATGTACAGTCGGGGTAATGGGTCCCGGCCTTCGCCGGGACGACAGCGGAGTCAGCGGCGAGCTTGATTGCCTCTCTCGACGGCAGGAAGCTTCCGCTCGTCGCCCTTCGCGGCATTCCAAAGCGCGTCCATTTCCGCGAGCGACGCCTGCTCCAGCGTGCGTCCCTGCGCCTCCAGCGCCCGCTCGATGAACGCAAACCGCCGCTCGAACTTCGCGTTGGTCGCACGTAGCGCGGTTTCCGGATCTGCGTTGACATGGCGGGCGAGGTTGACCAGCGCGAACATCAGGTCGCCGGTCTCCTCTGCCAGGCCCTCGCTGTCGTTGCGGTCCAGCGCGGCCTCGATCTCGTCGGCTTCCTCGCGGATCTTGTTCAGCACCGCGCGTGGGTCGTTCCAGTCGAAGCCGACGGTGGAGGCCTTGCGCTGGAGCTCCATGGCGCGCGTCAGCGCTGGCTGGCCGGCCTTCACGCCTGATAGCAGGGATTTGTGCGAGGTCTCTTCCGGCGGCCGGCGCGCGGCGCGCTCGGCTTTCTCCTCGGCCTTGATGCGGTCCCAGACCTCCTTGACATGGGAGGAGGCGAGGTTGCCCTCCTTGTCGGCGAAGACATGGGGGTGGCGCCGGATCATCTTGCGGGTGATGGCCTCGACGACGTCGCCGAAGGCAAAGGCGTTCTGCTCCTGGGCCATCTGGGCGTGGAACACCACCTGCAACAGGAGGTCGCCGAGCTCCTCGCGCAGATCATCGAGATCGCCGCGATCGATGGCGTCGACCACCTCATGGGCCTCCTCGATCGTGTAGGGCGCGATCGTCGCAAAATTCTGCTCGAGGTCCCAGGGGCAGCCTGTCACCGGCGTGCGCAGCGCCGCCATGATCTCGATCAGGCGGGAAATATCGCGGGAAGGGGTCATTGCGGGCCGTTCTCCTGGGTCCTCAGCCTTATGCCAAAAGCGGCCCGCCGTTCCCAGCACAAGCCGGCGGAACAGGCCGATTTCCACCGATTGGCGGGCCGGGCGCGCGGTGCTAAAGCGCGGCCATGAGTAACGCATTTTCAACTGAAACCGCACTGGTGCTGTTTTCCGGTGGCCAGGATTCCACCACCTGCCTCGCCTGGGCCTTGAGCCGCTTCGCGCACGTGGAGACGCTGGGGTTCGACTACGGCCAGCGCCACGCCGTTGAGCTTGCTTGCCGCGATCGGTTGTTCGACGGCCTCAAGGGATTGCGTCCGGATTGGGCGAGCAAGCTCGGCGAGAGCCACACGCTGTCGATCCCGACCTTGGCTGCGATCTCGGACACGGCGCTCACGCGCGATGTCGCGATCGCGATGGGCGCCGACGGCCTGCCCAACACCTTCGTGCCCGGCCGCAATCTGGTGTTTTTGACCTTTGCCGCTGCGCTGGCCTACCGCCGCGGCATCACGCACATCGTCGGCGGCATGTGCGAGACCGACTATTCCGGCTATCCCGACTGCCGCGACAACACCATCCGCGCGATGCAGGCCGCGCTCTCGCTCGGCATGGCCCGCAAATTCGAGCTGCATGCGCCCCTGATGTGGATCGACAAGGCTGCGACCTGGAAGCTTGCCCATGACCTCGGCGGCGACGGATTGGTCGACCTCATCCGCGAGCAATCGCACACCTGTTATCTCGGCGAACGCGGTGCACAGCATGATTGGGGCTATGGATGCGGAGAGTGCCCAGCGTGCAGCCTGCGGGCGAAGGGGTGGCGGGAGTATGTGGCGGCGGGTTGACGCCACGCCGCAGTCCTCTCTCGTGCCCCGGACGCAGCGCAGCACTTCTTCAGCGGAGCGCTGCAGAGCCGGGGCCCATCCTTCCATCACCTACCATGTTGCCACTGGGTCCCGGCTCTGCGCCGCAACGCTTACGCGTTGCAGCTTGTCCGGGACACGAGCTCCTCGCAATGACGGGTGTGGCACGAGCTAGCTAGCCGAAATCCTCCGGCCTCAGCTCGATCGGCTTGCCATGCGGGGTACGATCCGCAGCGTGATCCCAGGCGTCGCGGTACCGGTGCAGGGTCTCGGTGGACGCGACGCCCTTGCGCGCGACCAGTCCTTCCAGCGTCGCGAGCCAATGCAGGTAATAGGTCTCGCCCGTATCAGGATCACCCGCAGCTTGCGCGCGCTTGATCTCGGAGGCCAAGGCTGCGGCCCACTCCGGCCAGGTGAACACGCCGCGGTCATGCAGCGTCAGCGCCATCGCGAACGCTTGCGCCTCCCAGGGCGCGCGGAACACCGGGCCGTCGTCATCGCGCGGAATGCTTGGTATGGCCGCCGTCGCGGCGGCGGCATCGCCGCTCATCACACCGGGTCCAGATAGGGCTCGAACGCGTCGATCGAGACTTTCAAGGTCGGATCGCCGTCCGCACCCCAGAGATCGCGGCCTTCGAACACGACCGTGTAGAGCCATTGCGGATTTTCGCCGAGCTCCATCGCCGCCGAATCCGGAAACACGTGACAGCCGTGGTTGAGTTCGACCACACCGACATGGCCGCGCACATAGCGCGGCAGCCGCGTGTGCGTCGACGGGTGAATGTTTTTGGCGCGTACGCGGTCGCCAATCTTGAACTTTGCAGGCGCCGGGGCAGGGCGGCCGAACTTGCCGCGCACCATGATGCGCTCGACATTGGCGAGGTCGAACTTGCCGTGCTTGAGCGCCTTCGCGGGTTGCATCGCGTGGCCGGCGGCGACCTCCTCTCGGGCGAGGTAGCCTTTCTCGATCAGCATCTCCTCGAGCCCGAGGAACCATTTCTTGTAGTAGGAGCTCGAGAGATAGACATGCGGCGGCAGTGTCTCGCGGTAGAAGCGCGAGGTGTCGATGTTGTAGGCGCCGGCGGCGCCCATCGCGCGCACCATCGCCAGCACGCGCGCTTCCCAGTCGGCGTGGAACATCGGCTCATTCGGCTCGGGCTCGACCTTGCCGAAGCCGTCCATGCCGCCCATGTCGTGCACGCCGTTCATGATGGTGCTCCGGGCTTCCTGGGAAAGCCGGTGCCGATCATGGAATCGCGCGTGACGAGCGCGGCGAGCTGTTCCTCGCTCCAGCCGTCCGTGCCTTCGGGACGCATCGGCAGCACCAGGAAGCGCGTCTCGGCGGTGGAATCCCACACCCGGATTTCCATGTCCTTCGGCAGCGTGACGTCGAAATCGGCGAGCACACCGCGCGGATCCTTCACCGCGCGCGAGCGGTAGGGCGAGGCCTTGTACCAGACCGGTGGCAAGCCCAGCATCTCCCAAGGGTAGCAGGAGCACAACGTGCACACGACCATGTTGTGCCGCTGCGGCGTATTCTCGACCACGACGAGATGGTCGCCAACGCGGTTGACATGGCCGAGCGTGCCGATCGCCTTGGAGCCATCCTCCAGCAGCGCTGTCTTGAACGCCGGATCGATCCAGGCCTTGGCGACGACGCGCGCGCCGTTGTGCGGGCCGATCTTGGTCTCGTAGGCTTGGATGATCGCATCGAGCGCGGCCGGCTCGACATAGCCCTTTTCGGTCAAAATCGTCTCGAGCGCGCGCACGCGCAGTTCGGTCTCCGACAATTCCGAATGATCGTGGTCGTGGTGATGATGGTGGTCGTGATCGTGGCTCATGAAGGGAAGGATAGGCGAAATTTTCCCCGCCTGTCGAGGGTTCGTTGCAGCGCAATCCAGCCACGTATTCGTGACGCTGTTTGTGCGCTAGCATCGGCGAAAATCAGCTTCGGGAGGGCCTGATGAAAGAATTCGTCAAGATCGAGAAGGGCCACGGCCCCGAGGGACGGATCGCGATCGTGCGGTTCGACCGCAATGACGGCATCAACGCATTGTCGCCGGAGGCGTTGCGCCAGCTCACCGCAGCGGCGCGCAGCTTTGAGGATGACGCGACGACCTCCGTCGTGGTGTTGACCGGCGGCGCCAATACGTTCAGCGCCGGCTTCGACCTGAAGGACGCCGAAGGCCGCTCGCGCAAGGACATGGACCTCGGCACGCTGCGGCGGCATCTCAAGCTCGGGCCGCGCCTGACCCATGCCTGGCAGGAGATGGAGCAGATCACGATCGCGGCCATTGAAGGCTTTTGCGTTGGCGGTGGCGTGGCGCTTGCGGTCGCGCTCGACTTCCGCGTCATGGGCAGCGATGCGCATCTGCGCGTGCCCGAGATCGGGCTCGGCATGAACATGAGCTGGCAGAGCATCCCGCGCATGCTGCATCTGATCGGCCCGGCCCGCACCAAGCAGGCGGTGATTTTGGCCGACCAGCGCATCTCCGCAGATGAAGCCTACGAGTGGGGCCTGGTGGAACAGGTCGTCGATCCCGGCAAGGCGTTCGACGCGGCGATGGATCTCGCGTGGAAAGTCGCCGCGCAGCCGCCGCTTTCGGTCGCCATGACCAAACTTACGGTCAACCGGCTCGCGCATGCGCTGGATGATCTCGCGAGCCACATGGATCTCGACCAGTTCGCGCTGGCGAGCCTCACCGAGGACCACAAGGAGGGCGTCGAGGCGTTCCTGGGCCGCCGCAAGCCGCGCTTCAGGGGACGATAGAGGTCACGTCGGGCCATTGATCGCGCCGCGGACAGTCCGTATACGCCGCGCGGGGATAAAAGCGGCTCGGCCAACGGGCCGGCAAAATGCGACGAAAATGAAGGGGAGGGGTCATGGCTGGTTCGCAGGCGCCTGCGGCGAAAGGGTTTCGCTGGAAGCTGATCGCGCCGCTCGTGGTGTGGCTCGTGATCTATTTGTGGCCGGTGCCATCAGGGCTCAACGTCAACCAGTGGCACTATTTTGCCGTCTTCGCCGCGGTCATCACCGGCCTCATTCTGGAATCGATGCCGGTCGGCGCGGTCGGCCTGATCGGGCTCACTGTCGCGGGCGTCGGCGGCTATATCGATCCGGATCCCGGCAAATCGCTGCGCTGGATGCTGGCGGGCTTTGCCGAGAGCACGGTCTGGCTGATCGTCGGCGCCTTCGTGTTCTCGATCGGCTATCGCAAGAGCCAGCTCGGCCGGCGCATTGCGCTGGTGCTGGTACGGCGCCTGGGCACCAACACTCTCGGCCTCGGCTATGCGGTCGCGATGTCGGACTTCCTGCTGGCGCCGGCAACACCGTCCAACACCGCGCGCAGCGGCGGCATCGTCTATCCCATCATCAGCAACATCCCGCGCATCTATGGCTCCGAGCCCGGACCGACCGCGGGCAAGATCGGCACCTATGTGATGTGGACCGCCTTCGCGGCAACCGCGATCACGAGTTCGCTGTTCTTCACCGCGCTTGCACCGAACGCGGCGGCTCTTGCGATCGCCAAGAAGACGGTCGGCGTCGATGTGAGCTGGGGCCAGTGGTTCGTCGGCTTCGCACCGCTCGGCATCCTCCTCATGATCCTCGTTCCGTTGCTCAGCTACGCGATCTGCCGGCCGGAGGTGAAGCACAGCCCGGAGATCTCCGAATGGGCGGCGAAGGAGCTCGCGGAGATGGGCCCGATGTCGCGCAACGAGTGGATCATGCTGGCCTTGATCATCCTCGCGATGTTCCTGTGGATCGCGGGCTCGAGCCCGGACATCCGTGTGCCGCTGCTCGGCTCGAACTTCGTCAATGCCACCACCGTCGTCTTCATCGTGATCTCGCTGATGCTGGTCACGGGCGTGATCGAGTTTGCCGACATCGTCAGCGAGAAAAGCGCCTGGGAGGTGTTCTTCTATTTCACCTCGCTGTTGACGCTGGCCTCGGGATTGAACGAGATCGGATTCATCAAATGGTTTGCGAACGAATTCGCAAAACCGCTCGTGGGGCTGTCGCCGTCGACCGCGATGATCCTGCTGGTCGCGCTGTTCTTCTGGATCCACTATTTCTTCTCGAGCATCACCTCGCATGCGGCCGCCGTGCTGCCGGTGGTGCTCGCAGTCGGCTCCGGCATCCCCGACCTGCCGGTCACGACGCTCGCCATGCTCTGCATGTATTCGCTCGGCCTGATGGGCGTGATCTCGCCCTATGCGACCGGACCTGCGCCGATGTATTTCGGCAGCGGCTATATCGGGAAGGGACAGTTCTGGGGCTTTGGCCTGATCTTCGGGCTGATCTATTTCGCCGGGCTGCTGGTGATCGTGATGCCGTGGTTGCAGATGGTCCGCTGAGCCTGGCTACGCCGGCAGATGAATTTTCTTCTCCGGGGAGGGATTGTGAAAATTTCGTCCATCTCTCCGCAAATTTCTGAAATTGCGGGACAGACCTGAAAGGGCGATGGTGCATGGTGCAGTGCAGCGTTGCCCACGGGTTCCTGCCGCTGTTTCAACTCCCGTCGCTGATGCGACCTGGTTCTCGTGCGCCTTTCGGGCGGGCGAGCTAAATATCGTGCATGAAAGCAGCTTCCATGAACGCACACCCATCGCTGGTGGTCGGAGATCCCATCGAGACCCGAAACTCGCCCGCCGCGGCTGAGCCGGACGCGATGGTCCGTTTCGAGGGCATCTCGAAAACCTATCCGGCCTATCGCGGCAAGCCGGGCGTCGATGCGCTCGAAGGGATCGACTTCGCGATTGCGCGCGGCTCGATCACGGGGGTGATCGGCCGCTCCGGTGCCGGCAAGTCCAGCCTGGTCCGGCTGATCAATGGGCTGGAGAAGCCGACCACGGGCCGCGTCATCGTCGATAACAGCGATATCTCCGCGCTGACCGGCCGCGAGCTGCGGCTGGCGCAGCGGTCGATCGGCATGATCTTCCAGCACTTCAACCTGCTGTCGTCGCGCACGGCGGCCGACAACATCGCGCTGCCGCTGGAAATCGCCGGCTGGTCCAAGACCGACATCAAGGCTCGCGTCGCCGAGCTGCTCGCCCTCGTCGGCATCGCCGACAAGCACGACCGCTATCCGTCAGAGCTCTCCGGCGGCCAGAAGCAGCGCGTGGGTATTGCCCGTGCGCTCGCGACCCGGCCGAGCGTGCTGCTGTCGGACGAGGCGACTTCCGCACTCGATCCCCAGACGACCCGCGCGATCCTCGATCTGTTGGCCAACATCAACCGCGAGCTTGGCGTGACCATCGTGCTGATCACCCACGAAATGTCTGTGGTGCGTCAGCTCGCCAGGGAAGTCGTGGTGCTTGATGCTGGCCATGTCGTCGAGAGCGGCCATGTCGCCGACATCTTCACCCATCCAAAACATCCGATCACGCAGTCCTTTCTGGCCGAAGTGACCGGCGACAGCCTGCCGGTCTCGCTGGCAAGCCGGATCTTGCAGGAGCAGGTTGCGGGCAGCCACGCCGTGATCCGCGTCCAGGTGCGCGGAGCGGGGGCCGGCGACACGCTGGTCGCGCGGCTCGCGCGTGAACTCGGCCTCGACGTGTCGCTGTTGTCGGCCCGCATCGACGAAATCGGCGGCCAGCAGGTGGGCTCGCTGGTGCTCGGCATTCCTCTTAGCATTTCTTGCGGCGAAGACGCGGCGACGCGCACACTCGCCTGGCTCTCTCAATATCAATTCTCGGCGGAGCGTCTCGGCTATGTCGCCTGAACTCATCAACCTGATCGTCCAGGCCACCGGCGAAAGCCTGTTCATGGTCGGAGTCGCGGCGCTGATCGGCACCGCCTTCGGCCTGCCGATCGGCGTCTTTCTCGCAACCAGCCGCAAAGGGGAGCTGTTCGCGGCCCCTGCGGTCAATGGTGTGCTCGGCATCATCGTCAACGCGACACGCTCGACACCCTTCATCATCCTGGTCGTGGCCATCATCCCGTTCACCCGGCTCGTGGCCGGCACCTCGATCGGATCGACCGCGGCGATCGTGCCGCTGACGATCGCGTCGGCGCCGTTCATCGCGCGCCTCGTCGAAGCTGCGATCCGCGAGGTCGATGGCGGCCTGATCGAGACCGCGTCCTCTTTCGGCGCTTCACCCATCCAGATCGTGTTCAAGGTGCTGATCCCCGAGGCGCTGCCTGGCCTGTTGCTGGCGCTTACGCTCGCGGTGGTCAGCCTGCTCGGCTACTCCGCCATGGTCGGCGCGGTCGGCGGCGGCGGGCTCGGCGATCTCGGCATCCGCTACGGCTACCAGCGCTTCATGCCGGAGATGATGCTCGCTGTTGTCGTCGTGCTGATCGCGCTGGTGCAGCTCGTCCAGAGCGCGGGCGACTATCTCGCACGCCGGGTCAACCGCCGGCTGCGGCAGCGCTGACACACGTCAGGCTGCAAGCCTCGCGCGCCGCAGCGTCTCCGAGGGCAGCTCGGAGAAGTGGCGCTTGTAGTCGAGCGAGAACTGGCTGAAGTGCCAGAAGCCGTGCTGTACGGCGACGTCGTAGACGGAGGTCTCGCCGCCGCCGGCGTGCTTGAGGTCACGCCGCACGCGGTTCAGCCGCATCGCGCGCCAATAATGCATCGGGCTCGTGCCCACGACCTCCTGGAAGCAATAGCCGAGCTTGCGCGGGCTCGCGCCGACCGCCTTGCAGACTTCCAAAAGCGATAGCGAGCGGTCACCGCTGCCATGCATCAGCTCGCGCGCGCGGTCCACGGTCCGCTTGCGCGCCGTCGCGCTTCGCCCGGGATCGTTGGGGCGGGCGGTCGGCAACATGTCCATGATCTCGAAGAGGAGGGCGTCTTCCAGCGCCTGCCGCGCCGCCGGATCGTCGAACGCTTCAGGAGCGGTCGTGACGGTCTTGTGGACCGCGGCAAGATGGGCGCGCAACCGCGCGACCGGCGCCTCCGCCATCTCGATCACCCGCAGCTGATGCCAGACCGCGCGCGGCAACTCGATGTCGAGATGTGCAGCCAGCTCCTCGATCAGCGCCGCGCTGGTGACGACGCCGCGAAACTCGAAGGCCTTCGGCGTGCACATGTCGACCTCGGCGTCGATGCAGGCGATGACCTTGGCGCCTGCGACGCTGGCGCCGTTGCAATTGACCTCGCCGTCGCCGTGCCAGGGCAGGCCAATGCCAAAACTTCCGGCGCCAAGCTGGCCGTATTGGCGGACCTGCTGGCTGGTGATCTCGCGGAACACTTCGAGCCGGGGCAAAGAGAGTTGGGTAAAACTGCCCTGGAATGCGCCCGCGCTGATCTGGTCGTAGCTGAGCCGCCAGCGGCCGAGGCCGGCGCAATGCTCATCGACGTCCGTGCTGCGCGCCTGGAACAGGCTGGCAACCGAGTCTTGAATCGGAAGAGTTGCGTTTAAGGCCATGACAGCACGTCGAAATTTACTAGCCGGCAGCTAGCAAGAACCGCGCCAAGACTGGCACGCCCCGTGCGCGTGTCCAGCAAAATATTGCCGGATCTCGATAACGCCTGAACGGGACCAAGGCGCAGTGTTGCAGCCTTGCCGGTCCCGACATCGGAGTCGGGATGGCCCTGCGGAGGATCGAGATGCGACCGACCGAGATCATGCGCGGCAGCCCGCCCGCGTCCGAGGCCCAGGTGACCCGCGCCAACTGGCGCAGTTTTCCAGCCATCCGCTGGGGCTTTACCCACACCCGCGAAGTACTGCCGACAGCGGAGGTTCGCCGTTCGGCGCATCCGACGCCGATGCGAAGCGCGCCGCGCGAGCTTTCAAAGCTCGGCTTCACCGCACCCGATGGCAAGCCGACCACGATCGAGGCGACGCTGCGTGAGACCTTTGCCGATACGCTCCTTGTCATGCACCGGGGCACGCTGATCCACGAATGGTATGGCGACGGCATGAGCGTGACCACGCCGCATCTGATCTGCTCGATCAGCAAGGCGGTCGCCGGCACGCTCGGCGGCGTGCTGGCCGGGCGTGGGCTGGTCGATCCGGAGGCGAGGGTGGTGCGCTACGTGCCCGAGCTCGAGACATCGGTCTACGGCAGCTGCACCGTCCGCAACGTTCTCGACATGGCGGTCGCCATCAAGTTCGAGGAGGACTACGAGGATCCGGCCGGCGACGTCGCGCGCTACCGCTTCTCCTCAGGCTGGGACGTGCCGCCGCCCGGCGTCGAGCCCGGTCATCAGCGCGCCTATCTCACCACGCTGCGCGGCACCGGCAAGCCGCACGGCAAGGTGTTCCATTACGTCTCGACCAATACCGAGGTGCTCGGCTGGGTCTATGAGCGCGCCTGCGGCATGCCCTATCCGCGCATCCTGTCCGAATATCTCTGGCAGCCGATGGGCGCGGAGGAGGACGGCTCGCTCACGCTCGACAGCCACGGCATGGGGCGCATTGCAGGCGGCCTTTCGGTCACTGCGCGCGATCTCCTGCGTTTCGGCGAGATGATCCGCTGCCGCGGCGTGGTCGGGGGACGGCAGGTGGTGCCCGGCTGGTGGATCGACGACATCCACGAGAATGGCGATCCCCAGGCCTGGGCCGATGGCGACCTCGCCGAGTTCTTCCCGGGCGCGCGCTACCGCAGCAAATGGTTCACGATCGATCCGTCAAGCAACGCTCTCACCGCGATCGGCATTCACGGCCAGTTGCTCCATGTCGACCCGGCCTCCGACACCGTCATCGTCAAGCTCGCGACGCAGCCGAAGGCGATGGACGTGCCGCTCGACCTCCGTTGGCTCGGAGCCTTCGGCGCCATCACGGCGCATCTCGCTCCGCGCTGACATCAGGACATCATCATGCTCGACACTGTCACCACGAAATCGCCGACGCAAGGCACGGCACCGCATCCGCTCGATCCGCTAACGGCCGAGGAGATCACAGCGGCCTGCGCTCTGGCGCGCGCCGCAGCGACTTCGCCGGAGAATTGCCGCTTCCCGACGGTGCGGCTGGAAGAGCCGACCAAGCAGGAGCTGGCGGATGGGGCAGGGCTGCCGCGCCGCGCCTTCGTGCTGACGCTCGACGTGACGACGGGCGAGGCTATCGAGCACATCGTCGATCTCGGACGTGGCGAGATCGTCGACCGCAAGCTCTTGCCGAATCGTGAGGCCCCCTATGGGCAGCCTTCGGTGATGCTGGAGGAATTCTTCAAGTGCGAGGCCGTGGTCAAGGCCGATCCCGGCTGGCGCGCCGCGATGCATCGTCGTGGGCTGACCGATGACGATATCGAGCTGGTCCAGGTCGATCCGTTCTCCTCGGGCTTCTTCGACATGGAATTCGAGCGCGGCGCCCGCATCGTGCGTGCCGTGAGTTATTTTCGCGAGCACCTCCAGGACAACGGCTATGCCCATCCGATCGAGGGCGTGGTTGCGGTGGTCGACCTGATCGGGGGCAGGGTGATTGATCTCACCGACGAGGACCCGATCGTGCCGATCCCGCGCAAGAGGCGGAACTACGGCGCTCACGAGATCACCAACCCGCGCACCGACATCAAGCCGCTGCATATCGAGCAGCCCGAAGGCGCGAGTTTTCGCGTGGATGGCTGGAAGGTCGACTGGCAGAAATGGAGCTTTCGCATCGGCTTCACGCCGCGTGAGGGCCTGGTGTTGCATCAGCTCAGCTATCAGGACGGCGAGTGCAACCGTTCCCTGATCCATCGCGCCAGCGTCACCGAGATGGTCGTGCCCTACGCCGATCCGACCGCCAACCACTTCTGGAAGTCGGCGTTCGACGCCGGCGAATACGGCCTCGGCATGCTTGCGAACGCGCTCGCGCTCGGCTGCGACTGCCTCGGCAACATCCACTATTTCGACGTCCCGGCCGCCGACAACAAGGGCGAGCCCTTCGTCATGCAGAACGCCATCTGCATGCATGAAGAAGATTACGGAATTGCCTGGAAGCACTACGAATTTCGCAACGGCCTGTTCGAGGTCCGCCGCTCGCGGCGGCTCGTCATCTCGTTCTTCGCCACCGTCGGCAATTACGATTACGGCTTCTACTGGTACCTATATCAGGACGGCACGATCCAGCTCGAGACCAAGCTCACCGGCATCATCCAGACCGCCGCCGTACAGCCCGGCGAGAAATATAGATGGGGCGGCATGGTCGACGACAATCTGGGTGGCCCGACGCACCAGCACTTCTTCAACGTGCGCCTGCACATGGATATCGACGGCGGCGGCAACACCGTTACCGAGCATGATTTCGTGCCGCGGCCCTGGGGGCACGACAATCCCCATGGCAACGTGTTCGACACCACGACGCGCGTGCTGTCACGCGAGCGCGACGCGGCCGCGATCGCCAATGGCGAGACCGGCCGGTTCTGGAAGATCAGCAATCCCAACCGGACCAACTCCGTCGGCAATGCGCCGGCCTACAAGCTCGTCGTCAATCCGAGCCCGCTGATGCTGGCGCAGGAGGGCAGCTACGTACGCAAGCGCGGCGGCTTTGCGACGAAGCATGTCTGGGTGACCGCGTTCGACAAGGACGAGAAATACGCCAGCGGCGACTATCCCAACGTCCATGCCGGCGGCGACGGCCTGCCGCGCTACGCAGCCCAAAACCGCAATATCGAGAACGCCGACATCGTGGTGTGGCACTCCTTCGGCCATACCCATGTCTGCAAGCCCGAGGACTTTCCGATCATGCCGGTCGAATATGCCGGCTTCGTGCTGAAGCCGACCGGCTTCTTCGCGGCCAATGCGGCCGGCGACATCCCGCCGGATCGCAACAGCCGCAGCGTGCTGGCCGGCGATGCGAAGGGCGCGAGCGGCGGGTCGTGCTGCCACAAGAGCTAGGCCTTCGGACCGCGCGGTAAGGGCTTGCTCGAGCGAGGGCAGGGGCGCACCATCCACGGCAATCGTGGAGGGGCGTCCGATGAGCGATTTCGAATTGCCTGTGACCCGCTACGCGCTAAGCGGCGAACTGAACATCGCATATCAAACGATCGGTGAAGGACCGATCGATCTCATCATCGTGCCCGGCATGGTGTCTCACGTCGAGTTCATGCACGAAGGCCCGGGATACACTGCCTCGTTGCGGCGCCTGGCTCATTTCGCCCGTGTCGTCACCTTTGACAAGCGAGGCCAGGGCCTGTCCGACAGAATGTCGGACGCTCCCTCGCTCGAGCAGCGAATGGATGACGTCCGAGCCGTCATGGATGAGATCGGCTCGCCACGCGCGGCCCTTATGGGCATTTCTGAAGGTTCGGCAATGAGCATTTTATTTGCTGCGACATACCCCGATCGTGTGTCTCATCTCATCCTGTACGCCGGCTTTGCGAGTTCTCCCGCCCAAAAGGTCGGTAACTACGCGGCAATCGTGTCTGAACGGGCAAAGGCGTGGGGGACGGGCAAGTTGATCAATCTGATCAATCCTAGCCAGGCACATAATCCGGACGCCGTGAGGCAATTTGCCAAGTTTGAAAGGCTGTCTGCCAGCCCAGGGGCGTTCAAGTCCTTTTCCTTGCTGAACGCCGCTATCGATGTCGAATCCATATTGTCGGCAGTGCGAGTACCGACATTGGTCCTTCACCGCGTGACAGACACCTTGATTCCGGTTCAGGCTGGTCGAGATCTCGCCAGGCAAATTCCTGGCGCTAAATATCTCGAGTACCCGGATGGCGATCACATCCTCGGCTATGGTGACGTCAAGACTCTGCTGGGAGACATCGAAGAGTTCATCACGGGCAGCCGCGAAAGCTTGTCGAGCGAAAATGAGCGCGTTCTCGCGACGGTGCTTTTCACTGATATCGTCGACTCCACGCGCAATGCCGCCGATATGGGAGACCTGAAATGGAGACAGGTTCTGGACCGGCACGATCAGTTGGCGAAAGAAGTCGTCCGGCAGCATCGCGGTACGTTCATAAAAAGCACCGGTGATGGCATCCTGGCGACATTCGACGGTCCCGGTCGCGCCGTTCGTTGCGCGCTTGCTTTCAGCGCCTCTTCGAAGCAACTGGGGTTGGCAGTGCGAGCGGGTCTTCACACCGGTGAGATCGAGATAAGAGGCCGCGACATCGGCGGGATTGCCGTGCACGCCGCGGCGCGAGTCATGGGGCATTCGAACGCTGACGAGGTTCTCGTCTCAAGGGTGGTAACCGATCTGGTGGCCGGTGCGGGTTTGAGCTTCGCCGATCGTGGCTCGCACGAATTCAAGGGCCTTCCGGGCCGATGGGATATCTTCGCGGCCAGCCTGTAATGCTGACCGCCGGAGCCCTAGCCACGCCAACAACGAAGTTGACGCTCCGCGCCGCCGCTACACCGCCGGCGGGCGGTAGAGAAACTCGATCATCAGGCAGCCGTCGCGGGTGAAGAACGGTCCATGCTCGACATGGGCCGGCCTCACGGCGTAGGTCCAGCGCGTCGAAAAACTCCCTGTGGTCCTTCATGAACCGGCCGAAGCCGGGCTCCGCCATGCAATCATCTCCCGCGCCGACACTGACACGGGCTCTACAGCAGGGCGATGGCGTTTCCCGCTGCTTGGCCCGCATGGTTCGAGACACCCGCTCTGGCGGCTCCTCATCATGAGGGTCTGATATTTCGCCGCAAAACGTGACCTCATCCTGAGGGCCCGCCGTAGGCGGGCGTCTCGAAGGATGGGCTACAAGGCGACCTTTACTGAGCCACCAATTCGACGTCACTCTCGTGCGGCAGTCCGATCGACGCCGGGCCAGCAATGAGCCTGTCGAGGTCGACCAGCAAGAGATCAGCAATATGTGTGAGCTGATGGAGGGGGATGCTCGTCTCGCCGCGCTCGGCACGTGACACAAACTCGGGCGAGACGTTCAAGAGGTTCGCAATCTGGCTCTCGGTATAGCCGCGCGCCTCGCGGGCGCCTCTCACCTGCGCGCCAATATGGCGCCGGTGCAGAAGTTGCTCCTCTTCGGTCATCATGAGGGCCTGTTCGTTCGGGCTCGCGACTCCATCCGCGAACGCGACGCCGAGCAGCCGCCGCTTCTGCCATGCAACACGACAGGCCTTTCGCAGCCCGTCGGCAAAGATCAGCGTGGCCTCTTTCGGAAACGACAGCGACCAGTCGAGCTTCAGTCGTGCTCCCGTGCCGGAAACGTCGCAGATCGTGCACGGGATGCTCACGGTGCCCCTGGCGCCGTCAAACGCGATGATTCCGGTCCTCGCCGTGGATTGTCTGGTCGCGGCGCGCAATTCGTCCATGTCCATCGAACCCCGGATGCCCAGCACGCGCTGGCGCAGAACGTTGCGGCCGTTCCGCAAAATCAACGAAGAATCCGCAGCCGATTTTAGCTCTGGGGTTCCCTGGGCTCAATCGAACCCCGAGGGCATGGTGAAGGATTCGTTCTCCGCGCTCCCCGGCCGCATGAACCTTCCCACCCGGCACCGCCACAAAGACTGGAGATCGCCCAGTCGTTCGGAAATTGCAATGAGATCGCTTGCCTTGCTCTGTCTGCTCGTGGTCGCCACGCCCGCACACGCGGCCTCGTCCGACCAGCACTACCTCGACCTGCGCGACCGCTATATCGCAAAGTTCTCGAAGGCTCCAGAAAACGACGAGACTTACAAGCAGCACGACGCCGCGCTTGCGGAGATGACCGGCTTGTTGCGCAGCCTGGTCGGGCCGATCACTATCAAGGGGCTGCCCACGGAGGGGAAATCCAATGTGGACACGCTGTACAAGGGGGACTCAGGCTTCGGCCATCTCGACGGACTCGGTTTCGCTTCGGAAGGCGACAAGCTTCAAGCCGTGGTGACCACGACCGCGCTGCTCAAGCACTGGCTTGGCGAGCAGCGCGAGGTCGGCATGCCGCAGGAGATCGGCGCCGCGTTCAAGTCGGACCGCTTCTACTATCAGGCGATCCAGGACTCCGCCTTCGCCAAATACGCGGAGCTGCCGATCACCAAGCCCGCCGTGGCGAGCGTCGCGGTCGCCGTGCTCGGCGTTCGCGGCAATGGCGATCTGAAGGGGCCGCCGCATGAAATCGACGTCGTCGCGATCCAGGGCGACAAGGTCTTCTTCGTCGCCGTGAGCGACGCCGTGAAGACGGCTGAGATTCCAACCTGCGAGCGCGTGTGGAAGCAGATGGTGGCCAAGCCGGTCAACAAGAAGGACCCGCGGGGCGACATGACCCGCGAAGACCAGGCGATGGACGCGTACACAGCGTGTTTCGCCAAGGAAGCGCCGGGCCAGAGCTGGTACGCAACGGCCGTCAAGAAGGCGCAGAGCCAGCTGGACTTGCTGCCGCTGCACTAAGACGCGCTCCACCGCGATTCCAACCGCGCCCGCCTTCACCAAAAATCTCGTAACCCGTCGGCGTCACCACAACAGTGTCCTCGAGCTTGATGAAGCCGCGCTTCGGATGCTTCATCGTGGTCTCGATCGACACCACCATGCCGGGCTCGAGCGGCAGGCGGGCGTCGGTGTCGTCGTAGGGAACCGGACCCTTGGCGGTCAGGCGAGGGGCCTCGTGGCTGACCAGGCCCATGCCGTGGGCGAGGAAGTCGGTGCAGTTGCGCTGGCTGATCTGGGCAAGCTGCCGCTCGGCCGCGACGTAGATGTCGCCGCCCATGGCGCCCGGCCGGACTGCGGCGAAGGCGGCGCGCTGGACCGCCTCGATCTCGGCGAGACAATCCTTCAGCTCAGCGTCCGGCTCGCCCAGCACGGCCATGCGCGCGAGGTCGCCGATATAGCCGTGATAATTGCCGCCGGAGTCGAGCGACAGCACGTCGCCTTGCTCCCAGCGCTGCGACGACGGCGCCCGGTTGTGGCTGCTGCCGCAGGCGAGCAGGCAGTATTCGAAGGTCAGCCCGCGGTTGGCTTCGGCAACGCGCAACGCATCCGACAATTGCTGCTTGGTCGTGCCCGGGCCGTGCTTGCCGATCACCTCCAGCATCGATGCGATCACGAGCTCCGAGGCTGTCTTGAGCTGCCCCAGTTCATCCGCCGACTTGACCGCACGCAACCGCTCCAGCACCAGCAACGCGTCCTTGAGCTCGGTGCCGGGCAGGGCGTCGGCAAGTGCGCGTCCTGCGTCCATCGGCAGGAACGCCATCTCGACCCCGATCCGCTTCATCGGCACGCCGGCATCCTTCAAGGCTGCGACAGCCCGTGTGATGGCGTCGACCGAACCGTTGGACTCGGTCCGGACCTGCGTCACCCAGGGCGGCGCCACGGCGCGCTGATGGGTTTCCAGCCGGTGGCCGATATAGACCGACTTCTCGGGCGCGCCCTTGGGATAGACCAGAACCGGCAGATAGCGGCTGACGCCCATGGCGTCCATGTAGTCGAAGAAGATCGCGCGCTCGGCGCCCAGCAGGTACTGCACATTGTGCTTCGACGTGGCGATCAGGACGTCGAGGCCGGCTGCCTCCATCAGACGATCGAGCTTGGCCGCATCGAACGGAATGGCGCGAGAGCCGCTGGCGCGGGCGACGTTCTCCTGCATGACGAGCCTCCCAATGGCGGCGCGGCGTTCAATCGCCGTGGCGTTGTCTGGCGCACTCTTTGGCGCGCTATTCTGAGCCGGGAGCGGGGTTGTTGGTAGCCTCGGATGTAATCCGCGTTAGATTTTGGCACTGGAGCCGATTTATCCACACGCTATGTGCCTGAGTGTGTTCAATCTTTTTTTCGCGCAGTTAGCAGATTTTGGCACTCAAGACCCAAATTTGGCACTGCCGTCATTTCTGAAACTCCATTTTGGCACTGTTGACGCGTCCAAAAGAGGTGGGTTTCCCCAGCTCCCGGATGGCCGTTCCGTTGACTTTCGGGCGCTTTGGGGTCGGGTTAAAAGCGCGGTCTCGCGGAGCCGCAGCGCGCTCGGAAGTCGTGGCGTGCTAACCGACAGAGGTTTGGCATGGTCGACTTTGACGATCCTAACAATCAGCTTTTTCTGACACGGGTGCTCCAGGCCCTCGCCAACATCAATACCCGCAAGATCCTCGAGACCTTGGCCCTAGGTCCTTGCTCCCGTGGGGACCTGCTGCTGGTCATGGACACCTCCGCCAACCGCATCGGCGAGGCGATGGAGATCCTCCACACAATCGGACTAGTTGCGGAGAAGGAGACGCGTGAGGGCACAGTTTACGTGTTCAACCCCGCAGGGTTAGACCTCACTCGGTCTTGGCTCGAGCGGCTTTACTCGATCGTTGACGGTCGGTCGCCGAAATAGCGAGCCTGATCGACAACACGGGTTCCGTTACGTCGCGGAAAGCTTCAGTAAAGTCGTGACCGAGGTCCAGAAGTTCCAAAAGACGCGTCGTCAGGATAGCGCGGGCCTTGAACGAGGGTAGGCGGTCGATGGCGGCCATAACGCCCGCAGCGCCCTTATGGCGCGAGATTGCGTCTCCGGCAGTCAAGTCGGCAGCGGTCGAGGCCCCGAGCAGGTCGAAGACGACCTCATCGAAGGAACCTGGCCATCGTTTGAGTTGCAAGAATCCCGCAGCAGCGTTTTTCGCGGTGATGCCGAGCAACAGCTCCTGGGGAATAGCTCTAAAGTAGGCCAGCCATCCGCTAAGCTTGAGAATGTCCACCGACGACAGGTCGTCGAGAGGTGCCGGCAAGCCGGGCTTGCAGTCGAGGATGTAGTCGGCCAACGCTCTTGCCGAGGCGACGGTCTCATGCGGGCAGGTTTTTGGCGTCGCAGTCCGCATGTCGAAGCCACAGATCTGGCAGGACCACACGTTGGTGAGATTTCGCCAGCCTAACAGGTTGATACATGACGGGCATCTGTCGAGCAGCACTTCGCCGCTTTCGATGTCGCAGGAAAAGGCCGAGACGAGCCAGAGGTTCCTGATGCGCGCATCGTTGCCATCCGCTGCCAAACGAGCGGGGGCGACCCTACGACGCTCTGGCAAGAACCAACCCACAGGCAATTCGCGACCGAGGAATTCGATGCGGTCTTTGAATATTTTCCAAGTGCCCATCGAAAGCCTTTGGAGATCGAACGAACCCAAGGCCGCCAGTTCGGCGACCGCCTCGGGTTTACCGGCGATCGCCGAGACCGATTCCCAGCGCATGTCGAGATGAAGCCGGAGTAGCTTGTCCGCGCCGATGCGCCCCACCGGGGCCAACCGGACCGCGACAGACGCGATGGCCTCATCGTCGAACTGACGTACGGTCTTGAGCCACGGCGTGTTCGGAATCATCGTTTCGATGCCTACTCGCTGGTCGCTTCCTGTTCCACGTTCAGGGGAAACGGGGGAAGTCTGATGTAGTCCTCGTCACGAAACGGGTTCCGGCCATGCATGATCTCCTGGCTCAGGAAGACACGATCAAAACCCGCGGCGATGTCTTCTTTCGTCAGCTCCTTCGGCTCAGCCCCGCCGGTGCGCATGAAGGCATGAGGTACGGCCGCCTCCACCAGCAACGAGTGTCGTCCGGGCCGCCCGCGCTGGGCGAAGAAAGTCGCACGCAGCATGTGATGATCGTCTTCATTTTCCTTGAACCAGTTCGATTCAAAGGGAAGCTGTTCCGAGAAGGCAGCCACGAACGCGGAGTGGACCTCCCTTTGTTCGTCGTTCGCGATCCCGAAGGGTTTGAGAATCTTGATGCCGCCCGACCTTTGGCCCATCGCATCCGCCTTGGCCATCATCTTGATCAGGGACGGCGGCCCCACGACGAACAGGGGCGCGTTGCAGGAATTCTCGAAGGCCAGGATAAACCGTGCCAGCTTCTTTACGCCGTCTTCGGCGAGATTTTGTCCCTCGTCCAGAATGACGGCGTCGACCGCGTGCTCGTTGAGATTGGTGATGAGAGCGTCTGTTCCTTCTTCCTCGCTGAGGCGCATGCCGAGCCGATCGTTAAAGATCGTGAAGTTGATCTTCCGGGCCAAGATCCGCGGTGTGGACCCTCCCATGAGATCGACGTACAGGTAGCGCCTTCCGTTGCCTTGGAGGAGCTGAACCTTCTCTTTGGAAACGGGCCTGCCAGTGCGCTCCGTGAGCATCCGCTTGACGATCTCGCTCTTGCCGCAACGAGACCAGCCGATTAGATAAGTGCTCGAGTTTTCGCGTAGACGTCTCGCAAACGAGAGCGACAACAGCAACATCTCCCGCGCTTCTTCCGCTTTTGTGTGTCTGACAAAGATGCCTCGAATAGCGTCGAGCTTGCTTGTGACGAGCGGAGAATTGAGGATGCCTTCAAGATTCGACATGGGCATGCGGCGCCTGTCCTTACTCGGACCTGTTCAGCGGCGCGTCCACTGCGAAACGCAGCTTCTTCCGGGGCGCTGGAGGGGGGTCGGAAGCGACCGCTTCGGGCGGAGCTGCGACGGCAGCAGAGGCTGACGGCGTTTCGGGAGAAGACTTGAAAAATCCGGTCTTCTCGATCAACTCATCAGTGACGGCGAGTGCATGCTCTTCGGCGCCGCGACCGAGGACGCCGGCTATACGGGGATAGTACCCGTTCGAGAGCACGGCTTTCGTCGGAGGCCGCTCGCCGGTCGGCACCGCGCCCATAGCTTTCAGTGCTTCCTCGAGGAGGTGGTTGAATCCGACCTTGTGGGAGGGATGCTCCGTGGGGGCATGTTTCTTTGCGAGGCGCAGTTTGCTCAGCGCCTCCCACTGGAATTTTGTGAGGCCGTGCGCCTCCTCGTCGGTCGACATCACCACGAACTCCTCCGGGAGGTGTTCGTTACCGGGGAAGCGGCTAGTGTGATCGACCACCACGCAGCGGCCTACGTTCGCCAGCGGGATGCGCACCGTGACCGGCGTGTTCGTTCGCTTTCTCATTCCCATGCTGCCCGATCGGGCTCGCATCGCCTGGATTTGCGGTGACTGATAGACGAGGTTGTTCCAGAGGATGCCGTCCTTGCCCGCGGTAAGCTTCAACTCCAAACTCGGGATCAAGTCCCACTTCTTCGCTTCGTCCACGGTGAGCGGCTGCGGGCGGCTCGAGTCGCTCGACGCACCTCGGAGCCACCTCTCTTCCGGAGTGTCCCAGTCCATTCCTTCCTGCTTGCGCCGGGCGTAGACCTCGATCAGCCACAAATGAAATAGCATGATGAAGTCGTCGATCGTGATGCACGCGTCGAGCAGGGGCTTGCGCGCGCCTCGCTTTTGCGGACTGGATCCGGTCGACCCCTTAAGCCACGACACGAAATCAGACTCGAGCGTTCCGAAAAACCGCTCCACATAGGGTTTGGTGTCCGGCTGGTGCGGTACCGCCATCTCGAACCCGATCCTGACGCGAGCCAAGGCCAGCGCCATCTGTTCCGAAACGAACTCCTTCCCGTTGTCGTACCGGACCTTTCTTGGCTTGCCGTAGCTCAGAAGAGAGCCGCGAATATGCGGAAATCGGTTATCGACGTAAGTCTTGACCTTGATCCCGTGGTCGATCGCGGCCAGTGCTGGGTAAAGCCCGCCAGGTTCGAACGACGGAAAGAATCCGACAGGGTACCCGCTGTAGGTATCCAAACCGAGGCAAATCCAGAACCTGTCGATCCCGGCCTTCGACCAGACACGACCGAGCGGGGTCTCGCCCAAGACGCCCGCGAAATCGAATTGGTGGTGATCGTACTCGACAACGTCCAGGATGCGTTTCGGACGCTCGAAACTTCCTTGGCCGCCGAACTGAAGATCTGCAGCCTGTACACCTTGCTCCTTTGCGAGCCTGATCCACGCGTCGAAACGACGGTACTGAACCTGTACCGTCGTCAAACCGACGGTCGGAAGTTCATCAAGCAACGGCCTTTCCGAAAGTTCGCCGTTCTCGATGAGCTTTTTGATCTCTTCGTTGCGGATCCGGATCTCCGCGTTGCGGCCATCGATCCTCTGGTTCGCGAACATTTGAATCTTGGTCGGGCCGAACTCGGCCGAGATTTCGACCAGGTAACGGATGGTCGCGGAGATGATAGAAAACACCTCCTTGGGCAGCTTCTGCTCGCGGGACTTGATCGCATTCTTGTGCACGAAGGTGGCTTCTTGCATGCCGTGCACCAGTTCGGCGGCCACCCAGCGAAGAACCGTTCGCGTCGTCTTCTTGGGCTTCTTGATCTGTTTCCCTTGCGGCCGCTTCCGGTTCTCGAGGTCGATCGTGCCGTCGACCCGTTCTATGATCGTTTCAGCGTTTGCATGGTTCTGGTAGAACGGCTTCCCGGCCGGCGCGATGAGCATCTCGTTGATGAACGCGCCGACGTAACGCCAGATGCCGGCCGCGCGTCCGCGCGGCTTGGCGTTGAGGGTGTGGTAAACCTTGCCGATCAACGCGCGCGTTTCGTCGATAGCCTTCTTCTCGTCGACCAGAGGCGGCTTCCTGAGAGGGTTGTAGTAGCGCCCCTCCTGGAATAGCTCGATGAGCCGGGTCGTTGTTAAGCGCGCGGTCTCGCCGGTATGGTGGTTGATGAGGAGGTGGGGGCCTTCGCCCTCCATCTTCTTGAAGAACTGGTGAGGTTTGCTGTCGATGAGAACAGTCTGGTTGGGCGTCAGGTTATCGAAGAGAAGATAGTCGATAGTGGGACGCGGTTCCTCGTCCACGGGCGTGGACAAGGCGGCGGCCTCGCTCGCATCGAGAATCTTCAGCATGAGATCGCTCCCTTGTGGACGATCGTCTCGGGGCCGATCGAGGCGAACAGGTCGATGTAGACGATGCGCTCCGGGATGCGCGACAGTACGACGCCGCGCGGATGCGGCGCCTCCTCGAAGAGGGCCTGGCAACGCGACAGGGGCAGGGAGCCGCCGGCGTCGTTCAGCGCCGTAACGAGCCGGTCGAGCTCCTCCGGTTCGATGTCCCAGCGGTCGTTGGCCGCGATCTCGTCCACGACGTCGCGGTCTCCCCAACGCAAGCCGATGCCGCGCTCCGTGATGACGCGGAAGGGAAGGCCCGCCCGCCGGTAGGCCTCGCGGATGCGACGGAGACGCGCGTGGAGCAGGACCGCGTCATCCCAGCGCCTCTGCGCCTTTTCGTCGCCGACGGTCGGCAGCGGTGGACGAAGTTCACGCCACTCCTTGATTTCGTAGCGGACGAAGCCGGTGTCGTGTTCGACGAGGTAGTCGGGCGTGTAGATCTCGTTCGGGAACTCAGGACAGACGTTCATCCGGATCGTCTCCGGCTGTGCCCAGATACGCTTGACGCCGAGCACGTAGTCGCAGACCCGGACGAAGCGCTCTTCGATGCCGCCTTCGTGGACGATGTGCCCGTTCATCTTCATCGAATAGTGACCGCCGACTACGTGATTGCGACGGCCAGTGATCACGCGGCGCGTCGCCTCATTGGCTTCGAGGCGGAAGACCTCGACGCCGTCGCAGAGGGCGGTCCAGACGCGCTCGATCTTCTTAGGCATCGGCGTCCTCGTCGGGGCGTTTGCGCAGGTCTGCGCAGACGAGATCGACCTGCTCTTGGACAAAAGAGTCCAGAGTGCTGAGGCTGCAGAATTCGCGCGAATTGTCGTAGTAGATGCGCGTCGGGAGTCCGAACGTGCGATCGATGGCACCGAAGATGCGCTCGACGATCGGGGAGAGATGGTGATGGACGAAACGCACCATGTCGCAGACCTTTCTTGCCTTGGCCGAAGGAGTCGCGCAGCGATACCCAGCGCGACGCTTGTTCGGCGGAAAGGATTCAAGAAGGACTTGCGACTTGGAATCGGACGTGCGATTCTCCTGTCGTCCAAGAGTTCTTCTTGGTCGTTACTGCCGAGCGATGCCGGACTTTCGTCCGGGATTTGCGGACTTGGATCTCTCGGAACGGCTTTGCGGGCGTGGTCCGGAGATCCTTCGATACCTGCGCGACCGGAGTCCGCTCCGGTCGCGCATAGTCCGTTGACTACATCATTCCGCTGTCCCCGTGGTGTCGCCGCTGCGGCGTATCTCATTGAATACCATTGGCCTTCCGGAATCCTAGCGAAATGAATCCCGTGGATTTCTTCGGGCCGTTTCGGAGCATTTCCTAGAAATTCTCAGGACGGCTCTGCGTTTGTCGCCAGATTTTGCACTCTTGCGTTTTTCCTGAATTCGTGCCGCCGCGCACATCACAGCGTCTGCGGCGTGTCGAAGTAGCGCCACGCCGCAGCGACGCCGATGCCCAAGGTCTTCGCCACCAATTCGGGCGCCGCGCCCGAGCGGACCAGGTTCGCGGCGAGAGCGTTGCGCAATGACGTGGGCACGGCGTCCGGACTGACTCCGTTCGCCTGTCGCAGCCGGCGGCAAGCCAGTTGAAGCGATCTCGCGCTGAAGCGGGTCCCCCGCGACGTAACGAACAAAGGTGCGCTCGGCGTAAGCTCGAAGGGCTGTGCTCGCAGGTACCGCTCCAGCCACTCCTTGGCCTCCGGCGAAACGATGCCAGGCCGCCCGTTCAGATGGGAGCCCGTTACCCTGACCGTGGACAGTCGCGGATTGTAGTCGCCTCGATTCAAGCCGACCAGCTCGGCGGTCGTGAGTCCGGATGATGCAGCCAAGCGAAGCGCAGCGTGATCGCGCGCGTATGTCCATGACTCGTCGCGATCGTTCGACGACACCGCGAGCATGATCTCGATGACGTCGTCGTCGACGGCCGCGCGGCGGACCCTGCCGCACGGCGGGAAGCGGCAGCTCAGCAGCTTCGAGCAGTCATAGGAACGCTCCAGGCTGAGAAAGCGGGCAAAACTTCGCAACGCGGAGAAGCGTCTAAAGATGGTGGACTGCGCCGTCCCGGTCGCAGCCCAGGTAGCCGCGATGCCGTCGACGACCGACTGGTCGATCCGCACGATCGCGCCTACCTCGTCGGAGCCGAGCGCAGCCGCAAGATCCCGAATGTCCCGTGAATAACAGTCCATCGTCGACGCCGATGCATGCGCATCCCTCAAGCCGTCCAACCAGGCAGAGCTCTCCGGAGCAAATGGCGACGTCGTGGGCGACCGGATCTTCATTCAGAGCTCCACGAAATCGGCGCTTTCGATGGCATTCACCACCTTGGCCAGCAACGCCCAGATCGACTGCCGTCGGTAGTGGTCGAACACCTTGGTGCTGGCGAGCCGCGGCGGGGTCCCTGCGAGCGGGTTGGCGGTCTCCAGCACGTCGATGCCGTAGTCGGATCGGTCGGCCAGATCGCTCAGATTGGATATCCGAACACTCGCGATGGAGCGCCGAAGTTGCGTCGAGCCTCCCGGCAGAAGTTCGATATGGATGCGGATCATGGGGTATTCCTCGGCGTATTGTTCGCGGCGGCTGCGACTGGTTGGCGGACGGACGCTCGGCCCAGGAAGAGATCCTTCGCTTCGTCGCCGCTTACGTAACGTCTGGCTACCAAAGCGTCCGCGATCCGGACGACGGCGGCCGCGTGCCGCATGACTATCCCGGTCGCTCGCCGCTCGAGCATTTTCAGTCGATCGTCGACCTGCTTGGCGAGCGCCGCATCTCTACTGACCATGGCCAGCGCTTCGCCATCGGCGCAGCGGTAGACGAGCCTGCCGAGCAGGGGCGTGGACGTAAAGGCGGCCGCGAGGAGCGACGTGCAGATCGCCATGTCGCTCCTCTGAGTGCCACCGGCCCCCGTGGAAACCGAACCAAGCATCACCTTTTCTGCACAGAGTCCCCCGAGCAGAAAGACGATATGGTTCTCGAGACGATCGAGCGTCCACACATGGTTCTCCTCGAAATTCAGGCGGGCGTCGCCACCGATATGTCCCCGGTTGAGAATCCTGGCGCTGAGAGGTTTGCCCCCGGTCGCGATGCAGGCGACCATGTGGCCCGCCTCATGTACGGCGATGCGACGCAAGACCGTCTGGGGAAGTGCCGGCCCGCTACCTTCCCTGACGAGGTCGTCGACGTTGAGAGGCCGGCCGGCACGCCTTGCGGCGCGCCTCGCCGCTCTTACGACGTCCATCGCTTCGGCCGGGGAGATGCCTTCGAGGAGACGCGCCGCGGATGACAGATCCATACCCTCGAGAGCCGTACCGCGAAGATGATATCGCAGGACGTTGGCCAGGCCTGCCGCGTCGGGTCGGGGAATCTCGATCGTGCGTTCGAAGCGCCCGGGACGCAGGAGTGCGGGATCGATGGCGTCGAGCCGGTTGGTCATTCCCAACACGCACAGCCCGACGTTGCTCTCATTGTCGGACATGACGGAATCCAAACTCGTCAACATCTCGCCTACGACGACCGAAAAAAAGTCGCTGTTGTGCCGCGACAGCCGGTTTCTAGAAGGCAGTTCATCCAATTCGTCGAATGCCAAAAGACATCCGCGCTGCCCCGACGGTCCAAAACGAGCCGCTTCCGCTCGAGCCTTGCTGAACACGGCCTTGAGCGACTTGACGACATCGCCCAAGTGTCCTTCGCGTTCGGCGAAAAAATCTGAGATCTTCGCGACGACGAGGCCGGTGCCTGCCGCCAAGGCGAGAGAATTTACGAAAAAATTTTTCCCGTGGCCCGGCTCTGAATGCAGAATCGCGCCGTGGTCCGCTTCCGCCCACTGTATGGATCCTCGTCTCCAATCTTGGACATCCTTCACGAAGTTCAGGCCAAAAATTCGAGCGGCACCGCCGAACTCGATCGCGTCAGAGAGGATCGGCGCACCTTCGACATGGGGCGAGCTCTGCCGCCGGCGCATCGCGAGAGTCGCAAGCCGCTCCAGCGCGTCGGAAGCCGTCGATCCGCTCCTGAAGATGGAAACCAGATCGTTCAGATCGAGACCTGACGTGTCGGCGATGCTTCTGCTCGGTATGCGTCCCGTCAGTGGCAGCAGAGTTCTGAGAAGGACGCGGACCGACTTGGCGTCGAGCGGAACCAGTTTCACGGTGACGTCGGCCGACAGCAGCAGAGTGGTCGGCAAGAAACGCTGCGGATCCGTCGATATCCCGACGACGCTGCGTCCCGCGACCAGGCACTTCGCTACCTCTTCGTTTCCGACGTGATTGACGTCGATCGACTTGTTCGAGCCGGCACGTGCGATAGTCATGACGCGAGCCTCGCTTAGATATTCGTCGACTGCCTCCATCCATGCCGAGGAGGGGACCTGAACGACGCTCGCGACCGGGCGTCCCGCCGCAATGGCCCGCCTCAGCGACGGAGGGGCGGCCCGCCGAAAAGCCTCGGCTACGATCGCGCCGCGAACCTTTTTCGCATTCAGCCGCGCGTCAGGTCGATCGGAACGGCGAGCGGGAACTTCATCCGGTGGACCTTCGATCGCTGCCTCCAGGTCGGTGACCTCCGGATCGTCTTCCGGAGCGGGCAACATACCGTGCCGCAGTTTGGAGAACCCCCCGGTCATGAGCGAGACCTCACGGTCGTCGACGGGCTTAGCGGCGTCGAAATGTCGATCTCGACCTCGTTGCGGCATGCGAGCGATAGCACCGACGCAAACGGATCGAGAGGTCCGGGTACCAAAGTGCAGAGATGATGGAGCGACATCGGCCCGTCCTCCGCCAAGGCCGCGAGCAGCCGGTGACGCATGTCCGGCAGGACCGAAAAGCGTCGGTACGTCCAGATCGCGCGAGCCGTGGAGAAGCGGGGCTCCTTGAGAATATCCGCTCCGGTCAATGTGTAGGGCGCCAGGCCGCGTGCCCGAAGTTCCCGATCGAAGGCATCGGCTTCCCCGAGCGACCGCAGCGGCCGGCAGACCTCGATGTCCAGATACCGCCAGCCGGCATTTGTCCGGAAGGTGACGACTTGAAGATCTACCGGCCGCGCTTCGGTCCCCGCCGTCCCGAGGAAGCCGATTTCAAGAATCTCGGGGTCCAACGTTGCCTGTAGCAAGGCGTCCCTGACGATCCCGCCAGCGTGCGGAATCGGTCGTGAAGCCTTTGGCGAAACGAAATCGGCAGATCGGGGGCGGATCCTGTGGTCGAAGCGCATGGCTCATGTCCGGTCGAAGGTTGGGTCGAGTAGAAGCCGTTGTCGTGCGGCGCGGGGGTGATCTCGTCGTCCATCGCGTCCTCCTAGATGTCGAACGTGAAGCAGGGATCGAAGTCATCGTTTTCCCAGCGCGAGACAGCGTCCCAGGGGCCGTATCCCTTGCAGTTCGCGATGAGCTTCACGCCCTCGACCGCCAGCTCGAAGCTGACGTGCGTGTGCCCGCTGATGGCCGCATCCAGACCGAGAGCGAACACTTCCGGGCAGCGCGAAGCGTAGGCCGGGCCCAAGAGATCCTGCTCGTCCGTGGTCGACGCCGGACGGCTCCGACCGCCGAAAGCGTGGAGAGGATGATGGGTGACGAGGAGCCGTTTCGATGTCTTCGGGCCGCCGAACGTCGACGAGATGAACTCGCGGGTCTTGCGATGGCGGGCGAGCGTGTCTCGAGGACGGAGCCGCCGGGCATAGCGATCCGTCCGGATCCGACGGTAGTCGTTCATGCCGGCGGCGGCCGCGAGCATGGAGTTCTCCGGCGTGCCGTACAGTTCGAAGTCGGTCCACCCGACGGCGCCGGCGATGAGGACGCCGCCTTTGCCGCCGATCAACTTGGCTTCGTCATCAAGTACGACGACGTTGGTGCCGAAGGCGGCCTCGCGGGCCTTCTCGATCTCGCGGTCGATGTCCCGCCCAAAGAATTCGTGATTGCCGGCCACCACCACGACCGGATGGTCGTCGATGCGCTCGGCCAACCACTTCACGCCCCGCGCGAAGCCCGGCATGAGATCGCCGGCGCAAACGAACACGTCATAGGTGGGCCGCTTCGAAGGAGAGGGCAGGTCCCAGCCCCTCGCGGTTTCGATATGGAGATCGCTCATGGTCCAGATGCGCACGCGCTCACTCCTTTGCCGGGAGCGAGCGCGGATCGACCGCGACGAAGACGTCGGTAATCCGGTCATAACGACCAAGAATGATCGGCCCCTGACGTTTGCCGTCGAACGACCGCACGACATGCAGGTTTTCGAAGCCACGCACCTCGCGCACCTTCACCCCGTTCGCATGCGCCAGACACGCGGTGACAAGTTCCGAGCCGACTTGGTGAAGACATCCCTCGCGGCCGCACCGCTCGCACGTGCACGCCGAACCGGCCTCCGCCAGCGCGATGGCGTACTGGATCGCGGCCTCGATATCCGGCAGACGCGCGATCGACGAGGAACGGTCGTAATCTAGCCTCAGCACTCCGGATCGTCTGGAGATCGCCGTGACCTTGAGTGGCGATGTGCCGACCGCCGTCGAGATCCGGGCGATGGCTCGGCACACGATCTGCTGCCAGCCATCATCCACAAGCGACAGGCCGGGGACATGCCCGGCGACCGTGGCGCCGTCGAACAACTCGGGAAACCGATCGATGAGCCGCTGACGCCATTCGCACATCCGGAACCTCAGCGCGGTGCGTGGGAGCGGAGTGGCGGGACCGGGGCAAACCGGCCAAGACAAACGCGGGCGTCGACGATCGGGTCGCGGTCGATGTCGATCGTGACGGCGCCCTCGCAGGCGAGCGCGAAGACCCAGTCGCGGAGACCAAAGCCCAGACTGGCAACGGTGCAGTCGCCGTCGTTCTCGATGGCCGCGAAGATCCGCTCTCGGCCATCGGCGGGAACCAGGCGCTTACGGTAGGCCCAGATCAGCCTGGCGTTCGATGACCTCGGTAGTGCCTGCACCTGGTCCGACGAGAGAGGCACGATCATCGCCCGAAGTTCGTCGGCCGCAAGCAGAAGTGTTCCTTCGTCGTCGAGATCGCGAAGCGGAGGTCCGATGTCGAGGATCAACCGAGCGTTACCGCGCGTCGCAAGCAAAAGATCCAGCGGGTAGGCGACCCCGCAAAGAGTGACCGAAGCGACGTGCTCGATGGCCGTCACAGCAGGATCGAGGGCCAACTGAATCAAGAGATCGAGCCGGACCACGTCGCCGACCGGAATCGGGGTCGGGCTTTTGGCGGTCAGGAAGGGGCGGAGGTCGGACGGATGGCCGGGAATATCGACGCACATGACTGAAGAACTCCTTGGACGATGAACTGCGCGATCCGTACCGTCGCCCTGTCGTTCTCTTCGTCGTCGTTCATGTTGATCGCCGCATTTCCAATCCGATCACAGCCAAATAGCTGTGCGCCCACGTTGAGTCAATAGATAGCTAGCTATCTAGGGACGCGGAAAAGTACAGTCGTGGGCATGGAACCAGTGCGGCGAGGAGCAGGCGATGTGTTACGAAGCTGTGAACAGAGGCATCAAAATCGTCCGTTTCGGCTATTCGGGAACGGGTCTCGATGGTATGCGTCTTTTGATAGTCAGCTATCCACGATTGACTTTGCGGAGATCGGCGAATGAAGCGGCCCAAGATCGATGTGTCGGAGGCCCGAGAGGGGGAGGAGGGCAGGCGGCAGATTTTGCTTTATTTGCCCAAGGACCTCATCAAGGCTCTCAAGTCGGCGGCGATCGAGGACGGCAAGCCGGCCTATATTCTCGCTGAGAAGGCGATCGACGCTTATCTCAAAGGACGCAAGGTGAGGTCCCGCTCGGCGAAGTGAGAGGCCTCTCTCGTCGGAGGAAAGGGGCCTTCCAGCGGCGCCCGTGGTTCATCCGGGCCCTTGCGCGCTCATCGGGGCATTGCGTTCCGCAGCGGCCCCTGCGAACGCTTTCTCTTTCGTCCCGAAGTCCGTGTAGAGATATTCGAACCGCGCCGACCAGTTTGCCGACAGGGCCACTTCGGCGCCGGCGCCCCAAGCGGAGCCGAGCCGAGTGAAACCGATCTTGTCTCCCGGGGTGCCGTCGAGCGGGTCGAGCGTCGCCTGGTCGTAGCTCCATGCGAAGCCGCCCGTGGCGTAGAACAACCAGGGCCCCGACGCGTATCCCAGGCGGGCCCTCAGCGTTCCCGATGTCAGGACAGTTTCCTTCAGGGCCGCCGGCCCTTGAGCGCCGACGACGGAAGTTGTCCCGGAGATCGTATTGGGAAAGGTGAGGTCGCCTTCGATACCGAGAAGCACGTGGGAAGGCAGCACGTAGTTGTAGCCGGCGCCCAGTCCGAGAGCGTAGGAGCCGGTCCCCTTGAACGCGTTGAGGGAGTTCGTCAGGTCGATCGATCCGGACGACAGAGCTAGTCCCGGGACGCCGAAAGCGTACTGCGAGGACCCGACGCCATAGGCGAAATGGCCGCCGACGAAGGGACCGCTCCAGTCGACGGCCTGGCCGGACCGGACCACGCCGAGATCGGCTGAAAGTCCCTCGGCCGCGGAGCCCGCCACCAGGATCATGCCAAGGATGACCTTCTTCATCGCCTCGATCATTCGCCTCTTCAGACCGTATTCGACACGGCGGCAGCGGCTTGGCAACAATTTGAATCCGGCCTGCACGCCGCCAATCCTGTCGCCGAGTTGACCGCGGCGTGCGTTCGCCGCGAGATATTCAGAGCAACTCCGCGCCCGTGATTGTGCATACGCCGCCGCGAGGGTGGGCGGAGGCTAGGCTTGCGCCAAAGGAGACGAGTAGGCCGAGGGCGATGCCCGCGAATTCTCGCGATCGGCGAGACATCGTCACCCCACTAGCAAAAATCCTACATCTTCAACGGGTACACGGAACGGGAGATGCCCACGTGCCATTGTTATTGCGAATAAGTCTTAATTGGAACAAGCGCCGCCAGTGGGTTATCGTTTCGCAATCGCGCCGTGATGAAACTGCAACAGTTGTCGGAGGTCGGTGTCTCAGCACGTCTACCTCGTGCAAGAATTCCTCGGGGTGGTAATAAAACCTATGGAATTGCACCTCGTCGCCGATACCAATTTGTTTTTCGAATTCAAGCCGATCGAACAGTTGCCTTGGGGCGAACTGGGTGCGGATCTGGTCGTCATCGTGTTGACCAAGCCCGTGGTCGACGAGATCGACAAGCATAAGAAAAGCAACGGCCGCACGCGGGATCGCGCCCTCGACATCTTCAACCGCATCCGCGCGATGCTGACATCGGACGCGATCGAGGTAGACATCCAGGAATCCGGGCCCCGGGTCGTGCTTCGGCGCCAGACGAGCGTCGGACCCGATCCCAAGCTGGCGGACCGCTTGGACTACGGCAAGCCGGATGAGAAGCTGGTCGGAATCGTTTCCACATTGGCCGGGCAGGCAGTTGGCTACGGAGTGAAGCTGTTCACCGACGACGCTGGCGCTGCAGGCACGGCAGCCGACTTCGGAGTGCCGTTCCAACTGATCGACCCCGCTTGGCGGCGACCGCCCGCGGAATCGACTGAAGCGAAGCAGCTCAAGGAGGCCAAGAAGGATCTGGCGATGTACCGGTCGCTGGAGCCCAGGATCGCCATCCGCTGCGAGACCGCCGACGCGGACGGCGTCGTCAAGGTCGTCGACAAGGTCGCGACGCCGCTTGCCGAGCCGGAGGTGGACGCGCTGATCGAGGCGCTCCGCGCGAAGCATCCGCTGCGCGTCGACTTCTCGGCGCCTCCGACGTCGACGTCGACGGACGTCTATGGCGAGACGAAGACGATCGAGTATTCGTCGCCGTTGGACGACGACGTCGCGAACTACCGTGACGTGCGCTACCCCGCCTGGATCGAAACATGCCGGCAGTCGCTGCGGAGCCTGCATGTCGGCCGAGACGAGGCTGCTCCGCTCGTCCTGCTGCGCTGGGCGATGTCGAATGACGGATCGCGTCCGGCCAAGGATGTTCGCGTGGAATTCGAGACGGGCGGTCACCTGGCGCTACAACGGTCTGATCGCTCCGACGACGAGACCGACGCTGCTCCTTCGAAAAATGCGACTTTGGGGTCTCGGACTTTGGGGTTGCCGAGTCCGCCGCAGCCGCCGGCTTTCGTCGAAAAGGTGACTCGCACGCCGCCGGCTGCGAAGCAGAATGCTCGCGCGGGCATCCCGTTGTCGTCGCTCCGCGGGATGCCTTCGTCGGTCACCGCGGACCATCGGCGCATCATGGAGGCCGCCAGCGGCTTCTCTTCGGCGCGCCGCCTGATGGAGCGGGCCCAGGGCGCAGCGGCCGAGTACAGACGTTTCCAAGACACCGTAAAGGGCTTGCCGGGCTTCGACGCAACTCTGAGATCGACGCTCGTCGATCCCATCGTGACGCCGCATTTGGAGTCAATTCGCAGCCTGTCAGCTCACAACTTTCGCCATCTGGACCCCCAGAAGCCTGAGGAATTCCTCTACGATTCCTGGCCGACGAAACGCAAGGTCCTGAAGGGCGCGTTGACTTGTCAACTCTGGCGGCATCAGACCGAAGAAGAAATCTTCGAGTTCACCGTGTCGTTCGTCAAAGAGGGCGCGGCGCGGGGCGTCGTCGAATGTACAGTTCACGCCGAAAATCTCACGGAGCCGGCGCAGCGCAAAATCATCGTAGAGCGCACCATCGAGACCGTCAGCTTGTTCGATCTCGCGAACGCCATGGTCGAGGCTTGCGGCTAACGGCGGATGCCGTTCCGACACGGCGCGCGCTCCGCCGAAGGCGCTCGCCGGCCGAACACGATCCCAGACCGGGCGGAAGGTTACATGCCTAAGAAGTCGAGGAAAGCGAGCGCGACGGCCAAGCCCGGCAAGCAACAGGATGTCTCAACATACCGCGTCCTGGCCAAACAGGCGCTGTCGTTGGAGGTCGGCGATGGCCGTGTCGAAAGCTTCTCAATTCAGGGAATGGAATGTCGCATTGCCGTCAAGCCGTCGAACGACGATCCGGCTAAGCAACGAGAATTCGGCGGATCGACCATCGCCGTCGAATTCAAAGCCACGACGACCGATGATCTTTTCTTAGCCGGGCGCGCCGGCATGGAGCTCATCGAAGACTTCCTCTCCGCGATCACGGTGGTATCCAACACGACATTCGGTCCGTGCGAGTTAGTGCAAGTTGCGCGACTGGACGCGGGCCGCCGGCACAATTGCGAATTCATGCAGATGCTGCCGCTTCCGCTCAACCACTGGCACGAACGGATCGCCGGTGCAAAGTTGCGCTCCGCGCGGAATCTCCTCGCGCACTGGGACGGCATGGAGGGCGGCAAGCGGCTTCGTCGGGCCGCGCGCAACTACCGGTCGGCCGCCGGCGTTGCCGACGACGTCACGGCCTTCCAAGAGGCATATGTCGGGTTGGAGGTCATGGAAAAGCCGCTTGCGGCCAACGCCGGCTTCGCAAAGCACGGCACGGAGCAGGTAAAGGGATCGTGTGAAAAGTGTGGGCACGAATACGTGCGCAACCGCACGACCCTGGTCGGCGTCCGCGCCTTCGTCGCCGGAGATGTCGATCTCGACAAGGCGGACGAAGGCCGGGTGGCGGACTGGAAGCTGATCAACAAGCTGCGCAACGATCTGATGCATGGACTTGTCGACGATGACGACCTGGGCGACAGGCCCTTACGGGCTCTGCTGGCGTCGATGCACTATCTCCATCACGCGATCTGTACTTGCTCCCATGCTTCCGATTTAGCCAGCCAGCAGTACAAGCTCGCGAGGGGCGGGGCACAATTCGTCATGCTCGGCAAATACTCGGCTCGAACGTGGCCGCCTCTGACCGACTGGCGGCAGATCGTCGAAACCAAGTCGCCGATGTTCGAGTGGGTGCCGCACGAGAACTACGGATTGGTGCCGGAATTGAGCTTCCGGAACGACGGTGTGAAGGACCTGCGGGTCGGGGTCGGTCGTCTAAACCAGCCGCTTTCGACCGCCACGATGACCGACATCGGACGGGTGCAAACGGAGCGCGATTTCTAGGGTGGACGTGCCGCGCCGCGGTACAACCAAAAATTGCTACGGTGTTGTAGTTGGGCGACAGACTTCCGCACCCCTTGCCGGCTAATCTCGCGCCGATTTCAAGTCTGCCGGCTCGATCCAGGTTTTGGCGGACGATGGTGTTTCGCATCCGGGCCGCGCGTCGAAGAACCGGTAGACGGTACCGCATATTTTTGACTCGCCGAAGGCGGCGCACCAATGAAGTTGTTCAGGTTATCTATAGGTACTCTCCTATGTATCGCGCAGGTCGGGTGCGGCACGTACATTCCCAGCCAACGCGACTGGCCGAATACGCGCCCCCGAGACGTAGAAGACATGAACATTGCGCTTGTTCGCACCATCGTGTGCGAGTTGAGCTATGCCGTCACTGCCGTCATCCGGAACGATCGGGACGGCGCCCGCCGGCGGCGAAACGGACGAACCTACACGGGCTTTCTTGAGCACTGGGGTGTAGAGGTCGCAACCGACCTCACCGTCTCCGAGACCTCGACCGTAAATCCGAGCGGACTATGGGCACCAGCTTCACCGGCGTCGACGATATTCACGCTGGGTGGCGGCATCAGCGGTTCGGCTGTCGCGTCCAACGAGAACAAGTTCAACGTGTTCTACCCCTTGGCAGCGCTGTACCAACCGACGGTATTCCGGGCGGACGATCCGGAACGTCCGTGTCGAAATCCGACCGGGAATAAGGATGGGTCACCGCTCGTCGACATCGACCTGAAGATCCAGCCGTTGCTCGAATCCAGGGCGCAGCTCGTCGAAATAGGTGTCGCGTCCGACCCGGACCGGACGGCGAAGATCTATAGCGTGAAGAACGTTCTTAGCCAGACCGTTTCGATCAAGGAAACGGTGTCGGGCGATGTCACGCCTACCTGGAAGTTCACGACGGGCTCAGTGAACCAATCGGGCACCTTCTTGAGCGCCAACCGTGAACGTACGCACCAGATCGTCTTTACTTTCGGTCCTTTGGCCGGTGACGGACGGTCGCTCACCGACCTGGCCGAGGCGTATCATCTGAACGAACAATTGAGAGCCGGCTTGCGCAGTGTGCGCTGACCGAAACGATGGGGGCAAAAGATGGCTTCGACACGCAAGATGGAGGCCAAGCGAAAGGCGAAGAAGTCCAAGCCGAAGAAATCCAAATCGAAGAGGCCCGCCCCAAAGAAGGCCGTCAAGAAATCGGCCGCCAAGCAGGCCTCAGTCCCTCTAGATGGCACGACGAGAGCGACGGCCGCCGCACTTGCGCCCGCGCGGCCAAAGAACGACCAAGAGATGCGCTCGCTCATCGAGGGGATCGGCGCTCCATCGCTGCACGACGAAGACATCGCGGTCACGCTAAAGCACCTCAATTCGGTTGTGGCCTTCCGGCGGGCGGTCGGACAACCAGGGGCTACTTCGAGGCGGGCGCTGACAGGCAAATGCTATTTGAAATCGGCCGGAGATCCAATCGTTAGCATTTACGAAGGCCCGTACCATGTCGGCTCTATGTCGGAAGAAAGTGCCATCGCACTGGGGATACCGCGCTGTGGCTCTTAGACGGGAGACGGTCTGGCAGCCGCGCACCTGTCGTTGGTTTGTAGAGCACTGTGTTCGAGATGAACTTCCAAGCCGATGATGAGTTTGCGATTCTAAGGTCCTACTTTTATGGATACTTTCGATGGTTGACGAAGGAAGCGCCCCCAATCCCAAGAATCCTATCGTAAAATTTCTGGGCATCGCGACCGCTATCATCGTTGCGCTCACCGCACTGATCGTGGCGATCAAGCATTTTTCGGAAGCCGTTAGGCCTGAACCTGAGAAGCCCCTCCCGGTTCTGGCATCCACGGATGTCGGCAACATCAAGGGAAGCGGTCACACCGTGTTGACTGAATGCGAAAAGCAACGTCAACTCTACGCGGTTCAAAATCCTGACTTCAACGTCTCGATCGACGAGAACGTCCAGCCTTCGGCGGACAAAGATATCCTGGGCACTGTGACCTATACGTTTCACTGCCACTTCCTTGCGACGAGAAGGCCGAAGTAGGGTGGCCCGCTAGGCTCGGCGGGAACGCCGCAGCCCGGCTCACGGCCACCTCCTGTGGAGTTCATCGATCACGAACGAATGGGCGTAGGTGCGCTCATGCCCCTCCAAAGGTGGGTGGTCGGCGGCAAGGTTGGCATGTTGGTGTGGGACTACGTCCGGATCCGCAGCGGGCCAGAGACTGACGGCTAACGCGGCGGCGATCAGAGCCACCGCAGCGAGCGCGAACATGGAGGCGACGCGCTCGTTCTCGCGCAACGGCTTTGCAAAGATGGTTTGCGCTGGCAAGCGCGGCCGCTTGTCGGATTTCCGTGCGGAATCCGGCCAACCTCGCCGGCGGCGAGGCCGGTCCCAATGCGCGCAACTTCCCCCTCGTTCAGACAAGCGCAGCGCGCGAGCCTGCCCCCGTCGCAGCGGCACCGGCCTCGCGATCTCTTGCGCCGTTCGATCGCGTCATGGGCCTTAAGCTCGTCTGCCGCACGGACTCCAAACGCGGGTCGGAAGTCGAATGCCGCTCTGCCGGGTCATCCGACCTCCCACAGCGGACCCAAGGGCCATCGCGTGGGAGATGCCTCGGGTACCGTGCGATACCTCTCTCGTCGGCGGAAACGGGGGTCTCAGCAGCGATCGGCGAGGAAATGTGTCGGGGGCTTCACCATCGGAAGTTCCAGACCGCCCTGCGGCCGGACATAGGGACCCGTTCTCGATGGGCCAATCGGAAAGCAAGACGACTTAGCTTCCCATACCTCCGGAGACCACCAAACCGGCACCGAATCCCCGCTCGGGCCTGCTTGGTACCTCTCCCTCCGCGCTTGGCGCCGACCTTACCAGCCGAGAGCGAGGCGAGCGGGAGCAAGACCTCCGCGGAAGGACTGCCCCGGCGTAGGATCCGACCGTGGCTTCAAAAGCTGGACGATGTCACCCGTCGCGCCAAGCTGGCCGGCTCGATCGTCGCGCTGAAGCTCTGTTATTCGAATTTTACGGACATTCGGCCTGACTAGGGTCGCTTAGTCGACTAATACAATCATAGTTCCAATTCGACTTTGATGGACGGAAAGCGTGTCCGTGGATTGCACGGCTTCCATCGGTCTACTCCATCGGAGCGATCCGCGTCGTGAGTCGTTTGAGGTTCGCAAGCAATTGGCCCCGGACCTCGCCTTCGTCCACGGCCCATAGATCGGCGAGAATCGGCTCGGCCTTGGCAACCTCCCAGGGAAACAGGGAGCGCCCCTCGATCTGTGCGAAGGGACCGTCCGTCTCAGTCAGTATCCTGTCGCGGGGCATCTGGGCAACGAGGCCGCGTCCTCTCTCGCCGGCGAGCATCGCCGGGCCGACGCTGAACCAGCAACCCTGATCGACCGCGCGTTTGAGCTCGCGGCGCGTCCCGGAAAACCAGTGCAGGACGGCCACACCGGCGTCGGCTTCGGACGCGAGAGCGTCGAGAACCGGCGTGGCCGCACGTCGACTGTGGATCGTCATGACTCGGCCTCCGGCGACATGGCACATACGAAGGATCTCGACGAACACGCTGCGCTGGGTGTCCCACGTGGCCTTGAGCTCGGGTCCGCCGTCCAGTCCGATCTCGCCGACATACCGCGATCGCGGGAGCAATTCCTCGAAGAGCCCGAGTTCGCCCCGGCGTTCCTGCGCGATCTGAGGATGCAACCCGATCGCGGTGCGGATACGCGCCGCATCCTTGGCCAAGGCGGCCGTTCCCGACCAGGCCGAGGGCGTCGTCGTCACCGACAGAACGAAAAGGTTGCGCTCGATGCATTCCTTCGTTGTCGCGACCGGATCCGGATAAAGATCGAGATGGGCGTGAAGGTCGATCACTTGACACCGAATTTTGCGTGCAAGGCGCCGAGTTCGCCAAGTCCCCTGCGTAGCACATCCTTTAGCGCGTCGCGCTCCTCGATCCCTTGCCACGAAAGGGCTCCGCCAAGCCAATCGTCGAAGCCCGCACCCTTCGCTGCCGCCAGCGCCATGCCGACCGAGCGGACGTCATCGAATCCGGCGTGATCCGGATCGTCCCGACCGAGATGTTCGTAGACGTAGTCGGTCGGATCGTCTTCGCCCCAAGCGAGGAAGGCCGCTCTGCGGACCTGACACGGCACGCACCGCCCGCAATGGCGGTAGTTGTAGCGCTGAAAGCGGCCGCAACTCGTCGAGTTCGCCGCCAGCGTGCGCAGCAAGTCCTGGTCCGCGCACGTCTTCAGCATCTCGCCCTTGGTCGTGTATCCATAAGGAGTGTGGATACTCACACCTAGGTTCGCGGCGTCGAGAACGTCTTGGAACCTTGAGAGGAAGTAAGGGTGCGCCGTACGGGTGCTCAAACTCCCAATGCGGCTTCCCGTCAGAGGCGGGTTGATGGCGATGAAGCCGTTTTCGCAGACGTAAAGCGGCAAGCTGCCGCCGGGACGATATGGCTTGAGCGCCGTGGCGACGAGAACGCCGAAGGCAAGGAAGATGATCGAGCGCGCCCGCTGGGAGGTATCTTCGGTGCCCGGCACTGCCGCGTTGTCGTTCAACTGGAAGTGCCGCAGACCACCGCCGATCAACGACGCGAACCTGATCTGTTTTTCTCCATCGCCCCGGACTGTCTTGCTGATGGCGACGGGTCGCTGTCCGGACGCCGCAAGGTCGATGGCGCCGCTCAAGCTGTCTAGCCCACCGGACAGGAGCACGACGCTGCCTTCGGGCGGTCGGAAAACTTCCGCCGGCGGTTGCGGCGCTGCACCGCCGGCGATGAAACGGAATTGCCATCGGTCGGTCGTGAGAAACGTCAACGCGTCGGCGAGGAGGTCCGCGGACTTGTTCCAGAATGCCGGGTCGGCGACCGCGACTTCCATCTCGAACTCGCGTGTCCAGCCGTCCGGACTTAGGCTACGTCGTCCCGCTGCGTCAGCCGCCATGACGGACATCGCGATGGACAGCAGATCCCACGCCCTGCGGTTCGGAGCCAGACGCGCTCTGCGAATGTCGTTGCGCACGGCCGCACCCGCGCTGCCGCGATCTTCAGCCCCAGGCTGGCCGTAGAGGACGACCCTGAGCGTGTCACTCTCCTTCAGTCGACCAACCTCGGTCGGTGCGCAAAACAATTTCACTCTTCGTACCCCTCGAAGACCTCGAACGTCTCGCGCAACGCGGCCTGGACGACGCGCGCGACGCGTCCGGCGGTGAGCCTGCGTCCCTGTTCCTTGAGTTTGCGGAAGGAGGCGGCCACAGTCTCGGCGATGTACGACCGCATCTGTTTCAGTCGAGCCAGCGCGACGGACGCGGTGGGCGCTCTCTCCAGCAACGTCTTGCCGACATCCAGCTCGAAGCGTCGTGCCACGTCGATGGCCGTGAATTTCTCGATGACGAACTCGCGTTCAGGATCGGACAGATCGAGGAGATCGGCGTCCGGGTATTCCGTCAGCAATTCGGACATCGCGTCGTGGATGGACGCACGTTCGGCTTCCGCATCCTGAGTCCCGTCGATCGGTCTGACAGCCTCGATGATCGCGCTCGCGATCTCTTCGGTGGACCGGCCAGCGAGCGCGGCCGCATCGACGGGAGCGTTCGCATCCCCCTGCGCGGTGGAATAGAGGGCATGGCCGAGCGATCCCGCCGTTTGAGCGGTGCCGCCGAACCGCTGCGTCGCGAAATTCGATCCCCCGTAGCCATTGCGGACGTAGTGTCCGAGCCCGCGTCGAAGGTCGCGGCCGTCCCCGGATCGCGCGAAATTGCCCAAGCTAGAGCGAACGCCGCCGAACCGTCGTTCGGGTGCCAACGGCGCCGGCTGCGGGCTTGACGATGGCGCTGCGGGAGGCGGGGGCAGGGCGCCATCGGCCGGAGGAGCGTCCGGCGGGACGTCCGGAGATCCGGGCTGGGGTACGGGGGGTACGGGATCCTGTGGGGCGGCCGGTGTCCAGGGAGGGACCAACGGCACGCCTGGGCCGGGACCGTCACTAGATTGCGACGTTCCCATGCTCTCTCGTCTTTCTGATTGCCGTCTTCACCGGGCGCGAAACGTCAGGAGACGAATTCCATGCATCGAGGACACTTCTCGACCATGGACGGTCGCCGATCTTCGGTACGATGTTCGGTTGGATCTGTTGCAAAGGACGGTCCGCGAGGAATGCAGCGATACGGGCTCCTTGTGGCGGGTCGGCATCTGCGAGAGCGATGCAGGCGTTGAGGATAGGCGGGACACCCCAGTCCTGCTCCTTTCTGGCGCGCTCGAGCAGGCGATCCATCATCACCGTGACTTCGATACGCGAGACTCGGGTCAGCCTATCCTTGAGCTGGTGGGCCATGTCGGGGTGCTCGAGCAGGGCCGTGAGCAACTCGGCTGCCTCCGACGACAGGCGGTCTTCGGGCGTGATAAGCGGCGCTTGCTCGCGGCCGACGTAGAGCGCGCCGCGCAGGTCATGGTCGTGAAGGGGCGGCGTGAGCGCCAACCATTCCTTCACGAAGGGAGCGTTCCACGGCGCCTTCAGATCGAGATCGCGCCCCGCTGTCGCCGCGTCTTCCCATTCTTGGAGGAACGTAGGCTTTCCCTCACCCGAGGCGCTGACGCTCTTGACCAGTTCGGCATACGCTGCGGTGTCGCCGATGCGCTCGAAAAGCAACAGCTTGGCGAGCACCGCTTCGTCGACGCCGACGCCCTGCGCTTTCGAGATCGTCATCCGGATCGAGAGCGCGTTCAGGAAGCGCTTGATCAGCCGCGGATTTCCCAGAATCCCCGACGCCGTCGTCATGAGCGAGGCGAGCCTCTCGGCCGTGTCGAATTGACCGACAAGATGCTCGGGCAACTTCACGCCAAGCGATTGGACGAAGGCCCGGTCGACCTTCTTTCCCTGCCACGTCCGCTTGAGCTGGCCAATCATGCCAGCGCGGATCTTCTCCTTGTCGTCGTCGGACAACTCGCTGTTGTCCACGAACAGGAGCATCATGTAGGCGCGGACCTCCTGGGTCCCGAGCTGCGGCACCCGAATGGGAACTTGGATGAGCTTGTCGAAGTAGTTGGTGACCAGCAGGTCGTCGCTGACCCCGACGAAGTGCTTCCGGACGGCGTGCTTGATCATGTCGTTGTCGGCCGCGATCACGAAGGCGGTGTTCTTGAGGAACAGAAAGAGGCGGATCGCCTCCAGCGTCGAGATCGTGGTTTCCGGCAGGCATCGGTCGAGATCGTCGATCAGGACGACCAAAGTTATCCCGAGCTCCTCGAGCGCCTGTTCGAACGCGTCGCGCAACGCCTGAATCTCCTTGGGCGGTGAAGTTTCCTCCTTCGGGTTCAGCAGTTCGCCACCTTCCTGCGCCGCGTCCGCCGCAGCTTTTTTGGCGGCTTCACCGGTTTCCTTCCCGACCCCTTCGGACCAGACCTTCTTGGCGAGCTCGAAGATCTCGCCAACGGCCCCGACCGGGGGCACTCCGAAATAGATCGAGGCGGCCGAGGTCGCTGCGAGTTTCGCGGCCCGGAGCCATTTCACGCGCTTGGCAAGGGACGCGACCTTGTCGAGTGCCGTCTGTCGGCTCTCCGCTTCCTTCGCGAGCTTGTCAGCGATCACATCCATCAACGCAGCACGCGCGTCGTCATACCCCTGGTAGAGCCAGGCATTGAACTCGACGAAGACGTACTTGTCGGCGGTCTTCTTCCCGCTCTCGTCCTTCCTGGCGGCGATCGCCGAGCGGGTGAGCTTGATCATCGAGGATTTGCCGATGCCCCAGGCGCCAGACACGCCGATCGAGATCGGGCGTCCCTTGGCCTGCACAATGATCTCGGCCACGGTTTCGGCGACGCCGGAGAAGTTCAGGAAGTCCCGCTCGGTCTCGTTATCGGGCCACATCGGCAATCTCTCGCCTGAAAAAGCTTTTGGAAGCGAAATATCTGTTGCGCGAGCAGAGGAAAGGCAGCGCGACTGCCGAGCGCTGCGTTGTTACGTTCCGTTCTCCGAAAATGCAACCCAGACCTTCTTCTTACGTCCTATGGTTGCTGCTCTGCACACGCGCTTCAAGTCTCCATCGCTTCGGCCATTATCGCGAAAGTGACCTGCAGGACGCTGCAAAGAGGCGGGGATGCGGCCGACGGCCCCGCCGGGACCACTGCGACGAAACTCCTAGGCAGTCGCCGCCGAAGCGGTAACCATCTCCTATCCGCTTCGGTTTGCGCCCTTTTTTGTTGCCCACTGCTTGTTTATATTCTGAGGTCCACACGACGGTCGGAAAAGCGGGCGGAGAGGCGCTCCACGCGATGGGCGACGGGCTAAATGAAGGCATAGTGGGCGACACCGCGAAGCTGATGATGCATCGGCTGATCGTGCGGATGCTTCGCCGCGACCCGTCATTGGTCGAGAAGGCGAAGTTGGCTCATGAGCGCCAAGCCAATCAGTTCGCCGGCTGGCCCTTCGTGCGCGAGTGGCAGGAATTGCTTGCGCTACCGCCCAAGGAACTAGCCTCTAAGCTCATCAGCCGCGACCGCGAGATGGTGCGGCTGCGTAATACCTCGCCGTTCTGGCTCGCCGAGGGAGTCGATTTTGGCGACTACCATGCCCGTGTCCGCTTGAGGAAGGCGGCGAGACGGATCGTCAAACGCAGCCTGTCTGCGCAGCCTGACTTCCTTGTTCCGGGAGGTCCTTGATGGCCGACGATCGCGGCATACGGACTTTGGATGACCTTCTCCGGGTCGTCCGAGCCTTGGCCTTCGAATTCAACACGGACAACGTCTTCGTCGTCGGCAGCCAAGCCATTCTGGCATCGATGCCCGATGCGCCTGAGCCGGCAAGGGCATCGCCGGAGATCGACGCTTTCCCGGAGAACGCTAGGATCTGGGAGCTGGAAGAGAATGCCAAGTCGCCGGGCGGTGATCCGAACGTTGCGTCGGAGCACATCGACGGCTTGTTCGGTGAGAGCAGCCAATTCCACCGTACTCACGGCTTCTACATCGACGGCGTCGACGAGACGACGGCGAAACTGCCGGCGGGCTGGCAGGTTCGCGCGATCAAAGTAAGGACCGAAGTCGCAGGACGAAGCGTGTACGGCATAGCGCCGGCTCCGGAGGATTTGATCGCCTCCAAACTTGCGCGACTGGACGACAGGGACAAGCAATTCGTCGAGGCGATTCATGCGCAACGCCCGCTTGACCTTGAACTCGTCGAACGCCGGATCCATGAGACAAATCTGGATCCGGCACTCCAGCAACGAGCGATTGCCTACATCAGAAGCTTGAGGCCCGAGGAAAAGCCGGAAGCACCGAAGTTGCCATAGGTCATCGCGGTTCGAGGGGAGGGCGAAGGGATCAAGTGCCCTACATCTTCCCGATCTTTAGCGTCACGGCGGCAGCCGATGGCAATAGCCATGGCTCGATCGAGGGCCGTCAACGTATCTTTCGATGCCTCCAACGATCTTTTGCGCCGCACCCCATCGCAATCGAGATGATCTAACTGCGCGAAACGGAAGCAAGTCGAGGCAGCCGACACCGGCTTTTTGTCGGAGCGGCCGGACCGGTGGCCCCAAGGAACATCTTCATGCTCGCGATCGTAGTTTGCGTCTGGCATCCGGAGACCGACGAGCTACTCTTTGAGGGTGCGAGCACGTCCTTGAGCGTCCAGAACGTTCGCGACATCGTCGGGCCGAGCTTTCCGGAAGATCCGGAAATTATGACAGCGCACCCTGTGCCTGTTGTGCATGGGCGCGCGCTTCTTCACTTAATGGGAAAGAGGTTCGACGGTGATGGCGAGTTTCAGGTTTCCTGCGAGCCTCTAAGGTTCGCCGAGGTCTCCCGATTGTCGCACTAGCGCCCCGAACCGATCTCTCGGCAAGCCCCCGTCAATTGACGACGGTGCCGGAAATTGCGCGGCACCACTTGCTCGATCGACGGCGACCAGAACCGCGTCAGCTATCCAGAATCTCTCCATCGGCGTGCTTCGCCGCCCAAACATCGTGGATGACGGAAGGGCGAGTGATGCGTTGCTTCTTCAATTCCGGCTCAGGAACGCTTTGCAGGAAAGTGAGCGAGTAGACTCGATGATTGCCGTCGAGGATACTTAGGCCCGTTTCTATCGGCATGGTGACAGGCACGCGGGGGAATTGTCCTTTCACCGCCAGATAGCTCACGCAAGATTCAAAGCGCTTCTTGCTGTTGTCGCCGCCATAGCCATTCTCGATTCCGAGGACCAACGCCTCGAACATGGAGTTCATGATCTTGCGGGAATTAAGCGACAGCTCGTCGAAGCTACAGTCGCGCGATTCCTTCGTCCACGTGACCTTCTTCCACCACGATACCGGCTTTACGATGATGTACTGCCACCGATGGCCGTTGAAGGGGACCGGTGGGGGCCAGCTCATGCCCTCCTGGTTCGCCAAATTCAATAGCCATTGATCCACCACGTCGTCCGGCCAATCCGGCAGGTCAGCTTTGATGTCGGTAAGCGCGACCAAGAGCGTCTCCTCGAGCGTTCAGGCGGACCCGCTCGACTGTGCTGTCGACTCCACCTGCGGATAGTAGCGTTTGAAGTCGTCATGGCTCGCCAGTGCGGTTGGGCGATATGCGCCGACGCCAGCACATTGTCTGACTTCCGGCAGGTCGAAGCGCGTGCGCACGGTCGGATGTACCGGCGCCTGGTGGTTGATCTCGCGGACTTCGACTTCCCAGTTCCTGGTGCCGACGAGGTTTTGCAGCCATCGCCATTTCGGCAGACTGGCGGCGTAGGCGTCGAGCGTGTCGCGCATGCCCGCGATCTCGCAATGCTGAACGCCGTTCGCGCCAGGGAAGACGTTCAGTGCCGGTCCGTTGTCATCAGTCTTCGGCATCCTGATCCCGTCCACGTAGATCGGCCCGGTGATCAAGCCGTCCGGGATGGACGTGGCCTGCTCGCACATCCAGGCGAGGGCGATATCCGACAAACGCGATTCCGGTTCCGGATAAGATCCGCCGATATCCGAGTGGTTTCCTGCGAACCAGAGCTGGATGAGACGCGGAACACCCGGCGTTGCGGGGTGCACAGACGGCTCGGTGCCGCCCCAGCCGACCCGGGCGAAATCCTTGCGCGTCTCGTCGATCGCGTTCGCCGAGCGCGCAAAACGTACATGTTTGCTGAGAAGGCGATCGAAATTCTTGCCGGTCCACTCGGCGGTATGAGAGCGCGGCGGATCGCCCTTGTTCGGGAAGTCGTAGATGGTCTTGAGATTGACCGTCCGCTGCCGTTTCCAGAACCAGGTGACGGCAATCAGCATCGCCAAATGCGTGACCAGCCACGCCGGCACGATGAAGCCCCATAGCAGGCCGGCCTCCGAGACGATGGCCGTCAGCGCACCGATGATCGCGGCCGGAACGAGCGAAGCGAAGAAGGCGAGGGCAGCGACGCCGAGAGTCAACCCGGCCTGGATCATCCGGCGTCGCGGACCGCTGGCGCCGAGGGCAGCGACCGTATCGAACACGCCGACGAAATATGCCGCGGCGTTGGCATCCAAGCCGTCGCCGGAGCCGTACTTGGTCTGAAATCGCCGCGCCAGTTCGAGCCTCTCCGCCTCGAACTGCTCACGCGGGTGGCCCGCGCCGTGTTCCAGCACGGTATCCACGGCTTCCCAAGCGATGTCCTTCGCGGCCTTGCGGTAGCGCATCAATGGGCCGGAGGGCGTCTTCTTGGGGACGCCGCAGAGCATCAGCAGGTTCGCCAGGCTTCGGACCGTGTAGGCGCCCCGGCTGAACCCGAAGAGGAATATCCGGTCACCGTCTTCGTAGTGGTTGATGATGAATTCGTAGCAGTCGGCAATGTTGCGCTTGATGCCGTCGCCCGCGATGGATCCAAGCATCTTCTGGACGAAGCGCACCGGAGCGGTGAGGGCGGTAGCGCCGATATCCGTCCCAAGGCCAGCGTCGTAGAAGACCACTTGCCTGGACGGATCGATGGCCGTGTCCGCGTGGTCACGGCTCACACGGTACATCTTGTAGATGTTGCTGATGCGCTGCTCCGGACGCGCGCCGCCGTCTTGGCCGGTTCCGTCGGAATAGACGACGATGTTCTTGCTCATCCTGAACCTGTTTATCCGCTGCGGGGCCGGCCTCGCGCCGGTGCCGCCCTAATTCCGCGATCATGCCGCCTCTCGGCTAGAAAACCAAGAACACCGGGTGAACAAAGCCGGTTCAAGATGATTAATACTTGAACAATTTCATATATATAGCGTGATAAAATTAATCTGGTAGCACATCTTGCGTGGCCAAATTGCCATCATATCTTCTTAAGTGCGCGCCTTTGATCTGCAATCGGTCAAGGAGCCGCGACCGATCTTTCGATCGTTGAATCAGGGGGATGGGAATGGTAGTTAAAGCATCACTTTTCAAAGTCGACAACGGCGACATGGTGCTGTTCGAGACCGAGTCCGGTCGCCGGATCCTGACCGACATCAACATCCGGGAGGCGGCCGACGACGAGGACGACGACACCCCCAACGTGGGGAAACAGCTCCGGAACAAGCTCGATCGGGACGATAAGGGGAGGCTGTTCGTCGATGGCTTTCTGAACACCCATCCGGACGCCGACCACATCCGGGGCCTGGTCAAGCACTTCCATCTCGGCGACCCGTCGACCTGGGTGAAGGCCGACGACAAGATCATCATCCGTGAAATGTGGTCCTCGCCGATCGTGTTCCGCCGGGCGAAGGCGAAGGACGAGGATCACGTCCTTTGCGCCGATGCCGAGGCTTGGCGCGACGAGGCCCGCCGCCGCGCCAACAGGTTCAAGAAGGAACGGACCGCCGAGGACGGCAACCGCATCCTGATCTTGGGCGAGGACGTCGACGGCAAGACCGATGACCTGACGGAAATCCTGGTGAAGGTCGACGAGGTGTTCTCGAAGATCTGCGGCGTACAGGACACTTCCTTCGAGGCGCGGCTGCTGGCGCCGATGCCTGCCGACGAGGAAGCGGAGGAGGAGGTTCTGACGAAGAACAACTCCAGCGTCATCATGCGTCTGGACCTGAAGGTGTCCAAGGTCACCCGCGGGCGCTTCCTTCTCGGCGGCGACGCCGAGGTCGCGATCTGGGACCGCATCTGGGAGCGCAACAAGAAGTGGCCCGAGCGTCTGCAGTACGACGTTCTGATCGCTCCGCACCATTGTTCGTGGCACAGCCTTTCCTACGATAGCTGGTCCGAAAAGGGCGAGAAAGCCAAGGTGTCCGAGCCCGCCCGGAGCGCCCTCGGGCAGCCGCTGGATGGCGCGCTGATCGTGGCCAGCAGCAAGACCATCAAGGACGACAAGAACGATCCGCCGTGCATCCGTGCGAAGCGCGAATACATCGATATCCTCGATCCCGTGAAGGGAGAATTCAAGTGCGTCGCCGACAGTCCGGGCGACGATCCGCTGGCGATCGAGGTCACTTCGGTCGGACCGCGCATCAAGCGCGCTGCGGTCGCCGTCAGCGTCGCCGCCGGCACCGGTATCGGAAGCCAGCCGCTCGCCCACGGATGAGCCGATGGCGGCGATCTCCGCGGCAGACGATATTCCCATACCCGTCCGACGGGCGCTGCGCCTCATCGAGGCTCACCCGTCCGTCGAACGGGTGACCGCCGAACGGATCGAAGGAAGCGACGCCGTCCGGGCCATGGTGGAGATCCGGACCGAACTCCCGAACGCGTGGAGGGCCGCGGGCGAGAGCCCGTCGGGCGTCCGCGCGGTCGAGCCCGTAACGTTCATCTTCACGGCAGGATATCCCTTGGGGGCGCCGCTTATCCGCCTGCGCGCGGACTTCAATCGCACCCATCCTCACATTCAGCCCTTGAGGAATGGCGGTCCACCCGAACCGTGTCTCGTCGCAGGTTCGCCGCGTGAGGTACTGCGCGTTCGCGGAATAGGCGGCCTTTTCGAACAACTGGTCGACTGGCTGGACAAGGCCGCGATGGCTCAGCTGATCGATCCGGAGCACGGCTGGGAGCCGGTGCGGCGGGACGGGATCGACGACGTGATCGTTGCGGATCCGACCTGGTTGACGGGTCTGCCCACCCGCGACGGCGGCTGCGCTGCCTTCGCGGCCTGGTACTACGCCTCCGATCGCGGCGATCTCGTCACCTATCGCATGGAGGTTCCGCAAGGTGAAAAGTTGCCGCTGCGACCGGAAATGGCCGACCAGTGGTGGTTCGAGCCGGTCGGTGCCCGAGGGAGAAGAGGCATCACCAATGCCTTGGTCGCGTGGTCGGGAAAGCTCCCGACCGGTCGGCCGTTCGTGGCGGATCGCTATCTTCCGGAAACGGTCACGACGATTGACGAGCTCTTGAAGCGGGCGGCCGAGCTGGGCTGCCGCGAATTCCTGGAGCCGAAGCTCGGAATCCTGCAGGAGCGGGTTTCGCAATCGAAATTGAAGGAGAAGCAGCCGATAGCCGTCATTCTGTTGGCGCGCCGCCCGTTCGAGGTGATCGGCACGACTTCGCCGATCGAGATATGCCCCTACGTCGTGGAATTGCGCGGCGGCGAGGCGCTCTCGTCAGGCAGCGGCAAGCTGGTCAGGACCGCCACGCACCGAGATGAGGTATCCCCCGAATTGCTGCGACGCGCTGCGGGCGACGACGGGCAGGCGCTGCGTCCCTGGACGCTCCTCGGCTGCGGAAGCATCGGATCCAAACTCGCCGTTCATCTCGCTAGGTCCGGACGGGGACCCGCGGCCCTCATCGACGACGGCATCCTGCAACCTCACAATTTCGCGCGCTACGCCACGCTTCCGTCTGACACGAAAGTCGAAAGCTTCTGGTCCATTCCAAAGGCGCACTACCTGGCCGAGGCACTCGCGACCCTCAAGCAGCCGACGGTGCCGCACGTCGTGGACGTCGTCGCGCGCGCATTCGATGACCAATCGATCACTCCTTTGGTCGCCCGAGACAGCTTTGCCGTAGTCAATACGACCGGCTCCGCAAGCGTGCGCGAGGCGCTGGTCTTGCCTGGAGTCACGATCGACCGGCCCCGGGTGGTCGAGGCATGCATGCTGGGCATCGGAAGCGTCGGCCTGATGTCGGTGGAGGGACCGGCGGCCAACCCGTCGGCGACCGATCTGATCTGCGAGGCCTATCGCCTGATCCATTCGGATCCCACCCTCAGGAACGAGGTCTTCAACACGAAGGCCGAAGCGATCGCGATCGGTCAGGGCTGCGCGGCCATCACGATGCCGCTGTCGGACGGCCGCTTGTCCTCGTTCGCGGCGCCGATGTCCGAGCATATTCGCCGGCTCCAACGCGACGGTCTTCCCGAGACCGGCGAGGTGCTGGTCGGCAGTTTGGCGGCCGATGGGCTGAACCAGATATGGCATCGCAAGGATATCCGGCCACGCATCGTCGTAGGCGACGGCACGGACAGTGTCGTGCGCCTTAGTCCGGAGGTCGACGACACGATTCAGCGAGAGGTCGCTGCGCGCCGTGGCTCGGAGACGGGCGGCATCATCCTCGGCCGCTATTCGGACGTCGCCAACGTCTTCCACGTCGTCGGCACGATGCCCGCACCGCCCGACAGCAAATTCTCGCGCGACGAGTTCGTGCTGGGTACCGAGGGACTGAGGCCCATGCTGGAAGATCTGATCGAAGGATCTGGCGGCGCGCTCTACGCGCTCGGGACCTGGCACAATCATCTCGTCCCCAGTGGCCCGTCCAGGAAGGACGTGAAGACCGCCGCTCTGCTTTCGATACGCCAGTATTTTCCGTTGCTGATGCTGATCCACACGCCGGCTGGATATGTCCATTTCACCGCTGAAGCCTTATCCGGAGCCGGCAGCTCACACAGCGCCGTGGTCAAGGTGGCAAGATGAAGAATCCGAGATCTCCAGACCCGTCGCCGGCCAGCGCCCATGACTGCACAGAGGCGATCCGATGATCGATATTTCGAAGCTCTTCGATCCCTATTCACGACAGGCTCGCCTGTTTCCGGGCTTGCTCACGCTGTTTCCGATCATCCTCACTGCGATCGCGTGGTTTCCCCGGCTGGTCACCTCGAGCTGGGGCGCCACGCTGGTGACCATCGCGACGTCCTGCGGGCTCCTGTATGGCTTGAGCGTCCTGAGCAGATCGCGCGGCAAGAAGGTGGAGAAGCGTCTCCTGGCTGAATGGGGAGGTTGGCCATCGACGATCTGGCTGCGCCATAGGGAAGAACATCTTCCGCCGCCGGTGTTGGCCCGATACCACGCGTTCTTCGTGAAGAACGTGCCGTTGTTCGTTACGCCAAGCCCGGAGCAGGAGAGGGCGGATCCGAAGGCCGCGGACGCCATGTACGCATCGGGGGTGAAGTGGCTTCAGGAACGTTGCCGTGGGAAAGCCTATCCGCTCGTCGAGAAGGAGAATGCCGAATATGGCTTTCGCCGGAACCTGCGCGGATTGAAACCGATAGGGGTCGCCGCCTGCTTGGCGGCTCTTCTGATTTCGGTTCTCACGGTCGTCTGGCGTTACGACAACATCATCCCAGCCGTGTCCAGTTTCTCCATGTCGGCACTTCTCGCGGCGTTGGCGGCCATTAAGCCCGCAGCGATCGGAGCGATTTGCGTCGATCTGGTCGCATTGACGGCCTGGTTTACCGTCGTACGCGACGATTGGGTTCGGGACGCCGGCGATCAGTTCGCACGGGCCTTGCTGGCCTGCTGCGACACGCTTGAGGTGCCGGCTGCTGCTCAGCCGGCCTCATCCGGAAAACGTCCACGGCGGGCATCGACCGCGACCGGGGAAACCAGGTCCCGGCAGACTCGCTCGGAAGGCGGGGAATCATGATCTCAGACGCGAGGAGGAGATGCATCTCCTCGCGTCGATCCATCGGCTCAATATCAACTATCCGAGGTGGACTCATGCGCTTGCGGAATTTGGAGAAGTATAAGACGGGTGGCTCTGGCAACAACTTGACGCTTGGCATTCCGCTACCGAAGACGCCGGATGGCCGGGTGTACCGGTATTCACCCAACGAAGACGCACATCCGCGCCTCTTTCTTCTGGGCGATCGAGTATCGGATTTCACCCTACCCGAGGCCTTGACGTCTCGCATGACGCACGCACCCGGTACGCCAGGCACAGTCTGTCCGTATAGCGGCGTTCTGGACGACGACGAGAACTTTACGCATCCCGACGACCTCGCGGCTGCCAAGGAAATCGTCGCTCATGCCTTTCACGCCGACGCCGCGGCGGCAATCCATGGCATGTTCGATGACCTCGCCCGGAAGAACGCTGGCAACAAATTTTTCAAGGTGACGACTGGCACACGGCCGTCGCCCAAACCCGCACCGCGGTTCGCTCGAAACGATCTTCTCCGCGAGTTGGTATGCGACGAGTGCGGCCGGGACTACGGCGTCTACGCCATTTCCTTGTTCTGTCCGGATTGCGGAGCGCCGAACATTCACTTGCACTTTGCGCGGGAAATCGCGCTCGTCCGGGAGCAGGTGGAGCTCGCGGGCCAACTCGGCTCGGAAAGGCATGAACTCGCATACAGGATGATGGGCAATGCGCATGAAGACGTACTGACGGCCTTCGAAGCGACCTTAAAGACGGTATACCTGTACAAGGCGACCACTCGGCCGCCCGATGTCGCGGCGACGAAGCCGGTCGCCAACGACTTCCAGAACATCGAGCGCGGCCGCAAGCGCTTCGCCGAGTTCGACTTCGATCCGTTCGGAACTCTGACGGCCGACGCTCTTGCCGTCCTGACGCTGAACATCCAGAAGCGGCATGTCATCGGACACAATCTCGGCGTGGCCGACGCGAAGTTCGCCGAACATGCCGCTGAGGCCCGACTGGGCGAAACCGTGCCTTTGGTCGGCGACGACATCCTGCAATTCGCCGCGATTGGTCAGTTGGTGATCGACGGTCTCGACGGATGGCTCGCTGCAGGCGGAGCTCCGCCGCCGGCTAAAGACAGGCTGAGCATTCCGCTGATCGCGCCGCCAGCAAAGAAGAAGTCCGAGCTGAAGATCGGCGAACTCGGGCCATTGGCGATTCGGATAGGATTGTGGGTATCGGAACAATCCCAAAAGGGCTTCGACTGCTTCATTCCCGAGCAAGACCTCATCGAGGCGTTTCCGGAATCCAACATCGACGATTTGGCGTTTGCCGTCGCCGAGCTCGAAAGCGATGGCTATCTGAGAACGAACTCGATGATTTCCACGCGGCTTCCGCGGATGTTCACCACCGCAGAGCTTTTTATCACGTTCGATCCCCATACCGGGCAAAGCACCCCCGAAACGGACGTGGTTGCGCTCGTCGATCTTGCTCTCGACAAATCTGGGACCGGGACTGTCGATGCGGAAGAATTGCATGCGGCCTCCGGCTGGCCGCTTCGACGCTTCAATCCACCTTTCGCCTACCTGGTGTCGCGGATCGACGATAGACGGGTCCTTCATGGAGGCACGGAAGACTATCCATCACGCGGCTTTCTGATGACCGATGGCGATCGGGTTACGCTTCAGCGCTTCGCGGCCCGTTTGCGCCGATGATGGTCATCTTATGCCGGCCTAGGTCGATCCTATGCGGGGGGGGGCGCCCCCAAATCCGCACCCCGCTCGCCCGGCGAGCGGAATTCGCGCTGATGCTCGCGGCCGGGCTCGTCAAGATCTTGCCCGAGACCGGAGCGGCACCGTTCCTGCTCGGGGCACACTATGCGCTCAGCGCATCGCTTTGGTCACTTGCATTTCTGACCTGGCTGATCGGCTTCTTCCCGCTACTGAGGCATCCGCTCCGTGAATCGAATTCGGGGGGGCCCTACGCAGGACATGATGCCATAGCGGCGCCTACATGAATGGGGGCGTCAGCCGCTGCGGGAGGCGCGTGCGACTTTCGGAGCCTCGACAACCCCGGGAGTTGGACGCTATATTGGAACATAGTAAGAACTAATGCTTTGGTTGCACTCTTTCGAACCACCCTCAATAGCAATATTACCCAGCATATCATTAGTTTAAGGGGCCGACTCGACGAATCCATCGCGATGAAGTCGGTCCAAGGAGCGGCGTCCATTGTCCTTGTTCCGCCACATACACGACGACGCGTTTCTGGCCTTTTCGCGCGATCACAAGCACCTGTATGCGGCGTGTCTGCTCGACCTCCATGAGCGCTTCTTTTCGGGTGCGCCGGCGTTTCCGACACCTCAACAGGTTGTCCACGCCGTCTATGACGTCATGCGAGCGAACCCTGCGTTGTGGAACGAGGGTGACGATTTTGGCGCGCTACCGGAAATGATCTCGGCGGGCCGCCGCCGCATCCGTAAGGTGGATGTCGCGTTCGCCTCCGAGAAGGGCGACAAAGCCCTCGGCTTGGCACGGCAACTCTACGCCCGGCTAGTCGCCTGGGGATGGCTCGAGGAGGAGGAATACGGCCTCCGGGTCACCGTCGACATGGCGATGGGACCTCTCTTGGTCATCCAGCGCTTGGCGAGTCTCAACAAGGACCTCTCGCAGCGGTTTGGCGGCTTGATCGTCCAGATCCGCCTCAACCTCGAGGCCGTCGAAAAACTCAAGCCTGAGATCACCGACCGCAAGCAGCGCGAAGCCGCACTCGCTGTCCGAGAGGCGCGCAACCAGGCCGACCAGTTCACCAAGAGCCTGCGGGCCATTCTCGCCGACCTCAAGCGCATCCGCCGGACGGTGATGGAATCGAAGACCGTGGGCACTCGCCTGGAGGCCTTCTTCGAAGAGTTTGTCGACCAACTCTTGCTGAAGGACTTCGAGTCCATCCTGACCGTCAACCATCCCTACCGATTCCGCGACGCCATCGTCGACCTCGCCCGACGGATCTCCTACACCCCGGAAACAATGCAGGTGCTCGCCGAGGAATACGTGGCCGCCAGTATGGCATCCGATGTCGAGGACGGGCGAATGGCCGCCGCGGACGATCTTTTGGCCATCGAAAACATCTTCGAGCAGATCGGCGAGATGTTCGATCGGATCGAGACCTTCCGCAGGCAGCTCGAGGCCCGGGTCCGCAACACGATCAAGTACGCCGAACGCGGAGCCCAGGGACTCGTCGGACGGGCTGGCGATTTGGTGCGGCGCCTCGATGCCCTGCTGCGCGATGGCAAGCACGACAAGGCGACCGTCGAGTGGAGCGTCGAGCCGCTGCGCTCGCCGTGGTCGGAGCATCACCAGGCGCCGACGAGGCAGCCGCGCCGCCCCGTCGAGGCAAGGGAGCTCGCCGGACCGCCGTCCGATCCCCTTTACGAACTGCGCAAGCAACTCCGGCTCGAGTACATCGCGCGCGTTGCGCCGCGTCCGGAGGACGTCCGCAGGTTCCTCGAGGGACAGGTCCCGCCCTTCGGAACCAGGGAGGCGCGCTTCCTCGAAATCGCGACGGTCGACGACTTCCTCGCGTTCGACACCGCGCGCCGGTACGCCCTGACCGGTGAAGTGCCGGCGCATGTCGCCGGCAGTTTCGACCTCGAGCCGTCGCTCGATACTCCGCCGCACGACAGCGAATGGCTCAGATGCGCGAATTTCGTGATCCGGCGCGGCGGCGTCCGCAAGGGAGAAGCGCATGCTTAGCGAGTTCGAAAATATCGAGCGCTCGGCGGGTGCCGATAAGGCCGCCGATTTGCGCAAGGCCTTGCACTTCCTGCTGCGCCGGCAGTTCGTGTTCGCGGGCGATCCCCGAACCGGCACCGTCTACAACACGATCATGGACGGGCGCTTCCGCGACGCGGTCGACGGCTTCTTCGACACTTGCGGCTATCGCGTCCATCGCGATCCGGAAGCGCAATGGGCCGGCATCGTCGCCATGGACGAAGACGTGCCGCTGCCGCGGATGAAACTGGACGAAACCATCGTGATGCTGGTTCTCGCCGCGTACTGGCAGCAGGAGATCAACGCCGGCGCGATGGAAGACCGGGCGGTGGTCGTCGCCACCCTCAACGATCTTTTCGACCGCTATCGGGAGATGGTGCAGCCCAACGGCGGCAGCGCCATCTCCGGTCAGCGCTTCCGCGACATCCTCAGAGAGGCTGGCCAGCGCAGCCTGGTCGAGATCGGAGACTTCGATAACGAGCAGCAGGACTGCGAGGTCCGGATCCGCCCCATGATCAAGCTGATCAGCGGCGGCGACGCCCTGCACAGACTGGAGCGCTACGTCCGCAGCGAGGAAGCCCGCTTTCCGCGGGACGCTGGAGGCGAGGCATGATGGAATTGCGACACCTTGCCATGGTGAACTGGCACCTGTTCGACGTCGCCGACATCGCTGTTGCCGGCCACATTGGGGTGCTGGGCGAGAACAGGTCCGGCAAGTCGACCATCCTCGACATGGCGCAGGTCGTTCTCACTGGCGGCAACCGGCGTTTCCTGCGGCTGAACGCCGTCGCCGGAGATAGCGGAAAGTCCCGCAGTGGATCCAAGAGATCCGTCGTCGACTACTGCCTCGGCACGCTCGGCGAAGACCAGCGCCGTCGCGATGAGGCCCGAACCTACGTTGCGCTCGGATTTGAGGATACCGACGGGGAGCGACCGCCGGTCACGATCGGCATGGCTTTTGAGGCGCGAAAGTCCGATAGCAAGGAGACGGTGCTCGCGCTCTTCGTCGTCGTCGGCACTCTGCTGACCACGGAGAACTTCATCGAGCGTCGCGGGTCGCGGCAATTTCCGGCGCAATGGGAGGACGTCCGCGCCCGGATAATCGCCTCCGTGGGCGAGCAGAATTTCATCAATCACCGGGATCGGGCCGGCGACTACGTGCGCGAATACATGCGCCATCTGGTACCACACGCGCCGTACGGCGAGCAGAATGCCAGCGCGTTGCAGAAGTCCATCGTGAACGCGATGACCCTTGACCATAACCAGACCGCCACGCAGTTCGTCCGAGACTACATTCTGGAAGACAGCCGTATCGGCATCAAGGAGCTGCGTGAGTCGATCCAGACCTACCGCAACATCAGCGAGACCATCAGGAAGATGAGGGAGAAGCTCGACGCCTTGAAGGAACTGCGGGCGATCCTGACGAGGATGGAGGCGGTCCTCGAGACGAAATTCCGCGAGGAATGGATCGCCAGGCGAGCCAACTGGCTGGCGGCTAGGGCCGCGAATCGCGACTTCCGGGCCAAGCTGGGCGACGAAAAGGCGCAGCGGGCCACGGCGACCGCCGAGCTCGCTTTCATCGACGCGGACGTCAAGGCCATCGACAAGGAAATCGAGCGCCTCGCGACGGCGATCGCGGAACACGATCTGAAATCCGGCAGGAAGGAATTGGCTCAGAGCGCCATGATGGCCGATCAGGCTGCACAGAGGGCTATGTCCGAGTTCCGGAGCCGGGTCGAGAGTATACAACGGCTCCGTCCGTTGGTCGCCATGTATGGCTGCGGCTTCGACGACTTCATTCCCGCGGTCGAGAAGCTCCTCGGCGCAGCCAAGAACGTCGAAATTCGCGCCGTATCCGACGACCTCTCGGCGGCCGAGCAGGTATTCTTGTCGTCGGCGCCGACGTGGTCGGCCAGGGTCGACGAAGCGAGACAGGCCATCATGGCCGAGACGTCGAAACTACGGGCCCAGCGCGGCGAACTGCTCGAGCGTATCAGCCAGCACGCATCCGGAGGGGCGCGGGCGCATCTCGAACCGGACACCGACAAGCTGTGTCTCAGACTTCGGCAAAAGGGAATGGCGCCGCGTGTGCTGTGCGAACTGATCGAGGTGACCGAGCCCGAATGGGTGGGGGCCGCCGAAGCGCTTCTCGGCCGCGACCGGGATGCGGTGTTCGTCGACCGACCGGACATCGGCGCTGCGACGGCGATGTTCAAGGAAGGTCGCCGCGAATTCCGGAAAACCTCGCTGGTCAGCCTCAACAAGCTGGAGCAGTTCAAGGCCAAGCCGGATCGTGGAACGTTTCCTTCGATCTTCCGTACGGATGATCCGGATGCGTTGTCGTTCATCATGCGGCGCTACGGTTCCGTACGCCTGGCCGATACGCTCGAACAATTCAACAAGCCGGGCCGCGCCATCATGAAGGACGGCCTCTACGACGACGGTTTGGTGCGTACCCATCGCTCGATCGACCCTGCGCAGCACAAGATCGGCAAGGCCGCCCAGGCGAACGCGCTCCGCGCGCTGCAGGACCAGGCGGATGCGCTGCTGGACGCGCTTTCCGGGAAGACGAGGGAGGCGGAGGCGGCCGACGGTGCGTTCGCGGCTCTAAGGTCGCTTTGCGCCGACCAGAACGCCAGCCTGAAGACGTGTGCGGCCGCCTTCTCCGTCGCCGAGGCCGAGAAGGCAGATGTGCAGGCCAGGCTATCGGCCCTAGACGACGCCAGCGACGGCGGTCTTCGCGCGAAGAAGAAGGTGCAGCTCGAGTTGAAGGAACGCCGCCGCGGCGAGCGGGAGACGCAGCAGAAGGCTTTCAACCAGCACGACCGCGAGGTGCGGTTCATCGAAGGAAAGCTGGGCGACGGAGAAAACGTGCCAGGCTCCGAACTCAGCTTGAGGGTCGCCCGGTCGATCTTCCTCAGGAATCGGCCGCTCTACTCCGCGATGAAGGGCCGCGCCGCCTACCGGTCGCGTCTTGATACGCGCGCTCAAAAGAACGAAGCCGAGAAGCATCGCTCCATCGCAGACAAGGCGCTGAAGGATGCCGATTCGTCGGACGCGGAGCGTAAGGGGATCGAGCGCCAGGTACGGGAGTTCCTGGACGGATACTTCGAAGAATTCGGCACGAGCTCTCAAGTCGGCATCGAAAGTGAGCCGCTCCAGGAAGTGAAGCCTTGGATGGAGCAGTTGATCGAGGACATCGAATCCAACGAACTGCGGAGATACGAACGGCAGGCGCGCGAGGCGGCCGAGAAGGCTTCGACGCTGCTGCGCGGCGAGTTCATCAACGCGCTGACCTCCCGGATCGGAAAGATGGAGCGGGATCTGCAGTCACTGAACCGCAGCCTTCAGGCCCACCCCTTCCACAGCGAGCGCTACTCGTTCCACCGCACCCAGGTCGTGGAATTCCAACCCATCCTGAAGATCATCGAGATCGGCAAAACGTCTCCGGAGGCATTGGACATGCTCTTCCGCGGCAACGTCCCCGACGACTTCCCCCACAAGGACACGATCTTGGCGCTGGAGGCGCTGCTTGAGGATCCGGCGAAGGACTTCACTCAATTCGAAGACTACCGCAACTTCTACACTTTCGAGATCCACATGGAGGACGTCGCCACAGGCCGGTCGACCCGCTGGGAGCAGCGGCGCGGCACCGGTTCCGGAGCCGAACAGCAGGTGCCGATCTATGTCGCCATCGGCGCTTCGCTCGCTGCCGTCTACGGCAGCGCCGAGCGGCGCACCGGCAAGCCGTCCGGCTTCGCGCTCGCCATGTTCGACGAGGCTTTCTCCAAGATGGACGGCAAGAACCAGCGGCAGATGATGAGCTTCTACAAGAATCTTGGACTGCAGTTCGTAATCGCGGCGCCGTTCGAAAAGCGGGTCGCGGTGCTGGAGCACATGGACACCATCGTGGAAGTGGATCGCATCGGCGAGCAGTCGAGAGCAACCGTGGTCGTGCTGAAGGAAAGGGCCAAGCGCGAACTGATGGCAATTGACCCGGACCTGATGTCTGAAGATCAACTCGCCGCGCGCCTTGCGGCTGAGTAGCCATGGCTCCGCGCTTTACCGATGCCGACGAATTGCTGAACGACCTCTTGGACCGTCACGAAAGGGGGGCCGCGAGCCCCATCGCGCATCCGGATTACGACGCGTTTCCTTCCGTGGTGGCTGCCGACACCTTCCTGAAGCAAATTGCGCGCGCCGGCGAGGCGGGCGCGGTCGGTCTCGGAATGGGGAAGGGCGCCAGGCGGGATCAGATCGCGCACGTCAGGCTCCGCTCGGCCGACGCCCTCTATGGTTATCTTGGTCGCGTTCCGGCCGGACGGCTCGCGCAAGACGCCGGCACGCGGCTCGTCGCAGGCCTCGCTTTAGATGCCCGCCTGGTCGGGGCTGTCTCCTTGATCACGGATGCCTGGGGGAGGGGGAAGAGCTGGCACGGATTCGCCTCGGCCGATGTCGACAAACTGCGCGACGGCTTCGCTCTCGCCCAGGCGATCCTGAACAACAAGCATCTCGACGTCGATTACAAGACGTTTTCACGAAGGACTGTGGGCCATAGCAAGACGCTGGAACACATCGAAGGCGTCGTCGTGCGGCTTCTCGGCGGCATCCTCGAATTTCCGCCCGGCGCCCGTCCCAGAGAGGCACTGCGGACTATCGGCCTGGAACGTTTCGCTCCACCTCTTTTGATTTCGGGGCAGATTGATCTGGAGGGAGCCGATCTGTCCCGGACCTACCTCCATTATCTCGGAATTGCGCCCAAGGAGGCGGATCGCATCCGCTTCCGAAAGCCGCCCACCTATTTTCTGACCATCGAAAACTTCGCAAGCTTCAACAGGCACATCGCCGAGGCGGATCCCGGTCGGCTCGGAACGACGATGTACGTGGGCGGGTATCCGTCGCTCGCCACCCAACAGGCGCTGCGGACGATCGCGGGAATGGTATCAGAACGCACGCCGCTCTTTCATTGGTCGGACATCGACCCGGACGGCACCTGGATCTTCCATACGATCGAGCGCGCCGTCGGCCGCCGAATTTATCCTCATCTGATGAACGTCGAGATCGCTGAAAGATCCGGGCATGTACCGCAGAGGAAGGCCGCGCCTGCGCGGTCTCCTCCAGGCTCCGGCATTGCGGCGTTGGCGGCGTACTTGGCCAAGGATGGCGCCAAGACGCTCGAGCAAGAGGAGCTCGATCCAGTACTACCGGTGCCTTTCTCGAGCGATACATGAAGCGCGTTGTCGGCGGCCCACTATCGGGCTTTTTTGCAACTTTCAGTCCTAGCGCATCAGCAGAAATTCCAACCCAACAAGGTTAGGCCCATTTCAGCGCCTTGCGACGCGTGCCGTCGGGGTCTTTATCGGATCCTAGACGTAGATTGGCGTTCTCAACGCCAGTGAGGTCCTTCGCGAACGCCCTCGGCCGGAAGGATCAGCATGGTTTCTCCGAGGGGATGAGGACCGGTCGGCGCGATGCCCACCCACTGGAGCGTCTCGTCGAACGCCCACGCCTGGTCAGGCGGGCTTTCGGGTACGAAGTAATGGCAATACACGTACTCCAGAGGTTTTCCCCTCGGATCGAAAGCCTGCGCTCGCTCGATGATCTTCCGATGTCGGGCGCGCTCTACATCGTCTCCTTCGACGGCCTCGAAGCCGATGTGAACGATACCGGGGCGACCCGCAGGAAGTTGGTCGCTGGCTTCCGATAGCTTCGTCGTAATGTCGCGGGCCTTGGCATCGATGGCTTCGGGAGAGGCCGATTCCCAACGGAGCAGCACGGCAAGATCGCACTCGCGCACATATCTCGGGTTTTCCGCGAGCTTTAAGCGGCTCAACTGAATGTAATTGGCGTGCCTCACGTAGCGGCCCGAGAGCAGCTCCAGCATACGTGAGCTCGACGCGAGCACATGGTGATCGTCGAGAACCTCGCGCAACGGATCGAGATCGAGCTCGCCCATCGCGCCATACGATATATCGTCGCTCCAAAGCAGCGAAGGCATGTCGGACCGGAGCCACTCGAGCGACTTCTCGGTCAGATAAGCGGGTGGCACCCGATCGATAGGGATGCGGAAATGGACATCGCAAAATGCGCTCTGCTCATTCTGGGAAAACCCTGCCGCGCTGGGGCGCCATAACTCGCGCATCGCGGCTCGTTCCCGTTCGCCGTATTGGCTCGTTTCCAAGCGCTTGCACTCGACCGCGAAGGAGCGCGAGCCGATTTCGACGTCCATATCGTATGTCCGGCTCAGCCCGCGTCGCTCAGGTACGAATTTTACCCGCGCGCCCGACGAGCGATAGGCGGATGCGACGAGCAGCTCGAAGAGCCCGCCATTTGGTTGACGCCGTTCACTGCCGACCAGGCGACGTGCCCGTTCTTCGACGCCGTCGACCGAAAGAAGCAGATCGAGACCGCGCCCGATCGCCTTGAACACCGGCACTACCCGCGATCCGAACGTCGGCTCGAAATTCCAGACATGATCGATGAAAGCCTCGGCCAGGAAGAGATACCAGCCGAATGCGTCGGACTCATCGAAATATCTGCCGCGGTCGGTCTCGTCGACACGACCCAGCGACGCCGCGTACAGGCGATTGGCCGCAGCATTGCGCCGCTTCTTCCACTCGTCCTGGCCAATAAGGTCGCGAAAGTAGGTCACAGCCCGCCGGACATCCGGCTCATCCGGCCAGTCATCGCTCCGTTTGTCTGGAGGTCGAAAGAGTGTTGCCGGAAATTCCTTTGGGGCGAAGGCGTCTCGACGCTTGCTTTTCATGAGTTAAAGAACGCGCAGTTGCTCGGGTTTCTGATTGATAACCAAGGGCGCGCCGCGCTCTTTTCACGCCGAAAGAGAGCGGGCAGGCCGATTACACCCAAGTATGCCTCCGTTGCCAACGAGGCAACGCAGGTTCAAAGAAGTTACGAGTTCCGATCGCCAAGCAACTCGAGCAGCACTTACTCGCAATGTGACCGTCGGGGGGATGAAACGATCCCCGCAAGTCACCTGTCGGATCTTGGCCGGGGAAGACGTCGATACCATCTCAGTCATAGGCTTCCACCCGCGTGGCAAACTCCAGCGTGCGTGCGGGACTGAAGCCCGCCCGATTCGAAACGCCGTGATTGAAAAGAAGTATGCCCTTCTTCGTGTCCTGGGGTTCGACCCCACGACGCAGGAGAGCGTTCACCACGACTTGTCGCGGATGAGTTTCATCCTCGGGCCCGGCGGAGATGACGCAACCAATCGACCTTCTGGATCCGAACCCCGAGACATTTCCGACGATCCGATTGAGCAATGCAGGGGAGATGTTGTTGCGGCTGCCGTGATGCGGGACCTGGAATACGTTCAGAGCGGTACCGAACTGAAGACCGATGGCGATCCCGTACGACACGGCAGCGTCAAGAGCCCTCAAGCCGGCGTCCGCCGTCAGGAGGATGTTTCGACCGTCGATCTGACCGTACAAGACCACACTGGATTCGTTTTCCGCCGCCGTGATGCCGCCTTCACGGAGCGTCTCGGTGAACAGGTCCTCCGCGATGATGCGCCGAATCTCCGCCGCCACGCGTCGCCCGATCCCTGTGAGCCAATGCCCCAGGAAGACGAGGAGTTGCTGCGCGGGCTTTGGGGTGTCCCGGAATTGGGGGAGGAGGCCCTCGTACATCGCCAGCGTCGGCGAAAGCACCGTGAAGGGTCCGATCCTCGCGCCTTGAAACGGAGGCTGAAGCGACGTGCCCCGCTTCAGAGCCAAGTCTCGGATTTCGCTGACGATCGGGTAGGCGCGCCGCAAGTCCGCAGTGAGACCTTCCAGCGTCCATCGAGGATCGTGGAAGTAATCCATCATATTTTTCGCGTGGTATTCGGGAACGTGCATCCAGAGATTCTGCACATTCAGTTGCGAGATGACTGCGCGGAGACCGCTGATGTGATCGTTATCCGGATGCGTGCTGACGACGTGCTCAACCGTGTTCGTGCCGTACACCGACCGCACATGCTCGACGATTGCTTCGCCGGTTTCCTGGAATCCAGCATCGATGACAATCACGCGCCACTCCGCGCCCGTCCAGTAGCGCATTGTTATCGCGTCGCCGCTGTTGGTCCCCGACCCGACGGGATGAAAATCTATTTCGTAGGCCATAGGGTGGTGTCCAGAAAGCAATGTTGGCTACGTTTGGGGAGAAATGCCGCCGCCCTAAGCGGCACCCGGTCCACGCTTGTTCAACAGCCGGTCGATTTCCTGGAGACGTTTCTCCGTCAATCCGGCTTCTTTTGCATATTCGGGCCAGCGATCTATGGCACGCTGAACTTGTTCGACGAACTGCTCGGCTTCCGTCTGCGGAATCGACGCATTTTGCGCAACCTTTAGAATGTGCTTTTTGGTCGGGTTCTTCCCTTCACCGTCCACAGCTAGATTGTGTTCGCCCCCGGGGCCCTCCGAGAGCGTGAGGTCGTACGCCGGCGTCGGATGCCAAACTCCATCCTTTGCAAGCAGGAAAGCGTGATTTTTCGCGTGATCGTCCCGGTTGTGTGCGAGGACATTGAAGATCATCCGGACGAACATCTGGCGCACGTGACGCTCGTCGCGCGTCAGAAGCCGCGTGACTTTCAGCAGCGTATCGTAGTCGATGGACGGAGCCCGATGATCGGCCTCCAACAGCCCGCTCACCGTCTGTACATGCGCGCTCCCACCCTCGGTTCTGTCGAACCTTTGGACGGCGAAATAGCTGCCCTTCTTGGTTTTGATGAGCTTAGTGGCGGGCATATCGACGCCGGCTGCCTTCGCCATAAGAGAGTAGGCGTACTCTTCTTTTCCTATTTCGGAGTGATCGACGTTCGATTTGAACTTTACCAGCCAAGCTTCGAAGCCTTCCGGAAGCTCGGTGCCGGTATCGGCTACGATCTTACCGGTCTTGCCATTCAAGCCGATCATAATCTTGGGGCGGACGCCGGCGGAGCCACCTTGGATTTCGAGCAGACGATCCACGTCGGCTTCGTCGACCTCGCCTTGGACCGCCTCAGCTTGTGCAGCAAGCCAATCGAGGTCGACGGCGTCGCCGGCGGCTTTGCTAAGGGAATTATCGGGAATGTAGCGCAACGCTCCCATGCCGGTCTGGCCGACGTATGCCAGGCGGTCTAGAGGCGTGAGGAGCCTGAAGTCGTATCCGAGGTTTTGCAGATGACGGTCAAGGAGTAGGCGGCCCCAACCGTCGGGGAGGCTATCGTTGAACATGCCGTGCAGCCCGGCGAACGGCGAATTCGGCGCCGGCTTTGCTCCCTCGCCGACGGGAAGCTTGAATGGAGATACGTTGAGGCGCCTCGCGGCGAAATCGGGGTGGTACTCGAAATACGCCCGGCGTTCCTCTTTGCTCCATGCCAATGTTCCTACCTCGATCTTTTCGCCGTAGAAATCGAGCGACACCCCCAGCTTTTGGATGCCTTGGGGCGGTTTTCCGTTTGGGACCTTCGGCTTCTTCACTTTCTGCGTCCCCGAATTCTGACAGGCTTGGAAATCACGTCTTCGATCGACCTGTGCGGCTTCGGAGGAAACAGCCCCTCGAATTCCTTTTCGGCGCCGAGAGCGAACGCGATGGCTATGAGGAACTCTAAGGAAGATTTGCCTGTGCGCTCGAATTGCTTCAGCGTGCCCAAGCTGACCTGAGCGCGAGCGGCAAGCCCCGACTGGGTTAAGTTGGCCTCTAATCGCCGTTGCTTTGCGCGGTTCGCTATATCGGAGGCAACGTCTTGGGGTGAGCTTAAATTAAGGGATATATCCATAGCCTCTGTTCCCATTATTTGCCAATAATAGATATTATATTATCTCTTATAAGTCAAGATTGGCGGGTCTCCCAGGCGCGTCCTCGCGACCCTTCCCAATGGGATGTAATCCTGGCCGCGGAAGGAGAGGGCGCCGATGCCGGGTTTTCGTTAGGTGGGTCGAAGGCTATTCGCAGCTCTGCGATCGTCCTTGGACGGCGGACCGGAACCTGCGCAATCGGGAGAGACCGTCTCGGTGATCGTTGTGGATCCCGAAACTGGATTGATTGATCGCGCCGAGATGGGACGGACTGCGGCCGGGATTGATCACGTTCTGGGAGGAGCAGCAGTGCCGTTGCTGAATGCTCCCGGCGGCGACGTCGTCTACGGGAAGGCCCAAGAGGACGGCTGACGCTGGAAAAAGGACGACTGCGTGTTTGGTGGCCGCTGCGTGATTGTCGGGAGCGACGCGACGAACACGCCCGCCGAGCCCGTCGCCAGCGTCAGGGTACTTCGACGGGACGTGCGCTTCGGTCCGCCAGGCAGACACTCTGGTTCGGATACGACAAGCATCCCATGAGGATGACCGCTCCTCCGAGCGCTTGCCCCTAGGCCGATCCAATCAAGCGCCGCAGCCTGCACAGGCTCAGGGTGCGCCAGCAACAGCCCAAACCCAGTCCCGATGACGGCCGGTAGATCCCGTCGACGAGCGCAGCGTGGCTCGGCCTATCGCAGTGTAAGTTATCCTGCGATAGGCCGAGCTATCGCTCAGTGCCAAAATTGAATCTCGAAGCGCCAACACCGCCGGTGACAGAATTGAGTCTTCCAGAACCAGGGGCCGATCGAGCCGCGACAAGCGTGAAGACGCCGCCGGCCAGAAAGGCCAATTGCATCAGTAGGCGAGTGACAAAATCAACCAGAGGCCCCAGTGACAAATTCAAACGCGAACGACATCGGATTTGGCTGGCCTGACCTGCATGCCCGTATCTGTAATTCGCATAAGGTATATTATGGAATATCTTTATATATAATTAGATCAGATGTTTAGGCGTAATTCCTACCATTGCGTCTTCGGTTCAGCTCCGTTTGCGCCGCCGACGATTGAGTTCCCACCGAGCTCTTGACGGCTACTGTGCATGGGGTTGTTTTCGCGTTTTTGTGCCGGGCCCGATCACGCCGAAAGCCGATGTTGCCGCGACCTTGTCCGGCTGCAATAAGCGAGGCTTCGCGAGATCGCAGATGACCTTCGAGCCTTCCGTCCGTATAGGTTTGCATCTCACAACAAAAACAAACTTCCGAGGAAGCAGACCCATGAGTTTTTCCCGCCGCACGCTTCTCAAGGCCTCCGCCGCGACCGCCGTCTTTGGCGGCATCAGCGCGCCCTATGTGGCCCGTGCCCAGGCCGCCGAGTTCTCCTACAAGTTCGCCAACAATCTGCCGGAGTCGCATCCGTTCGTGGCGCGCGCCCGTGAGATGGCCGCCGCCATCAAGACCGAGACCAACGGCCGGTTCGACTTGCAGGTGTTCCCGAACAGCCAGCTCGGCTCCGACACCGACATGCTGAGCCAGGTGCGCTCCGGCGGCGTCGAGTTTTTCACGCTGTCCGGCCTGATCTTGGCGACGCTGGTGCCGGCGGCCTCGATCAACGGCATCGGGTTCGCGTTCCCGGATTATCCCACGGTCTGGAAGGCCATGGACGGCGATCTCGGCGCCTATGTGCGCGGCGAGATCAACAAGGCCGGCCTCGAGGTGATGGACAAGATCTGGGACAACGGCTTCCGCCAGACCACGTCCTCGACCAAGCCGATCAACGGCCCGGACGACCTCAAGGGCTTCAAGATCCGCGTGCCGGTGTCGCCGCTGTGGACCTCGATGTTCAAGGCATTCGATGCCTCGCCCGCCTCGATCAATTTCAGCGAGGTCTATTCGGCGCTCCAGACCAAGATCGTCGAGGGCCAGGAGAACCCGCTGGCGCTGATCTCGGCGGCCAAGCTGTATGAAGTGCAGAAGTACTGCTCGCTCACCAACCACATGTGGGACGGCTTCTGGTTCCTGATGAACCGCCGCGCCTGGCAGGCGCTGCCGGACGATATCAAGACGATCGTCGCCAAGAACGTCAACGCCGCAGCCGTCAAGGAGCGCGAGGACACCGAGAAGCTCAATGCGACCGTCAAGCAGGAGCTGTCGGGCAAAGGCCTGGCGTTCAACCAGCCCGAGGTCGGGCCGTTCCGCGACAAGCTGCGTGCGGCCGGCTTCTACAACGAGTGGAAAGGCAAGTACGGCGAGAAGGCCTGGGAGCTGCTCGAAAAGTCCGTCGGCAAGCTGTCGTAACGCGTCAACAATAGGGGCCTTGCCATGGCTCATGTCGAGATGACGCCAGCCGTGGCCGGCGAGGTGGCAACACCCCCTCGCCGCCGGCCCGTGCTCGGGTCCATCGAGCTCGCACTGAAATGGCTGGTCGAGATCCCGGCGGCGATCCTGGTCGTCGCCGAGGTCGTGATCCTGTTTGCCGGCGTGGTCTCGCGCTACGTGCTGCATGCGCCGCTGGTGTGGTCCGACGAGCTGGCCTCGATGCTGTTCCTGTGGCTGGCGATGCTGGGCTCGGCGGTCGCGTTCCGCCGCAGCGAGCACATGCGGATGACGGCGCTGGTCGCAAGCGCAGGACCAAGGCTCTGGGCCTACCTGGACGTGGTCGCGACCTGCGCCGCGCTGGCGTTCCTGCTGCTGATCGTCCATCCGGCCTATGAATACGCCTACGAGGAAAGCTTCATCACCACGCCGGCGCTGCAGATCTCCAACACCTGGCGCGCCGCGGCGCTACCCGTCGGCATCTGCCTGATGGTGCTGTTCGCGCTGCTGCGGCTGCTCCGCGTCGGCGATCTCAAGACGTTTCTGATGGCCGTGGCGACGGTCGTCGTCGTGATCGGGCTGTTCTGGCTGGCGCAGCCGGTGCTCAAGCCGCTCGGCAACATCAACCTGGTCATCTTCTTCGTCGGCGTGGTCGGCTTCTGCGTGTTTGCAGGCGTGCCGATCGCGTTTGCCTTTGGTCTGGCGATCTTCGGCTATCTGGCGCTGACCACGCGGACTCCGCTGATGGTGCTGGTCGGGCGGATGGACGAGGGCATGAGCCATCTGATCCTGCTCTCGGTGCCGCTGTTTGTATTCCTGGGGCTGCTGATCGAGATGACCGGCATGGCGCGGGCCATGGTGGCATTTCTGGCGAGCCTACTCGGCCATGTCCGCGGCGGCCTGCATTACGTGCTGGTCGGCGCGATGTACCTGGTCTCCGGCATTTCCGGCGCCAAGGCGGCGGACATGGCGGCGGTGGCACCAGTGCTGTTTCCGGAGATGAAGCAGCGCGGCGCCCGCCCCGGCGATCTCGTCGCGCTGCTGGCGGCGACCGGCGCCCAGACCGAAACCATTCCGCCGAGCCTCGTACTGATCACCATCGGATCGGTGACGGGCGTCTCGATCTCGGCGCTGTTCACCGGCGGCCTGCTGCCCGGCGTCGTGCTGGCGATGACGCTGTCGGGGCTGGTGTGGTGGCGCTATCGCGGCGAGGATCTGAGCCATGTCACGCGTGCAACGTCGGGTGAGATCGGCCGTGCGTTCGTGGTCTCGATCCCTGCCCTGGCCCTGCCCTTCGTGATCCGCTACGCGGTCGTCGAAGGCATCGCGACCGCCACCGAAGTCTCGACCATCGGCATCGTCTACGCGCTGATTATCGGCCTTCTGATCTATCGCCAGTTCAACTGGCGGCGGCTGTTGCCGATGTTGATCGAGACGGCCTGCCTGTCCGGCGCCATCCTGCTGATCATTGGCACGGCGACCGGCATGGCCTGGGGCCTGACCCAATCCGGCTTCTCGCGGGCGCTGGCGGCCGCCATGACCGGCCTGCCCGGGGGCTCCGCAACCTTCATCGCGGTCTCGATCCTGGCCTTCGTGATCCTTGGCAGCGTGCTGGAGGGCATTCCCGCAATCGTACTGTTCGGGCCGCTGCTGTTTCCGATCGCGCGCCTGGTTGGGGTGCACGAGGTGCACTACGCCATGATCATCATTCTGGCGATGGGTATCGGGCTATTCGCCCCGCCGTTCGGCGTCGGCTATTATGCCGCCTGCGCCATCGGGAAGGTCGATCCGGCCGAGGGCATCCGGCCGATCTGGGGTTATCTGCTGGCGCTGCTGGTGGGATTGATCATCGTCGCGGTCTTCCCGTGGATCTCGATCGGATTCCTTTGAGGCGGCGTGAAGGAGGGTGTCGATGAGTGAGCGGCAGAACCAGTACAATGTCGGCCTGGACAAGACCCCCGCCAATTACGTGCCGCTGTCGCCTCTGAGCTTTCTCGCGCGTAGCGCCGCGGTCTATCCTGATCACGTCAGCACGGTTTATGAGGGCCGCAGCTTCACGTGGGCGCAAACCTACGAGCGCTGCAAGCGCTTGGCCTCGTATCTCGCCGGCAAGGGCATCGGCGTTGGCGATACCGTCGCAGCGATGCTGCCGAATATCCCCGCTATGAACGAGGTGCATTTCGCGGTCCCGATGACGGGCGGTGTTCTCAATGCGCTGAACATCCGCCTCGATGCCCCATCGATCGCGTTTCAGCTCGATCATGGTGGCGCCAGGATCATCCTGGTCGACCCCGAGTTTTCCGGCGTGATCACCGATGCGCTGTCGCAGATGAGCGGGCCAAAACCGTTCGTCATCGACGTCGACGACGCATCCTTCAAGGGCGGCAAGCGCATTGGCGAGATCGAATACGAAGCCGCTGTCGCGCAGGGCGACCCGAATTTCACCGCCATCCCGCCCAAGGACGAATGGGACGCCATCGCGCTGAGCTACACCTCGGGCACGACGGGCAATCCCAAGGGCGTCGTCACCCATCATCGTGGCGCCTATCTGAACGCCGTCAGCAACATCCTCGCGGGCAACCTTGGCCAGCACCCCGTCTATCTCTGGACGCTGCCGATGTTCCACTGCAACGGCTGGTGCTTCCCCTGGACCATCGCGGCGGCCGCCGGCATCAATGTCTGCCTGCGCAAGGTCGAGCCGACCAAGATCTTCGAACTGATCAAGACGCACGGCGTCACCCACATGTGCGGCGCGCCGATCGTCTACAACACGCTGATCAATGCACCGGACGCGCCGAAAGGCAATGCTGCCCGCCGCGTCGTCGGCCTGATCGCCGGCGCGGCGCCGCCGGTCGCGGTGCTCGAAGGCGCGGAAAACATCGGCATCAGGCTCACCCATGTCTACGGCCTGACCGAGGTCTACGGCCCCGCCTCCGTCTGCGCCGAGCAACCCGGCTGGGACGAGCTTCCGGCCGCCGACCGCGCGCGGATGAAGCGCCGGCAGGGCGTACCCTACCCGCTCGAGGAAGGCGTCACCGTCATCAACCCGCAGACCATGCAGGAGGTGCCGCGCGACGGCGAGACCATCGGCGAGGTCATGTTCCGCGGCAACATCGTGATGAAGGGCTACCTCAAGAACGAGAAGGCGACGAAGGAAGCCTTCGAAGGCGGCTGGTTTCACACCGGCGATCTCGGCGTGCTCGACGCGCACGGCTACGTCATCATCAAGGACCGCTCCAAGGACATCATCATCTCCGGCGGCGAGAACATCTCCTCCGTCGAGGTCGAGGACATCCTCTACAAGCACCCGGCCGTGCTGTTCGCCGCCGTGGTGGCAAAACCCGATCCGAAATGGGGTGAAGTGCCCTGCGCTTTCGTCGAATTGAAGGACGGCGCAAGCGCAACGGAGGCCGAGATCATCGCCTTCTGCCGCGGCCACATGAGTGGCTTCAAGACGCCGAAGGCGGTCCTGTTCGGGCCGATCCCGAAGACATCGACGGGAAAGATCCAGAAATTCCTGCTGCGCAACGAGGTCGGCTCGGCGAAGGCGATTTCAGCGTGAGCTGAATTCCCGTCTCGTATTCCCGTAGGAGCGCGGATTGAGCTGCGCCTCCGCGGCCTGCTGCGATTCGCCTGAAACCGATCGGGCATATTTGGCGACATCGGGACACCACAGGAAAAGATTGGAAAACGTTAGAGACACATTTACGTTTCCATCTCGTCGGATTCGCTGATTCCAGGTGATTCGCCGCGCAGGCTGCGCGGCTGGCGACCGGCGCGGTTGGGGCGCTTCATGCGGTTTGTGTCTTGAGCGCAGACGTGCGTGCGCGTCTGGCGCTGCTGCTATTGACGGCCGGATTGCTGCTGCCGCGCGCGGCTGACGCGCAGGTCATGCGCGAGTTCGGTGCGTTCGGGGGCGCCGAGAGTTTTGGCCCTCCAGGTCCGAACGGACCCGGCAACGGCTTCAACAATTTTGGCGGCATGGGTGGTCCCACGTTTGGCGGCCCGCAAGGATCAGGCTTTGCCGGCGTTCAGTTCGGCAACGGCAATGGTGGCAGCGCGGGGATGCAGCCCAACTACGGCTGGAATGCCGAACCGCCAGGCCTCGCCGGCGCGGCCCGGTTCGGCATGCGGCAGGCCTTTGGCGGCGGCTCCGACGCCGCGTCACAGACCGAGACGGCGCAGGCCACGTTCCTGGCGATGACGCAGTTCACCCAGACCCTGCTCGATCCCGCCATCGACGGGCGCGGGATCGGTCAGGCCGAGCTCGACGCGGACCTCGCGGCCTACGCCGATCTGGGCAACGACCGTACCCATGGCGGCATCGGACGCGAGGCCTATGAGGCAATCTACGGCAGACCGTCGCTCGCGGCCCAGCACTGGAACATCTGGGCCACCGGCTTCGGCGGTTCGCAAATGTCGACCGGCGGCACCGGCTCGACCAGCCGGAGTTTTGGCACCGTGGTCGGCGCCGACTATTCGCTCTCGCCGCGGACGCGGATGGGTTTTGCGCTTGCCGGCGGCGGCACCGGCTTTGCCAATAATTTTTCCAGCGGCCGCTCCGATCTGTTTCAGGCCGGCACCTTCGTCAGGCACTCCGTCGGCTCGGCCTATGTCGCGGCCGCGCTGGCCTATGGCTGGCAGGCCATCACCAGCGATCATCCGGTGACGCCGGCCGGCACCGACCAGCTCAACGCGGCCGTCAACGCCAATGCCTATTCCGGCCGCATCGAGAGCGGCTACCGCTTTGCGACGCCCCGGCTAGGCATCACCCCCTATGCGGCCGGCCAGATCACCATGTTCCGCCTGGCCGCCACCGCGGCCCAGCCATCTGACCCGGCGACTCCGTCCCCTACGGGTTCCCAAAACGATGGTTTCACCGACAGCCGCAGCGAGCTCGGCTTGCGCGCCAGCACATCGTTCGTACTGGCTGGCGGCCTCCTCGACCTGCGTGGGCGTCTGGCCTGGGCGCATGACTTCAGCGCGGCACGGTCGATGCCGGCGGTCTTTCAGGCCGTGTCCGGTCAAGGCTTCATCGTCGGAAGCACGGCGCTTGCGCCGAACTCCGCACTGACCGGCGTGTCGCTCGAGCTGCGAGCCATGAACGGGTGGTCCGCCTCGGCGAACTTCGATGGCGAACTATCGAGCCTGGCGCGCTCCTATACCGGCAAGGCTGTCCTGCGCTACACTTGGTGATCTCGCCATTTTGTCGATGGAAGCGAGCGCGCAGGAGACTTCCGCCCGCTCGCGCGGCGGACGAAAGTCCTCCCCGTTCTCACATCTTCTTGTAGGCGTCGATCAATGCCTGGCCGTCAGCGCCTGTTTTCTTGAGCCAGTCGGCTGTGAGCTGCTCGCCGATCTTCTGGAAACCGGCCTTCAACGCCGGGCTGGGCGGCTCAACGGTCATGCCCTTGGCTTTGAGCTGATCGATGTACCAACTGGCCTTGTCTTCCCAGGCCTTCCAGCCGCGTGTTTCCGCAGTGGCGGCAGCCTTGAGGATGGCGTCCTGCGTGGGCTTGTCGAGCGCCTCGAACGCAGCCTTGTTGACGAAGGTGTAGTCCTTCGGAATCCAGGCCTGCACGTCATAGAAATACTTCAGGGACTCCCACGCTTTGGAATCGTAACCCGTGCCGCCAGACGACATGAAGGAATTCACCACGCCGGTCGCAAGGGCTTGTGGCAGTTCGGCCGCCTGGATCGTGACCGACTGGGCGCCGACCAGCTCGCCGATGCGCGCCGTTCCGACGTTGTAGGCGCGCCATTTCAGTCCCTTCATATCCTCGATCGTGGGAAGCGGCTTGTTGACATAGACGCCTTGCGGCGCCCAGGGCACGGCGAAGAGCAGCTTGAGGCCCTGCGCATCGAGTTTCTTCGCGATTGCCGGCTTCGAGGCCTGATACAGCTTCATCGACTCCGCGAAACTGGTCGCGAGAAACGGCACGACGTCGATCCCGAAGACGGGATCCTCGTTTTCGTGGATTGAAAGCAGCAGCTCACCCATTTGCGCCTGCCCGGTCACGACCGCGCGCTTGATGTCGGGCGCCTTGAACAGCGAAGCGTTCGGATGAACGGTGATCAGGAGCTTTCCCGACGTGGCTGCTTCGACGTCCTTGGCGAAGGCAACCAGATTCTCCGAGTGCGGATTGTCCGACGGGTATGCTGCCGGCAGATTCCATTTCGTCTGGGCAAAGGCGGGCCCAGCGGCCAACACGGCGCCGGCAATCAGGCCTGCGCGGAGTAAATGAAACGTCATCGTACTTCTCCTCACGGTCAATTTCGAAAGTCAGGTGCGATCAGTCAGGAAAGGCTAGCTTGGGCAGGAACAGCACAATCTGCGGATATTCGGTGATGATGAATACGGCGACCAGCAGCAGGACGAAGAAGGGGAACGCCGCACGCGCCACGGTGAAAGTATCGCGGCCGCTCATGTTCTGGAGCACGAACAGGTTGAAGCCGACGGGCGGCGTGATTTGCGCCATCTCCACGTGAATGATGAGGTAGACGCCGAACCAGACCAGATCGAGCCCGGCCTGCTTGACCATCGGCAGCACGATGACCGCGGTCAGCACGATCATCGAGATGCCGTCAATCAGGCATCCGAGAATGATATACATGATGCTCAGATACAGCGCGAGCATGCCGGGCGTGAGCTGCTGTCCCTGGACCCAGGTGGCAAGCGCCGCCGGGATGCCCGTATAGGCCATCGCGGCCGTCGTATAGGCAGCGCCCGCCAGGATCAGCATAATCATGCAGGTCAGGCGCGTCGCACTCATGATGCTTTCGAAGAAGCTCTTGCGCGTGAGCGTGCCGCTCCACCACGCTAGCAGCAGCGCGCCGGTAACGCCCCAGGCGGCACATTCGGTCGCGGTCGCAAAACCCAGCACGAGCGAGAGGAAGACGGCCAGGATCAGAAGCAGGCACGGGACGAGCTTGGCGGACTCTTGCAGCTTCCGGCGAAACGGCATCGGCGGGTCGCGCGACGGAATCTTTTTTGGATTGAGCAGCGACCAGATGATGATGTAGCCGGAATAGAGCACCATCACGAGCACGCCCGGCAGGAAGCCGCCGAGGAACACCTGAAGCACGGACACGTTCGCCGTCACCGCGTAGACGACCATCGGGATCGACGGCGGGATCAGCAGGCCGAGCGTGCCGGAGCCTGCCAGCGATCCGAGGCTGAGTCCCTTGTCATAGCCGCGCTTGTCGAGCTCCGGCAGTGCGATCTTGCCAATGGTTGCGCAGGTCGCAGCCGAGGAGCCCGACACAGCTGCAAAGATGCCGCAACCGATGACGTTGACATGGGTCAGGCGCCCCGGCAGCCACTGAACCCAGGGCGAAAGTCCGCGGAACATCTCTTCCGACAGTTTTGTTCGGAACAATATCTCGCCCATCCAGATGAACAGCGGCAATGCCGCCAGCGTCCAGGACGCGCTCGCGCTCCAAGTGGTGGTCGCTAGCACCGACCCTAGCGGCAGGCTCGTGGTCAGCGCCATCGCCACGAAGCCGACGAGCCCGAGCGAAACGGCGATCCAGATGCCGCTTCCCAGCAGCAGGATCATGACCCCGAGGAGGACGAACGACAGCTCGATCATGCCAAGATTGGCCATGGTCAACCGCCGCCGCCTTGAGAGATACGTTCGATGAATTCGTCCGGCGTCTCATCCGGGGAGCTCTTCTCGTAGCTCGGACGGTGGCCGCCGACGACATTGACCAATTCGTCGATCAGCGCGATCGACAGGATCGCAAGACCGCCGGCAAAGCCGAGCTGGGGAATCCAGAGAGGAAGCGCAACGACGCCCTGCGCCACGTCGTTGAAGCGCCAGGAATCGTAAGTCATCTGCACCGCATGTCGGGTGAAGTAGAGAACGAAGGACGTCGCAATGCCGAGCGCCACGATCTCGGCGACCTGCTTGCTTCGCCCGTGCAAGCGCTCGAGCAGCAGGCCGACCCGGATCATCTCGCCGCGCTTGAAGGTGTGGGCGAGGCCCAGAAACGCCATCGCGGCCATGCACCACGATGCAAAATCATCACCGGCCGGGATGTTGAGCGCAAACTGCCGCCCGATCGACATGACCATCATGATGGCGAAGATCGCGAACAGGAAGACCGCGGCAGCGTAGCCCGCACCGAGGTAGAGCAGATCCAGGACGCGTCGGACAAGTCCAACAGCCGTTACGTCGTCGCCGTGCCCTGCCAACCAGGCCCCCATCCTCACATTGCGGCTCAATCAAGCCCGGCGATGTCGCCAGCCTCGCCTGATTATCGCCTCCATCCAACGCCTGTCTTTGAGACGTTAGACCAACACGACGGGGCTCGCGAAAGCAAGGAGCATGCCGGTCTACAGCAAAGTTTCCGCTGGATACGCTCAGTGCGTCTCCAGCCGCAGGCCGTCGTAGGCCGGCACCACGCCTGATGGCAGCGATTGCCGGATCACTTCGTAGTCGACGTCCGCCGTCATGTTGGTGATGACGGCGCGCTTCGGCTTGAAGCGCTCGATCCAGGACAGCGCGTCGTTGATGCTGAAATGGCTGGGATGGCCGGTGTAGCGCAGGCCGTCGACGACCCACAGATCGAGATTCTCCAGCGCGCCCCAGCTCTCGCGCGGGATGTCGTTGAGGTCGGGCGTGTAGGCGGCGTTGCCGATGCGATAGCCGAGTGCGGGGATCTGGCCGTGCTGTACCAGGAAGGCGGTCAGCGTCACCGCACCGCCCTTCCCCAAGATGGTCCGGCTCTCGCCCGCCTCGATCGAATGGCGGGTCAGGATCGGCGGATAGTCGCTGCCCTCCGGCGAGATGAAGCAATAGGAGAACCGCGCCATGATGTCCTTGGCGGTCGACTGGTTGAAATAGGTCGGAATACGCTTGCGCATATGGATCACGACCGAGCGCAGATCGTCCATGCCGTGGGTCTGGTCGGCATGCTCATGGGTGAGAAATACCGCGTCAATGTGATCGACCTCGGCGTCGATGAGCTGCTCGCGCAGATCGGGCGAGGTGTCGATGACGATCCGCGTGGTACCGTGCTCAGCGGTTTGCTCGACCAGCAGCGAGCAGCGGCGGCGGCGGTTCTTGGGATTGGCGGGATCGCAGGCGCCCCATCCCAGTGCGGGGCGCGGGACGCCGGCGGAGGAGCCGCAGCCCAGGATCGTCAGCGTCAGTGTCATGCGGCTCCCAAATTCAGGCTTTCACCTTGGAGAACAGGCGGAAGAAGTTTTCAGTGGTCTGGCGCGAGATCTCCTCGAGCGACACGCCGCGCGCCTCAGCAAGCACTTTTGCGACCTCGACCACATAGGCCGGCTCGTTGCGTTTGCCCCGGAACTTGCCGGGCGCAAGATACGGAGAATCTGTTTCAACCAAAATACGATCGGACGGCAGCTCGGCTGCAAGCGCCCGCAGGGCCTCGGATTTCTTGAAGGTGAGGATGCCCGTGAAGCCGATATAGAGCCCGAGCGACACCGCCTTCAGCGCCAGTTCGCGCCCGCCCGTGTAACAATGCAGCACGGCGCCAAACGATCCACGTCGCGCCTCCTCTTCCAGGATGCGGCCACAGTCCTCGTCGGCCTCGCGGGTGTGGATCACGAGCGGCAGGCCCGTCGCGCGGGCTGCGGCAATGTGGGCGCGAAAGCCCCTCGCCTGCGCCTCGGGCGAGCCGTTGTCGTAGAAATAGTCGAGCCCGGCCTCCCCGAGTGCGACGACCTTGGGATGCTGCGTCAGCGCGATCAGCTCGTCCGGCGAGATGCCGTCCTCCTCATCCGCGTTGTGCGGATGGGTGCCGACCGAGCAATAGACGTCATCGTACTGTTCGGCGATGGCGATGAGATCGTTCAGCCGGCGCACCCGCGTCGAGATCGTGACCATGCGGCCAATGCCGGCCGCCCGCGCCCGCGACACGATCCCGTCGAGATCTTCCGCAAAGTCCGGAAAATCCAGATGGCAATGGCTGTCGATCAGCATCGCGCGAGCGCCTCAGGCCGCCGGTTCGATGTAGCGCGGGAACGCCGGTGTCGGCGCCGGCAGCGTCGTTCCCGGCGCGATGCGCTTGGCGCCGCCGAGCGTCGCGAAATTGCGCTCTCCTTCCGGGACGCCAAGGCTGTCGAGCAGCAATCCCGAGGCGCTCGGCATCGCCGGCTGAGCCAGGATCGCGATCTCGCGCACGACCTCGGCGGTGACATAGAGCACCGTCTTCTGCCGCGCGGGATCGGTCTTGGCCAGCGCCCAGGGCGCCTCGCCTGCAAAGTAGCGGTTGGCTTCCGCGACCACGGCCCACACGGCGTTGAGCCAGTGATGGATCTGCTGCGTCGCCATCGCCTCGCGGCTGGCCGCGATCATGCCGTCGGCCTGCGCCAGAATCGCCTTGTCGTTATCGCTGAACTCACCCGGCTCGGGCAGCACGCCGCCGAGTTGCTTGGCGATCATCGACAGCGAGCGCTGCGCCAGGTTGCCGAGATCGTTGGCAAGATCGGCATTGATACGCGCGACGATGGCTTCGTGGTTGTAGTTGCCGTCCTGGCCGAACGGCACCTCGCGCAGGAAGAAATAGCGCATCTGGTCGACGCCATACTGGTCGGCGAGATTGAAGGGGTCGACGACGTTGCCGACCGACTTCGACATCTTCTCGCCCCTGTTGAACAGGAAGCCGTGGGCATAGACCCGCTTCTGCACGGGAATGCCGGCCGACATCAGGAACGCCGGCCAATAGACCGCGTGGAAGCGGATGATGTCCTTGCCGATGATGTGAACGTCCGCCGGCCAGTAGCGCCAGTTCTTGTCGCCTTCGTCGGGGAAGCCGACACCCGTGATGTAGTTGGTCAGCGCATCGACCCAGACATACATCACGTGCTCTTCGTCGCCGGGCACTTTCACGCCCCAGTCGAACGTGGTGCGCGAGATCGAGAGATCGCGCAAGCCGCCCTCGACGAATCTCACCACCTCATTGCGGCGCGAGTCCGGGCCGATGAAATCAGGATGCTCCTCATAGAGCTTCAGCAGCTTGTCCTGATAGTCAGACAGGCGGAAGAAGTAACTCTTCTCCTCGACCCACTCGACCGGCGTGCCCTGCGGACCAAGTCGGACGCTGTCGTCATTCAGACGGGTCTCGTCCTCGGCGTAATAGGCTTCATCACGCACCGAGTACCAACCGGCGTAGGTATCGGCATAGATGTCGCCATTGGCGGCCATGCGCCGCCAAATCTCCTGGCTCGAGCGATGGTGCTGTTCCTCGGTGGTGCGGATGAAGCGGTCGAACGACACGTTTAGACGCTCGTCCATCTCCTTGAATCGGCCGGCATTGCGGGCGGCGAGCGCGGCCGGGGTCAGGCCCTCGTTCTGCGCGGTCTGGATCATCTTCAGGCCGTGTTCGTCGGTGCCGGTCAGGAAGAATACGTCCTTGCCGTCGAGCCGCGCAAAGCGCGCCAGCGTGTCGGTCGCGATCGCCTCATAGGCGTGGCCGATATGCGGGCTGCCGTTGGGATACGCGATCGCGGTCGTGATGTAGAAGACGTTGTCGCGCGCCGGCGCGGCAACGGGCGATGTGGCCTTCGGGGCAGCATTCCTCGGCGCGCGCGGCGCCTTCGGTTTTACAGCTTTCGGCGGCGCAACGACGGGAGCCGGCGCCGGGGACGGTGCAACGGCCCTCGCCTTTTGGGCGACCTTCTTCGCCGGTGCCGGGTTCTTCGAAGGTGCCTTGGCTGGCCTCTTGGCAACGGCCTTTTTCTTTGTGGCCTTCTTGGCGACGACTTGCTTTTTCGCAACCTTCTTGCTGGCTCTCTTTGCCGTCTTCGTCACACGCGTCTTGGAGGCAGCTTTCTTGGTTTTTTTCTTGGCCTTCTTGGCGACCTTGGACGCGCGAGCTTTCACAGCCTTCTTCGCTGGCTTCTTCGCAGCCTTCTTGCCGCTCTTGCGTTTGACGGTTTTCTTAGCGCGCGATGCCACCACGAATTCCTTTACCGGCTTCTCAAAATTTGGAAACGAACCTGCGCCTAGCGCGTTGCGTCCGCCAGCCAGCCGAACACCGAGAAAACCAAGGGCTTTCGCTCCAGATTGTAGGTTTCGGTGTCGCGCGCGGCGCGGACGATCTTTTCCCATACCTCCGCAAGGCGCGCAAGGCGCGGCAGGTTCTGGTTGGCATTGGCTTCGTCCGCATGCAGGCGTTCTGCGATCCAGCGGTCGATGCCATCGATGAAGGCTGCGAGCGCGACGCGGTCGCTGGTGCCGAGCGATTCGCCGAGCGTGTGCAGTTCGCGCGGATCGACTTGCGGCAGGCGCGCAAGCAGCGTCGCCGTGCGCTGCTGAAGTTTCAGGGCATCGCCGCCGAGCAGTGTCAACGCCCGCGCGACGCTGCCCTCGGAGGCCTCCGCCGTCTCGCGCAGCGCGGGGTCGTTCGGATCGAGGCCCGCGGTTGCGGCGGCTGCGGCTATCACGTCATCCGTTGAGAGTGTGCGCAGGCGCAGCTTGCGGCAACGCGACTGGATCGTGGCGAGCACGCGCGCCGGCGCATGGCTCACCAACAGGAACAATGATTGCTGCGGCGGTTCCTCGAGAATCTTGAGAAGTGCGTTCGCCGCATTCGGATTGAGCTCGTCGACGGTATCAACGATGCAGACGCGCCAGCCTTCTGCGGCCGCGGTCGAGCCGAAGAACGAGATTGTTTCGCGCGTCTCGTCGACGGTGATCACGGTCCGCATCACACCACGGTCGTTGGCGGTGCGCTCCAGCGTCAACAGTCCGCCGTGCGAGCCGGCGGCAACCTGCCGCGCCACGGCGTCGTCGGGATCAATCGCGAGGTTCTCAGCGCGCTGCACGGAAGGCGCCAGTGGCTGGCCGTGGCCGAGCACGAAGCGCGCCATACGATAGGCCAGTGTCGCCTTGCCGATCCCCTGCGGCCCGCCGATCAGCCAGGCATGCGGGATGCGCCCGCTGCGATAGGCAGCGAGCAACGCCGTCTCGGCCTCGCGATGGCCAAACAGAAGGCTCGTCTCGCGCGGATGCGGAATGGCGTTTTCGTGCTCGGCCTGACGCGGGCTCATGCTGAAATCACTGATGCCGGCGTGGGAAGCAGACGGTCGCGCAGCGCGCTCCAGACGCGCCCGGCGACCGTATCGGGGTCGGAATTGGCGTCGATCAGCACGCAGCGCGCAGGCTCGTCCGCGGCGATCTTGCGATAGGCCTCGCGCAGACCCTGGTGGAAGCTGAGCTTCTCCCCCTCGAACCTGTCAGGCGTGCCGCTGCCGCGCCGTGCGGCGGCGCGCTGCAAGCCGATCTCGACCGGCAGGTCGAGGATGATGGTGAGGTCGGGCTTGAGGTCGCCGATCGTGACCCGCTGCATCGCGTTGATCAGGCCTGCCGGCACGTTGCCGAGGCTGCCCTGATAGGCGCGCGTCGAGTCGGCGAAACGGTCGCACAGGACCCATGTGCCCTGATTGAGCGCGGGCGCGATCACGGTGCGGACATGGTCGTCGCGCGCGGCGGCGAACAACAGCGTCTCGGCCTCGGGCCCGAGCAGCTTGCCTATTCCGGAGAGCACAAGATGGCGCATGATCTCGGCGCCCGGCGAGCCGCCAGGCTCACGCGTCACGATGGTGCGAAGCTTCGCCGATTTGAGACGGTCGGCGAGCTTCTTGATCTGGGTCGACTTGCCTGTCCCCTCGCCGCCTTCAAAGGTGATGAAGCGTCCGCGTCCGGACGGGCGCTGTTCCGCGATCTCGGTCATGATCAGAGCTTCTCGGCGCCTGCGCGGAACATGCCGATCACGAGCTCGCTGGCACCGTCGATCGCGCGCCGCATCGTCGAGCCGGTGCCGATCGCTTCAGCCGCATAGACCGGCGTCTCCACTGCGATATTGCCACTGCGCCAGACCCGAACCACGCCGACCTTCTGACCGACCTCGACAGGCGCGCGCACCGGCCCGCTATAGACGATGCGCGCGATCAGCTTGTCGCCGCCGCTTTTGTGCACCATCACCTTCACGGGCTCTTTCGCGACGAGCTTCACCGAGCGGCTCTCGCCGCCAAACACCTTGGCGTAGCCGACCTGCTGGTCGGCGGCGATCAGCGTCCGGGTCTCGAAATTGCGAAAGCCCCATTCCAGCATCTTCTTGGCTTCGGTGGCACGGTCTTCAGGGTCTTCCAGCCCGTTGACCACGACGATCAGCCGCGTGCCGTTCTGGACCGCCGATCCGACCATGCCGTAGCCGCCTTCCTTGGTGTAGCCGGTCTTGAGACCATCGGCGCCTTCCATCGAATTGAGCAGCGGATTGCGGTTGGGCTGGCGGATCTTGTTCCAGGTGAACTCCTTCTCGCCGAACAGTTTGTAGAATTCGGGGAAGTCCAGGATGATGTGACGGGCGAGGATGCCGAGCTCGCGCACTGTCATCTTGTTGCCGGGGTCGGGCAAGCCGTTGGAGTTGCCGAAGGTCGATTTGGTCATGCCGAGTTCGCGGGCGCGCTTGGTCATGAAATCGGATGCAAAAATCCGCTCGCTGCCGGCAATGCCTTCGGCAAGCGCGATGCAGGAGTCGTTGCCACTCTGGATGATGGCGCCATGCAGGAGGTCGTCGACCGAGACCTTGCTGTTGATAGCCGCGAACATAGTCGAGCCGCCGGACGGCGCCCCGCCCTTGCGCCAGGCGTTCTCGCTGATCCGGTATTCGTCGGTCAGCTTGATGTCGCCCTTCTTGATCGCGTTGAACACGACTTCCGCGGTCACGAGCTTCATCATGCTGGAGGGCGCACGCAATTCGTCAGCGTTCTTCTCGAACAGCACGCTGCCGCTGGAGGCCTCGATCAGGATCGCCGTGGGGGCATCGCCGTCGAAGCCGGCGTCTTCGGTTTTCTTGGCGCCCTGGACGCTCTGGTTGGCGGCGTAGAGCACCCCGCCCCAGCCGACGCTCGCCGCCAGAACCGTCGCGATCAGCCCGCGCGCCAGTGCTCCGGCCGTGAACCGGGGGCGACGGAGCGAAATGAGACGAAATGCCATGGCGAAGCCCTGAGAGCGGCGTTCTAACAGTTGGAACTGGTGCGAACAACACGAGGATGGGCGCTTGCCCCGAGATTGCACGATTCTCGTCGCATCCCTATCGTGGCACCTCATGTTTCGCGACCAAACCCCTGAAACAAGGCGGAAAAGCGATGTCCTCCACCCGCGTGATCAAGGCCAATGGGATCGACCTCTTCATCCGCGAGGCGGGTCAGGGACCGCTGGTGGTGCTGTGCCATGGCTGGCCGGAACTTTCGTATTCCTGGCGACACCAGATCCCGGCGCTCGCGGCCGCCGGATTTCACGTCGTCGCCCCCGACATGCGCGGCTACGGCCAGAGTGCGGCACCGCCTGACGTGGCCGCCTATTCGATCTTCGACATGGTCGGCGACGTGGTCGGCCTCGTCCAGGCGCTCGGCGAGACCAGCGCGATGGTGGTCGGCCACGACTGGGGCGCGCCTGTCGCCTGGCATGCGGCGCTGTTCCGTCCCGACATCTTCACGGCGGTCGCGGGTCTCAGCGTGCCACCGCCGTTCCGCGGCCGCGGCAAGCCGCTCGAGCTGCTGCGCCAGGGCGGCGTCACCAACTTCTACTGGCAGTATTTCCAGGCGCCCGGTGTCGCCGAGACCGAGCTGGAGCATGACGTCGCCCGCACCATGCGCGTCGTGCTCGGCGGGCGCGGACTTGCCGATCCAACCGCCGCAATGTTCGTGCAGGAGGACAAAGGATTTCTCGGCCACGCGACGACAGACGAGCCGCTGCCGGCGTGGCTCAGCGAGGCCGATCTCGCCTGTTTCACCGACGCCTTCCGCAAGTCGGGCTTCCGCGGCGGGCTGAACTGGTATCGCAACATCGACCGCAATTGGGAGCTGACCGCGCCCTGGCAGGATGCGCAGATCCACCAACCCTCCCTCTTCATCGCTGGCTCGAAGGACGCCGTCATCACCGGGCTGATCGGCGCCAAGCGCGTCAACGAGCTGGAGCGCGTGCTGCCCAATCTCACGCGAAAGCTGATCATCGAGGGCGCAGGCCATTGGGTGCAGCAGGAGCGTCCCGACGAGGTCAACGCCGCACTGGTGCGGTTCCTGAACGAGAGCGCTTAGTACAGGCCGCGCCCGCTCAGGATGCCGCGAGCCTCGGCCGCGCCGCTGTCGGAGACGTAGGCCGCGGACGGGCCGTTGTCCGTGGTGTAGCGACCATCCTCGTCATAGGACACGCCGCGCGCGTTCTGGAGCGCCCGGCCACGGCTGCGGCTCGAGGCGGACATCTCCGAGGTCGCGTTGATCGAGGCGACATCGGCCGAGGTATTGCCGAGATTGTAGGGCCGCCCCTCCGGCGTCGGAACGTCGCCACGGATGGCGCCGCGGGTCGATGACGGTAGCTCTGGCACGAATGGCCGGGCCGACGCAACCCGGACCATCGAGGGCGACGGGGCAGGAACCCCCGTGCGCAAGGTGGCCATCAGCTGGCGGTCGTCGGAGCCTTCCAACGGCGCCCGGCCGACATATTCGACGCGGACCCTGGCGACGCCATTGCCTTTGAATTCAAGCAGTTCAGCAGCTTTGTTCGAAACATCGATGAGCCGGTCGCCATGATAGGGCCCGCGGTCATTGACGCGGACGATCAGCGACTTGCCGTTCAAGAGATTGGTCACCCGCGCATAGCATGGCATCGGCAGGGTCGGATGCGCCGCCGTGAGCGAACCCATGTCGAACACTTCGCCGTTCGCGGTCTGGCGGCCGTGGAAATCGTCGCCGTACCAGGACGCCATGCCCTCGGCGCGGTAGTTGACGTCTTCCTCCGGCACGTAGGTCCGGCCCGCCACCACATAAGGCTTGCCGACGCGGTAGGTGCCGCCGCCCTTGGGGACCGGGTCACCCCAGGCCACGACCCGGGGGCTTGAGGACACGCCGTATTTCGGGTCGACGCGGCCGGCAAATTTGCCCGACGAGGCGCAATTGGCGAGCGCTAGGCAGGTGGCGACCGCCGCAACGCTACGCGCGACCCGCACCACCGAATCTGACCGTCGGATCCCCATTCGCCCCAAATACCATTTCGCCGGAGACGGACCCATCCCGCTTTGCCTACGGGGGAGCGCCTTCCGGTCCTTAAGCTCCGAAACGGCCCACCACCGCGTCAGAAGTGGTGACGATATCGCAACCCGAACACGGCGGAAATGGGGAGCGCGCGGCGTTCGCACCGAGATGGTAAACGGGAGGTTCGTATTCCCCGGTTGATCTACGGATCGTCGGCGCCTCGCAGCGGCCTGGTCTGTACCACTCCTGCACAAGCTGTTGCGCCAAATCCTCACTCCACCCCCATTGTCTTGGTTCTCACTGGAATTCTTTTGACTGTGCAAGGCCGCCCGCGTTTTCTCGGGTGCAAGGGCGGATTTGGAATTTAACGATGATCGAGACGGTTTCGGCACTGATGGGTCTGGTAAGCGCGGGGATCTTCCTGGCCCATGCGTTTGAAGGTTACCGCTCGAGGGCCTGAAGGCACTCGCGCGGGCGGCATTGCATCACCTCTTCAAGACGGCACGTTCGGACAATTTTAATCGATCCGATCGAGCATCGTAGACGAGAGCGGCAGGTGTCCCATGCGCAACCATGACCTCGTATCCGATGGCTTCCTGGCATTGACCGCTGGCGGTCTGGTCCTGCTCTGCTCGAGCCTTGTGGCGCTGGCCTTCGGCTGAGCACCGAGCACCAACAACACTTCCTCACTTCCTCACTTTCCAACGACGGCCATTTCGCGACGCAGCATGCGTGTTTGTACGGAATTGTCGTGATCCCGTTTAGTTGATTGAATTTCGCGTTCGGCGCCTCGACTCATTTCAAGAGGCCATCACCAACGAGGGTGACGCACATGCTAGCCGAGAAATTTTTCCTGGTTCTGGAATCGCTGATCCGCGGCGACCGCACCGATCCGGACGGAAGTCCCCGGGTCATCAGCTCCTCCCCGCACGTGCCGGTGAAGCTGCCAAGCCAGAAATAGCCGGACCTTCTCCGGGCCGAGGCCACGTGCCGTTCAGCGCAAACCCAACAGCGAGCGGCGATAGAGACTGTCTCGGGCTTCATTCAAGCAGACGAAGCTGCCATCAAAACCCTGGCCGTAGCGCTTCTGTCCCTTGCTGTAGTAAACGCCCTTCCTGAAATCCAGCCACACCACCTTGTCGCCCGGGCAATGGCGCTGCGCCTGCGCCTGGTCGCGAAACGGCGTCAGCGGCAGCGCCGACACGTCTGCGATACCGGTGCCGAGGATCGCGATAAGGATCGCGATCGCGCCGAAAGCTTTGCTGGGGATATTGCAGGACACCTGTCCGCCTCCGATCCGGGACGACCAGCTGGACGATAGCATGGGACGGCGCGATCCCCAGGCCGCGGCGAGCAGGATCGCGTCTTCCGCCGGCCATCTTGCCGGGCTACATGGGACCAGCGTCACCTCGATAATTGGACACTGAATGTCAGTTGAGCCTGAAGCCACAACCGTCCCGCGCCCGCCCTTGCCGCGCCTGGGCCTGTTGCCGATGATCATCTTCGGCTCGCGCTGGCTGCAATTGCCGCTCTATCTCGGGCTGATCGTGGCGCAGTGCGTCTACATCGTGCTGTTCCTCAAGGAGCTCTGGCACCTCTCCTGGCACGCGATCGATCTCACAGAACAGCAGATCATGATGAGCGTGCTTGCACTCATCGACGTCGTGATGATCTCCAACCTGCTCGTCATGGTCATCGTCGGCGGCTACGAGACCTTCGTCTCACGGCTCGACCTTCAGGGTCATCCGGACGAGCCGGAATGGCTCGGCCACGTCAATGCCAGCGTGCTCAAGATCAAGCTCGCCATGGCCATCATCGGCATTTCTTCGATCGCGCTTTTGCGCACCTTCATCGAGGCCGGCAATCTCGGCTCGGACCGCGCCGGATTTACCGAGACAGGCGTGATGTGGCAGGTGCTGATCCACATCACCTTCGTGGTTTCGGCGATCGGCATTGCCTTCGTCGACAAGCTCAGCGACAGCGGTATGCGCAGACACGCCGACTGAGGCAGTCGCCTCACCCTTTCGCCTCGAGCTGCTGCACGGCCTGATGCAGGCACTCCTGGAGCTTCGCGGCGACCTGCTCGCGCGACACGCCCTTGTCGGCGAGATCGACTGACACCTTGCGCAGGATATCGTCGATGGTCTGGCTTTCGAGATTGTCCGTCACCAGCGTGGTCGCATAGCTTGCTGCGGCATCACCGCTGAGCCCGAGCTGGCTTGCGGCCCACAGGCCAAGCAGCTTGTTCGACCGGGCCGTGGCCTTGAACATGAGCTCCTCGTCGTGGGCGAATTTGGCCTCAAAGCCCTGCTCGCGCTTGTCGAACGTGGTCATGGTCAGCTCCGTTTGCGTTTTCGCTGATGGGTCTGGACCGGGAGCGTATGTCTCCATGGTTCTCGTCAGTTGAGGATCATTTGAATCTTCCGGCGGAAGGCCCACGCCGTCAAGCCGCCGGGTGCGCCGGTGCGGAGCCAGCGTCAGGTCCGCACCAGCCTGATCGGCTAAGCAGCCATGTTTACTGTTTGTTAAGCGGACTCACGGCCGCATGGCGCCTGGGGATATCGAGAGCCGACGCATGAACAGAGAGCTGCGGGAATTTCGACGGCTTGAGCGTGTGTGCCTGGAGCAGGCCGCACTCTCCACCATGGACCTCGCGCGAACCGCACTGCTCAAGGTGGCCGAAGACTGCCGCCTGGCGGCCGAAGCCATCGAAGCGCAGTCGCCGCCCCACGGTGCATTCGCCGGCGCCGTTCAGGCACTGAAGATCGCCCTGACCGCGACGCGCCCATCCAGCCGGCACTAAGCTAAGCCGTCCGTACGTTGGAGACTACAAGCGCGTGGCTTGACCGGTCAGCCTTTGCCCAAGGCCGCCTCTTTGCCCTCAGCTTGCTCGCGCGCGAGCCGCTCGGCCCTCAGCCGCTCGCGGTTGGCATAAAATGCCTTCTGCGCAGCCTCATGGTCGCGCATGGCCTTTTCCGCCTCGATCCGGCGTGTGGCATCCCGCGCCTGGCGCTGTTCAGGTGTCAGGGGTTTGCGTCGGAAGGAAAGATCTTCAGTCATGGCAAGCTAACGCGGAGGTAAGGAAAAAGTTCCGCGTGCGCCTCGAACGGACGCATCGGGGTCAAACCGAAATGTACGGCTATTCAGACTCTTAGCAGCACTGCACCGCCGGTTTTCAAGATCCGGAGCCTGCCGCTCCGCTAAAATGTCGAAAACAACCCCATGCAAAGTAGACCATGCGTGTCGGATCAAGACCTTACGCGTTTCACTCTGCGCTTCCCACAGAGCTGTTTGACGCGTCGGGCAAAACAGTGGCATCCTGTCAACTTCGGAAAATCCGTCAAGAGTGTCGCAGGTGTTTTGCTGACGAGCCCTCGGTAATCCGCGGAAGCAACGGCAGAGCTATATACCCGCGCTAACTCAGCCCGCTCTTTGGCGGAAGGGACGTCCCCCGGCGAGACCACGCAGCGCCCCGCTCCTCTCCGCCGTCGCGATGACATTCTTTGCCGGACCACCGCCGCACATGAACGTGCTAGGGCGACAAGAGCAACTTCGGACGCAGGCTGATGCTAGTCACCGCACGTGGCTGCGGCTGTCTTGAGGAGGCCAACCGGTTCAGTGCGATGGATTTATTGCCCCTCAATGCAATTCTGGGTCGCAGTCGAGATCTGAGCGCTATCGTCCTCTCTCAGCAACAATCCCTCATCGATCTTCGCAGGATCGAGATACTGCGGATTTGTCAGAAGAACATTGAGCACGAAGCGGCCGCGTGCTTTCCTTTGACTTGGACCAGCGCAACGCGGGATGCAGTGACGGAAGCGTTCAGCACCGGGGGAAATAATTCGTGCGGTGGTGGCGCCCATACCAGCACCACAGGAAGCGTGACCCCGACAGTTGGCACCGCCAATGGCACCTTTGGTTTTGCCGGAACCTCCGGCGCTACAGCCATCGCGACTTGGGGCCCCTAATTCGAAGCGTCGTCGTCGGGAAGCCTAAGTGCCACTACGATGGGCGCCCCGATCAGAAGCAAGACGGAGAGCGCCGGGTGTTCCAGCGTTGGAACACGTTTTTTGAGCCGTAGCTCACAGCGTTGCTCCACCGTCGTCAAACTTCAGCCTAAAAATGTAGATGCCATAGTCGGAATTCCATGCCGAAGCGGCGCGCGCCTAGAAAAAATACGTCCGCTACGCGCTTCATGGAGAAATGTGAATGGTGAGCGTCGTAAGCGTTGGTGTGAATGAGCGCATTCCGTTCCGGCTGTTGCACATGCCGTGCTGCGGGCATCGCCTATGTTGGGTGAGCCCGCGTCTTCCGAATTATTGCCCGCAGTGCGGACGACATGTGCTCTTGGAGTTGAAGACGGGGGAGCATACTTGGATCAGTGACGACGACGCTTGGATCAGATACAAAAGATGAGGAATTCGTTTGCCGATAAACAAAGCCGACGCGCCGAGTATGATGGCGCGCCGACTTCGCCACGCTGGACCCGGACGGATGGGGGCAATTGTCCGGTTGAGTTACCGTAATCGGGCAAACGAGAGGCGCAACCAAACTCCGGAATTAAGCTAGATCGGTAGCAGCTGCGATCACTCCGGCAGCTCCCGTGACAGCTTGAAAGGATCAAGTTCGGTCCTGAACGTCTTCCATCGTTCAAGCAACAACTCTTGCAACCGAATTGTCTGCTCCGTCGCACGTTTTAATCCTTCTTCGCTTTGCGGTTCTGCCTCAATCGTTCCTGTCGATATGAACCTAATTGTAAGTCCCCAGCTTTCGAGAGCGAACTTAAAGGCGCTCTGTGCCCGACCCTCATCGAGCACAAAATTCAGCACAAGTTGCTCTTGCAAAACCGCGAGCACGGTGGTGAACCGATGGAGAAATGGCGGATGCGGAAGTGCTAAGACATCGTCGTCGCTCAGTTCCTTCATCTCGGATTTGAAGAGAAAGAATAGGCCGACGATCCCCATCAAGTGAATTGCGACGTACAGACGCCGCTTCGGCTCATCGGAAAAGTCCGGCTTTGGACCGGGATATTCGGCCGTAGCGACCCAGTTCAGCATTATCCAGTGCGCGCTGACCGCGTCGGCATCCATTTCGAGCGTTTGTCGGTCCAATGAAGAGATTGCGCAGTCCGCTGCCGGCTTGTCCAGGCTATCCTGAATACGACTGATATTGTGAGTTGCGCGAAGCCAACGTGTGTGACCGAAGAGACAATGAACAAGCTCGTGGGCTACAAGAACATAAAGGGCCGCCCAAAACAGCATATCGGCAACCATCTCACGATTTTCGTGGCGTGGTCGGGATGGTCTGGCACTGCCGCCTAGAGCCGCCTCAACGTCAATCGCAGTGGCGTTTAGGGGGTATTCTCCTCGATACGACTCGGCTTCCCTGCCCACAATTGTGGGAAACGTTCGAGGGTCCGACATCAAGCCATCGAAATGATCTCTCAGGATGAAGATCGTGCCAAGGTTTACTTCTATAATGTCTGTCCCGCCTTGGATGTCAGCGAAGGCACCGAATTCGCCATTGCGCAGGAATTCTACGTCGATCTCGACCTCATCAGGCGCCGGGCATTTTTCCTTGATCTGCCAGGCAACGTAGGCCTTTAAGCGGTCGCGAACGACCGCCAGCCATTGGTCTAATTCACCGCGCTCGGGATCCGGATTGTACCTCATGGGTTTTTCACTCCCGTTTCCACGACAGCCGGTTAAGAGTCAGCTTTCTTGTTCTTCGCGAGCTTTAGAGCCTCCGCCTTGGCCAGACTGAGCGCCGTGATCTCGGCCAGCCGCTTCGCCCGTTTGTCGCGCTCGACGTACCACTCATCAAACAGCATCTCGATCAGATCGATCAGATTTGTGCTTCACCCGGCTCGATCTCGATAATGAGGTCGTAATTACGGCGGCGCTGCACTTTATTAGCACGGGCAGCATCGACGACAGAAGGCAGCTGATTAACCGGCATGATATCGCCATGCTCTTAGCCCCGGCTGAAGCCGCGCCCCTCCCCTACGCGTTCAGCTTTCTTTGCGAGTGGTCCCTGACTGCGACCCGCCAAGGCCGGGATTGATAGCCAGCGACGCTCCGGCAGCGCCACCGGCTTCATAGGCCGTCATCGACACCATCCGGCCGCCGCTGCGCTGGGTCCGGAGCTTGAGGTCGAGCTTGTCGAATTCTGCATCGACCACCGAGGTTTTGAGGACGACCAGCCCGCGGCCGGTGCTTGCGTTGACCTGATCGCGACTGGCCTTGATCGCCACCAGCCTGTCCGCGACTGACGCCACCATCCCGAGCGCGAAGGAGGCATTGGCCAGATGGCGCTCCTGGTGCCGGAACCGGGCGTAGTCGATCGAGGTCTTGAAGCGGCCAAGTTCAGCGCGCACGGCGCCGTCGATCAATTCGGCCAGATAATGCGCGACCTCGACATCCGCGCCGAGACCGAAGAACACATAGCTGCTCTCGCCGGCCGCGTTCTTCTCGCGCCAGACCCGACAATCGCAGAAATGAGCGATCGCGCCGATGCAGTCGTCCAGGGGAATTCGCTTCTTGCGATGGGTCTCGTAGACCTTCCGTTCGCACGGCGACGCGCGCAGCTCGACGTCGGAGAGCGATAAATCGTGGCGATCCAGCAGTTCGGCAACCTTGGCGGCGGCAGACAGCGCCTCGTCCTCGGTGCAGCCATTGGCGATGGTTTTGGCGCGCAACGCCTGAATGCGGAGCTTCAGCTTGTCGAGCCCGGCCGGATTGAACGTCTGATTCACCGATCACCTGCCCGGGAAAGCCCGACTGAAATACCCCGGTCGTATAGATTGGCGGAAGGGGTGTCCTGTCAACCTCGTTGATTTCACCCACTTTTCCGTGCGCTTAGGAGCAATAACTACGGTCCTTACAACGGATATTTTCGCGCGGTCCCGACCGTAGTTTTCCGCCCGCGAATGTGGCGTTGCCCCTCCCCCAAGCCTTTCCTTCGAAAACCGACGCGGATCAGTTGCGCTGCCTTTGCAGATCTACTTCGACTGCTTGTTCAGCCCCAGGTGTAGGGCCCCGCGGATGCCAGAGTGCAGCGTCGTCCAATTCAAAATACCGGTCCAAACGCTTGCGATATCTCTCAGCCCGGGCATCCTCCTCGGCCTTCACCACCGCACGTTTCGCCCCCCACCTTCGCAGCGAGATCGTTCAGCGTCGCCGCGGTTTGCTCCCAAGCGTCGCCACACGGCTCGTAACCGCGCTCTCTCTCGCTCGCGAGCGACATCGATGACCAGTTGATCAGTCCAGTGTTTTTCGCGCGCGAACGACTCCTCCCATTGCTCGACCAAGTAAGCCTCGAACTGCACGGGCGTCACGGCCTGGCGCGGATCACTCGGACCGAGCAGGTTCTGAGCGAGCAAGGCGGGCTCGCGCCAAAGCGCGAAGCCGTGCTCGTTTGGCCACTGCCGATGCATGTCCCAGCCAAGGCGGAGGTGACATTTGCGGTTCGTGGCTGCCGCACCACCATTCGCAAAGATCGTTCAACGTCTCGGTTGCGATCGGCGTCGCGAGGCGTTCGGTTTCGTCAAGTTCAAGCAAACTCATCAGGTACTCCGTGTGTGATGGAGCCCCGAAACCAAAATCTGATTGCAAAAATCGCGATATTATGGCGCAAACGCCACAAGCCTGAGACGGCTGCGCTCCCCACATCGTGGCGCGTTATGATCTGGCGTGCGGCGCGGGCCGCTTCACTTGCTGTAGGTATGACGTTGGCTTCAGGTGACCTGTCCGCTCATCAACGTTTGGACGAGAGTGAGCGTAGCGAGGTCGGTTTACCTTCGGCGACATGCGCGGCGCCGGCGTGCGCGGCGTACTGATCTACTGCGCCGACTATCGGTGCAGCCACTCCGTTGCCCTCAGTGCCGACTGCTGGACTGATGAGCTACGGCTGTCGGATATTGAGCCTAGGTTCGTCTGCTCGGCCTGCGGCAGGCGCGGCGCGGATATCCGTCCGGACTTCAACTGGAACGCCAAAGGACCTATCGGTGGCATGGGATATCGATAGCCGAGGCGAAGACGGCCCGGCCATGGGAGGCTTTTTGAGGGTGCTTGGACTTTGGGGAAGGTCAGGCGTCGTGAGCCTAGGAAAATTCGGCGAGTAGCCGCAATGAAAGACATGCAGGCTCAGTTGGAAAAGCTCCGCTCGGATGCGGCCGAGTGCGCCCTCATCCGCGACTTGGCGACTGACCCGAAGAAACGAGAGCTTTTCACGAAGGCTGGCCGATCACTTGGCGGTTCTCGCCTCAGAAGTTGAACGCGCAATCGCGGACAGTGTGAAGCGCACCTGATGAACGCGGGCTCGGGGCGGCCGTTCGAAGGTCCGATTGAGGTGGCCGGCACAAAGCTGGTGACGCTGCGCGATGCTGGCGAGTACATCGCTGCGCTGCCGAAGAAGGAGCACGATGCGCCAGAGTGGCGAGCTGCGATGGAAGCTTAGAGCCAAAAGGCAGCGCGGTGATGCGTGAACTAGGCGCTTGTTGCGTTCTGAAGCCCATCCAATTCGTTTCGCGCTGCGAAATGTTCCGCAAATCAGGCAAATCCCAAATTCAAACTAGGCCACCCTCTCGTGGCGGGCCGCTCGCGATTTCCAGGGGGCCAAAAGAAAGCCCGTCAGCTTTGCGAGCCAACGGGCAGTTGAGCATCGAATGCGATCGGGCTTGCGATCGCAGCTCACCTATAGCACCGGGGGCCCGCCAGCGTGAACCGACAAGGGCCGCCGGCTGAGCGCTTACCCTCTTGTCCATCGGGTTGGGAAATTTACGGGCGGCTATTCCGGTCGCTGTAGCCCGGGCGATCTCAACCATTCGCTCAAGTGAGAGCCCGTCTCGGCCTGACGGGCTTTGCGAAGGAGGATTTCGCGCTCGGAGCCGGGAGGCAGCCTTTTGGCTTGCTCTCTTAATCGTTGGGCTTCTTGGGCAAGGCGCTCTTCAAGAGACAAGGTTTGTTTGACTCGACGACGATGCTGCACGACGCTACCTCGGGTCCTAACCGTGGGGTTCGAATTTCCGATTCCTAATATACCGAAGGGCGTCAGTCGGTTCCGAAGTGAACATAAGAAGTCAGGCCACTACCGGCGAGGCCGCAGGGTCGAAAGGTGCTGCGGCCCTTTTTCATGGTGGCCGGGAGAGAAACAGGGCATGACGCAACGAGGCTGGGGGTTTCGTGGATCCGATTGAGGTCGACGGCCAAGCTGGTGACGCTGTTGGACGCCAGCGAATACATCGCGCTCTGCCAAAAAAGGAGGAGCCCCAGCGCGCCGGAGTGGCTGAGGTGGCTCAATGCCTCCGCCTATCGATCTCGAATGTGAACTTGACTTGCAGCACCGGGCCGCTGTCGTCACGGACCTCTATGGCCATCTCATGGGGCACTCCATCCCCCCGCTTTCGGACGGCATCCCGAGCCATATCCGCCAGCGAGCGAGCGGCCTCTTCTTGCACCTTTTCTATGGTGGAGAGTTCCAGACCCTCCTCATCGGGAATGATCTCGTCACCCTCTCGTATGTCAAAATAGTACCGCTTCATACGGCCAGAACGAAGCCGACCCGGAATTGTTCTGTTAGTGAATTAAGACGTTTTTCCAAAACGCTAGAGGTCGGAACAGGCCATCGCCGACAGTCGCAGGAGCGAGGAACCGGGAGCCCAGGGGCGGCTTTGTATCTGGCTGGCTCGCCGCCGAGCTGGCGGAGCGGTCCCGGCCTACCCCCAAGGCCCCCCTGAAGCCGGGGCCGTCTCTCCCTACCGTCGCTTGTAGACGGGAGCCAAGTCAGGGACGACACAAGATTTTCCTCTGAGGTGTTTCCATGGTCAAAACCAATTGTTTGATTGTACGGGCCTACGGCAGACAACTGGATCTGCTACGTGCTGAGGCGTCCCATATAGCTCGGAGAAGCAAGATCGACTGGTGGATCGAGCAAGCTGACAAGGGGACGCGCTTTTGTTTCGAGGATGCTGAAGCGAAAAAAAGCTTTGCCTCGATCTGCGAAAATTTCGCCATCCCGTGCCTTGAGGCGTAGCGAAACAAGGCCCGCCAGAGTGAACCGGCGGGGCCCGGCTTCATCCTTCCAGCATGCCAACCGCCAGACGTTTCCGGTTGCAGTGGGCGCCGGCGCACGGCTAAGGACCTTTGGAGCACCCTCCGCGTTAAGGTCACGAACCCCGGAGGGCGAGGAGGTTTTCCGATGTCCGCCGTCCCTCTGGACGTCCAACGAAGGTTCGAACAGCGGTGGTCCGCGAGGTTTCTCTGCCCGAAGCAACCAACCAGAGCACAAGAACAGCGGCCTGAAAGCAGGCCCCAGGCGCTCGCAAAAGCCAAAAGAAAAGCCCGCCGGGCTGATGCAATAGGCCCGGGGGCCAGCGTGAACCGGCGGCCTTATTGACAATCAAACGGCTAGGCACGAAGCTTGCCCTCATAAGACGCATTGAATGCTATCATTATTACCTTTTCCGTTTTCTATAGATTTCTTTTGTCCATGCGGAGGCACCATGACCGACGAGGAAGTCGCCCGTCTGCGCGCCCATGACAGCAACATCAGCCGATATCGACAACTGCTCAAAACCAATCTCTCAGACCTTGAACGTCGATTTTTGGAGCAGCGCCTCAGCGAGGAAAGGTCGACTGTCGATAACCTCGCTCAACCTGCATCCATCCCAGAAACTGGGCACAGCCGACCAGTTTGATGCGGGCGCGTTTTGATTTTTGCTCGAGCCGCGTACTCACAAATGGCATCGTTGGAACTACCGCACTGGCTGATGATTGCAGGGGCCCTGCTGGTGGGCGCTGGCTCTATTGGTGTCCTAGTCAGCGGAAGGAAGGCGGACCAGCTTGATCGATCGCCAGACGAGCCGATCGATCTGCCGGCTTTGCCGCTCCTCAACTCCAAATCAAAGAACAAGGCATAATCACCCCCAACAGGTAGCGGCGCGCGGCCGCTACTGGCCCAGCTCAGCATATCGTAGCTTATCACCGTAGGTCCTTGCCCCGTCTTTCATCGCCACGTCAAAAAAATGACGCCCCTACGGGATCTTGTCGCTTCTGGTATGGAGGAGTGGATATCCTCTGACTTTCGATAATTGGGGATTATCGAAATGATATCACCTGCGCTACCCGCCCAGCCAGATGCGTTCCATGCCCGCGAGCTCGTCGAGGTCGTGCTGATAGCCCCATGCGGCGGAGCAGACTCTGGCGCCGGCGGCATCGTCAAGCCCACCGACGCTTCGCTCGGGACGTGGCCCAATCTCAGTGTCGGGTAAAACTGAACTGCTGACTACCATGCTCCCGGGGATCCGGGCCGTGCTCGGTCAAGCGATACCCTTCATGGGCCGAGACAAACGACTTCTCCGGGATCCAATGACGAACGTACCTTACCAGTTTGTCACTTCCCGATGCCAACTGCCCCGGACCGTTGTTGCTGAGAAACGAGGTTTGGATCTCCTCTCTGGCTGATCCCTCGCTAATCGGCACGCGACACCAAACCATCTTAGCTGGCCCAACGGCACACAAAGCTTTCACAGTGCCAATCGGATCATCGACGTACTGGATCGCGCCATTCGAATGCATCAGGTCGATGCTCCCAAGCCAGTCCGCAGCCTTTTCGATGTCGTCGAAGAACATTAATTGGTCTGTCGCTAATTCACTGGCCCGATGAACCATCGCTGGCGTCTCTACAACGGCCCAACGAATGCCAGACGACTTCTGCCGCGCGAGCTTGTAGTGGATGCCTGCCCCACCCCCAAAATCGAGCACTGCCGTCAAATTCGCGACGAGCGGCCAATCGCCCTCCGGCCGAAAAGCAACGGTTTTACGATAGATGGTCTCTACTAACTCCTCGCTTTGGTAGCCTTCGATTACCTCGCGAGGCCGGAACAGCCTGCGCCGCAACTTCTGTATCAAACTCATAGGCGGGTTGATCCCGGTGTCTCTGGTTGCACTACCAGACAGACACAATCATCAACATTGAGAAATGTACAGCCCGAAAGGAGAACAATTGCGATTGACCTCACTTTGCATGCGGCAGTTTGGCGCATTTTCGCTTGTTTGAACGTGAAAATGCTTGTTACGTGCTGCCCGAGCACGTGGGGCGCCATCACTATGGGTGACAGGAAAAAGCCAAAAAATGGCTTGAAAGGCATCGATCCGAAAGCAGATGCTGAGAGGCTAATGGCCCACCTGAAGCTGATCGACGATCTTGCATCCGACGCGAAAAAAACGGAAGGGTGCGAGCCCAATTTGCCTCCCCGATCGGACGATGCGGCCTCAGACTGACAGGATCACCCACGACGCGCAGTAGCTGCGCGCGCGTTCCGGCCTTAGGAAGTCGACTTCTCGTCAAGAGCATGTCGCGCGCACCGCATCAGATAGGTGAGATTGTGCAAGCGTCGTTTGATCGCTTCGCTCAGTCCGACAACCGTCCCATATTGCCGCAGGCCGAAGCGCTCCCGGCTTCTCTCGCTAAACCTCAGGTCTCTCCCGACTAACGCGGAGGCAGGCATCACGAGATAGTCTTTGACCTCTCGATTGCCCGCGCTCAATCTGATCACGACAACAAGGCCAGGTGGAAGCTGCCGACCTCGGATAATCACCCAGCTGGGATGTGTTGCCCCGCGAGTATACCGACTGCGTGCCACACGGAAAGATATTGCGATCGCGTGAACTCTGAGGATCTGATGAAATTGATCGACCCTGACATCATCGCCGGACTTTGCAAGCGCTTCTGCCACCTTCAAGACTAGAGCCTTGATCATATCGCGGCGAACAATAGCCGACTCGATGTGCTCGTACTTTCGCTTTGGAGTGTAGCCGATCAGCCGATAGGCGTTTCTTAGGCTGCCAAAGCGCGTCAGGTATGCGGTTGAGCCCGGAATACCCTCTGTCTCGTTGATGACGTCCCTACTCAGCCTCCCTCGCCGGTGAAGCAAGACCCGCAGTCGCTTCAGCATTTCCTCGTCTGACACTCCCCAGCAGTGTCGTCGGTCTTCGAGCATCTGCTGCGCCTTCGCGAAAATTGCCTTATCCACGACTGGCCCGAAAGCGTCCTCCTTTATTATCCAATCCGACGGAGGATTTTCTTTTTGAGCTGTTCGCAGCCTGCAACTGTGGCGGTTGTAACGATTGGTGCCGATGTAGTTGTCGTTTTGCAGTAGGTAATGGATTTTGCAGAAGGTCCATGGCCGCCCCTTGTTGAGAACACCTGCAAGGTTGAGTTCCCTTGCAATCTTCGTCTCAGTAAGATGACCGTTTACAAAACGGTCAAATACAGACCTGACTGTCTCAGTTTCATGCTTCGGTCCTGGGCGTAGGACAACGCGATCGGTTTGAAGTGACTTCCATTGTCCGTTCTCCATTATCCCTCGGGATCGTCCCCTTTCATCGATCAGTTCTCTGCGAAGTCCGAAGCAAGGGTGGCCGCCTTGTCGAAAGCCGAGCCTCGACAAGTGGCACGCGCCGGCGTGCACCTTGACCCCCAATTCCCGACTGTATTCGGCTGCCATCACCCGCTTGATATTCTTTACGATGCCTGAGATCACACTGCCGTCGTTCTCGAATTGCTCTGCGCAATAGCAAACCGTCATGCCTGCTTCCCTACAGACAAATTCGTAATGAGCACTTTCATCAATGTCTTGAAAACGTCCCCAGCGGCTGACGTCGTAAATGAGGATGTGATCGAAATTGGCCCGGCCTTGGCGAACGTCGGCGATCAACCCGGTCAGACCAGGTCTGTTTTTTATCCCGAGACCGCTCTCACCTTCGTCCCGATAAGTTCGAACGATCTCTAGCCCACGTGCTTGCGCGTAGGCGGCAATGACAGCCGCTTGATTCTCGATGGAGTACCGCTGGTGGTCCGTCGACATGCGAACGTATTGAGCCGCACAGAGATTTTCGTCCCGACGTCGCGGCAACTTGGCATTCTGAACAGTGAGCGCAGTTCCCACAGGCAACTCCACTCCGTCTGGCGTGTCACGTCGCCTTCCTGACTGCCTAGGGCTGGGATTGGCGTCGAGACGCTTCAGGCGTCATTGAAAAGTGTCTATCCTCGTATTCTTTTATCGCCGCACATAACGCTACGAAACGACCGCTGTCTTCTGAGCCAGGCACGGGCTCGGACTCAAAATGGAGTTCCACCTCATTTAGGGCGCGTTGATAGTCGCTCTCGTTCTGAAGAGGAGCCAACTCGATCATTCGCAACCTCCCGCGGTCTCGCTTGGCCACGCATTCTCAATTCGGGAACTTCTCCCACAGTTGGTGACGTACAGCCTATCCTAACCAGCCTGAAAACCAAGAAGGACCATACTTCGCGATCCATCCGATCAGAAGTGAACCAACGAGCGAGGCCAAGCCCGACCAAAGCCAAGACCGACCGCGCGCGGCACTGATCGAGCGCAGGTATAGGAACGCTCCGAGCAGAGGTCCGTAGTTCTTTCGGAAGCCGCCATTGAGCTTGGCGATCTTCGAAATCTCAGACGACGCTTGGAATTCTTTCACCATTGGGCGCGCTCCTCATTCGATCAGGAGCACCCTATGAACCACTGTTTTGCCCGACGGCACAACACAAATTTCGTATAATACGAATTCTTTAACCCGCGGTGGGCTACAACCGGTCGTTGACGGAATGTCTCGGTTCTTCTAATCGAACTGAAAATAAATAGAAACATACCGTGACAGTAGCAATGTTGCGGCTATCGGCGTTGGGGGCCGCATAATGGGACGTAGGCGGTTGGTTGCAGGCGGCTGCCTTCGCCGGCATTCTCGTCTTTCCCATCTTCAAAAATGAGCAGTATTGCCGCGCTGCCTCAATTCCGAGGCCAATGAGTTGCGCGCATTGGGGCGGTTGATCGGTTGGGTCCGCCGCCAACGTGACATCGGCTCTTCCGCTTATTCACATCCCCGACCGGCGGTAGCTCACGCGCGATCTGAGCCACCAGTAATCGATAATTTGACTCTCGCCCACGCCGCGTTTCGATGGCGGCATGACCAAGGCAGAGAACAGGGCAGCCGCGAGAGCCTATCACCAGGAGCAACAACGCAAGCGGAATGAGGCCGCACGGGCTGGAGCCGTCAAGGCGGATCTGGCCGAGCTCGAACGGCTCCGACACTACCTCATCTTCGGCAAGAAAGCAGGCGAACCGGCACACGAGCTTATCGACGCGATCGATGACTATGTGGAGAAGCTGACCGGCGATCGTACGACGCTCCACTCGCACAACCACCGCTGCGGATGAGCTTGTCCCGCGCTTCTACCGGACGATCCGATCAAGGCGGCAGCCCGTTATACAACCAAATATCTGATCTTTCATTTGGGTGCCTACCCGGCACCCCCTAATGCAAGCGCGCACATCGTCGCCCCACACACGGCCCTTGGTTTGAGAATTCGAGATACACCGATTGTTGCATGCCTTGTCGTTATCGGGGCATTTAGACAAACACGCTGCAAGGCCAAGTCGCTCGCTTTCTGAAAATGTCGCTTCTTGGGCGGTTGCGAGCGTCGTCGTTGTCGCCGTAATATAAAGGGCGAGCGTGAATGCGCTCTTTAGGATTTCTGTAGCCGACATTATTTCCTGCCTTTGTTTGAGAAAGAACAGCGTACGCTGGACACACCACCAAGGCGCAAGGCGGCCAAGAAATATCGGATCGTGAAGTGAAGTAGCCCGCCAGCGTGAACCGGCGGGCACTCCGCTGCGGCGATCAAAAGACCGGCCCCGAAGGAGGATGAATCCCTGAGGCCGGAAGTTCTACGCGCGTCCGCTCCGAGACACTGCCCGGAGCTGGAGACGAACTCACCTCGATTGCCAGTTGTTCCTGACGCTTCGTCGACCGCAACGCAACAAAAGGAAAGGCCCACCGGGCTAAAGCGGTGGCCTTGATGGTCATCGCCTCAGCCGTCGGCGGTGGGTCTGCAACCGCTGCCGGTCGCGCTTCCTTTGGGCTCGGCACCGGCGCTTCATTGTGCCCCCCGCTTCCCGTACTTGGCGATCTCACGGAGCGACAAGCGCACGGTTTGGAGAAGGCTGAACGCCAGCGATTGGCCATTGCTGGCGCCGCGCCAGCGCCCAGGCGGATGAGCCGACACGCTCGGAGGCTATCCGCCGGCTAGTCGAGATCGGTCTCTCTGCATCGCCAAGAGCTCATAAGGTGGACCAGCGCGTGCTCGATAAAGCAGTCGGCAGCATCGATCGGAGCTCAACCGAACTGGCGAAGGTCAGCAAGAAGGCCCGCCAGTAGCGAGATCACTGCGCCGATCGTGCGGAACGGTAGCAGTGTAGGCCGCGGGCACCACAAATCATGGTGTCCCGCGGCCTTTCGGGGGCGCCTCGGCGCGCGTAGGAACGTTTCGGCCCCTAGTGAGTCCTAGCTGCGACGTCGACCCTGTTTTGCCTGTGGGGCGACCGATGGACAAATCACTCGCCTATGCGATCTCGGCTTTCATCGTGGGCTTCGGCCTCTGGGTGCTCGTTACCGGCCTAAGCTCCAGCGCGCCCGCTTTGTGGGTCTGCGCCGCCCTGATCCCCATCGCGATAGGGCTCGTGAGCACTTTCGGCCCCGCGTAAGGATGGGGAAAACGGCCAGTAGGTCAGCGCGTCTGCATTTTCCGAATCGTGCGGCTATGCGCGCTCTCGCGCGGTGATCCCGTTGCGAGGTGCACGTGAGCCAGTTTTTGTCCGTGCTGCTACTGGTGACAGCCCTGACGCTGACTGTCTGCTTCGGCGTGGCAGCTTGGCGCCTGTCGTCCGGCAGAGACGTCGATATCACCGCAACGATTCCGCATCAGGAATATGGCTGGAGAGCGAGACCTAGCAACTGAATATGCTCGCCCTACCCCCCGTATTTCTACCAGTTCGGCCAACGGCCTATTGATCTCGCGCAGCGGTTGAGCTTGGATGCCCCCATATTTCTGGGGGGAATATTATGCGCAATTTTGGAATCGTGGCGCTCGGCGCTGCGCTGGCAGGCTGTGCCTCATCGGCAGCGGACATCACGCCGGCCTACGTTTCACCGGTTCAGTATCAGACCTATACGTGCCAGCAGCTGGCGCTCGAGGCTCAGTCGATCTCGACGCGGGCGGCGGCTTTGTCGGGAGCTCAGGACAGTCAGCGCACGAAAGATGGCGTCGCGACCGCGGCAGCGATCGTCATCTTCTGGCCGGCAGCCTTCTTCGTCGGCGGCGATAAGCAAACCGCCGCCGAGCTGGCCCAAATGAAGGGGCAGATGGTCGCGGTCGAGCAGGCCTCGATTGCGAAGAAATGCAACATCCAGTTTCAGGGAAAACCACCGCCAGGCTAGCAGCCCGCGGTTGCGCCCTCCCGTTGCGGTAGATTGGGCCGGAACCTCCGGAGGAAGCGCGCTAGCCAACCATCGCCAGCGCCGGCCGATTGTCGTTAGCAGCCTCACGATCTCGGAACAGGCGGTCGACCTTCGTAACCGTCCCGTTGTCGTGCTCGATCGGCAACGGCTCATGGTCGTTCGACGTGAAAATGTTATTGAGGATGGCGCTGATCACATTGAACACCACGCCGGCTTCATCATTGTAGCCAACAGCGGTCGGATGCACGTTGTCCGAAATGACCTGATATCCGTAGACGTTAAAGGATCGGCCTCCATTGCCGTTCCCGCGCTCACTGTTCGTATGGTGCGTCGCAGGGCATGCATCCGGGAGCGTGCTAATTGGAGTCGAACTGGACCACGAGTCAATGTTGGCTACTTCCGTTGGAGCATCAGCAGAGATGAGCCCTACCCTAGCCAGCCTGCACAGTCCGCTTCAACCTGGGCCAGCAGCCGGCTAGTTGGTAAGGTTCGCGTTGAACTCTCCCGCGCCGTCATTACTGTGACTGGATTGCCAATTGCCTTTCCCACCGCGCGGATGGTGTCTGCGCGGCCGAGCTCAAACCAATCGGACACCACCATGTCCTCTAGCTCCAACGCCAGTATCGCCAAGAAAGCGCGCACGCAGGCTGAGGCGGATTTTGCCACCTGGCTCATGATGGCCAAGCTCGGTGGTTTCGAGGACCTGCCGTCCAGCGCCCAAAGCTTTCTGACTAACTATCGAACTCGGCTCGAGACCATAAGCGAGGCCGAGTCCGCGGCCCTAGCCGTTCGCGAGGTCTACAGCGCTTATTACAGCGAGATGGGGGGTGTAGGCGCAGCTCCGGAACCAAAGGCTCGGACGCCAACGACAGTGGGCAAAGTCGTGCGGTCCCAGAGACCGCATAGACCTCAACCCGGTCAATCGCCTGCGCGCCATTCGACGAGGCCAATGACCCAAAAATCCCTCCCGGCACTGCTGATTTTCGCGAGCATGGTGGCACTGGTTGTCGCATTCAGATTCCTAGCGCAGTAAGACCGCCCGCGGATTGTGTGCGACGTCTGCTTTTCCCCCGATAGCGACTAAATTGCAAGATCGTGCACTTCGCATTTGGGCCAACAGCGGATTGCAAACTCTGCTCCCAGCTCCCTTCTGTCACCTAGGCCAATTTTGCAGCGTCATCTCGGCGACCTGAAGCAGTTCCTTATGGTTTGCACCGCCTGCGGACAGGACGGCCATCCCGTAAACGACCGCCGACAGGAAGCGAGCAAGACGGGCCGGATTGCTCTCTACGGGCAAATCGCCCTCAGCTTTCGCGCGGTTGAGGCGTTGCCGGAGAGCACGCTCGCCTGCGACCCGGTTTGCAATCAACTCCTGGCGAATCGGCTCGGCTTCCTCGCCACACGCCAGTGCGCTTTGGACTCCAAGGCAACCGGCCGGCGTCCGTTTATCTCCGAAGAGATCCGCGGCGCCTTCCAGCAATTCACGCGCTACGTCATGCGCTGAGGCAGCGTTGAGCGCCTTCAGTCTGTACGTCACGATGTTCGATTCGTAGCGCTCAAGCACACTTCGGAACAGCGCCTCCTTGTTGCCGAAGGCGGCGTAAAGGCTCGGGCGCGTAATGCCTAACGCTTCAGTCAAATCGGAGAGCGACGTCCCCTCGTAACCTTTTCGCCAAAACAATTCCATTGCGCGATCAAGGGCCAATTCGGTGTCGAATTCGCGCGGCCGACCATTCGCCATTCGGGTCCTTCTTTCCTAAATAGCACCCAGCAAACATTTGAGTTGACATCTGCCGGTCTCCTGTGTCGATCTATACCGATCAGTATACAAGCTCTTTGCTGAACATCAACATTGAAGATGGCCCGGCCGCCGTGTCGTGTATCACCAAGATTGGAGAGCCGCCCGTGTCGCATTCGTTCCGTCAACTATCCAGTGGTTTTCTTCGCGCCATGACTCTCATCCTAACTCTCTTGGCCGGCAACACGGCGATGGCCGAGATCAAGCCATTCCCGTCGAATTTTCGCGCGCAGCAGATGTCGGTGACCGGAGGCACCCAATACGTCCGCGTCGGTGGGCAAGGGCCGGCGGTGCTGTTGCTGCATGGCTTCGGCGACACGGGAGACATGTGGCAACCGCTGGCAGAGCCTCTTGTCAAGGATCACACGGTGATCATTCCCGATCTGCGCGGCATGGGCCTATCGTCGCATCCTGAGGGTGGATATGAGAAGGTCGCCCAGGCGCGTGATCTCGCCGCCATTCTCGACGAGTTGAAAATCAAAGAGGTCGTGCTGGTCACGCACGACATCGGCAACATGGTGGGCTATGCGCTGGCGGCTCAATACCCCGATCGCATCATCAAATGGGTTGCCATGGACGCTCCACTCCCCGGACTCGGCACTTGGTACGCGCAACTGACCAGTCCCCAGTTGTGGCACTTCAATTTCCGGGGCCCCGACGTCGAACGCTTGGTCGCCGGCCGAGAGCGCATCCTGCTCGATCGCTTCTACAACGATCTGTCAGCCAATCCCGCTGCGATCGACGAACAGACCCGGGATCACTATGCGGCGCTCTATGCTCGTACGGGTGCCATCCACAATGCCTTTAGCGGACAGTTTGCTGCCTTCACTAAGGACGGCGAGGACAACAAGGCGCTGTTCGCAAGAACTGGAAAATTGCCGATGCCGGTCTTGGCTATCGGTGGCGATCACTCCTTTGGCGCATTGATGAGCACCGAGTTGGCCGATGTCGCGAGCAACGTCAAAGGTGCTATCATAACCGGTTCCGGGCATTGGATCATGGAGGAGCAACCCAAACAGGCTGTCAGTATCATTGTCCCGTTCATCAACGGCAAGTGAGGCTGCCATTCGTAGGGTTCATCCAATCCGAGCCAAGTCTCGCATTAAGTGCGATATCGAAAGACTTCGGATAGGAAGGCGACTACAATCAGCTCGCTTTCCTTGGATTGAAAGCTCGCGGCTCGCTTGGTGCTGCCGTTCGAAGCAGCACTGGCAGAGGACGACGTGGTTCGACAGTTGCATCGCGAAGCGCGATGCAAAGTGATTGAATGTTGGCGTCGGATATCTCCGGCATCGCGCACTCATATGAGGGCAAGCGAAATGCCTCCTGCTCTTTATGATATCGCCGTTGCAACCTTTGCCATCGCCGCCACCGAATTCGCCGTGTTGAGAGATCCCGGCCTGCTGGCACGCTGTACGCATCCATCGCGATGGCAGCCATCGTCTTGCTGATCGCATTGTGCGTGCTCGATCAGCAACCGACCATCGGCAATGCGAAGGTCAGCTAGTCGCCACCATCCTGAAGCAAGTCCAACAAGGAGGTTCGACATGCAAGATTCTAGCAGCAACTCGGTCGAGTTGACGCACAAGCGGGCCAAGACCAATGGTGTCACGCTCCACTACGTCACGGCGGGTCGTGGTCCCGTCGTCTTATGCATGCACGGCTGGCCGCAGAACCACCGTGAGTTCCTCCCGATCATCGAGCGGCTGGGTGATAGATTTTCGTTCATCGCGCCGGACCTTCGCGGCTATGGCGACAGCGACAAGCCCAATGAAGGTTATGAGCCGAAGACGATCGCGGAAGACATGATCGGTCTCTTGAATGCGGAGAACATCAAGCGATTTCACATTCTCAGTCACGATTTGGGCGGCCCGCCGTCGGTGGCGTTGGCGTATCTGGCCTCAGACCGGGCCTTGTCGCTCGCAACGATAGAAACCCCGTTTTTCGGATTGAACTTTCCAGGCTACGTAGATCCGCGCGTGCCCTACTGGCACCTCGGCATGCACATGAACATGGATATCACGAGGTTCCTAGTCGAAGGGCGCGAAGAGCAGTATCTGCGGCATTTTTTCCGTGACTTTGCCTACAACCCGAATGCGGTGTCCGAGGACGAGGTCCAGTTCTACGTCATGCAGATGCGGCAGCCGGGCAATCTTCGCGCGAGTCTCAATCACTACGGCTACATCCCGCAGATGGCCGAACAGACGAAAGAATTGACCCGCAACAAGCTGGCCGTGCCGATGCTGGCCTGGGGAGGCCGGAGATCGTTTGGCGATCATTGCTTCGATTGCGCCAAGGCGATCGCCAACACCGCCGCAGGCGGCGTTATGGAGCAGTGCGGACACTGGGTGTTCGAAGAGAATCCGGAGTTCATCGCTGGCCAGCTCAAGGAGTTCTGGCCGCAACACGGTCGATCGCCATGACCGGTAGCAAGACGATCGATGTGTCCGCAGCGGACCTCTTGGCACGCGGCCAGGCGTTCAGGATCAAGAGCATTGACCATACGGGATTCACTGTATCGTCGTTGGACGAGTCGCTGAGATTCTGGGTCGACGTTCTGGGCTTCCGTCACCTGTACACCTGGACGTTCGAAGCCGGACAGTTCATCGAGCAGCTGGTCGGTGTACCGGGCGCGGCAATGCGGCTCGCGATGGTCGAAGGGCCTGGCCACAGCATCGAGTTGCTGGAATACACCTCGCCCCCTGACCGGCCCACCTACAGGCCGAGGTCGTCGGACGTCGGGTCCGTCCATCTGGCCTTTTATGTCGAGAACATCGATGCACTGCTTGCACGCATCGCGAGCTCTGGATGGCGGCCGGTGGGCGAGGTCCAGACCGTTGAAGCCGGCGAACGCAGGGGACTTCGCCTGATCTACGTGAGAGGCCCCGACGGGGTCACGCTCGAATTTCTTCAGCTTCCAGAGGACGCGCCAAAATAGGCGGACGAAAGCCCGACATCCCGGATGCGCAGCAGCACAAGTCCACATCTCGCTTCAACCAGAGTAGAAAGGATAAGTAATGAAGATCTCGCAATTCATGGCCAGCGTGGCGATTGCACTGGCTGCGACGGCAGCGTCAGCTGAGAACGCCGGCGTCAAGCTTCCCGATTACGCAAAGACACCAGCGGAGCTATCGGCTACACCGGCGACCGGCGGTGCGGGTGGATCCGGCAATGCCAAGGTCGAGGTGGTTACGATCCTCGGCGATGCCTCCAAGCCGGGGATCTACACCCAGCTACTCAAGGTCGGTCCCGGAGCGCAAATCCCGGCGCACCATCATGCCGGAGATCGTGTCGGAACCGTGCTTCAGGGCACCTGGCACTTCGGCTATGGCTCTGAATTTGACAAGACCAAGCTAAAGACGCTGCCCGTTGGCTCGGTCTATACCGAGCCCGCGAACGAGCCGCATTTCGCGATGACCGGCAATGAGCCCGTGATCGTCATGCTCACCGGCACAGGGCCTACCGATACAGTGTACGAAAAACCGGCCGACGATCCGACGCGAAAACCCTGAGCTCTCTCTGCAAGAGCTGGAGATGGCAAGCCAAGTGCACGGGGCTCGGCATGATCAGAGTGGCGGCGACGTCGAGCGCCGCCCCAGGCTGGACGTGACCACAGAGCGCCTGCGCGTAATCGCCGAGCTCATTGAACGTGGCGAACTGAACAGATGCCTAGGTGCAGTCCCCGCCTCTCAGCGATGCGCGAGACGCGCGCATGATGTTGGAAGGCCGACGAGCGCAGCCACGAGGGAAGGTGGTCCTCAACGTAGAGGCCGCGCACGAAGTCAAGGCGACCGGTCATTGATGGGCCGCCCTTTGTCCGGCCTACGCCACGGTGGTGCCTTTGGTCGGTATCAACCGTCGGTGTGAACGTCCGCCGGTACATGTCGGGAACTGGTGAAGAATGCATCCGAGCTTTGACAGGCTCTGCCGCCGAGAGCCGGCGTGGCAACGGCTTTAGCGTTGTTTAGCTAAGGGCTAAAAGGCTACGTTTAAGAGCTGAACTGAGCGGGTTGTTTGTCAGACATGGCGGCAACGACCAACAGGTTGCGGATGGTGTACGCAAAGTGCACGCTAGCCGGCGATAACCTCCTTCTCGAGCGTCCAATGGTTGGATTCATACGAGCGCCCTGCGACGCCGGTGTTATCAAGGCGACATCCGCCTTTAATGCAGCCTTGTCACAGAGACGCAAGTGGCTGACGCTAATCGCGACGATAGTCGGGTCTAGTATGGCGTTGCTCGACGGCTCAGTAGTGAACATCGCGTTACCGGCAATCCAGCAGGCGCTGCATGCGGATGCGACCGCGACGCAGTGGATCGTCAACGCCTACCTGCTCTTACTCGGCGCGTTCGTGCTTATCGGTGGCTCGGCTGCAGATCTTTATGGCCGACGTCGAGTTTTTGTTCTGGGCGTTGCGGTATTCATCGTCGCCTCGATCGCATGCGGGCTCTCACCGAACAATGTGGTGCTTGTCGTCAGCCGCGCGGTTCAAGGGTTCGGGGCCGCACTGTTAGTGCCGGCCAGTTTGGCGATGTTAGGGGCAACGTTCGGCGAGCAAGAGCGGAGTCAGGCAATCGGGATATGGGCGGGCGCAGCAGCATTGATGATGGCTGCGGGTCCGTTGTTGGGCGGCTGGCTGGTCGACCAGGTATCCTGGCGGGCGATCTTCCTCCTCAATGTCCCGCTCGCTATTGCGGCACCTGGGCTTGCGCTTCGTTTCGGATGCGAAAGCAAAGACCCCCGGGCAAACCAGCTCGACTGGAGCGGTGCCGCTTCTGTGGCGATTGGCCTTGCTGCGATTACATGGGGTTTGAGCGCCATTCCAGCGGCGGGATTTCAGGACAAAACAGTGCTGGCCGCCCTGGGAGTAGGAAGCGCTTTCCTAGCATCGTTCGTCGTAATCGAAGCTCATCTCCATAAGCAGGCGATGATGCCGTTGTCGCTCTATCGATCACGCAATTTCGCAGCAACGAATGTATTGACGCTGTTGCTCTACTTCGCGCTCGGAGGCGCGCTCTATTATCTGCCGTTCGGTTTGATCCGCCTCGGTAGATACTCCGCGACACAAGCCGGCGCGGCGTTGCTGCCTTCTGCCCTGATAATGGGATTCGGGTCATTGTTCGCTGGAACGATTGCTGACCGTTTGGGGGCGCGCCTACTGCTCACTTTTGGGCCCATCGTTGCGTCCTGCGGGTTAGCGATGCTTGCGTTTATCGATCTCAGGCAGCAATCTTACTGGGTTGGCGTTTTTCCGTCGATGCTCCTGTTGGGCGCGGGGATGGCAATCACGGTTCCGCCGCTAACGTCAACCGTGATGGACGCCGCCGGTAAAGCCCACGCCGGCATTGCGTCGGGCGTTAACAACGCGGTCGCTCGAGTAGCTGGGTTGCTTGCGGTTGCCGCGCTCGGGGCGGTGTTCTTTGATGATTTTTCGCATCATCTTACCGGGACGACGCCTGCGCAAGCCATCGAAGCGTTAAACGTCGTGATGTCTGGGCAGCCCGGCGCTAACGCGGAGGCGATTGCCGCATTCGAGCGCGCGCTACATGTGACAATGCTGGTGCCCGCGAGTTGTGCCGCACTGGCCGGTCTCGCTGGCTGGGTGTGGATCGAGCCGGACAGCGTACGTGAAAGCAACTAAGTGCTGTTGGCGACCTTACACAACTTGGTGCAGGCTCGTTCCACAACACTCTAGAGAAGTCCGCCTTGGGTCAAAATGCGAAGTACTCAACGTGAGCAAATCTAGTTCGCTCTATCCCCTTCAACAGACCATTGACGAAGCATGCGGGCACTTGAGGATGGGGCAGACAGCCGACAGCGCGACCAGGTTATTCAAGCACCTCGTCGGCGCGCGCGATCAAGCTTTCCGATAGTTCAGAGCTCATCGATTTCGCTGTCCTCGAGTTGAAGATCAGTTGTGGGACGTTGGTTAGCTCAATGGTCGCGGTCGGCGGGGTACGCCGGTGGGACAGTCGAGGGCCATACGATCCCAATGACCGAGGTCGGCTGCAGCGAGATACGTGCTCTGCAGGAAGGCTGTCAGCGCGACCTTTGGGTCAGCCGATTGTCTCACGACATCGTAAGGCAGAAGAAATTCCCCGAGCTTCGGGTCGAAGTATGCCCCATCGGGCATCACCTTCGCGTCCGCAAAATCTGCTGGAGCGGGATAGGCATAGGAGTAAAAGGCCGCAAAATCCGTGCTGCCGCCGCCCGGCCAAAAACCTGCCGACGAGACTTCATGACTGTATGCCTCACGGGTCACCTCGTCCGGCAACGCCGGAATGCCACCCGGATGCAGGGGCGCGCGGCGTCCGGAGAAGCGCGTGACCGCTAGATCAAAGCTGCCCCAAAAAAGATGAACGGGACTAGCCTTTCCGATGAAGCCGGTTCGAAATCGGGTGAACACATTGTTGGCGAGCACCAGCGCCTCGAAGAACCTTGCCACGGCTGCAGCATCGTATGGCCTGATTTGGCGATCGTCGCGAAATGGGATGGGCGCTGACACCTCGCTAGGTCGGTCGTGAAGCTCCGGCGTGCCCCCAATTCCCCGAACGAGTTCGAGGAATTGTACATAGAAGTCAGCCACAGACATTGGTCCTAATGGAAAGTCAGCCCTGCGCCCGTCTGCTGCTTCTCCGATGACGGCATGTTTCCGGAGATCAAGGGTGACCTCAATGCCAGCCCCGTCCGGTACCAGCGAAGTCGTCAAGCCGCGTGTATTGACGTACAGGGTCGCATGCCAGGAATGGTTGAGCCAAGGCGTTCGTGCAAGTCGGTACTTACCCACGATCTGCGAATAGATATGGAGCGCGGAACATGTCTCGCGCCACTGCTCGAACGGGATGTCTGGCCAGTTTGCGTTCACAGTGCTTCCTTCAACTAAGCTTCATCCGGGCGGTCACAGCACCGAAATGATGTGAGGCGGGTCTATTCGGAGCTCAAACGAAGAAACGCGAATAGGGCCGATCTGCCATTGTGACGCCATAGTGCGCGAAGTCGCACCGAAGACGCTTTGGCGCGAAGCGATCATTCGCCAAAGTCCCATTGTCGGCTTTGGGTCAGGCAAGAGTTGGCGCGAGCCTATTCCGGTTTGTCTCTAAATCAAGTCACGGCGACCTTTGGCGGGCGATTCTTGCTAACTGTATACGCAAGGGGCACCCTTGCCGGCTACAACCTGCTTTGACCAGGCTCTGTCGTAAAGCCGCAAGTGGCTGCCACTGGCGGCGACGACCATAGCCGGGTCGAGCATGGCGTTCCCGACGGGTCGCGATCAAAGGATGAGCTTGATCCTAGATGAAGCCTCCCTGCTCTTTCAGACAAGTAGTGAGTGCTTGCGCACGAAAGAAGCGTGACGACCGTGGTTTCCAACCGTAGCTTTCGTCGGCGCGCACAAAAATATGAGCTATTGTAATGAGGTTCGGCGGAGCGGTGATCCTTTGACAACGTTTCGAGTTCGTTGTGCCTTCGACACCCGCTCAGCTCACAGACTGCGAAAATCCGAGATCGCCGACAAATCGGCGAGCAGCCCGAGCCCTGGCTCCTCTCGCAAAACGATCATGCCGTCTCTTACGTCATTCACCGGGCCACACAGCAAATCACGTAGGGGATTGTCATTAGCATCGACCTCCAGCCAACCCACCCCGCCAACACCGGCGAGGAGATGAGCCGAGGCAAGCAATCCGATGCCACCGCCGAGATAATGTGGGCAAAACAGCTTGCCCGACTTCAAAACGTCCTTCGCCAGTTTGGCACAGACGCTTAGGCCGCCCCATTTTGCGATATCGGGCTGAACCACGCCGAGCACGTCCTCCGCGAGGACTTGCTTGAAACCCTCGACGCTTGCGATGTTCTCACCTGCGGCGATCGGCATTTTCGCGCCCGCCCGCAGCTTGCGCCATTCCTCCCGCGGCCGGTCGGCGCGGATCGGCTCTTCTAGCCAGCGCAGATCGAACTCGGAAAGCCGCGGCAGCATCTCCAATGCCTGATCGACCGACCAGCCCTGATTGGCATCGGTCGCGAGCATACCGGCACCGACCATCGCGCGCAGCGCGGCGAGATTGGCGAGATCGGTCTCGGCCCCGAAGCCGACCTTCAGCTTGAGCGCGCGATGGCCATGCTTGAGCGCAGCCTCCGCCGTCTGCGCGGCGCCGCCGGGGTTGATGCCGCTGGCATAGACCTTGATCCTGCTCGACTGGCCGCCGAGCAGACGCCACAGCGGTAAGCGCTGGCGCCGTGCCGAGAGATCCCACAGCGCGAGATCGATGCCGGAAATCGCCTGCGCGAAGGGACCGGGCTCGCCGCATTGAAGGGCCAAGACTTCGGTGCCCTTCGTCAAGGTCTCGAAGGCCTGAGCGGGACCGTCGAACTTGCGTCCGACGAGGCCGGGAGCAAACACTTCGTTCACCAGCCGGGTGCGATGCTCCGCACCCGGTGCCGGAAAGTTCGACCAGACCTCGCCCCATCCCTCGACGCCGTCTTCATCGACAGCGCGAACGAAGACGGCGGGACGGTTGAGCATCTTGCCGAACGACGTCACCACCGGCGTCGCCAGCGGATAACGATAGCAGAACGCCTCGATCGAACGGATGGTGAAGCTGTCAGTCGTCATGTTGCAGATCCTGCGAGACCATGCGGAGCCGCCACCATCTCAGTAGACGCGCGCGAAGTCACCTTCCTGCTTGATATCAGTGAACACTGGAAAGCGGGCCTTCCATGGCGTGCCCTTGGCCGTGGTCAGCTGGTTGAGCCGTTCCAGCACGCCGAGGCCATCCTTGCGCAGGCTTGCCGACACCGCCGCACGGTCCGGAAAATTCTTCAGGACGGCATCGAGCCAAATGGTGCGACCGGCGAGGAAGCCGCCAGCGCCCGCGGCATAGGCGAAGTCAAGAACGCGCTCGAACTTTTCGGGCGCTGCGCCGCCCGACAGCAGCACCCAGGGGATGTTGCGCGCGCGGCAGATGTCGCCGATCGCATCGAAGTCCTTCTGCGCGGCTTTTGCCTCCGCGCTGCCGTCGCGAACCGGCAGACTATTGGCCGCAAGCGGGCTCTCCAGCTTCAGGAGATCGACGCCGTATTCGGGCTTCGCAAACTCGCGCACGCTGTCGATGACGAGACCCGGGAGCTTGCCCGGCGACTCCACGTAATCGGCGGTGTGATTGGCGCTGCCGAGGAAAGGATAGACCAGCAATTCGAGGACGTAGGGAATGTCGTGGCGGGCACAGTCCTCGCCGATCTCGCGCACGAAGCGCTTCTGATGCTCGTTCACCCCGGCATCGGCGTCCGGCCGGTACCAGGCCAGCACCTTGACAGCGTCGCCGCCCATGGCGCGGATCTTCTCCACGCTCCAGTTGGTGATCGCGCGCGACTTGCGACCGCCCGTGGTTTCATCGACGCGATGCTCCTCGAGCGTCATGATCAAGCCGCACCGCGGCGGCAACAAATCGATCGCCGCAGGCACTGCGAAATTCGGATCGAACAGCATCGAGCTGCAATGCGGCGCGAGGTTCTCTACCAGGAGACGCTTGGCCGCCGTGACGTCGGAATATTCGACCTGCTCCCGCGTGATGCGTTTTGCTTTCGCGATGGCATCGAACAATGGCGGCCGCTGATCCAGCGCGACCATGCGAAAATGGCCGTCCGCGTCAGCAAGCCGTGCCAGGCCGCGGTTCTTTCCAATCGTTCTCATGGCTTCGTCCTCATGAATGCAAGACACTCGTTGATGGTAGGGATTCCGTTGCGGCCACCGGCGTGGCCGCATTTCATCGCAGCCGTCGCGGCCGAAAACGCTATGGCGTCGCGCACATCGAGGCCGACGCCGATCGCAAGGGCATAGGCGCCGTGGAAGACGTCGCCCGCGCCGGTGGTGTCGACGACCTCGATAGCAAAGGCGGACTGCCGGTGCAGGCGGCCGCTCTCGTACCAGCTAACGCCGTCCCCGCCGCGCGTGACGGCGACGACACGGCAACCGAAGCGCGCGAGTGCGGCGAGAGATTCATCCCTGGCCGACCCGGCAAAGGCGGTGAGTGCGGGCTCTGAGAAGATCGCGTGATCCGCCAGGGGCAGCAGCCGCTCGAACACCGCGGGATCGGCCATATCGCCGTCGAGCACCGTGGGAATGCCGCGCGAGCGCGCCTCGTGGAACAGAGTTGCGGCACCCTCCATCCAGCGCGGATCAGCGAGCACGGACGATGCGCGGCCGACAGCTTCGAGCGGAAGCCAACCAGCAGCCTCTGGAAAGAGACCGCGGAAATTGACGATCTGCCGTTCGCCGGAACTGTCGACGATGATTCCGGAGACGGACGAGCGGCCGTCGGGAAACAGCCGGAAATTCTCGACCTCGACACCATGAGTGATGAAGGCCGACCGCATCTCGTGGCCGGCGGCATCGTCCCCTGCCCGCCCCCAGAACGCGACGGAAGCGCCAAGCCGCGCGACCGCCACCGAGGCATTGGCGGCCATGCCGCCGCCAAGGGTGCCGTAGCCCACCGCCTTAATCTTCTCGCTCCGGCCCGCGAACAGCCGATCGACGCGCCAGACCTGGTCGAGCGCGGATAGCCCGAGGCAAATGACGTGCGCACGCCGGACCTTCGACGCGACGTCCGCCAACGCCGACAGATCTCCGATGTTTGCCGACGTGCTCACCGCAAGACCCGCCCGTTGGCTGCATCGAACAAATGCGTCTTGCCCGGCTGTAGACGAAGGCCGAGGCGATCGCCGACCTTCGGCCGCAACGACGGATCGACCCGTGCGATAGCCGATACACCGGCAAGATCGAAATGAATCAACGTATCCGAGCCGAGCGGCTCGACCAGCTTGACATTGACGGCAATGCCATCGGCCGTATCAGCGGCCACGGCAAAATGCTCGGGACGAATGCCGATGATGGCGCTGCCGGCCCGCTGCAGTCGGCTAGCGGTCTCGCCATCCAGGGGCAGAACCGCTCCACCCTGCGACAGAATCGCGCGCTCCTCCCGCCACTCGACCGGGAAGAAGTTCATGGCGGGCGAGCCGATGAAGCCGGCGACGAACTGGTTGGCCGGACGCTCGTAGACCGTCTCCGGCGTGTCGTATTGCTGGATCGTGCCGCTCTGGAGCACTACAATCCGGTCGGCCATGGTCATGGCCTCGATCTGGTCGTGGGTCACGAACACCATCGTGGTCTTCAGCTGCTGCGACAGCGCCTTGATCTCGGCCCGCACCTGTCCGCGTAGCTTGGCGTCGAGGTTGGACAGCGGCTCGTCGAACAGGAACGCCTTGGGATTGCGCACGATGGCGCGGCCCATGGCGACGCGCTGGCGCTGGCCGCCCGACAGCTCCTTCGGCTTGCGGTCGAGATAGGGCTCGATGTGCAGCAGCGCGGCGGCGCGTTTCACCCGCGCATCGATTTCCGCCTTCGGCGTTCCCCGCAGCTCCAGCGCAAACGACATGTTGTCGTAGACCCGCATGTGCGGATAAAGCGCATAGTCCTGGAACACCATCGCGATGTCGCGCTGCGCGGCCTGTACGCCGTTGACGCGCTTGTCGCCGATATAAAGATCCCCCGATGAAATCGGCTCGAGGCCCGCGATGATCCGCAGCAGGGTCGACTTGCCGCAGCCGGACGGGCCGACGAATACGACGAATTCGTGATCCGCGATCTCCAAGTTGAGATCGGGGATTACGGTGAAATTGCCGTAGCGCTTGACGAGGTTGCGGATCGAGATCGAGGCCATGATCGCTCAGTCCAGCGCCAGCACGGGCTTGATCAGCTCGCCCTGGGCGAACCGTGCAAAGTTTTCGGGCAGAGCCGACAGGCCGAACTCGCCGTCGACGAGGACGCCGTATTCCTCCTTGTACTTGCGCAGCAGCTCGACGTTCGGCTCGAAATCCGAGACCGGGAAGTAGAAGGTCCGGATCATGTAGAAATCCTTGCGGCGGAACACCTTGCCTTCCTCGATGGTCCAGGGCGCGGCGTTCTCGCCGACCAGCACCAGCGCGCCGCGCGGCAGGACCAGCTCGATGCCGAGATTGCGCGCCGCATGCGCGCCTGAGCATTCCATGATGAGCGCGAAGCGCTTCGAGGTATCGCCGACCGGATGCGCCTTCGCGCCGAAGGATTGCGCGATCTTGAGGCGCGCCGCGTTCGGATCGGCGACGTAGATGTCGTCATAGCCGAGCGCGCGCAGCGCGAGCACAACGCCGAGGCCGACAGGCCCTGCTCCCATGACAAGGACCGATCCGGCCTCGCTTGGCGGCACCACGCGGCTGACGAAGCGCACGGCGTGGCCGGAGGTGCCGATGGTGTCAAGCAGCAGCGGCGCCAGGCTGTCCTCGATGTCGTCGGGCACCGGCAGCAGGCAGTTCTCCGGCACCGGCACATACTCGGCATAACCGCCCGGCCTGTTCCAGCCGATCAGACTGGAGACTTCCAGGCACATCTGGGTGTCGCCGCGCTTGCACGCGGCGCAGTGGCCGCAGTGCAAGGGAATGTAGACGGCGCAGCGCCGGCCGTGCAGGCGATGGCCGGGCTGCTCGACGACGCCAAAAATTTCGTGGCCCGCGGTGAATTCGGCGCCCTTGTGCCAGAGCTTGAAGTCCGAGCCGCACAGGGCGGTGCGCGAGACGCGGACCAGCACCTCGCCGGTGCCGACGTCAGGCATCGCCACACGCTCGATGGTGATGCGATCGTCGCCGTGGAAGACCGCGGCCTGCATGATCGAATTCGGACGGGGTGATAAATTCATCAGATACCTAGCCTTTCACCGCGCCGAGCGTCAGTCCGGACACCAGCCAGCGCTGAACCAGGGCCGCTAGCACCAGCGGCGGCAACGCAATCAGCGTCGCCGCGGCCATGAGGGCGCCCCATTGCGTCGAGCCTTCGCCGATGAAGTTGAAGGCCGCCGCGATCAGTGTCTTGGTGTCGCCATTGGAGAGCACCAGCGCAAACAGGAAGTAGTTCCACGAGAAGACGAAGGCGAGGATCGCCGACACCGCGACGCCTGACGCCACCAGCGGCAGCGCGATGCGCCAGAGGATGCGCGTGACGCTGCACCCGTCGACCTGTGCGGCCTCGAACACGCTGCGCGGAATGCCGTCGAACGACGGCAGCAGCACCCAGATCACGATCGGCAGCGTGATCACGGCGTGGCTGACGATCAGCGCCGTGTAGGAGCCGATCATGCCGATTTGCCGGAACATGACATACCACGGCAGCAGGAACAGCGTGCCCGGCGCCATGCGCGCCGCCAGCGTCAGGATCGCCGGCCACGTAATCCGCGTCCATGAGACGGCGAAGGCGGCAGGAATCCCGAACAGCAATCCGAGCGCAGTCGAGCCGACGGTGACGATGAGGCTGTTGAGCGCGTAGCTCAGGAACGGTGTGGTCCTGGTCAGCTCGACATAATTGTCGAGCGTCGGCGTGAAGAACAATGTCGGCGGATAGGCCGTGACCTCGAACGACGGCTTGAACGAGGACAGCACCATCCAGACCGTCGGCGCTATGATAATGATTCCGGCGAGCACGAGCTGCACCAGATTGAGCCAGCGGATCCAGCGGTCGGTATTGGCTGCGTCGGTCATGAGGTCACCACGCCACCGCGCCGCGCAAGCGGTTGAAGGCGAGCACCGCGCCGAACACGATTGCGGTCAACGTCAGCATGAGAGCACTGGCGTAACCGATGTTGAAGAATTCGAAGCCGATCCGAAAGCCGTAGATGTTGAGCGTGTTCGAGGCGTTGCCGGGGCCACCCTGGGTGGTGATGTAGATGATGTCGAAGAAGCGCAGGAGATCGACGCTGCGCAGGATCGCTGCGGTGACGATCGTCGGAAGCAGCAGCGGCAGGGTGATACGCTGAAAGGTCTTGAACGGAGATGCGCCGTCGATCTGCGCCGCTTCGTAGACGCTCGGCGGCAGCGATTGCAGGCCGCCCAGCACGATCAGGGCGACATACGGCGTCCACTGCCAGCTGTCGATCAGCGCCACCGTCGGAATGACCCAGGTCGGCGAGGCCAGCCAGTCCGACGGCGGCAGGCCGAACGACTGGAGGATGTAATTGGCTGCGCCCAGCGACGGATCGAGGATCACGAGCCACATCATGCCGGCCACCACCGGCGGCATCATGAAAGGCGAGATGAACAGCGAACGCACGATGCCCGGCAGCCGCTTGGCATGGAACAGCACCAGCGCCAGCCAGACGCCGAAGACGAGCTGCAGCACCAGCGACAGCACGAACAGCGCGATGGTGATCCACAGCCCGTGCCAGAATTCGTAGTCGGAGATCAGCTTCGAATAGTTGGCAAGGCCCGCAAAGGACTGCTTGCCGGTCGAGGAGAACGTCTGGAAGCCGAGCCAGATCGTATAGACGACCGGAAATGCGATCATCGCGACCGTGAAGATCACGGCCGGCGCCGCAAGCGCTGCCATTTCCAGTTTCTGACGGTCCCGCGTGTATGTCGCAGCCGTGTCCGACATGCTTGCATTTCCCTGGTGGTGAGGTGCCGGCAGGCAGCGAGCCTGCCGGCGCCAGGCCGTTATTTCTGCGCGATTAGCGCATCGAGCGCCTTGTCGGCGTCCGCGCAAGCCTGGTCGATCGGCTTCTGCTTCAGGATCATATCCTGCACCGCCTGGCCGATGAACTCGCGCGATTCCGGGTTGGCGACGATGGGATAGCCGACCTCGGAGGAGCCTTTGGTGGCGAGCACGTCGAGCGCGGCCTGCCATTCCTTGCGCACCGGTTCTTCGTCGATCCACTTGCGATACTCGGGATCCTTGGCGACCGACGGACGTGGCGGCGCGATGCCCTGGAGCGCCATCTTCTTCTGCACCTCGGGGCTGGTCGCCCATTGCACGAAATACCAGGCCGCATCCGGCTGCTTGCTGTGCGAGGACACCGCCATGCCCCAACCGATCGTGGTTGGCACCTGGCCGGCATCGCCCGCCGGGAACGGCAACAGGCCAGTGTCCTTGAGGCGCGCGCCGCCTTCCATCACCGTGCGGAGTTCGTTCGAAGATTCAAATGCCATCGCGGCGCGGCCGCTGCGATAGAGCGCCGAAATCTGCTGGAAACTGTAGTTGACGACGCCGGGCGGCCCGAACTCGCGCAGCAGCCGGCTATAGGTGTCGAGCGCCTCTTTGCCCTTGGCCGAGCAGAGGTTCGACTTGCCGTTGGCGATATAGCTGCCGCCGATATTATGCAGCATGTTGCTGAAGGTATAGGCGACTGCAGGCTTGAGGCCGCGCGAGACGAACGGCGTCACGGCGCTGTCGCAAGCCTTGATCTTCTCAGCGGCGGCTTCGACGTCCTTGATCGTCTTCGGCGCCTCGAGGCCGCACTTTTTGAAGATGTCGGTGCGATAATAGAAGATTGGACCCTCGATGTTCATGGGCATGCTGGTCAGCTTGCCGCCGAAGGTCGCAGCTTTCAGCAATGCCTGGCTCAACCCGTTGGGATCGTATTCCTTGGCCACCTCGTTCTTAGCCATCGCGGTGAGATCGCCATACCAGCCGGCAGCCGCAAACTGCTCGCCCTCGCGCGAAGGCAGCGTCATGAACACATCGACCTCGTCGCTGCTCGCATTCATGACGGTGACCAGACGCTGGCGCATCTGCTGTTCCTGATAGCCGTCGACCTTCAAGGTCATTCCGGTCAGCTTCTCGAAATCGGCCTTGTAGGTCAGCAGCGCCTGGGAGACCGGATTGTTGTTGGCAAGAAAGGTGACAGTCTTGCCCTTGAACCTCATCCAATCGAAATCGGCCGCGCGCGCCTGGGCGGTCACGGTGGCAATCGCAAGAACGGGCAACGCGACGTGTGTCGCGAGCATCCTGGCCTTCATCGAACTCTCCTCCCGGCTGGCCGCCTTAAGCTGGCGGACCATTTTGAATACGTTTGAGCGCCACTTGAAAACGGTTACAAAATAGACCTCACATCCGCCGTGTCAAGCGATGGACAAGTCGTACAAACTGCGCCAGATTTGCCGCAACACCGCCACCGCCACGCTCGCCGCGCGATATGTAACGTTACATTCATGACACTGACCACGGCCAAGTCTGTGAAACAGGGCATCCGCGCCGTGGCGGCTCGCGCCGGCGTCTCGACGGCGTCGGTCTCGCGCGCGCTCAACAATCCCGATGCGGTCAGCCCATCTCTGCGCGCACGAATCGAACAGGCCATCGACGCGCTCGGCTACATCCCGCATGCGCCGGCGCGCATCCTGTCGTCTCGGCGCTCGCGCACCCTGGGTGCCATCGTGCCGACGATCGACAATACCATGTTCGCGCGCGGCATCGCTTCACTACAGCAGTATCTGTCCTCGGTAGGATACATGCTGTTCCTCACCACCAGCGGCTACGATCTCGACGTCGAACTGCAGCAGGCGCGCAATCTCATCAGCCGTGGTGTCGACGGCCTGGTGCTGCGCGGCGATTGCCACCACGACGGTCTGCGAAAACTGCTCGCCGACAATGCGGTGCCCTTCATCAATGTCGGCATCTACCAGCCTGACCGGCCCTACCCCTGTGTCGGCACCGACAACGAAGCGGCCGCCCATCGCGCGGCTGCGCATGTCATCGAGCTCGGCCATCGCAGCATCGGGATCGTGTCAGCCCTCCAGCGCAACAACGATCGCGCCAGCGCCCGCGTCGCCGGCTTTCGCCGCGCGCTGACCGAAAACGGTCTCGAGCTCCCCCCGCAATGGCATGTCGAGGTGCCCTATACGCTGGACGACGCCCGCGAAGCAGCGCGCTACCTCCTCAACCTGAAGGACCGTCCGACAGCCGTCGTGTGCGGCAATGACGTCATCGCCTATGGCGTCCTGCTCGAGGCGGAGCGCGACGGCTTCTCGGTGCCGCGAGACCTGTCGGTGGTCGGCTTCGACGACCTCGACTGGAGCCGCCATTTACGGCCGAGCCTGACCACGATCCACGTTCCGACCGGAGAAACCTGGCAGCGCGCGGGGGAATATCTCGTGCGCAGCCTTGCCGGCGAGCAGACCATCATGCATCGCGAGATCGACTTTTCGCTGGTCGTCCGTGAATCGACGGCTTCGCCTCCGAAATCCCTGAAGTGAGATACGCCCGATGAATTCAAACTTTTCTCTCGCCCCCGGCTTTCATGCCGTCGTGATCGGCGGCGCCGGTGACATTGGCGCCGCGATCAGCAACCAGTTTTGCGATCTTGGTGCGACGGTGACTGCAACGGGAGCCAACGAGGCCGACCTCGCGCGTACCCTGCTCAAGGATCGCGCTGGGCTCATCCTCGCGACGCTCGACATCACGGATGACGCGGCCGTCACATCATTCGCCCGGAAACACCAGCGCGTCGACGCGCTCATCAACTGCGCCGGCATTCTCGCGCGCGACAAGGAATTCGAGATCGAGACCTTCATGAAGGTGCTCGACGTCAATCTCACCGGCACGTTCCGGACCTGCATGGCGTTCCGTTCGCTGCTTGCCGAAGCGAAGGGCTCGATCGTCAACATCGCTTCGATGAACGCGACGCTCGCGCTACCAAGAATCCCCGCATATTGTGCCAGCAAAGGTGGCGTCGTAATGCTGACCAAGGCACATGCTTTGAAGTGGGCAGAGGAAGGCATTCGCGTTAACGCGGTCGCGCCGGGCTACGTCGAAACGGCGATCAACGCGGCCGGCCGCGCGGATCGAACGCACCATCAGCGCATCGCCGACCGGACCGCGTTCAAGCGCTGGGGACAGCCTGACGATATCTCGGGCGCGGTAGCATTTCTCTGCATGCCGGCCTCACAATATGCGACGGGAACGGTGGTCGCGGTCGACGGCGGCTTTTTAGCGGGATGAGCTTACGCCGTTCCGTTTGGCCTAGGACCGAAGTCGTAGTGGCATAAGAAACAAGCATCCACCTCTCATCCGTAGCTTTAACCCGTAGTTCGTCGGGCGATTTTCTCGCGCCGCCCAAAATTCGAGGTTTGTTCAAACACTTAGGCGAACGGTGCGGAGGAGCCCCGTTCTGTCGACCCTGCCCTTTACCGGTCTTGCCAACGCAGGAAAGTAGCTACGGCATTCTCAAGACTCGGCTACACTAATGAACGTGGTGCCACCTTCTCGGCCTCGTCAATAGCGTCGATGGTCGGCAAATAAAGGCAGGATCAAATCTATCTCGTAGGCCGCTCTACTTGGCTGGTAAAATCCAGCCCCCCGAAGTCGGGGTTGTAGATCTTCCCTGTTCTATAGATGTGGCTTTCGCAGGAACGGAGGTAGGTTTCACCGCGATCAAAGCAGTGCTGCGACACCAGCGCTTGCCTTCGATTGTACTCAACCCTTGTTAAGCCAAATTCTTTAGCTCTCCTGAGGCTTACGACTTCAGCCTCAATTGGATCTATAGTGACCAAACCGAACTGAACTTGCTCCGGGTCGGTCAAGAACCGGACAGAAGACGCCGGTGTTTTTAGCATCTCGTCGGCAAGGCCCTCCGACACGTTCATTTCTCGGAAATACGACCTGAGATCCTGAACAAGCGAGGTGTAGGTGCTCCTTATTGTCTGTTCGTTGATCTTGGCCGCGGGTGTATCGAGAAATGGGGCGTGGATACCTATTTGTTCATCGCCTGCCATCCGTGTCACCGCACCAGCATAAATCAGGACACAGGCGCTGACGCAGGTTGCCCTCAGCGGCACGACTGCCATCATCCTATGCTGCCGAGCTAATCTGCCGATTGCCATGGCCGCGACAACAGACCCGCCGGGGCTGTCTAAAGTCATGGAGAAGTGAGTTCGATCCGGCTCTTCGGATTTGCGTGTGCGAGTGTTTGCTTCGCTGAGAAGTTGGATGATTTTGTCCGCGGTCGACTGATCGATCACGCCCCTCACATCCAGCCGAACGGTACACTCTTTCGAGTCCTCACAATCAAAGCCTCCCTCTACTTGGCCCGCGGTGACCGACTCCCATGGAAGTAGTATCGTGAATGCCCCAAGAAGAAATGCCCAAAACCGAGCTCTCATATCTTTCTCCATGAATTTGGTCATGATCGGGTTCCAGGGCCGAAGCCGGTACCGCCCAATGAGCCGTCTCAAAATGGCGCGCTCGACGGTTTCGGCCGGCTTCGTGACTGTCCTAGTACGGCGGCATCAGAAGTCGATTGGCTAGTTAGTCAAACACAAGGAGCAAGCGACCCAGCGTCGGCAGTTCTGTTTTGCGATCCGATGGCCCCGTTGCGTGTACTATAATGCGTCGCAATCTATTGCACGGTCTGCCGCATTGTGTCCATGGCAGAGGACGTGCGACAGCTAGTTGGAGATAACGTTAGGCGACTTCGCACTGCCGCAGGGCTGTCACAGGCAGAATTGGCTAATCGGCTTGGCGTCGATCGCTCTTATGTAAGCGGACTTGAGCTGGGGACTCGCAACGCGACTATCGTGACGCTCTGGCATGTCTCGCAAGCGCTAGGCGTGAGTTTTCAGGAAATTTTCGCCGAAGAGTCGAGGAGGACTCGAAAATCAAAGGGAAGCTGACTACCTGCAAGAGGGGCGTGAGCCTGAAGAAACCAGGAAGCAGCACCGAGCTGAACCGCCCCGATGGGCATCGGCCACTGTGCTGGCGGGATTTTGGTGGTCAGAAAATTCGAGCCCGAGTATTACATCCAACTCTGCGCGCGCAGGTACGCTCAGATTACGGAGAATATTGCGGCAAGCTCGTCAGCCGACCAGATCGCCGAAATGAAAGGTAAGCTCACGGTCATCAAAGAAGGGGCACTCGAAGAGGCTGAAGCTGAGCGACAAGGGAAAATACGGAAGCTCCCAGGCTTTCTGCGGCTCATGATCGAGCGGCGAGGCGCACCGGAGGGGCCGTTGGCAAGGTCGGATGTACTTGGCCTGATCGATTTCTTTGCCGTGCCTCCAACAGGCACGCTAGGCTTGCTATCAAGCTCGCAGATGGAGCACCTTGCCGATCAATGCGAGGGATGGGCGTGCACACCAAAACTGCACGAATATGAAGCGGCGCGCCTGAACGGCATGGCAATAGGGCTGCGCCGGCTCGGAGAGTACCTAGGGCCGCTTCACCAGCCGCATGAGCCTCCTGAGTCACTTCATGGGCTTTTGGCAGGAAAAGCCTGACCGAGTAGCTATGATTCTGGCAGTCGCTCTGAGAGCTGCTGAGGCTGTGAGTTGCTCCTGGGACGGGCTTGCCGCGTCCCGGCCCCCATCGGCCCCTGCACCCAGTCGGTCCGAACGCCGGCCCTGCGCCTGATCAGGTTCGCCGTGTTACCGATCCGCTCATGGCTGGCATTTCGCATCTCCTGTCTCACAGCTTCGAAGTACAGTATCGGCATTGCGGCAACTGTCTCATGAGACAGGGGTGAGTCACCGCGGCGACTCGGCGCCTTGGCGATAGGGCGCCATTACGGGATCCATCGAGCACGGCATAGGCCAGCTCGGCAGGCTCTTGGCCACACATTCGGGGCCAGCCAGTGGGGCGTCTCGTTGTCGTAGCCCTCGTTGGCGAACCATTCGAGGCGCTGGATCATAACGTTGCGGTCCATGTCGTCTCCTATGCCGCTGGCATGCCCGTGGCATTGCCCCGGCATTGCCGTTTGCATCAGATGTTGCCGCGATCCCAAGGCTCGGGTGTCTCATAGGTGGCCTGTCTCATCTCGATCAAGAGCTGAGACAGGTCTCGCGCCCTTGCCGAAGCCGATCCATTGCCCCGCCGACATGCCGGCGCAGAACACCAGCACGAGGCCGAAGCCGCTCCAGATCCAGACCAGGACGAGCCACAGCCGCCTCACTGCGCGGCCCCCTCGGCTAACGGTGCCGGGCGGTTGAGTTTCGCCCGGATCGCGTGGCGGCCTGCTCTGGAGCGCGGCGCCGGCCTCACGCGCCAGCGCTTAGAGGGTGTCACACATCAGCCCGACGTAGATGGGCTCGCCGAGCCGCTCCTGCGCCTTCACCACGTCGATCGACAAGGCGAGTGCGCTTATCGTGAGGCACTCGGCTATCGCCGCCCGTGCCGGTCTCCAGCAGCCGGACAAGCTCGCCAGAACCCTCCCGGGCCGCCACAGCGCCGCCGGACGCAGGCCCGTCGCCCTCAGCCTGGGCCGCGATCAGCCTAGCCGCGCGCTGGCTCCTTCCTGGCTTGCATGTCTCACCTCCTGTCTCACAGGCGTGAACTGCCGTAAGTTACGGAAATCAGAGCTAGATCGCGCATCGGCATTGCGCCGGCTGTCCCGTGAGACAGGGTGAGTCAGCGCGGTGACTCACGGCGCGCGATCGCGGATTTTGAACGTTGAGCGACCTCGAACGAGCTTGGAGGCGAGCGTCTTGCCCGGCAATGCAGACGCATGCCATGGCATTTCGACGCACAGCTCCGAGCAAGCTTATCGGTCTCTTCGCCTTCAGGCTGCCTCTAAATTCAGGACATAGCTCCTCCTCCGTCGTCCTCCCCTCCCCGTCACCAGGGAAAAGACACGGTCTCGGACCACGATTTCCACTCGCTTTATCCGGGCATCGCGTGACGTGCGATCAGTCGGTCCTCCGAATGGGGGTCGGACCCATTCGACAGGGGGATAAGAGTTGCCTCGGTATATCGCGCGCCGATCGTGATACTGCGCGCAGGGCCGGAGAACCTGACATGCGGCTTCGTAGTCCGTTCCGCCAGGGTGAGAGCCCGCGAGATTGCCGGTGTAGCCGGCTCTAGCTCGGAATTGAGCGCCCAAGCGCGCTGCGGTCATTCATCGGCGGGAGAGAGCTGTGCTCTTTTTCCCCGGCGACGAGATCATGGCCGATCTCGACTCGTCGCTATTCTCGCGACGGCCGGCCGAAGTACCTCGATTGCGGCGGGAGCCACCGAAAATGCAGACCCGCAATCGCGGAGCCCACGGCGACCGAACGCGGCGGTTCGGTCAGCGCGTAAGCGCCGTCTCTTGGATATCCTTCTCCCCGTCCTCGGCAGAAGTGCGAACGAGAGCAAGTTGAACGCGATCAGGTGAGACCGGCGATTGAGCAGCCGTGACACTCGTGACGGCATCGTTCTTGTCACGGCTGGTGTCACGGACCTTGCGCAGCTTCTCGCGGTGACGGCGCTGTCGTTCCGCTGCCGTGACGTCCTTCTTGCGGACGGTCGCGCCGGAGCTCTCGCTGGACTTGGCGACCAGCATGTACGGTAGGCCGACCTCCTCGATGATCGCGCGAACGATCGCTTCCGCGTGCTCAGGGCGAAAGATTACGAGGGGATCTTCATCATCTTTCCAAGCGTGGGGTTCTTTTTGCCGTAGCACGATATTGCCGTATCCATTCGTGTATACGGCAGTTTCGTTCTGCTCCGGCTGAAACGGCACAACGAGGCATCCATCATCCCAATCGAATTTCTCGCTCACGGACGCCCCCATATGCCTGGGGCGCTTGAACGGAGCTCCTCGTTCGGGTATGCAGAATCAGCAGCTGCCCAAGTACCAAAGAAAGCCGGCGCCTCCCGATTTGCCCTCGGGGGGCGCTTTCTTTTGTCCGGCGGGTCCGGTTCAGGAATGGCTACGCCGGACTCCTGTTTGTTCGGACGGCAACGTGTAGCCGCCGACCAGCCGTCCTTACCTTCCACGGTAAGCCGTTTGGGGGCCGGAGTTGAAACACGTTGAGTTTCAATGAAGTGGGCTTGGCCCAAACTCCGGCCTAAGTGCTTCGAATTGCCCAAACTCCTCCCTTCGCTAGGGAGCGCCAACTGGTTTGTCACGGCGTCGTTTTTCCTTTCATCTTTAGCGATTTCGCGCAGCTCGCCGAATCGCCGTTCGGGTTGGCTTGTTCGCTCCGCATTCATTTCGCCTCACCACGGCACCCTTCCCCGGTTGCGGACGGATTCGCGGCGTACCGTTCGGCTTCAACCAGCGCCTTGTGGCGACTCAATCATGCTGAACAGTTCGTGGGCAGGCCAACCACGCTTCTTGCGGAGACAAGACGCCCTCCGGTTAGAGCAGCAAGCGCCGCAGCTCGCGGGTTGCGGCGCATGGAGCTGAGAAGCCGTAGGCGGTAGATGCCCTCTCTCATTCAGCGACAGCCCAGCGGACGTGCTTGCGCGGGCCGGCGCCGGCGCCCTCTCCGGTCCTCGCGCGCTAAGCGCTGCCGTCGCGGCGCCGGGCTTCTTCTTGCAAACGGCGTTGGATGTAGGTCTCGACGCTGCGCCACAGAATCTTGCGCGAGCGGCCCTGGCGGTAGCTAGCGAGCTCGCCTCCTTTGATCAGCTGGTAGAGTGTAGCTCGGCCAATCTTCAAGGCTTCCAGGCACTCATTGACGCTTGCGACGGGCCCCCGCCCGTCGGAGCAGGTAAAATCGGTAACATTCTCGAAAGCCGCACAGTTTTTCATTTATCGCCTACTTTTTTCGATCAGCGTTTGAAGGGGACGGCGCAGCGGGAGTGCTTCCTGTTCTCGACATCACCACGCCGGTTGCTGCCGCCACCGGACCGAGCTCTATTCTTTGGAGTCAAGAAACTCGCCGTTAACGAGAATTGCTTCAAATGCGAGCCTTGCGCGAACTAAAACGGCTGCACGATTGATTGCTGCGGCCGTGCACTCAATTTTTTAAGCGCCCGATCGGCGCGAAGCGATGACACAGAACCGCCCCGCCTTTTCCGACACGGAGCAACTCGGCTTCTTCTACTGGGATGCGCGATCCTCAATGTACTCTGCCCTCGCTCGGGCGAGAGTGATTCCACGAGCGCTTCTACGGGCTCTTCTGGCAAGCCCACATGCGCTGGTTTATTGGGAGACGCATTCTAAGGGTGTCGATCTAACCGACCTGCAATTTTCAATAGGCCCTGATAAAGGAGAGCAGATCCGGCCCGAAACAACAGACGCTCTGCCCGTAACAGTCGAGGAAGCCGTATCGTTCTGGCTTGTTAGAGAGGCTCAACGTACGAAGACTGCCAAGGGCGCGGCTGTAAGGCACGGCAAAGCAGTCTCGAAGGCACTATTGTCGTGGATTGCATTTGACCTATTGCAAGCTCACAAGCAATCACCGCCTGGTCCATGGCTAACAAAGCTCATTTTCGTACTGCTAGATCTGACTCCGCCGTCACAGAAAGACATTGCCCGCTATGTTGCCCGCGAGCAGGCAGCCAGGCTGATAGCAACCAACAAACTTATTCGTTCAGCATCAGTGGCTGCTCAAGTCAAAGTAGATCCGTCGAATGTAAGCCGTTGGCGCAAAAGCAAACAATTTCAAGGTCTCGTAAGGCATTATAATGAGGTTTTGAACCGGCCGAGAACCCGCCCAACTCGCCTAGTGGAAAAGAAGCCACGCAAGTAAGGGTCCAGCCGAGCTAAGCACTCGGGCTTCTTGACGGATACTCCCTCCTCTATACTTCCTTGATTGTGCTGTTCTCTTTGGCGCTTGGCTTAGTTGCTACGGTTCAAAGCCACGGATTTCTGGCTATAAGACCGCGTGAGACGCACCTTCACCTCGACGATGTGCCCGCTGTCTCGCCAACGTGCTTTGCGTTCTTCGCCAGCTTTCATCCAAAATCGCAAAACTGAGAGTTGTACGACGGTCGAGAGGGTTGTAGGCTTTTGCTTTCGGCATCGAGGCGGGAGAACTACGATTGCCAAAAATAGAGAGAAGGCTGCTTGGTCATTTTCTTGAGGTCTTAGGTCTGGGCGATTTTTTCAATTTTCACTCTCTGGCGTTCTACAAGCATCTCCTTCGTTTAGACGTAATGCCTCTATCCCGATCGCCGGAAGCACGCCAGGCTTTCGAAGCGGCTGCCGAGCGGCGACGGAAGATTAACAACTTTCTTGAGAGATCAAGCGCTGCCGACGTTGATACGCAGCCCCTCGGATTTTTGCCTCGCAGCGAATTTATCGAGACCCAGGCGCCATCAGAGATTACTGGCTCAGAATTTGAGAGTTTAGGCGAAGCTCATGGTCAAAGGGCGCGCCTAAATTGGCAAATCAATAACGTCGCCCTTCTTCTCGCGGACCGTGTCGTGGATTACGTTGTCCAGCTGAGGAGGAGCAAAGGAGTCAAAGGTATCGCTGCGATAAGGCTTGATTGTGCGCGGGATCAACAATTCAATAATTCCGCCGCCCCTTATCTATCGCCTTTTGACACCGCCCTACGAAGATTTGGCTGGATGGAGGATTTCGGGCGGCACACTTTACCATCGTATTACCAGTCTTCGCTCGCATGTCCTCCCGATATGTTCTTCCCTTGGCGGGTCGTCATTGAAACTACGGATCCGCAGGGGCTCAGGCAGTTTTTCGAAGATGATATTCTGCGATGGCTAGCAATCGGCGTTGACCTGGCTCCAGCTCGCAACCCGCCTCAGCGGACTTCGAGCGGGCAGCTGCTGGACGGCATCATCGGCGGAATTTTTGTCGATGAGCGCCACGCTCAGGCTTACGGTCTAACGTGTGCTCATGCTGTTAGCCCCTCCTGTTCCCTTGTCGCCCACATCGGTTGGAGAGGCGGCGGAGCGCCCGATACTGAAGTCAACGAGCCCGACGCGGCGCTTCTATACTTATATGCTCCGCCGGGCGTTCCATGGTCGGCGCTCAATGCGCGTTCTATGCGCTCAAATGGCGTCATGGCATCCGATGGACCCGAAGCGTCTGCACGAACGCGCCCGACAACGCAACTTTCCCCGAGCGCCAGGACGATGCGCCACGGCGTAATTTTTAGTCCGCTTCTTGGCTACAACGCGGATAGGAAGCTCTTTCGAGTGCCGTCACTTGATATCAAGCCGTACACGTACCCAAGCTTTCGGCACTTCCTTCGGGCCCCTTTTCGAACGACGTTCTCGCAGCCAGGAGACTCCGGTAGCTGGGTTATGCCCGTTGACAGTGACGGCAGCTGGTACGGGATGGTCTGCGCAAATGAACGGAAATTCCGGTCGAGCTACGCGATCGACTCGCAATTTTTGAAATATTACTTCGCTGGCGCACTTGGCGCGGCGCCGAATGATTTGACCATGAAAGCGTTCGATTAAATGGGAGAGCGAGATGAGTGAACCATCTTGGTATTCAGTAGCTCAAGCGTCAAGCGTGGCCGGATGCACCTTCGGTGTTACCTGCATACAATCCATGATCAGGCGACTCGGCTTAGACAGTATATGGGTGCCCTTCATCCTCGCCGTCATTTTCGTATCGGCATTTGTTGCCGACTGGACGCAGATCCGCTGGTTAGGAACGTGGGTCGTAGTAATCGTGAATGTCGCGGTGGTCTTTCTGGGCGCGGTTGGCGCGAATGAATCTGCTGCGAATATCAAAAATCCTCAGAAGGGCACCGGTCAATTGAACAGAGCTGGCCCGAAGGTATGGATTCGTTCTTATTTCCGACATGTGTGACCGGCGACGAAACATCGCAAGGGGAAGTCTGCTATCCGACCCGGCGGCCATCTAATTGGATCACGTCGGCGCCAGTGAGGAAAGAAGCCCAGTCCTTCATCAGCGCCCGTCGCTTTTCCAGCTTCTGACCTCGCTGGTAAGCCGCCGTAGTCTCGCTCTTATACTTATGAGCTAGCGCGGCCTCCCTTACGCCGTCCGAATAGTCGGTGCATTCCTCAGCCCAAGTAGCGAAGGTTGACCGGAAGCCATGCACCGTCACGTGTCCGTAGCCGAGACGATCAAGTACTGCGAGCATTGCGTTTTCAGAGAATGCTTCGCCATCGGGATTGGTGAAGATCGCTTCGCCCTGGCGGCCATCGCGCATCTCGTCAAGCACTGCCAACGCGGGGTCGGTCAAAGGAACGTAGTGGTCCTGATCCATCTTCATTCGCTCGCCAGGAATTCTCCAGGTCGAGCCCGGCCGATCGATCTCAGACCAATGCCCTTCGACGGCCTCGTTGGTGCGGCAAGCTGTGAAGATTAAGAAGCGCAGCATGGCGGCAGCTGTTCCGGGCGCATCGGCAAGAAGCTTTATGAATGCCGGCGCGTCGGCATAGGGCAAGGCCGGATGATGTCGAACGACCCGTTTGGGGCGCTTTGGTAGCTTCTCGCGCAACTGCCTTGTAAGCTCGGCCGGATTACGGAAGTCGAGATCGTCGATGTCGACGTTCTTCGCAATAATCGTTTCAATCCGGCCGCGGACACGGTTCGCAGTCTCCCGTTTCTCGATCCAGATCGGCTTCAGTAGGTCGTGGATGTGGCTCGGCTTGATCTCCGGGATCGACAGCTTGCCGATGGTGGGATAGGCGTAGCGCTCAAGGGAGGACGGCCACTGATTGCGGTGCTTCTCGCTCCAGGTTGACCAGTTCGCCCGGATGTAGGCTTCCGCGCATTCTGCAAACGTCGACAACGCCACCTTGGCCTCGACGGCTTTCACTTGTTCGCGTGCTTTGCGCCTTTCCAGCACAATGTCAACGCCGACGGTACTGCGGTCGCCTTTCACGCGCAGCCGGGCCGAATCCCGGGCAAGGCGTGCGTCCTTTAAAGATACATCCTTTAAGGAGCCGAGACCGTGCCACCGCTCCTTACCGTCTTTCCAATATCTGTACGACCAGCTCTTCGACGTCGGTCCGGTGATGATCAAGTAGAGCCCATCGCCGTCGGCGTATTTGCCGGACTTGGTTTGGCGCTCTACGTCGAGTGGTTTGAGCCTTCCAGCCATTGTTCCTCCAAGAAAAACCGTCCTCCGAACCCACGGGCTAAAGCTACGGTCAGTGACCCAATTAGGGAGAACATCGGCGAACTGCGAAGTACAGCTGTTTGCCGCAAGTCACTGATTTTATTGTGGAGTTCGAACGACCACGAACAGTGGAGAACAATATACTGGCGGAAGGGGTGGGATTCGAACCCACGGTACCCTTGCGGGCACGCCGGTTTTCAAGACCGGTGCCTTAAACCACTCGGCCACCCTTCCAGGCTCGGAATGGCTGTCGCTTAACGTAGTCGGCAGCGCAAGGCAAGAAGTTGGGGCTTTCGCTTGGGTCTGAACCTTACCGAGCACAGCCTGTCAGCCGAGTGTCAGCCTGATCCTCTAGCTTGGGCAACAATTCGGCCGCTTCATCAACAGCCGAATCCTCCGCAATCCCAGACACTGGCGACATCTCCCAGGACGTCGCCGGTTGCGAGGCCCGGTTGGAGTCGCCTCCATTTCCGGGCCTCGTTTGGGCTCGCCGCAAAAGAAAACGCGGCGCCCCGTGAGGAGCACCGCGCAGAGTTTTCCTAGTTGCGCTGTTCTTAGTAGCCGCAGTTGCCGCAGCGCGGGGCGACCGGCGCGTAATAGGAGTAGCCCGGCGAGACCATCTCGACGCGCTGGCGCGTGGCGTATTGCGGCGGAATGCGCACGTACTGGACACTCGGCGGCGCCACCATCACGGTCTGTGGGACCATCACGGTGCGATACTGCGCCGGCGAACGATGCGCAACCGTGGCGCCGGGCGAAACCATCACGGTCTCATCGACGGTGCGGTATTGCGGCTGCACGTATTGCTGCTGGTAGCAGGTCGTGCACGGCGGCGGCGCGTAGCAATTGTAGCAGCCGGCAGAAGCCACGCCCGTCATCGAAATCGCGGCGACGGCCGTGGAGAAAACGACAGCAAGAGTACGAGACATTGTGGTGGCGCCCCAGTTGCCCGAAATGGATTTTGATCCGAAGGTCGCCGCAGTATACGCCGCAACATCTTGAGCTGCCGAAGTTCGTTGGGGCATCCTTAATGCTTAATGCGAAGGGCCGGCTTTCGCCGGCCATTCAGAGCTTATTGACCATGCGCGACCGCAATGTTCGCGATCACGCAAGCGCAAGACGCTCTTACTTCGAGCGCCGCTTCACTTCGCGCACCGCGCCGCGCGCGGCGCTGGTGGTGAGCGCTGCATAGGCCTGGAGCGCGGTGGAGACGTTGCGCTTGCGGTTGGTCGCCTGCCAGGCAGCGTCGCCCTTCGCCTCTTCCGCGGCGCGGCGTTTGGCGAACTCCTCATCGGAGACTTCAAGGCTGATGCTGCGGTTCGGAATGTCGATGGCGATACGGTCGCCGGTCCGGACGAGACCGATGTTGCCGCCTTCGGCCGCTTCGGGCGACAGATGGCCGATCGACAGGCCGGACGAGCCGCCGGAAAAGCGTCCGTCGGTGACGAGCGCACAGGCCTTACCGAGGCCCATCGATTTCAGGTAGCTCGTCGGATAGAGCATCTCCTGCATGCCCGGTCCGCCGCGCGGGCCTTCATAGATGATGACCACGATCTCGCCGGCAACGACCTTGCCGCCCAAAATGCCTTCGACAGCCGCGTCCTGGCTCTCGAACACGCGCGCGGGGCCTGCGAATTTCAGGATCGAAGCGTCGACGCCGGCGGTCTTCACGATGCAACCGTCCTGCGCGAGGTTGCCGTAAAGCACGGCAAGCCCACCGTCCTTGCTGAAGGCGTGCTCGAGGTTGCGGACCACGCCCTTCTCGCGATCGGTATCGAGATCATCGTAGCGCCGCTCCTGGCTGAACGCCACCTGCGTCGGGATGCCGCCGGGCGAGGCACGGAAAAAGGTACGGACCGCTTCGCTCTTGGAGCGTTTGACGTCCCAGCGCTCCAGCGCGTCGTTCATGGTCGGCGCATGCACGGTCGAGACCGAGGTATCGATGAGGCCGGCGCGATCGAGCTCGCCCAGAATGCCCATGATGCCGCCGGCGCGATGCACGTCCTCGACATGCACGTCGGCGACTGACGGCGCGACCTTGCAAAGGACAGGCACGCGGCGCGACAGGCGATCGATGTCGCGCATGGTGAACTCGACCTGCCCTTCATGGGCGGCGGCAAGCAGATGCAGCACGGTGTTGGTCGAGCCGCCCATCGCGATATCCAGCGTCATCGCATTCTCGAACGCCTTGAAGTTCGCGACGTTGCGCGGCAGCACCGAGGCGTCCTCCTGCTCGTAATACCGGCGGACGAGATCGACGATGGTGTGACCGGCCTCGACGAACAGGCGCTTGCGGTCGGCATGGGTTGCGACCACGGTGCCGTTGCCGGGCAGCGCGAGGCCGAGTGCCTCGGTCAGGCAGTTCATCGAATTCGCCGTGAACATGCCCGAGCAGGAGCCGCAGGTCGGGCACGCCGAGCGCTCGATCACCTTGACGTCCTCGTCGCTGACCTTGGAGTCGGCCGCGGCGACCATCGCGTCGATCAGGTCGACCGCCTTGGTCTTGCCCTGGAGCTTGACCTTGCCGGCTTCCATCGGCCCGCCCGAGACGAACACCGCGGGGATGTTGAGCCGCAGCGCGGCCATCAGCATGCCGGGCGTGATTTTGTCGCAGTTGGAGATGCAGACGAGGCCATCGGCGCAATGAGCGTTGGCCATGTACTCGACGCTGTCGGCGATCAGCTCGCGCGACGGCAGGCTGTAGAGCATGCCGTCATGGCCCATGGCGATGCCGTCGTCGACCGCGATGGTGTTGAACTCTTTCGCCACACCGCCGGCCTGCTCGATCTCGCGCGCCACGAGCTGGCCGAGGTCCTTGAGGTGGACGTGGCCGGGCACGAACTGGGTGAAGGAGTTAACGACCGCGATGATCGGCTTGCCGAAGTCCGCATCCTTCATGCCCGTCGCGCGCCAGAGGCCGCGGGCGCCCGCCATGTTGCGGCCGTGGGTGGTGGTGCGGGAGCGATAGGCTGGCATGGCGGTTTCCGTCCTCGGGTTTGGTGGCCGGGCGGCGAAATATCGAAGCCACCTCAGGCCTTTCCGGCCGGATAGCGCACGGGATGGGCCGGCGCAACGGGAACTTGACCCTGACAGGGCCGGATCGGGCTATCGCAGGCCTCCCCTGCTCCCGGCGCGGGCTATTGCGCTGCAAGCCCCTCATGGTGGGAAGCGCGAAGGGCGTCTCGAACCATGAGGCCCGACCTGTGGCCCGCGGCGATCGTCGCCGACGGACGGTGTCATCCTGCGCGGTGAGTTGGTGTGCCCGGTGTCGAGGGAGAAGCGGACCCTGGCGCTTTCCTGCGCCTTGGCCATACGCATGCGGTCGCGCGGATCCTTATCCTCGATAGCATTCGAGTCCGTAGTGATCCGGAATGGAATCCTATTCCGATGTCGCGTACATCGCGGACATCGATCGGCGGCCTTCCAAGGGCATCACCTTCTGATCGCGCTACATGGGGTTGGGGGACCACATGGGGCGGGGGGATCAAAGGCTGGGGCAAGGTTACGAGGTCCGGACTCCTAGGCACTCCGGACCTCGTGCTTTCTAAGATTGAACGTGATTTCGCGCCGCCGGCCATATGGGCCGCGCGGCGCGAAGTCGTTCGGGCCGACCCTTTTCGATCAGTTCGGCACGTTCCGATCGAGATCCTCAAGCCAGGCCGCCGCGCTCGAATCCGAAGGCGCACGCCAGTCGCCGCGCGGCGACAATGAGCCGCCGGCCGACACCTTCGGCCCGTTCGGCATCGCCGAGCGCTTGAACTGGCTGAAAGCGAAGAAGCGGCGCAGAAACACCTCCAACCAGCGGCGGATCTCGGGAAGATCATAGGCCTTGCGCCGATCGTTCGGAAACGCCGGCGGCCATGCGCCCTCGGCGACGTCCTTCCACGCCTGCAACGCCATGAAGGCGATCTTGGATGGCCGCATGCCGAACCGCAGCGTGTAGAACAGGTTGAAATCCTGGAGCTCGTACGGCCCGATCGAGGCCTCCGTGCTCTGCGGCTTCTCGCCGGGCTTGACCGGAACCAACTCGGGCGAGATTTCAGCCGACAGGATCGACGCAAGCGTCTTGTTGACGTCGTCGCTGAACTGTTTTGACGCGATCACCCAGCGGATCAGATGCTGGATCAGCGTCTTCGGCACCCCGGCATTGACATTATAGTGCGCCATCTGGTCGCCGACGCCATAGGTGCACCAGCCGAGCGCGAGCTCGGAGAGATCGCCGGTGCCAATGACGATGCCGCCGTGATGGTTGGCGAGCCGGAACAGATAATCCGTGCGCAGCCCGGCCTGGACGTTCTCGAAGGTGATGTCGTAGACCTTCTCGCCCTTGCCGAAGGGATGGCCGATGTCCTTCAGCATTTGCGTCGCGGTGGTCCGGATATCGAGCTCCTGCCAATTCGTCTGCAACGCCTTCATCAAAGCGAGCGCATTGGTCTTGCTCTCGCTGCCGGTGGCAAAGCCCGGCATGGTGTAGGCGAGGATGTTTTCACGCGGCAGGCCGAGGAGGTCGACGGCCTTGGCAGCGACGATCAGCGCATGGGTGGAATCGAGCCCGCCTGACACACCGATGACGACACGCTTGGTGCCGGTGGCGCGCATGCGCTGCACGAGGCCCGCGACCTGGATGTTGTAGGCTTCGTAGCAATCCTGCTCGAGCAGGCTCTCGTCGCTCGGCACGAACGGAAAGCGCTCGATCCTGCGCAGGAAACCGATGTCGGCGGCTGGCGCCTCCAGCGCGAACGTCACCTTGCGGAAGAACGCCTCGCGCTGCCTGCGATTGTCGTCGAACGTGCCCATCAGCGCGCGTTCCTGCCGGAGCAGGTCGAGATCGACGTCGGCGAGCGTGATCTGGCCATCCTGCCGGAACCGCTCGCCCTCGGCCAGCAGCACGCCATTCTCGTAGATCGAGGTCTGACCGTCCCAGGCCAGATCGGTGGTCGATTCCCCGGCCCCGGCGGCGGAATAGACGTAGGCCGCAAGGCAGCGCGCCGACGTCGATTGGCACAGCAGTGCCCGCCCGCGCGCCCGGCCGATCGTGATCGGACTGCCCGAGAGGTTGATCAGCACGCTCGCGCCGGCAAGCGCGAGCTCGGAGGCCGGCGTCACCGGGATCCACATGTCCTCGCAGATCTCGACGCCGATGGTGAGGCCGGGGACGTCCTCCGCCGCAAACAGGAGATCGACGCCAAACGGCGCACGAAGCTTGCCGATCGCAATGGTCTCACCGACGATGCCGGCGCCCGAGGCGAAATGGCGTCCCTCGTAGAATTCGCGATAGGTCGGCAGGTAAGTCTTGGGCACGACGCCGAGAACGCTGCCGCGGTGAATGACGACGGCGCAATTGTAGATGCGGGCCCCAAAGCGCAGCGGCGCGCCGACGATCAGCACGGTCATCAGCCCCGACGAGGCCTCGACGATCGCGGCGAGCCCCCGCTCGACCGCATCGAGCAGTGGATCCTGCTTCACGAGGTCTTCGATCGCATAGCCGGACAGGCACAGCTCGGGAAACACGGCGACCGCGACCGATTGCTCGTGGCAGTCCTTCGCCGCCGCCAGGACGGACTTTGCGTTGGCCGTGGGATCGGCCACATGCGAGGCGGTGACGCAGGCCGCCACGCGCGCAAATCCGTGGGCGTAGATCGAGTGAAAACTCATCGAGCGCAGTACCTTTAATCTCGTCGCGACCGGCCGCCGTCGCCCGGCTGCGATCTCAAACCATATTTAGCCCATCGACATGATCGGGTGCAGGCTATTCGACGTCATGCATAACGGATTTGCACCTTCGCCTGCCCTCCCGCCTTGGCGGCGTCAGGCGCTGCGCGCCAGCACGCCGGAGAGGTCGTCGTGCAGCCACTCGGCGATCCGGGGCCAGGCATGCGCATGGGTTCGCGCCCCCATGAACAGGCCCAGATGGTTGCAGGGCTCGGAGGCCGCCGCGACGAAGGCCGGCGGCGTCCCGAGGAGACCCGCGGTGGCGAGCGCCTGCGCAGCCGGCACAACGTCATCGTCAAGCCCGGCCAGCAGGAAGACCGGGGCCTTAATGTCTTTCGGGTCGATCGCGCGGCCGAGCGCCGTGAAATTGCCGGTTGCGATCCGGTTCTCCCGAAAAATCCAGTTGACGATCTGAAGATAGTACGTGCCGGGCAGATTGAGCGTTTCCGTGTTCCAGTGGTCGAAGCGCGCGAGCAAGGCCGCGCCCGCCTCATCCGCGAGGTCCCTCTGCAAAGCCGCCGCGATGTCGTCGTGGCTTGGCGCTTTCGACCAGACCCGCAGCATCTCCTCGCCGCTGACATTGCCGCCGCCGCGTGCGACGAGTTGGTCGTAGACAGCTACGGGCGTGTTGCGGGCGAGCCGAGACAGCGCGGAGTCGATCGAGAGGTCGACCGGCGCGCCAACCAGAACCAGCCGCCGCACCTTGGCCGGAAAACGCGCCGCATAGAGCAGCGACAGCCATCCGCCCTGGCACAGGCCGACGAGATCGACCGGCGCGCCGATCTCGTCGATGGCGACGTTGAGATCGCCAAGATAGCCGTCGATCGAGAGATAGCGCATGTCCGGCGAGGCCGAACGCCAGTCGGTGAGATAGACCCGGTCGATGCCGCCATTTTGCAGCGACTGCACCACGCTGTGGCCGGGAGCGAAGTCGGCGATCAGGGCCCGGTGCAGCGCATAGGGTGCGCAGACCAGGGCCGGCTGGCCGGACCGCGTCCGCGTGCAATCGCGCAGGCGCATGGTGGCAAGCTCGAGCGCAATGGTATTAGGCGTGGTCCACGGCAGGCTGCTGTCACCCTGCTCTGTCTGTCCGCGCTCCAGCCACCAGAAACAGGCGTCCATGGCCAGCCGGGCTGCCGCAAACGGCCACAGCAACGGATCATCCGGGACATGCCCCGATCCACCTGGCTGCCTGCCGGTCTTCTCCGCCACAATTACCTCGCGATCCTCACAGGAACGCCTCCAGGCCGACGACCGAAATGCCGCGCTCCCTGAAACTCCGGTGTGTCGCGGCCACCGAGCCGTCGAGGTCGATGCCGCGGCAGGCGTCCTCGATGACGGCGACCTCGAACCCCGCCTTGCGGGCATCCTCCGCCGAGAAGCGGACGCAGAAATCGAGCGCAAGGCCGGCGACGAAGACGGTCTTAAGCTCGCGCTCGCGCAAATATCCAAGCAGGCCGGTCGGCGTCCTGTGGTCGTTCTCGAACAGCGCGGAATAGGAATCGATGCCGCGGCGAAAGCCCTTGCGCACCACGAGGCCTGCCCGGGTGAGCCCGAGATCCCGGTGGAATTCGGCGCCGGCCGTGCCCTGCACGCAGTGCGTAGGCCAGAGCACCTGGGTGCCGTAATCGAGCTCGATGGTCTGGAACGGCCGCTTATCCCGATGGTTCGAAGCGAAGGAGACGTGATCGTCCGGATGCCAGTCCTGGGTCAGCACCACATTGGCGAATTTTTGGGCGACGCGGTTGATGGCGGGCACGACTTTCTCGCCGCCGGGAACGGCAAGCGCCCCGCCGGTGCAGAAATCGTTCTGCACGTCGATCACCAGCAGCACGTCGCGGTCGGAGATCTTCATCGCGGGTCCCATTCCATCCGCCCGGCGCGACAGGCACCGAACGCTCCCACCAATGTCGATCTTCCCGCGCTGCTTCGCAACCACCGACATCGTGCGACGATGTCGCGCCAATGTCCCGTCAGTCGTCCACAGCATGCAACGCTTTGGCTTCGTCCGTGTTGACTAGCTGCACCCAAGGGCGGATTCTCGGATGTCCGCAACATGCGGATCGGGTCGAAGGAGTGGAGGAAAAGGGTTCCCGCAGCCGGCAAGGCCGCGGCAGCCAAATGATCATGAGTATCGGCAAGACAGGAACGATTCTTCTCGCCGATATCGGCGGCACCAATGCGCGCTTCGCGCTGAGCGAGAGCGACCAGATCGGACCAATCGACTATGTGAAGGTCGCCGACCACCCGACAGTCCGGGAAGCCATCACCGACGTACTCCGGCGGGCCGGCGGCGAGAAGCCTGTGAGAGCCGTCCTGGCCGTCGCGGGTCCCGTCACCAACAACCGCTGCGTCATGACCAACAGCCCGTGGGTCATCGACGGCAACGAGCTCCAGCCGGCGCTCGGCTTCGACAGCGTCCATGTGCTCAATGATTTCGAAGTGGTGGCCTGGTCCCTGCCCGCCTTGCAGCCGACTGATCTGATCCCGCTTGGCGGACAGGACGGCATGTCCGGGGAGCCGTTGCTGGTGATCGGGCCCGGAACGGGCTTTGGGGTCTCCTGCCTTGTCGAGCGCCATGGCGCCCGGCTGGCCGTCGTCACCGAGGCCGGTCACGCGACCCTGCCGGCGGAGAACGAGCGAGAGGAACGTGTGATCGCGTGCCTGCGCCGCCGCTTCGGACACGTCTCGATCGAACGCGGCGCGCTGTCCGGATCCGGCCTGCAATGTCTCTACGAGGCGCTGGCCGAGGTCGACGGCGTGCAGGCGCCGCAGCGCGATGCCGCCGGCGTCACCAAGGCGGCGCTTGATGGCAGTTGTGAGCCCAGCCGCGCGACACTGGAGATGTTTTGCGCCATCCTCGGCTCCGTCGCCGGCAATCTGGCCGTGACCTTCGGTGCGCGTGGCGGCGTCTACATCGCCGGCGGGATCGTTCCACGCTTTCCGGAGTTCGTCGCAGCCTCCCCGTTCCGGGCCCGCTTCGAAGCCAAGGGCCGCTTCCAGGACTACCTCCGCAACATCCCGACGAACCTCGTCATCAAGCCCGATGCGAGCTTCGTCGGCCTGAAGATGTTCGCCGACCACAATCCGGATTGAGGTCCGCATCCGCCCTCGCGCCTTTCCGGGCCAGTAATTCACAGCTGATTGCATCGAGCGCGCGGTTCCGCGCAGGATCGTGCTTGCTCCCTTGTTTGCGATGGGAAACAATTCGAACGTATGTGGCGTAGTTGCGGGGGCGTGACATGCGTAAGCAGGATTTGGGCTTCGACTATCATCGCTATCACCGCCTGCTGACCGAGGCGGACGATGAAAACAAGCGGCAGGCGCTGATCGAGCTCTTGATCGAGGAAAAAGCCAGGGACCGGCTGGCTGCGCAGCGCGCCTCGGACCGTGCCGCTATGACGGCCCATACCATCGCCAAGGTGCTGATGAAGACCGGCCGCAACTAAGGCTTGAAGCAACTAAGGCTTGCCATACCTGCTGCTGCTCGCGTCGACGCGCAAGCGATTGCGATTCCGTTAAGGATCTCTCGCAACCCTGTATCAAACTTTTTGCTCTAAGAGTTCCCTTCACCTGATGCAATTCAGGATCAACAAGGGGGGAATGAACATGAGCATGATTTCGCTCGCCGCGATGCCGGCCGCTGTCGAGACGCATTCAAGCGACTATTCTTTCAAGGCCGTCATCGTGTTCTGCTGCCTGGGGCTTTTGGCCTCGTTCAGTCTGATGGCGCACGGCGTCGACCTCAGCGCCGGCCTGATGTAAGCCGACCCGGACGTTGGAATGCAACGGCCGCCCATTTGGCCGCCGTTTTTCGTTGCGCTATGACAGAATTCTTGACCTAACGACTTTCTTGATCGCGCGATCAAAGCGGAACCTTGGCAGTTGCCTCCGGAAACAGCGAGTCGATCATCGCCTTGAGGTCGGTTATGGCGATCGGCTTGCGCAGGATCGGCCTGCGCCGGAGCAAGGACGGCAGCAATTCCGGCCCGTAGCCCGTGGCGAACAGAAACGGCTTTCCCCGGCGTTCGATCAGGTCGGCGACGGGATCGACGTAGACGCCCATCAGATTGATGTCGAGGATCGCGAAATCGTAGTGCGCGGTCATCGCAAAGGCGCTGGCGTCCCGCACGTTATCGGCTTCCGCGACGACGTGGTGGCCAAGCTCTGCCACCATGTCAGCCATCATCATCCGGATCAACGCCTCGTCTTCGACCAGGAAAACGGAGAGTCCGTCCGCCATATCAACCCCGCAGCCATCGTACGGAGCTAATCATACACGAAGCTGCGGGAGGATTCACGAATTCGTGGCGAATAAAGTTCGTCGAACGCGCGCAATCCAATTCAAGTTGGATCAATCCAGTCCGCGCTCGTGGCTCAGGTGCACCATTTCCTGGATGAAGACTTGCTTCTGCTTGTCGTCGAGGCTCGAATAGAGCGGCTCGGCCGCGTCGGCGACGTTGCGCTGATCGGCGGCGCGGTCGATCAGGAACTGCGCCTCGTTGCGCATCTGCTCGATGATATCATCGGGCGGATCCCGCTTGGCACGTTCAATCCGCAGGTTGAGGCGCTCCGCGCCGTTATGCCCCAGGTAGTGCATGGAGCTGGAGAAGCCGAACCAGTGCTTCTCCTGATCGGGCGTGAGGTTGAGCTCGGTCTTGATCCGCTCGATATAGGAATCACTGTTGGCGACGATCTGGTCGGCGGTCAGTTGCGGCGCTCCGTTCTGGGTCAGGACCGTGACATCCTTGTTGTCCTCGGGCGCGTTCTTGGCTTCCTTGCTCGCCTTGGCGCCTTTGCCGGCCTTAGCGGTCTCCCTGGCGCTCTTGGCATCCTTGTCCTTGGCGCCGGCCTGCTGCTTCGTGTCCTGCTGCTGCTTCGCGTCCTTGCTTGCATCCTTGGCAGCCGGCGCCTGACCATTGTTGTTGTTCCCGACGCCGAGCACGCCCGTGAAGACTCCGACCACGCCGCCGATGGCGCCGCCCAGGACGCCGCCGACGGGACCCGCCGCCTTGTTGCCGGCCGCGGCCCCGTCCTGAACGCCCTTGACCAAACCTTGTGCATTCGCAACCGCGGCTGCGCCGAGCAGCAACGTGAGCACGGACCCGAGCGCGAACCATTGTCGCAGGTGAAGCCGCTTAGGCGGCGCCGGGGTGATCATTCTGGTCTCCATGTCGATCTGCTTACCCTCTCAGAACGGCAGGCCTCCTGCCGGTTGCAACTCTATCGTTTTCGCCGCGCCGAGGTCTAGGCGCACGCAGTCCCCGTCCCCATCCGAAAGGTGTTTCGCAGGAAGCGGTTATGCAGGCTCATTCCGAACTGCGGCGTAATTGCGCACGGATCGCCCTGAGCCGGCTTGCCCCGAAGTGTGCGTCGCAAAAAGAGCAGGTGTGGTTCACAGCGGGCGCGCGCTGCCGTCGATCCATGCGCAACGTTAGTTCTAGAGAACGACCCATTCGGCTTTCTCGACAGACGCAATCAATCATGATCTGATCGCGCTACCAATTTGCCGCGCCTTCGCGTGATTTGCCTGGCTGGGACGACGGCTCCAACAAGAAACTCCCAAAACAAAAACTCAAGGAATCTGAAAGAGGAAACTCCAACAACAAACACCCAAGTGAGGAAACGAGATGTCACGCAAGAAACTGACGCGACGTCAATTTGTGGCTGCCACTGCAATGTCCTCCGCGGCGCTGATCACGGCGCCCTATGTCCGCGGCGCTTACGCCGCCGGCACACTCTCGATCGGTTTCTGGGACCACTGGGTGCCCGGCGCCAACGACGCCTCCACTGCCCTCGTCAAGGAATGGGCCGAAAAGGAGAAGGTCGAAGTCTCGATCGACTACATCACCAGCAACAACAAGAAGATCGAGTTGACCGCGGCGGCCGAAGCGCAGGCCAAGTCCGGTCACGACATTCTTCAGATGCCGAGTTGGTGGCCGCACGCCTATTCAGAAAATCTCGAGCCGCTCAACGACGTCATGGAGCCGCTCATCAAGCAGAATGGCGAGGTGAACGGCACCGTCAAATATCTGGGACAGTCCGGCGGCAAATGGCTCGCAGTGCCGGCAACGCCGGGAAGCCAGATCAAGGGTCCCTGCTCCCGCATCGATCTCATGAAGAAATACGCAGGCATCGACGTCCAGGAGATGTATCCGGCCGGCAGCCCGCCGAAGGCCGACAACTGGACGATGGAGACATTTCTGAAAGCCGCGGAGGCCTGTCATAAGGGTGGCTTCCCCTTCGGCATCGGCCTCGGCGAGACCACCGACAGTGTCGACACCGCCGGCGCGATCTTTCAGTCGTTCGGCGCCGAGCTCGTCAATGCCAAGGGCGATGTCACGGTGAAGACCGACGAAGTGCGGCAGGCGCTCGAATTCTACAAGAGGCTGATCGCGGTGCTGCCCACGGACGCACCCTCGTGGGACGATGCCTCCAACAACAAATGGCTGATCTCGGGCCGCGGCGCGATGATCCTGAACCCGCCAAGCGCCTGGGCGGTCGCCAAGCGCGACGCACCGCAAGTCGCCGAACAGTGCTGGACGCATGGCTTCCCGGCGGGCCCGAAAGGGCGTTTCGCGCCTTTCTTGCCCTACTTCTGGGGGGTCTGGAGTTTCGGCAAGAACAAGGAAGCGGCCAAGAGCCTGCTCATTCACCTGTCCACGCCATCGGCGATCGAAAAGTTCGTTGCGGCGAGCGGCGGCTATGACCTGCCGGCTTATGCCAATATGACGACACTGAAGACCTGGGCCGAGGTGGGGCCGCCGAAGGGCACGCTCTATCACTATCCGAACCCGTACAACCATCAGACGCTGTCGATCGCCGCATCGCCGGCGCCGCCGAAGATCGCCCAGCAGATCTACTTCCAGGCGACGCTGACCAAGATGGCGCTGCGCTTTGCGCAGGGCGAGAAGCTGGACACGGCGCTCGCCTGGGCCGAGGGCGAGTGCGAGGGCTTCATGCGGACCTGAGCCGGGTGTGTGCCATGGCGGTTCATGCTTTCGGGCGTGAGCCGCCAAGGCACCTCTCGATCAATCCGCGTGCCGAATGAAGCTGACCTCTGCGCCAGCTTCGCCGTTCTACATCTCCGAAAAGGCTAGCATCATGGCCGATGTCGTCGTTGAGCAAGGTCGTCTCGCCCGTGCTGCGAGGCCACGCAAGCGGGCCAGTCTCCAGAATGTGCTCGGGCGCAAATCGACCGTGGCGTTCTTCCTGACGCTGCCGCTGATCCTCCTGATCGCGCTGCTCGTGCTCTATCCCGCCTTCTATTCGGTCTACCTGGCGACGCTGAACAAGGCGATGACGAAATTCGTCGGCCTCGGCAATTTCACCTTCCTGTTCAAGCGCGAGACGTTCTGGATGGTGGTGAAGCAGTCTTGCATCTTTGCGATTACCGCCGTGATCTTCAAGGCGCTGATCGGATTCATCGTCGCGCATTTCGTCCACAACATTCCGGGCAAGAAGCAACGCAAATGGCGTGGCATGCTGCTGGTGCCCTGGGTGATCCCGCCGGCGATGAGCACCCTGGCCTGGCTGTGGCTGTTCGATCCGTCCTACAGCGCCTTCAACTACACGCTCTCCTTCTTCGGCGTCGGTCCGATCCCCTGGCTCGGTGACACCTTCTGGGCGCGCTTCTCCGTCATCCTCGTCAACGTCTGGTACGGCGCGCCGTTCTTCCTGATCATGTATCTCGCCGCGCTGAAGTCGGTCCCCGACCAGCTTTACGAGGCCGCCGCGATCGACGGCGCCAATTGGTGGCAGCGCATCTGGTTCATCACGCTGCCGATGATGCGCAACATCATCGCCATCACCACGCTGTTCTCGCTGATCGTCACCTTCGCCAATTTCGACATCGTGCGCATCCTCACCTCCGGCGGACCGCTGGACCGGACGCATCTGTTCGCCACTTGGGCGTTCCAGGTCGGCATCCAGAGCAGCGACATTCCGCTCGGCGCCTGCGTCTCGCTGTTCATGGTGCCGATCCTCGCTGTCGCGGCGATCTTCATCCTGCGCGATGTCAACAAACGTGGGAACGAAGCCTGATGAGCACGCTCGCGATCGACAAGGCCGGACCGAGCCGCAAGGTCAAACTCGGCAGCATGAGCCGGGACCGCACCTGGGCGCTGCGCTGGTCCTACTTCTTCCTGGTGCTGTTTGCGATCTTCTTCCTCACGCCGCCGGTCTACATGCTGATCACCTCGCTCAAGAGCAGCGCGGAGATCTCGGCGGCGACCAATCCGTGGTGGGTGTTTCACCCGACGCTATCGAACTATGTCGAGTTGCTGACCTCGAACCAGTTCCTGCGATTTTTCTGGAATTCGTCGATCATCTCGATCGTGGTCGTGATCGTGACCATGCTGATCAGCATCCCTGCGGCATTTGCCTTGGCACGGATGAAGTTCTGGGGCTCGACGATGCTCGCGACCGGCGTCTTTCTCACTTACCTGATCCCGGACAGCCTGCTGTTCATTCCGCTGTTCAAGATGCTTGCGGTGATCCAGGACTTCACCGGCATCACCCTGCTGAACCGATGGTACGTCCTGGTCTTCATCTATCCGACGCTGACCGTGCCGTTCTGCACCTGGATCATGATCGGCTATTTCGCTTCGATTCCGAAAGAGCTCGATGAGGCCGCGATCATCGATGGCGCCTCATGGCTCCAGACCCTGCTGCGGATCTTCATCCCGGTGGCGCTGCCCGGGCTGATCGCCGCGACCATCTTCGCCTTCACGGTGTCGTGGGCGCAGTTCCTCTATCCCCTGGTGTTCACGACGTCGATCGACCAGCTCGTGCTCCCGGTCGGCATCACCACCACACTGATCAAGGGTGACGTCTTCAACTGGGGGCAGATCATGACCGGTGCCCTGCTCGGCGCTGCCCCGCCGCTGGTCATCTACGCCTTCCTGATGGACTACTACATTGCCGGCCTGACCGCTGGCGCGACAAAGGGTTGAGAACTCATGGCTGACGTTGCATTGCGGAAGGTAGTCAAGCGTTATGACGATGTCGAAGCCGTGCGCGGCATCGATCTCGACATCGCAGACCATGAGTTCATCGTGCTGGTCGGCCCCTCGGGCTGTGGCAAGTCGACGACGCTGCGCATGATCGCAGGCCTCGAGGACATCAGCGATGGCGACATCATGATCGGCGGCGACGTCGTCAACGACGTGCCGCCGAAGGACCGCGACATCGCGATGGTGTTCCAGAACTACGCGCTCTATCCGCACATGACGGTCGCGGAGAACATGTCGTTCGGACTGCGGCTGAAGCATTACCCCAAGGCCGAGATCAAGGCGCGGGTGACGGAGGCTGCCCGCCTTCTGGACATCACCGACCTGATCGACCGCAAGCCGAAACAGCTTTCCGGCGGCCAGCGCCAGCGCGTCGCAATGGGCCGCGCCATCGTGCGCAATCCAAAGGTCTTCCTGTTCGACGAACCGCTGTCCAATCTCGATGCAAAACTGCGGGTGCAGATGCGCATCGAGATCAAGAAGGTGCACCAGAAGGTGCGCACCACCACCGTCTACGTCACCCACGACCAGGTCGAGGCGATGACGCTCGCCGACCGTGTGGTTGTGATGAACAAGGGCCGCATCGAGCAGATAGGCACGCCGAACGAACTCTACCACAAGCCGGCGACGCGCTTCGTCGCGGGCTTCATCGGCTCACCCGCCATGAATTTCATCCCGTGCCGGCTGGAAGACTCCGGCGGCAAACTCAACATCCGCCTGACCGACCGGATCTCGTTCCCACTGCCCCCCACCCGCGCCGCCCGTTACAATGCGCTGCCCCGAACTGAAAACCTGCTGCTCGGCCTCCGTCCCGAACATCTCACGGAATCGAGTGCGCACCTCGAGCCCGGCGTCGAGAGCTTCGACACCGTGCTCGACGTCACCGAGCCGATGGGGATGGAGACGCTCGTCTATTTCGGGCTCGACGGCACGCCGGTCTGCGGCCGTGTCAATCCCAATGCCGGCGCCAAGGACGGAGCACCCATGCGTTTGGCGATGGACCTCAACAATATGCACCTGCTAAACGAGGCGAGCGGCGCCGTGTTGTGACGGCCCGACAAGAAACGCGAGCAGGCGGGGAGCAATGGCGACCAACAAGAAGAAGATTTTCATTACACAAACTTTATCGCAAGGGGCCCGCGCCCTCCTCACCCAGCGGGACGATATCGAGCTCGTCGAGTTTCCGAACCTGATCTCCGCCAAGGACTTCGAGGCGCTGCTGACGAGCCATGCGCCGGTCCATGGCGTGGCGCTGGGTGCGACCGCCTTCGGCGAGGCCGAACTCGAGGCCTCGAGGGACATGAAGGTGGTGACGCGGATCGGGGTCGGCTACGACGCCGTCGACGTGCCCGCCCTGTCCCGCCGCAAGGTGCCGCTGATGGTCGCGGGCAGCGCGAATTCGCCCTCGGTCGCGGAGCAGGCGCTGTTCATGATGCTGACGCTGGCCAAGCGCGCGCAGGAGATGCACGCCTTAGTCAAGGACAGCAAATGGGCCGACCGGCTCGGTATGCTGCCGTTCGATCTCTACGGCAAGACCGTGCTGATCATCGGCTTCGGCCGCATCGGCAGCCGCACCGCCAAGCGCTGCCTGGCGATGGAAATGAAGGTCCAGGTCTACGATCCCTACAAGCCCGCCGCAGATATCAAGGCTGCCGGCTGTGAGCCCGTCGCCGATCTCGACGCGGCGCTGCCCTATGCCGACTTCGTCACCATCCATTGCCCGAAGACGCCCGAAACCGTCGGCCTGTTCAATGCGGCACGGATCGGCCTGATGAAACCGAAGTCGTATCTCATCAACACCGCGCGCGGCGGCATCGTCAACGAGAAGGCGCTGTATGAGGCGCTGGTCTCGGGCAAGCTCGCTGGCGCCGGCATCGACGTGTTCGAGCAGGAGCCACCGCCGGTCAGCAACGCGCTGTTCGCACTGCCCAACGTCATCATGGCTCCGCATGTCGCCGGCGTGACTGTCGAGGCGGTGAGCCGCATGAGCGAGCAGACCGCCCGCAACATCCTGAGTGTGCTGGACGGCGACCCGATCCGGCAGAACATCATCAATCAGGACGTCTTGAGCTGAGATCCGAGGCGGGTGGCTATCCGCCCGCCTTCGGAACGCCAGAATGCGTCCCATTTTGGTGCAGATCGAGCCCAAACTCAGCCTTAATCAAACCCGCGTAATAAGCACGGCCGCGCCCGGCAGTGGGACAAACTTGCTGGCCGCGTCGAGCTGGAGGATGGACCCTTGTCAGAAATCGATCCGACCGACCAAGCGCTGGCGACCATCGCCAGCATTTTCGAGAATCCCGAGCCCAGCTTTGTTATCCGGGACACCGAGACCACCGAGACCGAGGTGGCCGTTGCCGATGAGTATCCGGTCGTCGACGAGCACGAGCAACCCGTGGTCGAGGAACAGCCGCTGGTGCCGGAGCCGGCCGATGCCGACGGCTACAGCAAGGTCGGCCCCGGGCCGATGGTCGCGATCCGCCTCAAATGGACGGTCCATCGCGGCGACGACGGTCAGCACTACGTGCACGAGACCATCGGCGAACAATCCGCGCCCGTGATCAGCGGCCCGATGACGAGCGAAGCCGCGGTGCATTTCGTCGACGAGCACCAGGACGAAGCGCATCGACGCTTCGAGCTGCTGCGCAGCGAGATCGCCGGCCGCAGCTCGCTCGCCGATTACGAGCGCAAGGGCGAAGCCTAAGATTACTTCCGCCCGAGATAATCCTTCTTCACGAGCTCGACTCCTGCATGCCGCAAGAGGTCGTAGGCCGTCGTAACGTGAAAGAAGAATTGCGGAACGCTGAACGTCAGCAGCAGCGTCCGCCCGGTAAACGGCAGCTCGGTCCCGTTCTTCAGCTTGAAGAAGACATTCTGCTCCGCCGCAGCATCGATCGCGGCGCGCGGCAGGCTTTCGATGAATTCGATCGAGGTGGCGATGCGTGCCTGAAGCCCGGCCATGTCGTGCTCCAGCACCGGCAGCACCGCCGGCTCGCGCTGCGCCAGCAAGGCCGGGGCGACCGTGGCGTGGCGGCAGGCCTCGCCGACCTGCTGCGCCAGATCATACATGTTCGGCGATAGCCGCATCTCGAGCAGGACGGCGGGATTGAACTTGCGAACCTCGGCATAAGCGACGCCCTTGTCGAGCAGTCCGGACAGGTTGCGCAAATACGGCACGAAGAGGCCGACCGAGGCCTCGTACATCGAGATCGTCACCCCAAAATTCCTTTCAATTCCGCCTCGCCAGCGACTGGCATCTGGTCTAAATCCACAGCTCAACGGCTGCACAATGACAGCTTACGCGGGGGTGGAGAAGAGATGATCGTTCGAATCGTGGCGGCGTTGGCCGTGATGTTGCTGGCAAACCTTTCGGCCCACGCACAGCAGGCGGCGCCTTCGCGCCTCGACGAGATCATCAAGCGCGGCACATTGCGCGTCGGCATGACCGGCGACTACAAGCCCTTCACTTATCTCGACAAGGCCACGCAGCAATTCAGCGGCTTCGATGTCGACATGGCGGAGGCGCTGGGCAAGGCGCTCGGCGTCAAGGTCGAATATGTGCCGACGGCCTGGCCGAAGCTGATGAAGGACTTTGAGGCTGACCAGTTCGACATTGCTATGGGCGGCATCTCGGTCACGCTCGACCGGCAGAAGAGAGGCTTCTTCTCGATGCCGATCATGCGCGAGGGCAAGACGCCGATCGCGCGCTGCGCCGACGTCGGCAAGTACCAGACGCTTCCCGACATCGACAAGAAGGGCACCCGCGTCATCGTCAATCCCGGCGGCACCAATGAGCGTTTTGCGCGCGCCAACGTCAAGGATGCGGAGATCAACGTCTTCCCCGACAACACCGTGATCTTCGACGAGATCGCCAAGGGCAATGCCGACCTGATGATGACGGATGCGTCCGAAACCCGCTACCAGCAGAAGCAGCATGCCGGCGTGCTCTGCGCGGTGCATCCGGACAAGCCGTTCGACTTCTCGGAAAAGGCCTACTGGCTCCAGCGCGACATGGCGCTGAAGGCCTTCGTCGACCAGTGGCTGCACATCTCTATGGAGGACGGCAGCTACAGCAAGATCTACGCCGCCTGGTTCGACTGAGTCATCCAGCCTGCCCGGCACCCGGCCAAATTTTGGACTGGCTCCGTGTGTATTGAACCCGAACCGGCGGGAGGACGACTCATACCGAGAACAGTGATCTAGATCACTTTTTGCGATCGAGCCGGGGCGTAAGCGTCGGTGCTGGGATCACCCGCTCAGGAGACGGAAATGAGGAAGCTGTTGGCCACGGCCGCATTCCTATTGGCGAGCACCACTGCCCAGGCGCAGTACACCTTCGATTATGGCGGGCGCACCATCCGCATCGATCCCGATCGCGGCACGGTGTCGATCCCCGGTGTCTACGACAACACCGGCCAGGGTAAGGCCAAGAAGGCCAGGAAGAACGAGACCAAGCAGGACCAGCAGGCACCGCAACAGGCCAAGGTCGATCCGCAAACGCCGGCCGCAGCCGCGCCAGCCCCCGCTCCCGCGCCGGCTCCTGCAGCCGCGGCACCATCTCCGGCTCCACCGTCCCCGCCTCCGACGACCACCGCCAACAATGCGCCGGCCGACACGGCCGTGCTGCCGCTGCCCGCACCGCCTCCGGCCCTTGCCCCCGTCGAGCAGCAGGCGGCTCCCGTCGTGCCGCCGCCGGCCCCGACCGTGGCTGCTGCGCCCCCGGCGCCGCCTCCGCCACCCGCGCCTGCCCCCGTTCAGTCGGCAGCCATCAATCCGGCTCCCGCAGCCACGCCCGCGCGCGACCTCAATTCACCGCTCGGCGTCTGGCTCACCGAGGAGAAGGAAGGCAAGGTGCGCATCGAGCAGTGCGGAAACAATCTCTGCGGCTATTCGGTCGACACCAAATCGAACCAGAACGGCGAACAGGTTTTGATCAACATGAAGCCCGGCAAGGAGCAGAAATGGTCCGGCCGCATTCTCGATCCTAACACCGGTTCGACCTACGACTCCACGATCGCGCTGAAGGGCACGGACCGCCTGCGCGTGCAAGGCTGCGCCTTCGGCGGCATGTTCTGCGGCGGCCAGACCTGGACGCGCGTGAACTAGGACCGAGTTCGACATTCCGAGAGACAAAGGGGCCCGCGATCCGGGCCCCTTTGTTTTTGCTGCGCAAGCTCCATCGTCGCGAAGTGCGCCACCTCACAGAGCCGTCTCGGGGCGTGACCGCCCTCACATCGCTCGGCCCACGCCCATGCCACGATCCCCGCAGGTTCAACCACAGGGGCGTGTCATGACGTGTTTTCGCAAAGGGCTGTTCGTTACGGCGTTCGCCTTGGCTCTGCCGGTCGCGCAAGCGAGCGCCAGCACCTTCGACGGCGCATGGAATGTCCGCATTTCATCCTCGAGCGAGACCTGCGGCAACGGCGCCACCGTCGCGATCGGCATCAATAATGGTCAGATCGCCTCGAGCAGTGCAGCGGTGACGGCGTCCGGCCGCGTGGCCGACGCCGGCAGCATCAACGTCACCTTGAGCACCGGCATCAAGCGTGCCGTCGGCTTTGGCCGGCTCAGCGGCACCTCAGGTTCCGGAACATGGCGTGGGGCCATGTGCACGGGCACGTGGACCGCCGAGCGGATGTGAGGTCGCGTGTCCCGGACGCGGCGCGGTATGAAATGACGCGACGCTGAGCCGGGACCCAGGAGTCTTGATGCTGTCAGAAAGTCCGGGCCGCGCGCGTTAGCCGACCGCCGCGCCGTACTCCGCGTCGGTCACCGGCTCGAGCCAGGTCGAGAACACTCCGTCGAGCGCTTCCTGCATGGCGATGTGGGTCATGCCGTTGGTCGGCGTTGCTCCATGCCAGTGCAACTCGCCCGGCGGAATCCAGACGGTGTCGCCGGGACGGATCTCACGGATCGCACCGCCTTTGGCCTGGACCCGGCCGACACCCGAAATCACGTACAGCGTCTGCCCGAGCGGATGATGATGCCAGTTGGTGCGCGCGCCCGGCTCGAACGACACACGCGAGCAGTTCAGCCGTGCCGGCGCGGGCGCCATGATCACGGGGTCCTGCAACACGGTGCCGGTGAAGTTTTCCTTGGGCGCGCGGCGGGTCGGCCGCGTGCCTGCGACAGTGATCTCCATGGGGTAACCTCGCTTGTTGTCTCGTTACTTCTTGCTTGCGGCGTAGCGTGCCTTGGTCTCGGCGTTCATGGGATAGAGGCCCGGCAGCGCCGCGCCATTGTTCACCTCGTTGACGATCCAGGCTTCCATCCGTTCCTGCTCGACGCCCTCAGCGAGCACGTGGTCGAGCATCGCCTGCGGGATCAGCACGCAGCCGTCCTGGTCGGCGACCACGATGTCGTTCGGGAACACCGCGACGCCGCCGCAGCCGATCGGCTCGCCCCAGCCGACAAAGGTCAGGCCCGCCACGGAAGGCGGCGCGGAATAGCCATCGCACCACACCGGAAGATTGGTGCCGAGCACGCCCTCGACGTCACGCACGACGCCGTCGGTGACGAGCGCGGTGACGCCGCGCTTCATCATGCGCGCGCAGAGGATGTCGCCGAAGATGCCGGCATCGGTGATGCCCATGGCGTCGACCACGGCGATGCAGCCCTCCGGCATTGCCTCGATCGCGGTGCGGGTCGAGATCGGCGACGACCAGGATTCCGGCGTCGCCAGATCCTCGCGCGCCGGCACAAAGCGCAAGGTGAAGGCCGGTCCCACCAGGCGCGGCAGGCCGGGGCGCAGCGGACGCGCGCCGCGCATCCAGACGTTGCGCAGGCCCTTCTTCAGCAGGACCGTGGTGATGGTGGCAGTGGTGATGCCGGCGAGGGTCTTGCGGGCTTCGGGGGACAGCGACATGGAAACAGACGAGCTCCGGATGGGCGGGAAAGAATGCGCGCATCTTGCGAGCCGCAGGCCTTGCGTCAAGGGCCAAGACGGTGACAACAACGCAGGAGCGCAGGGCTGTTATGCGACGCGATAACAAGGCTTTATCGCGGACCCCTGCATTAATTTATTGGACTTGCGAGCGCATTTACGCGAAGCAGGGCGACGCGGAACTCAAGGATGAGCCCGCGTTTCTCCAGAAGCCCGATTTTGACAGCTCTTTGACAGCTCATGGCCGCGACGCTTGCCCCGCCCCGCCTCCTGCCCAGCGGCGACAGCGCCGTCACGGTCGAGTTCAGCCGCACCATCGACGATGCTGCCAATCAGCGCGTGCTGGCGCTCGACAAGACGCTCGCAGCAAGCCCCATCGACGGCATCATCGAGACGGTGCCAACCTATCGCTCGCTGCTGGTGCATTACGATCCCGGCAAGATCGGTTTCGACGCGCTCGGCGAAAAACTTCTGGTGCTTGCCAGCCAACCGCTGCCGCCCGCTACCAAGGCGCGCCGCTGGCGCATTCCGGTCGCCTATGGCGGTGAGCACGGCATCGACCTCGAGGATGTCGCCAAAGCGCTGAACACCACGCCCGACGACATCGTCGCCCGTCACGTCGCTGGCGACTATCGGGTTGCCATGATCGGCTTCACGCCGGGCTGGTCCTATCTCAGCGGCCTGGACAAATCCCTGCAGATGTCGCGGCGGCAGAATCCGCGGCTGCTGACGCCCGCCGGCACGATCTCGATCGGCGGCATCCAGGCTGGCATCCAATGCCTGGCTGCGCCGAGCGGCTGGCATCTGCTCGGCCGCACACCGGTGCGGACCTATCAGCTCCATCGAAATCCGACCTTTCTCACCGAACCCGGTGATCGCGTGACGTTTTTCGCCATCGACCACAAGACATTCGAAGAGCAGGACCGCGCCGCCGAGGTCGGTGAGATCATCGCCGAGCAGGTGGTCGCATGAGCCGGCTCGTGGTCGCCAGCATCGGGCCAGCAAGTTCCGTCCAGGATGGCGGGCGCCTGGGCGCGCAGCGCTATGGCCTGACGCCGAGCGGCGCGATGGACCGGCTGGCGCTGGCCGCCGCCAATTGCCTGGTCGGCAACGAGGTGTTCGCGGCCGCTATCGAGATCGGCCCGTTCGGCGCCACGTTCACCGCCCGTGATGGCGCGGTCCGCATCGCAATTGCAGGCGCGCCGCGCAATGCCGACATTGCCGGGCGACCGGTGGCCATGGACACATCCGTGACGCTGAAGGATGGCGAGACGCTGGCGCTTGGCTTCGCGCGCGGCGGCGCCTTCACCTATCTCGCGATCGAAGGTGGTATCAAAGGCGAGCCGGTGTTCGGCAGCCTCGCGGTGAATGCCCGTGCCGGCCTCGGCAGTCCCTACCCGCGCCCGCTCCAGGCCGGCGATGAATTCACTGTCGATGCCGCGAGCGGCGCACCCGAGCTGCGCATTGAATTGCCGAAGCCTGTCAGCGGCCCGATCCGCGTCGTGCTGGGACCGCAGGACGACGAGTTCGACGACGCCAACAAGGCGCTGTTCCTCGACAGCGAGTGGAAGATCTCGGCGACCTCCGACCGCATGGGCTACCGGCTCGAAGGCCCCGCCATCAAGCATCTGCACGGCCACAACATCGTCTCCGACGGAACCGTCAACGGCAGCATCCAGGTGCCCGGCAACGGCTCGCCGATTGCGCTGATGATGGATCGCGGCACCTCCGGCGGCTATCCGAAGATCGCAACGGTGATCACGGCCGATGTCGGTCGCCTCGCGCAGACCTCGGCGGGAACGGCGTTCCGCTTCAAGCAGGTCAGCATGGCCGAGGCGCAGGACGAGGCGAAGAAATTCGCGCAAGCCATCCGCACCCTGCCCGATCGCTTGCGCTCGTCGGACACCGTCGCGCTCAACATCGAGGCGCTCAGCGATGCCAACGTCGCGGGCTATGCGGTGAGCGCCATGGACGCCGGGACCTGGCAGGTCGCGGCGGAACCGTAAACGACAGGACGACCAGAGGCGGAGAGCAACCATGAAGACGATCGATCTCAATTGCGACCTCGGCGAAGGTTTTGGCGCGTGGGAGATGGGCAACGACGCCGCGATGATCGAGCTGGCGAGCTCGGTCAATATCGCCTGCGGCTTCCATGCCGGCGATCCCGACATCATGCGCCGGACGGTCGAGCTGGCGAAGGCGCGCGGCGTCTCGGTCGGCGCGCACCCTGGATATCGCGACCTGCACGGTTTTGGCCGGCATCCGATCGCGGGCCTGAAGGCGTCCGAGATCGAGAACCTGGTCGCCTACCAGATCGGCGCACTTCAGGCGATCGCCACTGCTGCGGGCCACAAGGTGACGCATGTGAAGGCGCACGGCGCGCTCTCCAACGTTGCCTGCGAGGACGACATGACGGCCAAGGCGATCGCCGCCGGCATCAAGGCGGTCGATCCCGGCCTGATCTTCGTCGTGCTCGCCAACTCGAAGCTGGTGAAGGCCGGCGAAGACGCCAATCTGCCAATGGTGCACGAGGTGTTCGCCGACCGTGCCTATGAGGACGACGGCAATCTGGTCTCGCGCAAGAAGCCCGGCGCGGTGCTGCACGACGCCAAGGCCATCGCCGATCGCGTGGTGCGCATGGTGCAGGACGGCGCGGTGGTCTCGGTCACTGGCAAGGTCATCAAGATGCGCACGGACACGGTCTGCATCCATGGCGACACGCACGGCGCCGTCGACATCGCGCGCGGTCTGCGTCAGGCGTTGAAGGATGCGGGAATCGAAGTGGCGCCGTTCAAGCGCGGGTCGTAATCAGAACGGGTGCACCGACAGTGTGCCGAACACGATGGCCGCGATGACCGCGAAGGCGCTGTAGAGCCCGATATGATGGGCACTCGCCCCGGTCCGCCGCGAGAGCGAGCGCGCGTAGAAGTGCAGCCTGGCTTCCGCCGATAGTTCGCGCATGGTCGATCTCCAACGCCCCATTTGCGGGATTATGAGGGATTAACCCGGGTCACGGGCAAGATGCTGGCGGAAATAGCGACGGCGGTTCTCTGAAGACACCATATCGCAGGCACAAATTCTCTCCACCTGAGGGTTCCGAGAATCTTATTCGTTAAAGTCCGAGACAGCCGGAACCGGTCCGGATGACGATGCGATGACAGTCGGAACGAGGCATCAGTACCCGTTCGACAAAAAAGTCGAAAACAACCCCGTGCAAAGTAGAAGACGGCAAGCGCCACGTCCCCCGGCGCTTGCGCCGCCGGGATGATTTGCGCTGACCCCATCGGGTCTTAGTAGACGTCAGCCTGGAAACGCCCCGTCTTCTTGAGGTCGGCGACGAAACTCACGGCTTCGTCGGTCGAGCGCGCCCCGAACTGGGCGACGATATCGACCAGCGCGCGCTCGACGTCCTTGGCCATGCGCTTGGCATCGCCGCAGATGTAGAGAACTGCGCCCTCGGCAAGCCACGTCCACACTTCGCGGCCGACCTCGCGCATGCGATCCTGCACGTAGAACTTCTTCTCGCCGTCGCGCGACCAGGCCAGCGACATGCGGGTCAGGAGCCCCGACGTCTTCATCGCGTTGAGCTCGTCCTGATAGAAGAAATCGCAATCGCTGCGCTGGTGGCCGAAGAACAGCCAATTCTTGCCGGGCGCGCCGGTCGCCTTGCGGTCGAGCAGGAAGGCGCGGAACGGCGCGATGCCGGTGCCGGGGCCGATCATGATCACCGGCGTCTTCGGGTCCTGCGGCAGGCCGAAGCCATGCGCCTTCTGGACATAGACCTTGAGCTTGTCGCCTTCATTGATGCGCTCGCCGAGGAAGGTCGAGGCCACGCCGATACGCTTGCGCTTGCCGATGACGTAGCGCACGGAATCGACCGTCAGCGACAGCTTTCCAGGCGTCGCATTGTGCGACGACGAGATCGAATAGAGCCGCGGTTGCAGCGGCTCCAGCGCCTCGACGAAGGCCTCGGGATGCGGCCGCGTGCCGGAAAACTTCTGGAGCGCCGCCATCACGTCCAGCGTCGCGGCATCGCCATCGGGATCCTCGCCCTGCGCCAGCGCCCGCGCCTTCTCGCGCTGCGCGCCACCGGTGATGAAGGAGATCAATTCGAACAGCGTGTCCGGCGCCGGCGACAGCGAGACGTCATCGATCAGCACCTCGCGCAAGGTCTTGCCGTTGACCTCTGTGGTGTGGGAGGCGCCGAGCAACGCGATGACCTGGTCGACGAGACCGATTTCGTTCCGGGCGAACACGCCAAAACTGTCGCCGACGACGTAGTCGAGCTTGCTCGCGGAGAGATCGAACTCGACGTGATAGGTTTCCTTCTCCGAGGCGCCTTTGTTGAGAAGACGCCGCGACAGGAAGGTCGCAGCGACCGGATTGTCTCGTGAGCGGCCGGGCTCAGCGATCGTCACCGTCACGGCTGGCGCCGCCACCGCGTCTTGCTTGCCAGGCGTTTTGTCCAGCTCTTCGTGCAGTGCCTTCAGCATCCGCGCGGTTTCCTTGCCGCCGGGGACACAAAGGTTGAGCCGTGCTTCGCTGCGGGTAGCAATCGCCTCCGAATAGTCGTGGCAATTGTAGCCGCACTGCCCGCAATCCTGCTGCGCCATCGCCGCCATCATCTTGCGGCGCACGGGGCGGCCTTCGGCGAGTTTCATCCGGTCGGCGATCGGCATGGTCTGGTCGTGCCATGGCGCTTCGCCGTCGTCGCCGTCACTGGCTTGCATGATTGCGGCGCCCTGCTCCGCCGACAGGGGCGCCGCGGCATCAGGCGACAGCAGCCCGGCAAAGAAGCCGTTCAACCAGGAGCGCTGCGCGTCGGAGAACGGCGCGCTGGCGGGAATGATATCGAGCTTGGGCGGAGGGCTGATCTGGTTCATGCGGACACCTCTGCATCGGCAAGCTGGCGCAGCGTCTCGGCATCGTGGCGGCGCGCAAAGGAGAGGAAGGTTTCGTCGGGTGACGAGCGGTTGGCGATATAGGCCTTGAGCAAGCCTTCGACCGTCTTCGGCGCGTCCTCGGCCTTGAGGTCGTGATAGACCTCCTGCCCAACATCGGCATCGGGACCGAACCCGCCGCCGGTGAAGAGGTGATAGCCCTCGACCGTGTCCTCCTCGCTGACCGGCACGCGTGCGCCGATCAGTCCGATGTCGCTGATGTAATGCTGCGCGCAGGAATGATGGCAGCCGGTGACGTGGATGTTGACCGGCTTGTCCATCGCGACGCGCGGCTCGCACCAATCGCCGATCTCGGCGGCGTGGCGCTTGGTATTCGAGGCGGCGAAACGGCAGCCGGCATTGCCGGTGCAGGCGATCAAGCCGGCACGGATGTGTGAAGCCTCCACAGCAAGCTCGATTTTTTTGATCGCTGCAATGGCGAGTTCGACATTCTCGTCGCGAACTCCCGGGATCAACAGGTTCTGCCAGACCGTCAGGCGGATTTCCCCGTCGCCGAGGTCCCGCGCGACCTTCGCCAAGCCGCGCATCTGATCGCAGGTGATCTTGCCGAGCGGCAGCGAGACGCCGATCCAGTTCAGGCCGTCCTGCTTCTGCTTGTGCACGCCGATATGCGCCATGCGGTCCGACGCGGGCCGCGGCGCAAACGCGTCTTCCGGCACGCGCGTAAACGGCGTCTTCAGCCGCTCCTCGACCAGCTTGAGGAATCCGTCATGGCCCATGGTGTCGAGCACATATTTCAGCCGCGCCTTGTTGCGGTTGGTGCGGTCGCCATGGTCGATGAACACGCGCACGATGGCGTCCGCGACGGCGGTCGCCTGTTCCGGCTTGACGATGATGCCGGAATATTTTGCAAAGTCCTTGTGTCCGGTGATGCCGCCGAGACCGAGGCGAAACCAGACTCCGGGCTCGACGCCGAATCCGTCCTTCACCTCGAACGCCGTGAAGGCGATGTCGTTGGTTTCCTCGAGCACGGCGATCCTGCCGGCGCCGTCGAAGGCGACATTGAACTTGCGCGGCAATCCGTACAGCGAACGGTCATTCAGGATGTGATAGTGCCACTCGCGCGCATAAGGCCGCGTGTCGATCAGTTCCTGCGGATCGATGCCGGCTGTCGGCGTTCCCGTCACGTTGCGAATGTTGTCGGCGCCGGAGCCGCGCGAGCACAGGCCGAGATCCTGGATGCCCTCGATCAGTTTTGTCGCGTTCTTCGGCGGGATCTCGCGAAGCTGGAGATTGGCGCGCGTCGTGACGTGGCTGAACGGTCCGCACAGGTCCTCGGCAAGATCGGCAAGGCCCGACAGCTGCCAGTGCTTCATGATGCCGTTCGGAATGCGTAGCCGGCACATGTAGGAGTCCTGCGCCGGTGCGACGTAGAAGATGCCGAAATAGCGCCAGCGGAAATTGTCAGCGGGACTCGGCGGCGCGTTGTCGAGCGCCTGCTGGCGCAGCCGCGGATAGGCATCGAAAGGATGCTCGTCGCGCTTGAACTTCTCCTGGTCGGCGAGCTTCTTGCCCGACGCGATGACCCTGTCCTGCGCCTTGATGTGCACGGCATCGGGACCGGTCGGCTCGGCATTCGCCTTGCCGGCACCACCACCGAAGCCGCGACCGACGCGGCTGATCTGGAGACCGGTCGTGAAGCCTTCGAGATAGCGTTTCTGCTCGTCGGTAAAGTCGACTGAGAGCGTGTCGATTTTCATGGTCGGTAACGAAGCTCCTGCGGCCACCTGGGTGGTATCGAGGGAAATGTGCACGACCCGCGAGGAACTCGGCTGGCTCGAGAGCCGGCTCTGCACCCAACGGTCCGGTCAGCTTCGTTGCTGCGGGACTTGGCTCAGCTGGCATCTGTGACACGCTGGCCGCACCGCAACATACAAGTTGCGTGCCAGCTTTGATCAAATGAAAATTGTTGTGATTTCAGCCGATTACGGACGATCCTGGAAAATCACAGCCCCGGAGCCCACCCGAAATTCGAGCAGTCGGCACAAAATTTGGTCGATGATCTCGCACGCCCAAAAACCATGCAGCCCGAATCAAGCCTTCCAGCGGCCTATCTCGAAAGCCTCAAGGTGCCCCCGAATGTTGTCGGGGTCGAAGGCGGGGCCGGCGAATGCACCGAACGCCGCGGGAGCTTCCTTGGGGGGCTGGCGGCCGAGAGCGGCGTCGTAGAGATCAGGTCTGAACACGGCCATCGCCGTCTTGACGCCGTCCGGCGTCAGCGCCGTCTGCCCCCAGCGCACCATCTGCGCGTAGAGCCAGGCGGCCTGGACCGGATCGGGACGTCCTGCCCCTTCGCGTCCGACCAGCAGGTAGCGGCCGCTTTCGCGGAACGTACCATCGGGCGAAATCTTCAGGCGCCCATCGAGCGTGCGCTGGATGACTTCTGCATCGACGCCGATCCGCTCCGGCTGCGCCAGAATCCGCGCTGCCTCGGTGCGGTTCGCAGGATTCTCGATGAACTCCGCGGCCTTCACGGCCGCCCGCACGAGGGCTGCGACCACATCCGGATTCTTGTCGGCCCAGACCTGGCGCACCGCCAGCACCTTCTCCGCCGCGTGCACCAGGATGTCGGAGACGAAATGCAGGATATGGCCGATGCCGAGATCGACCGCGATCGAATTCCAGGGCGCGCCGACACAGAACGCATCGACATGGCCATTGGCGAGGCTATCGACCATGTAGGGCGGCGGCAGCACGACGAGGCGCACGTCCTCGTCGGGATCAACGCCGGCTGCACCCATCCAGAACCGCAATTGGTAATTGTGGGTCGAGAACGGAAAGGTCATGCCGAAAGTCAGCGGCTCTGCGCCCGCCTTGCGACGCTTGGCGACCACCTGGGCCAACGCCTTCGCGGTGGCGAGCGGATCGAAGCGGTCGCCGTCGATCTCCTCCATCAACGCGGCATGGAGCGCCGGCGAGACGGTGATCGCGTTGCCGTTGATGCCAAGATTGAAGGGCGCCGCGATCGGCACCTTGACGTGACCGAGCCCGAGCGAGGACGCGATCGCCACCGGCGCGAGCAGATGCGCGGCGTCGAACAGACCGATATTGAGCTTGTCGCGGACGTTGGACCACGACACTTCGCGCACCAGCTCGACCTCGAGTCCCTCGGCGGCGGCAAAGCCCTTGTCCACCGCGACAATCAGGGCGGCGGCGTCGACCAGCGGGATGAACCCGATGCGGAGGGGAGCGGTCATTTCAGCATCTCCGACGCGGTGATGATCGACTGGGCGATCTCGCCGATTTTCTTCTTCTCGCGCATGGCGGTCGAGCGCAGCAGCACATAGGCCTCGTCCTCGGTGAGACCCTTGACCTTCATCAAGATACCCTTGGCCTTCTCGATGATCTTGCGGTCCTCGAGCTGCGACTTGGTGCGCTCCAATTCCTCCTGGAGTTTTGCGAAGGCATTGAAGCGGGACACGCAGAGGTCAAGGATCGGCTTGATGCGCTCCTTCTTCAGGCCGTCGACGATGTAGGCGGACACTCCGGCCTCCACGGAGGCCTGGATCGAAGCTGAATCGCTCTGGTCCACGAACATCGCGATCGGCCGCCGCACGGCACGGCTGACCTGGAACATCGCCTCGAGCACGTCACGGCTGGGGTTTTCGAGATCGATCAGGATGATGTCGGGATCGACCGCATAAATACGGGCCAGCAGGCTCTGCATTTCGCTGATGTGGACGACCTGCGTGAACCCCGCCTCCCGCAACCCCTCCTGGAGGATCGCGGCCCGGATCGGGCTTTCGTCGACAATCACGATTTTGGGCGACTGTTCGGCGCTCATTGCTCACTCACGTCCGGCGATTCATCCATAGCACGCCGGAACGCCCTGCAAAGGGTTGTAATTAGTGGCAATTAGGACTAGCTCCTGCCGATCAATCAGGCAGATTTTTGGATATGGAACAGACGGCTGCGCCCAAGGTCAGCTTCGTGTCGCTCGGGTGTCCCAAGGCATTGGTGGATTCCGAGCGCATCATCACGCGCCTGCGCGCCGAGGGCTATGAGCTCGCCCGCAAGCATGACGGGGCCGACATCGTCATCGTCAACACCTGCGGCTTCCTCGACAGCGCCAAGCAGGAATCGCTCTCGGCGATCGGCGAGGCCATGGCCGAGAACGGCAAGGTGATCGTGACCGGCTGCATGGGTGCCGAACCCGAGCAGATCGAGGAGGCCTATCCGGGCGTGCTCTCGATCACCGGCCCGCAGCAATATGAGAGCGTGCTGGACGCCGTGCATCGCGCGCTGCCGCCCGCCCACAATCCGCATCTCGATCTGGTGCCACCGCAGGGCATCAAGCTGACGCCGCGGCACTACGCATATTTGAAGATCTCCGAAGGCTGCAACAATCGCTGCACCTTCTGCATCATCCCGAAGCTGCGCGGCGATCTGGTCTCGCGTCCCGCCAATGACGTGCTGCGCGAGGCGGAGCGTCTGGTCGACGCCGGCGTCAAGGAACTGCTGGTGATCTCGCAGGACACCTCGGCCTACGGTGTCGATCTGAAATACGCCGAGAGCCCGTGGAAGGACCGCCAGGTCCGCGCCAGATTCCTCGATCTCGCGCGCGAGCTCGGCGAACTCGGGGCCTGGGTCCGGCTGCAATACGTCTACCCCTACCCGCATGTCGACGAGGTCATCGCGCTGATGAACGAGGGCAAGGTGCTGCCCTATCTCGACATCCCGTTCCAGCATGCGAGCCCCGAGGTGCTGAAGGCGATGAAGCGCCCGGCGGCGCAGGACAAGACGCTGGCGCGGATCAAGCGCTGGCGCGAGGAATGTCCCGATCTCGCTTTGCGCTCCACCTTCATCGTCGGCTTCCCCGGCGAGACCGATGCCGATTTCGCCTATCTGCTCGACTGGCTCGACGAAGCCGAGATCGATCGCCTCGGCTGCTTCAAATACGAGCCGGTCGCCGGTGCCACGTCGAATGCGATCGCAAATCCCGTCCCGGCCGAGATCAAGCAGGAACGCTACAACGCGCTGATGGCCCGCCAGCAGAAGATCTCGGCGCGGCGGCTGAAGCGCAAGGTCGGCACGCGCCAACAGATCATCATCGACGAGGTCGGCCCGACGGTGGCAAAGGGCCGCTCCAAGGCCGATGCCCCCGAGATCGACGGCGCGGTCTATCTCACCAGCCGCCGCCCATTGCGCGTCGGCGAGATCGTCACCGCGAAGATCGAGCGCGCCGACCAATACGATCTGCACGGCAGCGTCGCGGGGTTTTGAGCGGCGCCTCAATTCACGCCAGCCATTTCGGCACCCAGCGCTCCGGGCGTGGCGCGCGGGCGAGGTCAGCCTTGGCCTCGAACAGCAGCGCCGGCTCGCCATCGATGGTCGGCTGCACATCATAGTCGAAGCGCGGCATGACGCGGCCGTCGGCGTAGACGCCAAAACTCATCGCGTACCACAGACCGAGCTCGGGCTGCGCCCGTCGCATCTCCTCGCGCAATTCGCGCAGCAGGGATTCGATCGAGGCGGCTTCCTCGAATGGCTGCGGCCCGGACGTGAGGATACGCGCCTGGTATTGCTTGCCGACGATCGCGATCTCGAAGCGGGTCTTGTCCCAGACGTTCTTGCCCTTGGGCAGATGCGCCGCGAGCCGCCAGCCAAGCTCGGCCATCATCCGGTGATTGGCCCAATAGTCTTCGCGGTCCCGGCTCCATTTCTCGACGAAGCCACGGAAGTCGGGAAGGTCCGACGACGGATCCTCGGGCGCCATCTTCTCGTCGGTCGGCCGTCCGGCAAGCCATTGCGCCAACTCGACCGTCTGGCACTCGACCTCGTCATCCGGCAGCAGATCGTGCCAGGCCTTGTCAAATTGCTGCGACGTCAATTTCGCGAGCAGCCCATCGAGGGTTAGCGCGAGCAGCTCATAGTCACCCTCCGACCCGAGCCCCACGATCGGGGGATCATCGCGATCGAGACCGGCGCCATACCAGCCGCCAACGGCCGAGCCATCCGGCAAGCGCATGAACAGCGCGAAGCGGTCGCGCAACGGACTGCCGTCGAAGATCGGGGCCTGATCGGAGAACTGGCCTTGCAGCGAAAAGCAGCCAACGCTGCCCCAGGGGCGCCCGTTCAGCCAACCGGCGAAGTCGAGCAGCAGGGGTGGCGCCTCGATGCCCGGCGGAAACGCGCCGCGAATGCTGTCGAGGTCGATCGGGTAAGGCGTGTCGGACAAGGCTGAAAACTGTCTGGTTGGTCCCGCCCTTTTGGTCTCGCCGTTTGTGCGTCCGGTTCGAACCAGTTCGCGATGACTGATCACAAACGCGCTAGAGGCTTGATGGTTTCCATCGAGCATCGCGCAAACTGTTCAAAGTCCCAGCGCTTGCTCGCTTGCCGGCCGGCGCGCAGTGCTGACGCGACAAACCGCGTACTTTTTTCCTAAAGTCGTGCGCACGTGATGCACGCCAGGCGGGTGTTCGGCAAAACGCCCGCTTGACAAACCCCGCCATTCGCATGTATTGCCGCGCCCCATGATCTCTTCCCGGACCCACCTGTGCCAAGCCATGCGTCGTCGCTCCCGCGACGATGATGGGTTGCGCCATGTCCGACGACGCCGCTGAAGCACTGAATTCAGCAGAGTTTTCGAGAAGGCCGCACCCGCAAAGTGCGGCCTTCTTGCTTTTCGCGCGTCCTTTTTCACCCCGCCCCACCAGGAGTTCGACATGACCAACGCCACCCATCCGTATGATGCGCTGATGGACATCACCGCGCGGCCCAAGGCCGTGTTCGTCCGTGGCGCCGGCTCCTACCTCTGGGACGACAGCCGCAAGCGCTATCTCGATTTCGTGCAGGGCTGGGCCGTCAACTGCCTCGGCCACTCGCCGCCAGTGATCGCCGATGCGCTTGCCGCGCAGGCCAAGCGGTTGTTGACGCCGAGCCCGGCGTTCTACAACGAGCCGAGCCTCAAGCTCGCGCAGGCGCTGGTCGACAACAGCGCGTTCGACCAGGTGTTTTTTGCCAATTCCGGCGCGGAAGCCAATGAGGGCGCAATCAAGCTCGCCCGCAAATTCGGCAGCCTGCACAAAGGCGGCGCGTTCGAGATCATCACCTTCGAAGGCGGTTTTCACGGCCGAACGCTGGCAACGATGTCGGCGTCAGGCAAGAAGGCTTTCGAGCCGCTGTTCGAGCCGAAGGTCGCGGGCTTCAAGAAGGCAAAGCTCAACGACATCGCCTCGGTCGAAAAGCTGATCAACGCTAACACCGTCGCTGTGATGCTCGAGCCGATCCAGGGCGAGTCCGGTGTGTGGCCGGCGACGGATGAATTTTTGAAGGCGTTGCGCGCGCTCACCGCGGCGCATGGCCTGCTGCTTATTTTCGACGAGATCCAGACCGGCATGGGCCGGACCGGAAAGCTCTTCCACTACGAGCACGCCGGCATTGCGCCTGATATCATGACGCTCGGCAAGGGCATCGGCGGCGGCGTGCCGCTCGCGGCTTTGCTTGCGACCGAACGCGCGGCCTGTTTCGAGCACGGCGACCAGGGTGGCACGTTCAACGGCAACCCGATCATGTGTGCGGCCGGGTTTGCGGTGCTGGAACAAATCAGCCAGCCCGACTTCCTGAAGGCGGTCACCGAAACCGGCCTGCTGCTCGAAAGCGAGTTGCAGAAGGTCTCGGCCCGGCATGGTCTCGGCGAAGTCCGCGGCCGCGGCTTGCTTCTCGCGCTCGACCTCAAGCTGCCGATCGCACCCGGCATCGTCGCACAGGCGTTCGAGGCCGGCGTGCTCCTCAACGCGCCGCAGGTCGACGCGCTACGCTTCATGCCGGCGCTGAACGTCACGCGGGCGGAGATCGCCGAGATGATCGATTGTCTGGACGGGATCTTGACCAGGGCCGGCGCGGCGAGACGGGTAGCGTAAGCCTGTCTCGTGCCCCGGACGCAGCGCAGCGTCCCTTCGGCGGTGCGCTGCAGAGCCGGGGCCCATCTCTCCGCATCGTATGTCACATCTGGGTCCCGGCTCTGCGCCGCAACGCTTGCGCGTTGCGGCTTGTCCGGGACACGGGAGCGGATGATGATGGAAGAACTACGGCTTCAAGATCGACGCGCCCGTCGTGTGGCGGCTCTCGAGATCGATATGCGCCTTCGCGGCATCCTTCAGCGCGTAGGCGTGATTGATCGGCACGTGCAGCTTGCCGTTGATGACGGCGGCGAACAGCGTGTCGGCGCCCTCCAGGAGCTCCGAGCGCTTGCCGATGTAATCGTTGAGCTTCGGCCTCGTCGCAAACAGCGAGCCGTGATTGTTGAGCTCGGCGATCGAGAACGGCGGCACGGGACCTGACGCATTACCGAAAGAAACGAACATGCCGCGCGGCTTCAGGCAGGACAGCGAGCCCGGAAAGGTCGACTTGCCGACGCCGTCATAGACGACGTCGCAGCCTTCGTTGCGGCTGATCTGTTTGACGCGCGCGACGAAATCCTCCTCGTTGTAGAGGATGACGTGGTCGCAGCCATTGGCCTCGGCGAGCTCGGCCTTCTCGCGCGAGCCGACCGTGCCGATGACATGGGCGCCCATCGCCCGCGCCCATTGGCAGGCCAGCAGGCCGATGCCGCCGGCGGCGGCATGGATCAGCACACGATGATGCGGCTCGACCTTGAAGGTCTTGTGCAGGAGATACCAGACGGTCAGCCCCTTCAGCATCAGCACGGCGCCCTGCTCGTAGGTGATGTGGTCGGGCAGCTTGACCAGCTTCTCCCAGGGGATGTTGCGCTCGCCTGCGTAGGCGCCGAGATTGTGGTAATAGGCGACGCGGTCGCCGGGATGGAAATTCGTGACCCCAGGCCCGACCGCAACGACCTCGCCCGAGGCCTCGTTGCCGGCGATGAAGGGAAACCCCGGCGCCTTGTAGAGGCCGGTGCGATAATAGACGTCGATGAAATTCAGCCCGACCGCATGCTGGCGGATGCGCACCTCGCCGGGCCCCGGCGCCGGCACCTCGATGCTCTCATAGACCAGCGCTTCGGGGCCTCCGACCTTGTGCACACGGACGGCTTTGGTCATCACCTGACCTCCTCTTCTCGCCTTTCAAGCGAAAGACATCGCGCCCGCCTTGTCAACTCGGCGCTAGTTGGAGCGCCTAAACGGACGGCTTGCCAACCTTCTTGCGATTGCGCTTTGCCAGCACGTTGAAGAACTCGACCGCCGCCGAGAACGCAATTGCGAAATAGATGTAGCCGCGCGGAATGTGGAATTGGAATCCGTCCGCAACCAGCGCGACGCCGATCAGCACCAGAAACGCAAGCGCCAGCATCTTGGTGGTCGGATGCTCTGCGACGAATCGCGCCACCGGTCCCGACGAAATGTACATGATCAGGCAGGCGATCACGACGGCTGCGATCATGATCTCGATGTCCTGCGCCATGCCGATCGCGGTGATGATCGAATCCAGCGAAAACACGATGTCGATGACGACGATCTGGGCGATCACCCAGAAGAAGGCGTTGCGGCCGGAGGCGCCCTCGCCCCCCTCGTCGTCCGCGTCGACTTCGGCATGGATCTCGTGCGTCGCCTTCGCGATCAGGAACAGGCCGCCGCCGATCAGGATAAGGTCGCGCCAGGAGAAATCGTAACCCTTGAACGCAAACACCGGCGCGGTCAGGCCGATCAGCCAGACCAGCAGACTGAGCAGGATAATGCGGAAGACCAGCGCCAGCGCGAGCCCGATCTGGCGGGCGCGGTGGGCCTGCCTCTCGGGGATGCGCGAGACGATCACCGACAGGAAGATGACGTTGTCGATGCCGAGCACGATCTCGAGCGCAGTCAGCGTGAGCAGCGCGGCCCAAGCCTCGGGGCTGGTCAACAGATGCATCATGCGAAGGATCTTGCCAGCCGGATCAAGGCGTCGCTGAAGGCGATCCAGAGCGCGATCGCGCAGAGTGCAACCGTCACGCCGGTGCCGACATGAAAATCCATCTCCAGCGCATAGAGGCCGAGCAGTGCCCAGATCACGATCAGCGACATCGTCAGCCAGCGCAGCCGCACGACGCGGACCGGATGCAGCACGTGGAACGGCACGAATGTCAGCACGACCAGCGCCGCAACCAGCAGCGTCGACGACAGCGGCGGCCAGTGCAGCAGGAACAGGTAGAACGCCGCCGCATTCCACAGCGCCGGAAAGCCACGAAAGTGATTGTCGTCGGCCTTCATGCGCAAATCGGCGAAATAGAGCGCGCTGGTGACGATGATGGCGATGCCGAGCAATGGTGCCGCCACCGGCAGCAACAGGCCGCTGGCGACGATCGCATAGGCCGGCACGAAGACATAGGTGACGAAGTCGACCACCAGATCGAGCACGTCGCCGGACCAGTTCGGCTGCACATCCTTGACCTTGAGCCGGCGCGCGATCGGTCCGTCGATCGCGTCAATGATCAGGGCGACGCCCAGCCATCCAAACATCGCCGCCCAATGCTCGCGCACGGCCTCCAGCATCGCAAGCAGCGCGATCGCAGCCCCGAACGCGGTGAAGATGTGCACCGAGAAGGCCGCGGCGCGGATCGCGGGCTTAGGCTTCAGGGAATCCTCTTGGCTGTCCATGGCTTCTGCTATCAGAAGGAGACCGGTTTGCACATCCGCCGTCGCGGCGTTCCGCCGCGCAATTCGCCATAAAATCAGCGAAAATTGCAGGGGTTGAATTTGTCGCGGAGCATGTCAATTGTCGTTCCATGACAGAGGCATCGGCACTCTTTGACGCGGCCGTCATTGGCGGCGGACCGGCGGGACTGACGGCGGCCATCGCGCTGGCGCAGACGAGCGCGCGGACCGCGCTGGTGGCGCGGCGCCTGCCCTATGCCGACAATCGGACCACGGCGCTGTTAGGTGCCTCCGTCGAGCTGCTGGAGGGCCTCGACGTCTGGCCGCGCTGCAAGGACAAGGCGGCCGCGCTCGAAATCATGCGGCTCGTCGACGACACCGGCCGGCTGTTCCGCGCGCCGGAGGTCCGGTTCTCCTGTCACGAGATCGCCCTGGACGCTTTCGGCTACAACATCGACAACCGCTCGCTGATGCTGGCGCTGGAAGCGCGCGCGGCAGAGTTGCCCAATCTCGTCCGTTTCGATGACGAGGCCGAAAGCGTCGTCATCGAGGCCGAGGATGTCGCGATCCGCACGGCTTCCGGACAATTCTTGACGACGCGGCTCGTGGTCGGCGCCGATGGCCGGCACTCGCTGTGCCGGGAGGCTGCCGGCATTGCGGTGACGCGGCGCGACCTGACGCAGACGGCGCTGACCTTCAACGTCGGCCATGCCAGACCGCACCGCAATGTCTCGACCGAGTTCCACACGCCGCAGGGCCCCTGCGTGTTCGTGCCCCTGCCCGGCAACCGCTCCAGCATCGTCTGGGTCGCAGTCCCCGCGGAGGCTGAACGGCTTCGCGCCTTGAGCGACGAGGAGCTGTCCGCCGCGATCGAGAAGCGGTCGCATTCCATTCTGGGACGCATGACGGTCGAGCCCGGCCGCAGCCTGTTCCCGCTGGCGATCGAGCGGCCCAAGACCTTTGCCCGCGACCGCATTGCGCTGGTCGGCGAAGCCGCCCATGTGGTTCCTCCGATCGGCGCCCAGGGCCTCAACCTCGGCCTTCGCGATGCCGCGGACATCGCGAGGCTTGCGGGCAAAGCGATTGCGGCCGGCCACGATCCCGGCGCGGGTCAGGTGCTCAAGCGCTACGACCGGGCGCGGCGGCCGGACATTTTGAGCCGGACGTTTGCGATCGACATCGCCAACCGCTCTTTGCTCAACGATTTCCTGCCGCTCCAGCCGGTCCGTGCGGTCGGCCTGCATCTGCTCGGCGCCATCGGCCCGCTGCGGCGCTTCGCAATGCGCGAAGGCCTGACGCCGACCTGGCGAAAGTAGCGTTTTACGGAAACGCCAACCGTCCAGTCTGGAGCAACCACATCACGCTGGTCAGCGTGACCACCGACGCAAACGTCCCGAGCAGCACCGCAACGGAGGCGGATTCGATCCAGGCATCGTTCTGCCGCGCGATCACGAACACATTCAGTGCCGGTGGCAGCGAGGCCATCAGCACGGCTGTGGCGGCCCAGGGCTGCGCGAACGGGCCGAACGCCAGCATCAGGGCGAACGCCGTGAGCGGATGGATCAGCAGCTTGACCGCGATCACGCCCGGCACCTCCCAGGGCACGCGATCGAACGGCCGCAGCGCCACGGTCACCCCGAGCACGAACAGAGCGGTCGGAGCGGCTGCGTTCTGGAGGAAGGTGATGGTGCGGTCGAGCGCGACCGGCAGCTCGATATGCAGTGCTGCGACCGCCGCACCAAAACAGGCCGACATGATCAGCGGGTTGAGCACGATCTGCTTCAGCACGACGCCGAAGGCATGCACGATCGAGGGATGATCGCGGTCGGAGAGCTCGATCAGGAGCGGCACGATCGAGAACAGGAAGATGCTGTCGCAGCAGAAGATCAGCGCGGTCGGCGCCGACGCCTTCGGTCCGAGCACGGCAAGCGCCAGCCCCGGTCCCATGTAGCCGATATTGCCGTAGCCGCCGGAGAGGCCCGCAAGCGTCGCCTCGCGCAGCGTCAGCCGGCCGAGAACCTTGCCAACCACGAGCGCGATGGTGAACGCCGCGACCGTCGACAGCGTGGTCGCGACCAGGAACGGCGGGTTGTTCAGCTCCGAGAACGGCGTCTTCGACATGATCGCAAACAGCAGCGCCGGCAACGACACGTAGAGCAGGAAGAAGTTCATCCAAGCGAGGCCTGATTCCGGTAGCGATTTGGCCTTGCCGCAAGCGAAACCGACGAAGATCAAGCCGAAATAAGGTAGAGCCAGATTGAGGATATCGACCATTGATAAAGCGTTTTCTGAAGGCTTCGGGCCTATCTGCCCCTTAACGGCGGGTTAATTCCAAATCAGGCCACTAGCATCGGCCACAATCCTGGTCTATCGACGGGGAATGATTAAAGCGCGGACCGCCAAATTCCAGATCGGACAGGTCGTGCGCCACCGGATCTTCTCGTTCCGGGGCGTGATTTTCGACATCGATCCGGAATTCAACAACACCGAGGAGTGGTGGCTGTCGATCCCCGAAGAGGTGCGGCCCCACAAGGATCAGCCGTTCTATCACCTGCTCGCGGAGAACGCGGAGTCGGAATACGTCGCCTACGTCTCCGAGCAGAATCTCTTGCCCGACGAATCCGGTGAGCCGATCCGCCATTCCCAGGTCGCCGAGATCTTCGTCAAGGACAAGACCGGCGGCTATCGCCCGCGCAACCCCTCGCTGAACTGAAGTTTCGGCTCGCCAGCAAGCGGCCAGCAAAAAAGGCGCTCGAACCGAGCGCCTTTTTCGTGTCCGGGATTTGAGCCCCGATTATTTCTGACCGGTCGGAGCGGCGCCGGGTGCACCACCCTGCTGCTCGAGCTTCTTGCGCTGCTCGTCAGCCTTCTTCTGAAGCTCTTCCTGGAGCTTCTTCTGGGTTTCCTCGAACACCTTCGGATCGGTCGGCGGACCGTCATAGGCCTTCTGGAATTCGCCGGCGAGCGGCAGCGGCAGGGTCAGCGGCGCGCCGTTGGCATTGATCGCCTGAACCACGAGATTCTGGCCCTTCTTCATGTTGTTGATGAGCTCGGGCGTGGCCTCGTAGTCGGACATGCAGCCGTTCTGGAAGCAGATCACATAGGGGCTCTGCAGCGGCGCATTGTTGTCGACGATGATGCGGGTGCCGTGCACGAGCTGCATGCCGAGCGGCAGCGTCACGCGCAGGATCTTCTTCGGCTCGCCTTCCGGCTCGATGATCACGGCCGCGATGACTGGCTGGCCGGACTCGATGCGGCCGTCCTTGCCGGTGAAGCAGACCTGCTTGGCGTTGGCGTCTTGGCCCTTGAGGCAGAACTTGGTCCAGGGCGCGTAGATCAGCTGGATCTGCTGATCCGCCGGCTGGGCTGCGCCCTGCTGCACCGGAGCACCCTGCGCGGGAGCTGGCTGGGCGGGCGCCTGGGCCGCCGGCGCTGGAGCCTTGGGAGCAGCCTTCGGAGCGGCTTTCGGGGCTGCCTTGGGTGCGGGCGCGCCCGGGGCCGGCGCAGGAGCCTGGGCCTCAGCGGCAAACGGAACGGCCAACGCCGTCGCCGTCAACAGGGCGAGAAGTCGCCCGCGCGGCCGGACGGACGCGGCCAAGTAACGGAAATTCATTGCGGAAAACCCTTTCTGAACGGGAAGTGCCCGAACCGCTCCGAAGCGCCGAACCGAGCCGCCTGGCGCGGCTCTCTCCCCGTCAATTGAGGCGGATAAGTGACGGGCTCGGCGCTCTTGCGCGATTGCCCGCCTTCTTAACGTGGCCGACGAAAAGATCAATGCCGACAAGCGGGTTTGACCGCGCTGGCGCCAGCGTCCCACCAAATTCCCTGTGATAGGATTCAGGCCGGCCGGTCCTCGAATCAACGTGTCCTAATGTTCATGTTTCAGCGCCTGCTCGAGGGCTCCGGTGTCCGCCTCTCCATCGTCGCTTTTGCGCTGACCATCGGGCTCGCAACAAGCGGCGCGCGGGCTGAGGAAGCCCACGCCATTGCCATGCACGGCAAGCCGGCGCTACCGGCCGATTTCACCCACATGCCCTATGCCAATCCCGACGCGCCCAAGGGCGGTCGGCTGACCTGGGGCCTTCTCGGCACATTCGATAGCCTCAATCCCTTTATCGTCAGGGGATTGGCGGTGCAGCAGATGCGGAGCTACGTGGTCGAGAGCCTTCTGGCACGCGGCCAGGACGAGCCTTTCACGCTCTATGGGCTGCTGGCCAAAACCGTCGAGACCGACGACGAACGGAGCTATGTCACTTTCCGCCTCGACCCCCGCGCCCGCTTCTCCGACGGCAAGCCGGTGCTCGCCGAGGACGTGCTGTTTTCCTGGCAACTCCTGCGCGACCACGGCCGCCCGAACCTTCGGCAATACTATGCCAAGGTCGCCAAGGCAGACGCGCCCGATTCCCTCACCGTCCGCTTCGATCTCGCAGGCGCCAACGACCGCGAATTGCCGCTGATCCTCGGCCTGATGCCGATCCTGCCGAAGCACGCGGTCGACGTCGCGACCTTCGAGGAGACGACCCTGACCGGGCCGGTCGGCTCGGGCCCCTATCGGGTCACGGCGGTAAAGCCCGGCGCCAGCGTCACGCTGACCCGCAATCCCGACTATTGGGGCCGCGACCTGCCGGTCAATCGCGGGCTCTACAATTTCGACGAGATCAGGCTCGACTATTTTCGCGAAGCCAACGGCCAGTTTGAAGCCTTCAAGCGCGGCCTCTATGATTTCCGCGTCGAGAACGAGCCGCTGCGCTGGCACGACGGCTACGATTTCCCCGCGGCCAGAAGCGGCGACGTGATCCGCGACACCATCAAGCCCGGCGTGCCGCAACCCTCGGAATTTCTGGTGTTCAACACGAGGCGCCCGATCTTCGCCGACATCCGTGTGCGCCAGGCGCTGACGCTGCTGTTCGATTTCGAACTGGTCAACCGCAACTACTTCTTCGGGCTGTATTCGCGCGTCGCCGGCTATTTCGCCGGCTCGGACCTGTCGGCCTATGGCCAGCCTGCGGATGCGCGCGAGCGCGAGCTGCTCAAACCTTTTGCCGCACGGATCCCGCCCGACATCATGGACGGCAGCTACCGCGTGCCCGTGACCGACGGCTCGGGGCGTGACCGCACCACGCTGCGCGCCGCGCTGAAACTGTTGTCGGAGGCCGGCTACGATCTCGACGGCACCGTGCTGCGTAACCGCACGACCAAGGCGCCCCTCACCTTCGAGATCATGGTGACGACCCGCGACCAGGAGCGCATCGCGCTCGCCTTCCAGCGCGACCTCAAGCGCGCCGGCATCGAGCCGAGCGTGCGATCGGTCGATCCCGTGCAATTCGACCAGCGGCGGCTGTCCTACGAGTTCGACATGATCCAGAACCGCTGGGACCAGTCGCTCTCGCCCGGCAACGAGCAATATTTCTATTGGGGCAGCGCGGCCGCGGACAATCCGGGCACCCGCAACTACATGGGTGCCAAGGATCCCGCCGTCGATGCCATGATCGCTGCCCTTCTGGAAGCCCGTGATCATACGGACTTCGTCTCGGCGGTGCGGGCGCTCGACCGTGCCCTGATCGCAGGCTTCTACACAATCCCCCTGTTTAACGTATCCGAGCAATGGATCGCGCGCTGGAATCGGATAGAACGGCCAAAGGCTACCGCGCTATCCGGCTATCTGCCGGAGACATGGTGGTCGCAATGGCAGCCTCAAGCGAAGTGACGCCGTGAACCAGCCAGCCGTATCGCCGACGCTCGACACGCTGTTCCAGCGCACGCTGTCCCGGCAGCCGCACGCGCTCGCCTTGCTCGATCCCCTCAACAAAACGCGCATCACCGGGCACCAGCCGCGGCGGCTCACCTATACTGAGGCCGACACGGCCATCGAAGCTCTGTCGGCGCATTTCGTCGAATCGGGCCTGCCGGCCAATTCCGTCATCGCGATCCAACTGCCGAGCACGGTCGAATTCGTGTTGACGGTGCTCGCTGCCCATCGCGCCGGCCTCGTGGTCGCGGTGCTGCCGTTGCTCTGGCGGCATGCGGAACTGACGGCTGCGCTCAATCGCACCGCGGCGCGCGCCATCGTCACCATGAGCAAGATCGACGGCGTCAGCTATTGCGACCTCGCGATGCATGCCGCGGCGGAAGCCTTCTCGATTCGCCACGTCTTCGGTTTCGGCCCCGACCTGCCCGAAGGCATGGCCTCGCTCGACGAGGTGCTGGCGCGCCCGCCCGGCACCACGCGTGCCGTGATCCAGGACGGCCGCAAGGCGGCGATGATCTCGTTCGATGTCACGCCGGAGGGGTTTCGCCCGGTGCCGCGGCCGCACTTCAGCCTGATTGCCGGCGGGCTGGCGATGTCGCTGGAAGCCGATGTCAAGCAGGGCGCGACCGTGATGGCGGCGTTCATGCCGATGTCGTTCGCGGGCCTCGCCTCCTCGCTTGCGGTGTGGCTACTCTGCGGGGGCACTCTGGCGCTGCATCATCCGTTCGAAAGCGAGGTGCTGGAGCGGCAGATCAACGAGCACGAATGCGACGTGCTGATCGCCCCGGCCCAGCTCGCGCTTCGGCTCGGTGATTCCGACCTCGCAGCGCGGATGCCGACCTTGCGCAACGTGATCGGCCTGTGGCGCGCGCCGGAACAGGTGGCGGCGAGCGAAGCGTGGATCGCGCCGCATGCGCCGCTGACGGATGTTTATTTGTTCGGCGAGGCCGGGCTGTTCGGCGCGAGGCGCGGCGAGGACGGCATGCCGGTGGCGGTGATGCCGGGACCGCACGGCGCTCCGCGCGAGCAGTCGGGATCCTCGATCGCCGGCGATATCCTGCTGACCCCGAAGGGCACGCTCGGCCTGCGCGGACCGATGGTGCCGATCGCGGCCTACGCCCCGCCGCAGCCGGTCGGCGACACCCTGACGGCGCAGCTGCCGCGCGACTATGTCGACACCGGCTATGCCGCGCGGATCGACCGCGCCAGCGGCGCGATCTGCATCACCGCACCGCCCTCCGGCATCATGGCGGTCGGCGGCTACCGCTTCCTCTCCAACGATCTCCAGGAATGGGCGCGCCGGCTTGGCCAGGGCGCGCTTTTGACCGCGCTGCCCGATCGACTCAGCGGTCACCGGCTGGCGGGCCGAGCCCAGGACAATGCCCGCGCCCGCGAGGCGCTCAGCGAGCTCGGGCTTAACCCACTGATGGTCGAGGCTTTTCGCGACCGCTCCGGGCCCGTTTGAGGGCTTGTTTCGGCCCATTCGTTGACGCTGCATTAAGGCGACCAAACTAGATTGCGCAGCATCGAATGCGTGATCAGAGTTTGTGATGTCCCAGGCGGGCCCGATCCTGTTTGTGTCCAATGCCGAGCGGCCGCCCTTCATTGCGGCGCTGGACGAGGCTCGTCTGTTTCCTGTCGTCGACAGCGATTGGGCCAGCGCCGCGCGCGCTGTCGAGCAGGTGCAGCCGGCCGCCGTCCTCGCCGCGATGTACAGCGGACACGAACCGCATATGGCACTGCTTGCCCGGAAGATCGCCGACCAGCCGCTCTACCTTCCGTTTGTCGCGCTGGATGCGCAGGGCACGCTGCCTTACAACGCCCTGCCCTTCTCATCGCGCGGCGGCAATGCCGATCGCCTGATCGCGCGGCTGCGCGCCGCGCTGCGCATCCGCACGCTGCATGCCACGGTGCTGCGCAGGCTGCCGGAAGTGAAGGTCGCGCTGCCGGAGGCCGATCCCGTTCGCGATGCCACCGTGCTGCTGATCGGCCGCGGCGCGGCCTACCCCGCGCTCTCCGTCGCGCTCGGCGAACGCATGGGCGTCGTCGGCGCGCTCTCGATCGAGGCCGCCGCCAAGCACCTCAACACCCGCCACATCGACGGTGTCGTGCTCGCCGAAGGCTTTACCGCGCGCGTCACCGACGCCTTCCTTACGGTGCTCGCCGAGGACACCCGATTCCGCAACCTGCCCGTCGTCGTCACCGCGCACCAGCTGGTGCAAAGCTACGACCTGCCCAATCTCGAGCTCATCCCGGGCGAGCCGGCAAAGGTCGCCGCCAACGCGCTGCCCTTGATCCGCCAGCATGCGATGGAGGCGCAATTGAGCCGCACGCTACGCTCGATCGACGCCGGCGGCTGGCTCGATCCGCGTAGCGGCTTGCTCACAGTGGAAGCCTTCGCCCGCGATTTTTCCAAAGCGGTCGAGCAGACGCTCGCCCGCGGCGGCGGCCTGTCGGTGGCGCGCTTCGCCTTCGATCCCGGCAATCCCCGCGCGCAACTGGACGCCGCGCGGATCCTCAGCCGCCTGATGCGGCAGATGGATTTCGGCGCCGCGCAGAAGGACGGCTCGGTGATCGTCGTGTTCGCCGAGACCGACTTCCGCACCGCGCATATGATCGCCCGCCGCCTCTCCGCGGTGATGCGGCACACCGCGAACGGCAAGCACGAGATGCGCAGCGATCCCGTCGTCAGCGTGGACTCGCTGTCGTCGTCGGATACGGCCCGGTCGCTGCTGGCGCGTCTCTCCGCCGACGCGTCGCGCGCGGCGTCTTAATCGTCCGCCAGCGCTCCGCGATCCCATGCGCCTCTTTACGTGCGCCGTGGGACCTCCGCTGTTCAGGTCGGAGCTCAGCGAACCGGTGGGGTGACCCCGGACGTTCGATCGCGAGCCGTCCCGGCCGCGATCTTCCTGGCGTTCACGAGGCGCTTCGGCTCCAGGCCGGGCTGCGTGTTGCGGACAGCCTCGGTCAGCATCTGGCGGAGCTCAGCCTTGGTCTTGGGTGCTTGCCGCGTAGTCGACTTCTGCCAATGGGTCATACTCCCTATATGGGGATGCCCGCGCTAAACGCCACCGCTCGCTTTCGTGTTGGCCGATAGAGCGGGAGTAGCCAGGAGAAAGCCGACAGAGTCGTGCAGGAGTTCGTAGGCACGGTCGACAATGTCGTCCAGGGATATCGTCTTGGCGAACATGCGCTGCGCTTCAGCCACCAACTGGTCGCGCGTCGGCATGCTGGACAGATGCAGATCGGCACGCTGCTGCAACAGAATGAGCGCGTCCCGGACCGACAATTCGGTCTCATGGATCGACGTCTTGATCGCCAGCGCGATGTGTTCGGGGTTAAAACGAGCTGCGAGCTGCTCAGCCGCCTGCTTGACCGCGCGCGATCCCAACCGATGCTCATTGCGCAGAACCTGCCTGGGCGGCGTCTTCAGATCCCGGACAATCCCGAGCCAGGACAGGGCCACCAGGGCATAATAGGTCAGATCGATCTCATACCAGTAGAAGCCCTGCCGAGCGCTGGCCTGGTAGGCGTGGTGGTTGTTGTGCCATCCCTCGCCCATCGTCACCAGAGCGAGCAGCCAGTTGTTGCGGGAGTCATCACCGGTCACATACCGTTTGCGTCCGTGAACATGTGCCAGCGAGTTGATGCAGAACGTGGCGTGATACAGCAGCACGGTGCTCCAGAGGAAGCCGACCACGAGTCCTGACCAGCCGGCAATGAGGAAGCAGAGACCCGCAAGCACGACTGCCGGCAAAAGCTCCAGCCTGTGCAGCCACATCAATTCCGGATACGACGCCAGATCCGATACTTTCACCAGGTCGGTCGCATCGTGCTGCCGGTAGAAGATCCAGCCGAGATGACTGTACACGAAGCCTTTGTGCCGAGGTGAATGCACATCCTGCGCCGTATCCGAGTGAAGATGATGATGGCGATGTTTGGCAGCCCACCAAAGCACGCTTTTCTGAGCGCTGCTCTGGGCAAGGAAGGCAAGGATGAATTGAAACACCCGGCTTGTCGCGTAAGCCCGATGCGAGAAGTACCGATGATATCCGGCCGTGATCGCAAACATACGCAACCAATACAGAACGGCGCAGATTGCGACGGCCTGCCACGAGACGCCCGACCAGATCGCCGCGACGCATCCTGCGTGGATCAATACAAACGGCAGGACCTGCGGATACATGACGTCGTCGTGTTCGTCATGGTGTTCCTGGCCTGAATCGATATTGATCGACACGCTCGCGTCCTCAGCTGTTTCAATGGGCGGGCCATCCCGCATGTAGTGTAAAAAACCCGCGGCCGGTAAACCAGTCGCGGGTCAAGAGAACCAGAAGCTCTGCCAGTACATCCGTGGTCAAAGCAACATAGTACCGATTGCGGCAGCCTACTCGGCGCGCAGATTTTCCGCAGCAGACTTGCCGGTCCGGCGGTCTGCAACGACTTCGAAAGAAACCTTCTGCCCCTCGTTGAGGGTGCTCATGCCGGCGCGTTCGACTGCGCTGATATGAACGAAAACATCCTGGCTTCCCTGGTCCGGCTGAATGAAGCCGAAACCTTTTTGGCTGTTAAACCACTTCACAGTTCCCGTAGTCATAGGGGTCGTCCTTTAAGATAGATAAGGCTTTAGAACCGCACTCAAGAGCGCGGTCAGCGAATTCGAGATCTGGAGGGAGGGTCGTCAGTCAGGCACGCTATCAGCGGCGAGGCCAAGTCGTTCGGCCGAAACTCGATTCGGCATATATGGCCGTTGTTCGATCATTCCGCAAGTGGCCAATATGTCGCTGTTTTCAGGTTCTGGGGTCGTGTCGATGGCCTCGGGGGCAGCTTCTGGCCCCTTTTGCCGCGCGCGCCGAGTGCCGGAAATACAGTTCCTCCCCCTACGCCGCCTTCTTGCTCTGCGCGAGTTGCGCCAGTTGCCGCATGATCTCGGTGGTGCCGGCGAGCCGCTCTTCCGGCGTCTCCCAGTCCTGGAAGAACACCACCTTCATGTCGGGCCGCACCTTCGCCGCCTGGCCGTGGCTGCGGATGAAGGTCACCAGGCGGTCGGGGTGGGCAAAGGAATTGTCGCGGAAGGTGATGACGGCGCCCTTCGGACCGGCATCGATCTTCCCGACATTGGCCCGGCGGCAGAACGCCTTGATCGCGGCGACCTTGAACAGGTAGCGCACCTCGTCCGGCAGCACGCCAAAGCGGTCGCGCATCTCGGCGCCAAAGTTCTCGATCTCCTCCTCGCTGTCGAGGTCGGCCAGACGCCGGTAGAGCGACAGCCGCACCGAGAGGTCGCCGACATAGTCCTCCGGAATCAGCACGGGCATGCCGATCGTGATCGTCGGCGACCAGCGGTCGGCGGCCGGCTCGGACACGCCGGCCTTGAGGTTGACAATCGCCTCCTCCAGCATCGACTGGTAGAGCTCGAAGCCGACCTCCTTGATGTGGCCGGACTGCTGCTCGCCAAGGATATTGCCGGCGCCGCGGATGTCGAGGTCGTGGGAGGCGAGCTGGAAGCCCGCACCCAGCGTCTCCAGCGATTGCAGTACGGTGAGCCGGCGCTCGGCCTGCGCCGTGATCTTCTGCTGCGACGGCAGCGTGAACAGCGCGTAGGCGCGCAGCTTGGAGCGGCCGACGCGGCCGCGCAGCTGGTAGAGTTGAGCGAGGCCGAACATGTCGGCACGGTGCACGATCAGCGTGTTGGCGTTGGGGATGTCGAGGCCGGACTCCACGATGGTGGTCGACAGCAGGATGTCGAACTTGCCGTCGTAGAACGCGGTCATGATGTCCTCGATCACGGCGGGCGGCATCTGACCGTGTGCGACCGCGACCTTCATCTCCGACACGTTCTTGTCGAGGAAGTCCTTGACCTCGGCGAGGTCGTCGATGCGCGGCACCACGTAGAACGCCTGGCCGCCGCGATAGCGCTCGCGCAGCAGCGCCTCGCGGATCATCAGCGGATCGTGCGGGGCGACGAAGGTACGGACCGCGAGACGATCCACCGGAGGCGAGGCGATGATCGAGAGCTCGCGGACGCCGGTGAGCGCAAGCTGGAGCGTACGCGGGATCGGCGTCGCCGACAGCGTCAGCACATGCACCTCGGAGCGGAGTGCCTTCAGCCGCTCCTTGTGGGTGACGCCGAAATGCTGCTCCTCGTCGACGATGACGAGGCCGAGGTCACGGAACTTGATCGCCTTGCCGAGCAGCGCATGGGTGCCGACGACGATGTCGACGGAGCCGTCGGCGATGCCCTTCTTCACCAGGTTGAGCTCCTTGGCCGGCACCAGGCGCGAGGCCTGCGCCACGTTCACCGGAAAGCCCTTGAAGCGCTCAGTGAAGGTCCTGTGATGCTGGCGGGCAAGCAGCGTGGTCGGCACCACGACCGCGACCTGCTTGCCTTCGAGTGCGACGGCAAAGGCTGCGCGCAGCGCCACCTCGGTCTTGCCGAAGCCGACGTCGCCGCAGATCAGCCGGTCCATCGGACGGCCGAGCTCGAGGTCCTTCAGGGTCGATTCGATCGCGCCGAGCTGGTCCTCGGTCTCGTCATAAGGGAAGCGCGCGCAGAACTCGTCGTAGAGGCCCGGCTGCACCGGCAGCTTTGGCGCCTCGTGCAAATGACGCTCGGCGGCGATCTTGATCAATTCACCGGCGATCTCGCGGATGCGGTTCTTCAGTTTCGCCTTGCGGGTCTGCCAGCCCGAGCCGCCGAGGCGATCGAGCTCGACCGTGGTCTGGTCGGAGCCGTAGCGGGACAGCAGCTCGATATTCTCGACCGGCAGGAACAGTTTTGCCTCGGCGGCATAATGCAGCTCGAGGCAGTCATGGGGCGCGCCGGCGACGTCGAGCGTCTGGAGACCGATGAAGCGGCCGATGCCGTGATCGGCGTGGACGACGATGTCGCCGGCCGCAAGGCTCGTGATCTCCGAGATGAAATTGTCGAGCTTGCGGCTCGCCTTGCGCGGCCGCACCAGGCGGTCGCCGAGGATGTCCTGCTCGCTGATGATGGCGATCTCGTCGGTCTCGAAACCGCTTTCGAGGCCGAGGACTGCGAGCATGGTCTCATTGCGCGGGGTCGCCTGCACCGTCCGCCAGCTGTTGACGCTGGTGGTGTGGGTCAGCTTGTGGTCGCGCAGCATCGAGGTCATGCGGTCGCGCGAGCCTTCGGTCCAAAGCGTGATCACGACTTTCTTGCGCTGGGCGTGCAGGCCCATCACGTGCGCAACGACGGATTCGAATACGTTGACGGTGGTGTCGTTGCGCTCCGGCGCGAAGTCGCGGCCCTTGCGCGCGCCGGCATCGACGACCGTGGTGCCATCGGCCGGCACGGAAAACTGCGTCAACCGCGCCAGCGGAATGTCGCCGAGGCGCTTGGCCCATTCTTCCTCGGTCAGGTACAGCCGGTCCGGCGGCAGCGGCTTGTAGATGGCGCCGCCGCCCGGATGCTCCATCGCATCGCGGCGGGCCTGATAATAGTCGACGATCTGCTTGAAACGCTCGCGAACGGCGTCCTCGGCCTGCGGCTCGATCGCAACGGCTGCCCCTTGCAGATAGTCGAACAGCGTATCCATCCGGTCCTGGAACAGCGGCAGCCAGTGCTCCATGCCGGGATGGCGGCGGCCCTCGCTGACGGCCTCGTACAGCGCATCGTCGCGCTCGGGCGCGCCGAACTCGGCGACGTAGCCCATGCGAAAGCGGCGGATGGTGTCAGTGACGAGCTGGAATTCGGAAATCGGCACCAGGTCGAGCGAGCGCATGTCGAGCATGGTGCGCTGGGTCTCGGCGTCGAACGAGCGGATCGATTCCAGGCTGTCGCCGAAGAAATCGAAACGGACCGGCTGGTCGAGGCCTGCCGGGAACAGATCGAGGATGCCGCCGCGCACGGCATATTCGCCGGGCTCGCGCACGGTCGAGGAGCGATTGTAGCCGTTGTGCTCGAGCCAAGCGACGATGGTGTCCATCGGCACGACATTGCCCGGCGCGACCGATAGCGCCTGCGCCGCGACGAGGTCGCGCGAGGGTACGCGCTGCACGACCGCGTTCACCGTGGTCAGCACGATCAGCGGCTTGTCGCTGCCGGTGAGCGAGGCCAGCCGTGCCAGCGTGGTCAGGCGCTGCGCAAGGATGCCGCCATGCGGCGAGACGCGGTCATAGGGCTGGCAGTCCCAGGCCGGGAACGTCAGCAGCGGCAGGTCGGGCGCGAAGAATTGCAGCGCGCGTTCGAGCTGCTGCATCCGCGGACCGTCGCGGCAGACGACGGCAAGGCTGACGGCCGGCTTCTTCGGCCGCGCCGCGATGGCGCGCGCGAGATCCGAGATGACCAGGCCTTCGGCGCCTTCGGCGACATTGGCAAGCGTCAGCGCGCGGCCGGCTGTGAGCAGCTCGGCCGGCGATTTCATACCCTGCTTCATACGTCGCGGTCCGCGATCGGATACGCCTTGATGCGAGCAAACAGCGCGCCGGCGGCATCAGCTGGCAGCACCTTGTCGCCGATGATGGCGGCATAGAGATCGGGATCGTTGACCTCGAGCAACAGCTCAAGCTCGGTGAGCTCGGCGTCGGACAGGTTGCCGATCTCGGCGTCCGCGAAGCGGCCGAGAATCAGGTCCATCTCGCGCGTGCCGCGGTGCCAGCAGCGGAACAGAAGCCGCTTGCGGCGGTCGTCCAGGCCGCGGCTCGATCGTGTCGTTCCCGTCATGTCTCAATTCCAGTCAAACGCCAAAAGCCCGGACGTGCCGGGCCGGGGTGATATAGCCACTCGGGCGGCCGGTGTCAGCCCTTTAGTTGTTGCAATTGTTTAGGACCGTCATTGCCGGACTTGACCCGGCAATCCATCGTCATTGAAAGATGGATGCGCGGGTCAAGCCCGCGCATGACGAATGTTGCGAGAATGCGCCCCAGCCTGCTCAATCCGCTGTTTGCTCCCGTGACCAGCCTGCCCGGCGTCGGGCCGAAGCAGGACAAGCTGCTGCGCTATCTGCTCAGTCGCGATGAGACGCCGCGGCTGGTCGATCTGTTGTTGCACTTGCCGAGCCAGGTCATCGACCGCCGGGCGCGGCCGAAGATTCGCGATGCCGTGCAGGGAACCATGGTGACGCTGGAGGTCACCGTCGACCGCCACCGCCCGCCCCCGCCGCGCAACGCACGCGCGCCCTATCTGGTCTATGCCAGCGACGACACCGGCGACGTCGTGCTGACGTTCTTCCGCGCCAAGCCCGGCTATGTCGAAAAGCTGCTGCCGATGGGCGAGAAGCGTTTCGTCTCCGGCACGCTCCAGATGTATGACGGCATCCCCCAGATCGTGCATCCCGATCGCGTGCTCGACGAAGAGGCCGTTTCAAAGCTCTCCGGCATCGATCCCGTTTATCCCTTGACCGAAGGCCTGGCGCTCGGCTCGCTCCGTCGCGCGGTCGCGCAGGCGCTTCAGAAGCTGCCGGCCTTGCCGGAATGGATCAGCCCCGAGGTGCTGCGCCGCTGCAATTTCCCGCCGATCGCGGAAGCGCTCACCCGCGTGCATCAGCCGGTCGAGCTCACGGACATCCTGCCCGAAAAGCCGTTCTGGTCGCGCCTCGCCTTCGACGAGCTTCTGGCCGGCCAGCTCGCGCTCGCCTTGATCCGAGCCCAACTGCGCCGACCCGCCGGTGTGCGCAACGCCGGCGACGGGCACCTGCGCAACAAGATCATCGACGCCCTGCCCTATGCGTTGACATCTTCCCAGCGCAGCGCGACGGCCGCTATCGCCGACGATTTGCAACAACCGGTGCGCATGTTGCGCCTGCTCCAGGGCGATGTCGGCTCCGGCAAGACCGTGGTGGCGCTGTTGGCTGCCGCCGCCGTCGCAGAAGTCGGCAAGCAGGCCGCGCTGATGGCGCCGACCGAAATTCTGGCGCGACAGCACATCAAGACCATCGCGCCGCTGGCCGAGCGCGCCGGGATGCGGGTCGCGATCCTCACCGGCCGGGAAAAAGGCAAGGAGCGGCGCGAGATCATCACGCGGCTGGCCGAGGGCGAGATCGACCTGCTCGTGGGAACGCACGCCCTGATCCAGGACGACGTGGTCTTCCGAGATCTCGCGCTCGCCACCGTCGACGAGCAGCATCGTTTTGGCGTCCGCGAGCGTCTCGCGCTGACGTCGAAGGGCGAAGCTGTCGACGTGCTGGTGCTGAGCGCGACACCGATCCCGCGCACGCTGGTGCTGACCTATTTCGGCGACATGGACATCTCCGAGCTGCGCGAAAAACCCGCCGGCCGCCAACCGATTGAAACCCGCACCATATCGATGAGTCGCCTCGACGAGGTCACGGATAGCATCGGCCGCGCGCTCCAGTCCGGCAAGCTGGTCTACTGGATCTGTCCGCTGGTCGAGGAATCCGAGGCCGAGGGCATCGAACACCTGACCAATGCGACCAAGCGCTTCGAGAGCCTGCAGAAACGTTTCGGCGACCGCGTCGGCCTCGTCCACGGCCAGATGAAAGGCACCGAGAAGGATCGCGTGATGGGCCAGTTCGCTGCGCACGAGATCGGGCTATTGGTCGCGACCACCGTGGTCGAGGTCGGCGTCGACGTGCCGGCCGCGACCATCATGGTGATCGATAATGCGGAGCGCTTCGGTCTTGCGCAACTGCACCAGTTGCGCGGCCGGATCGGGCGCGGCTCGGAAGCCTCGACCTGCCTCCTGCTCTACAGCGAGCCGCTCGGCGAAATGTCGAAGGCGCGGCTCAAAGTGATCCGCGAGACCACCGACGGGTTTCGCATCGCCGAGGAAGACCTGAAGCTGCGCGGCGAAGGCGACGTGCTCGGTGTGCGCCAGAGCGGCCTTCCCGGCTACCGCATCGCCCGCTCGGAGGTGCACGGCCAGCTCATCACGCAGGCCCGCGACGAGGCGCTGCGCATCATGAAGGACGATCCGAAGCTGAAGGGCGAGCGCGGCGAGGCGCTGCGGTGTCTGCTGTATCTGTACGAGCGGGACGAAGCGATCCCGCTGATCGGGGCGGGCTAGCTCGCCGCTCTTTGACGTCCAACTTCATAAGCTGCCACATGGGCGCGGGCGAGATCCAGCGTCGGCGTATCGATGCCCAACGTACGGGCCCGATTGGCCATATCGCCGAGGATATGGTCTGCTTCGGTGATCGAACCACGTTCGATGTCCCGCAGCATCGAAGCCTTGAGCGGAGAGTTCGCGGTTGTGAAGAGCTTCCGGTCAAATTCGACAAACGGCGCTCTTGGTTCGAAGCCGGAGGCCGTCGCAACCGCGCAACATTCCGCAAACAGGCGGAAGATCGCCCGCTCACCGTTCGGCACAGTCAGGATGTCTCCGATACTTGCGCGCATCAGGCAGGTGATGCCGGCGAGCGTGCTCAACTGGACGAACTTCTCCCACATGTCGTGCATGACTGCCTCGCTGGCGCGTGCATCGATACCGGCGCCGCGGAGAAGTGACTCGAGCGCGAGCGCACGATCACTCGACGAGCCCTTGACCTCGCCGAATACGATCGCCTGATTGGGCATGAACTGAACGACACGGCCGTCTGCGTCGAGCCCGGCGCTGACGTTCGCCAACCCGCCCAGGACACGCGCCGTGCCGAACTGCGCAATCAGGACGTCGATGTGCCTCAACCCGTTCAGGATGGGCAGAATCATCGTGTTGGAGCCGACGGCCGGGGAAAATTGGGTGATCGCGTCGTCGAGTGAGTAGGCTTTCACGCCGACGAGCACGACGTCGAAGGGGTCCTTGAGATCGTTCGCGAGGACCAGCTTTGGCTGCACGGCAAAGTCGCCGTGCGGGCTCACCACCCTCAATCCATCCCGCCGCAATTGTTCCGCCCGCCTGGCCCGCACCAGAAAGGTCACGTCGCCGCCGGCTCGGACCAGGCAAGCTCCGTAATAGCCTCCGAGCGCTCCCGCGCCGACCACCAACACCCTCATTCGAACTCCCATGTCATACGCCGTCCATTCAGCCATCGCCCCCTTGGAACGGCAAGCAGATTTCGCTTCGGACCGTCATCGCGCACAGCGATGACACGCCCTGCTCGCCGCCTTTGACTCTCAACGAAACGCGCGATCTTTCATCGTGGCTGATTTCATGAAACCCTCCGGCCATACGCTGGATCATCGTGGCTGGCTCTCAGGGAAGCGGAAAGACAAGCCTTGCCCTGAAGCTCGGGCGTTGCCGCTAGGCCTTTTTCTTCGCGCTCTTCTCCGCGAACGCCTTCAGCAGCGTCGCATCTGCGGCCTCGCCCTTCGCATCTTCGGCGAGGTGCTCGAACCATTTCGCAAAACCTTCGTAGATCTGGCTGGCCGGATGATCCGGGCCGAGAAAGCCGGAAATCTCCCGCATCTCCGCGACCCAGCGATAGGCTTTCGGAATCATGTCCGGCAGCGCGACTTCGAGCCGCGCCAGGACCGCTGGCTGGCTCAGCGCGAGTTCGTCGCGCAGCGCATCCGCGGCACCAGCTTTCGTTGCCGCGACCACCATCGCCGAGCCAATCCCGGCGAGGCCCTTGACGATGCCGGCGTAGGACATCTTGAGCGCGGACGCCGCGCCGACCGGTCCCTCGACAATGCGCATGTCGAGGCCGAGGTCCTTCAGCACCGCGACATCCTTGGCGTGCTCGCCGGATATGTAGAAGGCCGGGCTTTTGCCACCGGGCTGCGGCGGGAAGCCGATGATGCCGGCGTCGACGAAGGGCGCCTGCGCCGAGCCGATGATCTCCTCGATCCGAAGCACGGTGTCGACATTGACGGCGTTGCAGTCGACCACGACCGGCTTCTTCTCGCGCCGGACGATCAGCGCGGCCAGCCGTTCAGCCAGTGCGACCGCCTCGCCCGGCGGCACGATCGAGAGGATGATGTCGGCGTCCGCGATCGCGTCATCCTCGGCGCCGACCATGCCGGCGTCCGCGGCGCGCTTCAGCGTCGCCTCGCTGCGTCCCTTCAACGAGGTCAGCACGTGCGCGCCGTTTTCGTTGAGGCGGCGGGCCACCGCGCTGCCCATGGCACCCGGAGCGAGGATCGCAATGGTCTTTGACGTCGTCTTGGACATCGTGCACTCCAGTTCGAATTCCGAGCGACGCGCTCAGTTCAACTGGAATAGTAGCAGAGGATGGAGGCGCCGGCGTGACCGACGGTCATCCCGCGCCGGAATGGCCCTACTCCGCCTTCGCAGGCTCGGGCTGGAGCGTGGACGCGTTCGCGATGCGCGCGGCATTCGCCATGCCGGCGAGCGCGGCCGCCCTCTTCGGGTCGGGCGCCGAGCCCGGCTGCACCACGCCGGCCGACATGATCAGTGTCGCGGCATCCTCGGTGCTCATGTCGACCTCGATGATCTTACTCTTGGGCACGTAGAAGAAGAATCCGGTGGTCGGATTCGGCGAGCACGGCAGGAACACCGAGACGTGATCCTCCTGCCCCGGCAGGCTGCGCGCGATGTCCTCGTTCGGTGACTGCGAGATCAGGACGATCGACCACATGCCGGGCGAGGGAAACTCGACCAGGCCTACTTTACGGAAGCTCGAACCCTTGCCCGAGAACAGCGTTTCAAACACCTGCTTCAGGCCACGGTAGATGGCGCGCACCGCCGGGATTCGGCCGACAAAAGTCTCGCCAAGATCGACCAGGGTGCGGCCGATCAGATTGGCGGTCAGGAAGCCCAGCAGCGTCAGCGCGAAAACTGCGACAATCAGTCCCCAGCCGGGAACGACGTACGGCATATAGGTTTCTGGCCGATAGGCCAGCGGCACGAACGGCCGGACCACGCCATCGACCCAGGTGACGAACCACCAGACCAGATACAGGGTGATTGCGATCGGCCCCGTCACGATGAGGCCGGTCAGGAAATAGTTGCGGAAGCGGCCAATCAGGCCGGTATGCGGCTCCGGGCCGGGATTAGGCAGAGGCGCAGGCGCGTCGTCGCGGGTGGTCATTCGGGTTCCAGGTCGGTCGCTTCGGTCAAGCTAGGGTCTTCTAGCAGGTTTTGGAAGACCGCGACCTGATCCCTTCTGCCTATTCCACCGTCACCGATTTGGCGAGGTTGCGCGGCTGATCGACGTCGGTGCCCATGACCACCGCCGTATGATAGGCGAGCAGCTGTACGGGAACGGCATACACTATCGGCGTGAAGGCTGCCGCCATGTCCGGCATGACGATGGTGACGAGGGACTCCACCGTCGCCTCCTCCGCGCCCTTGGCATCCGTCATCAGGATGATGTTGCCGCCGCGGGCGGCGACCTCCTGCATGTTCGACACCGTCTTTTCGAACACCCGGTCGTAAGGCGCGATGACGACGACCGGCATGGTCTCGTCAATCAGCGCGATCGGGCCGTGCTTGAGCTCGCCGGCGGCATAACCCTCGGCGTGGATGTAGGAGATTTCCTTCAGCTTCAGTGCGCCTTCGAGCGCGAGCGGATAGCTGGTGCCGCGGCCGAGATAGAGCACGTCGCGGGACTTGGCGATCCTGTGCGCAAGCTTTTCGATCTGGAGCTCGGTGGTCAGCGCATCCGCCATCAAGCGCGGGATCTCGACGAGGCCGTGAACCAGCTTGGTCTCGTCCTCATCGGACAATTCGCCGCGGGCCTTGCCGGCCGCAATGGCCAGGTTCGCGAGCACCATGAGCTGGCAGGTGAACGCTTTCGTCGAGGCGACGCCGATCTCGGGCCCGGCCAACGTTTGCAGCACGGTTTCGCTCTCGCGCGCGATCGTCGAGGTCGGTACGTTGACGACGGCAACCGTGTGCGCGCCCTCTGCCTTGGCGTAGCGCAGCGCGGCCAGCGTGTCGGCGGTCTCGCCGGATTGCGAGATGAAGATCGCGAGGTCGCCCTTGCGCAACGGCGCTTCGCGGTAGCGGAATTCGGAGGCGACATCGACCTCGACCGGCACGCGCGCAAACCGCTCGAACCAGTATTTTGCGACGATACCGGCGTAGCTCGCGGTGCCGCAGGCGGTGATGTTGATGCGCTGGATGTCCTTGAAGTCGAACGGCAGCTTGACCGGCAGCGAGACGCGCTCGGTCGCCATGTCGACATAGCGCGCCAGCGTATGACCGACCACTTCCGGCTGCTCGTGGATCTCCTTCGCCATGAAGTGGCGGTAATTGGCCTTGTCGACCAGCGAGGTCGAGGCGGCGTGCTTGATCTTGTCACGCTGGACGGCATGACCGTCCTTGTCGAAAATCGTAGCGCTGTTGTGGGTCAGCACGACCCAGTCGCCGTCCTCGAGATAGCTGATCGTGTCGGTGAAAGGGCCGAGCGCGATCGCGTCGGAGCCGAGATACATTTCGCCGTCACCATAGCCGATCGCCAGCGGAGGGCCGTTGCGGGCGCCGATCATGAGATCGTCGTCGCCGGCGAAGATGAAGCCGAGCGCGAAGGCGCCGCGCAGCCGTGCCAGCGTCAGCTTCACCGCTTCCACGGGCTTGTTGCCGCGCGTCAGCAGATCATCGACGAGGTGCAGCACGATCTCGGTGTCGGTCTCGGTGTGGAACACCGTGCCCTGCTTCTCGAGCTCCTCGCGCAGCTCGCGGAAATTCTCGATGATGCCGTTGTGGACGACGGCAACGCGCTCGGTCGCATGCGGGTGGGCATTGTTGACGGTCGGCTTGCCGTGGGTGGCCCAGCGGGTGTGGCCGATGCCGGTGGTGCCCTTCAGGGGCTCCGCTTCGAGCCGCTTCGCCAGATTCTTCAGCTTGCCCTCGGCGCGGCGGCGCTCGATATGCTTGCCTTCGAGCGTGGCGACGCCAGCGGAGTCATAGCCGCGATATTCAAGACGTTTGAGCGAATCCACCAATTGCTCTGCAACCGGCTCGCGCCCGAGAATGCCGACAATCCCGCACATGCGGATCAATATCCCCCAAATCGTCGAAAAATCGCCTAAACGACGCGCCCGGTTTTTAGCGAAGTTCCAAAGGAACCAGATACTCAATAATTATGACGGATTGCGACAGCATCGGATGACGGCGCGCCTTCGCCTGCGTCGAATTGGCCGGCCTTAAACCGCGCGCGTTAACCCATTGTCAACAACTTTGGCCAACGATTCCCGCCCAGGAGATCAAGGCCATGAAAGCCACGTCCGACCGCAAAGGTCTGTCATCGATGTATCTGCGCGCCAGCGAGACCAGTGGCACGCACCTCGCGCATTGGCCGCCGCCCCAGCGCGGCAAGGAAAGCAAGCCCGTCTTCGTCAAGCACGCCGCCGGCGAGCCGGCGAAGCGCGCAAAACCGCGCGGCTGGCGCCTGACGCGCGCGATCTTCTCGGAATTCGCCGACGACGAATAACGCCGCTCACTTCTCCGGCTTCTTGCCGCGCGTCTTCATCTCGCGATAGCGGGCGGCGCCGCCTTCGCGGATGGTCTGCGGGCTGCGCTCCAGCGCCATCGCGTCGTCGGGCACGTCGCGGGTGATGACCGAGCCCGAGCCGATATAGGCGCCGCTGCCGATCTTCACCGGTGCGACCAGGGACGAGTTGGTGCCGACGAAGGCGCCCCGCCCGATCACCGTCTTGTGCTTCTTGAAGCCATCGTAGTTGCAGGTGATGGTGCCGGCGCCGATGTTGGAATTGGCGCCGATGGTGGCGTCACCGATGTAGGAGAGATGGTTGACCTTGACGCCGGCCTCCAGCGTCGCCGCCTTGGTCTCGACGAAATTACCGATGCGCGCGCCGTCGCCGAGCGAGGTGCCGGGCCTGAGCCGCGCATAGGGACCGATCGAGACATTCTTGCCGAGCGTGGTCTGCACGATGTGCGAGAACGAGTGGATCACCGTGCCGTCGGCGATCGAGACGCCGGGGCCGATCACCACGAACGGCTCGATGGTCACGTCCTTGCCGAACACCGTGTCGGCGGCGAGATGGACGGTTTCAGGGGCGATCAGCGTGACGCCGGCCTCCATCGCGGCCTTGCGCAGCCGCGCCTGCATCACGGCTTCTGCTTCCGCAAGCTGCGCCTTGGTGTTGATGCCGCGCACTTCGTCCTCGCTGGTCTCGATCACCACGGCTTCCCATCCCTTGTCGTTGATGATGCCGACTGCATCCGTCAGATAATACTCGCCCTTGGAATTCGCATTGCCGATCCTGTCGAGGATTTCGAGCGCGCGGCGGCCGTCGATCGCCATCACGCCGGCATTGCACAGATTGATCTTGCGCTCTTCCGTGCTCGCGTCGGCCTGCTCTCGGATCGCGACCAAGCGGTCGCCCTCGACGATGAAGCGGCCATAGCCGGTAGGATCGGCGGCGCGAAAGCCGAGCGCGGCGATGGCAGCGCCCTTGGCGAGCGGCGCGCGCAGCCGCGCAAAGGTCTCGGCCGAGATCAGCGGCGTGTCGCCGAACGCGATCAGGAGGTCGTCCACGCCCCGCGCGATCGCCTCGCGCGCCGCCAGCACTGCATGCGCGGTGCCGAGCCGTTCAGTCTGCACGAAGGTGAGTGCGTCGGGACGGATACGCTTGGCTTCATTCGCGACCGCCTGGTGGTCGGGGCCGATCACGACCGCGAGCGAGGTGCCGGTTCCCTTTGGCGCGGCGGCGAGCACATGGGCGAGCAGGCTCTCGCTTGCGACGGGATGCAGCACCTTCGGCAGGTGTGAGCGCATGCGCGTGCCTTCACCGGCGGCGAGCACGATCGTGAGGCTGGTGCGGGCGGTCATCAAAATCCTGTCAGATACGGCCGAATCGATCATCACATCGGCGGGCGACAAGCCGACGTCGCCTGAGCTTATCGCCTTGCTACCCCCGCAAACGCCCGGAATTCAAGTGCGGCACACTTTTCCTGTTAATGTTCCCTGATTGATTCGGGGAAGCCGGGCAGGGGCTGGGCACTTAAACGTTCATGGCAAAGGATTCCGACCCACTGGCGGATGCCTTCGGCGCCAAGGAGACCGGCGGGCTGTTCTCCGGACTTTTGGCCGAGGAGAGCACGTTCGACCGCCGCATGATGTGGCGGCTGGGCTCGTGGGGCGCGGCGGCCGTCGGCGCCGTCGTTGTGGCCGTGCTGGCCAACCAGGCCCAGTTCGGCTGGCGGCGCGACCAGGTCGCCTCCCTCGATCTCTCGCGCCAGGCCGACCGGCTTCAGGTGCTGACCAAGGACAGCCAGAACGAAGCACGTCGCCTGGCCGCCGCCATCGAGACGCTGAACACCGATCGCGACCGGCTCTATTCGCGCGTCACCGTGCTGGAGCAGGGACTCGATTCCGTCACCGGCGCCATCGCCAAGCAGAACGCTGCGACACCGCAGGCGTCCGCTGCGAAGCCGCAGGACACGCCGGCACCTGAGGCGCAGCCTGTGCCCACAGCGCCCAGCGTTGCGCCGGTGGCCTCGATGCCGGCCCCCTCAAGCGACAAGCCGCGCGCGGCTGCAGCCAAGGAGCCCGCAAAAGATACTGCGAAGGAAGCGGCCAAGGAAGCCGCTAAGGAGCAGCCGAGCCCGCCGCCGCAGACCGCGGCTGCTGCCTCGCTCGTATCGCAGTCGCCGGCAACGACGTCGGCGCTGCCGATGCTTCCGCTGGTGCCATCCAAGTCGATCATGGCGCCGCCTGATCCGGCCGCGTCAAAACTGGTTCAGCCGGAGACAACCGAGAAGACGCCCGAGGCAGCGCCCGCTCCGACCGAAGTCGCCGCCGCGTCAGCCAAGCCGCCAGAGGCGGCCGCCGAGAGCGAACAGCCTGCGATCGCGGTTCAGCAGACGCGCTTCGCCATCGATCTCGGCGGCGCGAACTCGATCGACGGCCTGCGCACGCTCTGGCGCGGCCTGACCAAATCCAATCCGGAGATCGCAGGCCTGCGGCCGATCATCATGATCAAGGAAGGCAACACCGGCCTCGGCATGCAGCTTCGCCTCGGCGCAGGTCCCCTGGTCAATGCCGCCGCCGCGGCAAAACTCTGCGCGGGGCTGAGCGAAAGCGACCGCCACTGCGAGACCACCGTGTTCGACGGCCAGCGGCTGTCGATGCGCGGCCAGGACAAGGGACAGGACAAGGGTTCGGAGAAAAACTCCGAGAAGAGCCAGGACGCCGTGCCGCAAGCCGAGACTGCGCCTGCCCCCACCGCCAAGCCCGAGAAGCACCGCCGCAGCTACTCCTCCAAGCGTTCGTCGAAGCGCGAGGAGCCCGCGCCTGCGCCGCAGCCGGCCGCGCCAGCGGCGAAGCCGGAGACGGCGTCAGCGGGATCGACGCTGTCGTCGTTCTTCAGGCGGTAAGGCATTCCCGCCGCTTGGGATCGATTTGATCGCGGATCTCTTTGCATGTCTGTGTCGTCTACTTGTGAGATTGGACGCCAATGCGCGGATTGAGAGCTCCTGACCTCGACGGCGGCGTCCGGACGCGCCACGGGGTCGAAGGACCGTGTCGGCAACGGAGGAAGCGATTCCGACGGAGCCGGCGCTGTCAGTTTCCAAGGCAATACGCTGGTCTCGACCACCAACAATCGCGGACTCGGCCGCAGGATCCGCATCACATTCGACGGCGGCTCGTCATGCAGTGCCGAAGTGCTGACGGGTAAGGCCGGAGGCGGCGTGACAACGGTTCGCAGCAACGCGACCGGCAAAATGCTCGAGTTCGAATCTGTTTCGGCCGGGCCAGCCTCCTGTTCGGTTCAAGAGGGCAACGCGTTCGCCAATTAGCGTCGAGCTTTGCATCTTCAAAAGAATTTCCGGCGCAGAAAACTCTCCCACACCCGTTGCTCCCCCGCGCCTTCCCGACCATATTGCCCCCTATGAAGAAAAAGCCCTTCCGCCTCACGCCCTATCAGGTGCAGTTCCTGCTCGTCGTCGGTTTCGTCACCGTCGGCTGGGCGCTTTATGTGCGCTATCTCGCGGTCGAGTTCTCGCAAGTTGCGCTCGCCTGCGACGCCGGCCTGCAGACCATGATCTGCAAGGCGCGCTCGGTCTCGACGTCGCTGTTCAAGAATTCGGTGTTCGGCATCGTCGCACTTATCATCGCGACGCTGAACCTGATGCGGCCTTCTATCGTGCTGTTGACCCTCGGCGTGATCGCCGCCGGCCTCGGCATCGTGCTCTACAACATCGTGCTGGCCGGGCTGGCGATCGGCCTGCTCATCCTTGGCTTTGCGCGGCCCGCGCCCGCCACAGCGTGAGCGCGAACAACAGATAGATCGTGCAGGTCCACAGCGACTGCCAGTTCTCGCGGCCTTCGCTCAGAAGCGTATAGGCCGCACACAGCGCCAGCAGCCCGGCGAACGCCGCCTCCGCGATTGGACGCACGCCGATCTGCGGGCGGTTCAGCATCAGCAGCGCGAACGGCACCACCGCCATGGTCAGCGAGGCATAGGGGAAGTCGCGGTAGCGAGGATCGAACACGAAGCCGAGCGCGGTCTCGGTGGCGATCACCGCCGTCACCGCCAGCGTCAGGCCGAGCACGGCGGTCAGCTTCGACCACTTCCGCTCCTCGCGCGGACCGAGAATATCGAGGAAGGACGGAAGACTGCGGCCGATCACCAGCGCCTGCGCGCACAGGATCGGCGACAGGATGCCGGCCAACAGCAGCGTGCCCCATTGCAGCCAGCCGCCCCAGCCGTAGCTCTCATAAAACATCTTGTCGGCGGCGATTCCGAGCAGGATGCCTGCGGTCGTCGCCGAGATCCCGACGCCGAGCCAGGCCGAGAAGCGCGGCGTCCAGGGCCTGCGCCGCAGCGTGAGGCCGGCGACCGCGAACACCAGCACGCTTAAGCCCATGCCAGCGCCCATGTACCATTTCCAGAACGGGAAATTGCTGATTGGCTCGCCCGGCGGGTATTTGAGCTGCCGCCGCACGGAATCGATCAGGCCCCAAAAGCCGCCGACGGTGCCTTCCAGGCGGCGCTTCCACGGCTGGTCATAGGCTTCGATCAGGTTGACGCGGAATTTTTGCGCCTTTGCAAGGCCGAGGATCTCCGAGACCACGCGCGCCTGGTTGGTGCGTGAAGGCAGCGCGCCGTCGCGCATGCGGCCTTCGCTCGGCCAGCCGGTCTCGCCGATCAGGATCTCCTTGCCGGGAAACGCGACCGCCATGCGCTCGCGGATCGACTCAACATGGGCGGCGGCGAATTTCGCCCGCACCGGCATGTCTTCCCAATAGGGCAGGATGTGGATCGTGACGAAGTCGACGGCGTCATAGACGTCGCGGTTCTTCAGCCAGTATTCCCAGACGTCGGCATAGGTCACGGGCACGCTGACCTGCGCCTTCACCGAGCGGATGATCGCGGTGAGGTCGGACGTCGTCATCTCCCCGCGGAGCAACACCTCGTTGCCGACGACGAGTGCGGAGATGGTGCCGGGGAAGTCCTTGGTGAGACGGACTGCGGTCGCAACCTGCGCAAAATTCTTGGCGCGATTGCTGCCGAGCCAGATGCCCTGGATCACCTTCAGCCCGCCGATTTTGGCCGCGACCGCCGGCACCTGATCGAGCCCGTTCTCGATCGAATAGGTGCGGACGCAGTCGGTGATCTGCTTGAGCTGACGCAAATCCTGCTCGAGCTGGTCGGCCTCGATATGGGTCCATTCGTTCAGCGGCGTCTGGTCGCCGCGGAACGGCGCATAGGAGACGCATTGGACCTTGTCATTGGGATCGATTGGCGCGCGCGCGAGCGTGATCGGCGTGGCCAGCCACCACCACACGGCAGCAATCGCACAGAGGGAGACGAGCAGGAGCGCCAGTGGCGTACGAAGTGAAATCGGTTCCGTCCTCCGCGAAGGGCCCGTCGATTACCTGCTCGCACGCCATCTGCCAAGGGGGGGACGCGGGCGGCCGCGGCGCTCTCCCCGGCGAATTGGCCTGCGGCCGTTCGAGCAAGCCATAGGATCGTGACTTTGCTGGACAAAATTCCAAATACAGGCCATGGGATTTTGCGGGACTTTTCCGCCGCATTGGAGACCCATTTGGACGCCATCACCGACGCGTCCGCGAGGTCGTCCCACGCGGCGGTCAGCTGAGAAATTGGGGAATTCATGCGGCGACGGGTGTTCGAGTTACGAAATGGGGTCCTGCGGCAGTTCGCCGCCACCCTGGCCGTGTCCTCCCTTGTCCTCCTGGCCGGCCTCAGCGGCGCCTCCGCCCAGAGCGGAACTCCCGCTCCGGATCAGGGCAAGGCGGCAACCCAGCCCGCCGACGCCGCCAAGGACGCGGCCCAGAACCAGCGCCGCACCGATGAGTTTGCGGAAGCGGCGCAAGTCATCAACGGCCCGGCCGGCAACCCGGAATGTGTCTGGCTCGGCCGGCGCGTGGTCCGCCTGATGTGGCGGGATGACCTCGATACCGCGTTCCGCCATCTCGACCTCTACGACCGCTTCGGCTGCCCCGGCGGTCACATCCAGGCAGCGTTCCGCTGCCTGACCCGCTTCGGCGCCCAGATCGATCCCAAGGTCGCCGAGACCCTGGACAGCCGCGTCCACGCTTGCTGGATCAACCCGGCCTCCCAGCCGCAGCAGGCAACTGCCGCTGCTTCGCAGCCCGCCGCACCGACCACCGGCAATTCGCAACCGCAGCCGGCCGCGAGCCCCTCGCCTGCGACAAGTCCGGCGCCGGCGCCCCAGAAATAGCCGCGATCGTTTCAGCCTCCGTTCAGGAACGATCGGCGATATCTGCGGTTGGCACTGCCGCGCTCTTACGAAGGGCCATGCCCTCATAAGGTCATGAGGCCATGACAGTTGTGAAACCGCGCGGCGGAGGTATGCTCCATTTGCCGCGGACTCGGTCGGATCTCGGGGTCGGATCCGCTTCCCTGCCACCTCAGCCCCTTTTGGTTTAGCCGCGATGCGTGTTGTCGCCGCCGTTCTGTTGCTTGTGTCCGTGCTCCACGCCGGCATCTGGGGAGTCTTGCGCGACAAAGAACCCGCGCCCGACTTCAGGGGCCTGTTGCCCAGCCTGTCCTATACGCCGTTCGAGCCGGGACATGTTGTCGACGACAACGTCGACCCCGACAGGATTCGTGCCGATCTGAAAAAGCTCTCGACCCTCACGCGTGCCATCCGATCTTACTCCGCGACGGAAGGCAACGAACTGGTGCCGCCGATCGCCGCCGAGTTCGGGCTCAAGGTCACGGTCGGCGCCTGGATCGGCAAGGATCCGGACCGCAACGAGCGGGAGATCAAGGCTGCTATCGCGCTCGCGCGCAAGAACAGCAACGTCAACGGCGTCGTCGTCGGCAACGAGGTGATCTACCGCGGCGAGCAGAAGGTCGAAGACCTCATCGAGATGATCAAGCGGGTGAAGAGCGCGGTCCGCGTTCCCGTCACCACCGGCGAAATCTGGAATATCTGGCGCGACAACCCCGATCTCGCCTCCAATGTCGACTTCATCGCCGCGCACGTGCTGCCCTACTGGGAGAACTTCCATTCGGACCAGGCCGTCGACCAGGCCGTCGACCGCTATAATTTGTTGCGCAACCTGTTCCCCGGCAAGCGCATCGTGATTGCCGAGTTCGGCTGGCCGAGCGCGGGCTACAACTTGCGCAACGCCGACCCCGGTCCGTTCCAGCAGGCGCTGACGCTGCGCAACTTCGTCAGCCGCGCCGAAGCCCTCGGCATGGAATATAATATCGTCGAGGCGATCGATCAGCCCTGGAAATACTTCGAAGGCGGAGTCGGTCCGTATTGGGGCATCCTCGACGCCAGCCGCGAGCCGAAATTCGCCTGGACCGGCCCGGTCGAAAATCCCGACTACTGGAAGCTGATGGCGATCGCGCTGCTGGTCGGCATCCTCCTATCGCTGCCGATCCTGCGGCTGGAGCAGCCGACCGCGCGGCAGGCATTCCTGCTGTCGGCGACCGCCAACGGCGTCGGTGCCTGGGCCGCGACCGTGTTCGCGTTTTGGAACGGGCACTATTTCATCTTCGGCTCGGCCTTCGCGCTGACGCTCGGCATGATACTCCTTGTTCCTCTCGTCCTCATCGCGATGGCGCGGATCGACGAGATCGCAGCCGTCGCCTTCGGACGGCCGCCGCAGCGGCTTTTGACCAAGGGCAAGCCGGTCGAAAACGTGCCGGAGAATTACTACCCAAAAGTCTCGATCCACATCCCGGCGTATTTCGAGCCGGTCGAGATGCTCAAGCAGACGCTCGATGCGCTGTCGCGGCTCGACTATCCCAACTATGAATGCGTCGTCATCATCAACAACACGCCGGATCCCGCTTTCTGGCAGCCGATCCAGGACCATTGCCGCGCGCTCGGTGAACGCTTCAAGTTCATCAATGCCGAGAAGGTGCAGGGTTTCAAGGCCGGTGCGTTGCGCATCGCGATGGACCGCACTGCTGTTGATGCCGAGATCATCGGCATCCTCGATGCGGACTATGTCGTCGAGCCCGACTGGCTGAAGGACCTCGTGCCGGCCTTCGCCGATCCGCGCGTCGGCCTGGTCCAGGCGCCGCAGGAACATCGCGACAGCGATCTGTCGATCATGCACTACATCATGAACGGCGAGTACGCCGGCTTCTTCGACATCGGCATGGTCCAGCGCAACGAGACCAACGCCATCATCGTGCACGGCACGATGTGCCTGATCCGCCGCGCCGCGATGGACATGGCCGGCGGCTGGTCGTCCGATACGATCTGCGAGGACAGCGATCTCGGCCTTGCGATCCAGGAGCTCGGCTGGACCACCCATTACACCAACCACCGCTATGGCCAGGGCCTGCTCCCGGACACCTATGAGGCTTTCAAGAAGCAGCGCCACCGCTGGGCCTATGGCGGCCTCCAGATCGTGAAGAAGCACTGGCAGCACTTCCTGCCCGGCCGGAGCCGGCTGACGCCCGACCAGAAGCGCGAATATGGCCTCGGCTGGCTGAACTGGCTGGGGGCCGAAAGCCTCGGCGTGGTCGTAGCGCTGCTCAATCTCGTCTGGGTGCCGATCGTGGCCTTTGCCGACATCGCCATCCCCGACAAGATTTTGACGCTGCCGATCATCGGCGCCTTCATCGTCTCGCTCGTGCACTTCCTGTCGATGTACCGCGCGCGCGTCGCGATAAAACCCGGGCAGATGCTGGGCGCCATGATTGCGGCGATGAGCGTGCAGTGGACGGTGTCGCGCGCAGTCGCGCAAGGACTGATCACCGAGCACATTGCGTTCGCGCGCACCTCCAAGGGCGGCCTGTCGCGGATGTCGATCGAGTTCCAGGCGTTCTGGGAGGCCGTGATCGGCGCCCTGCTCCTGATCGGCTCCGGCGTCCTGATCGCCTCCAACAGCTACCGGCAGATCACCGAGATCTACATCTTCGCCGGCGTGCTGGTGCTCCAGAGCCTGCCGTTCCTCGCGGCGGTCGCAATCGCGATCCTCGAGCTCAGCCGCATCAACTCGTTCCAGTTCTGGCGCGACAGCGCGATCCGCACCGCCGAGCTGATCGGGCTCCGCCCAGTCGCGCTGCCGACGCCGGCCGGCACGCCGCAACCGGTGCCAAGCGAGGTGCGGCGCGAGGCGAACTGATCCCGGTGCCTTGAGGGCTTGCCCGCAAGGTCCACGGGCCCGCGCTTTCAAGGCGCGTTCGCTCTCCGGCGTGGATGACGGGCGCCCAATCGGGTTGAAAATCCCGGGCTAAGCACCGGAAACGTCGTGCAAATCCCCGCCTCTGCCGCGATCTTCGGCAGCCGCGTGCGCTATTGACCTCAGCGCCCCATCCCCCTACACAGCGCGGGCCGAAAGCATGATCCGGAAACAGCCTTACCGGTTTTCCCCGCAACGCTTAAGTCAAACGTGGCGGCAAGACATGCTTTTCGAAATGACCGAAGACGATGGCAATCTCGAGAAAGCCATCAGCGGCCATGGGAGCGCGTAGCTCAGCCGGTAGAGCACGTGACTTTTAATCACGGGGTCCTGGGTTCGAGCCCCAGCGCGCTCACCAAACAAAATCAATAACTTACGGGCAAAGCTGAACGGACTGAAAAAGCCGTGTGTGGGCGCTGTGTTGGCAAACACGTTGCCGGCCTGGGCGTAGAGGATCGCGGCGCGATAGTTGTCGGCCATTTTCTCCAGCCCTGCCCGCTCGAGCGGCATGGCCGCGCCGGCCGCCAAATCCAGGCAGATGCGCTCCATGCGCGCGAGCTCGTCGATGTCGTCTGAGCCTGGCACAGGCGCTGGTTCAGCCTCCGAGCCCGGTGGCCGGCAATCGACGCCTTCGAAATTCATTAACCAATGCTCGATGCCGAATCGGTATGATGCCTAACTTGTCGTTGGGACCGACCGACATGACTGAAGACGTCGACGACGAAGACAAATCGCGACCAGAGCTTGTGCTTTGCCTCTGTGTGGCGGCGGGCACAGATACGCGGCTAGTAACAGACGCTTTTTCGGAAGCACTTCTCGCGGTGAACTATAAGCCAGTTTCTTTGCGTCTCAGCCAGTTGATGGCGCAAATTCCTGGTCTCGAAGCTCTGACAGAAATCCGCGAAGAGGACGTCCGAATTCGTCGCAGCATGACGGCCGGCAATGAAATCCGCCGGGTGATCGGACATGCTGATGCAATGGCAAGAATCACGCTGTCCGAAATTCACAACGTTAGAGAGACGCTCAACAAGGATAACGATGCGAGCGTACCAGCGGAGGGACACTGCTTCATTGTCTCCTCTCTGAAGCGGGCGGAGGAATTGAAAACGTTACGCCGAATTTTCGGTCAACGCGTGCTTCTCGCATCAGTGTACGAGCCGAAGGTGGCACGCATCGACAATCTCTGCCGCGGCATCGCCCGCAGTCGTAACTCACCTAATCCGGAATCGTTTTGTGATGTTGCGGAAGACATTATCGCGACCGACCAGAAAGAGCATTCGAACCGCTTCGGCCAACGCCTCGAGGATGTATTTCAAAGCGCTGACGTTTTTTTATCTGCAGGCAAGTCGCTTCGTGAGGACGTTCGGCGGTTTGTTCAGCTGCTCTTTAGAGCGCCCTACATCACGCCCAGCGTAGATGAGTCATTGATGGTGCAGGCAAGATCCGCCGCACAGAGATCGGCCGATTTGTCTCGGCAAGTTGGCGCAGTAATTGCGACAACCAAGGGGGAAATACTTGCGACTGGCTGCAACGAGGTCCCACGCGCAGGCGGGGGCGTGCTCTGGGATGATGTTGCTGGAACTGAGCGCGACTATCGAGACTACAAAATCGGGCAAGATCCCGCTGCTGGGACCCGGAAAGATATAGTTGCAGAGGTCTTAGAAGCCCTCGCAGATGATGGCTGGCTGATAAAAGACCGTAAGGATCAAAGTAAGGACGCTCGTGCGCAGAGCGCCCTGTTCCTGGACACAAAGCCTCTTGCAAAGACGGCTGTGGCCAATCTTCTGGAATTTGGGCGGATCGTCCACGCCGAGATGGCTGCGATTTGCGATGCCGCCGCGCGTGGAGTGTCAATCAGGGAAAGCACCCTATATTGCACGACATTCCCCTGCCACTTGTGCGCTCGGCTGATTATAGCGAGCGGCATTACACGTGTGGTTTATATCGAGCCATACGCCAAAAGCCGTGCAAAACAGCTGTACAAGCGCGCGATCCGGGTAGACCATGACGAAGAGTTTGATACTGATGCTGTCAAGTTTGAGTCCTTTGTTGGTGTATCACCATCGCGCTTTTTCGACCTGTTCCAAATGGTCGACCGCAAAGACGATCAAGGTTACGCGTTGACAGTCGACGTGCATGGGGAACGGGGACCCAAGGGCGTGGAAGCGGGTTCCTTAGCCGCTGAACTCGAATCGAGTTATGTCGCCTCAATCAATCGAGCCGACTGGTCAAAATTGCAGATTGACGGACCGGGAGAGGGAAAATGAAAGACCAAGGAAATTCTTCGGAATCTGGGATCATGAGGGCGGCGGCTAGCGCTGCTACTAAGGTGTCTAGCTGGTCTGCATCCAAGCAGGAATTTGCGAGCCGGGTGACGAACAGCGGCTCTTTCTCATCTCCGAATTCCAGCAGCAACTCGAACGGCAGCTCCGCTAAAACGGAATAGGAATTACTCCGAACTACGCGCTGACCGTGGACGGTAAGCTTAGGGCGGCTTTTCCACCCGCGACGCGCAGTAGCAGATCTGGCGCGCGCATCGTCCGATCATCGTCATACCCAACTCACGCTCGGCTGATTGCTACCGCAATCGGCGCGATGTTATGCTCGGCGCAGAACCGGGAGTTTCTCGATGCGCAAAATCGCCGTCGCCCTCTTGCTTGCCCTGATCGCCGCCCCCGCGCTGGCGCAGGACCATGTTCAGCAGTATGGCGAACAGCCCAAGGAGAAGACGGCGACGGAGAAGGCGGGCGACGATCGAGCTGAGCGCGCCTATCAACGCTCCCTCAACAATGTTCCGGACCAGAAGCCGGTCGATCCGTGGGGAACTGCCCGCGGCGATGATGCGTCGAAGAAGTCGGCCGCGCCCGCCAAGCCGGCTGTGAAGCAGTCGTCCAAGGCCAAGAGCGGCAGCACCGCCAATTAGCAAAGATGCGTGAAACGGCGGGCTCGCTTCGTCCGCACCACGACGCGCAGTAGCCCGAGCGCGTTCTGGACCCCGAGGGATTGATAATTTGCGAGGCGCTTCGGTGCCGCTTTGATGGCGGCATGCCTTCTCCTGTCCGCCGCAACAGTCCCACGCACGCCGACGGTCGGCCGATCAAGATCACCTTCGGCGGTTCGCGGCGTGCTGATCTATTGCCATTGCGGCCATCACATTGCTCTGGACGCCGACCGCTGGCCTGACAGTGCAAGGCTCTCCGATCTTGAGCCGCGGTTCGTCTGCCGGGGTTGCGGTGGTCGCGGCGCCGACGTCCACATGGGTGTCCTCCATGTCCGCCCCACGAATAGACTCTGGCGATCCAGTCGCGGTTCCCAAAAGCAAATCAGGCCACTGTGAAAATCAAACTAGGCCGCAGTCGGAAACAGGCGAGCGCCAAAACGGTGTGCTCGCTGTCCATGTCAGATGCACTGTCATCCATTTTGCAACAGTCGGCCCAGTTCCGTTAGCGGAAACAACGATTTATGTTGCGGCGGAAACACCACGGAGTAGCTTTTTGGATGCCGGGGCTGGTCCATATTTCACCTATTTTTTTAACCCGGCGGGGCCGCGGCGTCGAAAGGTGCTGCGGCCCTTTGCGTGCAAATCCAGCGCTTAGTCCGTGGGTCACGTTACCAGCATCATCGCCCGTTCCAGGGCCCGGCTTCATCGTCGCAGCCTTCCAGCATGCCAACACCAAGGCGCTTCCGGTTGGGATGGGCGCCGGCGCATGGCTGAGGACCTTTGGAGCCCCCTCCGCGTTAAGGCAACGAACCCGGGGGCGAGAAGGATTTTCCGATGTCCGCCGTTCCTCTGGACGTCCAACGAAGGTTCGAGCAGCGGTGGTCCGCGAGGTTTCTCTGCCCGACGCAACCAACCAGAGCACAAGAACAGCGGCCTGAAAGCAGGCCCCAGATTGCCGCGCCCGCAAAAGCCAAAAGAAAAGCCCGCCGGGCTAAAGCGACAGGCCCGATATCTGCATCGGCCGCTTGAGCGCGGGACCGAAGCCCCGCGGCACGGGCTCTGCTGATGCTTCGCTGCTGGGGATTTCACAGGTCCAGATTGAAACAGGGCGCCGCCGAGACGGCGTATTTCGAGCTCGGCGGCGTATCTTTTAGGGACTAGCGGCACAACCGCCGGCGGTGCGTCATCAGCCGCTGCCGGTCGCGCTTCCTGCGCATTCGGCGCCGGCGCTTCATGATGGCCCCCGCTTTCCGTACTTCGCAATCTCACGAAGCGACAAGCGAACGGTTTGAAGGAGGCTGAACGCGAGCGACTGGCCGTTGCTGACGCCACAGGCGATATCTGGCGGCAGCAGGGAGAAGTTCTTCTCCAGGTACAGCAGCAAGTCGACTAGCGCTTTCAGGTCAGTCGGCATGACGACGAGCAGCATGCGAGCCGCCTCTGTCATTTCGGCGTACGCTTCATAGGCCTTCAAGTGAGCGTCCGCGATCTGCGCCGCCGGCAGATCTCCCTCCTCGATTGCTGTCACCTTGGCGAGAGCCTGTCCGTAAGCCCGACGTGCAGCGACGTGCCGGTCTATGTCGCGTTGAACCGCCGCTTGATCGAGTTCGGGTTAAAGGGGGGCGCCAAATGAGTCGGTTGCAGGATTGCCGAAATTGCTCTATGACGAAGCAATATTAGTGCGACAATTTGCCATAATGACTTTTCGGAGATCCCTGCCATGGCGCAGAGTGACTCGACCGAGGGACACTGGCTGTCAAAGTCCGGCATGCGGAAGGGACTGCGCGATACGGTTTTCGCCGTTCCATTGGTGTCCGATGTTGTTCGCAAGCATTGGAATTTTCTGTCCCGCGTCGGCGCATGCCGTGGCGTTTTTTCAACCTACCAGGAAACCGAGGACGCCGCCGCCACAGTCGGGCCCTTGGGCTACAACGACCACCTCGTCTTCGGTCCGGAAATCAGGGGCGATCCCGCCGACATGCGCAAGCGGGACTATCCGGTCCTGTTTTGGCTATCCAGGGCCCTGGCCGAAAGCAGCAAGATTCTGAACCTCGGCGGTAGCGCCGGGATGGAGTATTTTACTTACCGGCAATTTCTCGGGCTTCCTCGGCATGTGATCTGGATGGTCTGCGAATTGCCACATGCTGTCGAGTTCGGAAGCAATCTCGCCAGGAGCGTAAACGCACCCGAGCTCGCCTTCACGACGCGGATCGAAGATGGCGCGGGTGCCGACATCTTTCTCTGCTGCGGCGCATTGCAATATCTCGAGCAGGACTTGGCGGCGTGCCTCGCGCGGCTGCAGCCCCTGCCGACCAGGGTACTGATCAACCGGGTGCCGGTCTACGAGGGCGAAACGTTCTTTACCCTTCAGAGCTCATTCGGGTCGGTCGTTCCTTACCGCATTCAGAACCGACAAGAGCTCGTCGATTCCATGATCGATCTGGGCTACCAGCTTGTTGATTGCTGGTACGAGAAGCGTGAGATCGTTATACCTTTCCACCCTGCACGAAGCATTCACGAATTTTATGGGTTCTACTTCGCGTCAAATGAGTTGGCTGCGAAAGACTGGGATGACGAAGCGGTCGCAACGGCGCACGAAGTACGCGCGCGTATCACTCATCCCTGGATGGCCAGGACATCTGCTCCAGGAACAGCCTGAGAAGCCGGCGGGCGATCATACTCCGTTCGTCGGCTTTGTTGATTAGATGTTCAGGTTCCATATGCATCTAACGACAGTCGTTTTGCGCGTCGCCGCCGTCGGGTGGCTGGCCTTTATCGTTTTCGCAACGCTGTCTGGCCTTTCTTCGCGGCCGGTGCTCGTCGATAGCGAGACGGTCCTGATCACAGCAGTCGAGCGGTTTTGCGCTTACGGAGTTCTCGGTTTTCTTTGCGGATTATCATTCCCAGATCGCCCCCGGCTTGTCCTTAGCGCGATCATAGGACTTGCTGCTGGTCTTGAGCTTGCACAGTTTCTCGTTCCCGATCGTGATCCGCGTCTGATCGACGCGCTGGAAAAGGTGCTGGGAGGCTTGGCAGGGTTTGTAGCCGCGCCCGTTGCCACTAGCCTGATCCGCAGCGTCTCGCATCTGCGCTTCTGGTCATCCCCTTGACCTCCCGCGCAAGTTGAGGAAGGCTGACGCCTTTCCAGATCACAGGTTGTTGAGTCATGAGTATTGAGAATTTGAGCGACGAAAGCGTCCTTCGTCTTTACGAAAACATTCGGATCCAAGCGGCCGCCGATCGCGCTTTAGGAGGCCGGTACCATCTCCTCGGTGACACCGCCAAACATCGCGCCGAGATCATCCGCGAGGAGATCGATCGTCGGAAGCTCCGAACCGATCGGATCGAGTGGCCGAGTAGATAGATCAAACAAGCGATTTAGCCCTGGCCGGGCTGGATGCTTTGGCTAGGGAGCAGCGCCCATCACAAGACTAATCTTGATCACTGCGCAAATGAGCATTCCCCAGAGCGCCAAATTGATCTGCAATGCCGCCATCGCCATTGCCCTCCGTTTCCGGCCCAACAGTGCGATTCTACTCCCGATCCTGTTTTGCGAATTCTGAGCCGATCACACATTCCACGACAGACCGAAATTCATGCTAGTCGCTACGGGCTAGTCGCCGACGACATGACATCGATCACAGGGTGAACTCCAGACGCGTCACCGTCGTTCCATAATTCCGAATCTGGATAAAATTACCCGTCAGCATGAACCCGCGGGCAAGGTTAGCGCGGACATAGTCCCAGGTGATTTGCTTGACGTGCCTTCAGCTTTCCGGGGCTGAAATTGCAGCTGGCACGCTCAGGGGAGCTCCTCCAACCGAAACGGGCCCGGCAGATTTCGACTGCCGAGCCATCCGTTTGCGCATCGCTGCGGAGAGTCCATAGCGAGCATGCGCTCTTCGAATGGAGGACGTGACGTCCGACATCATCGCATTTTGCAGCGAGTCGACTTTCGCAATGAGCGCGGAAAGCTGCGAAGATATCTTCCTCACATCGACCCGTTCGTCCGTGATGCTCTGTCGCAGGGAAAGGAGCACCATTGAATCCTGCTGCTGCAGAGACGCGTTTTGCTGCAACGAGTGATTATTCTCCTGCAGCGAGGCGGCATGTTGCTGCTGGGCCGACTGAATATCCTTCAAGGCAGCGACAACCGGATCCGGTTTCGGCGCGGAATCTTCCCAGCGTGGAAGCAGTTCAGCCAAACTGCTGACATTCGACGACGGAAAATCAAACGGCGATGTATAGATGGCCGCCGAGCCATTTATGGCCAGGGCACATATCGACAGCGCCAGGACCGATTTCCGGCTGGACCGCTCGATCGGGGCTGGAGCTTCCGGGGCTGCAGGTTCGGTTGCTGCGACTGCGAGCGCAAGTGCTGCGGGGTCGAGTTGTTCGACGAGGCCTCGCGTTTCGGATGTCGTGGTCACGTGCATTGACCTCAAATGAGCGAGCGAAAGGAAGCCGTCGCGGGGACGTCCTCGCGACGCCTCCTCTACGCAGCACCCGCCTACAACTGCTTACAATTGTAGGCTTTTCGGATTAATTCCACGTTAGCGACGTGGCCGCCTGGCATGCCCAGCCACCCCGGCCGATTACGGGGCGATGCGATGGAATTGCCCGAGCGGCGCGTCCCGGCTCCCGCCGAAGCGCAGTGTTGTGCTCCCCTGAGGAATGGGGCAGCCTGCTTCGAAGCGCGACAAAGCCGCAGACAACTCACGCGAAAAGTGTAGGATTCGACAAAACAGGAGGAACGGCATGTTTGAAATCAGCGGTTTCGACACGGCAGGCGTCGTGAGCCTCAAGCGGCCGTCACTCACCGCCGCCCTCAAGAAAGCCAAAGAGCTTGTCGAGGACGGGTGCTGGGACGTTCAGATCGTTGATCCAAATGGTCGCGTACACATCTCGTTTGAGGAACAGGCCGCTTAGCCACCTCGCCTCCCTCATCTCCACCGCGCAAGCGACTTCGGTTGTTAGCCGCCCCGTCCGACATTGGACGAGGCGTTATTCAGCCAGCGCAGCGTTGCATCATCACTCCACCCGGGGACCGCGAAGCGCGCCCGAGAATTCACATCCGCGCTCGGACGCTCCGCCGCGGGTTGGCGCGCACGAAGGTGACGCGCCATTGCAGCGTTTGCAGAGGTGCACAGGACGATCAAGCAGCTCATCACCAAAACAGAGCGCATCGCAACAGCTCCAATCGCGCAACCGCTCACTTTTATTTGGTGCGCCGATTGTTCCGACACAATCTGTAACGGCTTCACAGCTGCGAGATGGAGGCGAAAGCGTCGCTGTCACGGTGCCGTCAGCCAGCCATCAACTCCCGCATGTCACACCGTTGCCAATCAACTCGTTTGGGAGCACGCTCTCTCCAGGCGCGCAGACGCCGCACGGGGAGAGACACATGAAGGAACCGGGCCTGGATGGTCGCCATCGGGACAAGGATGGCGCGATCAGCAAGAAGCACGGCAACACGCTGGTCGGTACGTTACGCAAGATCTACGGCAAGGGCTTTGCGGCCGGTTATCCGGATGCGACCCAGCTCAGTGAGGTCCTGCTTCAGTTGAACGAGACGTCGCTGAGCCAGTTGCGTCGCGATCACGACACCGGGCATTTGGGGCACAAGATCGACCACGCCCCGAAGTAACGGACTTCACGCGGCCGAATTCATATCGCCGAAACCAACCCTGCCGCCAGGCACCCCCCAGCGCCGTGGCTCGGACAGGCGCGAGATCGGTCGCCTCAAGCAAAGCGCCGGTGCCCCAAGTGAATGGCACCTGGTGCGTGGGGCGGACGCAGATACCGGCGAGCTCTCAACTACAGTTTGAGCGTTCGCACACTCAGCGCTAGGATGAGCCTTTCTACGGAGGCTTATTTGAAACCAGTCATTGTCATCGTGGCCATGGTGCTCGCTGCCACGGCTCCCGCAGGCTCACAGGCGCTGGTCGATCCCACCAAGGTTGCTCCCGAATATCGCGAGGCTGCGGAAAAACGCCGGGCCGAGCAGATACGTCAGCGCGAATGCGCGATGAAGGCGGATCTCGACAAGGTGCTCCCGAGAGATCGAACCGTCTATCTGAACCATTGCCTGGACGCATTGGCTGCCAAGCAATAGCGGCTGATTGGGCGGTTTTGACGAACCGGACCCGCCGCCTTATCGCGGCGGTTGGTGGCGCATTCCGCGAGCGCCGCCTGCAAGCTCGCCTCCGTTAGAGGGTCCGCCGGCAAGACCTGCGAGAGGTCGCAACCGGCTTTCAACCTTTCTTCAGACCTTTGGGATCACCTTGTGATCCATTTCCATTAGTCATTGTTGTCCGCACATGAGTTCCGTCCAGGTCCAGTGCACGCGGTGCAAGACGATGTTTCGCGATCGCGCCGGGCGATTGCAGGACGGCTATTCCAGGCAATGTCCCTGTTGCGAAGTAGTGCTGTTCTTCGCCGAGGACTCGCAACACCCCTTCATCAAGCGCGCGATGAGAAATGCGCGAAAAGTCCGAAAGGAACTGCGCGAAGCCGCGGCGGCCAGGCATTCCGCGTCGGACTCGCGCGCGACCTCGCCGAGGTCGTCTACCCGGCCGACGCGGGCGTCGGGGCGATCGGAATAGAGCCCGCGGCGGACCGCTGACAGAGTCGTCTAAGTTGCCTCGATCCAGATCCCGGCATCGGAATGCGCGCGGATGTGGTCAACCAGGAAGTCCGAGAACACCCTGATTTTCGCCGGCAACCGGACGCGGTTCTGGTAGGCCACGTTCATCGTAAGCAGCGGCAGCTCCCAGTCCATCAGCACCGGCACGAGATTGCCGGCCGAGATATCGCCCCGCACGATGTAAAGCGGCTGGATCAGGATGCCGAGGCCCGCAAGCGCGGCACCGCGGATGACCTGGCCGTCATTGCTGTCCAGCGTCGGTGCGATGCGGACAGTCTGCGCCGCATTGCCCTTCTGAAGCCGCAGCGAATAGGGGTCGTTGGCAAGGTTGTAGATCAGCATGTCGTGGCGCGCGAGATCGGCGGGATGCTCGGGCCGGCCGTGCGTGGCGATGTAGGACGGTGCGGCCGCCAGCACCCGGCGCATCTGTCCGATGCGGCGGATGATGATGTTGGAGTCCGGCTCCTGCTCCCGGGTGCGGATCGCGACGTCGATGCCGGCTTCGATGAAATCGGGATAGCGGTTGGCAGCAATGATCTGAACGTCGAGCTTCGGATAGAGCTTGCGAAATGCCGGCAGCATCGGCGCCATGTAGATCATCGCAAACGACAGCGAGCTCGTGACGCGCAACATGCCCTTTGGCGACAGCGCACGGTCACTGACGGCATCCTCGGCTTCGGCGAGTTCGTTCAGGAGCGGGCTGCAACGCTGCAACAACTCTTGGCCTGCCTCGGTCAGCCATTGCCGGCGCGTGTTGCGCTCGATCAGCCGGACTGCGAGCCGCTCCTCCAACGCGCTCAGGTGCCGACTCGCCGCCGCGTTCGACATCCGCAAGATGTCCGCAGCCTTGGAGAGGCTGCCGAGCTCAGCCGTCTTGGCGAAAACCTCAAGCTGAAGCAGCCGGTCCATTTTTTCACATATCGGAAAAGAGACTTACGAATTTTGGTCTTTATTTCCGATTTCTGCAAGGCAAAATGGGGCCAACAAGCAAGATGGCAGGCGAGGAAATCTGGGAAATGTCGGGCCCGATCAAGCACATCGTAATGTGGCGGCTGCGCGGAGAGACGACCGCGGAGCGGGCGGCGGCCAGGTCCAAGGTCAAAATCCTGTTCGAAGGCCTCAAGGGCCGGATCGACGGCCTCACCCATATCGAGGTCGGGGTCGACGTCAGCGATGTCGATTACGCCTGCGACGTCGTCCTGGTCTCCGAATTCACCGACAGCGCAGCCCTGACAGCCTACGCCACCCATCCCGAACATCTGCGGGTGCGGGAGGAACTGGGCGACTTGCGGATCGGCCGCTTCCAGGTCGATTATCCCGTCAAAGAGACCGGCGCATGATCGGTTCGTTCACCTTTGAAAATCTGCCCTGCCGTGTCGTGTTCGGCAGCGGAACGTTGGCTGCGGCCAAGGCCGAGATCGAGCGTCTCGGCGGCAAGCGCGCGCTGGTGCTGACCACGCCGCAGCAGGAGGCGCAGGGCGCCAAGCTTGGCGCCGCGCTCGGCCCGCTCTATGCCGGCATCTTCGCAGGCGCCACGATGCACACGCCAGTCCAGGTGACCGATCAGGCACTCGCGGCAATGAAGGCGTGTGATGCCGACTGCGTGGTTGCGCTCGGCGGCGGGTCGACCACGGGCCTCGGCAAAGCGCTCGCCTTGCGCACCGGAACCAACCAGCTCTGCATCCCCACCACCTATGCCGGCTCGGAGATGACGCCAATCCTCGGCCAGACCGAGAACGGCCTGAAGACCACTGTACGCGACACAGCCGTGCTGCCGGAGACCGTGATCTACGACGTCGACCTGACGTTGACGCTGCCGGTTGGCCTCGCCGCCACCTCCGGCATCAACGCCATCGCCCACGCTGTGGAGGCGCTCTATGCGCGCGACACCAATCCCGTGACCTCGCTGATGGCGGAAGAAGGCATCCGCGCGCTGGCGCGTGCCCTGCCCGCCATTGCCGCCAAGCCCGACGATCGCGCAGCCCGCAGTGATGCGCTCTACGGCGCCTGGCTGTGCGGCGTATGCCTTGGCACCGTCGGCATGGCGCTGCATCACAAGCTCTGCCACACGCTCGGCGGCACCTTCGATCTGCCGCATGCCGAGACCCACACGATCGTGCTGCCGCATGCGCTGGCCTACAACGCGCCCGCTGCGCCCGAGGCGATGGCGCGGATCTCGCGCGCGATCGGCGCGGCTGATGCGGCGCAAGGTCTCTACGATCTTGCCTCGCGGCTCAACGCGAAACTGGCGCTGCGCGACATCGGCATGCCCGAAAGCGGCATCGACAAGGCGGCCGACCTGGCCGTGACCAACGCCTACTGGAATCCGCGGCCGCTCGAGCGCAATGCCATCCGCGACCTGATCGCGCGCGCCTGGGCGGGCGAGCCGCCGGTCGCAACCAAAGCGGCGGCGTGATCGATATGCTGCGCACCCTGATCAGATCCGCAACAATCATCAGCATGGACGCTCGCGTCGGCGATCTCCGTGCCGGCGATTTGCTGGTCGAGAATGGGCGGATCGCAGAGGTCCGTCCCGATATCGACCTCGGCAGCGGCGCCACTGATGCCGAGATCGTCGACGGCCGGGGACGCATCGTCATCCCCGGGCTCATCAACGCGCACATGCACACCTGGCAGACGGCATTGCGCGGCTTTGCTGCGAACTGGACGTTGCTCGAATATTTCCGCCGCATGCATGCCGGGCTCGCGACACTGTTCGGACCCGACGACATCTACATCGCCACCCTCGTCGGCGCGCTGAACCAGATCAATTGCGGCGCCACCACGCTGGTCGACTGGTGCCACAACAACCCGACGCCTGATCATACCGACGCGGCCGTGCGCGGCCTGATCGAGAGCGGCATCCGCGCCGCCTTTTTCCACGGCTCGCCGAAGCCCGAGCCAAAACCGGGCCAGCCGCATTTCTCGGAAGTTCCGCATCCGCGCCACGAGGTCGAGCGCCTGCTGGCCGGTCCCCTGGCCGACCGCAGCGGCCTCGTTACGCTCGGGCTCGCCATTCTCGGCCCGCATTACTCGACGCTCGACGTCGCCATGCACGATTTCCGTCTCGCGAGGGAACTCAACCTGATCGCCTCGATGCATCAGGGCGGCGGACCGGCGAAGACACAAGGCGGCTGGGAGAAGTTGATTGGGGCCGACCTGGTCGGTCCCGGCGTCAATATCGTCCATGGCAACGACCTCCCCGACGATCTCCTCGATCGCCTCGTTGATCTCGGCGCATCGTTCTCGGTGACGCCGGAGAACGAGATGATCCAGGGCCACGGCTTCCCGATCACCGGACGGCTGCTCAAACGCGGCGTCCGCCCCACCATCGGCATCGATCTGGAATCGGTGCTGCCTGGCGATCTCTTCTCCGCCGCGCGCGTGGCGCTGTCGATGCAGCGGGCCCTCGACAATGCGGAGATGCGCAAGAGCGAGGGCGCGATCCCGGCGACGAGCACCATCCCGGCGCGCGAGGCGCTGCGCTGGATCACCACCGAAGGCGCACGGATGCTCGGCCGCGAGAACGAGATCGGTTCGCTGACGCCGGGAAAGCTCGCCGATCTCGTGGTCATCAACGCGGACGATCTCAACCTTGTCCCGGTCCACGATCCCGTCTCCACCGTGGTGATGCAGACGAGCCTCGCCAATATCGAGTCGGTCATGATCGGCGGCGTCTGGAAGAAGCGGGATGGAAAAATGCTGGTCGACGGGCTGGCACAGAAGAAAGAACTGCTCGCGCGGTCAGGCCAGCGGCTGGTGCGGGATATCGAACGACAAGGGCACGCCGCATGATGCGGCCAACGGACAACAAAAATGACTGATACGACCAAACATGTCGCCTTCATCGGTATCGGCAAGATGGGCCTGCCGATGTCGCAGCTCGTCGCCAAGGCCGGCTACAGCGTCACCGCGTTCGATCAGAGCGCAGCGCGGCTCAACGAGGCGCGCCAACACGGCATCGCCGTCGCAAGCTCGCCGGCCGACGCCGTCAATGGCTGCCTGGTGGCCATCACGTCGCTGTCCGACGACGCCGCGTTGCGCGCCGTGATGCTCGGTCCGACCGGTCTCATCGGCGCGATGGCGCCGAAAGCTGTGCTGATCGAGACCAGCACGGTCAGCGCCGAGGCCTCGGCCGAGGTCGATGCCGCCGCGCAGGGACGCGGGATCGCTTATCTGCGGGCGCCCGTCTCGGGCAATGCCAGCATCGTCCATACCGGTGCGCTGAGCTGTTTTGTGTCCGGTCCCAAGGACGCCTTCGAAAGCGTCAAGCCGTTGTTCGCGAGCTTTACCCGTGCGCAGACGTATCTCGGCCCGAGCGAGGAAGCACGCTACGCAAAACTCGCGGTCAATCTCATGATCGCGGTCTCGGCGGCGATGATGGCCGAGAGCCTGGCGCTGGCGCGCAAGGGCGGCATTGGCTGGCAGGACATCCTGAAGGTGCTGGACGACAGCGCGGTCGCCTCACCCATGGTGAAGTACAAGACCGCACCGCTTCGAACCCGCAACTTCGAGCCAACCTTCTCCTGCAAGCAGATGGCCAAGGATCTCGACCTCATCCTCGGCGCCGGCCATGCCGCCGGCGTGCCGTTACAGCTCGCGGCCCAAGTGCGCGAGACCTATGGCGCGCTGGTCGCGCAAGGCGACGGCGAGACCGACTTCATCGCGACCGTCAAGCATCTCGAACGGCTGTCCGGCCTTGGCGAGCCCAAACTCTGATCGACGGAGCCACATATGCGTAACTTCAACGAAAACACGATCACCGACGCCGTGCTGGAGCGCATCGCCGGCGCGACCGATCCGCGCATCAAGCAAGTCAGCGAAGCGCTAGTGCGGCACCTTCATGCCTTCGTGCGCGAGGTTGGCCCGACCCAGAAGGAATGGGAGTTCGGTATCGACTTCCTGACCCGGACCGGCCACATGTGCGACGACAAGCGCCAGGAGTTCATCCTGCTGTCGGACACGCTCGGCGTCTCCATGCTGGTCGACGCGATCAACCATCCGGTGCCGGAAGGCGCCACTGAGACCACCGTGCTCGGCCCGTTCTTCGTCCAGGCTGCCCCCGAGAAGCAGAACGGCGACGACATCTCCGGCGCCATGGAAGGCGATCCCATGATCGTCACCGGTTCGGTCTCGACCGTCGACGGCCGGCCGCTCGCGGGCGCCGTGGTCGACGTCTGGCATTCCGACAATGACGGCTATTACGACGTGCAGCAGCTCGACGAGATCGGCGATCTCGCGATGCGCGCCCGCTTCCACACCGACGCCAACGGTCGCTTCCATTTCTGGTCGATCAAGCCCGCCGCCTATCCGATCCCGCATGACGGCCCGGTCGGCGATATGCTGGAGGCGCAAGGACGCCACCCCTGGCGGCCCGCGCATGTGCACTTCATGATCTCGGCACCGGGCTTCGAGCAGCTGGTGACGCATGTCTTCGTGGCCGGCGACAAATATCTCGATTCCGACGTTGTGTTCGGCGTCAAGGACAGCCTGATCCACGACTTCGTGCGCTGCCCGGCCGGCCGTGCGCCGGATGGTCGCATGGTGGACGCCGCCTACTTCCATCTCAACTATGATTTCGGCCTGAAGCAGGTCGCAAGCAACGCGCAGGCGGCATAAGCCGGACGTAGAATTGAGGGACTGACAACAGTCCGCGACGAGAACGGACGACGGGGAGAGACGATGGTACCGCGGGTCAGTAGTGCCGCATTGGCTGAACGCCTCACAGGCGTGATCGGTCCGCGCGCCAGCATCGCGCGCGGCGTGCTCGATCAGCATGGCCAGAGCGAGTCCTATTATCGCGCCCTGCCCCCGGATATCGTCGTCTATCCGGAGACGACCGCGGAGGTCGCCGAGATCGTCAAGCTCTGCGCCGGCGCGGCCATGCCGATCGTGCCGTTCGGCGCCGGCACCTCGCTCGAGGGCAATGCGTCGGCGGTCGCAGGCGGCGTCTGCATCGACTTCGCGCGCATGAACAAGGTGCTGACCGTCCATGAAAGCGACATGAATGTCGTGGTTCAGCCCGGTATCACCCGGAAGCAGCTCAATACGGAGCTCCGCGGCACCGGACTGTTCTTTCCGATCGATCCGGGCGCCGATGCCTCGATCGGCGGCATGACGTCCACCCGCGCATCGGGCACGATGGCGGTGCGCTACGGCACCATGAAGGACAACGTCATGGCGCTCGAAGTGGTGCTGGCCGACGGTCGCGTGATCCGCACCGCCAGGCGCGCCCGCAAATCGGCGGCCGGCTACGACCTGACGCGGCTGTTCGTCGGCGCGGAAGGCACGCTTGGCGTTATTACGGAGATCACGCTGAAGCTGCATCCCCTGCCCCAGGCGATATCGGCTGCGGTATGCAGCTTCGACACCTTGCACCACGCGGTCGATACCGCGATCGGACTCATCCAGGCGGCCATTCCGGTGGCGCGCGTCGAGCTGCTCGACGACGTCATGATGCGCGGCATCAATGCCTACGCGAAACTCGGCTATCGGGAGGCGCCGACGCTCTTTTTCGAATTCCACGGCTCGGAGACCGCCGTTGCCGAGCAGGCCGAGCTGGCGCAGGCCATCGCCGCCGAGCATGGCGGCCGCGGCTTCGAATGGGCGAAAGCGCCGGAGGATCGCAGCCGGCTCTGGCACGCCCGCGACAACACGCTCTATGCCGGCCTGGGCCTCCGGCCCGGCGCGCGCGCCGTCATCACCGATGTCTGCGTCCCGATCTCGCGGCTTGCCGAATGCCTGACCGATACGCGCCGCGACGCAGATGAGCACGGCTTCACCGCGCCCATTGTCGGCCATGTCGGCGACGGCAATTTCCACATGCTGATCCTGGTCGATCCCGCCAAGCCGGAGGAGATCGACGGCGCCAAGGCGCTCCAGGCCCGCATGGTCGCCCGCGCCATCGCCATGGACGGCACCTGCACGGGCGAGCACGGCATCGGGCTCGGCAAGATCGACTATCTCATGGATGAGCTAGGCGAAGCCGTCGACGTCATGCGGTCGATCAAGACAGCGCTCGATCGGGACGGATTGATGAATCCCGGCAAGATCTTTGCGGGAGCGCGGGCATGAGCACGGCTTTGCAGATGGACGCGCCCGCGTCCAACCAAGACACCACGCCGCCACTGCTGGAGCTGCGCGGCATCAGCAAGGAGTTTCCCGGCGTCAAGGCGCTGGACGACGTGTCCTTCGCGCTCTACGCGAGCGAAGTGCACATGCTGCTCGGCGAGAACGGCGCGGGCAAGTCGAGCCTGATGAAGGTTTTGTGCGGCGCCTACAAGGCCGATGCCGGCGAGTTCTTCTGCAAGGGCGAGAAGGTCACGATCGCGTCCACCGCGGACGCCCAGAAGCTCGGCATTGCCGTGATCTTCCAGGAGTTCTCGCTCGTCCCCTATCTTGACATCGCGCAGAACATCTTTCTGGGACGCGAGCCTAAGGGCCGCATCCCCGGCACCATCGACCGCCGCAAGATCCTGGCCGATGCGAAGCGCCTGCTGGACATGATCGGCTTCGACATCGATCCTTCCGTCATCGTCAACACGCTCGGCGTCGCCCAGCAGCAGATGGTCGAGATCGCGAAAGCGATCAGCCAGAACGCGCGCATCCTGGTCATGGACGAGCCGACCGCCGCGCTGTCCGACCGCGAGACCGAACTGTTGTTCGCGCTGATCGCGCGGCTGAAGGCCGACGGCGTCTCCATCGTCTATATCTCGCACCGCATGGCCGAAGTGTTCGCGCTCGGCGACCGCATCACGGTCTTGCGCGACGGGCGCCGGATCGACGGCGTTCGCCCTGCCGACGTCACGCCCGACCAGCTCGTTCGCATGATGGTGGGGCGCACCGTCGACATGACCTATCCGCGCAATTTCACTGACAAGCCCGGCGAACTGCTGCTTGAGGTCAAGGGGCTGACCTCACTGAGCGGAATCTCCGACATCAATATCGAGGTGCGCCGAGGCGAGATCGTCGGCCTGTGCGGCCTGGTCGGATCCGGCCGCAGCGAGGTCGCGCGCGCCATCTTCGGCGCCGATCCAACAATCTCCGGCGAGATCATCTTCGACGGCAAGCCAATCTCCGGCGAGCCTGATGTCGCGGCCCGCCGCGGCATCGCCTTGATCCCCGAGAGCCGCAAGAGCGAAGGGCTCGCCCTGCTCCGTTCGGTCGGTGACAATTTGGTAGTGTCGGCGCTTCGAAAATTGTTCCCGAGCGGGCTGTTCGATCCGCGCAGCGGCCAGCGCGCCGCCGACGGTCTGATCCGGCAGCTCCGCATCGTCACCCCGAGCGCGCGCCAGACCGTTGGCCTCCTGTCCGGCGGCAATCAGCAGAAGGTCGTGATCGGCAAATGGCTGGCGGCCGGCGCCAAGCTCTTCATCTTCGACGAACCCACCCGCGGCATCGACGTCGGCGCGAAGTCGGAGATCTTTGCGCTGATCGACCGGTTGGTCGCCGAAGGCGCAGCAGCGCTGATGATCTCCTCCGAGCAGGTCGAGATCTGCCATGTCTGCGACCGCGCCTATGTGATGCGCGAGGGCCGCGTCGCCGGGCACCTGGCACGCAATGAGCTGACCGAGGAGAACATCGTGCGATTGGGGATGCATCATGCGTGAGGCCGCGGTCGTATCACAACCCAATCCGCTCCAGCGCATCCCCGGCGTCGCGATCGTGCTGGGCGCACTGATCGTACTGTTCGGCGCGATCGCGCCGGGCTTCCTCTCGGCGGCCAACCTCTCCAACGTGCTGGTGCAGTCGACCATCCTGACCATGCTGGCGCTACCGATGACGCTGATCATCATGACCGAGGGGCTCGACCTCTCGATGGGTGCCGTCCTGACGCTGACCTCGCTCTGCGTCGCCATCGTCTCGCTCGCGACCAAATCGATGCTGCTTGGGCTGTGCGCCGGCGTCGCCGTCGGCGCGGCCTTCGGCACCGTCAACGGCTGGCTGGTCGCGATCGTCGGTATCCCACCGTTCGTGGCAACGCTCGGCACCCTCGGGATGGCGCAGGGCCTGTCGCTGATCGTGTCCGACGGCCAGAGCGTGGTCGGTATTCCCCACACCGTCCGGGACATCTATTCGGCGACGCTTCTCGGCATCCCCGTGCCGATCGTGATGGCGCTTGTGACTTATGCCGCCTTTCACGGCCTGCTCTATCACACCCGCTTCGGCAGCTACGTGTTCGCGCTCGGCGGCAATCGCGAGGCGCTCAGATATGCCGGTCTCTCGCCCAACCGGCTCTTGATCGCGGTCTACGCCATCGGCGGCACCATGGCCGGTATCGCCGGCCTGTTGATGACCGCCCGGATGAATTCGGGGCATCCGACCGCGGGTCTCGGGCTCGAATTCGATGCGATTGCGGCGGTCGCGGTCGGCGGCACCTCGTTCGAACGCGGCAATGGCTGGCTGCTCGGCACTTTGCTTGGCGTCATCGCCGTCGGCGTACTGCGCAACGGGCTCAATTTGATCTCGATGCCTTCGTCAGTGCAGGTGGCGAGCGTCGGCGTCCTCGTCATCGTCGCCCTCTTCCTCGATGGCCTGCGGAGCCGGGCATGACCGACATCACCAAGGAAGCCTTATCGCCGCCGCGCTCCTTCCTGTCCCAGGACGCGATCCAGCTGTTCTATCGCCTGCTCGCCGTGTTCCTGATCTGCGCGGTGCTGGCGGTGCTGAACGACTCGTTCCTCAGCCTCGGCAACATTCTCAACGTCCTGCGCCAGGCGAGCCTGACCTTCTTCATCGCCTCCGGCCTGACGCTGGTGGTGCTCACCGCCGGCCTCGACCTCTCGGTCGGCGCCAATGTCGCGCTGTCGGCCTGTGTCGCCGGAACCGTGATCCACACGACCGGCTCGCCGGCGCTCGGCATCCTGACGGGGCTTGCCTGTGGCGGCATCGTCGGGCTCCTCAACGGCGTCATGGTGACGGCGCTGCGCATCCCTTCCTTCATCGCCACCTACGGCATGCTCTGGGTCCTGAACGGCCTCACCTATTGGTACATGGCCGGCGAAACCCTTCACGGCTTCCCGGCGGGCTTCCGCCAGATCGGCAGCGGCTATTTGTTCGGCCTGCCCATTCCCGTCTATCTGCTGCTGGTGTTCCTCGCCATCGGAACGCTGTTTGCCCAGCGGACGATCTGGGGGCAAGAGATTTATGCGATCGGCGCCAATCCCGTCGCAGCACGGCTCTCCGGCATCCCGGTCGCGCGCCGCCTGCTCCTGGTTTACGCCGTCTCCGGCACCATGGCGGGGCTCGCCTCGATCATCTTCCTGTCGCGGCTCAATTCGGCGGAGGCCGATATCGGCGAGAGCCTGACGCTGCCGGCGATCGCGGCGGTGCTGATCGGCGGCACCTCGCTGTTCGGCGGTGTCGGCACCGTGTTCGGCACCTTCATCGGCGCGTTGATCCTGACGCTGGTGCTGAACGGAATGAACCTGTTGTCGGTCAGCGCGAACTGGCAACCGCTCGTCACCGGCATCATCGTCATTCTCGCCGTCTGGCTCGACATGAAGACGCGCCGCAGGGCGCAATAAGCTACTAAATATCCAACAAGCAAAATGAGGGATGGAGGCAACATGAGACAACAGAAACTGGGCTACCTGGCGCTGCCGCTGCTGATGGCGGCCGCGTTCACCACCGAGGTGCGCGCCGATGGTGAGACCATCGCCATCTTCACCAAGAACCAGACCAACCCGTTCTTCCAGACCGTGCGGGTCGGCGCCGACAACATGGCGAAGACCCTGAACGCCAAAACGCTGCAATATATCCCGACCAAGCCGGACTCGATCCCCGAACAGCTCAGCCAGATCGAGGACGTCGTGGTGAAGAAGCCGAGTGCCATCGTGTTCACGCCGGTCGACTACAAGGCGATGGTGCCGGGGGTCGAAAAAATCAACGACGCCAAAATCCCCGTCGTCAATATCACCGACCGCTCCGCCGGCGGAAAGTTCATCTCATTCATTGGGGCGGACGATTACAGCCTCGGGCTTGAGACCGCGCGCTTCCTGCTCAAGACATTGGGTGGCAAGGGCAACATTGTCATCATCGAGGGCGTCAAGGGCTCGCTGACCAATGTCGATCGCGTCCGCGGCTTCAACGACGCGCTGAAGGAAGCGCCTGGCGCCAAGCTCCTGGCCTCGCAGCCCGGCAACTATCAGCGGCTCCAGGCGCTCCAGGTGATGGAGAACCTGATGCAGTCGAACTCGCAGATCGACGGCGTGCTCGCCGCCAACGACGCCATGGCGGTCGGCGCGATCGAGGCGCTCGACGGCGCCAACCGGAAAGCCCAGGTGATCGGCATCAACGGCACCAAGGAAGCGATCGACGCCATCAAATCCGGCAAGCTGCTGGCGAGCGGCGACTATAACGGGTTTGCGCAAGGCTGCCTCGGCACCATGATGGCGATCCGCAGCTTGCGCGATCAGCCCGTCATCAACGAGATCGTGCTGAAGCCGACCGTGATCACCAAGGACAACTACCAGCCCTTCGACACACCGCTGGAGCAGCGGACCTGCCCGACCTTCGAGGAGGCCAGCAAGCTCGGCGGGAAATAGCCGCGGCCTGTTCTGATCACGCATTGGGACGGCTGACATGACAGCCGTCCCCAAAAAACTCCCGGAGACATCATGCTATTTGCCATCCATGCTCTCGACCGCACCGGCGCACTGCCGACGCGGCTTGCCAATTACGACGCCCACAAGGCGTTCCTCGGCGATACCTCGCGCTTCGGCGTCAAGATCGTCATGTCGGGACCGCTGGTCTCCGACGACGACGCCACGATGATCGGCAGCCTGTTCCTGATCGAGGCCCCCGGCCGCGCTGAGGTCGAGGCCTTCAATCGTGCCGATCCGTTCGCGGCGGCCGGCATCTGGGAGAAGGTCACGATCACGGGGTTCTTGCGCCGGCAAGGCTGACGCACAAGAAACCCCGGTGCCTGGGGCACCGGGGCGTTTCAACGAAAATGAATTGATACGGCAATGACGCCTTCATAGCAGCCAACTCAGCGACAGTTTGTGAACTGGTTCACATGCGCGGCGACGGGCGACAGGACTATTTGTCACACCCAGGGCGGCCCCGGGTTCAGCTCCGCCGCTGCTTCCTCGGAAACAGGCGATCGCGGATGTAGCGGGAGGTCGCGGTCAGGCGAATCCCGCGCGGCTTCTGCCAGGCGGCGCGGTCGATCTCCTTCTTGTCGCCGATCGCGAGCGTGCCTTTGGCACCCTTCGCAATGAAGATGGCGTCGCTCATCTTGCGACCGGAACGCTTGTTCCTGGCTGTCACTTCCTTCCAGAGGCTGATCCGGCCGAGCTTCAGCTTGGGCAGTTCCTCCTTGATCTCCCGGCGCAGGCAGTCCTTGTCGGACTCACGCGCGCGCTTGCGGCCGCCCGGGAACATCCACAGGCCGTCCGACCGCCGCCTGACCAACAGAACCTTGCCGCGCTTCGCGGCCACCAGCTTGGAAGACTTCGCCATTGCTACAGTAATCAAGAACAGAATCGGGCCATGGTAACTTGTCTATTTCATTAGACAAGTTCGAAGGCCCCTCCGGTTGCCGGCGGGGCCTGCCGTTTTCCACACCTGCGAGATGCAGCAGATCTCGCACGTTTCCTCAGGCGTTCCGCGCTATCGAACCTCGTCGGCTGCTGGCGAGGTCGCATTCCTCTTCTCTGCCACCGCCCGGTCTTCCGTCCGGATCCACGCCGCCGCCATCTCCCACGCCACCGACAGGATGATCGGCCCAATGAACAGGCCGACGATGCCATGGGCGAGCGTGCCGCCGATCACGCCGACGAAGATCACGATCGTCGGCGTCGTCAGGCCGCGCCCCATGACCAGCGGCTTCAACATGGTGTCGATGAAGCCGACAAGGACAAGAAACACCGTGAGCACCAGCGCCGTGGTGACGTCCTTGGCGGTCCAGATCCAGATGATCACCGGCAGCAGCACGAGGAAGGCGCCGATCTGCACGATCGACAGCAGCAGCACGATGAAGGCGAGCAGGCCAGCGCTCGGCACGGCCGCGAGCTTGAAGCCGATGCCGGCGAGCAGCGCCTGCACGATCGCGACGCCGATCACGCCCTGCGCCACCGCGCGGATGGTGGCGCCCCCAAGCTCGAGAAAATGCTCGCTCTGCTCGGGCACGATGCGAAACAGGAAGCCGCGCCCGGCGGCAACGAGCCGCGGCCCGTGTGGAAACAGGAAGCCGGCCACGAACACCGAGACCAGAAATTGAAGCGTTCCGAGGCTGGCGTCGCCCGCAAGCGACAACAGCGGTCCCGCCAGCGGCTGGAGATAGGGCGCCACCTCGCGCAGCACCGCGCGGATGTTGTTGTAGGCCTGATCCCAGAGCTCGAAGAGCGTCGGGCCGATGACGGGCCACGACTTGATCTGCTCCGGCGCCGATTGAAGCGCGAGATCGCCGGTGCCAAGCTGGTGCGCAAGCTCCCGCGCGCCGTCCACCGCACTCAGGCCGAGCCAGGTCGCGGGGCCGAGGACGATGCCGAGCGTAATCAAGGTGAGGATGGCGGCCGCGGTCTTGGGGCGGCCGCCGAGGATCTTGGCGACCCAGCTGAAGGCCGGATAGAACGCGACCGCGAGCACGGCGCTCCAGGCCAGGATCGGCACGAACGGCCGGATGATCAGAAATGTCCAGATGATCAGCAGCGCCAACAGGCCGAGCCGGATCACGAACTGGATGACGTCCTCGCCCGTCAGGAGCTGACGCAGACTTTTCACAGGCACGGCTTTCCTTGCGGCATCAACGCGGGTTCCGGCACTTGCGCGGGCTAGCGTTATTGCCAGCAACGAGCCGGGCGTCAAGACGACCGGGGCTGTGGCCGGTCCTCGAAGGGCCGGTTGTGCCGAGATGGCGCGGTTGTGGCGAAACCGGCGCGGGCGGCGCCCTAGAAATGATAGTTCACGCCCACGGTGCCGGTCTGGATGTTCAGCTTCACGTTCGCCGGCGACGCCACCAGATTGCCCGTCGTCACCGGCTGCTCGGTGATGCTGCCAAAGCCCATGTAGTTGTATTCGGCCCTGACCGACCAGTTCGGCATGAACATCCATTCGACGCCGCCGCCGGCGAGCCAGCCGGTGCGGTTGAAGCTGCCCGAGGCGGAGCCCGCGAGCGCACCGGCAAGGCCGTTATTGGCGTCGTACTTGTCGCGGGTGAAGGCGGCGCCGCCCTTGGCATAGAGCAGCACGCGGTCGAAGGCGACACCGAAGCGCCCGGCAACCGTGGCAACATAATCGTTCTTCAGCGTGAGGGTGAACCCTGCCCCGCCCCCGAACGGGCCGCCTGCATTGACCTTGACGCCCGACCAGGCGCCAGTGCCCTCGAGGCCCACCACGAAATTGCTGATCTGATAGTTGCCGCCGATCTGGCCGCCGACGATGCCGCCGCTGGCGTTGACCGAGCTCGCGACGGCCAACGGTTCGGTCGGGTCGATGCCGGTCCACTTGCTCCAGGCGCCGCCGCCATGGGCGCCGATGTAGAAGCCGGTCCAGGTGAAGATCGGAGCCGGCGGGATAGGCGCCTTCATCATCGGCGCAGGTTCGATGATGTCAGCCGCAAACGCCGGCGTTCCCAGCGACAGCAGCGCAGCCGTCAAAATCAGTTTCTTGCCCATGATCTCACCCCCAATGACTTCCGCCTCTCCCGACCGAGGCGACGGGATGAAATCTAGCTGTCCGATCAAAGGCGCGCTTGGACCGACCGGCGGCATGACTTGGACTGACGGGCGCTCCGCATACCGGGAAAATCCAGCAATACTCGCGACCGGTGCCGGGTTTGGCTAACGGCGATTAACCGGATTTCAGCCGCCCGGTTTACGCCGATGCAAAGGCTCGCACCTACGCTTCACATCGAGGTCCCAAAAACACTTTCGGTGCAATGGCCAACAGCATCTGGACGATCGAAGAATTCACCTGCCCCGGTTGCGGCATGAATTACACCGCGACAAGGGAGGAGCACGCCGAGCCGCACGCCGGCAGCTTCAAATGCAGCATCTGTAGCGGCGTGGTGCACAGCTGGTCGGGGAAGCATCATTTCTTCGGCTGGAAAGCGGTGAAGACAAAGCCGACCGTGTTCGGAAGGCGCTGGGCCGGCGTGGGGTGGTAGGCGCCAAGCGCGGCGCCGAACTGCGCTGGTAAGTCTATCCCGGCCCTACACCACAAGACTTCGCAGCACCGCGTAGAACGTCTGAACCGTGGGGATCAGAAGAAGGCCAAATCCAAGCGCGTAAAAAGTCACCGTCCAGACCCGCAAAACCGGCTTTGTATTATCGTAAGCCATGTACGCCAAGGCCAGCACATCAGCTCGGGTTGCTTCGTCATACGAGGCGTCGAGCATCTCATCAGCAAAAAACGTCTCAGGCCTGTGCCTCGGAAACGCAATTGCGCATCCTATCTTCCATGGATCTGGGATACCGCGAACATCATAGTAATCCGAATGATCCTCTGCACTCTCTGGATTCCGCCGACACCATTCCGCGTAAATCTCCCTAACAACCCGATGAAAAAGAACATTGAAATCCGTCGGCGAGCCGGCACGCCTTACAACCAATGAGGTCTTAAACGTGACGATATGATTCTCTTCACTCTCCCAATCCCAAAAGTATGCCTCTCGCGCGGCGTCGCCCAGCAAGATGTGGACTCTCGGCTTGCTTGCCAAGTTAATCTCGGTAGTCTGGAAATGTGTGGCGGAGCTATGGTCCTTGACAATTGTCGGGCAAAATAGCGCGAAGAGCGACGATCCGAACCCCAAAAAACTCAATCCGAAATAGACGTAATACAGCCGCGACAGAGTAAGACTATGAGCAACTGCGCGGACCTGCTCTGCCTGACCATCTAAGTGAAGCCAGCGTCGGACAAGGTCGGGAGACAGCGTCAATACGTCGACCACGGCTTGGTTGAAAAGAATGACAGAGCCCAAGAACGGAACGACGATCGTTAGCGAAAGCAGGCGAGACTGACCAATGCGTCGTATCGCAGACCACGGAATGCGCGATATAAGCCGTCGGTCTAGAACTCCGCTCTTCGCGCCCGACCATCGATCTGCCCAGAGCCGGGTCACGTCCGGCCTCTCAACAACGCCAGCAGGACGTCCATCCCCCTCGCTAGCGCGACCTTTTCGAGAAAACGCAGCCCATTCCCATCGCCGTATTTGTGCGCCTCCATTTGTAATCCCCCCGCCAATCATTCAACAGCAACCACGCCGGGAGATCAATAGTACCCACATCCAGTCAGCGCGATGGGTCACCAGACGACTTGCCGACCGGAGGCCGCAGATCGATGGTGACGTTCAGGTGCCTCGGTCCGTCGCGCAAAACAGCCCCAATCGTTGTCAACCCGCCGCATCACAAATATTCCACTTTACCGAATTTCGGATTTATCGTACAGACAAGACACCCTGGCCCGAGACAAGGGGCGGATCGCGATCGTCACGAACCGCGGGCCCGGGAGCGATGGACGCGACGGCGTCGGGCGCGGCGAGCCTTGCAGGGCGGGAATTCCCGTGAGCAAGGACTCTCGCGCGGACGACACGGCGCTGACAGCGTCTTCGCATGGCTTCGGGCGTGAGCACACGCCAGCTCTCGAAGTCCCAGCGAAGGTGTGCGCGGACGGCGAAGTCGTGTGGTCCTGACGCCCGGAGTCTGTGCGTCAAGTCTTGCGGTGATGTGTGCAGCCCGACCGGGCGCGCGCATCAGCTATCCGGAAGGTGACGGGGGCAATAGTGCATCGCTCCCCGGGGAGAGCGCGAAGTAAGCCGTAAACCACCGCGCAGGGAAGGCCGGGCGATCGGCTGAGCCTGTGGTCCAACCCGTGTGCATTTTAGTAGCGCACGGATCGCGGGTGCCGCCGGCGCCCGGCCTTCCCTGCGCCCTTGTTTCGACGAGGGCCAAGCAACGAAACAGAGCTCGGGCGAAACGCGCCGCGAGATCGCGGAGATGTGCCCCCTGTTCGATAATTTGGATCGAGATTATCCGTGCCCCGGACGCAGCGCAGCGTCCCTTCGACGATGCGCTGCTGAGCCGGGGCCCATGTTTCAGAGCGCGTTCGTGGGGACATGGGTCCCGGCTCAGCGCCACAACATGAAGGACGTTGCAGCGCGTCCGGGACACGAGATTGAGTTGCGCAATCGCCCGCACTCCGTCATTGCGAGCGCAGCGAAGCAATCCAGACTGGCGCCGTGGAAAGATTCTGGATTGCTTCGCTACGCTCGCAATGACGAGCTCGTTGAACCAGCGGCGCACCTCGCCAGCGTCGTCGTGAATGCCAGGACCCATTACCCGGGGCAGCGCTGTGTGGGAGAACTGCGACTTCTGCTACGCTCCAACACCGATTAAACTGCCCTTCCCCGCAATTGAAGTCGACACGCAATGACCGCTCCCTTCGTCCCCCAGATCGCCCTCTATCGCAATTGGCTCCAGGAGCAGCGCGGCCTCACCTTCGCGAGCTACGAGGACATGCGGCAATGGTCGGTGCGCGATCTCGACGGCTTCTGGCGCAGCATCTGGGACTATTATGATCTGCAATCGCCGACGCCGTTTGCGGCCGTGATCGCCGAGCGCAAGATGCCGGGCGCGGTCTGGTTTCCCGGTGCGCAGGTCAACTACGCGCGCCAGGTGTTCCGCCATGTCGCGGCGGCCGATGCGGCCGCCCTGCCCGCGATCGTCAGTGGCGGCGAAGACGGCAGGCTGACGGAGACGAGCTGGCCCGAGCTGCGGCGCAAGGCGGCCTCGCTCGCGCTGCATCTGAAGGACAAGGGCCTCAAGCCCGGCGACCGCGTTGCGGCCTATCTGCCCAACATCCCCGAGACCATCATCGCGTTTCTGGCAAGCGCCAGCATCGGCGCGATCTGGAGCGTCTGTGCGCCCGACATGGCCGCGCCGGCCGTGATCGACCGTTTCAAGCAGATCGAGCCAAAGGTGCTGATCGCCTGCGACACCGTCACCTATGCCGGCCGGCGGCACGACCGCCGCGACGTCGTCGCCGAGCTCAGGCGATCGCTGCCCACCGTCGAGCACGTCATCCTGCACAGCGAAGCGGGTACGGCTGCGGCGCCCGATGCCCTGCTCTCCGATATTGTCGCCAGGACAGATGCCACGGTCGATGCGTTCGAGCCGGTCTGGCTGCCGTTCGATCATCCGCTTTGGATCGTCTATTCCAGCGGCACCACCGGCCTGCCGAAACCGATCGTGCACGGCCATGGCGGCATCGTCATCGTGGTGCTGGCCCTGCTCGGCCTGCACAACGACATCGGCTGCTCCTATCACGAGAACTCGTTCGGCGAGCGCTATCACTGGTACAGCTCGACCGGCTGGATCATGTGGAATTCGCAGGTCGGCGGCCTGCTCGGCGGCACCACCTGCTGCATCTTCGACGGCAGCCCGGGAGGCGCGAAGGACAAACCGGACTGGACCACGCTGTGGCGCTTCGTCGCCGCCTCGAAATCGACGTTCTTCGGCGCCGGCGCGGCGTTCTTCGCGAACTGCGCCAAGGCCGAGATAGATCTCACGGCTGCCGGCGACCTCTCGCACCTACGCTGCCTCGGTTCGACCGGCTCGCCGCTCAGCGCCGATACGCAAGCCTGGTTCAACGACCGCTTTGCGGCATTGTCGAAGACCAACTGCAGCAAAGCGCAAGCCGATATCTGGTGGGCGAACATTTCCGGCGGCACCGATTTCGCCGGCGCCTTCATCGGCGGCAATCGCGAATTGCCGCAGACGCCGGGCGCGATGCAGTGCCGGCTGCTGGGGGCCGCCGTCGAGGCCTTCAGCGAACAGGGCCGCGCCGTGATCGACGAGGTCGGCGAACTCGTCTGCACGGAGCCGATGCCGTCGATGCCGCTCTATTTCTGGAACGACAAGGGCGACGTGCGTTATCGTGCGAGCTATTTCGAGACCTATCCCGACAATTTCGACGGCAGCGGACGCGGGCCGGTGTGGCGGCACGGCGACTGGCTCAAGGTCAATCCGGACGGCTCCTGCGTGATCTATGGCCGCAGCGATGCCACCATCAACCGGCACGGCCTGCGCATGGGCACGAGCGAGCTCTATTCCGCGATCGAAGCACTCCCGGAGGTGCTCGACTCCCTCGTCGTCGACCTCGAATATCTCGGCCGCGACAGCTACATGCCGCTGTTCGTGGTGCTGCGTGAGGGCGTTGCGTTCGACGACGCGATGAGGGCGAAGATCAACAAGGCGATCGAGGCCGGCCTCTCCCGGCGATTCCTGCCGAACGAAATCTTCGCCGTCGCCGAGATTCCGCGCACGCTCTCCGGCAAGAAGCAGGAGCTGCCGATCAAGAAGCTGCTGCTCGGCCAGCCCGTGGAGAAGGTCATCAACAAGGAGGCGATGGCCAATCCTGCCTGCCTCGACTGGTATCTCGCCTTCGCGCGCGACTATCTCGCCAGAACTGCGGCGTGAAGCTTCAATCAGCCGCCGCCGAAATTGGAGGGATCGAGATTCCTGTTCTCCGACGGCGGGATCGGCGGGCGGCCGGGAAACTTGTACCAGCCGGGCGGCACCGGCGCGTCCTCGGCCGGGCGAACGACGACATGAGGGCGCGGCCGCGCGCGATGTGCTGGCGCCGCGACGGCCGACGCGCACGCCGAAATCAGCAGGACCAAGGTCAGGACAGACCGCATCGTAGGAGCTCCAGACGTCCACCCGCCCTCTCATATGGTTCGGGAACCGGCCTCGCCTACGCGCCTGCGGCGTCACATTCGGTCACATCAATGGCATCACGGATGCCGCGGCGCGTCGGAGATCGACCCAATTGCGCCATCGGCATTTGCACTCCGTTCACCGATCGCCGCTAGATCGGAAAGGACCCTTCTCAGCAAGTGCCCGAGATGCCCGACCTCAACGCCGTCCTCTCCAGGCTGAACGACCGCCTGCTCCGCCTCGAGGGCGAGCTGTTCGTGCTGCGCTCGCTGGCGCGCGCAACATTGACGGCCGGCGACGATCACGCCACGCGCATGCGCAAGCTGGTCGAGGCCGCCAAGATCGCGCTCGAGGACGAAGCCAAGCGTCCCCTCGACAAGCCGACCCGCAAATATGTCGATGCGGCAACCGCGCTGGTGGAGGAGCTGCTGGTCGAACCGACCCCGGCGCGGCCGCTGTTCACCGTCATCGACGGCGGCAAGCGCGACTGACCGCCTCAGCGGAGCCGCGTCGCACCGAGATCGGCCGCATCCGCCTTGAGCCGGCTGATCCCCGCCTCGATGATCGCGATTTCCTCGTCGATCTGTCCGATCGGCCGACTGAAATCAAAGCCCGATTTGCTCTTGAGATCGACCGCGAGCCGCTGCCTGTGCATCATCAGCTCGTCGAGGCCGCGGCGGTTCTTCAGTCGCACATAGGTGTCGACGATCTGCTCAATCGCGCTCGGCATGAAATCGGTCCCGGCCAAAAAGCCCGCGCGGCGCGCCCGCGCCGGCAGGACATTTTCGGTGTCGCAGTACGCAATACTAATCCGCGACAGATTCGTCGATACGACAGTCAGGTTGAGAACGTGTTACCATCAGATGATTTCGCGATTGCCGAGCATGAAAAGGCCGCTGGCGATCGCGCCAGCGGCCCAAGCCGGGTTTGAAAACGGATCCGGAATCAAATGTCCTCAGCCCCGGGTGCATGCAAATTCTAACGGCGGCGACGGATTCCTACTGTTAAAATTGAAACACTGGAACTGGAATGCCCGTCCCTTGCTGCCTGACCGTGGCCGCGCGGCAACGCTAGTCGATGACGCAGAAATAGGTCCGCGGCAGCCTGCGGTAGGCGCTGTAACGGTAGTAAGGCCTGTAGGCGTAGCCGCGATAGAGCGCCGGCGGCTCCTCACCGTAATAGGCCCCATCATAGAAATTGTAGACGGGTCCCTGGGCGCAGCGATACGCCTCCCAGGTCGGGCCGATGAACGGCGCGACTCCGATCTCGGGCGGCACCGCCGGATACGGCGGACCGCCGGCGTGAGCCGGGGCTGCCGTGATCAATCCGGCGAGAACGAAAAACCACGCGCTTCGCATTCACCTGCTCCGAGCTGGCGGAACACTCCCATGGAAGCACCGGAGGGGGCGGCTGCGCAATCGCTGAGTTCATCGCGCCTCGCGTCCGGCGCGCTGTTGATAACCGGCGCAAACGCCGCGCGGGTGGTGACAGGACGGCCTGACGTGTTATCGGGGGACGACGCATTTGCGAGACGGATCAAACACCCATGCGGATTACCCTCGTCGGCTCCCGCCATTTCGGCGTGACCACCCTGAACATGCTCCGGGAGCACGGCGTCTCGATCGTGCGGGTCGTGGTGGCCGACGCCGAGGATCGCCTGGCCACAACTGCCAAGGCCGCCGGCATCGAGGTGGCGGTCCAGGCCGACCCGAAGCTGGTGGTGGCGTCCGAGATCGCCCCCGACACCGACCTGATCATCACCGCACACAGCCACGCCCGGATCGGCAAGGATGCGCTCGCCGCCGCAAAACTCGGCGGCATCGGCTACCACCCCTCGCTGCTGCCCCGCCATCGCGGCAAGGCCGCCGTGGAATGGACCATCAAGGAAGGCGATCCGATCGCCGGCGGCACGATCTACCAACTGGCGGACCGCATGGACGCCGGCGCCATCGCCGCCCAGGACTGGTGCTTCGTCAAGAAGGGCGAGACCGCGCGGGAATTGTGGGAGCGTGCGCTGGCTCCGCTCGGCCTTAAGCTGCTGGCCGATGTGATCGATTATGCCAAGGTCCACAAGGCGCTGCCGTCCAAGACTCAGGACGAGCAGTTTGCGACCTCGGCGCCAAGTCTTTCCTGAGTCCTCTCCTGACGTTCACCCTTAACGCAAAGCCGCATTGATTTTGCTTCGAAAATTGCAGCCGGAAACGCAAATAAACCATTGCTTCCACAGGAACAATTTTCAGTTTGGCATTGCAACAAATTTCCGTCACATTTCGTCCCAATAAGTGACAGCATCTCGGACATATTCAAGGACGGAATTCATGCGTTTAGGTCGCATCGCGGCGTTCTGTGCCGCTTCAGTTTTCACCGGCAGCCTCGCCGCCCCCGCGTTTGCTCAGACCCCCTATGACGGCAACTGGCAGGTCACCATCGTGACCAAGACCGGCACCTGCGAGCCGACCGCGAGCTCCATGCTGACGGTTGCCGACGGCAAGATCTCGGCGCCCGGCGCTAACGTTTCCGGCACCATCGGCCGGGAGGGTCTTGTGAAAGTTTCGATCAACGGTGCATATGCCAACGGTCAACTCAGCGGCAACGCCGGATCGGGGAAGTGGAATGGAGCATCTGCAGGCATACCGTGCAGTGGGCGGTGGGAAGCATCGCGCCAATAAACCAATTGAGGCTCGCGCCGGAGGCTGGCGGCGGCTGCTGATCGCGGCCACTGTATTCTCTGCAGCGGCCATCGCGAATTCTGAAAGCAAGGCTCAGTCCGGCCCATTCGCGCCCATGGCCGGGAACTGGAGCGGCGGCGGTACCGTCAGCCTCGACGACGGGTCCAGCGAACGCATTCGGTGCCGGGCCAGATATACGCCGATCGGTCCGACCATGGAGATGGTGCTGACCTGCGCCAGCGACGCCTACAAATTCAACCTCTCCGCCAACGTCCGGGCCGATGGCAGCGACATCACCGGCAGCTGGAGCGAGGCCAGCCGCAACATCAGCGGCTCGCTACAGGGCCGCGGCGGCGGCGGGAATTTCGAGGTGGTCGCCTCTGCCGCCGGCTTCAACGCCAACATCGCGCTGCGGACCAGCGGCAACAAGCAGACCGTCACGATGCGGGCGGATAGCCAGTTCCGTGGCGCCAACATTTCTATGTCGCGCTAAGGCAGCACGGAGACGCAACAGTCGGTCCGGCCAACTGGCCAGACCGATTTTTTTATACGTTGGGAACGAACGCCGTCACCTCGATCTCGACCTTGGCCCGCGCATCCACGAGGCCACCGATGTAGAGCAGCGTCGAGGGCGGGAAGTTGCGCCCGAGCGTCTCCTTCCAGGCCGCGCCGATGCCGGCGCCCGCGGCCTCATATTCGCTGCGGCTGGTCAGATACCAGGTCAGGCGAACGATGTGCTCGGGACCAGCGCCGGCCTCCGAGAGAAGCTTGATGATCCGCTTCAGCGCAGTCGCGACCTGTGCCGCCACGTCGGGCGCATAATTGCCCATCTCGTCGCCGCCGGTCTGCCCGGCGAGTACCACCCAGCGGCCCGGCCCTTCCACCATCACACCATGTGAAAAGCCGCGCGGTTTCGACCATTCGGCCGGCTGCAAGATACGCATGAGCGAAGATCTCCCGATTTTATCGTTGTTCGCTCAAGCCTTAGCACGCCCCCCTGCAACGCTGCACCCGCAGATTTGGCCGTTGCAAACAACGGCTATGTCGCCGATACCGGCCTCCCCGCAGGATTCCGATCTCCGCACCGATGAACACGACACCGTCCAAAACGATGGCTGCATTCTGGATGGCCGGCTGGTTGTCGCTGATGCTGATCATGGCGATTGCCGGGCGCGAGACCACGCGGGAGTTGAACGTCTTCCAGATCATGGAAGTGCGCTCGCTGGCCGGGTTCGTGCTGCTCTCGCCGATCATCTACCGCGCCGGCGGCTTCAAGGTGCTCAAGACGTCGCGCCTGCGGCAGCACATCGGCCGCAATCTGGTGCACTACGTCGCCCAGCTCGGCTGGTTCTTCGCGCTGACGCTGATCCCGATCGGCCAAGTGGTGGCGATCGAGTTCACGATGCCGATCTGGACCGCGATCCTCGCGGCAAGCTTCCTCTCCGAGCGCATGACGCCATGGAAGATCGCCGCCATCGTGCTCGGCCTTGTCGGCGTGATCGTCATCGTCCGGCCCGCGACCGGCGAGATCAATCCCGGCCAGCTCATCGCGCTCGGCGCAGCCATGGGCTTTGGGGTGTCGATGGCGCTGGTCAAATCGCTGACCCGCACCGAAAGCGCGCTGTCGATTCTGTTCTGGATGCTGGTGGTGCAATCGGTCGCAGGCTTCGTCCCGACGCTGTTCGTCTGGACCTGGCCGTCCGCCTATGTCTGGGCCTGGCTCGGCGTGATCGCGTTCTGCGGCACCTTCTCGCACTACTGCCTCGCCAGCGCGATGCGCTATGCGGATGCAACGATCGTCGTTCCCATGGACTTTTTGCGGGTGCCCCTGACCGCGACCGCCGGCTGGCTGCTGTATTCCGAGCAGCTCGACACCTGGATCGTACTCGGCGCGGCATTGATCCTGTTTGGCAATCTCCTGAATTTGAAGCCCGCTGCGCCGGTTCCCGTCCGCGCGCAGTGAACCGCGCGTCGCCTCAAGCGACAAAACAAAGTGGTCGAGCGTGATTTGGATCACGTTGGAGGGGCAGTCCATCGTGCACGTTCGGCAGCAAAGCCACGGGTTGGCCGAACTGTCGTTTCGCTAGCGCGAGGCCGGGCGTTTTCGTGTAAGTTCGCTGCCGATTTGTTGCTGCCTATTATTCGATTCAGTTGGGGATTTCAGATGCGCACTCTCACCATCCTCGTTTCGCTGATGTGCATGGCGCTCTCGGTCAGCGCCGCAAAGGCCGACCGCCGCGTCGCCTTCGTGGTCGGCAACGGCGCCTACAAGAACGTCGCCCAATTGCCGAACCCGCCGATCGACGCCAAGGCAATGGCATCCACGCTGCGCAACGTCGGTTTCGAGGTGATCGAAGGATCCAACCTCACCCGCGACCAGATGACGGAGAAGCTGCTGGACTTCGGCCGCAAGGCGCAGGGCTCCGATGTCGCAGTGTTCTACTATGCAGGCCACGGCATCGCCGTCGGTGGCAGCAACTATCTCCTGCCCGTCGATGCCGACATTAAATCGGAGATGGACGTCAAGCTCGGCGCCGCCATCAATATCGACCTGACGCTCGACCAGACCATGGGCGACGCCAAGGTCAAGCTCGTCTTCCTCGACGCCTGCCGCGACAATCCCTTTGCCGCCAAGATCAAGTCCAACTCGGCAACCCGCAGCATCAACGTGCAGAGCGGTCTTGCCGAAATGAAGTCCGGCGAAGGCACGCTGATCGCGTTCGCCACCGGCCCGGGCCAGACCGCGCTCGATGGACAGGAGGGCAACAACAGCCCGTTCACCCGCGCGCTGATCGACAACATCACCAAGCCCGGCGTCGAGATCCAGCAGGCGATGACGTCGGTGCGCGCCCAGGTGAACGAGGAGACCCATAAAGGTCAGCTTCCCTGGGGCCACACCAACCTGATCGGCGCGGTCTACCTCAACCCGGCGCAGCAAACCCAGCAGGTCGCCAATGCGGCACCAACCGCCTCCAGCAGCGCGCCGGCGGCTGCCGCCGCCAGCAGCTCCGACGGTGTCGAACTCGAATACTGGCGCTCCGTGAAGGAGACCAACAAGCCGGAAGAGCTCAACGCCTACCTCTCGGCCTATCCGAACGGCCAGTTCAAGGCACTCGCGCTGGCGCGGCTCGCGGCGATCCAGAACGGTCCTTCGACCACAACCCGCAACCTCAATGCCGGCGTCGATCCCGCCACCTTCACCGATGACGCCAGCCAGCTCACCGAAGATCAGATCGGGCTCGACAAGGGCCAGCGCCGCGATGTGCAGCGCCGCCTCAACGGGCTCGGCTTCGACACCAAGGTGACCGGCGCCTTCAATGACGAGACCCGGACCGTGCTCAAGCGCTGGCAGGCGGCCCGCGGCTATCCATCGACGGGCTATCTCAACAAGCTCCAGCACAAGGCCCTGCTCTCCGAGATCGTTGCCTCGACCTCGCCGACCGCAAGCGACGACAGCTCGAAGCCGGCCCGGCGCCCGAGCGCACCCTCCGGCGGCGGCGGTGGCGGCCATCGTGGTGGCGGCGATCCCGGTGCGGCCTTCATGGGCGGTGTCGTCGGCGGTATGATGGGCGGCATGTTCCGCCGCTGAGGCGCCAGTCACCGGCGACCAAGCAGCGACAAAAAGGGCTCGGCTCGCGCCGGGCCTTTTCCTTGCTAGTAATCCTGGGTGAACCAGGGCACGAGCGTCCGGATACGCGGCATCGCCTGCGTCGTAATGCTCGACCGAGCCATCTCTGCGATGCGCGGCGCCAGTGACGAGAGATCTCCACGGCGAGTCACCAGAAGCAGTTCACGAAAAAATCCAGGGCCCGGCAGAGGGAGAGCGCTGACTTGACCGGCGTGAGCCAGCCCCTGCAACAGACACAGCGGCGTGGTGATCGCGACGCCCATCCCGGTCGCGACCATGGCGACCAGGCTGTCCGAGGTGTCAAACTCAAAGGCCCGTGGTGGGCGAATACCCAAACGGCTCAGATGGCGCTCGACCTGAGCACCGACGTAGGAGCGCTCACTGTGCCGGACGAGACGATGCCGGGCGAGGATGTCGCGCAAATCAAGGTCGGCAAATTCGGCTTCCAGTCCGCGTGGCACCACCAGCAGGTACGGTTCGCGATAGAATGGGAAGCGTTCGACATCATACAGATCGTCCATTGCATCGCACGTGATCGCCGCGTCAATCATGCGACGCACCAACGCCTCCGCATGAGAATGCGCGAGACCAGACCACGCAGACAGGCTTAGCGCGATCGCGCCCGTCATCAGCTCTTTGACAAGGTGCGCGCCGACCGTGCCAGCATAGGAATCGACCAGGCCGAGCCTCAGGTCAACACGTTCGGACTGTTCCGCCGCGGCCCGCAGCGTGCTCAGTAGCGCATCAAAGTTGCGGTTTAGATCGAGAACGCGGCCTGCAAGGATGCGTCCCGCCCGAGTCGGCACGAGCGGCCTCCGGCTACGGTCGAAAAATGCGACCCCGACCGAGGCCTCGGCACGCCGCACCGCCTGAGAGACCGCGGATTGCGTCATCCCGAATTGGCGCGAGGCTTCGAGCATGCTGCCCGAGTCCGCAACCGCAGCGACAATCTGCAAGCTTCGCAGGTCTGGAATGGAGGACGCCATGTCATGAATTAAGCAGAAATTATACTGGTGTGCAAATTTGCTTAATTACATGGATTATCCTTGTCGCGGAGCTGATTTTAAAGGCAAACTCTCGGTCATCTTAATAATTGAGCAGCTTCAAGTCATGAGCGAACGAGCGGACATTCTGGTGATCGGCCTCGGTGCCATGGGCAGCGCGACCCTCTATCAATTGGCCAAGCGAGGGGTAAAGGCGATCGGCATCGATCGCTTTGCGCCTCCCCACGTGATGGGATCCAGTCACGGTGAAACCCGCATCACACGGCAGGCCGTCGGTGAAGGCCGCGATTACGTTCCCCTGGTCCTCGATACGCACCGGATCTGGCGCGAGCTCGAAGCCGAGACGTCTGACCAGCTCCTGAATCCGTGTGGCCTCGTCGTCATGGCGCCCGGCGTTGGCGAGACGTCGCATCATGGCAAGCCGGATTTCGTCGCACGTTCGATCGGGGCAGCTCGCGACTTCGGCATCGCGCATGAGGTGATCGACGGGCGCGAGGTAGCCCATCGCTTTCCGCAGTTCTTGAACCTTCAGGGCAACGAGAAGGCCTATTACGAGCCCGGCGGGGGATACGTCTTTCCGGAGCGCTGCGTTAAAGCGCAACTAACGTGCGCGCAGCAGCTTGGCGCAGTGATCCGCACGGGGGTCGAAGTCCTCTCGATCGCGCAGACGGGCTCTGTCGTTCGGGTGGAGACGTCTTCAGGCAGCTTCGAAGCGGACCAGGTGGTCGTGTCGGCGGGCGGCTGGAATGCTCATCTGCTAGGGGCGCCGTTTGACCGTGTGCTCACGGTGAAACGTCAGGTGCTCCACTGGTACGAGCTCGAGGACACGAGCGCGTATCGTGCAAACGCCCCGGTGTTCATCTGGATGCATGGTGCGACGGATGTCGATTACCTCTACGGCTTCCCGCCGCTGCCAGGCGATCCTCGCCTCAAGGTGGCGACTGAGCAGTATGAGACCAGCACGACAGCCGATACCGTCGATCGCACCGTCGATCCGGCGGAGTCGGCCAAGATGTACCTGGAGCACGTCAAGGGACGGCTCGCAGGCGCCACGCCCCGCGTCGCACAGGCGGCCGCCTGTCTCTACACGGTAACGCCCGATCGGGGCTTCATCATCGACCGCCATCCCGGCCAGGATAGAGTCTTTGTCGTCTCGGCGTGCTCCGGTCACGGCTTCAAGCACTCGGCCGGCATCGGAAACGTCGTCGCTGAGATGATGGCTCATGGTCGAAGCTCGATCGACCTTGCTCCATTCTCTGTGTCTCGCTTTTTGTGACCGTTTGGCACGAACCTTGTACTGCGAAAAGAGTGCGCGTCGGTCGCGTCGAGTTTCAATCCTTGGAGGTGTCATCCGATGAGAAATATGCTCCGTTCCATGATGACAGGTGCCACGGTGCTGCTGATGCTCGGCAGCGCTCAGGCGGCTGATGGCGTCGATGCCATCAAGCAGCGCGGCACGTTGAACGTCGGCGTCAAGGCAGACTACAAGCCCTTTGGATACCGCGATCCCACCGGAAATGTCGTCGGCATCGAGCCGGATCTTGCCGCAGACATCGCCAAGCGCCTCGGCGTCAAACTCGAGCTCGTTCCAGTCGGGGCCTCGAACAGAATCGAGTTTCTTCAGCAGGGAAAGATTGATCTGCTGATCGCGACCATGTCGGACAGGCCGGAACGCCGCCGCGTCGTTCAAGCCATCGAACCCCTATATTACTCGGACTATGTGAACATCCTTCTCAACAAGAAGGCCGGCATCAAGGACTGGGCCGACCTCAAGGGAAAACCCGTATGTGCAACGTCGGGCGCCTGGTACAACAAGGACGTTGCCAAATCCTACGGCCCCGAAATTGTTGCGTTTGACGGCTCGGAGAAGCCCCTGTTCGCCATGAAGCAGGGCAACTGCATCGGCTATGTCTACGATCAGACCTTCCTGCAAGGCAAGCTGCTCGAGGATGAGTGGAAGGCGGACTACGCCCTTCCCCTGAAAGGTGTTCTGCCTTCGCCGTGGATGATCGCCGTCGCGCTCGATAACGCCAGCCTTCAGAAGCTGCTCGAAGATACGACAAAGGATTGGATGAAGACGGGCTTCATTGTGGAAGCTGAAAAGAAGTGGGGCATTACTCCGACAGAGTATTCGCTCTTCATGCACGAGCAATACAAGGACAAATAAACGCGTGAAGCGGAGCGCCAGATCCATCTCGCGCTCCGAACAGGTCAAGCCCATGCACTGATCCGGGGTGATTGCCTTAACAATTCGGTGTCGCGCAAAATGCAGGCAATCGGCAACTGGTTTCAGCATCTCTATGAAACGACGGGGCTGAATTTCTCCGTATTCTATGATGCGTACGACTGGGATCGTTATCTTAGCGGGCTCAAGATGACGCTGTTTCTCAGCGTCACGACCATCGTGCTGAGCCTGATCATCGGCGCGGCAGGCGCCCTGCTCCAGGGTAGCCCGTCCAGATTGTTGCGGCTGGCCGTCAATGCGTTCGTCGTGGTGTTCCGCAACACGCCACCGCTGGTCCAGATCTTCTTTTTCTATTTCGGCCTCGGCACGATGCTTCCCGCCGTCGAGACCGCCGGCATGCGCGTTCCACTGCTGAGCAACGTTCAGTGGGCCATCATTTCGCTGTCCCTGTTTGCGGCCGCCTTCAACGTGGAGATCTTCCGCTCCGGCATCGAGGCGGTGCCGAGGACCACAATCGAAGCCGCGGAAGCGCTCGGATACACGCGTCTCAGGGCCTACATCCATATCGTTCTTCCGCTGGCCGTTCGCGTCTGCCTTCCTGCGCTGAACAACAACCTTGTGAATCTGCTCAAGACGACCACGCTTGCCTACGCGATCGCCGTTCCCGAAACGCTGTACGCGGTCAAGCAGATCTGGTCGGAATCGCAGAACGTCTTCGAAATGATGATCGTATTGCTCGCAACCTACGGCATTCTCGTCGGCGTGCTCGTCTGGCTGATGCATCGCTGGGAGCGGGCGATGCGCATTCCGGGATACGGACGATGAAACCCGCCGAGCCCCCGCACGGCCTTCCAGTCCTTCTGCCGTATCGTATCGTACCGGTCCGGATGCCCATTCGGATCAGTCCGCTGTTCGCCGCGATCCTCTGTTTCTGCGCCATGATGGCTGCGTCCACGGCGTGGGCGCAGACGGCACCAACGATGCTTTCACCGCTCCAGATCATCTTGAAGTGGTCGCCGCTCCTGCTGCGAGGGTTCGCTTTCAATATCCTGATCTCCTTGCTGGCCATGCTGCTGGGCACCGTTGCCGGTCTCGGTCTGGGTCTGGCCCTGTTGTCGCAGTTCCGGTTGCTCTCCAGCATCAGTTGGTTCGTGACTCAATTTTTCCGCAACGCGCCCTGGCTGGTGTTGTTGTTCTTTGTGATGTTTCTGGTGCCCTTCCAGATCACCATCTTCAAGACCACCATCCCTCTGCCGGACTGGATCAAGGCGACCGTGGGCTTCGCCCTACCCGTCATGGCGAACGTCGCCGAGGTCGTACGTGGAGCCGTGCGTTCCGTTCCGTCGACGCAATGGGAAGCGGCAGAGTCGCTATCATTCACGCGACGCCAGATCATGTGGCTGATCATACTACCGCAATGCGTCAAGCGAATGCTGCCACCCTGGATGAACATCTATGCGCTCGTCGCCATGGCGACGGTCCTCGCATCGATCGTGGGCGTCTCTGAAATGCTTACTCTGACGGCGCAGGTGCACGCCGCCGAAGGCGGCAGACCGGAACTGTTCGCGCCGCTCTATGGTTTCGCGCTGCTGTGTTTCTTTCTCTACTGCTATCCGATCAACCTATGGACGGCTCGCCTCGAGCGTCGGTTCCACATACGCTGAGGAGGCAGAGCATGACCACGAACTGGACTCCGGATCAGCCCATCGTCCAATGCGTTGACGTCAGAAAGTCATTCGGAGCTCTCGAGGTTCTGAAAGGCATCAGCCTGTCGGTCAAGAAGGGTGAAGTGATCTGTATCATCGGCCCGTCGGGATCAGGGAAGTCCACACTGATCCGCTGTATCAATGCTCTTCAGCCGATCTCGTCCGGCAGCATCCAAATCGAAGGTATCGAGGTGACCGATCCCAGGCTCGACAAGCTGGCGCTGCGCCGCAAGGTCGGGATGGTATTCCAGCAGTACAACCTTTTCCCGCACAAGACCGCGCTCCAGAACGTGATGATGGCGCCGATCCATGTTCTCGGCCAGAAGCGTGCCGAGGTCGAAGCGCGCGCCCGAGCGCTGCTCGCCAAGGTGCGGCTCGCAGGGAAAGAAGGCAGCTATCCTGGTGAACTCTCAGGCGGACAACAGCAGCGAGTGGCCATTGCCCGTTCGCTGGCGATGCGGCCGGACATCATGCTGTTCGACGAAGTCACGGCCGCTCTCGATCCGGAAACCGTCAAGGAGGTCCTGGTCACGATCCGAGAGCTTGCCGAGGATGGGATGACATGCCTCCTCGTCACTCATGAGATGAACTTCGCGCGTGAGATCGCCGATCAGGTCTACTTCACCGACCGCGGTGTGATTGTCGAGCACGGGCCGCCGGAAACATTGTTTACTGCGGCCAAAGACGAGCGAACGCAACGGTTTCTGTCGCAGGTCCTCTGAGCAAGCTGCGAGGATCCCGTCTGAAACTCGCTTCTGAGCGGGTCGGTTTTCGAACGCCCCCGACCCGGCGGTAAGGGCCTACTTCCCCGCCGCCTTGCGGAGCGCGTCGTTGATGCGGTCCTGCCAGCCGGGACCGCCCGACTGGAAATGCTCCAGCACGTCCTGATCGATCCGCAAGCTGACCTGCTCCTTGATCCCCGGCGTCACGTTCTTCTTCACCGGCGCCTCGGCGACCTTGGCCGTCACCTTCTTGAACGCCGCCTCGGCTTCGCTCCGCGCATCGCCCAATGTCCGCGGCCGCCTCGGTTGATCCGCCATCTGCTATATTCCTTCAAACAGTGCGGTCGAAAGATAGCGCTCGGAGAAGGACGGCACCACCGCAAGAATGGTTTTTCCCGCAGCTTCCGGCCGCTTGCCGATCTGGAGCGCCGCTGCGATTGCGGCGCCCGAGGAGATGCCGCCCGGAATACCCTCATGCCGCGCCAGCGCCCGCGCGGTCTCGATCGCCGTCGTCGAGTTGATCTTGACGATCTCGTCGATCACGGAGCGGTCGAGGATGTCAGGAACGAAGCCGGCGCCGATACCCTGGATCTTGTGTGGCGTGTGCTGGCCTCCTGACAGCACGGGGCTCTCTTCCGGCTCGACCGCAACGACGCGGAGGGACGGTTTGCGCGGTTTGAGGACCTGGCCGACGCCGGTGATCGTGCCGCCCGTGCCGACGCCAGCGACGAAGAAATCGATGTTGCCGCCGGTGTCGTTCCAGATCTCTTCTGCGGTGGTGCGGCGATGCACCTCGGGATTGGCGAGGTTCTTGAACTGCTGCGGCATCACCGAGTTCGGCGTCGTCTTCAGCAGTTCTTCGGCGGTCGCGATCGCGCCCTTCATGCCCTGGCCGGCCGGCGTCAGCACCAGTTCGGCACCGAGGAAGGCGAGCATCTTGCGCCGCTCGATCGACATGGATTCCGGCATCACCAGCTTCAGCCGGTAGCCGCGCGAAGCAGCAACGAAGGCGAGCGCGATGCCGGTATTGCCGGAGGTCGGTTCGATCAGCACGGTGTCAGGCTTGATGATGCCGGCCTTCTCCATGGCGATGATCATGGCCGCGCCGATGCGGTCCTTCACGCTCGCGGCTGGATTGAAATATTCAAGTTTTGCCAAAATGGTCGCGTTCACGCCGTGCATGCCCGGCAGCCGGCGCAGGCGCACGATCGGCGTGTCGCCAAAAGCCTCGACAATCGAGTCGTAGATCCGGCCGCGGCCGGCTTGGTGCGCTGCACCCGTCTTGGACGATGCGTCCATGATGAACTCCCTGTGGCGACAATTTGCGCGCTATTCGCAGCTTTCGCGCAGTTAGAGACAGCTTGTGATGACACGCAAGCAACAATGCGGCACATGTTAAGTACGCTGCATCGCAAAATCGCGTGAGCTGTAATTATCAGAAAACCAACGCATTTGTGTTGCGACCTCGTCAACTGATTCTGCTTATGCTAGACTTAGGTCTTAGAGCAGGAAGGGTCACCACGATGTCAGCAATTGCTGAAGTGTTGTCGACCGTCGTCGCGTCAACCCGCGATCCGCGTTGCAGCGAGTTGCCCACCTGTCCTGTCTGCGCCGACTCCATGGTCGCCGCCGAAGCCTCCGCCTACGTCTCGGACCATGTGATCAGCTATCTCTGGACCTGCGACACCTGCGGTTATGGCTTCGTGACCAAGCACGCCGTCAAGCAGCGGTTTACGTGCAATTGACTTCTATTGCTTGAGCATGATCTCGCCGGAAAACCGCTCCACACTTTTCCGGATCATGCTCTAACGCGGGGCAATGTCGCCCTTCGCCCAGTCCTCACGCGTACGCCGGTAGAACTCCTCGAACGTTCCGTGTGCGATCGCGTCCCTGATGCCCTGCATCAGGAACTGGTAGTAAGCGATATTGATCTCGGACAGCAGCATCGCCCCGAGCGTCTCGCCGGCCTTGACGAGATGGTGCAGGTAGGCGCGCGCATAGTTGCGCGTCGATGGCCATCTGCTCTCGTCGTCGAGGGGACGCGGATCGTCGGCGTGGCGCGCGTTGCGCAGATTGACCTGGCCGAAGCGGGTGAAGGCGACGCCATGACGGCCATTGCGCGTCGGCATCACGCAATCGAACATGTCGATGCCGCGTTTCACCGCCTCGAGCATGTCGTCCGGCGTGCCGACGCCCATCAGATAGCGCGGCCGATCGGACGGCAGTGCCGGCGCGGTCTCGTCGATCATCGCGAGCATCACGGCCTGCGGCTCGCCGACAGCAAGGCCGCCGATCGCGTAGCCGTGGAAGCCGATCTCGACCAAGCCTTCGGCGCTGGCATGGCGAAGCTGCGGCACGTCGCCGCCCTGCACGATGCCAAACAGCATGTAGCCGTCCGGAGCGCTCTCGAATGCGCGCTTGCTGCGCTCGGCCCAGCGCAGCGACAAGCGCATCGCGCGTTCGATGTCGTCGCGCTCGGCCGGTAGCCGCACGCATTCGTCCATCTGCATGGCGACATCGGAGCCGAGGAAACGCTGCACCTCGATCGAGCGCTCCGGCGACAACTCGACCTTGGCGCCGTCGATATGCGAGCGGAAGGTGACGGCGTGCTCGGTCACCTTGCGCAGGTCCGACAGCGACATCACCTGGAAGCCGCCGGAGTCCGTGAGCATCGGCCCGTTCCAGCCGGTGAACCTCTGCAAGCCGCCGAGCGCACCGATGCGCTCCGCGCCAGGACGCAGCATCAGATGATAGGTGTTGCCGAGCACGATGTCGGCGCCGGCGTCACGCACCTCGCGCCAGTGCATGCCCTTCATGGCGCCGGCGGTGCCGACCGGCATGAAGGCCGGCGTCCGCACCACACCGTGCGGCGTGGTCAGGCGGCCGGTGCGCGCGGCGCCGTCGGTGGCGAGCAGTTCGAAATGATTGGGAAGACCTTGATCGGAAAGACTCATGGCGGTGCTTATTGCGTGTCGGGAGAGACCGATCAACCCGCTCGGGGCTGCCGCTGCCTCAGACTGGGACACAATTGCCGTTGACTTGAGTCCGCTGCGGCTTGTCAAATAAAACGATACAGTGTAGTTTTATCTTGGGGGTTGGATCAAATGCCGCAGGGACGTTGCCTGCGGCAGCATATGCGTGATCTCCAGCCACCGCCCCATGCCCAACCCCTCATGTCCGACCGACACATCCGGCCCCTCGCATGGCCGGATAAGGCAGACAGCTGGTCGCCTGATTGGCGCGCTCATGCTGGCGTGCAGCGTGGCCGGCTGTACCTCCCTGCCCCGCACGCCCTACACCGCGGCCGATGCCAGCAGTTCGCGCGTGCTCGATATCGAGGGCTTGAGGCGCTACACCGACGAGCCAATCACGAAATTCAGCTTCGAAAAGGACAACAGCACCGCGACCAAGAGCTATCTGGCGCTTTCGGGCGGCGGTGCCGACGGCGCCTACGGCGTCGGCGTGCTGAACGGCTGGAGCGCGGCCGGGACCCGCCCCGCCTTCTCGGTCGTGTCCGGCGTGAGCACCGGCGGCCTGATCGCGCCGTTTGCGTTTCTGGGGTCGCAGTACGACGACACGCTCAGAGAGGTTTACACCAGCGGCATCGCGGAGAGCCTGCTGAACGATCCCAGCATCATGCGCGTGCTGTTTGGCTCCGGTCTGTTCGGCAATACGCGGCTGCGCGAACTCGTCGCCCGCTACGTCGGGCCGGAGATCATGGCGCAAGTCGCCCGCGAGAATGCCAAGGGCCGACGGCTGCTGGTGGTCACGACCGATCTCGACACCCAGCGAACCGCCATCTGGGACATGGGCAAGATCGCCGCAGTCGGCACGCCCGAGGCGCTTAAACTGTTTCGCGACGTGATGGCGGCCTCCGCCAGCATTCCCCTGGTGTTTCCGCCGATCCTGATCGAAGCCGAAGGCCAGGGCCACAAGTTTCAGGAGATGCATGTCGACGGTGGCGTGACGGCCCCGGTGCTGACGCTGCCGGAGGCCCTGCTCTTCCAGGGACGCCTGCCAGGCAACGCGAAGATGGACATCTACATTCTCGTCAACAAGAAGATCGAACGAAACTTCGAGCTCGTCGCCAACAGCACGATCGATGTCGCCTCACGCAGCCTGTCCTCGATCACCCAGTCGCAGACGCGCTCGATCATCTTCTCGACCTACGATTTCGCCAAGCGCAACCACCTGGGCTTCCATCTCTCCTATATCGAACGCGAGTATCCGGCACCGCCCTCGGAAGGGTTCGACACGGCCTATATGCGGGCGCTGTACCAATACGGATATGAGAAAGCGGCGGCCGGCCAGGCCTGGACCTCGAGAATACCCTAAGACCGCGCGAGGGAACGACGTCGCACCGGGACCGTTGACGATACGGCCAATTCGGCCAAATTCGCAATGACGTCCCGGTTGCTGCGCGTTATAGAGCAATGACCATTGTCACGACCGCGCAGGAATCATTGGGCATGGGATTGACTGCGACCAAGGCAAGAACGGCAACGCCGCGGCGCGAGGTGTCGAAATCGCGCGGCGGCCGGCCGACGAAAAGCGCCGCGATCGAGCGCGACCAGCGGCTCATTGAAGTCGCCACCCGCCTGTTCCTGGATCGCGGTTTTGACGCGACCTCGCTCGATGCGGTTGCGGAAGCGGCCCGCGTGAGCAAGCCCACCGTCTATGCCCGTTATGGCGACAAGCGCGGGCTGTTCACGGCCGTGCTGAGGCGCGAAATCGCGCGCTGGCTTGCCCCGCTGTCTGCGGCGGCCGAAATGCAGCTCGGCAGTTCATCGGACATCTCGGTCGAGCAGCGGCTCGTCGAGATCGGGCGTGAAATGCTGACGTTCACCTGCGGGTCTGACGCCATGGCCTTCAGCCGCATGATGACGTCACAGGCCATCAACTTTCCCGACATTGCCAAGCTCGGCAAGGAAGAGGGCTGGCTGAAGGCTGTCGCCACGACCGCACGTTTCTTCGATCATCTGGTGGAGCAAGGCGCGCTCGACGTCGATGACACCACCATCGCAGCCGAGGTGTTCCTCGACGTCGTCGTCGGCCACACCCACCGCATGGCGACGTTCGGAACGCCGACCGAGCTCAAATCCGCCGAAAAGCGGATGCGTGCGGCGATCAAGCTGTTCCTGGCCGGCGCGCTGGGATCGGTCGACCGCGTCCAGAACGCCGCCAAAGGCACGCAACGGCGCCGGCCGTCCCGCTGACATTTCCGTGAGCTCGGCGATCTGTCCCCAACGGACGACGGTCTGTCCGTTGACCAAAATAAAACGATACGGTATGGTTTTGTTATGGTTCGGGCCCGTTTTTCACCAGCCCCAAATGGATTCGGACCGGCTTTGTGACCATGATCGCCGTGACAGGTACAGCCCGTTGCGACAATCAGCGGCCGGCCACTGCCCATGGTCGGCCGCGACTTCTTTACGATTATCCGGCACACTCGTTGGCCGAGGATTTCGAGCATGAACGCAGCAAGACGACGGGTGTGCGAGTTGCTGGCGATCGCCCTGTCGGGGCTGCTCATCGCAGCGCCGGCAAACGCGCTCGTCACGGCGGGTGGCACACCCACCGCCCTCCATGGCGAGACAGATGGTGACGCCGAGGCCGACCGCCAAGCCGTCAGCCGCGAAATCGAACGTTTCCGCAGCTCGTCGATCTCGATCAGCCAGGCCATGGCGATTGCGGAGGCCCGGCACGCAGGCTCGACGACCGCGGATGTCAGCTTCGACGGCGGCTCGGACGTTCCGGTCTACCGGGTCAAGACCCTGCACAATGATCGTCTCTGGCGGCACACCATCAATGCCGCGACCGGCGAGCTCATTGGCGGCGAAGCCGCCCTGCCCCTCGCCGAGCTCGACCTTGACGATCGCAGCAATCTCGCAGCGCTCGGTGCTATCAGGCATCGTCTGGCGGATGCGGTGCGTGTCGCCGAACGGGCGGCGTCCGGCAAGGCCATCAGCGGCGGGCTGGTGCGCGAACGCGGCCGGCTCAATTTCGCGATCGTCGTCATCAGCGGCGACGACCTCAAGGAGGTCATCCTCGAGCCGCCGGGGGCGCGAGCAAAATAGCGGCGGCCACAATCCCGCCGAAAAGCCATTGACGGCCGCAAAACTCTCCCGCATAAGTCGCCGCCATGTTCACGACCACCAAACGCACGACCAAAACCACCACGGCCTTCGGGGCCTGGGGAGGCGTGCGCGTGTAGTCGTCGACTAAAACGCAATCAGCTCTACCGAAGCCCCGCCCATGATGGTCCGGGGCTTTTTTGTTGTCTTTAGCTCAATGGAGGAGAATGTGAGTAACGATCCCGTCGTCGCGATTGTCGGCGTCACCGGTGCGGTTGGCGCCGAATTCATCGCCACCATGGACAAGCGCGGCTTTCGCGTCGGCAAGCTCAAGGCGCTCGCCAGCGCCCGCTCGGCCGGCAAGACGGTGTCGTTCCGCGGCAAGGACGTCGTCATCGAGGAATTGACCGAGCGCGCCTTCGAGGGCGTCGACATCGCGCTGTTCTCCGCCGGCAGCGGCATCTCCAAGAAGTTCGCGCCAATCGCGGTCAAGGCCGGCGCCGTCGTGGTCGACAACTCCTCCGCCTTTCGCATGGACCCGAACGTGCCGCTGGTGATCCCCGAGGTCAACGGCAACCGCATCCGCGATCACAAGGGCATCATTGCCAACCCGAACTGTGCCGCGATAACCGCGCTGGTGCCGCTGTGGCCGATCCACCAGAACAACCGCATCAAGCGCGTCATCATCTCGACCTACCAGGCGGCAAGCGGCGCCGGCGCCGCCGCGATGGACGAGCTCGTCGAGTCCACCCGCGCCAACCTCAACGGGCAGGTCTATACGCCCAAGGTGATGCCGCACCCCTATGCCTTCAACCTGTTCAACCACAACACCGCGGTCGATCCCGAGACCGGCTACAACGACGAAGAGACCAAGGTCATCAAGGAGACCCGCAAGATCTTCGAGGACGAGAACATCGCCATCGGCGTCACCTGCGTGCGCGTGCCGGTGCTGCGCGCCCATTGCGAAGCCATCACCTTCGAATGCGAGAAGCCGATCAGCGAGGACCAGGTCCGCGCCATCATGGCGCAGGCGCCGGGTGTGAAGGTCGTCGACGACCGCGTGAAGAATTACTTCCCGATGCCGATCGACGCCTCGGGCCAGGACGACGTCCTGGTCGGCCGCATCCGCAAGGATCTCAGCGACCCCTCCGGGCATTCGATCTCGATGTTCGTGGCGGCCGATCAGCTGCTCAAGGGCGCGGCGCTCAACGCGGTGCAGATCGCGGAGCTGTTGCCGCATCGCGTGATGGCGTAGCAGGTGAGTTGTAGGGTGGGCAAAGGTGCGCAAGCGCCGTGCCCACCACTTCTCTCGCGCATTCCTAGTTGGTGGGCACGCTTCGCTTTGCCCACCCTACGGCGACGGCGCTACTCTCGCTCACGAAGCAGCAGACACGCATCCCCGTACGAATAGAACCGGTAGCCGCTCGCGATCGCGTGCGCATACGCCCGCTTCATCGCCTCGAGCCCGACAAATGCCGACACCAGCATGAACAGCGTCGAGCGCGGCAGGTGGAAGTTCGTCATCAGCACGTCGACGGCGCGGAAACGATAGCCGGGCGTGATGAAGATCGACGTCTCGGCTGTAAACGGCTGGATGGTGCCGTCCTCGCTGGCTGCGCTTTCGAGCAGCCGCAGTGACGTGGTGCCGACCGCGACGACACGCCCGCCATTCTTCCGCGCGGTGTTGAGCCGCTCCGCCGTCTCGGCCGAGATCGTACCCCACTCGGCGTGCATCCTGTGGCCTTCGGTGTCGTCGACCTTGACCGGCAGAAAGGTCCCTGCCCCGACATGCAGCGTCACCCGGTTGATGCCGACGCCGCGGTCGCGCAACGCCTGCTCCAGCGCGGGCGTGAAATGCAGACCTGCGGTGGGAGCCGCGACGGCCCCTTGATTCGCCGCGAACATGGTCTGGTAGTCGGCGAGGTCCTGATCGTCAGGCGTGCGTTTCGAGGCGATATAGGGCGGCAGCGGCGGGCTGCCGAGATCGGCGATGGCCTGGTCGAGCGCCGGGCCGTGAAACGAGAACGAGAGCGTCACCTCGCCCTCCCCGCCCTTGGCTTCGACCTCGGCATCGAGATGGCCGAGCAGGCAGACCTTGCCTTCATTGCCGAAGCGGATGCGGTCGCCGGCTGTGAGCTTCTTCGCCGGCTTCACCAACGCCTGCCAGCGCGAGCCGTCGAGACGCTTGATCAGCGTCGCCTCGATCTTCGGCTCGGTCTCACGGCCGATGCGGCGGCCTTTCAGCTGCGCGGCGATCACCTTGGTGTCGTTCACGACGAGCTGGTCGCCATCCTTCAGCCATTGCGGCAGATCGGAGATGATCTGGTCGCGCAGTACGCCTCCCTCCACGACCAGCATCTTCGCGGAGTCGCGCGGGTGCGCGGGGCGCAACGCGATGCGCTCGGCGGGCAGGTCGAAATCGAAGAGATCGGTGCGCACGTTTGGTACCTTGTCATGCCCCGCGAAGGCGGGGCATGACGGCAGTCTTTACTCCGCGTCAGCGGCCATCCGCGCCTTGACGATCTTGTCGGGATTTTGCACGGGCTCGCCGCGCTTGATCTTGTCGACGTTCTCCATGCCCTCCGTCACCTTGCCCCACACCGTGTACTGGTTGTCGAGGAAGCGGGCGTCGTCGAAAACGATGAAGAACTGGCTGTCGGCGGAATCGGGGCTCGCAGCACGGGCCATCGAGGTCACGCCGCGCACATGCGGCTCCTTGTTGAACTCGGCCTTCAGCTTCTGGCCGGAGCCACCGGTGCCGGTGCCGTGCGGGCAGCCGGTTTGCGCCATGAAGCCGTCGATCACGCGGTGGAACACGATGCCGTCGTAGAAGCCTTCGCGGACCAATTCCTTGATGCGGGCGACATGGCCCGGCGCGAGGTCGGGCCGCATCTCGATGGTGACGGGGCCTTGCGTGGTCTCGAGGATCAGGGTGTTTTCAGTGGCGCTCATGCTCGTCTCTCTGGAGTTGGGGGTGAAGTCTTCCGGTTACGGAACTGGACCGCGAATGGACGCCCCGCAGCGGCGCCGGCCATCGCATCGGTAAATGGCATCGGCGTGCAGCGTTGCAATGCCTCCATCACCGCGATCCGGTATTGCACCCGGTCATCGTCGGAGGCCTCCGCGGATTCATAGGTAATCCTCGGATGGCCCAGAATGTTTCCGGCCCGGTTAAAGCTCACGACGACGGTGATGTCGATGGGGCGAGCCCTGGCCGCCGGCGGCGGTTTCCAGCAGGTGCGCAGGTGCTGGAAGATGTCCTGAATGGTGTTGACCTGCGCGTCCTCTGCGGCCGCACTGGTGATGCCGAGCAGCAGCGCCGCGGCAGCGAGCAGGAGTCTGTCGCCACGGCGCACCATCGTCTCTCCTACTTGATGTCGGAGGCGACCTGCACCTTCACCATCTTGTCGGGATCGGTGACGGTGCCGCTCGACGAGCCGGGCGGTGCCTTCTTCAGCTTGTCGACGACGTCCATGCCCTGCACGACCTCGCCGACCACGGTGTACTGGTTGTCGAGGCTGCCGCCGTCGGCGAACATGATGAAGAACTGCGAATTGGCGGTATCGACGCTGTCGCCGCGCCGGGCCATGCCGACGATGCCGCGCGCGAAATGAACCTTGGAGAATTCCTGCTTCAGATTCGGATATTTCGAGCCGCCGGTGCCGTTGAAATTCTGGCCGTCGCCGGTCTGCGCCATGAAGCCGTCCATCACGCGGTGGAACGGTACGTTGTTGTAGTAGCCTTCGCGCGCGAGCTGCTTGAGGCGCTCCGCGTGCTGGGGCGCAAGGTCGGTCCTGAGCTTGATGACGATGCGGCCCTTGGTGGTGTCGATGACGAGCGCATTGGCCTTGTCGAGGCCTGCCGGCAGGGTCTGCGCGACCGCCGGGACCGCGCCAATGAGCACGACAAAAATCGTGGCAAGAATTGCGAGACGACGGATCATGAAAACTCCGGATCAGGTGAGATGAAGAAGCGCCGTTACGCGGCGAATTTGGCTTTGAGCAGGCTTGCTACGAGCGGCGGCACGAACGTCGAAACATCGCCACCCATGCCCGCGATCTGGCGCACCAGTGTGGCGGTGATCGGGCGGACCATCGGGGATGCCGGCAGGAAGACCGTGTGCACCTCCGGCGCCATGGCCTCGTTCATGCCGGCGAGCTGCATTTCGTAGTCGAGGTCGGTGCCGTCGCGCAAACCGCGAATCATGATGGTCGCGCCGTGCTTGCGCGCGGCGGTCACCGAGAGGTCGTCAAACGTGGTGGCCTCGAGCACGCAGCCGGCCGCGGCCGCCACCGGCCCGCAGACATCGTGGAGCATCTTCAGCCGCTCCTCGGTCGAGAACAGCGGCTTCTTGCCGGGATGGACCCCGATCGCGACAACCAGCCTGTCGCACAGGGGAACGGCATGCCGGACCACGTCCAGATGGCCGTTGGTGATGGGGTCGAAGGAACCTGGATAGAAGGCGATGCGCGGCATGGCCTCCTCCTACCGCGCCCGGACCGGCCCGGCAAGCCGGGCAGGTTCCCTGCCGGTTTTTCCGGCAATCCAGATCTTTTCGCCAAATCAGGTCGGAAACCTCCGGTTTGTTTCGTCCTGGGGGCCACCACGAAACAAAGCCGGGCGCGAACGAAACCATTTACCGCATCCGCGAAGACGTCCGGAAACTGGCCATGGTTACTAATCCAACCAACGAACAACGGGCCGCAAACAAGGCGCAGCGGCCGCATCACAGGGGACCGTCAATGATCAAGGCTCTTTCAGCGATCGCAATCGCTGCGTTTGTTGCTGCCGCCCTCACCCTCCTGCCCGGCTTTGCTCCGACCGTCGAAGCCAGCGTGCCGCAGCCGCTCGCCAAGAGCGACCGCCTCGACATCAAGACCATCGGCAAGGACTGCTCGCAGCAAGCCTGGCCGAATTTCGAGGCATCCTGCCTGCGCCGTGCCGGCACCAAGGCCGACGTGCGCGAGGCCAGGCTGGTGACCGCCGATCGCACGCCGTAGGCGGTCTGTCAGCTTCGCGTCATAAACCCCGATATGAATCCCATGGATATTTGCGACGTCTCGTCGCAGACTGTTCGGTGCTCGCGCCCGTCGGAATGACCCGTCGGGCGTGATCCCATCGAGGGGTCGCCGTTGTCCAGTACGCCCGCAGTCGCTTCCGGCCATCATCCTGATCCGCTGCCGCTTGCAATGACCATGGGCGCCCTCGGGGTGGTCTATGGCGATATCGGCACCAGCCCCCTCTACGCCCTGAAGGAAGCCGCCAAGGCGGCTGCCCAAGGCGCGACAGTGACTCCGCAAGCTGTTCTGGGGGTTGCTTCGCTGATCCTCTGGGCGCTGCTGCTGATCATCTCGCTGAAATATGCGCTGCTGATCCTGCGCGCGGACAATCGCGGCGAAGGCGGTATTGTCGCGCTGCTGGCGGTGCTGCATGCCCGCCACGCCCAGCCCGGCACCTGGCGTGCGCACCTGCTCGTCGTTGGCCTCGTCGGCGCCGCGCTGCTCTATGGCGATGGCGCGATCACGCCGGCGATCTCGGTGCTCAGTGCCATCGAGGGCCTCAAGGTCGACGCACCCTCGCTCGCGCCCGTGGTTGTGCCTGTGACCATCGCCATCCTGGTCGGCCTGTTCATGATACAGAGGCAGGGCACCGGCTTCATCGGCCGCATCTTCGGTCCGGTGATGCTGGCCTGGTTCGTCGTGCTGGCCGCGCTCGGCATCCACGGCATCATCAAGGCGCCGGCGGTGCTCGCCGCACTCAGCCCGCTCTATGCCTTCGACTTCCTGATCCACCAGGACTTCCACGTCTCCTTCGCGATCCTGGGTGCCGCCTTCCTCGCGGTGACCGGGGGCGAGGCCATGTATGCCGACATGGGGCATTTCGGACGCTTCCCGATCCGGCTCGCCTGGTTCGCCATCTGCCTGCCCGCGCTGGTGCTGAACTATTTCGGCCAGGCCGCGCTCTTGATCACCGATCCCGGCATGATCGAGAACCCGTTCTTCCAACTCTGCCCCGACGCCCTGCACTACCCGCTGGTCGCCTTCTCGGCGGTGGCAACCGTGATCGCCTCGCAGGCGATCATCTCCGGCGTGTTCTCGCTGACGCAGCAGTCGATCCAGCTCGGCTTCCTGCCGCGCATGCAGATCCGCCACACCACGAGTGATGCGATCGGCCAGATCTACGTGCCGCTGGTGAACTGGCTGCTCGCCGCCGCAACGCTCGGCGCTGTCTTGAGCTTCGGCACTTCGGATGCGCTCGCCGGCGCCTATGGCATCGCGGTGTCGCTTCTGATGGCCATCACCACGCTGCTCGCAGCCCTGGTCGCGATCCAGTGGGGCTATTCGCCGTGGCTCGTGGTCGCCGTCAACGGCTTCTTCTTCGTGATCGACGTGATCTTCTTCTCGGCCAACTCGATCAAGTTGTTCGAGGGCGGCTGGTTTCCGCTGCTGCTCGCGGCCCTCGTCGCTTTCCTGATGCTGACCTGGCGCGCCGGCGTGAAGCTGGTCGAGGCCGCGCGCGGAAAGCTGCGCCAGCCCGAGGAAGACCTGATCGAGACCGCGGTCAACAAGTGCAGCGCCAGGCTGCCGGGCACCGCGGTGTTCCTGGCATCGGCGCCGAACGGCGTGCCGCTGGCGCTGACCCAGTTCGTCAAGCACAACCACGTCCTGCACGAGCGCATCGTCCTCGTCACCGTCCTGATCGAGGAATTACCGCATATTGCTGACGAGGAACGCGCTGAGGTGATCGAGATCATCACCGGCATCACCCGCGTGGTCCTGCATTACGGCTTCATGCAGAACCCGACGATCTATGACGGGCTGACGCTCGCCTGCCGCCAGGGCAAGCTGCCCGGCATCGACCTCTCCGACATCACCTACTACGTCGGCCGCGAAACCATCATCCCGAGCGAGGATATTCCCGGCATGTGGGTCTGGCGCGAAGGCCTGTTCGCGTTCCTCCAGCGCAACGCCGAGCGCTCGGCCGCGTTCTTCGGCGTGCCGACCAAGCAGGTGGTGGAGTTCGGCACGGAGCTGGAGATTTAGGACGCCTCCTCGTTCAACACCTGCTGAACCGGCACGACCGTGCCGGACGACGGATCGCGAGAGCCGATGAGAGCGCTGCTTCTTCTTGTTTCGACCGCCGTGCTCTATGCAACGCCGGGCTTCGCCATCAGCAACGACGATGTGCGCGCGGCGCTCGAACTGCGTTTCAAGGGAGATCGTACCGGTGCCTGTATCGCAGCCGGAGTGATCGACGCCGGCGCAATTGCGACGGGCTATTATTGCGCGAATGGGAGCTCCCAACGCCCATACGATGACCACACGGCCTTCGAGATCGGCTCGATCACCAAGACGATGACTGCGGCACTGCTCGCCGAACTCATCGCACGCGGTGAAGTCGCACTCGGCGATCCCATCGCCAGGCTGTTACCACCGGGGACGCGTGTGCCCTCATTCAACGGGCACGAAATCACCATCGGGCAAATCGTGACTCACACGTCGGGCCTGCCGGGCGTCCCGGCTGACTATCGCCCGCCCGACATCAACAATCCCTACGTCAGCGTGACCGAACGCGAATTGCTCGATGCTTTGGCCGAGGCCAAGCTGACACGTGAGCCCGGAGCGAAGTGGGAATATTCGAATTTTGCGATGATGGTGTTGTCCTACGCGCTCGCCAAGCGCGCCGGCAGGGATTACGAGACGCTGCTCCGCGAACATTTGCTTGTCCCGCTCGGCATGACCGAAACCTACGTGGCCCACCGCCCTCCACAGGTTCGCGTGGCCGAGGGGCACTTCCCTAACACCGCCCCCGCCGGACCATGGGATTTTCCGCCGGACATGGCCGGTGTCGGCGGCGTGCGCGCGACGTTGCCGGACATGTTGCGGTACCTCGAGGGCCAGCTTGGCACGCGCGAGAGCGCGATCACGCCTGCCCTGGCCCAGACCCAGGAACAGGTCGCAAGTGTCGGCGGACACACCATGGGCATGAACTGGAATCTGTTCACCCGGAACGGACACACGATCGTCGCGCACGAAGGCGGCACCGGCGGTTACTCGTCCTACGCGGGATTCGATCGCACGGCCAAACGCGCTGTCGTCCTGCTCTGCGATACCGCACTGACGTCCATCGGCGGCCTTGGACAGCTCGGAACGCACCTGCTCGATCCGTCGGCGCCGGCTGGCGCGCCGCGTGTGGTCGCGACGGCGGATACCAAATTGATCGACGCCTTGGTCGGAAAGTACCGCCTGCAAGGCGGTCTCGGCATGGAATTGCGCCGCAAGGGAAGCAATTTGACCATCCAGGCGGATGGCCAGCCCGAATTTGAGATGGACTACGACAGCGCGGGCGACTTCTATCCGCTCAAGTTCGATGCCCTGTTGCGGCCCAAGCTCAAGGCGGACGGCACCTATACCTTCACCTGGTTTCAACTTGGTGGCGTTGCAGAGGCCGAGCAAATCGACACCAGGCCGGTCGCAGCCAAATGGACCCCCTCCGAAGACCAGCTCAAGGAATACATCGGCAACTATCCGCTGACGTCCAGTTTTTCGCTTCGCGTCTTTTCCACCGACGCCAAGCTATTCGTGCAGGGTACTAACCAACGAGCGCTCGAATTGGCGTCGGTCCAACGGGATCTCTTCGTCGCCGAATCCGTTGCCGCCGAAATCAACTTCGAGCGCGACGCCAACGACAAAGTTGTCTCGCTGACTTTGAAGCAGCGAGGACAGATCTTGAAAGGCGAGCGTCGCTAGAACGCTGCGACGAAACGAAGCGTCACGCCCCGTTGCCGTTCTCGCCGTTGCCGCTCTCGGCCTCTTCCGTGATGTGCTCGACCGAGACGACGTGCTCGTCCTCGGCGGTGTCGAACACGATCACACCTTGCGTCGAGCGGCCGGCGATGCGGATGCCTTCGACCGGGCAGCGGATCAGCTGGCCCTTGTCGGTGACCAGCATGATTTGATCAGCGTCCTCCACGGGGAAGGACGCTACGAGGTTGCCGTTGCGGTTGTTGACGCTCATGGCGACGATGCCTTTGCCGCCGCGGCCCGTGGTGCGGTACTCGTAGGACGAGGTCCGCTTGCCGAAGCCATTGACGGACACCGTCAGCACGACCTGCTCCTGCGCCGACATTTCAATGTAGCGCTCCTGCGAGAGCTGGAAGCTGCCGGAGGTCTCCTCGGCCTCAGCATCCACCGCCGCCTCCTCAACCGCAGCTTCGCCGGCGACCGCACGGCGCATCTTCAGGTAAGCCGAGCGCTCGTCCGAAGAGGTCTCGACATGGCGCAGAATCGCCAGCGAGATCACCTTGTCGCCCTCGCCAAGCGCAATGCCGCGCACGCCCATCGAGGTGCGCCCGGTGAACACGCGCACGTCAGTGACGGGGAAGCGGATGCACTGGCCTCCGGCACCGGTCAGCAGCACGTCATCGCGCTCTGTGCAGATCTGCACGTCGACGATCGCTTCATTGTCGTCGAGCTTCATGGCGATGATGCCGGAGCGGCGGACGTCAACGAAGTCGGACAGCTTGTTGCGGCGGACATTGCCGCCGGTGGTCGCGAACATCACGTCGAGGTTGGCCCAGGTGGATTCATCCTCGGGCAGCGGCATGATGGTGGTGATGCGCTCGCCCTGCTCCAGCGGCAGGATGTTGATCAGCGCCTTGCCGCGCGCGTTGGGCGCAGCCATCGGCAGCCGCCAGACTTTTTCCTTGTAGACCTGGCCGCGCGACGAGAAGAACAGCACCGGCGTATGCGTGGAGGCTACAAACAGCCGACTGACAAAATCCTCGTCGCGGGTCTGCATGCCGGCGCGGCCCTTGCCGCCGCGGCGCTGGGCCCGATAGGCCGACAGCGGCACGCGCTTGACATAGCCGGCGTGCGAAACAGTGACGACCATTTCCTCGCGCTGGATCAGGTCCTCGTCCTCGACCTCGCCTTCCTGCTCGATGATCACGGTCCGGCGCGGGGTGGCGAACTCGGCCTTCACTTCGGCAAGCTCGGTCTTGACGATGTCGAGCACGCGAGCGCGTGAGCGCAGGATGTCGAGATAATCGGCAATTTCGCCGGCGAGCGTGTCGAGCTCTTCGCGGATCTCGTCACGGCCGAGTGCCGTCAGGCGCTGCAAACGCAGATCGAGAATGGCCCTGGCCTGCTCCATCGACAGCCGGATGGTGCCGTTCTCGCTGATGCGGTGGCGCGGGTCATCGATCAGGGTCAGCATGTCCTCGACGTCCCGGGCCGGCCAGTCGCGCGACATCAGGGTGTCGCGCGCCGTGGTCGGGTCCGGTGAGGTGCGGATGACGCGAATCATTTCGTCGATATTGGCAACGGCGATGGCGAGACCCACCAGGATATGCGCGCGGTCGCGCGCCTTGCCCAGCAGGAACTTGGTTCGCCGCGTGACGACCCGCTCACGGAAGTCGACGAAGATGGCGAGCAGGTCTTTCAGATTCATGATCCGCGGCCGACCACTGTCGAGCGCCACCATGTTGACACCGAAGCTCGTCTGCAGCGGCGTGAATCTGTAGAGCTGGTTCAGCACCACGTCGGGCACGGCGTCGCGCTTCAGCTCGATAACGACGCGGAAGCCGTCGCGGTCGGATTCATCGCGCAGATCGGCGATGCCTTCGATCTTCTTCTCCTTGACCAGTTCGGCGATGCGCTCGACCATCGTCGCCTTGTTCACCTGGTACGGAATCTCGGTGACGATGAGCGCCTCGCGCTCCTTGCGGATGGTGTCGATCGTGACCTTGCCGCGCATCACGACCGAGCCACGGCCCAGATGGTAGCCGGCGCGGATACCCGCCCGTCCGAGAATGATGCCGCCGGTCGGGAAATCCGGTCCGGGAACGATGTTGATCAGTTCGTCGATGGTGAGCGCGGGATTGTCGATCAGCGCCACGCAGGCATCGATGACCTCGCCGAGATTGTGCGGCGGAATGTTCGTGGCCATGCCGACTGCGATGCCGCCCGCACCGTTGACCAGAAGGTTCGGGAACTTGGCCGGAAGAACCGACGGCTCGGTCTCGTTGTTGTCGTAGTTCGGCTGGAAGTCGACGGTGTCCTTGTCGATGTCGGCCAGCAGGGCCAGCGCCGACTTGGTCAGCCGCGCTTCGGTATAACGATAAGCGGCCGGCGGATCGCCGTCGACCGAGCCGAAATTGCCCTGGCCGTCGATCAGCGGCACGCGCATCGAGAAGTCCTGCGCCATACGGACCATGGCGTCGTAGATCGACTGGTCGCCGTGCGGATGATACTTACCGATGACGTCGCCGACCACGCGGGCGGACTTGACGTACTTCTTGTCGGGCGTGTGCCCCTGCTCGTGCATCGAGTACAGGATGCGGCGGTGCACCGGCTTCAGTCCGTCGCGGGCATCAGGCAACGCACGCGCCACGATCACGCTCATGGCGTAATCGAGGTAGGACTTTTTCATCTCCTCGAAGATCGAGACGGGGCGAATGTCCGAGGGTTGCGCCGGCTGGTCGCCGGGCTTGTTGTCGTCGTCAGCCAAGGGGGAATCCGGTGAGTTTTTATCTGGGAATCATATAGCGCATCGCCCCCCTGATAACCACCCTTGCAAGCTCCAGGGAAGCGCTTTTTCCGACTGTTTTTCCAGAGACTTACGCACTCCGCGCCGCCATCAGAAACGGGCTCCAAATCGGCCGCCGCAAACCGCCCGTCAGGCCCCGAAAATCACCCGGTGCATGATGCGCCCGGGCACCAGCGTGAACAGGCCCGCCACCACCAGCGCACCCGCGAACAGGAGGATCATGATGCGCCGGTGAGCGGCGACGCGATGGGCGTGGGCGCGCCATACCGCCAGCGGAAGCATTACAAGCGTGAAGATCGACAGGAGGTGGATCGGGCTGAACGGCCCCGCCAGGCGGATCTGGTGGATCCAGAACGAGGACGCGGCCACCAACGTCATCAGGGCCACCCAGATCCAGCCGACCGTCCGGTGCGGCAGCGTACCCTTGGGGGCCGCGAACTGGACGAGGCCGAGCAGGAAGGCCGCCATCGCGGCGAAAGCATGCAGCGGGATGGCCGGAGCAGCCTCAAGCAACGGCGCAAGGCTCATGCGGGGCTTCCTCCAAATCGACCGGCAACCCATGTAAACAGGATTAACATAAAGTTAATACCATTCACATGACAGCCCGTCAAAACCTGAAGGCAGCACAAGACGTAAGCCGGGAAAAACCGAGCTTTACCCGCAAATTGGTAAGAAATCCTGCCGCATCACGCGAGCAAGGCGACGGTCAGGACGAGGCGCCCACCTCAGAACGGGATGTCGTCGTCCATGTCGCTGTTGCGGCCACCACCACCACCAGCGGCCACCGGCCGGCGCGGCGCGCTGCTGACGGGACCGGACGAGCCGAAATCGCCACCCGGCTCCTCACCAAAGCTGCCGCCTCCCCCGCCGCCACGGCCATCGAGCATCGTGAGGGTCGAGTTGAAGCCCTGAAGCACGACCTCGGTGGAGTACTTCTCCGCACCGCTCTGGTCAGTCCATTTGCGCGTCTGGAGCGCACCTTCGACGTAGATCTTGGCGCCCTTTTTCAGGTACTGTTCGGCAACCTTGCAGAGACCTTCATTGAAGATCACGACACGGTGCCACTCGGTCTTTTCCTTGCGCTCGCCGGTGGCCTTGTCACGCCAGGTCTCCGAGGTGGCAACGCTCAAATTTGCAATCGGCCGCCCATCCTGGGTGCGGCGGATCTCCGGATCCTTGCCGAGATTTCCAACCAGAATGACCTTGTTGACGCTTCCCGCCATCGCCGCTCTCCACTCCAATGCCACTGAATTCATGAGGCCGGGCCGCGCCCCGCGGTCCTCTTCAGCCTGTTGACGCGACCCTATACGCTTGCGCGGACCGATCAGCCCATCAGCCCTCGGGTTATCCCCACATATAGCATCGGCCCAAGCTTTGTTCCAGATTTGTTCCAGCGAGATTTTAATGCCGAATGTGCTCCGGCAACTTCGCCGGCGCACCACCTGGCGTTGCTGCACGCTCCGAGCGGATCAGCCAGGACGTCGATATCCACCTCATCCGCGTGAACTTCGCTGGGGTGGCCCGGTGATCGCGAAGTACCGATATCCCTCTGACATCACTTGAAAATCGAAAGCCGGCTTCGTGTCGGCCCTTTTGCTGCGTGCTCCCCGCGGGAATTAATAGGACAGTGAGTGTTACATTATGCGTCTGTTGTGACTTTTGAGAGACACAACTTGCAGCTTCAGTGGTGTAAGCACGACATCAGTTGGACCAACGCGTCCGATGCCCTTCCGATCGTGGAAGGCCAAGAACAGAAACCGGGACTGGGATTAAGTTGAAAATGAAGAAGGTTTTGTTGGCTTCGGCCTGTTTGTTCGCTCTCGCTGCTCCGGCTTCGGCCGCCGATCTCGCAGCACGCCCCTACACCAAGGCTCCGGTGGCTGTGGCCTCGGTCTACAACTGGACCGGGTTCTACCTCGGTATCGTCGGTGGCGGCGCCTGGGAAGACGCAAACAGCCCCAGGATGCAGGGTGGCTTCGTCGGCGGCACCGCCGGTTACAACTGGCAGACCGGCAACGTCGTGTTCGGCCTCGAGGCCGACGGCGCCTGGGCTGACGTCAGCGCCTCGGCGACGGGTCCTGTCGCTGTCCCCGGCTTCGGTGTTGTGAGCACGACGCTGAGCTCGAAGACCGATGCGATGGGCACCGTGCGCGGCCGCATCGGCTGGGCCGTCAACAACGTCCTGTTCTACGGCACCGGCGGCTACGCCTGGATCGACAACAAGGTCAGCATCAGCGCGCTCGGTGTGACCGCGTCGGACAGCAAGTGGCACTCCGGCTGGACCGTCGGCGCGGGCGTCGAGGCGTTCATTGCTCCGCAGTGGTCGATCAAGGGCGAGTACCTCTATCGCAGCCTCGGCGGCGAAACGTACTTCGGTGCCCTGCCCACCGGCACGCTCAACTTCCACACCGTGCAGGTCGGCGTAAACTATCACTTCGGGGGCCCGATCGTCGCGAAGTACTGAGCTTCGTCTCCAACGCCACAGCGTTACGGAAGGCCGGCCTCGCGCCGGCCTTTTTGTTTGGCGGCACGTTCCGCCCGTTCCTGCTGCCAAATGCCGCCAGCACGCCAACAATCCGTTGACGATTCGCAAGTCGCACTGGAAATCCGTCCCCGTTCTTCCTACGTTCGCCGGCATACCCATCGGCGCCGATCCCGGTTCCGGGCAAAGCGCGCCTTCAACCTTGGCGCGATCGCGCGCCTTTGGGATTCCTTGAGGACCACCAGGATGGATGAAGTGATCAAGGCGAAGCGCCAACAGCAGAACGCGGGAGCATACCTGCGCGCAATTACGATCCGTGGCGCGCGCGAGCACAACCTCAAGAACATCGACGTCGAGATTCCCCGCGACAAGCTCGTGGTGTTCACGGGCCTGTCCGGCTCCGGCAAATCCTCGCTCGCCTTCGACACCATCTATGCCGAAGGCCAGCGCCGTTATGTTGAATCGCTGTCGGCCTATGCCCGCCAGTTCCTGGAGATGATGCAGAAGCCGGACGTCGACCAGATCGACGGCCTGTCGCCGGCGATCTCGATCGAGCAGAAGACGACCTCGAAGAACCCGCGCTCCACTGTCGGCACGGTGACCGAGATCTACGACTACATGCGCCTGTTATGGGCCCGCGTCGGCGTACCCTATTCGCCGGCGACCGGCCTACCGATCGAGAGCCAGACCGTATCGCAGATGGTCGACCGCGTGCTGGCGCTGCCCGAGGGCACCCGCCTCTATCTGCTCGCCCCGGTCGTGCGCGGCCGCAAGGGCGAGTACAGGAAAGAGCTCGCCGAATGGCTCAAGAAGGGCTTTCAGCGCGTCAAGATCGACGGCACCTTCCATGAGCTCGCCGAAGCGCCGACGCTCGACAAGAAATTCCCGCACGACATCGACGTCGTGGTCGACCGTATCGTGGTGCGCGCAGACATCGGCCAGCGTCTCGCCGAAAGCTTTGAGACCGCGCTGAAGCTCGCCGAGGGCCTCGCCGTCGTCGAGTTCGCCGATGCGCCGGCAGCAGCGCCGGCGGAAGAGAAAAAGAAGACCGCAAAGATCCACGACAAGAGCGGGCCCGAACGCATCCTGTTCTCGGAAAAGTTCGCCTGCCCGGTCTCTGGCTTCACCATCCCCGAGATCGAGCCGAGACTCTTTTCTTTCAACAACCCCTATGGCGCGTGTCCTGCCTGCGGCGGCCTCGGCGTCGAGCAGCATGTCGACGAGGACCTCGTCATCCCCGACAAGGAGATGACGTTGCGCAAGGGCGCGATCGCGCCCTGGGCCAAATCGTCATCGCCTTATTACGTGCAGACGCTGACCGCACTCGGCAAGCACTACAAGTTCACGCTCGAGACCAAGTGGAAGGACCTCGCCAAGAAGACGAAAGACGCGATCCTCTACGGCTCCGGCGAGGACGAGATCAAGTTCTCCTATGAGGACGGCGTCCGCTCCTACGACACCAAGAAGCCGTTCGAGGGTGTCATCACCAACATCAACCGGCGTTATCGCGAGACCGAAAGCGAGTGGGCGCGCGAGGAGCTGGCAAAATATTTCCACGATGTGCCCTGCGGTGCCTGCAACGGTTTTCGGCTCAAGCCCGAGGCGCTGTGCGTCAAGATCGGCGGCAAGCATATCGGCGAGATCTCGGAGCTGTCGGTGAAGGGCGCCGGTGCGTGGTTCGAAACCGTGCCGGAGGCACTGAACACCCAGCAGAACGAGATCGCCGGCCGGATCCTCAAGGAGATCCGCGAGCGCCTGACCTTCCTGCTCGATGTCGGCCTCAACTACCTCACCCTCTCCCGTTCGTCCGGCACGCTGTCCGGCGGCGAGAGCCAGCGCATCCGCCTGGCCTCGCAGATCGGCTCCGGCCTGACCGGCGTGCTCTACGTGCTCGACGAGCCCTCGATCGGCCTGCACCAGCGCGACAACGCCCGCCTGCTCGACACGCTCAAGAGACTTCGCGACCTCGGCAACACCGTGATCGTGGTCGAACATGATGAGGATGCGATTCTCCTGGCCGACTATGTCCTTGATATCGGCCCCGGCGCCGGCATGCATGGCGGCAACATCATCGCCGAAGGCACGCCCGCCGAGATCATGCGCAATCCGAAATCGCTCACCGGCAAATATCTCACCGGCGAGCTCGAGGTCGAGGTGCCGGAACGGCGCCCGCCGAACCATCGCCGCACCATCAAGGTGGTGAACGCGCGCGGCAATAACCTCAAGAACGTCACGGCGGAGATTCCGCTCGGCTTGTTCACCTGCGTCACCGGCGTCTCCGGCGGCGGCAAGTCGACGCTGCTGATCGACACGCTCTACCGCGCCATCGCCCGCAAGCTCAACAACGCCAGCGAAGGCGCCGCGCCCCACGACCGTATCGAGGGGCTCGAGCACATCGACAAGATCATCGACATCGACCAGTCGCCGATCGGCCGTACCCCGCGCTCCAACCCTGCGACCTATACCGGCGCCTTCACGCCGATCCGCGAGTGGTTCGCCGGCCTGCCCGAATCCAAGGCGCGCGGCTACGAGCCCGGCCGCTTCTCCTTCAACGTCAAGGGCGGCCGTTGCGAGGCCTGCCAGGGCGACGGCGTCATCAAGATCGAGATGCACTTTTTGCCCGACGTCTACGTCACCTGCGACGTCTGCAAGGGCAAGCGTTACAACCGCGAGACGCTCGAAGTCCTGTTCAAGGGTAAGTCGATTGCGGACGTGCTCGACATGACCGTCGAGGAAGCCGCCGAGTTCTTCAAGGCGGTGCCGCGCGTGCGCGAAACGTTTCAGACCCTGCACCGCGTCGGCCTCGACTACATCCATGTCGGCCAGCAGGCCACCACGCTGTCCGGCGGCGAAGCCCAGCGTGTCAAGCTCGCCAAGGAGCTGTCAAAACGCGCCACTGGCCGCACGCTCTACATCCTCGACGAGCCGACCACCGGCCTGCACTTCCACGACGTCAAGAAGCTGCTGGAAGTGCTGCATGAGCTGGTCGCACAGGGCAATACGGTCGTCGTGATCGAGCACAATCTCGAGGTCATCAAGACCGCCGACTGGGTCATCGACCTCGGCCCCGAAGGCGGCGACGGCGGCGGCGAGATCGTCGCCTGGGGCCCGCCGGAAGACATCGCCAAAGCGCCAAGGAGCTATACGGGGAAGTTCCTGGCGCCGGTGCTGGCGAAGGCGCGGAAGCCAAAGCGGAGGCGCGCGGCGAGCGAGGCGGCGGAGTAATCTCCGTCGGCTTGAGCGACCGAGATCAAGCCACGGTGGAGTGATCTCCATGCCGAGCAGAACCTACACGCTCTTTCGCAACGCCATCCTCGCTGAGCAGCAGGTGACTTGTGTCTACGAGGGTCGCTATCGCGAGCTCTGCCCGCATATCATCGGCACGAACAAACGCGACGAGGAGGCTGTGCTGGCCTGGCAGTTTGCCGGCGAGAGCAGCGGCCTGCTGCCTCAATGGCGATGCCTGAAACTGGCCAATGTCAGCGACGCCCGCGCGCGCAACGGCCGCTGGCACGAGGGTGGCTCCCACCGGACCACTCAGACCTGCGTCGGCAATATCGATCTCGACATCAATGTTCACGTGCGCAAGTTGCGATGAATCGCCGGATGACTTCGACATCACTCAAGCTGGCAGCGAACTCGGCGACGTAAAGGACATCGTGACCGGCGCTCCGCAACTCTCGAACCAGAGAGGCTGTGACGCACTCGTCCGCCAGCCAGCGCACGATTCAGCGATAAATGATGTCTTCATCGGCCAAATAGTCGGCCGCGAAGGCCTGCGCCGCCCGAACGTCGTCTGATGTGAGACGCGGATGCTCCGAAATGATGGCTTCAGTCGTCATCCCGGCGCCAAGTTCGCGCAGCACCAGTTCGACCGGGACACGCGTGCCACGGATAACAGGCTTGCCGTCCATGATCGCCGGGTTGATTTCGATCCGCTCGTGCCGCATGGCTGTCCTCGAACTCCGCCGAACAATAGCATATCAACGCCCGCCTGTCAGTGCCCCCGGCCTCCATGCCCTACACCCTCGCCATCTTCGACCTCGACGGTACGCTCGTCGACAGCTTTCCGTGGTTCCTGCGCACCATCAACGACGTCGCTGACCGCTTCGGCTTTCGTCGCGTCGCGGATGAGGATGTCGAGGGGCTGCGGCATGCCTCGACGCGCGAGATCCTCAGCCGACTCGAGGTGCCCTTGTGGAAGCTGCCGGCGATCGCGCGGCATGCGCGGCGGCTGAAGGGAGAAGCGGCGGCGGAGATTTCGCTGTTTGCGGGTGCCGAGGCGATGCTGCGGACGCTGGCCGAGAACGGCGTCCAGCTCGCGCTGGTGACATCGGACAGCGAGGCCAATGCGCGCGAAAAGCTCGGCGAGGTCGCCACTCTTTTTGGGCATTTCGACTGCGCTGCTTCTCTGTTCGGCAAGCCGGCCAAATTCCGCCGGGTCATCCGCCGCGCCGGCGTGGACCCAAGCCGCGTGATCGCGATCGGCGACGAGGTGCGCGACATCGAAGCCGCGCGCGCTGTCGGCATTGCCTGCGGCGCGGTCAGTTGGGGCTATGCCGCGCCGACGGCGTTGCGGGCGCTTGCGCCCGACCACATGTTCGCGCAGATGGATGAGATTGCGGACGTGGTCTGCCGGATACGGTTGAAGGCCTGATCGCGGCATCCGCACATCCAGGGAGACGGTGATGGCACTCACGGAAACGGCCCGCTTGAAGCTCCTAGAGCCGCCGATCGGCAAGGTACGCGTCGTACTCGACACCGATACCTACAACGAGATCGACGATCAGTTCGCGCTCGTGCAAATGCTGCTGTCGAAGGAGCGCTTCGATGTCGAGGCGATCTACGCCGCGCCGTTCTTCAACACACGCGCCGACAGCCCCGGTCACGGCATGGAGCTGAGCTATCAGGAGATCCTGCGTCTGCTGGAGCGCCTGAACATCGCGCCGGAGGGCCTCGTCCATCGCGGCGTCACCGACTATGTCGGCCCCGGCAAGACGGCGCAGGCGGCGCCCGCCGTCGACGACCTCGTGGCCCGGGCGCGCGCAGGCTCCCCTGACAATCCACTCTATGTCATTGCCATCGGCGCCATCAGCAACGTCGCCTCGGCGCTGCTCAAGGCCCCCGATATCGTCGACTGCGTCGTCGTGGTCTGGCTTGGCGGCCATGCGCTGGAGTGGCCGCATACGATCGAGTTCAACCTCAAGCAGGACGTCGGCGGCGCCCAGGTGCTGTTCGACAGCGGCGTGCCGCTCGTTCTCGTGCCCTGCAAGGGCGTCACCTCGCACCTTCACAGCACGGTGCCGGAGATCGAGCGCTATGTCGAACCCCACGGCAGCATCGGCGCGTTCCTCGCTCAGAGGTTCAAGGAATACGCATCCGATCATTTGGGATGGGCCAAGGAGATCTGGGACATGGCGCCGGTCGGATGGCTGCTCAATCCCGATTGGGCGCCGAGCGTCATCATTCCGGCGCCGATTCTGACCGAGCAGATGACGTGGAGCATCGATCGCCGGCGCCATGCGATCCGCTACGTGACCTATGTGGATCGCAACCCGATCCTGAAGGACTTTTTTCTGAAGCTGAAGGCGTTTGCCGGATCGAGATCGTAGGATGTAACGCCGGCTGCCGCAGCCACCACCCCGTGTGTTGCCTCACGGGCAAAACACGCCACACCGTGGTCAATGCTTCCTGATCAAGATAATTCGCTTTACTAGAATTCGGAAATACATCATGTTTCGGCCATCCCAGTCCGGCCGAGGGGCGGATCGCGATCGTCACGAACGCGGGATGGGACGTGGTGGACGCAGGCGGCGTCGGCGCGAAGGTGATTTGCAGGACGGCTCACGCCGTGAGTGAATACCACGCGCACACGACCGGCGCTGTCAGCGTACGGCAAAATCGTGTGGTCCTGGCGCCCGGAGTCTGTGCGCCAAGTGTTGCGGTGATGCGGCGGCCCGACCGGGTTCGCGACATCAGCCATCCGCAAGGCGACGGGGGCAATAGTGCATCGCTCCCCGGGGAGAGCACGACATAAGCCGTAAAACCACTGCGCAGGGAAGGCCGGGATGTCCAGGCTGCCCTGTATGCCGCTGTGCATCTGTTTCCAGCGCATTTGCGCATAGCGGACCGCGGGTGCCAGCCGGCGCCCGGCCTTCCCTGCGCCCTCGGCATCTTCGAGGGCAATGAATGCCGCAAAGCTCGGGCACGATGTGTCGCGAGAATGCGAAACCGCGCTTGCAATTTGGATTGGAATGCGAAGATGGATTCCGCCCTCATGCCCCCGGACGCGGCGCAACGCCCTTCGGCGGTGCGCTGCAGAGCCGGGGCCGATCTAACGGCAGCTTGCCAGGTCGCCACCTGGGTCCCGGCTCTGCACCGCAACGCTAACGCGTTGCAGCTTGTCCGGGACACGAGTGTGGTGTGCTGTTGCTCTCTACTCTGCCAGCGTCGCCTCCACGAACCCGCGCGGATCGTCACAGAATTCGCGCATCACCCGATAATGATCGGTTTGCTCCACCGTTGTCGGCTCCAGGCCGTATTTCCCGAGCCGAAGCAGTTGCGCATTTGGATAGGCCATCAGCAGAGGCGCATGGGTCGCCATGATGACCTGGCAATTGCCGGAGAGATCCATCCGATGCAGAAGCTTGAGGAAGTCCATCTGCCGCGCCGGCGACAGAGCGGATTCCGGCTCGTCGAAGATGTAGATGCCCTGCTTCTGGCAGCGCTCCTCGAAGAAAACCAGAAAGCCCTCGCCATGAGAGAAGGAGAGATAGTCGGGCGCTTCCTGAACGCTCGCACCGAACACGCCTTCCATGGCTTGCGCAGCGCTCCCGGCCGAGCGGTCAAGATAGCGCGCGACGGAAAAGAATGTCTCTGCCCGGAAGAACCAGCCATCGGTCACCTTCGGCACCCAGGCAGCCTTCAAGGCGGCAGACAGCTCTACGCCGGTGACTTCCATGCCGCCGCCGTCGATCTCCTGAAAGCCTTTGCGACCACCAGTGCTGGCAAAGCCGGCCATCCCCGCAACGCCCTCGAGGATGGTCGATTTCCCGGTCCCGTTCTCGCCGACGATGATGGTCACAGCGGTGTCGAAACTCTGATCGAACTCGTCCCTGAACACGGGAAGACAGAACGGATAGGCCTCCCAGTCGTCGACCCGCGCGCGATCGAGCCAGACGCGCTTCAGATATGGCGCGCGCAAGGTGGTCTGACGGCGTCTTGTCCGGCCCATGCCCCTGTCCTCATCAAAACTCGGCGCAAGGACATATCAGGAACTCATATTCCATGGAAGGGGTATCTGCCCGCAGCCACAAGCTCCGATTGCGTCCTACTCCAGCGCTTCCAGCACCAGCTCCATGGTCATCAGCACGGGATTGTCGCCGCGAACCAGCCGGCCCTCGGCGATGCCGCCCGTATAATCGATCAGCGCGACATCGATTGCGGCTTCCAGTCCGCCCCAACCGGTTGGCACGATCGCTCCCGCCGTCACGGCGAGTTCGGTCGCAAACGGCTCGGTCACGCCGCCATGGGTGAAGCGCGCGCCGATGGTCGAGCCGACGCCACCGTGGAGCTTCCCTCGCTTGATACCGTGCTCGCGACAGAACGCTTCGAGACAGCCTGCGACATCCTGGTTGGGTCGCAGCCGCAGCGCGAAGGCGCGGCTCGGTGTGCGCTCGCCGCTGAGCGCAGCTGCGACCGGCCCGAACAGCTTGAAGTTGGTCTCCGGATCCGGCTCGGCGATGAACGCGGCGCCATCGAGACCAAAGGCCTCAACCACAAACGGTTCGGCGACGATCGTCTCATCCGGCAGCATGTGCCCGCCGCTGGCGCGGCCGCCGGCTTCAGTCCACAGCCCGTGGCAATGAAAGAACGGCGCGCTGTCGCGCAGGCCCAGCGTCATACTGCCGAGCTTCGTGCGCGTCACACCCTTGGGCCGAAAGGTCTCGCTATAGAACGCGGCATTCTCGCCGGTCTTCGACAGCGCCGGCATCACATAGGCGAACGGCCCGAGGGCGCCGCTGCCAAAATTCAGCACGCCGCTGGCAAATCCCTCTGCGGCAAAGCCGCGGCGAGCCGCTTCCAGCAGCGGCAAGCCTGCTTGAAGCGTGAACGAGAAGGCGCGTCCCCTCGCCTCCACCCATTGAATACGCTCAGTGACCGGCGCGCCCGGCTGCTTGATGCTGCGCATGACCTTCGCTCAGCCCGCCTGCGTCTTGTCGAGATCAAGCAGCCCGCGCGCCTCGAGCTCGTCACGCACCATGCGTTTTGGAATTTTGCCGTAGCCGGACTTCGGCAGCGCTTCCCAGAAGAAGAAGCGTTTTGGCATCTTGTAGCGCGGCACCTTTGGGAGAAGGAACGCCGCCATCTCGGCCTCACTCACCGGTGCCTCGCCCTCGCGCGCGACGCAGACGGCGACGCCGACCTCGCCCCAGGTCGCATCCGGCACGCCGAGGACGGCGACCTCGCCGACGCAAGGATGGGTCAAGATCTTTTCCTCGATCTCGCGCGGATAGATGTTGGAGCCACCGGAGATGTACATGTCCGAGGCGCGGCCGGTGATGTAGAGAAACCCCTCCTCGTCCATGTGGCCGAGATCGCCGGTGCGGAACCAGCCGTTGCGGAACGCCTTCGCGTTGGCTTCCGGATTGTCGTAGTAGCCGGCGAGCACGGCAGGGCCGATCACGCAGATCTCGCCGCTCTGATTGGCTTTGAGCTCGCGGCCCTCGTCGTCCTGGATCGAGACCTGCATGCCGGTGCGCTCGAAGCCACAGGTGCCGATCTTCGCATGTGGTCCGTCCTCGGGGTCGTGCAGCGCCGCCGGCAACACCGTGATGTTGCCGGTGACCTCGCCCAGTCCAAAATATTGCACGATGACCTTGCCGAGCTTCTTCAGCGCGGTCTTCTGGTCCTCGCGATACATCGGCGCGCCGGCATAGATCACCTGGCGCAGCGAGGAATGATCGTATTTGTCGGCGGCGGGGTGCTCGACCATCATCTTCAAAATGGTCGGCACCGTGAAGAGATTGCTGACCCGATGCGCCTCGATCAGGCGGAACGCCTCGTCGATGTCGAATTTCTCGGTCGGCAGCAGCACGGTGCACACGCCGCGCGCGGTCTGCACCAGCTGATGCACGCCGGCGCCATGCGACAGCGGCGCGACCACCAGCGAGGCGTCGTCTTCGGTGACGCCCGGCGTCAGATCGGCAAGATGGTTGGTGACGACAAAGCCCATCTGGCCATGGGTCAGCACCGCGGCCTTGGAGCGGCCCGTGGTGCCGGACGTGAAGAAGAACCAGCAGGGATCGTCATGCTCGACAGCGACGTTGTCGACCACGGCGCCAGGCTGCGACGCCATGGCGTCTGCAACCGATGTCTCTCCGAACGCTCCCTTGCCGTCGATGCTCCAGGTGAACTCCAGCGCACCGCCGCTCACGGCTGCAGCGTGCTCGGGAAAGTCGACATGGCACAGAAACGCCTTCGCGCCGGAGGCCTGCGCGAGATAGGTGACCTCGTCGGGCATCAGGCGGAAATTGGTGGGCACCCAGACCGCGCCGAGCCGGAACGCGGCGAACATCGAGAAGAACATCTCGTCGCCGTTCTTGGAATGGACGAGAATACGATCGCCCTTCGCGACGCCACGCGCGGCAAGCGCAGCCGCAAGCGCCGAAACCTGCGCATCGATCTCGTGCCAGGTCCGGGACCTGTCACCCCAGACGAAACCCGGACGCGATCCATGCCGCCGTGCATTCTGGGTCAGCATGTGAGCGAGATTCATGACGCGGCGAGACATGCGCAGGGGCTGCATGGGGCTTCCTCTTCGACGGCGGACGGCATGCAAGCGATCCGCTCCTTACTGTCCATTTATCGCCATCGCTTGCGGCCCCGCAAGACCGCCGGCAGCCACCTCATCCAGCGCTCGTTCAAGGAATTTTAAACATGATGGGGGCAACCTCGGACAGTATCCGCGTACAGAGTGCTGCATCATGGTCAAAGCGCCCGCCGTCCTCCTGCTGTCGCTGGCGCTTGCCGGCTGTGCCATGGCCCCGCAAGCGCATCTGGCCTCGGATCCCGCCTTCCACCCCGCACGCTACGCCTGGGATGGCGCCGGTGAGGATCCCAATCAGCCGCGTTCGGCCTCCACGCCATTGCATTCAACGCGCATGGCTGCCAAGCCCGAGCAGGACGGCATCGACGCCGACCAGGACGCCAAGGTCAATCGCTCCCTCGTCATCTGCCAAGGTTGCCTGCGCTCGAAGCCTCAGCAGGAAGATTCACGGCTCGCCAAAGCGACCGATTGAGCCGAACCGCTTCCGTTGCCGCCTCGCTCCTCGCCGGCTCCGACGGTGAGGCCTGGTCGATCCGCAAGATGCTGACGGACTCGCTGAAGAACTGACCGGAGACACCATGAGCGACGTCATCAACAACAGGGACCATCACCGCTACGAACTCGACGTGGAGGGTCATCTCGCGACCGAGCACTACAAGCTCGACGGCAACGTCATCACCTTCGAGCACACGGACGTGCCGAAGGAGCTCGGCGGCAAGGGCGTCGGCTCAAGGCTGGCGCAAGGCGCGCTCGACCAGGTTCGCGCGGCCGGATTGAAGCTGATCCCGCAATGCCCGTTCGTGAAGGCGTGGATCGAGAAGCACCCGGACTATGCGGATCTGGTGAAGAGATGAGCAAGCTCAGGCCCGCCGATCGCGCGGCGGGCCTGCCGCAATCCACGGCCTATTGCCCATGCTTCAGCATATCCTGATCACTTAGATCCCAGTCCTGCCACAGCTGGAGCACACCGAGAACCACCGCCAACGCACCGAGGCTCGTATGGTAGATCCGGAGAAAACCTTCGCCGGAATAGCCGAGCACATAGGGCGAGACGATGAGCCACAGCCCGACCAGGATCGTCGCCACCTCCTGCCAGCGCTGCAAGGCGACATATTCGAGCTGGCTGAGGCCAAATACGACGAGGCCGATTGCGACCGCGTTCAGGACCATCATCTCGTGTCCGACGATCCCCGAGCGATCCTGGATGGGAAACCACGGCGACGCGACAATCAGCGCGCCGAGCAGCATCCCACACCAGTCTTCCCATGTTCGATGAGTATTCAAGAAACCAAAGTCCGACATCGTACCCTCCTACAAAAGAGGCATACGTCAGCGGCTGGCTATCATGACACTCCGAATGTCTAGCGACCCTGCCGGCCGCATTCGGGCGTATGTCCTCTCAAGGACGTGGGAACCGCGGTGGAACTTGCAAGAGCGATATCGAGGATTATTTGCGCGGCGAGCAACGCCATGAAAGCACAGCGGGACACGCATTTTCCGGATATCTCCCCTGCGGCAATCTTCCCTGGTCGTGCCTTGGCAAGGGCAGGTTCAGGCGCCTAGTTCAGGGAACAAGCAGCGCGTCGGAAGGATCTCTCATGGCGGCATCGGTACGCGACAACAAGGACAAAAGCCGTTTCGAGCTCGACGTTGGCGGCGAACTCGCCTTCGCCAATTACCGGCTGACGCCGTCGACAGTGATCATCACCCACACCGAGACGCCGCGCGCGCTGCGCGGTCGCGGCATTGCCTCCGAGCTGATCAAGGGCGCGCTGGAGTTGATCCGCCGCGACGGCAAAAAGGTGATCGCGGGCTGCGGTTTCGTGGTCGACTATCTCGACAAGCATCCGGAGGATGCCGACCTAGTTGGATAACCGCGTTCGCAGTTGCAATAAGCCCCGAAGATCCTCGGCCATCCTAGATTGACAAAATCAAGAGGACTCACCTCCCATTGCATGCTACCTTGCGTTGTTTTCATCACATTTCAATTTCGGAGAAAATGATGGCCAAGAAGCGCAAGCAGATGCCCAAGAAGGCAACCGACCACACGCCTGCTCATACGAGCAACCTGATCTCGACCAACGGCGTCTTCTTCGGATGGAAGCCGGAATTGCCGGACCATCGCGATTTGCCGTACGGCGCCATGCGCATGGCGCTGGAAAAGCCGATGACCCTTCCCCCGCAGGTCGATCTGCGCGCACAGTGTCCGCCGGTCTATGATCAGGGCAACCTTGGCTCGTGTACCGGCAATGCCATCGCTGGCGCATTTCAATTTGATCGTCGCAAGCAAAATCTGCCCGACTTCGTCCCCTCGCGCCTGTTCATCTACTACAACGAGCGGAGCATGGAGGGTACGGCCGCGCGGGATGCCGGGGCGTTCATTCGAGACGGCATCAAATCAATCGCGACGAAGGGCGTCTGCAAGGAACCGGATTGGCCTTACGCCGTCTCCAAATTCGCCGATCGACCGCCGAAGTCCTGCTACACCAGCGCGACGAAATACAAATCGATCAGCTACTTCCGTTTGAACAACGCCAACATCGATGAGCTGAAAAGCTGCCTCGCAGCGGGATTCCCGTTCGTGTTCGGCTTCGTCGTCTATCCCTCGTTCTTTCAGGGAGACACCAACGGGATGGTGCCGATGCCGGGGAATGAAAAGACGGTGGGTGGGCACGCGGTGTCGGCCGTCGGATACAACGACATCAATCAACGCTTTATCATTCGCAATTCATGGGGACCGGCGAAGGGCGACCAAGGCTATTACTACATGCCGTATCAATATCTGACGACCACATCCCTTTCAGACGATTTCTGGACGGTCCGATCGGTCACGGCAGTCAGCCTTCACCCGTCATCCTGATCATCGCAGGGCCTTGAGACCGAAATAAACACACAAGGTCCGCCGCTCTTGCGGCGGCGGACCTTCTCGCCATCGGTGAGCTTCAGTGCTTGATCTCCGGCGGCAGCTTGCCGCCATTGGCGGCGAGCTTGGACATCACCTGCTTGTGCAGCCAGACGTTCATGCTGGCCGAGTCGTTCATGTCGCCGGAGTAGCCGAGCTCCTTGGCTAGGTCCTTGCGCGCGGCGAGGCTGGAATCGATGTCGAGCGCCTTCATGAGATCGACGATCGAGGTGCGCCATTCCAGCTTCTCTTTCTGGGCAGCCACCAATTTGTCGACGATGGCCGCAACGTCCACGACCGGCGCGGCGGACGGTGCTGCGCCGGGCGCGGAGGACGGCGCTGACGTTGTCGGCGCGCCGCCCGAAGGTGCGCTGCCAGCGGGCGCGGCGGAGGCCGGATGGCTGCCGAAGATCGCGCCCATGATTTTCCCGAAAATGCTCATGTCTGCTCCCCGAAAAGGTTCCGTTGGAAGGGCCTTGAGTGTCACTTATAGACGAAGTCTCTGCATTGCGCCCGCGGTGTTCAGCGAACCAACAAGCAGCATGAGCTTATCTGCGGCGAAATGACGGCCGAATGACATCATCGAGGTTGCACCGCGGCATTGAATCTCACCCAAGCGTGAGGGACAGGACTCGGAATTGGGAGTACGCTTTTTGTTCAGCTCGCGATGCCATCCGGAATTCGCGTCTGGTCGGGATCGCGATCATCCAAGAAAAGCGGCCGCTTGCGCCGTTTGCCGGCGCCGGATTCGGCTGCATGGCAAGGGAGCTAGCGACCATGGCCACACTCTACCAGGGCAATGTCCCCACAATGGCCCCGCCCGCTGACGCGGCGGGACCAACCATCCGAACCATCCAGTTGTCGGACCTGCACGACGTGCTCAAGCGCGGCTGGGAAGATTTCAAGGCGGTTCCAAGCCACGCCATCGTCCTCTGCGTGATCTATCCGGTGCTCGGCCTCGTGCTCGCGCGCGTCGCAATGGGCTATTCGGTGATTCCATTGCTGTTTCCGCTGGCCGCGGGCTTTGCCCTGATCGGCCCGTTCGCAGCACTTGGCCTCTATGAGCTCTCGAGCCGGCGTGAACGCTATGAAGAAGCCAGTGCCTGGGATGCCATGGAGGTGCTGCGCTCGCCCTCCTTCGGCGCCATGCTCGGCCTCGGCACGCTGCTGCTCGCATTGTTCGTGACCTGGGTTGCGACGGCGCAGGCGATCTATGTCGCCGCGTTCGGCTATGAGGGCGTAAGCGGGATCTCGGATTTCGTGACGCGCGTGCTGACGACGTCGCAGGGCTGGTGGCTGATCGTGATCGGCTGCGGCACGGGCTTCCTGTTCGCGCTCGCTGCGCTCTGCATCAGCGCCGTGTCGTTCCCGTTGATGCTCGACCGTCATGCCGGTGCGTTCGAGGCCATGGTCACCTCGCTCCGCGTCGTCGCCAAGAACCCGGTGCCGATGGCGGCCTGGGGCCTGATCGTGGCGGTGCTGCTGGCGCTCGGCACCATCCCCGCGTTCCTCGGCCTCGCTGTCGTCATCCCCCTGCTCGGCCACGCCACCTGGCATCTCTATCGCAAGGTGATCGTGTCCGATCCCGGCGCTCGGCCGGTGCCGCCTCCGCCGCATCGTCAGCGCAAGCCGGCTGCCGACTTTCCCGCTAATCTGTTCCCGTGGCGGAATAGGACGGACGCTTAACGATCTTGTGACATCCGATCCTGCCTGGACCTCGGGCGGGATCGGGCAACGTCATACGCCTTGCTTTGGCCGCGGTTACAATCGAGATTGCGGCCGCCGGTCATGCCACTTCACGGAATCAATTTAGTCGAATGACCCCGACGATTTCTCGTCTCGCTCTCGCAGCCCTCACCCTCACCGCGTCAATCCTCTCCGCCGAGCCCACGCTCGCGGCCGTTGCCTGTGGTTCGGGCAACTTTGATGCGTGGCTCGCCGACTTCAAAACTGAAGCCGTGGCCAAAGGAATCTCACAACAGGCCATCGCCTCAGGGCTCGCCGGCGTCACGCTCGATCAGAGCGTGCTCAACCGCGACCACTCGCAAAAGGTTTTCACCCAGACTTTTGAAGAGTTCTCCGGCCGCATGGTGCCGGCCCGCATGCAGCGCGGCTCCAACATGATGAAGCAATACGGCTCGGTGCTGTCGCGCATCGAGCAGACCTATGGCGTGCAGGGCGAGGTCCTGGTCGCGATCTGGGGTCTTGAGACCGATTTCGGCGTCAACACCGGCAAATTCGCGACGATCCGCTCGCTCGCGACGCTCGCCTATGACTGCCGGCGCGCCGAGCAGTTTCGCGGCGAGCTGATGGATGCATTGCGCATCGTCCAGCGCGGCGACCTTGCACCGGGCGACATGCGCGGCGCCTGGGCCGGCGAGATCGGCCAGACCCAATTCATGCCCTCGTCCTGGATGAAATACGCCGTCGATTTCGACGGCAATGGCAAGCGCGACCTCTTGCACAACGCACCCGACGTGCTCGCCTCCACCGCCAATTACCTCGCCGGCTATGGCTGGCAGAAGGGTAAGGATTGGCAGCCGGGTAGTCCGAACTTCGCGGTGCTCCAGCAGTGGAACAAGAGCGAGGTCTACGCCAAGACCGTCGCCTATTTCGCCACACAGCTCGCGCGCGCGCCTTAAGGCAAGCCCTGAATCAAAACGCGTAGGGCCGATCGCTGGGCGACCGGCCCTCTCTTGGTGCGTTTACTTACCCATGGTGGCGTGCATCGCCTTGTTCAGGTGCATGCCGCACGCACCCATTTTGCCGTTGAGCAGCGCGTCCTGCGCAGCCGTGATTTCTTTCTCGGCCGCGAACTTGCTGTCGCCATCCGCCATGTTTTCGATCGCGGTCTCCGTGTGCTCCAGATTGGCCGAGCTGCAGCCGCCCATGGCGTGCTTGGCGGCCTGGGCCGGCGCGACGGCGAATGCGACGGCAGCAATTGCGATAACCCCGAGTAACTTCGTCATGATGTTACTTTCCTTCTCTTGTTCTTGGACAGACCCTGCGACATTGCCGGAATCTGCAAAATGACTCTGCTGCTGACGCGGCAACTTGCCGCAATAAATTCCCCGCGAGAATTGCGTGATGTTGCGCGCGGCGCAGAGCCGCATGCGAAATTTCTGATTTTCATTACAACTTTGTAATCAGGCCCTGCACGTTCAGCGTGTGTGCAGCGCACCATTGGCGCGTGGCGGTCGCTGAAGTGATGTCCGCCTTCGCTGCGACCTTCCAAAGAGGTGCTGAGGCTCGCCAATCGAACGAATCTAGGGCCTGTCCCATTTGGATCGAGCGTTTTTTCGCAACAAAATTATGAACATAAATTCATCCTTATAGATTTCGATTCATGCGACTCGCGCATGTCGGACTTGGGCCTACAAGCTAACGTGGCGCCTTGCAGGAGACCGGAACGCAGCCTATTTCCGGAATGATCGGAACCGTTTATCCAGCCATAAATCCGTGATTTCACGGGCATTTACCGTGTCTTACGACCGGTTTCGCCTAGCTGTTGGGCGGGACTGCCAACAGGTTAATCGTCCCTTACCTGCGCTATGCGCTGTTCGCTTAGCTGCATCGCAACATCGGAACTTCCGCACTGCAACACCCCCTTCTATATTCATTTCAACGATGACGCCCGGGCAAGGGCTGAATCGAACTACAGGAGACTACCAATGCTGCTCTCGCTCATCCGCATGATCCAGGCTTTCCGGGACTATCAGCGCAATGTCGCCGAGCTGTCCCAGCTCAGCGATCGCGAACTGGCCGATATTGGCCTCGATCGCTCGGACATCCCGCGCGTTGCCGCCGGTCAATATCAGGGCTGATATCGTTCAGCCCTCGCCGGACGAACCGATAGCGCCCGCCTCGTGCGGGCGTTGTCGTATTCGAAAGGCAGAAAACTCGATCTCGGCGTTTCCACTGGCCGTCGAAAAGCGCTACCTGTCCGCCCCATGACAGGACCCCAATCCAACATCGTGCACGTCATCGGCGCAGGCCTTGCCGGCTCGGAAGCCGCTTGGCAGGTGGCCAAATCCGGCGTGCCTGTGGTGCTGCACGAGATGCGGCCTGACCGCATGACAGAGGCGCACCGCACCGACGGGCTCGCCGAGCTCGTCTGCTCCAATTCGTTCCGATCGGACGACGCCGCCAACAACGCTGTCGGCCTGCTCCACGCGGAGATGCGCCGCCTCGGCTCGCTGATCATGCGCGCGGCCGATGCCAATCAGGTGCCCGCCGGCGGCGCCCTGGCGGTCGATCGTGACGGCTTTTCCGCCGCCGTCACCAAGGCGCTCAACGACCACCCCCTGATCGAGATCGCACGCGGCGAGGTCGCAGGCCTGCCGCCGGCCGACTGGAGCAACGTCATCGTTGCGACCGGTCCCCTCACCTCCGCACCTTTGGCCGACGCCATCCGTGAACTGACCGACGAGAACGCGCTTGCCTTCTTCGACGCGATCGCGCCGATCGTGCATCGCGAGTCCATCGACATGTCGGTGGCCTGGTTCCAGTCGCGCTACGACAAGGTCGGCCCCGGCGGCACCGGTGCCGACTACATCAACTGTCCGATGACCAAGGAGCAGTATGACGGCTTCGTTGCTGCGCTGATCGCCGGCGAGAAGACCGAGTTCAAGGAGTGGGAGACCAATACGCCCTATTTCGACGGCTGCCTGCCGATCGAGGTGATGGCGGAGCGCGGCCCCGAGACCTTGCGCCACGGTCCGATGAAGCCGGTCGGCCTCACCAATCCGCACGATCCCACGACGAAGGCCTACGCGATCGTGCAGCTGCGGCAGGACAACAAGCTCGGCACGCTCTACAACATCGTCGGCTTCCAGACGAAGCTGAAATACGGCGAGCAGCAGCGCATCTTCCGCACCATTCCCGGACTGGAGAAGGCCGAGTTCGCCCGCCTCGGCGGGCTGCATCGCAACACCTTCCTCAACTCGCCAAAGCTGCTCGACGGCCAGTTGCGCCTGCGCGCGCAGCCGCGGCTGCGCTTCGCCGGCCAGATGACGGGCTGCGAGGGCTATGTGGAATCCGCCAGCGTCGGCCTGATCACCGGCCTTTATGCGGCAGCCGACGCACGTGGCGAAACGCTTGCGAGCCCGCCGGGGACGACAGCGCTCGGATCGCTGCTCGGCCACATCACCGGCGGCCATATCGAGACCACCGAGCCCGGCACGCGATCGTTCCAGCCGATGAACATCAATTTCGGCCTGTTCCCGCCGCTTGCCAGCGCGCCTACAAAGAAGCCCGACGGCACGCGCCTGCGCGGCAACGAGAAGACGGTGGCCAAGAAGCAGGCGATGAGCGCTTTGGCGCTCGCCGATCTCGATCGCTGGATCGCCGATCACCTGCGCATTGCCGTTGCGGCGTGAGTTTTAGATGAATCTCCCGAAAGACGACGCCGCGGTGCTCTTGGCGCGCTGGACCGAGGGCGTGTTGCTCAAGCGCGACGTGTTCTCGACCGTCGAGCGCGGACGCTTCCGTGGCGACAGCGGCGAAGTTGACGCCGTGCTGCGCCGGCTCGACGAGGTGCCGTGGTGGTCGTTCCTGCTCGCGCGCCACCTGTTCGCGCGCGAAAAGCATGCGCTGGCGCTGGCAAAGGGCCTGAACGTCGGCCCCGAACTGCTGTGGGCCGGCCGCCGCGCCTTGGTCCGCGGCTTCGTCGACGGCGTCGCGCTGCATCTGGCCAAGCCGCACGGCGACCTCGCCTATTTCCGCTCGGCCAAGGCGGCGTTGCGCCGGCTGCGCCGCGCCGGCATCTGCCACAACGACCTTGCCAAGGAGCAGAACTGGCTGGTCGGCCGCGACGGCCGCGCCTATGTGACCGACTTCCAGCTCGCGGCCTGCTTTAGCCGCCGCGGCCGGCTCTATCGCATCTTGGCCTATGAAGACCTCCGGCATTTGCTCAAGCACAAGCGTTCCTATGCGCCGGAGGCGTTGACGCCACGGGAGCGAAAGATCCTCGCAAAGAAATCGTTCGCAGCGAGCCTGTGGCTCGCCACCGGGAAGAAGGTCTATCGGGCGATCACGCGCGGCCTGTTCAACTTCACCGACCGCGAGGGCGGCGGCCGCCGTCTGGTCAATGATGCGCCGGTGCTGGCCGAGCTGATCCGCAAGAATCCGGCCGTACGCGACACCGCCATCGTCGCCTTTGCCGACCGCCGTTCGGGCGTCGGGCTCTATGCCTTCGTCGAAGCGGATCAGGCCGCGCTCGAAGGTCAGCTCCGCAACGAGCTCTCGGCCGCCAAGGGCCCAAAGCCGCCGGAACACATCCAGGTCGTGCACGCGCTGCCGCGCGATACCGGCGGCAAGCCGCGCACCGAGATCCTGCAACTGGTCGCGATGAACCAACTCGACCTGATCGAGCCGATGATGAAGAACGACCAGGATCGCGCCTTCCTGAAGGACATTTTGGAGCAGCGCAAAAACCTGCGCGACCGCTTCAACTTCGAGGCGGACCTGCCGACGGGCTAGCGTCGCAGGCCGCGCCTTGAAGCGTCCACATTGCCGATGGAGAAGCGGCCGGGTAGCGCGCCGGCTTGGTGAGCGATGAACCTCTGGGGGACGATGACACGTCGTACGGTTGGCGGAATCGTGGCCGGCCTTCTGCTGCTGGCGGCGCCCGCAATGGCCGGCGAGTCGCCGGCCGAAATGATCTCCAGCTTCCGCCTCAAGCACGGTGAGGTCCGCGTGGTGCGCGATGCCACCCTCGACCGCATTGCCATGGACCAGGCCCGTGCGATGGCGGCGAAGGATGACCTCAGCCACGAGACTCTCGGCCCGTTCAACCGGCGTATCACGCCGGCCGGCGCGGGCCGCGCTGCCGAGAACATCGCCTACGGTTACGACAACTTCGAGAAAACACTCGGCCAGTGGATCGATTCCTCCGGGCACCGCAAGAACCTGCTGCTGCACAACGCCTCCCGCGTCGGCATTGCGAGCGCCAAAAATGCCAGCGGCAAGCGGACCTACTGGGCGATGGAGATCGCAGGCGACTACGAGCCGAAGCCGGGCAAAGGCAAGAAGGACAAGGAGCCGCTGGTTGCCGTGAAACGCGAGACCGCTCCTGCAAGCAAGCCCAAATCCAGCAACTGCCACATCAAGCTGCTCGGCCTCTGCATCTGAGACGGCGCCAGGCATCGTTCCCCGCTGCTCGCCATCTTGCTCACGTTCCTGGACGCGTCTAATTCATGCAGGAGGGCCGCGAGAGGTGGAGGCGCACTTGATCGACATCGACCGAATACGTGCCGACACACCGGCCGCCTCCCGGCTCGCGTATCTCCACAATGCGGGAGCCGCTCTCATGCCTGCGCCCGTCGTCGAGACGATGAAGCGACATATCGATCTTGAGAGCGAGATCGGGGGTTACGCCGCGGCCGACCGGGAGTCCGATCGGCTTGAATCTGTCTATGGCTCGGTGGCTCGGCTGTTGAATGCCACGCCGGATGAAATCGCCCTCATGGAGAACGCGACGGTTGCCTGGCAGATGGCGTTCTACGCGCTTCGGTTTCGCGCCGGCGACCGGATCCTGACCGCCGAAGCGGAATACGCGGCCAACTATGTCGCGTTTCTCCAGGTCGCCAAGCGGACAGGCGCGACGATTGACATCGTGCCGAGCGATGCCAGCGGTGAACTCGACATCCACGCGCTCAAGCGCATGATCGATGAGCGCGTCAAACTGATCGCGATCACCTGGGTCCCGACCAATGGCGGTCTCGTCAATCCAGCGGCGGCCGTCGGCAAGATCGCGCGAGCGCGGAGCATTCCCTATCTGCTGGACGCCTGCCAGGCGGTCGGCCAGATGGAGGTCGATGTCGAAGCGATCGGATGTGACATGTTGTCGGCAACCGGCCGCAAATTCCTGCGTGGCCCAAGGGGTACAGGCTTTCTCTACGTCCGCCGGGACATATTACGACGACTCGAACCGCCGATGATCGATCACTTCGCAGCACCCTGGGTCTCGCGGGATGAATACCGGCTCCGCGACGATGCGCGCCGCTTCGAGACCTGGGAGAACAACTACGTAGCCCGGCTTGGACTCGGCGCTGCCATCGATTACGCCCTCGATATTGGAATAGACCCGATCGAACAGCGCTGCCGCATGCTTGCGGACCGTCTTCGCAGCGGCATCGCATCCATTCGTGGCGTCACAATTCGCGACCTCGGACGCGCGCCTGGTGCCATCGTCAGCTTCACGATGAAGGGATACGAAGCAGAAGCCATCGTCAGCAGCGCCGCCGCGGCTGGCATCACGATCGGCGCATCGGATCCATCGAGCACCCGCATCGACGCCGAAGTGCGCTCGCTGCCAGTGGTCGTGCGCGCATCCCCGCACTACTACAACACCGAGGCCGAGATCGATCGGTTGATCGGCCACCTCGCAGGTTCGGCGCCGCCATAGCGCCGCTCAAGTGCAGCGCGCGCTCAGTCCGGATGCGCTGAGCCTCGCCATGACCTCGTCGAGATGAGCGCTGTCGCGGGTTTCGATGACGAGTTGCAGCAGCGTCGCCTTGGCTGGCAGGTCGGAGAAGGTCCGCTGGTGCGAGACTTCGATGATGTTGGCACCGGCCTCGGCCAGCAGCGCTGCGACAGCGGCCAATTGGCCCGGCCGATCCGGAATATCGAGCGAAAGCTGGGTCAGCCGTCCCTCGCGCGCGAGCTCACGCGTCAGCACCGAGGCAATCAGCCTGGTGTCGATGTTGCCGCCACTCAGCACCAATCCGACCTTCTTGCCGGCGAAGCGCGAGGGATCGGACATGATCGCGGCGAGGCCGGCGGCGCCGGCGCCCTCGACGACCGTCTTCTCGATCGAGATCAGGGTTGCGACCGCCCGCTCAAGCTCGGCTTCGTTCACGAGCGCGATATCGTCGACGAGTCGGCGGACGATTTCGGTGGTGATCTTGCCGGGCGATTTCACGGCAATGCCCTCGGCCAACGTATCGCCGCGCGCGGGCAGCGTGCCGCCATGGATGGCGTTGTACATGGAGGGATAGAGCCAGGCCTCGACGCCCAGGATCCGCAGCGATGGCTTCAACGACTTTGCGGCGATGGCAATGCCGCTGATCAGGCCGCCGCCGCCGATCGGGACGACCAGCGTATCGAACTCCGGCACGGCTTTGAGCATTTCCAGCCCAACCGTGCCCTGTCCCGCGATGACCAGCGGATCGTCGTAAGGGTGGACGAAGATCATGCCGCGCGCCTCGCCGTGGCTTCGCGCGAACGCGGCCGCCTCCTCCAGCGTCGCGCCGGTGACGACCACCTCGGCACCGTGATGCCTGGTGTTCTCGACCTTCACCATCGGCGTACCCACGGGCATGACGATAGTGGCGGGAACGCCGAGCCGCTTGGCGTGATAGGCAACGCCCTGGGCGTGGTTACCCGCCGACATCGCGACCACGCCGCGCGCACGTTCCTCCGGCGTCAGCGCCGTGAGCCGGTTCAGCGCGCCGCGCTCCTTGAACGAGGAGGTGAACTGGAGGTTCTCGAACTTAAGCCAGATCTCGCAGCCGCAGATGTTGCTCAGCGTCCGGCTGTAGCTACAGGGCGTCTCGACGACGGCGTCCCGGATCGTATCAGCAGCCGCATGAATGTCGGCCGGCGCGACCGGAAAGCCACTCAGATCGGAGGATACGGTTCGGGACAAGTCAGCCATAGGACAGCATAGAGCATTTGGCCGGCCCGGGCGATAAGCCAACCGCTATTTGGTAAATTCCCGAGACCGTGAAGCCCGCCACAGCGTCCACAGCGTGCGCAGGCGCGACACTGCCTGCGGCGCGAAGGGATTGCGCTCCGGCCGCGACAGGCGCTTGAGATCGGCCCGCGCCTGGCTCAAAGGCAGAAACGCAGGCCGCGCAGACGACGGTACCCCCGCAAGCAGCGACACGGCCGTTGCCAGGTGCTGCTGCGCCTCGTTCATCAGTTGGTCCAGCGCCGTGCGCAGATTGGGCGTCTCCTTGCCGGCGAACACATCCTCCATGCGGCAACCGTGGCTGGCCAGAAGCTGCTGCGGCAGGAACAACTGCCGGTGCGCGGCGTCGCGCGGCAGGTTGGCGATGATTTGCACGATGCCTTGCGCCAGCCCGGCATGCCGCACGAGATGCTCGACGGCCTCCGAAGGCGGCGCCATGATCCGGGCTGCCAGTGTGAACAACGCCGAACAGGTCGCAGCCAGATAGCCTTCGAGCGCCGTCATGGTCGGCATCGGATCGTTGTAGAGATCGAACTGGTGCTCGTCGACGAGTTGCGACAATGGCTCGACTGGCAGGTCGAAATCCCGAATCGCGCGCAACAGCTCCGCAGCCACCGGATTGCCCTCGGCGCTGCCATGGGCATGACCCGAGAGCATGTCCGTCCACCATTGCAGGCGGATTTCGCCGGGCAAGGGCTGGCTGACCTGATCGCGGACGCGGACGATCTCGACATTGAAGGCGTAAAGCGCAAGCAGCGCGCGGCGCTCGGCCGCGGGCACGAACAAGGTGGCGACATAGCGCGGAAAATCATGGCTGCGTACGAGGTCGGCGCAGAAGGCAGCGCTATCGGCAGAAGGTGCGGCGTTGGTCATGGCACGGCGATCAGCGCGGCCGCAACGCGGCGGCGTTCGCCGATCATGATGTTGTAGGTGCGCACGGCGGGGCCGGTCTGCATCGTGTCCAGCACCACCCTCACTGCTTTCAGGGCCTGCCGCAGCTCCGGCGGCGGCAGCCACACCCCGGTTCCGGTGCCGATCAGAAGCGTGTCGATGCTGTTGGCAGCCGCGAAGACCCGCTCGAGCGAATAACGGTCGATCCTGGCAGGATCGGTCACGTCCCAGGCCCAGATCGCATCGGGCAGGCAGAGCAGCGAGCCGCGATGCGACATGCCGGCAAAGGCAAAGCCGCCCTTGCCATAGGCCTCGATCGGCGCCGAGCGCGGGAAATGCGGTGCGTTGGGATCGCCGGCCATGAGCTTCGTCCGAATGGGCTTACTGCCCTCGCAAACTCCTGCGAGGGCCTGCGGTTCGGATCATGCCTTGTTTTTCTTCGCCGGCGTAGCCTTCTCGACCGCATCTTCACGATGCTCGCCGACGCCGAGATAGATCAGGATCGGCGCCGCGATGAAGATCGAGGTATAGGTGCCGACCAGCACCACGCCGAACATCATCACCGCCGTGAAGCTGTGGATGGCGTGACCGCCGAACAGGAGCAGCGCCAGCAGCGCCAATGTCACGGTGAAGTGGGTGATGATCGAACGCGACAGCGTCGAGTTGATTGACTCGTTGAGAAGCTGCGGCATCGGCATCTTCTTGTAGCGCCGTAGCATTTCACGAATACGGTCGTAGATGACGACGGTGTCGTTGAGCGAGTAGCCGAGAATGGTCAGAAGTGCTGCGATGCTGGTCAGGTCGAAATCGACCTGGCTGATCGACATGAAGCCGATGGTCAGCACGATATCATGCACGTTGGCGATCATGGCGCCGAGTGCGAACTGCCACTCGAACCGGAACCAGAGGTAGATCAGGATCGAGACGATCGCGAGCATCAGGCCGAGCATGCCGTAGGCCAGCAATTCGCCGGAGACGCGTGGGCCGACCACCTCGACGCGGCGGTATTCGACGGCATCGCCGAGCGCGCCACGAACCTTCTGCACCGCCTCCTGCTGGGCGGCGTCGCCGCCCGGCTGCTCCGCGACGCGGATCAGGACGTCCCTCGGGCCGCCGATGTACTGCAACTGGACTTCGCCAAGATGCAGTGCATCGAGCGTCGTGCGCATCGCGCCGATGTCGGCGGTGCCGGACTTGGCCTGCACCTCGAGCAGCGTGCCGCCACGGAAGTCGATGCCGAAATTCAGGCCGTGGGTAAAGAACAGCGTGATCGCGACGATCGACAGCGCCGCCGAGATCGGGAAGCTGATGCGGCGGAAGCGCGTGAAGTCGAAATGCGTATCGTCAGGGACGATGCGCAGCGACGGCAGCAGGCCGAACACCGAGACCACGGTGAGGACGACAATGAGGATGCCAAGCCCGATGAGAACGAAGTGAGTCACGGTCAGGCTCCTAGATCGGCACGCTCTGCGGCCGCTTCCACCGCACCCACCCGGCCACGATCAGCCGGGTCAGTGTGAAGGCGGTGAACACCGTGGTGATGATGCCGATGCCGAGTGTCACGGCGAAGCCGCGCACCGGGCCGGTGCCGATGTAGAACAGCACCGCAGCGGCAATGAAGGTCGTGATGTTGGAATCGAGGATGGTCGCGAGCGCCCGCTTGAAGCCGGCGTCGATCGCCGAGATCGCATTGCGGCCGCCCCGCAATTCCTCGCGGATGCGCTCGTAGATCAGCACGTTGGAGTCGACCGCGATGCCGACGGTGAGCACGATGCCGGCGATGCCGGGCAGCGTCAGCGTGGCGTTGAGCAGCGACAACAGGCCGAAGATCATGGCGACGTTGATCGCCACCGCGATATTGGCGAACACGCCAAACAGCCGGTAGGTCAGCAGCATGAACACGATGACCAGGATCGAGCCGACATAGGCCGCGAGTTCGCCCTTCTCGATCGAGTCCTGGCCGAGGCCCGGACCGACGGTGCGCTCTTCGACAACCGTAAGCGGCGCCGGCAGCGCGCCGGCGCGCAGCAGCACGGCCAGATCGTTGGCGGACTGGACCGTGAAATTGCCGGAGATCTGCCCCTGCCCGCCCGTAATGGGCTCGCGGATCACCGGTGCCGAGATCACCTCGTTGTCGAGCACGATAGCGAACGGCAGACCCACGTTTTCCTGTGTCGCCTGCGCGAACTTGCGTGCGCCGGTCGAGTTGAAGCGGAAGCTGACGATCGGCTCGTTGGTGCGCTGGTCAAATCCGGTCTGCGCGTCGGTGAGCTCGCCGCCCGAGACCAGCACCTGCTTCTTGACGACGTAAGGCACCTTCGGCGAGCTCGTGCTCATCAGCAGCTCGGATTCCGGCGGCAGTCCGCCCCGCTGCGCCTGGTCCGGCGGCACAGACGTGTCGACCATCCGGAATTCCATCTTCGCGGTCTTGCCGAGCAGCTCTTTCAGATGCGTCGGATCCTGAAGGCCCGGGACCTGCACCAGGATGCGGTCGGTGCCTTGGCGCTGGATCACCGGCTCGACGGTGCCGAGCTCGTTGACGCGGCGCTCGACGATCTGGATCGACTGCTCGATGGTGCGGCGCATGCGCTCGATCATGGCCGGCTGCGACAACGCCAGGCGGATCAAACCGCCACCGGCGTCGGTCACGTCGAGGTCGCGCTGGCTGCCCGACCCGAGCAGGCCGCCGATCGGCTGCGCGAGGTCACGCAGCTTGGTGAGCGCCGGCTGGAGATCGGTGTCCTTGACCCGGACCTCGACGGTGTCGCCGCGCGTCACAAGGCCGGTATAGCCGATCTTGGCCTCGCGCAGCGCGCGGCGGACATCGTCGCGGACCTGGTCGAGCTTTTCCTTCTTCACATAGTTGGAATCAACCTCGAGCAACAGATAGGAGCCGCCCTGGAGGTCGAGGCCGAGCACGAGCCGGCGCTGCGCCCAGGCAGGCCAGGTCTTGACCTGCGCCTCAGGGAAGAAGTTCGGGACCGCGCAGAGGCACACGATCAGCGCCGTCAGGATAATCCCGAGCGCTCTCCACCGCGTGAAATACAACATCGACTGGACCTGTCAGATCAGGAGACTTTAAGAGACTCGCGCGAGCGCTCACTTGGCCGCGGTGTCGTCCTTGGCGCTTTCCTTGGCGCTTTCTTTGGCCGGCTCGCCCTTGGCGCGTACACCGGAAATCATCGAACGCATCTGGCGCACCCGCACGCCATCGGAGATCTCGAACTCGATCTGGTCGTCATCGACCACCTTGGTGACCTTGCCCACGAGGCCGCCCGAGGTGACGACGGTGTCGCCGCGGCGGATGTTCTTCACGAGCTCGGCATGATCCTTCACCTTCTTCTGCTGCGGGCGCAGAATCAGGAAGTACATGATCACGAAGATCAGGGCGAACGGCAGCAGCGACATCAACATGCTGTTGGTGTCGCCGGCGCCCGCAGCCTGGGCATACGCAGGGGTAATCAGCATTCGGACGATCCTCGTGGAAACGGGGGAAGCCGGTCAGGCCCTTGGGGCGACCGGCTCGGTCAAATTCGCGCGGACTATAGCGGCCGCCGCCCCAATTGCAACGCTGCCAGACCGTCGATTTGGCCACCTTGCGGCGGGCGCGCAGGCCCGATAAGGCTGCATTCTCAGGAACTTCGGACATGCCCAGAAAACCAAGCAAAAGCCCGGCCGGCAAAGGCCCCCGCACCCCTGCCAGAAAGCCCGCCCGCGTCGCGGCAAAACGCCCCAAGGCAACCCCCACGGCAGCCCCCGTCGACCTCTCCCAGGAGCGCGTCATCCGTGCGCTGGAGACCATCGCGGCGCACCTTTCGGCTCAGGGCAAGCCGGCCGCAACGCCCGAGTCGTTTGCGCGGGCGGATGCCTTCGTCTGGCACCCGGACGGCCGCCTCTCCGCGGTGCCAAGGGTCAGCCGCGTCGAGCTGTTCCTTTTGAAGGGCGTCGACCGGATGCGCGACATCCTGATGGAGAACACCGAGCGCTTCGCAGGCGGCCTGCCCGCCAACAACGCGCTGCTCTGGGGCGCGCGCGGCATGGGCAAGTCGTCGCTCGTGAAGGCGGCTCACGCCAGCATCAATGCAGACCGCAAGCCGGCCGACAGGCTGAAGCTGATCGAGATCCATCGCGAAGATATCGAAAGCCTGCCCGCGCTGATGGACCAATTGCGCGCCTCCTCGTTCCGCTTCATCGTGTTCTGCGACGATCTCTCCTTCGACGGCAACGATGCCTCATACAAATCGCTCAAGGCCGTGCTCGAGGGCGGCATCGAAGGACGGCCCGAGAACGTCATTCTCTACGCCACCTCCAACCGCCGCCATCTGCTCGCACGCGAGATGATCGAGAACGAGCGCTCGACCGCGATCAATCCCGGCGAAGCGGTTGAGGAAAAGGTCTCGCTATCGGACCGATTCGGCCTCTGGCTCGGCTTCCACCGCTGTAGCCAGGACGAATATCTCGCCATGGTGCGCGGCTATTGCAGCCATTTCGGCGTCAAGGTCGACGACGAGGCGCTGGAGCGCGAGGCGCTGGAATGGTCGACGACCCGCGGTTCGCGCTCGGGCCGCGTCGCCTGGCAGTTCGTGCAGGAGCTTGCGGGACGGCTCGGCGTGAAGCTGACGGCGAAATAGCGGCCGGATCGCAATCCGCTTGCGCCTGTCTTTTCCCGAAGGCGGGACTCAGCGCGCTTGTGGCGGCGCGTAGGGATCTGGGGTGCCAAGCTTGATCGGCGGGTACTTCTTGAAGCTCGCTTCCAGTTCTCCGATGATTTTCACTGCGGGATCGGCGACCCAGGAGTTTTGCGCGGCAACATCGCGCTCCTCCTTCCGGTCGGTCAGTAGATTTATGATTCTCGGCAAGGGCAATTTCTGCGGCGTGGCGTACATGCTTTCCTGCCAGATCAAATGGACTTTCCAGTTTCGCCATTTGACGGCTGACAGGCGGTCGGCCACGTAGGCTGGGAACCCTTCGCGATTGGACGCCTCCTGCTTGCCCAAAAAGAAATCCAGCTGATCCACGCCGTCGATCGCGCGATCCTTGGGGATCTCTGCGCCCCCGACCCGCGCAAGGGTCGTGAAGAGGTCGACGATGTGAACGATCTCGTTGCTGATGCGGCCCGCCGGCACCTTGCCGGGCCAGCGAATGATGAACGGGGCCCGCAGTGAGCCCTCCATCGCCGTGAAGTATGTTCCACGCCAAGGTCCGCTGTCACCCTCCCAGGGGTTGGTCGCCTCCGGGCCATTGTCGCTGGCGAATATCACGAGCGTGTCGTTTTCGATGCCTGCTTGCTTGATGGCATCGAGGATTTGCCCGGTGCGGTAGTCCATTTCGGCCAGGCAATCGGCCCAATCGCCGTTGCCGGTTCTGCCCGCGAATTCAAGATTTGGAAGCGTCGGCATGTGAACCTGCGCGAACGGAATGTAGGCATAGAATGGCCTGCCTGAGCTCGCGTTGCGCTTGATGAACTCCACGGCGCGGCCGGTGATTTCCGCGTCCATGGTGCGGCGGCGATCCACATCCAGCACAGCGACCTGTCGCGGCTTATCGCCCTTGCGTGCTTCATAGATATGTTGGGGGTGAACGACTTTCGCATCCCAGCCTTGGCTGTTTCCGACCGACGGCCACATGCTCTTTGTCTCGTCCAGCGACGGCCACATCGCCTCGTCATACGTGCGCGGGATGCCATACCACTCGTCGAACCCCTGATTGGTAGGCATCCGGTCTTCGGCGCTGCCAAGATGCCACTTGCCCCACATCCCGGTCGCGTAGCCCTGCCCCGACAACAGCTCCGCCGTCGTGATCTCCCATTGTGTCAATCCGTCGGGGATACCGCCGATCGGAACTTCGTACGTGCCGGAGCGGATCGCAAAGCGCCCCGTGAGCAGGGCCGACCGGGACGGCGTACACTGCGCCTCAACATTGAAGTTGAGCAGTCGCATACCCTCGCTGGCGAGCGCGTCAATACGTGGGGTGGGCGCGCCACGAAGGATACCGCCGCCATAGACGCCCAACTCGCCATAGCCCAGATTGTCCGCGAGCATGACGACAATGTTGGGCTTCTTGGGTTGCTGCGCTGCGGTGGGCGCGCTAGCAATCACGACCGCGGCGACCGATGCTAAAGGACCGAGCCAGATGCTCTTGCTCGTCGGCATTTTTGCCCTCCGATCAGTAGGCCGTTCCCCCGTTCGAGGTCGGGACCCAAATCCCTACGTGCCGCTGGAGCCGATTGCCTGTTTGCGCATTTGTCCCGGTTCACCCTTACTTCATCACCCTCTGCCGGGTCGGCGCAACGGTACTATCAGGCGCGGCGGGCGAGATCGCAAAGGTCAGCCAGGTATTCCAGCCCGACGGCCGGTTCGCCGCATCGAATTCGCCATATCCCTTTATGTTCAGATATCCCTGCATGCCGCCGACCGAAAAAAATAGCCGAACTGCGGACCGATGCCGAGAACCCGCGACGTAGTCCGCGTGCTTTGACGCCGCATGCCCCATTCGCGTCGCAACCCTAGTCAAACGGAAAAACTCTCTTCCAGTCCTTCTTCATGTCGACGACCGTCCACTTGTTGACCGCCGCGGCGTCGAGCGCGACGTCGAGCTTCCCGAAATGCGAGTCGCGGTCGTAGGCATATTCACGTTCCGCATCCGTATGGTGAACGATCAGGCCAAACCGCGCGCCACCGGCGCCTAGTGTCGCCCATTGCAGCATTTCGAGATCACCATCGGAGTTGCCGAAGGCGGCGATCGGACGCCGGCCGATGTGCTCATTGATACCGATCGGCTTGCCCGCCTTGTCGTCGATGAAGTTGATGTCGGGGAGCCGGAAGAGCGTCGGCGCACCGTCCTTCATCTCAAATCGGGTCTTGATCGACGATCCTATGACCTGGTCCGGCGGCACTCCGTAGATCCGCCCGGTCCATGGCCGCATGAATTCAATGCCGCCGCCTGACACGATGAAGGTCTTGAAGCCATTGGCCCGGAGATAGGCGAGCAATTCCAGCATCGGCTGGTAGACCAGCTCCGTGTAGGGCCGCTTGAAGCGTTGATCACGCGCGGTCGCGAGCCAGTCGGTCACGATTTTTTCGAACTCAGCTGTCGTCATCCCGGCATGTGTTACCGCGATGATCTCGACCAATCCCTTTTCGCCGGAAGCCGCCAGCGCTTTCAAGTCGTTGTCGAGCACCGCTGCGAACGGCTGCTTGGTCTTCCATTCCGGATGCAGGGGCGCCATGACCTTCACGCGGTCGAGTGCGAAGGCCAGCTGTACGTACACCGGCTGCTCGATCCAGAGCGTGCCGTCATTGTCGAAAGTTGCGATGCGATGCTCGGGCGGAACGAAATCGGGGCCGTTCTGCGTCGCGACGCGCGCGACGAAATCGAGGATCGACGTTTTTGTGACGCCCTCGTTCCAGGACGGCAACGGGTCGCCTTGCGTTTGCGCCACCGCGGGTGTGGAGCGCAGAGCGGCAGAGAGGAGCGGAAGCATCGCCATTGACGAAAGCAGAACGCGTCGGTCAAGGCGAGGACATCGCATGATCTGTTTCATTGTCGATCCGTTTCGATCGTGAAGTCCTTATCGGTCAAGCTCGTGCAACGTGAGCCTCAGTAACAAGGCGGGTAAAGCCGGCCCGCAATATCTTGCTGAAAAGTGGGCCGGCCTTTGGGCCGGCCACTGATGTTGGATGTCGGCAGCGCTCTCAGTTACTCGCTCTGATGACCGGACTTCTTCATCTCTGCGAGGATGCCGTCGAGGTTATAGGTCTCCGGCGCCTGCATCGGAGGGAAGTCCTTGTATGAGAAGAGCTCCTTTTCCCAGAGCAGTTGGCCGAGGGGCAGGATATTCCAGTCGTACAGGTAGGCTGTGCTCGGCGAGCCGATCGAACCGGCATAGCCCAGCAACGATTTGGCATCGGAGCCGACCGTCTGCTCGAATGGGTCACGCTTGATGTTGGCGACCTGCGTCCAATGGAAGCTCTGCGCTCCGAACAACCCGCCGGTCCCGGTGTCCGGCACCATCGTGTAGTACATCTTCCAGTTCTTGTAGCGTACCGCCGATGGCTGCGCGCCGGTGTAGTAGAAGAAGACTTCGCGCGCGGATTTATCCGTGCCTTCGAGATAGGCGCGCTGATCCACGCCGTCGAGCGTCGTCTTGACGATGCCGGGATAGCTTCCAGCCTCGATCTGCTTCTTCAAGGCGTCGCCCTTCGGGCCGCCGGCGATGTCGACCAGCGTCGGCAGCCAGTCGAGTGCCGACATCATCTCGCTCTTGACAGTGCCCGGCTTGATGTGGCCCGGCCAACGAACGACCTGCGGGGCACGCATGCCGCCTTCCCAGGTGGTCAGCTTGCCGCCCTTGAAAATGGTGGTGCCGCCGTCAGGGAAAGTGATGTTCTCGGCGCCGTTGTCTGTCGTGAAGACGACGATGGTATTGTCGAGCTGGCCCATGTCTTCGAGTTTCTTGAGGACATAGCCGATATTGTCGTCCATCTGCTTCATGCCGGCCTCGTTGAGGCCCCAGTCCTTGCCGCCCGGCTCGCCGATCATCGCCTCGTATTTCGGCGGCAGCACGGTCGTGATGTGCATGCGCGCCGGGTTGTACCAGACGAAGAACGGCTTGTTGGTCTTCTTGGGATCGTTGCGATCAAGATAGTCGATGACCTTGGCCGAGATTTCTTCATCCACGGTTCGAGACCGGTCGAGCGTCAAGGGACCTTCGTCCTTGCAGGTCTGGTTTGCCTGCGAGCCGTCCGATGATTTGCACGCAAGCACCGGCCGCGGCGGCGTCAGGCACGTCGCCGTTCGAGGATCCACGGCACCGGGGACGTCGGTGAGGCCCGGGACCGGGGTTGCTTTGCACGGCGGCGCAATGCCTTGGACGGTCGGGCTCTTGTTGATGTCAGGGAAGCTCACCCCCTGCATCGCGTCGAGGTGATACAGGTAACCCCAGAATTCCTGGAAACCATGCGCAGTTGGTAGTGCCTCGGGATTATCACCGAGGTGATTCTTGCCGAACTCGCCGGTGTTGTAACCGAGGTCGAGCAAGAACTTGGCAACGGCGGGGGTACCGGGCCGCAGCCAGGATGGGCTGCCCGGCAACTGCGGAGGTATCATGCCCGTGCGAAGCGGATGCATTCCGGTGAAGAAGGCGTTGCGCCCGGCGGTGCAGCTCTGCTCGGCATAATATGTCATGAAGAGCGCACCATCGTTTCCGATGCGATCGATGTTCGGAGTCTCTCCGACCATCAAACCGCGATGGTAGATGCTCGGCTGCATGATGCCGATGTCGTCACCCATAATGAAGAGGATATTGGGCTTTTGCGCCGGCTGGGCAGCCGCCGGCGTGCTGACCAAGCCGGATGCCGGTATCATGATCGTCGCACCTAGCAGCGCTGCGCAGGACCGCTTGAGCCAGCCTTGCGTCTTGCGCGGCGTTGCGACCGAAAGCTTGTCGTCGAATATGCGATTCAACATAGCGTCGCTCTCCCATTATGATGCGTCGGAGGCTTCTCGACGGATGCATCGAAATCCAAGATGACTTGTAGAAGTGTCGACCGGCTCCGCATGGCGCGCAGCCGGCCGGTAGCGCCGGCAGTAATTCGGCGCGCACAAATGCGAGCCGCCCTTGATGACCTTGCGTGGAATCTTGACGTCGGTCGTTCTTGGGTCGTAGCTATCGGTCTCGCGGCCGCCGCGCGGATTCTCTGGAATGCAGCAGGCTCTCGCAGCGTCGGCCTCATGCCGAGACGAGTACCAGTCCGACGTCCACTCCCAGACATTGCCGATCAGATCGTGCAGCCCGTAACCGTTCGGCGGGAACGCGGTGACCGGCGATGTCCGTTCGAATCCGTCGTCCCCGGTGTTTTGGCGCGGAAATTCGCCCTGCCAGGTGTTGGCCATATGACGGCCGTCAGGCGCAAATTCATCTCCCCATGCGAACTCGGCGCCGTTCAGTCCTCCGCGCGCCGCAAATTCCCATTCCGCTTCGGTCGGTAAATCCTTGCCAGCCCATCTTGCGTAAGCGAGCGCATCGCTGAAGGCCACATGCACGACGGGATGATCGTCCAGCCCTTGGATTTTGCTCCCCGGTCCGTAGGGATGCCGCCAGTCCGCGCCTTTGGCGAACGTCCACCACTGGCTGAAGTCCCGGAGACTGACCGGATGGTCGGGCGGCAAGAACACCAGGGAGCCCGCGTAGACCATGTGCGGGAGCATTCCGGGATAGTCCTTTGGATCGGGCGTGATCTCGGCAACGGTGACGTGGCCGGTAGCCCTGACGAACGCCTTGAATTGCCGGTTCGTCACTGGATGGCAATCCATCCAGAACGCATCCACGGTGACGCGGTGAACGGGCGCTTCTTCCGGATAGTGCCGATCCGAACCCATGCGAAACGTGCCGCCCGGCACATACAGCATCCCCTCACCTGCTGGATGCTGGAGCGCTTGTCCGTAATCAGGCGACGATTTCGTATTAGCCAGCTTCATGCCGATCTCCGGACACGTGTGCGATGGGCGTGCGCTGACACGGAGCCCGAACGCCCCACTTCCCGGTTGATCCAGATCAAAGGATTCTGTCCGCGTCCCTCACGACAGGGCTGGGCCGTCGGCAAGCTCTCCCATGTCCGCTGCGTCGTCGAAACCAAGGTGGATTCAGTGCATTAGGACGTCGCACCGGGGAGCCATTGGCTACTTTGCATGGGGTTGTTTTTGATATTTTGATTGTCCGGTCGCAAAAGCCTCAGACCGAACCTGATCTCATCCGGCTTTGGCGGCCCAGCGATCAGCGCGATTTGGCCTCCGACACCGGACCCTCAAATCATAGGCCACGAACTCAGCAATTTTGAATGGGCTGGGATTCAGGGAGCTTGCTGGAAAAGAAAGAGCAGGCTCGAAGGTCCGAATGTGGCGTCGTGTTAAACTACGCCACGGTATACGGCAGCTTCTCAGCTTGACGTCTGCTGTCTCTGGAATACTCGATCGTCCGCCTCCGCGGACGATGACAGCAAGTGTGTAGAGAGAACGCGCTCTGCCGAAGCGGCGTGTCTCACGCCCCGTTCAGGAATTGAAGCGGGTCAACCGGGCTCGATCCCTTGCGGATCTCGAAGTGAAGCTGCGGCGACGCCACCTCCCCGGATTGACCCGACTTGGCAATGATCTGGCCGCGCTTGATAGGATCTCCGCGCTTCACCAAAAGCTCGCTCGCATGGGCATATGCGGTGACGTAGCCGTTGGAGTGCCGAACCAGGACCAAATTGCCATAGCCCTTCAGCTCGTTGCCGGAATAGGCAACGACGCCGTCTTCTGCCGCCTTGACCGGCGTACCTTCGGGCACCGCAACATTGATGCCGTCATTGGACTTGCCGTTGGTCTTGGCGCCGTAGCTCGTGATCACCTTGCCGCGCACCGGCCAGCGGAAGGTCGGCAGCGCGCCGGTGGCCTCCGCAGCCTTCGCCGGGGCCTCGGCCGCCTTGTCTTCGATATTGGCGGTGGCCTGAGCCAGGCGGGCGCTCTGCGCCGGCGCGGCGACAGCGGCCATCTTGGTGGCAGGTGCGGTAGCGGCTGCAACGGGTTGCAGCGCAGCCGCAACGGGAGCGGCCGCGACAGGCGCCGGAGCCATCGGCGCAGCGACTGCAGCGGTCTTGGCACCCGGCACGGTCAGCTTGGTGCCGAGCTTGAGTTTTGCCGACGGCGCGAGGCCGTTGGCGCGAGCAAGCTCGGCCGCGGAGATATGGTTCTTGCGGGCGATGCTGGCGAGCGTGTCGCCGTGATTGACGAAATGGATGCTCGGCGGCGCGGCAACGGCCGCAAGCGGCTTCGCCGCGGGCGCCATGACGGGAGCTGCCGCGACCGGAGCCATCACCGGCGCGGGTGCAGCAGCCGTTGCACCCGGATGCGGAATGATCAGCTGCTGGCCGGGCGAGAGCGTGCGCGGCCCCTTGTAGCCGTTGGCGGCCATGATCGCCTGCGGGCTGACGTGATAGCGCTTGGCGAGTACGTCGAGCGTGTCGCTGGTGCCGACGATGATCTTGGTCCCGCCGGCCGGCTGGGCGGCGGCGACCGAGCGCGGCGGCACAGTGCCGGTCGCTTCAAGGCGCGGCTGGGCCGGCGGCGTGTACGAGCCGAGACCACGTCCTCCACTGGCGACACCCCCGCCCGCCGCAACGGGATAGGATTGCGGCGCAGCAACCGCCGGCGGCGGCAGGGGCTGCGACTGATAATAGCCGGGCTGGGTCTGCGGCCGCGCATATTGCGGCAGCTCACGCTGCGGCGGCGGGGCCTGCTGCACCGAGCCGGTCTGCTCAGACGCGAAGGGATTGGAGAAATTCGACTGGGACAGCCGCGACGACATGTCGGCGCTGCACCCTGCGAAGCTGAAGGAGATCAGCGCCAGCACCGCGACCTGCGGTACGCGGCGCGAGTAAAGCAACTCGGCGACAACAGACATGGTTACTCACTCGTACGCAACAGAACTGGTCTTTTAAGTAAACACGCGCCGAGTAAATAACGGCTTAACCCTCCCAATAAGATGTTGGCAGCACAGCCGATCCGGAATTCTACAGCTCCCGCGCCACGCCGGGCAGCGCCGGCACGAAGCGGACCTCGACGAGTTCCTTGCGCTCGATCCCGGTCTCGCTGCGGCTGAGGCGGGTCAGCGTTTGCACGCCCTGATGCGGGCCGACCGGCGCGATCAGGATACCCCCGACCTCAAGCCGCTCGATCAGGTTCTCGGGAATCTGCTCCATCGCAGCAGTGACGATGATGCGGTCGAACGGACCGATATTGGGGGGCAAGTTGAGGCCGTCACCCAGCATAACCTCGACATTGTGATAGCCGAGCTTCTCGATCCTGGCGCGGGCAACATCCGCCAGCTTGCGATAGCGCTCGACCGTCAGTACCTGTCGCGCCAGCCGCGACAGCACAGCGGCCTGATAGCCGGAGCCGGCGCCGATTTCGAGCACACGGTGCTGCTTCCGGAGCTGCAGCTGCTCGGTCATGTAGGCCACGACGAAGGGCTGGCTGATGGTCTGCCCGCACGCGATCGGCAGCGCCGTGTCACGGTAGGCGCCGTCGCGATCGGTCACTTCGACGAACTGGTCCCGCGGCACCTCTTCCATGGTTCGCAGCACGGCCTGATCGCTGATGCCCCGGCGCCTCAGCGTGAGCTGAAACATCATCTTTTCCGGCGGGTGCTGATTGGAGGCCATTGCTGTCTGCGTTCGTCTCGAAGGGGCTCGATCGATGATCCATCTCGCAACGGCCCCGGGCGAGAATCTTGTTCCGGCTCAGGAACCTATGATAGCGTTCTGGCGCAGCACTTGACCACAATCGGCTTACGACAATCTAAGCTATTTGCAGGTTTCCGTTGGCCGAAACGCGCATTGCGTCGCTTGGCGTTATCTGCGAACGTTTCAGGGAATGGGCAAGGACTCGGGTATGACTGCGACAGGGCTTTCGGGCCGCTCTGTATTCCTCGTCGAAGACGAGGTTATGATCAGGATGATGGTCGCGGACATGCTCGAAGAGCTCGGCTACAAGGTCGCAGCTGAAGCCGGCGACATCAACGAGGCGATGCGGCTGGCCCAGGCGACCGAGTTCGACATCGCCATCCTCGACGTCAACGTCAACGGCAAGGTCATCTCGCCGGTCGCCGATGTCATCAAGGCGAAGGGCTGCCCGTTCATCTTCGCGACCGGCTACGGCTCCTCGGGCCTGCCCGAGCAATACCGCGACCGGCCCGCACTTCAGAAGCCGTTCCAGCTCGATGCGCTCGGCAGAACGATCGAGGCCGCGCTGCGCCGCGGCTAGCCCCATCTCCAAGCCGCTACTTATTTCAGCGTCACGCTCAGCGCTTCGGAAAACGCTTCGTTGGTGCGATCGAGCCTGAGCGGCGTGACCGAGACGTAGCGCTCGCGCAGCGCTGCGAGATCGGTGCCTTCGGCAGGCGTGTCCATCATCGCCGCGCGTTCGAAGCCGATCCAGAAATAGGGATTGCCGCGGCCGTCCCTGCGCTCGTCGATCCTGAGGAAGCCGAGATTGCGCTTGCCCTGGCGGGTCACGCGGATGCCCAGAACATCCTCCGGCGCGCAGGACGGGAAGTTGACGTTGATAACGGTCTCCTTCGGGATTCCCGCGGCGATCACCTTGCGCAGGATGTCGGGCCCGAACTTGCGCGCGGTGTCCCACGGCGGCCGCTCGCGGGTCTCAACGCTGAATTCCTGCGACAGCGCGAAGGACGGTATCCCCAGGATGGTGCCTTCCAGCGCACCTGCGATGGTGCCTGAATAGACCACGTCCTCAGCGACGTTGCGGCCCTTGTTGACGCCGGACAGCACGAGGTCGGGCGGCTTCGTGCCCAGGATATGGCGCGCGCCCATGATGACGCAGTCGGTCGGCGTGCCGCGCACCGCGAAGTGCCGTGGCCCGACTTCGCGCAGGCGCAGGGGATCGTTCAGTGACAGCGAATGCGACACTCCGGACTGGTCGAGCTCGGGCGCCACCACCCAAACATCGTCGGACAGCGCGCGTGCGATCTCCTCCACGACCTTGAGGCCGGGAGCGTGGATGCCGTCGTCATTGGTGCAGAGAATGCGCATGCCGGAGGTCGATTCCTGAAATGGGGTCAGGCCGTCTTATCCGGCTACGGCCGATCAGGCAAACCGGCCAATTCCGGGAATTCGGCCGGGCGATGCAGATCTCCTGTGTGATCTAGCTCATTGCGGCAGTGCAACGCCGCATCCTATTTTTCCCACGCATTGTCAGGCAACTGGGCACGGAATGACCCGCTTTGCAGTCGCTTTCCTTCTCGGCCTCAGCCTGGGCCTCTGCGTGCCAGGGACGGGACAGGCTCAGGATTCGGAGCCCGTGGACCGCTGCTTTCCCTGGCAGGAGTTTCGCAACGGCGTCTGCGTCGCCAAACCGGTACCGCTGACGCCGCCCCAACCGTTTCCGGCCGCGCCGGCCTCAACTCCGCCTCCAGACCCGGCGGACAGCAGCGCAGCGACCACTCCGCCGGTCTGCCCGGCCAACGCCCATGTCGATGGCGGCGCCTGCGTCGCCGACACACCACGGCCCCCACATGCGTTGATCACCATCACCTGCAACGGCGGCGCAGCGGGCAATGGGCAATGCACCTGCCCGGCCGGCTTCGAATTAATGCCGGCGGAGATGGATCCGGGCGGCACCTGCGTGCGGAGCAATGCGGAGAATTGCGTCGGCGGCGCGATGACTGTCACGGGCCAGTGTCTGTGCAACAGCCAGGTCACGATGTCCGGGCAGGTCTACGACCTCGAATTCGCCAAAGGCCAATGCGTGCCAAAACGCTGTCCGCGCGACGGCTTCTGCGCCACGGCGGCAGCGAAGCCGGATGCCGATGTCTCGCCAAAATTGTCATCAGAGGATCGGCCGCGCGACTGCGGGCGCGGCATGGTCGCGACGCGCCACGGCTGCATGCCGGCACGCCATCGCTCGCACGCGACCGACCCGGGCACATACTTCCGGATCGCGCCGAACTATCCAAGCCCGATGCACTACTAGCGGCGGATGCGCCATTGCGGCAGGAAGCGTGCGAGCTGGCCTTCGGCGCGTAGCTTCATCGCCGGTACGACTGGGCTCGCGACGGGCGTCTCAATCGCACCGAGCGCCTCCAATTGCGCTACGATCGGGTCCGGCACCGGCGTTTGCGGAAAACGCTCGCGTGCCACTGTCAGCGCCTTGTCAAAATCCGCAGCATTCACGCCGGGCTTGGCCCGCCGGCTCTGCACGAGATCGTCGTCCCACAGCCGCGCGAGATCGATGTCCAATACGCCGCGCAGACGCTGGTCGACAGCCTGGATGCCGGCGCCCGTCACCGTCCATTGTTTGCCGACCCAGAAGATGTCGCGGTGCAAGGCCATGGACGATCGGCTCGCATTGACGGGCAGCCGTCAGGATAACCGGCCGCCCGATCTTCGCAACCAAACGTTTCTGCCGCAACACCCGGCAATGGAGCGTTACTCGCGCGCGACCACCTTCAGCCCGCCCATATAGGGCTGGAGCGCGTCGGGGACGGCGATCGAGCCGTCCTTCTGCTGATAGGTCTCCATCACCGCAATCAGCGCGCGACCGACCGCTGTGCCGGAGCCGTTCAGCGTGTGCACGAAACGCGGCTTGCCGTCGGGGCCACGCGAGCGCGCATCCATGCGCCGCGCCTGGAAGTCGCCGCAGACTGAGCAGCTCGAGATCTCGCGGAACATGCCGCCATCGCCCTGCCCGGGCATCCAGACCTCGATGTCATAGGTTTTTTGCGACGAAAAACCCATATCCCCTGCGCAGAGCGTCATGACGCGATAGTGTAGGTCGAGCTTCTGCAACACCTGCTCGGCGCAAGAAAGCATCCGCTCCAGCTCGTCTTTGCTGGTCTCCGGCGTCGTGATCGACACCAGCTCGACCTTGGTGAACTGGTGCTGGCGGATCATGCCGCGGGTGTCGCGTCCGGCAGCGCCGGCTTCGGCGCGGAAGCACGGCGTCAGCGCGGTCACCCGCATCGGCAACTGTTTTTCGTCGAGGATGGATTCGCGCGCGAGGTTGGTGAGCGACACTTCCGCGGTCGGGATGAGGCCGAGGCGCTCGGTCTTCAACCGCTCATGATCCGGCGCGGCCAACAATTCGCCCTTGATCGCCCAGAACTGGTCGTCCTCGAATTTCGGCAACTGCCCCGTGCCGAACATCACCTCGTTGCGCACCAGCAGCGGCGGGTTGATCTCGGTGTAGCCGTGCTCAGTGGTGTGCAGGTCGAGCATGAACTGCCCGATCGCGCGTTCGAGCCGCGCCAGCCCCTTCTTCAGCACGACAAAGCGCGCGCCGGAGAGCTTTGCCGCCGCCTCGAAATCCATGTAGCCGAGCGCCGTGCCGAGATCGTCATGCAGCTTCGGCGTGAACGCGTAATTGCGCTTCTTGCCGAACACATGGTGCTGCACGTTGCCGTGCTCGTCGACGCCATCGGGCACTTCGTCGAACGGCAGGTTCGGAATCGCGGAGAGCTCTTTCGTCAGCTCCTCATCGGCCGCCTTCGCCGCGGCCTCAAGCTGCGGCATCGTGGTCTTCAGTTCGGCGACCTCGGCCATCAGCTTGGCCGCGCGCGCATCGTCCTTCGCCTTCTTGGCGTCACCGATTTCCTTGGAAGCAGCATTGCGCCGCGCCTGGGCCTGCTCGGATGCCAGGATCGCCGCCCGCCGCGTCTCGTCAATCGCGAGCAGCGAGGCCGACAGCGGCTTCAGACCTCGCCGCGCGAGGCCGGCGTCAAAAGCTTGCGGATTGTCGCGGATCGATTTGATGTCGTGCATGGCGGCGGTCCTGGGGGTATTGGGCGAACGGCCAGATGATTCATGCCAGTCGTTCGCGGCGGGGCCTCCACTAGCACAACTGTCGTCACCCGCGAAGGCGGGTGATCCAGTATTCCAGAGACGACTGCAATTCCCCGAGAGACCGCGGCGTCCTGGATTCCCCGCCTTCGCGGGGAATGACAGCGAGGGTGCGGCGCCCTACTCCGCCGGGTTGGCGTCCGACGACGCGTCGGTGCCGGAGGGAGCCTGGGAGGCCGCCGCCTTCTTCTCCACCATCGAGACCGCAATGATCGAGCCCTCGTAGAGCGCGAGTAGCGGAATCGCGAGCGAGCACTGGCTGAGCACGTCCGGCGGCGTCAGCACGGCGGCGATGATGAAGGCGACGACAATGAAATAGCGGCGCTTCTCGCGTAGCATTTTCGAGGTGATGATGCCGATCCGCCCCAGCAGCGTCAGGATCACCGGAAGCTGGAAGGCGATGCCGAAGGCGAAAATCAGCGACATCATCAGCGACAGATATTCGCCGACCTTGGGCAGCAGCTGAATCTGCGCGGTCTCGTCACTGCCGGCCTGCTGCATGCCGAGCGAGAAGCGAACCAGCATCGGCAGCACGACGAAATAGACCAGTGCTGCGCCCAGCACGAAGAAGAACGGGGTCGCTACCAGATAGGGCAGGAAGGCCTGCTTCTCGTGCTTGTAAAGGCCAGGCGCGACGAATTTGTAGATTTGCGTGGCGACGATCGGGAACGAGATGAAGCCGGCGCCGAACAGCGCGAGCTTGAGCTGGGTGATGAAATATTCCAGCAGCGCCGTGTAGATGAATTTCGAATTATCGGCGCCTGCGACCCACACGAACGGCCAGACCAGCACGTTGTAGATCTGCTTAGCGAAGAAGAAGCAGAAGATGAAGGCCAGGCCGAAGCCGAGCAGAGCCTTGATCAGCCGCGACCGCAGCTCGATCAAATGGTCCATCAAGGGGGCTTTGCTGGCCTCGATCTCGGCGTCGCTCATGACGCTTTGGCGTCCTTGATCGCCTCGGATGGCGCGGTGTCCTGGGTAACGGTCTCTTGTGTAACGCTCTCCTGGGTGACCTCAGCCGGCTCGACCTCGCGGGTGATCGCGAGCGGCTCGTTCACTGCTGCATGCACCTCAGCTTCCACGAAGGTCTCGGGCGTCGGAGTTTCCGGTGTCGTTGGCGCTTCACTTGAAGTCGCCAGCGCTTCGCTTGAAGGCGCCGGCGCTTCGACAGCCGCAGAGGTCTCCGCCGGCTTGTCGAGCGCATCGACGCGCAGCGCGTCGCTGACGTCCTTCTGGAGCGATGTCATCAAATTGTTGCCGGCGAAGCCGGAGGCGGCTTCCTTGACCTCGTCAAAGCTCTTCTTGAGGTCGGCCATTTCGGCCTCGCGCATCGCCTCCTGGAATTGGCCCTGGAATTCGGCGGCCATCTTGCGGGCCTTGCCCATCCATTGACCGACCATGCGCAGCACGCCCGGCAGCTCTTTCGGGCCGATGGCGACCAGGGCCACGACCCCGATCAGAACCAGTTCACTCCACCCGATATCGAACATGACGTCTTCCGTTCACGCGAAATCACGACCGGCCCAATCCCTCACGCGCAGGATCGGGTCCGCTTCCCGCGTCTCGCGTGCTCCTGGCTCAGACGGCCTTGCTGCCGACGTCGGATCGTGCCGCGGTCGGCGCCGCAGTGTGCTCGATGGACTTGGACGGCTCGGGCTTTTCGGCGACCTTGTCGTCGTCCTGCATGCCCTTCTTGAAGGCCTTGATGCCCTGCGCCACGTCGCCCATCAGATCCGAAATCTTGCCGCGGCCGAACAGCAGCAGGACCACTGCGATCACCAAGATCCAGTGCCAAATGCTAAGCGAACCCATCCTGCAACCCTCCAAACGCGCATGGCCGGGGACCCGGCCGATCTTCACCGAAACGTAGGCTTCGCAGGTGTCAAAAACAAGGACCAAGGCAGCGCCAATTCGCTGTTGGCGCTACGTAATCTTGCTAGTGTTAACCGGTCGCAGGGGGCCCGCAAAAGGACGAAACGTCAGTCCTCGCCGCCGCCCTCATTGCCGCCTTCCGGCTCCTCGGGCTCGACCGCCGGAGCAAGCGCGAGATCAAGGTCCTCGCCCGGTTCCAGCGGATCCTCGTCCTCGCGCAGCGCCGGATCGTCCGACGGCGTGGGCACGCTGAATCCGGTCGGCAAGCGCGAATCCAAGAGGCCCGTGCCCTTCAACTCCTCAAGACCCGGCAAATCGCCGAGCTGTTCCAGGGTGAACTGCGACAGGAAGTCCTCTGTGGTTCCAAAGGTCAGCGGACGGCCGGGTGTCTTGCGACGGCCGCGCGGCTTGATCCAGCCAGTCTCAAGCAGCACGTCGAGGGTGCCCTTCGAGGTGACGACGCCGCGGATCTCTTCGATCTCGGCGCGCGTCACCGGCTGGTGATAGGCGATGATCGCCAGCACCTCGATCGCCGCACGCGACAGGCGTCGGGTCTCGGTGCTCTCACGCGTCATCAGCCAGGCGAGATCGCCGGCGGTACGGAAGGTCCATTTGTTGGCGACACGCACGAGGTTGACGCCACGCGTGGCATATTCGGCCTGTAGTTGCGCAAGCGCGGCCTTGACATCGACGCCGTCCGGCATGCGCTTGGCCAGCGTCGCTGTATCCAGCGGTTCACTCGAGGCAAACAGCAGCGCTTCCAGCAGCCGCAATTCTTCGGGACGCGCCTGGGATTCGTTCTCCATCGGCTCGGCCTCGTCTACCCGCGCTTCAGCCAGGCTTGCCATGGCAGATTCTCCTTCTTGCACTTAACCGACCGGCGCATCAGGCGCAGGAGTTGCGTCTGGCACCGGTTGATGGCGCCCCTTCCGGAAATAAATGGGCGCAAACGCCTCTTTCTGGTTCAGCTCGAGCTGACCTTCCCGCACCAGTTCGAGCGCGGCGGCGAAGCTCGAGGCGAGCACCGTCGCGCGCTGCGTCGGATCGGCGACGTGCCGGAGCAGATAGTCGTCGAGAACGCCCCAATCATCTTGCTCGGTGATGCTGCCGACCAGCCGCTCCAGCGTGGCGCGCGCCTCGGCGAGCGACCACACCGTGCGCTTGGCCAGATGCACGCTTGCCAGCACACGCGATTGGCGCTGCGCGGCGTAGGCGGTGAGCAAGTCGTACAGCGTCGCCGTATATTTCGGATGCCTGATCTCGGCGATGGATTCGGGCTCGCCGCGCGGAAAGATGTCGCGCAGCAATTGCTGCCTGTTCATCAGCCGGTTGGCGGCCTCGCGAATGGCTTCCAGCCGGCGCAGACGGTTGGCAAGCGCGGTTGCCATCTCCTCGGCGCTCGGACCTTCCGCACTCGGCGGCTCCGGCAGCAGCAGGCGCGACTTCAGGAAAGCGAGCCAGGCCGCCATCACGAGATAATCGGCGGCAAGCTCAAGCCGGATCTTTCGCGCGGCTTCGATGAAGTGGAGATACTGGTCGGCCAGAGCCAGGATCGAGATCTTGGCGAGGTCGACCTTCTGCTGCCGCGCCAGCGCGAGCAGCAGATCGAGCGGGCCTTCATAGCCCTCGACGTCCACCACCAAAGCCGGCTCGCCCTCGGCAAGCTCTGCGGGCCGCCCGGTTTCAAACGATAGGATTTCTGCGGTCATGCGGATGCCGTGTTTGCCCGTGCAATCAATGCGTCCAGTTCGGCGCGTGCGGCCGCGCGGTCGAACGGCCGCGGCGTCTTGCGCGCAGCAAGTGCGGCGTTCGCCCGCGCCAGCGCCCTGCCCGACAATTCCGGCGTCTGGGCGGCAACGTCACGCATCTCCTCGATATTGCCGTTGCAATGCAGCGCCATATCGCAACCGGCCGCGAAGATGGCCCGGGTGCGCTCGGCAAGATTGCCCGCCAGCGCGTTCATCGACACGTCATCACTCATTAACAGACCCTGGAACCCGATCGCGTGGCGAATCACCTGATCAATCATTGTCGCAGAAGTCGTCGCCGGTTGGGCGGGGTCGACGGCGCTAAACACAACATGTGCGGTCATCGCCATCGGCAGGTCCGCAAGTGGCTTGAACGCGGCGAAGTCGGTGCGGTCCAGTTCGTCCCGCGGCGTATCGACGGTCGGCAGCCTGAAATGGGTGTCGGCGGTCGCCCGTCCGTGGCCGGGAATGTGTTTCAGCACCGGCAGCACGCCGCCCTGCTCCAGCCCTTCCGTGACTGCGCGGGCGATCGCCGCGACCTTGCCCGGCTCGGTGCCGTAAGCCCGATTCCCGATGACGGCATCGGCGCCCGCAACCGGCACGTCAGCCAGCGGCAAGCAATCGACCGTGATGCCGAGATCGGCGAGATCGGCTGCGATTAACCGCGCGCTGAGCCGCGCGGCGGTCAGCCCGAGGTCCGAATCAGTGTCGTACAACGTGCCGAAAACGGCGCCCGGCGGATAGGCCGGCCAGTGCGGCGGTCCCAGTCGCTGCACCCGTCCGCCCTCCTGATCGATCAGGACCGGGGCGTCGGAGACGTCTGCAACCGCCCGAAATTCCGCAACCAATGCAGCGACTTGAGCCGGGGTCTCGATATTACGCTTGAAGAGGATGAAGCCCCATGGGCGCTCGGCACGGATAAACTCCCGCTCGGCGGCGGTCAGTTCCGTTCCGGATACGCCGGTAATGAAGGCCCGCGTGCTCATAAGGGCCGATTAACCCTGCCCCGTGAGGGGGTCAAGGAAACCGCCGCTAATTCCTCTGGACGAAGCAGGACGGCAGGCCAGCGGACTTCAGATTGTTGCAGGCCTGCACCGCCTCGTCCGCCGAGCCGTATGGTCCGGCGAAGGCGCGGAAGACGATTCCCTTGCCCTTGTCGGTGAGATCGACCCGCTTGATGACCGGGGAACGGGAGCCGAGCACGCTGCCGTATTTGCTCTGAAGCACCCGATACGAGGCATGCGCGCTCTCCTCGCTCTGTTGCGACGAGACCTGCACCACAAAGCCGCCACCGGCACTACTGCTCGTGGGCGCAATTTGCGTCGGATTGGTCGCAGCCATGCGCTGCGGCGGCTCGGATGGAGCCGCCTGCGGCGAGAGCGAGAGCGGCTGGTTGGCGCTGGCATTGGCCGAGGTCGGCGGGGTATGCGGCGCTGCAGGCGCTGCGACCGGCTTCGGCGGCGCAGCCGGCTTGGCAGCCGTTGACGGCGCAGCAGCTTGCGGCGCGGCGCTGTCGGTCTGATCGCCCCTGACGGCTACAGTCCTGATCGCGCGCGGCGTGTTGTTCGGCATCGTTCCGTTGCTCGGGATCGGACCGGCACTCGGCGGTGGAAGAACGGTGGACGGCGACACGCTCGCGACCGGCGGCGGGTTCGCGTTCGGGTTCAACGGCGGGAACACCACGCGGGGACCGGCCGCCTTGGCGTTGACGTCGACGGGCGCCTCCTCGCGCGGCACGATCTTCTCGGAGCCGTCACCGCTCGCCATGCGGTCAGGCACCTTGACAGAGGAATCCGTCGGCGCCGGCACGATCTTGGTCGGCGTGTTGTCGGCCTTGATGACCGGCGGCTCGCCGCTGCGGGGCGAGCCGATATAAGTCTTGTAGGCGAAGGCCGCGCCGGTTCCGACCACAGCGAGCGCCAGGATCGCCGCAACCGTCATCATGCCGCCGCGCGATTTCCTGGGCTCGTCGAGATCGGCCTCGGGATAGTCGCTCTGGAACGCGTAGGGATCGTCCGGATAGGCCGGCTCGCGCTGAAAATCCTGCTCACCCGCCTCGAGCCGGCCGTAGAGCGCATCATCGTAGCGCGCCGGATCGGGCTGCTCGTGCTGCTCGTGGTAGGCCTGCTCCTGGTGGTAGGCTTGATCCTGATACGCCTGGTCCCGATAAGTTTGACCTTGAGCGTGATCCTGATAGGCCTGCGGCTGATGAAAATCAGGCTCGCGCACGGCTGGCTGGGCTGAATAGCGATGCAATGGATGAACCGGGTTCACGGACACGGGATAGTCAGGCTCGGGAGCGGATGCAGGCTGTGCCTGCACATTGGCGCGCCGCATCCATGACGGCGGCCCAGGCTCCGGCGGTGGCGCCGGCTCGGCATAGTCCTGCTGATAGTCGTCCTGCGGATAATCGTCGTCTTGGTAGCTCTGCGTGGGCGCAGGCGCTGCTGGCGGCCGTGCAGTCGGACGATCCTGCGCCGCGAAGGGATCAGTCTGTCCGATCAGGCGGGCGAGTTCGGCCAAGGGATCGCTCTCCGCCCCCCCATGCTGATCGCCACCGCGACCATAGTCATCGGAAGGAAACGGTCTGTCCTGATATCGATCGGCCATCGTGATGATGTGTCCCTTCGGGAAAGCCGCGCGCCCTCGACCAAGGCGCGGCTTTCGACCCACAAGGCTTTCAACCAAGTCTAAGCGATCCGGCTTCTGCCGGTACCCCCAAAAATCCCCTTAAGTAGTTCGCCCCAAACTACCGCATCTCGTCCGGGGCATGGACGCCGAGGATGGCGAGGCCCGATGCCAGAACCGAGACGACGCCCTGGACCATGGCCAGCCGCGCCTTCGTTAGATCTGCATCATTATTGATAATGAAGCGTAAATAGGGCAAATCGCGCCCCTTCGTCCAAAGTGCATGAAATTCGCTGGCTAAATCATAGAGATAGAAGGCAATTCGGTGCGGCTCGTGGGCGCTGGCGGCGGCTTCCAGCATGCGCGGAAAAATTGCGAGCCGCTTAAGAAGATCGAGCTCGACCGGGTCCGATAGCCGTTCCACCGCCGACTCACTGAGCCATGCGATGCGCGCGCCGGCATCCTCCGGCAGTTCCGGGAACACCTCGGCCCGCGCGTTGCGGAAGATCGAGTGGCCGCGCGCGTGGCCGTACTGCACGTAGAACACCGGGTTGTCGCGCGATTGTTCCATGACCTTGGCAAGGTCGAAATCGAGCACCGCATCGTTCTTGCGGTAGAGCATCATGAAGCGGACGGCGTCCTGGCCGACTTCATCCACCACCTCACGCAAGGTGACGAAGTCCCCGCTCCGCTTGGACATTTTCACCGGCTCGCCATTGCGCAGGAGCTTGACGAGCTGGACGATCTTGACGTCGAGCGCTCCCTTGGCGGAGGTCGTCGCCTTCACCGCCGCCTGCATGCGCTTGATGTAGCCGCCATGGTCGGCGCCCCAGACGTCGATCATCTCGGCGAAGCCGCGGTCGAACTTGTTCTTGTGGTAGGCGATATCGGACGCGAAATAGGTGTAGGAATCATCCGACTTGATCAGCGGACGATCGACATCGTCGCCATACGCGGTTGCCTTGAACAGCAGCTGCTCGCGGTCTTCCCAATCCTCGACCGGCGCGCCTTTCGGCGGCGGCAGGCGGCCCTCGTAGATGTCGCCCTTGGCGCGCAGGAAATCGATGGTCTCGGCAACCTTGTTGTTGCCGCTCTCGATCAGCGAGCGCTCCGAGAAGAATACGTCGTGACGGATGTTGAGGGCGGCAAGATCGTCCCTGATCTCGTCCATCATCATCGCGATCGCCTTGGCGCGAACTGTCGGCAGCCACTCGGCCTCGCTTATCGCGAGGAGCTTGTCGCCATGTTCCTTCGCCAGCGCAGCGCCGACCGGCTTGAGATAGTCGCCGGGATAAAATCCTTCGGGGATTGCGCCGATGTTCTCGCCGAGCGCCTCGCGATACCTGAGGAAGGCGGAGCGCGCGAGCACGTCGACCTGGGCGCCCGCGTCGTTAATGTAGTACTCGCGCGTCACGTCGTGGCCGCCGAACTGGAGCAGGCTCGCCAAGGCGTCGCCGAACACGGCGCCGCGGCAGTGGCCGACATGCATCGGCCCGGTCGGATTGGCGGAGACGTATTCGACATTGACCTTTGAGCCGCCGCGGACGCGGCCGTAATCGGCGCCGTCGCGCAGCACCGTCCGCAGCGCTTCCGCCCAGGCGGCGGGCTTCAGCGTCAGGTTGATGAAGCCCGGACCGGCGACATCGACCTTGGCGATCAGCGCGTCGGCACGGAGCCGCTCGGCGATCTGCTCAGCCAAGTCGCGCGGTTTCGCCTTTGCCTCTTTCGAGAGCACCATGGCGGCGTTGGTCGCCATGTCGCCATGGGAAGGATCGCGCGGCGGCTCGACCACCACGCGCGAGAAATCGATGCCCTCGGGCCAGCCGGCTTCCGTCGCCAGCGCGCGGCAGACGGCGTGCACGCGCGCGAGCACGTCGGCGAACAGATGCAGTGATGAGGATGTGTCGGGCATGGCCGCCGCCTAACGCAAATCCGGGGTCGAGTCAAAGAGCCGCTGGTGCTCGGTCAGGGCGAAACGGTCGGTCATTCCGGCAATGAAATTGCCGATCCGCCGGGCCCGGTCGCCGTCGTCGTCGCCCTCCGCCCCCACCAGCCATTCCGGCGGCAGCTCGCCCGGCGATTTCAGGTATTTCGCAAACAGATCGAACAGTATCTGCTCCGCCTCCGCCATCACCCGCACCACCCGCTTGTGGCGGTACATGTGCTGGTAGAGAAAGCGCTTGATGGCAGCCTCCTCCTCGGCGACCTCGGCGGGGAACGAGACCAACGCCCGGCCCTGCTGGCGCACGTCCTGGGCCGATTGCGGCCTGACCGCGGCAAGGTTCATCTGCGCCTCCGCAAAGACCGCCCCGATCAAATGCGAGATCAGCTCGCGCACCAGCTCGGCGCCGCGCCTGACGTCTTCGAGATCAGGATAATGCGCCGAAGTCTCGGCGATGATCTCCGCCGTGAGCGGCATGACCTTGAGATCGTCGAGATGGAACAGGCCGGCGCGCAGGCCGTCGTCGATGTCATGGGCGTCGTAGGCGATGTCGTCGGCGAGCGCTGCGACCTGCGCTTCCAGCGAGGCGAAGCTCCAGAGCTCGAGATCATAGGTCTTGATGTAGTCGGCGATGCCGACGGGAATGCCGTGCTCGCGATAACGCCCAACCGGCGCACCGCTGCGATCGGTCAGCGGGCCATTATGCTTGACGATGCCCTCGAGCGACTCCCAGGTCAGATTGAGCCCGTCGAATTCCGGATAGCGATGCTCGAGCGCAGCGACGACGCGGAGCGTCTGGGCATTGTGGTCGAAACCGCCAAAATCCTTCAGGCAGACGTCCAGAGCCCGCTCGCCGGCGTGCCCGAAGGGGGGATGACCGAGATCATGGGCAAGCGCCAGCGTTTCCGTGAGGTCCTCGTCGAGCCCAAGCTGCCGGGCCAGCGCGCGGGCGATCTGCGCCACCTCCAGCGAATGGGTCAGCCGGGTGCGGTAATGGTCGCCCTCGTGGAACACGAAGACCTGGGTCTTGTACTTCAAGCGGCGGAACGCGGTGGAATGGATCACCCGGTCGCAATCCCGCCGGAACGGGCTGCGGGTCCGGCTCGGGGGCTCGACGACCAGCCGGCCGCGGCTGTGATCGGGGTCGCAGGCATAGAGCGCGCGGGGGGCAGCCATTCCGACGGACACGGCGAATTTAGTCCCTATCCATTTGATTCTGCGTATGGTGGCACTTAACTATGCCGGACGCGCGATACCAAATGAATTGGGCAAGTGAATTTGGTATGACCGCGGGACTATCGGAGACGAACGATGACGACTGCCGTGACCATCAGTGACCGTGCCGCACGCCGGATCGGGGAAATCCTCAAGGGCGAGGGTTCGGGTGCGATGCTGCGGATCTCGGTTGAGGGCGGCGGCTGCTCCGGCTTCCAATATAAGTTCGATATCGACCGCGACCGCACGAACGACGATCTCGTGATCGAGCAGGACAATGCGGTGGTACTGGTCGATTCCGCCTCGCAGCCGTTCCTGGCGGGGTCGCAGGTCGACTTTGTCGACGATCTGATCGGCGCCTCGTTCCGCGTTAACAATCCGAACGCGACGGCATCCTGCGGCTGCGGCACCAGCTTCTCGATCTGACGGGCTACGCGCCGGTCATCTGCCTTTCCTCGTCCGTCCAGTCCGCCTCGACCGGCATCAGCTCCGGCTGGAGAGGCGCCTCGTCGCACACCTCATGGTTCAGCGCGCGCAGCAATGCCGCGACCAGCGCCGGCTTGCGCAGCGGCTTGGCCAGAAAATCCGACATGCCTGCCTCGCGGCAGATCCTGACGTCCTCGGGGAAGGCGTTGGCAGTCAGCGCAATGATCGGCAAGGCTTCGAAGCGGCCGCCCTGTGCGCGGATCGCCCGGGTCGCGGCGAGGCCGTCCATGTCGGGCATGCGTACGTCCATCAGCACCGCGTCGTAGTCGCTCTCGGCAACCGCCTCGACGGCCTCGACGCCGTCGGTCACGACGCGCAACTCGACATCGAAGGCGCCGAGCATCTTGCTCACGACCATGCGGTTGACGGCATCGTCCTCTGCGACCAGCACCTTCAGCGGCCGATCGAGGCCGGCGATGCGGGCCTTGAGATCGTCGGCTTCGTCGCGGTCTGCATTCTGGTCTGATGCCTGCGCCTGGCTCCAGGGCAGCACCAGCGTGAAGCGGAAGGTCGAGCCCTCGCCCGGCGTCGAAGTGACGCCGATGGTGCCACCCATCTGCTCGATGATGCGGCGTGAGATCGCGAGCCCAAGCCCGGTGCCGCCGAAACGGCGGCTGATCGAGGCGTCGGCCTGGGCGAAATCGCTGAAGAGCTGGCCGACTTTTTCAGGCTCAATGCCGATGCCGCTGTCGGTCACGGTCCATTCGACGGTCGCCAGCAGGTCGCGGCGCGCCTGACAGATGGCCGATATCGTCACTTCGCCTTCGTCGGTGAACTTCACCGCGTTGGAGGCGAGATTGAGCAGCACCTGCCGGATGCGCGCGGCGTCGCCGCGCAGCGTCGGCGGCAGGTTTGGATCGAGCTCGACTTTCACCGCGAGGCCCTTGCTCTTGGCGCCGGCGCGCACGACGGTCGCAACCGTCTCGACCAGCGCCTGCGGCGCGAAGTCGATCGCCTCGAATGCGAAGCGGCCGGCCTCGAGCTTGGAGAGATCGAGAATGTCGTTGAGGATGCGCTGGAGGTTGTCACCGGACTCGTGGATCGTGGTGACCGCCTCGTGCTGCTCCGGATCGAGGTTGGTCTCAAGCAGCATGCTCGCGAGCCCGAGCACGCCGTTCATGGGCGTGCGGATCTCGTGGCTCATCACCGCCAGGAAGTCCGATTTGACGCGACTCTCGGCCTCGGCCTTTTCCGCGCGCCAGCGCTCGGTCACGTCGCGGCCGAAGCCGCGATAGCCGAGGAACTGGCCATCGCGGTCGTAGGCCGGCTTCGCCGTCAGCGACCACAGCCGCGCCTCGCCGCCGGCAACGACCTTGAGGTTCATCTCGTGCAGCGGTTCGGCATGTTCCATCAGGCCGACGACGTTGTAGGCGGCCGCCTTGTCCTCGGGACAGAGCATGTCGAGCACGTCGGCGAAGTGCGATCCCTTCAGGAGCGGAAGCGGCAATTGCGCGACGTCGACGAAGCGTTCGGGTACGTCGGTGAGACGTCCTTCGGCATCAGTCTGCCACAGCCAGTCGCTGGCGTTCTCCTGAAAGTCCTTCAGCAGCAGCGAGATGATCTCGGTCTGCCGTTCGAGCTCAAGCTGGGCCTTGAGATTGCCGAGGAACAAATTGCCCTGGGAGACGATGTTGCGCGCCATGAAGAACGCGAACAGCAGCAGGAACACCGCGGTCACGAGATACGGACCGCTGCCACACAACAGCATCGCGCCGGCGCAGGCGATCGTCATGGTCGCGAGATAGACGAGGCCGGCGCGCGGGAAGGTCGAGAGCGTGAAGGCGCCGCCCGACATCATGCCGACCATCAGGCAGGCCAGGATCAGCTGGCTGGTCGGCTCGATCCGGCTGAACAGCGCCAGCGGCAACGTGCCCCAGATCGCCGCGAGGAAAAATGCCTGCCGCGTTATCTGCCGCGTGACTCGGACCGAGGCTTCCTGCGGCGGGTTCTGATGCGCTCGCCGCCAGGCGCGCACGGCGAGCGAGGCGGTGGTCGCGAGCGTCAGACCCCAGACCGCGAGGAAGCCGTCCCAGCCCCTGCCCCAGAACAGGATCAGCACGATCGCGACGTTGAGCATGGTCACGGCCATCGTGACCGGGATCAGCTGCGTCACCGCGTCGATCTGCTTGCCGCGGATGCGGCGCAGCTCGCGCTCGTTGAGATCGGCGGTCAGGCCGTCCTCGATCTCGAAGCCGCCGAGCCAGTACAGGAACGCGCCAATCAGACCGTCGCGCGGCTCAGTTCGGTTTATGGATTTGTCCGGCCATCCCATCCGTGGAACCTTTTCCGCATCAATGACCTGCTGCCTGCTTAAGCCGGGTTAATTTTGTGGGAGATTTTGCGGCGTCCTTGACGGGCACGTTTGCAGTTTGTTCTAACGATGGCCCCTCGTCTGGAGCCCGCAAATGCCGATCAGAGTAGCCACCTGGAACGTGAACTCGGTCCGGCAGCGGATCGACCTCCTCCTGACCTGGCTCCGGGAGTGCCAGCCGGACATCGTCTGCCTCCAGGAGATCAAATGCGTCGACGAGGCTTTCCCGCGGCTGGAGATCGAGGCGCTCGGCTACAACGTGGTCACGCATGGCCAGAAGACGTTCAACGGCGTCGCCCTGCTCTCCAGGTTGCCGTTCGATGAGACCAAGTCGGGGCTCGCCGGAGACGACGAGGATGCGCATGCCCGCTTCCTCGAGGGCGTGGTGACGCTGAAGCGCGGGGTGCTGCGCATCGCCTGCCTTTATTTGCCCAATGGCAACCCGGTCGGGACCGACAAATATCCCTATAAGCTCAAATGGATGTCCCGGCTTCTTGAGTATTCGAAAGAGCGGCTTAAGACCGAGGAGCCGCTGATCCTCGCAGGCGACTTCAACGTCATTCCAGCCGCCCGCGACGTCCACAATCCGGCCGCCTGGATCGAGGACGCCCTGTTCAAGCCCGAGACGCGGGAGAGCTTCCAGTCCCTGCTCGGCCTCGGCCTGACCGACGCCCTGCGGGCCGTGACGGACGAGCCCGGGCTCTACACCTTCTGGGACTACCAGGCCGGAGCCTGGCAGAAGAACCAGGGCCTGCGGATCGACCATCTGCTGCTCTCGCCGCAGGCCAGCGACCGGCTCGCCAATGTCGGCATCGACAGCTATGTGCGCGCCTGGGAGAAGCCGTCAGACCACGTGCCGGTGTGGGCGGATCTGGATCTGGAGGCGGCGTGACGCCGCCTCTGCAGGATCACTCCCGGCGACCCTGCACCCACTGTTCCAGCATTTGCAGGCACATGGCGCGGTCGTCGTCGGAGGCCTTGGCGAAGGCGCGGTTGTAGTTTTCCTTGATCCAGATCTCGTCGGCGCCGGCGCTGTCACGCGCCAGGGTCAGCCACATCAGGCCGCGCGCGGCCTGCCGCGGCAGGCGATCGCCATTGAACAGCATCTGTCCCAGCAGCGCCTGCGCCTCATGCTGGCCCTTCTGGGCCGCAAGCCCGAGCCAGCGCGCGCCATAGCGGAAATCCTCGCGCGAGGCGTCCGGCGTCTTCAGGTAGAGCCGGGCGAGATCGTACTGGGCATCCGCGTTGCCGAAATAGGACGCGGCATAGGAGAACATCTCCCGCGCCCGGTCCGGGTCCGGCTTGATCTTCGAGTTCGGGATGCCGCTCAGATAGTAGCGGCCGAGCGCGACGAAGGCATTGGCCACGACCTGGGCCTGCGGCGCCGACGGGCTGTCCTCGGCATGCGCGTTGGCGATCCGGCTGAAATATTCGAAGGCACGCACATCGTCCTGGGCCACGCCGTCGCCATTGGCGTACATGCGGCCGAGCTTCCACTGCGCGATCGGATGGCCACCCTCGGCCGCATATTGCAGGGCGCTGAGCGAGGCTTCCTGGGGCGTCACGGCAGCAGCCGGCGGCGCGGATTTGCGCACCGCGCCCGCGGCGCCCGGCAAGGTGGTCACCACCGGGATGGTTGCATCCTTCTGGTTGACCGGCGCGCCGTCAAAGGCGAGCGCCGGCGCGGCCAGCGCACTGGCCCCCAACACAAACGCAACAATTGCACGCCTAGATGTCCGCATAACACTGTTTCTCGTGCGCACCGCCCGGATGGGTGACTGCCCCACCGACCGCTGGTCCAACCTGCTGAGCATATTTCCAGAGCGCGCCCGTCGTGTGGTTAGTCGCGCGAGCGCTCCATTTGGTCTTGCGCTGGGCAAGCTCCTGGTCGCTCAATTTTACGTTAAGGGTTCCGGCGACCGCGTCGATTTCGATGATATCGCCGTCCTCGAGCAGTCCGATCGGGCCGCCGATGGCGGCTTCCGGCCCGACATGGCCGATGCAGAAGCCGCGGGTAGCGCCGGAGAAGCGGCCGTCGGTGATGAGCGCGATCTTGCCGCCCATGCCCTGGCCGGTCAGCGCCGCGGTGGTCTGGAGCATTTCCCGCATGCCGGGACCGCCCTTGGGCCCCTCGTAGCGGATCACGATGACTTCGCCTTCCTTGTAGGTGCGCTTCTGGACCGCCTCGAAAGCATCCTCCTCACGGTCGAAGCACCGGGCCGGGCCGGTGAACCTGAGGTTGGACATTCCCGCGACTTTCACGATCGCACCTTCTGGCGCCAAATTGCCCTTCAGACCAACCACACCGCCGGTGACGGTGATGGGCTTGTCTGCCGGGTGCACCACGTCCTGGTGCGGATTCCATTTCACGCTCTTGAGGTTTTCGGCGATCGTTCGACCGGTGACCGTCATGCAGTCGCCGTGGAGAAATCCGTTGTCGAGCAGCGTCTTCATCAGAAGCGGTATGCCGCCAACTTCAAACATGTCTTTGGCGACATAACGGCCGCCCGGCTTCAAATCCGCGACATATGGTGTCTTTTTGAAGATTTCGGCGACGTCGAACAGGTCGAACTTGATGCCGCATTCATGCGCGATCGCCGGCAGGTGCAGTGCAGCATTGGTCGAGCCGCCAGAGGCGGCGACCACGGCGGCGGCATTCTCCAGCGCCTTGCGGGTGACGATGTCGCGCGGCCGGATGTTGGACGCGATCAGGTCCATCACCTTCTCGCCGGCGGTCGTGCAGAAGGCGTCGCGGATTTCATACGGCGCAGGGGCACCGGCCGAGTACGGCAGCGCGAGGCCAATCGCCTCGGAGACGGTCGCCATGGTGTTGGCGGTGAACTGGGCGCCGCAGGCGCCCGCCGAGGGGCACGCCACGCGCTCGATCTCGTCGAGGTCCTCGTCCGACATGGCGCCGACCGAGTGCTTGCCGACCGCCTCGAACATGTCCTGCACGGTGACCTGCTGGCCGCGGAAATTGCCGGGCAGGATCGAGCCGCCGTAGATGAAGATCGACGGCACGTTGAGGCGGACCATCGCCATCATCATGCCCGGCAGCGACTTGTCGCAGCCGGCCAGGCCCACCAGCGCATCATAAGCGTGCCCGCGGACGGTCAGTTCGACGGAGTCGGCAATGCATTCGCGCGACGGCAGCGAGGAGCGCATGCCGTCATGGCCCATGGCGATGCCGTCGGTGACGGTGATGGTGCAGAATTCGCGCGGCGTGCCGCCAGCGGACGCCACGCCCTTCTTCACCGCCTGCGCCTGGCGCATCAAAGAGATGTTGCAGGGCGCAGCCTCGTTCCAGCACGAGGCGACACCGACGAAGGGCTGGTGGATCTGCTCGGTGGTCAGACCCATGGCGTAGAAGTAGGACCGATGGGGCGCGCGCGTGGGGCCTTCCGTCACGTGACGGCTCGGCAGCCTCTGCTTGATGTTGGTCTTCGCGTCCATCGCGACCAGTTTCCTTGGCTAACCCTTGTCAGACCCGGAAAATCAGACCCAAGATTTGAATCGACCTTGGGATTTCCCGTTGCCTGCCATGGGCGCACCGCAGCCCCTAAAACATAAGAGCGATTTTATTCATGTTCAGGTGTGGCCAAAAAGCGGCGTCGATGCGAACGGACTGCGATGAGGGTTAAATCGCCCGGGAATGTTGCAAAGACAACACAATCGTGGCTCGGAGGACACGGATAAGACTACCGTGATACCCTCGCGAGGAAAACCATCCACAACTTCAGATTTCGTAGCGCGCTTGGTGCGCCCGGTACGGTCTCGATCAGTGGGTGTGCCTGCACTGAGTCGCGGACCACACTGGCCGCCCGTCATCCTGAGCTGCGAGCCAGCATCGTCAACGCTCTCCCGTGTCCCGGACGCGCTGCAACGCCCCATAGCGCGTCGAAGACGCGCGTAAACGCGCTTATGGCGTTGCGACGCAGAGCCGGGACCCAGATGGCAACACGGACATCATAGCGAGATGGGCCCCGGCTCTGCAGCGCACCGCTGAAGGAGCGCTGCGCTGCGTCCGGGGCACGAAAGTGGAATCCAGACACGCCTTCGCATCCTCGCGGCACGTTTCGCCCGAGCTTTGCTTGATCTCTCACCCTCTCAATCAAGAGGGCGCAGGGAAGGCCGGGTGCCGGCTGGCACCCACGGTCCGCTGTGCGAAAGCACACGCAGAAGAACTGCACAGCGGCATACAGGTGAAGCGCAACACACGGCCTTCCCTGCGCAGTGGGTTGACGGCTTATGCCGTGCTCTCCCGGGAGCCGAATTCCTTCTGGCCTCCCTCGCCCCGCGAATTGACGATGCCGTCCGCCCGGTTGGGCCGGCTTGCACCTCCGCGGAAAGCTTGACCGTAGCGACGACGGTCAGGACCACACGGTTTTGCCGTACGCGCGCCCATCTATTCGCCACAGGGGCTTCCGGCAGTGTGCACACGCGCCGCAAGAATGTTGGCGAGACGAACTTTCAGCGCCGCTCATCCGCACGCGGCCACGGACTCACAGGGACTACCCGCCCTGCCCGCACCTCTCGTGCCAACGCTGCCGCGTCCACCGCACCCCGGCTCGCGAAACGTGACGACGTACGATCGCCCCTCTTGGTGAGCCGGGATGGGCCAAGTCGTAAAGGTGTTTTGCCCGACGGAGCAAGCGATATTTATCTTTTTCAGAAATCGCTGGGATTCTGCCCTTCAGCGCGCGGGCCCCGTGAGGATTGACAAATATAGGGTACCCCCCTATCTTACCTCGATGTCGCACACGATCAAGCACAAGTCGAAGCTCATCGGCCGCGTCCGGCGCATCAAGGGACAACTTGAAGCCGTCGAGCGTGCGCTCGAGTCGGAAATCGGCTGCGCCGACGTCCTGATGCTGGTGGCCTCGGTCAAAGGCGCAATCAGCGGTCTCACCACCGAACTCCTGGAAGATCACATCCGCCATCACGTCGTGGATCCCGCCCACGAAAAAGATCCGGAGAAGGCCAAGGGCGCCGCGGACCTCATCGACGTTGTCCGAACCTATTTGAAGTGAATCATCAGATGACCGATCTGTCTCAACTGCTTCAACAGAGCAGCGCACACGCATGGTTGTTCGTACCCAGCGCCATCCTTCTCGGTGCGCTGCATGGTCTCGAGCCCGGTCATTCCAAGACGATGATGGCGGCGTTCATCGTCGCGATACGAGGCACCGTAGTCCAGGCTGTTTTGCTCGGCTTGTCGGCTACGATCTCGCACACCGCCATCGTCTGGGCTATCGCGCTGGCAGGACTTTATTTCGGTCGCGAGTGGTCTGGAGAGCGCAGCGAGGCCTACCTGCAACTGGCGTCGGCCGTCATCATCATCAGCATCGCGGCGTGGATGGTCTGGAGGACCTGGCGAGACCAGAACGCGGAACACGATCACCATCACCACGACGAAGCACGGCCGGTCGAGCTGGGCGGCCGGCTGTTGTCGGTCGAGATCTTCGAGGACGGCGCACCGCCGCGCTGGCGCATTCGAGATCAGCGCGGCGCAGCTCTCGATCCGTTTGACATCAGCGTGACCACGATCCGCCCGGATGGCACTGAGCAGTCTTTCCGTTTTGCAGAACGCGATGGCCATATCGAGAGCATTGAGGAAATCCCCGAGCCGCACGCGTTCAAGGCCCGCCTCACAACGGGAAAGGACGCGGCCGAGCTGATCTTCGAGGAGCATGACCACGCGCACATGGACCTCGGCGAGGAAGATGACGCACATGCGCGCGCTCATGCAGCAGATATCCGCAAGCGCTTTTCCGGCCGTACCGTCACGACCGCGCAGATCATTCTGTTTGGCTTGACGGGCGGACTGATCCCTTGCCCGGCCGCGATTACCGTACTGCTTCTGTGCATCCAACTGAAGCAGTTCAGCCTCGGCTTCGTGTTGGTGCTGTGCTTCGGCATCGGGCTCGCGATCACGATGGTGTCGGCGGGCGTCCTGGCTGCGCTCAGCCTGCGGCACGTCGAGCGCCATTGGAGCGGCTTCAGCCGCCTCGCTCATCGCGCACCGTATGTTTCAGCGATGTTGATCGTCTGGGTCGGCCTTTACACGGGATGGATCGGTCTGCACCAAGTCATTTCATAGTACCACGCAGGCGTGAACCAGCGCGGCCACTATCGCCTCCAGCGCTGGCCTTCGCGGCGGCCGACGCGCTCAGCGCGGCTTACGGCTTTCTCCAGGCCGTTCGGGCTTGTCGAGGCGGTCTGGACGACGGTCGCGTTGCAGCGGTGGCGCGCCTTGAAGCCGAAGCGGGCTTAAGCTCGCAGGTCTGCACCACGATCAAAACGCGCGAACGCCGCGCTGGTCAAACCACCCAGCAGGCTCCAAAATACCAGACTGGTCACCGTCACGGCCGTCACGAACTGATGCGATAGCGAGGACGGCACGTTGGTCTCGACATGCTCCAGCTCGGGCGCGCCGATCATGTGGGGCAAGATCAGCAGGATCACGCCGGCAATGGCCGCCGGCACGGAGCGGCGAAAGACGATCAACGCCAGGCCCGCGGCCGTCGCAAATACGGCGGCCACCCACCAGATCTGACGGGACAGCAGCGGCGCTGCGGGTACGCCGGGGAGCTCCGGTGGCAGGCCAAGGCCAGGGGCGACGGTGAACACGGCAAAACCCGCCAACCCCCACATCAGGCCTTCGTGCCAGGAGACGCCCGCGCCGGTCGCGTCGCTGCGGACGGCGAAGAAGCCAGCCAGGAGCAGTGCGAATCCGATCCCGGTCAGCACGTTTGCAGCGGCCGTATAGGCGTTGCGCTCGAATCCGTCTCGCGGCTCCCACGCCTCGGCGCCATGATCGTGGCCGGCGTGATCATGACTTGCGTGGTCGTGACCGGCCGCAGCCGCCTGCGGCGCCGCCGCGGTGTCGTGCTGATGGGTCCCCGCCGCCTTCTCGAAGACCTCGGCTTTCAGGATCAGGGGGACGGTGCCGAACTGCTGGGCGACCGTGACGAGCAAACCAACGATGAAACCGGCAATGACCGACGAAAAGACGATCGAACGAAACGTGCTCATGCCACCCCGGTTAATGGCAGGGAAAGGCGTTCGAGTGGCGCACGTCGTGCGCGGCGTTATGAACGACATCGATGTGCGAGAAGCCGACCATCCCCACGACGAAGAGGCCGAGCACCATGGCCATCAGGGCCTGGGACAGCCGTCCCACCTGCCCGGTCGCGACCGGCAAATGCGTAACCTGGGATTGGCTCATGACTGTTCTCCACTAGCGATTTGCTCGCCTTCTAGCAAACTCCGGCCAATATCGCGACTGGTAAGATGCAGGTTCGTCCCCACCAAAATGCCTTTGCGGGCGATCTTGGCGCCGGCCGCTGACCGGAACGCCGTCTCGTAACGCAGGAAATAGCCGAGGCAATCCTCCGGCGAGGCCTCCGCGCCGATCAAGGTCCGGAATGCGCCGCGATGCACAGCGCATATCGCGCCGTGCCCATGGACCGGAAAGACCACGGACGCGATGTCGTCGCGCCAATTGACTTTGTCGTTCAAGCCGACATCGCACGCCCGCGACCAAACGGATCGGTCAGGCGGACGATCTCACAGGCCGCGACGAGCCCGGCGAGCCAGAGCGCACTGTTCAACCCGAGCCGCGTCACGATGGCCGAGGTAAAGGCGCTCTCTCCACCCAGGGCCGGCGTCGCGGCGAGCAGCGCGAGCTCATAGGCGCCGTAGGCAACGACGAAGGTGAGCGCCAGCACCAGCGGCGTGCGGCCCTGCGGCAGCACGCGGAGCACGGCGGACGATGCCGCAGTCGCAACCAGCGCAGCGGCGCCGATGACAAAACCCCAGGCGATCGTGCTGGCATCGATGGGATAGTGCAGCGCGCCGAAGCCGATGGTCTGGTTCACGAGCCAGGCGCCAGTGACGACAAGCAGCGCCGGGCGCAGCGGCAGCGTGGCTGCCGCGACAACCGCGAATGCCGCGAACGGTGTTGCGCAGGCGAGCGCGAAGCTTGCGAGCGCGCAAGATACCGTCAGCAGCGCAAAGCAGAACATCGCCGCATGGCGCGGCGCGACCGGGTGAAGGCGGAAACGGTCGGCGTGAGACGGAAACGTGTCGGTGGCCATAGATGATCTCCCGCTGGCCATCCTAGCACATTTGCCGGGAGATGAACCGCCGCGATGCGGCTCGCACGCGACCAGAGGACGCAATTGGCACTAGGCGGGCTCCCTCTCCGCGCGCGTCCGGATTACCGCCCGCTCGCCGGTACCGACAAGCTGGCTGATGCCGGTCCTGCCCGTGAGCGCGCAACGGATGATGTATTCGGCGACGGACTTGTGGAAGCCGTGGTTCTCACCGCCGGGCCGACTGCGGCAAATCCGATCAGGTGCAAGCTTCATATTGATCCGTGTGTGGGTGTCGAAATGTGTTCGCTCATCATTCGCCCGGCCCTCGATGGAGACGATGTCGCAAAAACGCTGGACGGGCGATCGGGTTCCGTGCGGAACAAACGAAGCTCCCGAACGCAAATTCGCCGGTCGCCGCCTACGTCCGGCCTCGTGGGCGCTGGGCCAGGGCCCAGGCCGTGGTGACGTCGCGCGGCGGGACGTCGACGCGCCGGATCGGCGTCAATTCGCCGGAAGCGGAGACGATCGCGGTCTCCTCGCGACCGCAGCGCGGGCACACGAAGCGGACCTCGTGCGGAGAGGCGGACCAGCTCGCGCGCTTGACGTTGGCGGCCATCGGCCAGGCCTCGCAATGCGAGCACGACACCAGAAAACGACCGGGATCGAGCATACCCATTCCATAGGACTCCGCGTCCTGCCTGCCTCTTCCAATGATCATCTGATGCAATCGTTCCGGTGCCCCGGCACCGCCAGCCCCTTCGCGCCCAAGGGCCGGTGTTTCAGCCTCTGCCGTTCCCCGATCTCGGCCACATCCGCGCCAGCGTTCCATCGCGCATCACTACGGCGTGCCAAAGGGTCGCCGCGATGTGCAAGGCCACCGCGGCGTAGACGAGCCAGGCCAGTGCGTCGTGCGTCACCTCGCCCGCATCCGCAATCGCCGGACTATCGGCAAGCAGCCGCGGCCAGCTGAACGTCCAAAAGTACTTCAGCGAGTAGCCACCGGCCGAGGAGAACGCGTAGCCGGTGAGCGGCATCGCGAACAGGATGACATAGAGCGCCGCGTGATTAAGTCGTGCCGCGATGCGCACCGGCGCACCGAAGGATGACGGCTCCGGCGGCACCCTCGTCGCCAAACGCACCATCAGCCGCAGGATCGACAGGAACAGCAGCGTCATGCCGAGCGACTTGTGCACTTCCAGCAGTTCGCGGCGCGGCGACGTGCCCGGTGGCTGAAGGCCGCAATAGAACCCGAGCAGCATCGCCGCGATGAAGAGCACCGCCGTCGCCCAGTGAATCCGGCGCAGCAGCGGCGCATAGGCCGTCGTCTCATCCGCGAGCATCAGGCTTCGTCGGCGATCCCGTTGCGCAGCAGACCGACCTTGTCGATCTCGACCTCGACGACGTCGCCGGCCTTCATCCAGAGCGGCGGGGTGCGCCGGGAGCCGACGCCGCCGGGCGTGCCGGTGGCGATGACGTCGCCGGGCTCGAGCCGCGTGAACTGGGAGCAATATTCGATCTGGCGCGGGATATCGAAGATCATCTGGTCGATGGTCGTGTCCTGCACCACCTCGCCATTGAGCCGGGTCTGCAACCGCAGCGGCGCGACATCGCCGACCTCGTCCGCTGTCACCAGATACGGGCCGAAGCCGCCGGTTGCGGGAAAGTTCTTGCCCGGCGTGAACTGGTGGGTGTGGCGCTGATAGTCGCGCACACTGCCCTCGTTGTAGCAGGCATAGCCGGCGATATGCCCCCACGCCTCATCGCGCGGGATGTAGCGACCGGCCTTGCCGATCACGACCGCGAGCTCGCCCTCGAAGTCGAGCTGGGTCGAGACCCGCGGGCGGATGATGTTGGTGAGATGCCCGGTCTGGCTGTTGGCGAAACGGCCGAACACGGTGGGGTTCTCGACCTCCGAGCGCCCGGTCTCCTTGCGATGGTTCTCGTAGTTCAGCCCGATGCAGAGAATCTTGTCCGGGTTGGGGATCACCGGCAGGAAGGCGATCTTCGACAGCGGATGGCGCTTCGCCTTGGCCGCGGACGCAGCCGCTTCGGCCAGCGCGCCGGCGGCAATCGCGGATTTGAGGTCGGGATAGCGATCCTTCAGAACAGGGCCGAGGTCGGCCACAGTGTCGCCTTCCACCAAGCCCCATGAGGTGCCGTTGTCGATCTCAAAGCTTGCGAATTTCATCCGATGTCCCCTGACGCTGGAACCAGCCTAGCAGGTCGATCCATCCGGAACGATGGCGGCACGGAGATGGCGCGGTTGCGATACTTGCAAGCCGGGCAGCGCCGCTCAGCGCGCGCCGTGGAGCGTGCAGGACGTGGTGCAGGTCAGCGTATTGCCGTGGTCGCACGACTTGCAGGCGTTGACGCACTGGCTCATATCGCGGGGATTGTAGGAGCTGTAGTTCCGCATCTGGCAGATCGGAGTCGAGCCGGTGACGTCCTGCTCCTGATTGCAGGCCGCTGTCATGAGCGCAAACATGATGACCGCAAGGAGACGCATGGGACCGCACAGTGAACCACTGACAAAGCAACGTCCGTGAGGACCATTGCATGACAACGGGCCCCGGCATTCCCAGTGTAAGGAATCACAATGTAAATCCCTCACATCCGCTTCGAGGATGCGTGCCAAACGTTAAGAACGGCTTGCGACCGCGCGTAAACCCACAAAGACACCGGATGCACGGCATCGTGGCTCGATCTGACCGAAACCCTTAAGCGGCGTCAGGCTGCGGCTTTGGTCGCAATCGCCTGCCGCATATCCACCGCCAGTTGGCGGTATTGCTCCGAAAGTTTCAGATAAAACTCGCGCTTCTTGCTGTCAGTGGCGAGCTTGGCAATCAGCTCGCATTCGGCGGTCAGCGTCTCGAACCGCTCCAGCCTGTCCTCAAGTTCTGTCATCGGCGTGTCCCCATCAAACGCCTCAAGGACACTCAACCTAAGCCCGGGAAATAGGTCACGGCCAACATCGTTATGGAGTAGAATCAATTTTTCCCCGAGGCCGGTTATTTGCTGTCCATCCGCCAGGCACCGTCCCAATCGGCGGGCGGTGGACTGGCCTCGAACTGCGCGATGCGGGCGAGCATGGCGCGCGCGGGGCCATCGCCGGGGACGCTCTCCAGCGCGGCGTTGAACGCTGTGCGTGCATCGTCGAAGCGGCGCGCGCGATAGGCGGCAAGACCCTCGGCGTAGTGCTGCCGCAGGCTCTCCTGCGGCGCGGCGAGCGCACCTGTCTTCCCCATCACCTCAAAGACGGGCTGCGGTGCGCTCTGGCCGACCACCGCGAGGCGATCGATCTCGCGCAGCTCGAGGCGTGAGCCGATCGCATCCGCCGTTGCCTGCGAGATCAGGATACGGGTGCCGTAGGTTTTGTTGACGGCTTCCAACCGCGAGGCGAGGTTCACAGCGTCGCCCATCACGGTGAAGCTCATCATCAGCTCGGAGCCGATGCTGCCGGTCAGGACCTCGCCGGTGGCGATGCCGATGCGCAGGTCGCAGAGCGCGGGCATGGCGCGAATGCCGAGCAGATCCGGCAACTGCTTCTGGAGCGCGGGCACCTGCTCGGCCATGTCGATCGCGGCACAGCCTGCGAGCACCGCCTGCTCGTCTTCCTCAATGAAGGGCGGGCCCCAATAGGACATGATGGCGTCGCCGATATATTTGTCGATGACGCCGCGATTGTTCCGGATCGGAGCGGACATCACCGTGAAATAGTGGTTCATCACCTTGACGAGGCCGCGCGGGGTCATGCCCTCGCTCATCGAGGTGAAGCCGCTCATGTCGCAGAACATGATCGTCATCACCCGGCGCTGGCCGTCGATGGCGACCTCCGGCCGGTCGATCAGCCCCTGCACCACCTTGGGATCGATGTAGCGGCCAAAGGTCTCGCGGATGCGCTCGTTGTGGCGCAGCTGCTCGATCATGCGGTTGAAGGCGGCGGCGAGCTCGCCGATCTCGTCCTGGGTCGAGACGGCAATGGCCTTGTCGAAGCGGCCCGCCTCGACCTCGCGGGTTCCGGCGAGCAAGAGCCGCACCGGGCGCGTGATGCCGCTGGAGACCAGCAGCGCAAAGGCAAATCCGACAACCGCTGCGAGCAACGTCACGATGCCCGAAATGATGATTGCCTGACGCTGGTGGCGGGTCACCTGCGAGGTGCTGGCGAAAACCTGCTTCAGCATGTCGCCGCGGATCGCGTCGATCTTCTGGTTGAACTGGTCGCGCAACGCGTCGATGTGCTCGAGCGTACTGCGGGCCTCCGCCATCTGCTGGGCGTCGATCTGCTTGAGGAGCTTTGCGTGGTCCTCGTTCTGGTCGCGGCGCAGCTCAGTGACGGCGGTCTCGATCCGGGTCTCGATCCGCGCGAGCGCGGCATTGTCGGAAGGCGTCCGGGGATCGTCGATGATCGCGTTGATGTTCTTGCGCGCGCTCTCGGCCTCCTGCTCGATCTTCCGGTCCGCGTCCTCGAATTCGCGAAGGCGCGCCGCATAGGCTTCCTCATCCGTTGGCGACTGCATCTTCATCATGACCAAGCGCCGCAGCGCCACCGCCCGCTCCAGCGAGCGGATATTGGCCCGCGCCAGATCTCCGTAGGCCGGGATGTAGCGGTTGGTGAGCTCGTCAAGGAGGGTACCGACCTGGCTCGACATCACCATCGACAGGATCGCGGTGACGACCATCAGGATGATCAGTCCGAGGGCGATGCCGACGATCTTGCGCCGGATCGACTGGTTGAAAATCGGCATAGGTTCGAGGCAATGGCTGAAAGGACGGGTCTGGAACCTCAATACACCGGATTTTGGCCCGGGAACACGCAATCTCGCCGGTCACGGCGCTCTGAGCTGCCGGCAACCGTCGCACGAGCCTTATTCGTTAACAAAGATTAAAAGCCACACTCTATCCCCCGTTGCACAAGTTCCCGCCTTCCATCCGTATTTTGCCGCATTGTTGCGGGAGCGTGAGGAATGCGAAACGACGCTGTGTCATTGTTTTGATGTCGTTTTGATTCTCTAGCCGCATGTCGTCGCGGACTTTGGTTTGTACTGGTTTCGCAGGGGGACCACGCAATGAACCAGTGCCTACGCTCGCTCGCGTGTATCGTTGCCATGGCCGCCTTGGCGCTCCTTCCGACGGAGCTGGCAGCCAAGAGCAAGTCATCAGCGCCGAAGAAGACGCATGAGGCCAAAGCCGGCAACAAGGCTGGCAAGCACCGCCATGCCGCGGCCGGCAAGCACGGCAAACATGCCGAGGCCAGGCGCAAGTCGAAGAAGCAGGACGAGGAGCCCGCGGACAAGCCGGCACCGCCGCCGCTCACCGGCGATCTCGCCGCACTGAAGGACGCCATTGATCTTGCGCGCAAGGGCAAGACCGATGACGCGAGCGCGGCGCGCGACAGGATCGCCGATCCCGCCGGGCAAAAGCTCGCCGATTGGTTCATGCTGCGCCATTCCGAGAGCACCGCGAATTTCAAGCGCTACGCCGCCTTCCTTGCCGCCAACCCGGATTGGCCGAGCAGCGCGCTTCTACGCCGGCGCGCCGAGGCGCGGCTGTGGCAGGAAAAGAGCGATGCCGCCACCGTGCACAGATTCACCATGGACCGGCCGACCAGCGCCAAGGGCAGTTTTGCGCTCGCCCGCGTGCTGCTCGCCGAGGGCGACAGCGACCGAGCCGCGCGCCTCGTCCGCGAGGCCTGGCGCACGGACGAATTGTCCGAGCGCAGCGAAGAAGATTCTTACGAGGCGTTCCACGATCTCCTGACGGCCGACGATCATCGCGCCCGCATGGACAAGCGCCTGGGCGCCAAGGACTACGCCGGCGCGAGGCGCGCGGCCAAGCGTCTCGGCGAGGATGCGCTCGCAATCGTCAAAGCCTGCGCCGCAGTCAACGGCAAGGCCAACAAGGCCAAGGATTATCTCGACGATGTCTCGACTGAAGCGCGTCGCGATCTCGGCTACGTGCTGTGCCGCGCCCAGTGGCATCTCCAGAAGGACCGCATCGACGATGCGGCCGAGTTGATTTTGGCCGCCGCGCCCGACACCATGGCAGCCCAGGACACCGATGCTTGGTGGCGCGAGCGGCGCCTGCTGGCGCGAAAACTGCTGGACCAGGGCAAGTCCAAGACCGCCTATGACGTGGTCCGCACCGCAGCCGTGCCGGCGATGGAGGTCTACCGCGTCGACTACCACTTCATGTGCGGCTGGATCGCGTTGCGCTATCTCGACGATCCCAAAGCCGCGATGATGCATTTCGCCGCGATCGACGAGGGCTCGGCCAATCCGATCGCGCTGTCGCGGGCACATTATTGGCGCGGCCGCGCCGCCGAGGCGATGGGTGCGACGGCCGACGCACGGATGAGCTATCAGGCCGCAGCGCGCTATCCGACCGCCTATTACGGCCAGCTTGCCCGCGCAAGACTCGGCCTCGACCGGATCGAGCTGCGCGCACCCTCGCCCGTGCTGGCCTCGGCCGACACGCCGGCCGCAGACGAGCGGGTGCGTGCCGCCAACATGCTCTACGGGATCGGCGAGCGCGACGTGGTGTATTATTACGCCGAGGATTTTGCCAAGGAGAGCACCGATGTCGCTGCCCTCGAGGCCCTCGGCGAACTCGCCGGCCAACGCAACGATGCGCGCGTCATGCTCGAGATCGGCAAGTCGGCGCTGGCGCACGGGCTGGCGCTCGATCATTACGCCTTCCCGACCATCGGCATTCCCGAGCACAAGCAGGTTGCACCCGCGATCGAGACCAGCGTGATCTACTCGGTCGCGCGCACCGAAAGCTCGTTCGACCAGCGCGACAAATCGGCCGCGAATGCGGTCGGGCTGATGCAGGTGACGCCGGAAGCTGGCCGCGATACGGCGAAGCGCTTCGGCGTGACCTATGACTGGGACAGGATGGTCTCCGATCCCGTCTACAACACGCAGATGGGCGCGGCCGAGCTCAGCGCGCTCTTGTCGGAATATCGCGGCAACCAGATCATGACCTTCGCCGGCTACAATGCCGGCCGCGGCCGGGTGCGCGAATGGGTGCAGGCGCATGGCGACCCCCGCGACCCCAAGATCGATCCGGTCGACTGGGTCGAACGCATTCCGCTGTCGGAGACGCGCAACTACGTCCAGCGCGTGATGGAGAACGTGCTGGTCTATCGCGAACGGTTTGAGGGTAGTGGTTTGGCCACGGCGAAGTCCGAGCAGCGCGTCACGACGCACGAAGTGAGCGCGGCACCGACGGCATCGGCCGCAGCCCCCGCGCCCTAGCCTCGCAACGCCGGGGCTGGACGCGGCGCGAAGCTGGATGCAGTGACTGCGGCCGACCACTCTGCGCGGCCAGCATTAGTCGGCTAATCGTCACCTCCTTCCGTGGTCAGAAGGTCGTGTGCGCGCAGATATGCCTCGGTCAGCGAGCGCGAGAGCGCGCCCATCTGCATCATCCAGCTCCAGCCCGAAACGGCCGCCAACACCGCGATCGTCTCGAGCGAACTGTGGTAAGGCCAGAGCATGTCCATGGCCTTTTGCTGATATCGACGGTAGCAATCAGTGTCGCAGTACCGCCGTTGCGTGGACACATGCCGGACGTAACTCGGGCCCAGCGGCCGGCCGCACGCGCTGCAGGAGGCGCCGTGGCGGGGTTGGTCCTGGTTGACGAGCATGAATCTCAACGTCGTGTCCTCCTGCCGGCGGGCGCATCCGCCGGTCACGTCGAACGCCAGTCCGCTCAAGACGCCGCGCGCGTACGTCCCTCGATCGACGACGCTGCTTCGCGTTGAAACGCGTAGCACTCGTGGTCACAGTAGGGCAGCAGCGTCCTGACGTCGCGCAGGTAACTGCCGCTGATCTCCTCGCAGCACCATAGACAGAACGTTTTGCGGAACGGCGTTCTGCCGTTCACCAGTATGAATCTCACGTGGCACCTCCCAGCGCAAAGCAGTAGACCGTATCGACCAGAGAGGCGGAGGGCGGCGGCGCGCACAGATGGTTGCGGCCGTCGGGATTGTCTCTGTTTCGCTCGACCTTCTGGGACGGGATGAGGATGTATTTGCCGTCTTCCCGGCGCCGCGCATAGATCCTGCCGTCGACGTACTGTATCTCGGTCGGGTAGCAATCCGCGTTGTTGCAGCAGCTCAGCACCGGATTGTCGGGCATGTGCCAGCTCGAATAGAACCTCTCGTGCAGGAACTGATCCTGGGGCGGATGGTGACGATGGGTGCCATCCTGTCCAACCTCCTCGGCCTCCACTCCCGTCAGCAACGGAAGCGGCAGCGCGATCGCCAAGAGGAGCTTGCAGGCACGGTTCAACTCAGCCTCCTGATTCAGAATTGCCGAATGGGGCGGATCGGCCGGCAGATCCTCACGCCGCCTGAAATCGAAACAGCCAGAGGCGGTCGCGCTCGCGACGCGTCCTGAAGCGATCGACACATTTCCTTGAGCAGAGCGGCGTTCGCCAGGAATAATATCGGATCAGTCCAAACCTCCCGCCACACACAGCGCAGCCATTTGCGGCAGGACGACGCTCGGATTTATCGCACATGATCCTCTCCTCTTTGCCTCTGATGGGCTCTGGCTTCGCTGGTGCGCTGATGCACGGTCACCACGTTCATCAATGAAATGCGGCTTCTCGATCTGCCCCGCCGAGTCATGCGGGCCAAGTCACGGCAGCGGACGCAGAGCTTGCCTCTTTATGTGCAGCGCACCGGGCTACTCGGTGGCTTTTGCTCCGCAATCGACTGCTCTCGATGGCCGCAAGACTAGTCCGCACGCAACAGCCCGCTCAATTGTACGGAGGTAAATGCACGGTATGACTAGGCATGCGCGAGCTATACCTAGGTTTGTCCCGTAGTCTTCCGGAACTTCGCCGTGCCGGCGCAACGAGACGGCGCAAGGTTCGCAAGCTGCACGGAGCCCGCGAACTTCGACGCGCAGGGTCCGACTTTGGCCGGAAGCAATTGCCCCTGCTGTTGCAAAATGCTCTACTCGCCTTGCCCCCAGCGAGCCGGGACGCCTGCGATGATGCCTGGCCAGATCGCGAAATTTGGGAATTCGGCCGCACAATTCCTGCTCGGCGGCCTTGCGGCGCTTCGATCTTTCGGCAACGGCGAAAAGGATAAACCCGCGGTCGAAGACGACTGGCGGCAAGACAGTCTCGATCTGCGCGACGCCGTGAAGCAATGGCGCGAGGTGTTCGAGCACAATCCGGTCATGTATTTCATGGTCGATCCAGCCGGAACGGTGCTCAACGTGAATACATTTGGCGCCACACAACTTGGCTACGCGGCGGCAGAGCTGATCGGCCAATCCGTGCTGAAGGTCTTCTTCGAAGAAGACCGCGACTTCGTCCGTCGATGCGTGGCGTTGTGCCTGGAGACCCTGGACCAGTCGCACACCTGGGAGATCCGAAAGATCCGGAAGGATGGCTCGGTGCTCTGGGTCCGTGAAAACGCCAAGGCCATGCTGCGCGGCGACGGCGCGCCGATCGTGCTGGTCGCCTGCGAAAACATCACCCAGCGCAAGGAAGCGGAGGATGCGCTGCGGCAAAGCGAGGCATACCTCGCCCGGGCGCAGGAATTGAGCCACACCGGCAGCTTCGGCTTGAGCCTCGCGACGGGCGAGATCATCTGGTCAAGGGAAACCTTTCGCATCTTCCAATGTGACCTCGCAGTGAAGCCAACCTTGGACTTCGTTTTTCAACGCATCCATCCGGAAGATCGCGATGCGGTCCGCGAGACCCTTGATCGCGCCTCCCGCGAAGCGGAGGATTTCGACCATGAATATCGCCTGCTGATGCCGGATGGATCGGTCAAATCTCTCCATTCCGTGGCGCGCGCAGTGAGACCCGCGTCCGGGCCCATCGAGTTTGTCGGGGCTGTCATCGATGTCACGGTTGCAAAGGAAGCAGAACAAAGGCTGCGTCGCAGTGAGGCCTATTTGGCAGAAGCCCAGCGCCTCAGCCATACGAGCAGCTGGGCTTGGGATGTGCATCGTCAGGAGTTCGCCTACCGATCGGCTGAACTCTACCGCCTGTTCGGATTTGAGCCGGACCAGATCGACGTACCGGCACGGGCTTTCCAGCAACGCATCCTCTCCGAGGACTTCAGGCGCATTGTCGAGGTGGAACGTCAGGCACTCCGGCAGAAGGAGCCCTTTGAAATTGACTTTCGGATTGCCCGTCCGGACGGCTCGATAAGACGAGTCCATACGGAGGGACATCCCGTCATGGGCAGCGACAGCGAGGTGATGGAAATCGTCGGCACGCACGTGGACGTTACCGAGCAGTTCGCCGCAAAAGAAGCGCTGCAAAAGGCGTTCGACGAGCTCAAGAAATCCGAGCAGCGTTTCCGCGACTATGCCGAAACCGCATCGGACTGGTTTTGGGAGACCGGGCCGGATCACCGCATCACGCAGATATCGGAACACGCTGATACGGCCAGTGCTGCGCCGACCGGCCTGATCGGCCTGACCCGTTGGGACATTCCGCCCGATGCCGAGGTCGAGCCAGACAAGTGGGAGCAGCATCGCGCGGCGCTCGATGCCCGCCTTCCGTTCCGCGATCTGGTTTACCGCAGCAGGGATAGCAACGGATCTCCAATTTACGTGCGCACCAGCGGCAAGCCCTTGCATGACGCAAACGGCAATTTTCTCGGCTATCGTGGCGTCAGCAGCGATGTGACGGCGGCGATCCGCGCCGAGGAGGCCGAACAAGCGCTGCGCAAAGCGCAAGCCGAGCTCGCCCATGTCACGCGCGTCACGATGCTCGGAGAACTCACCGCCTCGATTGCCCACGAAATCAACCAGCCTCTTGCCGCCGTGATCTCCAACGCGGATGCCTGCATCGGCTGGCTGGAGCGCGAACCGGCCGATCTGAAAGCCGCGCGCCGCTCCGTGGAATGGATTGTCGAGGACGCCAATCGGGCCAGCGAGGTGATCCGCCGCATCAGGGCGCTCGCGAAGAAGACCGAGATCGAGATGGTTCCACTTGACATCAACCAGGCCGTCAGGGAGGCGATGGCCCTCGTTCAGCGCGAGCTGGCCACCCATGCCGTGTCGGTGCGAATGGAGTTGTCGTCCGATCTGCCCAGGATTTGCGGCGATCGGATCCAGCTCCAACAGGTGCTGATCAATCTGGTCATAAATGGCATCGAGGCCATGGAAGCCACTGTCGACCGCCCGCGCGAGCTCGCGATCCGCTCCAGTCAGGCGGGCGAGGCTGGCGAGGCCCGCCTGCTCCTCACTGTGACGGATCGCGGCGTCGGCCTTAGCAACGACGTGACGAACCGTATCTTTACGCCTTTCTTCACCACGAAGTCGGGCGGCCTCGGGATGGGACTATCGATCTGCCGATCGATCATCGAGGCTCACGCGGGCCGGCTTTCGGCCTTTCCCAACGAGGGGAGCGGTGCAACATTCCAGATCTCCCTGCCCTTGCCCTACGAGGACGCGTCGTGACCGACCACGCCGAGCAAAGGCAGGCGAGGACGAGCGCCGATGATCCAATCGTCATGATCGTCGATGACGATCCGTCGATGCGGCGCGCGCTCACCAATCTCTTTCAATCGGTCGGCCTCAGGGTCGAGGCCTTCGGCTCAGCGGCGGAGATCATGGAAGCCAAGCCGCCGGTGGTTCCCAGTTGCCTCGTGCTCGACATCCGCCTGCCGGGCTCGAGCGGCCTCGACCTCCAGGCCGACCTCGCGAAGGCCAACATTCACACACCCATTATCTTCATCACCGGTCATGGCGATATTCCCATGACAGTCAGGGCCATGAAGAGCGGCGCCGTCGATTTTCTGACCAAGCCGGTGCGCGATCAGGACATGCTGGATGCGGTCCGGGCTGCGATCGAACGCGATCGCAAGCGGCGTGATACCGAGAAGTCGGTGTCAGGCGTGCGCTCCCGCTTCGAAGGTCTGACAGCACGCCAGCGCGACATTCTCACCCTGGTCGCGTCCGGCCTGATGAACAAGCAAGTCGCCGCCGAGCTTGGACTGGCTGAGATTACCGTCAAGATCTATCGCGGGCAGATCATGCGGAAGATGGGCGCGAAGTCATTGGCCGATCTCGTCAGAATGACCGAGACGCTCGGAATCCCACGCACAAGGGGAAATGTACAAACCTAAGTATGCTTTTCAATCCCGCTCCGGGGGGCCACTTTCCGATGGGCGGCCGCGTCGCGGCCGGCGGCTCCCGGATCAGGTGCGATCATCTTGTCAGTCCCTTCGGTCATCTCCGTCATTGACGATGATCCATCCGTCCGCCTTGCGACGAACAATCTCCTGACGTCGCGGGGATACACGGTCCACGCCTTTGGCTCCGCTCACGAATTTCTCCAATCGGCCGAACTGAACACGACCTCCTGCGTCATTGCGGACGTGCAGATGTCGGCCATGAGCGGCGTTGATCTGTTGGTGCATATTCGCGGCCTCGGCCACCACACGCCGTTCATCTTCGTAACGGCCTTTCCGGACGACGCCGTGCGCGACCGCGCGCTGAAAGCCGGCGCCATCTGCTTTCTCGCAAAGCCGTTTTCGACACCGGCTCTGATTCAATGCCTGGAGACGGCCCTGTCGCCGCCCGGTGAAGCTGCGATGTGATGCGGCCGGCGCTGAGCCGTCGGGCTCCTCAGGGCGAGAAGACCCGTCGTTGCGGCCGCCAACGGCAAGGCGCTTCAATCCACCTTGATGTTCGCCGCCTTGATGATCGGCCACCATTTTGCGATCTCGGCCTTCTGCCGCGAGCCGAGGGCCTCGGGCGTCAGCTGATCCTGCGGCGTCATCTCCAGGCCCTGGCTTTCAAGCTGCTTCTTCACGCCGGGATCGTTCAGCGCTTCCACGGCTGCGGCGTTCAGCTTGGTCACGATCTCCTTCGGCGTGCCCTTCGGCACCCACAGGCCCGACCAAAGCGTCATGTTGAAACCCTTTAACCCCGCCTCCTCCGCGGTCGGAATGTCGGGCGCCGACGACAGGCGCTTGTCGTCGGTGATGGCGTAGGCGCGGATGGTGCCGGCGCGGACCTGGTTGATGGAGTTGGAGGTCTGGTCGACGATGACGTCGATCTGGCCGGCGATGAGATCGTTCAGCGCAGGCGCAGTGCCGCGATACGGCACGTATTGCAGCTTGATGCCGGAGACGCTTTCGAAATAGACGCCGGCGATGTGGCTGCCGGAGCCCGCGCCGGCCGTGCCGGCTGTCGCGGGCGACGGGCGCGATTTCAGCCAGGCGAGCAGCTCCTTCAGCGAGGTCGCAGGCACGGCGTTCTTGCTGACGACGATCATCGGGTTGCTCGGCAGCAGCACCACCGGCTCCAGATCGGCGACGAGGTCGTAGTTGAGCTTGTAGACGGCGCCATTGGCGACGTGGGTGCCGAGATGGCCGAAGGAGATGGTGTAGCCGTCCGGCGGCGAATGCACGGCGCGGCCTACTCCGATCGAGCCGCCGGCACCGGTGACGTTCTCGATCACCAGGGGCTGGCCGAGCGAGATCCGCATCCGCTCGGCAAGCACGCGTGCCATCGCATCCGACGGGCCGCCGGCTGCGAAGGGAACGATGATGGTGATGGGATGCGACGGATAATCGTCGGCGCGGGCGACGCCTGCGAGAGCGAGAGTGCCGATCAGCCCGGCCCAGACGGCCTTCTTCATTGTGTTCTCCCGGACGATATCGTTTTTGTTTTTGTCCCTTCCCGCGTACGGGAAGAGGGATCGTTCGTGAAGAGACGAAATGACGCGCTAGAACTGCGTGTAGTCGATCGGCTTGTGGCGATCGAGCGTGCGGGTGACCGGCGGCAGCGGGTACTTCAGGCCGGTCGCGCAATTGAACAGCATGACGCGGTCGGTCTTGCTGACGCGGCCGTCGGCGAGACTGTCCTTGTAGGCGGCATAGGTCGCGGCGCCCTCGGGGCACAGCAACAGCCCCTCCTCGCGCGCGACCTCGTTCAGTGCCGCCGAGATTTTGTCGTCGTCGACGGCGATGGCAAAACCCTTGCTCTCGCGCACGGCGCGCAGGATCAGGAAATCGCCGATTGCCTGCGGCACGCGGATGCCCGACGCGATGGTGTGGGCGTCCTCCCAGCGGGTGGCGTGCTCGGTGCCGGCCTCATAGGCCCGCACCATCGGCGCGCAGCCGGACGCCTGCACCGCGACCATGCGCGGGCGTTTTGAGCCGATGAAGCCGATCTTCTCGAGCTCGTCAAAAGCTTTCCACATGCCGATCAGGCCGGTGCCGCCGCCGGTCGGATAGAAGATCACATCGGGCACGTCCCAGCCGAGCTGCTCGGCGAGCTCGAGGCCCATCGTCTTCTTGCCTTCGATGCGGTACGGCTCCTTCAGCGTCGAGGTGTCGAACCAGCCGACCTTGGCTTTGCCCTCGCCGACGATCTTGCCGCAATCGTCGATATAGCCGTTGACGCGGTAGACGGTCGCGCCCTGAAGCTCGATCTCGCTGACATTCACCTCGGGCGTGTCGGCCGGGCAGAAGATCGTGGTCTTGATGCCGCAGGAGGTTGCATAGGCCGCAAGCGCCGCGCCGGCATTGCCGTTGGTCGGCATCGCCATGTGCTTGATGCCGAGCGCCTTGCCCATCGACACCGCCATCACCAGGCCGCGCGCCTTGAACGAGCCGGTCGGCAGCCGGCCCTCGTCCTTCACGATGATCTCGCCGCCGCCGAGCTTTGCGCCGAGCTTCGGCAATCGGATCAGCGGCGTGGTCACCTCACCCAGCGAGACGATGTCCTTGCATTTGCGCACCGGCAGCAGTTCGCGGTAGCGCCACATGTCGGCCGGGCGCTGGCTCAGCGCATCCTTCGTCAACGCCTTCTTCACGCCGGCGAGGTCGTAGCGCACCAGCAGCGGCTTGCCGGCCTTGGAGAGGTTGTGGATCTGATCGGCGGGATAGTGGTCGCCCTCCATCGCGCATTCGAGATGGGTGACGAAGGTCGGGCGTTCGATGATGAGGTTGTCGTTGTCGTGCATGGGCTTCAGCGCCTTTCTTGTTCTGGTCTCTGTTCCTGTCGAACCCGTCACCCTGAGGTGCGAGCCATGCGGCGCAACGCGCCGTATGGTGAGCCTCGAAGGGCGACGGCCCGGCTGCTTCGTCTCGGCCGTTCATCCTTCGAGGCTCGGCCAACGGTGCTTTGCACCGATGACCTCGCACATCAGGATGACGGGACTGCTAGTAGCGCTTGGCGCCGCAGTCCCTCTCCCGTCAAATATTCAACACCCTTCCGTAAGCATCCAGCACGGCTTCCTTCATCATCTCCGACAGCGTCGGATGCGGGAACACCGTGTGCATCAGTTCCTCTTCCGTGGTTTCCAGGTTCATGGCGACCACGTAGCCCTGGATCAGCTCGGTGACCTCCGCGCCAACCATGTGCGCCCCTAAGAGCTGGCCGGTCTTCTTGTCAAAGATCACCTTGACCAGGCCCTGGTCCTCGCCGAGCGCGATGGCCTTGCCATTGCCGACGAAGGGGAAGCGGCCGACGCGGATTTCGCGGCCGTTCTCCTTGGCCTTGGCTTCCGTCAGGCCGACGGAAGCGACCTGCGGATTGCAATAGGTGCAGCCGGGGATCAGGAGCTTGTCCATTGGGTGCGGATGCAGACCCTTGATCGCCTCGACGCAGACCACGCCTTCATGCTCGGCCTTGTGCGCCAGCATCGGGGGACCGGCGACGTCGCCGATGGCGTAGATGCCGGGAACATTGGTCTTGCTGTAGCCGTCGATGACAATACAGCCGCGGTCGGTTTTGACGCCGAGCTTTTCCAGGCCGAGATTTTCGATATTGCCGACGACTCCGACGGCTGAGATCACGCGATCGAACTCCGTCGTGACCGGCTTGCCCTTGCCGTCGTCGATGGTGGCGACGACGCTGTCGGCCTTCTTCTCGAGTTTTGTCACCTTGGTCGATGACATGATGTTGAGGCCCTGCTTCTCAAGACGCTTGCGGGCGAGGCCTGCGATCTCCGCATCCTCGACGGGGAGGATCTGCGGCAGCACCTCGACCACGGTGACGTCCGAGCCCATGGTGTGGAAGAACGAGGCGAACTCGATGCCGATCGCGCCGGAGCCGACGACCAGCAGCGACTTCGGCATTCGTTCCGGCACCATCGCCTCAAAATAGGTCCAGATTAGCTTCTTGTCAGGCTCGAGCCCGGGCAGCACGCGCGGCCGCGCGCCGGTCGCGACGATGATATGCTTGGCTTGGTAGCTCCCCTCGCCCAGCGCACCCTTGGGCGCCTCGACGTCGGATTTCTTCACGGTAACCTTGCCGGGCGCGTCGATCGAGGCCGCGCCCCAGATCACGCTGACCTTGTTCTTCTTCATCAGGAAGCCGACGCCGTCGTTGAGCCGCTTCGAGACGCCGCGCGAGCGCTGCACCACCGCCTTGGCATCGAACGAGACCTTCTCCGCCGACAGGCCGTAATCCTTGGCGTGCTGCATGTAGTGATAGATCTCGGCCGAGCGCAACAGCGCCTTGGTCGGGATGCAGCCCCAGTTCAGGCAGATGCCGCCCAGATAGGATTTTTCGACGATCGCGACCTTGAAGCCGAGTTGCGCCGCCCGGATCGCAGTGACATAGCCGCCGGGGCCGGAGCCGATGATGATGACGTCGAAGGATGTGTCGGCCATTGCGGCTCCCATTCAACTTAGGTTCGTAGGGTGGGCAAAGCGAAGCGTGCTCACCGCCGTCTAACTATAAAATAAGGTGGGCATGGCGCCTTGCGCCTTTGCCCACCTTACGTATTCACCGTTCTCGGCTCACACCATCATCATGACGGGGTTTTCGATCAACTGCTTGAACGCGCCGATCAGCTCGGCGCCGAGCGCGCCGTCGATGGCGCGGTGATCGCAGGACAAGGTCACGCTCATCATGTGCGCGATCTCGATCTTGCCACCACGCACGACCGGGCGCTCCTCGCTGGTGCCGACCGCGAGGATCGTCGCATGCGGCGGATTGATCACCGCCGTGAAGTGGCTGATGCCGAACATGCCGAGGTTGGAGACGGCGGTGGTGCCGCCCTGATATTCCTCCGGCTTCAGCTTACGGCTCCGCGCACGCGCGGCAAAATCCTTCATCTCGTTGGAGATGGTCGAAAGCGTCTTGGCCTCCGCCTTGCGGATGATCGGCGTGATCAGGCCGCCGGGCATCGCCACGGCAACACCAACGTCGGAATGGTGGTGCTTGACCATGCCGGACTCGGTCCAGCTCACATTGCAGTTCGGGATTTTTTGCAAAGCGACCGCCATCGCCTTGATGACGAAGTCGTTGACCGAGATCTTGTAGAGCGGCTTCTTCTCCTTGTCCTTCGGCGCGGCGGCGTTGATCTCCTCGCGCGCGGCGAGCAGCTTGCCGATGTCGCAGTCGATGGTGAGGTAGAAGTGCGGCACGTTCTGGATCGAGGCGGTCAGGCGCTGCGCAATCGTGCGGCGCATGCCGTCATGCGGGACGACCTCGTAGGAACCGGGCTCGAACAGCGACAGGATCTGCTTGTCCGACATGGTCGGCGCGACCGAAGGCGCTCCGGACGGCGCAGCCGCAGGTGCCTTCAGGCCCTTGCCTGACTTCGCCTGCTCGACGTCGCGCGCGACCACGCGGCCGTGCGGGCCGGTGCCGGTGACCATCGCAACATCGACGCCGGCTTCCTTGGCGAGACGCCGCGCGAGCGGTGAGGAGAACACGCGGCCGCCATGGCCGTTGCTCTGCGTGGCGGGAGCCGCAGCTTGCGGTGCGGGCGCTGCGGCGGCCGGCGGCACAGCCTTGGGCGCGGCTGGTGCGGGCGCCGGCGCAGCGGCAGAAGCCAAAGCGGACTTCTCGGTTGCCTTGGGCGGTGCGGCGGAAGCGCTAGGCTTCGCAGCCCCTGCACCTGCCGCCTTCACGTCCTCGCCCTCGCCGGCAAGCACCGCGATCACGTCGTTGACCGGGACGTCCTGCGTGCCTTCGGGCACCAGGATCTTGGCGATCGTGCCTTCGTCGATCGCCTCGACCTCCATGGTCGCCTTGTCGGTCTCGATCTCGGCAATGACATCGCCGGATTTGACCTTGTCGCCTTCCTTCTTCAGCCACTTGGCGAGGTTGCCCTTCTCCATCGTTGGCGAAAGAGCGGGCATCAGGATGTTGATGGGCATGCTGACCTCACGAAGAACTTCTCAAAACGTCGCCTCCGGAGCGAAGACGAACAGACCAGGTTTAGTTGCCGATGTCGCCTTGCCAGAGGCGCTCATTGGCAGGGATAGAACGCCAATTCTTCATCATGGTGATGGAGCGGTCGTCGGCAAGGTCGATCCAGGGGATGCCGAACTTGTCGAGGATGTCCTTGGAGCCCGGGAAGGTGACGGATTCCCCGATCACCACCAGCGAGACCTTGAACAAAGCGAGCGCGCCGGCACACATCGAGCATGGCGACAGCGTGGTGTACATGACTGTGTCGTGGAATGTGATCGCGCCGGCCTCGCGCAGGCAGCTCATCTCGCCGTGCAGGATCACATTGTTCTCCTGCACGCGGTTGTTGTGGCCGCGGGCGATGATCTTGTTGTCGCGCGTCAGCACGGCGCCGATCGGCAGGCCGCCTTGCGCAATCGAAGCTTCCGCCTCGCGGATCGCCTCCAGCATGAAATCGTAGTGGTGGGATTCGACCGCCACGGTCAGTGCCCCTTCCCGCGCGGCGTCGTCGTGCCGGTATCGGTCGGCCGTTCGATCTCGGCCTGGAACATCTCGAGGATCCGGTTCATGGCGTCTTCCTCGGTATATTCGCTCTCGCGCGCGTAGGCGCGTGCGGCGTGACGGGCGAGATCGACCAGCAGCAGGCCCCACATATCGGGCTCTTCGAAGGCACGCTGGAACGCCATCGACAGCCCGCCATCCAGCACGAACACGCGCAGGATCTCGACCGCGTCATCACGGGCGAGGACGTCGGGTGGCAACGGCTGCTCCTTCGGACCCGCCATGGCCTACCTGTAGCAGACAGCTTTGGCGGCCTCGACCACTTCGGCCACTGACGGCAGCGCGAGCTTCTCCAGGTTCGCCGCATAGGGCATCGGCACGTCCTTGCCGGAAACGCGCGCGACCGGCGCATCCAGATAGTCGAAGGCGTTCTCCATGATGCGCGCGGCGATCTCGGCGCCGACGCCGCTCTGGGCCCAGCCCTCTTCGACCGTGACGGCACGGCCGGTCTTCTTGACCGAGTTGACGATGGTCTCGGTGTCCATCGGACGCAGCGTGCGCAGATCAATCACCTCGGCCTCGATGCCGTCCTTGGCGAGTTCGTCGGCGGCCTTCAGCGCATAGGTCATGCCGTTGGACCAGGAGATAATCGTGACATGGCTGCCGGAGCGCACGATGCGGGCCTTGCCGATCGGGATCACGAAGTCGGCGAGCTTCGGCACTTCGCCGGTGTGGCCGTAGAGCACCTCGTTCTCGAGGAAGATCACCGGATTGGGATCGCGGATCGCGGCCTTGAGCAGGCCCTTGTAATCTGCAGCCGAGAACGGCGCGACGACCTTGAGGCCCGGAACGTTCGAGTACCAGGCCGAGTAATCCTGGCTATGCTGGGCGGCGACGCGCGCAGCGGCGCCGTTCGGTCCGCGGAACACGATCGAGCAGCCCATCTGGCCACCGGACATGTAGAGCGTCTTGGCCGCGGAGTTGATGATCTGGTCCATCGCCTGCATGGCGAAGTTGAATGTCATGAACTCGACGATCGGCTTCAGGCCGGCCATCGCGGCGCCGACGCCGACGCCGGCAAAGCCGTGCTCGGTGATGGGCGTATCGATCACGCGCCTCGCTCCGAATTCCTGGAGCAGGCCCTGCGTTACCTTGTAGGCGCCCTGGTATTCGGCGACCTCCTCGCCCATGACGAAGACGTCCTGATCGCGCCGCATCTCCTCGGCCATGGCGTCGCGCAGTGCTTCGCGGATGGTCTGAGTGATCATCTCGGTGCCCGCGGGCACTTCCGGATCTGGCTCGGCGACGGCCTGCGGGGCGGACGGTGCAGCCTTCGGCTGCGGCGCCTCGGCCTTTGCGGCAGCAGGAGTTGCGGACTCCGCGGCCTTCTCCTGCTTGGCGGGCGCGGGCGCCTTGGCCAGATCAGCGGCGCTCTCGCCATCGGCGAGAATCGTCGCGATCGGCGTGTTGACGGCGACGTCGGCGGTCCCCTCCGGGATCAAAATCTTGCCGAGCGTGCCCTCATCGGTCGCCTCGACCTCCATGGTCGCCTTGTCGGTCTCGATCTCGGCGATGACGTCGCCAGACTTGATCGTCTCACCCTCTTTTTTCAGCCACTTGGCAAGGTTGCCCTTTTCCATCGTGGGCGACAACGCGGGCATCAGCACTTGAATTGGCATATCGACTCCAAAAGAAAGCTTGCGCGCGTTCAGCGGTAAACGTCGGTCCAGAGCTCGGCGGCATCCGGCTCGGGATCATGTTGGGCGAAATCGGCAGATGCATTGACGATGTCGCGCACCTCGGCGTCGATCGCCTTCAGATCCTGCTCGCTGACCTTGTCAGCCAGCAGGCGGTTGCGCACCTGCTCGATCGGGTCCTGGTCGTGGCGGACTTTTTCGACCTCCTCGCGCGTGCGGTACTTTGCCGGGTCGGACATCGAGTGGCCGCGGTAGCGGTAGGTCTGCATCTCCAGGATCACGGGCCCCTTGCCGGCGCGACACCAGGCGACCGCCTCGTCGGCCGCCGCCTTCACCGCGCGCACGTCCATGCCGTCGACCTGGTGGCCGGGGATGTTGAAGGACAAGCCGCGCTTGGAGAAATCCTGCTGCGCCGAGGCGCGCGATACCGAGGTACCCATGGCGTAGCGGTTGTTCTCGATGACGTAGATCACCGGCAATTTCCAGAGCTCCGCCATGTTGAAGCTCTCGTAGACCTGGCCCTGATTGGCGGCACCATCGCCGAAATAGGTGACGCTGACATGGTCATTGCCACGATAGTGATTGGCGAAGGCGAGCCCGGTGCCGAGCGAGACCTGGGCGGCGACGATGCCATGACCGCCGTAAAACTTCTTCTCCACGCTGAACATGTGCATGGAGCCGCCCTTGCCCTTGGAATAGCCGCCGCGCCGGCCGGTAAGCTCGGCCATCACGCCTTTGGCCTCCATGCCGGTCGCGAGCATGTGACCATGGTCGCGATAGCCGGTGATGACCTGGTCGCCATCCTTCAGCGCCATCTGCATGCCGACCACCACGGCCTCCTGGCCGATATAGAGGTGGCAGAAGCCGCCGATCGCACCCATTCCGTAGAGCTGGCCGGCCTTTTCCTCGAATCGCCGGATCAGGAGCATGTCGTGGAGCGCTTTCAGCTCCTGCTCTTTGGTGAATTCCGGGGGAGAACCGCCGTTGGTCTTGTTCTGTGGAGCGCTTGCGGCGGCTTTCTTGAGTGCGGCCATGGGAATTCCGGGTCAGAGAAATCTAAGCCCTCTCTAACCTAACTCAATCGCGCGCGAAAGCGCCGCCGCGCCATGGCACGACTTTCATTATGCCGCACTGCAATGTGGCCGAAATTTTGCAAAACCTTTGGCACCCGTCAGGCAACATTAGCTCCTTCGCGAAGCCGGCCTTACCAGCTTAGCTCCCGCAGATAGGCTGCGCGGGCGCCAACTCCGGTATGCGTGAAGTCGGTAAAGACCCCATCCGCGCCGAGACGGAAGAACTTGAGATATTCCAGGCCTGGATCGCCGTGATAGTCGGCAGCCAGATATTTTTTCTCGTTCCGGAACGTGAAGACGTGCACGAACAGGCCAAGCTTGTGCGCGTCGGCGATGAGGCTGGTTGCTTCCTGCGTCGAAGCCTCCGGCGTCGATCCCTTGTAGGGCGTGCCGTCGGCGTTGCTGTCCTTCCACGGCGCAATCTTGAGCGGAACGATATAGGCCTTCCACGGACCAATGCCGTCGGCATAGCTCTTGATCTCCGCAAGGCCCGCCGGGGTGAGCATCGCATCGTACAGGCGCGGGTCACCCGAAACCGTCCAGTCGAACGGACGGGAATTGGTGATGTTGTTGAGGAGGACCTTGCCGGTCTTGAAGTCGACACCGTTGCCATCGACGAGCTGGACCTGCCGCGTCTCCAGGCCATGGCTGCGCATATATTTCAGGCTGCCGGGCTCGAAGCTCTGAACAAGGATGGGAGCGTCCTTCGTATTGAGGCCGTTGTCCTTGATGATCTTGATCAGGGCATCCTCGAGCGGGTGGCTGCCGGGCGCGCCGCAGCCATTGGCGATCGCCTGGGCATTGTTCCAGGTCGGATTCTTGGTTTCCGGATAGACGGCGATCGGACGCCCCGTCTCCTTGCTCTTGGCCTTGGCGATGTCGATGATGTTCTGGAAACTGATGACCGGGAACTTGCCGTTGAAGACCTTCGGCCTTTCGTTGGCCGCATCATAGGTGGTGCCGGCGATCCAGGTCTTCAGTTCGGCCATGGTGAAATCGGTGATCGACCAGTCATTGGTGTGGTCCTCGCCGTCGACGATCAATGACTTCAGCACCGATTTGGGATCGGCCGGATCGGTGAGATCGATGAGGTAGTCGGCCGGCCCGCTGGTCGAAGACGGCGCCTTGACGCGCACACCAGGCACCATGCGCTTGCGAGCCGCAACCGCCGGATTGGTCTTCGCCACCTCGGCAACGTTGGTGTTGTCGCCGAGCCAGGGGTTGTGACGTGCCACCAGGACGCAATCCTTGGTCAGGTGCAAATCCTCTTCGAGCGCGTCGGTCCCCAGCGCCGCGGCGAGGTCATACGATGCCTCGGTCTCTTCAGGCACCAGTCCCGGCACGCCGCGATGTCCGAGGATCAGCGGCGGCTTTCCGTCGACGGTCAGAAAGTGCTTGGCGCCGCCCGGCGCCGGGTCTGTCTGTGCGAAGGCCATCGATGGCGCCAGCAACGCCAAAGCCGCCGCGCCGAGCAACATCGCTCCAACACGCACATTCCGCCGTGCACGATTGTCCGTCATGGCCAAGCCTCCATCTTTTGCGCAGCATCGCTTCGCATCCGCCAGGCCGAGCTGAACAAGGCCAAGGCTTGTCTTTGTCTCAACTCTCTAACAGGCCGATGACGGCCGGCCCGGCAGACAAGAGTTCTTGAGATGTACGGGGGAAAATGCGCCGAACTTTTGGCTCGCCGGCGTAACGCGGGATGTCGCCGCGATCAGTTCGCCGGGATCATCCGGACGAGATCATGCGGATTGACATAGTCGAGCTGAAAGCGCGCCCGCTCGTCCAGCATGTCGGGATCGATCTTCTCGGACCGCAGCAGCGACACGCGCTGCTCGCTCCTGGCGCGTTCGCGCTTGAGCTGCGCCAGCTCGCTCGTCAGCGCGATGATCTCCTGGTCGAGTTCCTGGCGGGCGTTGAGGCCGTATTTGCCGGTATAGGCGTTGACGCCGAAATAACCGACGATGGCGGCCGCCATCGCGTAGAGGGCGAGACCGGTCAGGATCGATTTCAGGCGAGCGCGGGAGACCATTTTGGCAAGATGGGGCAGCTTGGTTAAGGGAGCGCTAATGTCCCCTGCCCGACGAGCCGTACGTCGCGGACCCTCATGGTGAGGAGGCGCCAAGCGCCGTCTCGAACCATGGAGGCCCGGCTGTAGCCCGCGGCCATCCTTCGAGACGACCGCTGTGCGGTCTCCTCAGGATGAGGACCTGCCGTGTGGCCGCGGGCTATTTGGCCTCAGCCGTGGTGCTTTGCCACGTGCGCGGCGAAGGCGTCGATATAGGCCTGGAGCACGGTCTTGAGGGAGTCCTTGACCAGATTGCCGTCGGCATCGAAGGCGTCGCCGACCGCGTTCAGGTAGATCTCCGGCTGCTGCATGATCGGGCCGGTGATGCCCGGCAGGATGTTCTGCAGCGTTTTTGCGGCGCTGACACCACCGAGCGGGCCCGGCGAGTTGGAGACGATGCCGACCGGCTTGCCGTTGAACGAGCTCTTGCCGTAGGGCCGCGAGCCGACGTCGATGGCGTTCTTCAGCACGCCCGGGATGGCGCGATTATATTCCGGCGTGACGAACAGGACGCCGTCCGACTTCTGGAGCTTTTCGCGGAAGGCCAGCCAGTCGGCGGGTGGCGCGCCCTCAAGGTCCTGGTTGAAGAACGAGATGCCTGCCAGCGTGACGACCTCGAGCTTGAGAGAGGCCGGCGCGAGCTTGGCGAGCGCATTGGCGATCTTGAGCGAAAAGCTGTCCTTGCGCAGGCTGCCGACGATCGTGACGATGTTGTAGGCCATGGGTTGTCCTCGAAATCTTGAGCGGGGATGCCGGGGCGGCACTTAAACGATCCCGGCCGATGGATGCAAGTGCATGAACCGGTCCGATTTGGAAACGCTACGTTTCGCAAAAGCAGATGGTCGCCCAAAACAATCAGGCCGCCAAGCGGCGGCCCGATCCTTCGCGCAAACGTTCTAATCCGGATCAGATCGTCGGATTCCAGGCCGACGGGATCAGGCGATATCTGGCGCCGTCCTTCTCGACGTGGCCGACCGAGGGGAAGGTGAAGTGGAAGCCGACCACGGTCGCCTTCTCTGCCGCCGCCATGTCGTAGAATTTGTGGCGGGTCTGCTGCGCCAGCGCGCCATCCGTGTCGAACGCGACATGCCAATCCGGATTGCGCAGGAAGAGCTCCGGGATGTTGGTGACGTCGGACTGGATCAGCACCTTGGAATTGCCTGAGGCCACCGCGAACGAAGTGTGACCGGGGGTATGACCCGGCGTCGCGATCGAAGTGATGCCCGGCGCGACCTCCTTGCCCCATTCATACTTCGTCACTTTGGACTCGAGGCCAGCGAAGGTCTTCTTCACGTTGGCAAAGTAGTTCTTCATCATCTCGCTGGACTGCGCCTTGGCGGCATTGTCCTCGCTGGTCCAGAACTCCCAGTCCTTCACCGGCACCATGATCTCGGCATTCGGAAAGGCAAGCGCACCATCGGCCAGGCGGATGCCGTTGGTGTGATCAGGGTGCAGATGCGACAGCAGGACGATGTCGATGGTCTTGGGATCGACGCCGGCGGCCTGAAGATTTTGCAGTGTGCGGCCGACCGCGCCCTTGCTCGCCTCGAGATTGGCAACGCCGTTGCCGGTATCGATCAGCACGAGCTTGGAGCCGGTGTTGATGAGCTGCGGATTGAACGGCACCGTCACCATGCCCTTCGGCATGTAGGCGGCATCGGCCGCAGCGAGGGCTTCGTCCTTCGGGATGTTGACGACGAATTTGTCGGGCATCGGGAACGACCGCGCACCGTCATTGATCGAGGTGCACTCGTAGGTCCCGACCTTGTAGCGGTAGAAGCCCGGCGCCTGCGCGCCGCTTTGCGGCACTGCGGCATTGGCAATGGTCGGAGCAAGCCCGGTGGCGGCAGCCGCGCCGACGGCGGCGGCGCCTGCGAGCAGGTGACGACGATTGAGATCGGTCATGGAGATGTCCCCTTCTGAGCCTTGCGGTTTTTCCGCTTTCAATGGCGGCGGAATAATCTCCCGCTCGGCTCAGAAGGCAAGACCTTCTTTGGGTGATCTGTCGCCGCAGATCACGACAATTTATTTGGGTTGATGAGGAATTTTTCGCCGGTGGCACGTTTGGCATACATCGCGATGTTGGCCGGATCGAGCGCCTCGGGAAGCGACACCACGTTGGTGTAGTGGCTCGCGAAGGTGGTCTTCAATTCATTCACGACGCGCTGACGCAGCCGTCCGATATCGGCAGGACCAATCTTCTGAAGGAACGGGGTCAGCAGCCAACCGCCGACGCCCCAGGCCATGCCGAAGCCGCGCGGCAATTCGATCGGGCGGACATCAAGTCCGCCGTAGACATAGACCTGCTTGTGCACGCTGGAGCCGTAGCGACTGTACTCCTTGGCGGTCTTGTTGATCGCGATTTCCATGCAGTTGAGGATGTCACCGGCAAGCCTGCCGCCACCGATGGCGTCGAAGGCGATGGTGGCGCCTGTCTCGACCAGCGCGCCCGTAAGATCGTCGAGAAAGCTCGGCACGCTGGAGTCGACGACGTGTTTGGCGCCGATCTTCTTCAGGATATCCGCCTGCTCCTTGCTGCGGACGATGTTGACGAGCGCAATGCCGTCGGCAAGGCAGATCTTGTTCAGCATCTGGCCTAGATTGGAGGCGGCTGCGGTGTGCACCAGCGCCTTGTGTCCTTCGCGCCGCATCGTCTCGGTCATGCCGAGCGCGGTAAGCGGATTGACGAACCAGGACGCGCCCTCCGCAGCCGTCGTGCCTTCGGGTAGCGGCTGACAGTCCCTCGCCTTCAGAGTCCGGTACTGCGCATACATGGCCCCACCGATCATCGCGACCGTCTTGCCCATCAGTGCCTTCGCAGCGTCCGATGAACCGGTCTTGATGACGACGCCGGCGCCTTCATTTCCGACCGGCAAGGATTGGTCGAGCCTCGCCCCCATCGCGCGCATCGCGCCGTCAGGCACTTTTGCGGTGATGACGGGCGCCTGCTTCGTGCCAGAGGCCTTGGCCGTGCCCATGTCGGCCGCGCCGACGAGCAGGCCGAGGTCGGACGGGTTGATCGGCGTCGCCTCGACGCGGACGACGACCTCATCCGGACCGGGTTCGGGGGTCGGCACGTCGAGGAGCGAGATCTCGAGCTCACCGCTCTTCTTGATCAGCGAACGCAGTTGCAGGCCGTTCTTGCCGTCGCTCATGTCGATCCTCCCCGTTTGTCTACGTGAAGCGCTGGCTTATGCCCGCGCCTTCAACGCCGTCTTGCCGCCATAGAGCGCCTGCTTGCCGAGTTGCTGCTCGATGCGCAGGAGCTGATTGTATTTGGCGGTGCGGTCGGAACGTGCAAGGGAGCCGGTCTTGATCTGCCCGCAATTGGTGGCGACCGCGAGGTCGGCGATGGTGGAATCCTCGGTCTCGCCGGAGCGGTGCGACATCACCGAGGTGTAGCCGGCCTTGTGCGCCATTTCGACGGCGGCGAGTGTCTCGGTCAGCGTGCCGATCTGGTTGACCTTGATCAGGATCGAATTGGCCCGGCCAGCCTTGATGCCGTCCGCCAGGCGCTTGACGTTGGTGACGAAGAGATCGTCGCCGACGAGCTGGCACTTCTTGCCGATCAGGTCGGTGAGCTCCTTCCAGCCGTCCATGTCGTCTTCCGACATGCCGTCCTCGATGGTGACGATCGGATAGCGGCCGACGAGGTCGGCGAGATATTTGGCCTGCTCGGACACCGAGCGGGTCTTGCCCTCGCCTTCATAGACGTACTTGCCGCCCTTGAAGAATTCGGTGGAGGCGCAGTCGAGCCCGATCACGATGTCGGTGCCCGCCTTGTAGCCGGCCTTGCCGATCGCGTTCATGACGAATTCGAGCGCTGCGTCCGCCGACGGCAGGTTCGGCGCAAAGCCGCCCTCGTCGCCGACATTGGTGTTGTGGCCGGCCTTCTTCAGCTCGGACTTCAGGGTGTGGAAGACTTCCGCGCCGTAGCGCAGGCCCTCAGCGAAGGAGGACGCGCCGACCGGCAGGATCATGAACTCCTGGAAGTCGATCGGGTTGTCGGCATGCACGCCGCCGTTGATGATGTTCATCATCGGCACCGGCAACAGCCGCGCCGAAGTGCCGCCGACGTAACGATAGAGCGGCATGTCGAGCGAGTTCGCGGCCGCCTTGGCGCAGGCGAGCGACACGCCGAGGATGGCATTGGCCCCTAACCGGCTCTTGTTCGGCGTGCCGTCGAGGTCGATCATGATCTGGTCGAGCTGGACCTGCTGCTCGGCATCGATGCCGCTCAGGGCCTCGAAGATCTCACCATTGACGGCGCCGACCGCCTTGGTGACGCCCTTGCCGAGATAGCGGGCCTTGTCGCCGTCGCGCAGTTCCACCGCCTCATGGGCGCCGGTGGAGGCGCCGGACGGCACAGCGGCGCGCCCTAGCGCGCCGTCTTCCAGCACGACGTCGACCTCGACGGTGGGATTGCCGCGGCTATCCAGGATTTCGCGTCCGATGATGTCGACAATAGCGGTCATGATGTTGCACTTCCGTTCGTTGGAGCTGATCGGTTCGCCGGGTCTTACACGGAGCGCAAGCAAATGTGAACGCTTACGCTCCAGCCCTCGCCTGACGGATGAAGCGCGCGGGACTAAGCTCAGCGCGGATTGATTGGCGTGTCCACCCAAGTGTGAAACAGCCGGGGTAACGCGATGAATCGCCGCCAGTTTCTCGGATCAACCGTCGCCCTCCTCGCTTCTCCCCCGGCCCTGCGCCCAAGTTTTGCGCAGGAAGGCCCGTTCCGGACGAAATACTTCCCAATCAGCCCCGGCATCGGCCTGCACGATCTCGCGCCCGCCCCCGACGGCACGGTCTGGTTCACCGCGCAGGGCAAGGGCATGCTTGGCAGGCTCGATCCGAAGGACGGCAACTTCAAGACGGTCAGCCTCGGCCAGGGTGCCGCCCCGCACGGCGTGACGATCGGTCCCGACGGGGCGCCCTGGATCACTGAGGGCGGCCAGAACGCGATCGCACGGGTCGACCCGGCGGACTTGAAAGTCACATTGTTCCGCCTGCCGGAAAAGTTCGCCTCCGCCAATCTCAACACCGGCGTGTTCGACAAGGCCGGCACCTACTGGTTCACCGGGCAGTCCGGCTATTACGGCCGGCTGGCGCCGAAGTCCGGCGAGATGACGGTGTTCAAGGCGCCGAAGGGCGTCGGTCCTTACGGCATCGCCGTGACGCCCAAGGGCGACATCTGGTACGCCTCGCTCGCCGGCAGCTACATCGCGAAGCTCGATCTGGCGACCGGCAACGCGACCGTCGTCGAGCCGCCGGCGCCCAATCAGGGCTCGCGGCGGGTCTGGTCGGATTCGAAGAGCCGCATCTGGGTCAGCGAGTGGAACAGCGGACATGTCTCGGTGCACGACCCCGCTGATGGCTCCTGGAAGACCTGGAAGCTGCCGGGAGAGCGGCCCCGCGCCTATGCGGTCTATGTCGATGACAAGGACAAGGTCTGGCTGACCGACTTTTCGTCCAATGCGATCGTGCGCTTCGACCCCGCTACCGAAAAGTTCACCAGCTTTCCGAGCGATCGCACCAACGCCAATGTCCGCCAGCTCGACGGCCGGCCGGGCGAACTCTGGGGCTGCGAGTCCGGCAACGACAGGGTGGTCATGATCCAGACGATCGCCTAAAGAAGCGTCCCCAAAAGGACGCAAACACGATGGCCAAAAAGACCCTCCAGCTCGGCCGCGCGGTCGAATGGCCGCACACACCGGAAGAAGCCCAACTCGACCGCGTGCCCAATCCGCAAAAGGGCACGGACTACCTGGTCCGCTTCACCGTGCCGGAATTCACCTCGCTCTGCCCGGTCACGGGACAACCGGATTTCGCGCATCTGATGATCGACTATGCGCCCGGCCCGTGGCTGCTCGAGTCGAAGTCGCTCAAACTCTACATCGCGAGCTTCCGCAACCACGGCGCTTTCCACGAGGACTGCACCGTGATGATCGGCAAGCGCATCGCCACCGAGATCAAGCCGAAATGGCTTCGCATCGGCGGCTACTGGTATCCGCGCGGCGGCATCCCGATCGACGTGTTCTGGCAGACCGGCCGCGTGCCGAAGGGTTTGTGGGTGCCGGAGCAAGGCGTGGCGCCCTATCGCGGGCGGGGCTAGCACCGGAGACCAATGACGATGAAATCGAAACCTGCAAAATTCCGCAGCCTCGCCTTGGGCCTTTTGGGCATTCTGTGGCTGACCGGCGCGTCCGACGCTGCCGAGGTCCGCGTGATGATCTCGGGCGGACTGACGGCTGCCTATCAGGCACTTGTGCCGGAGTTCGAGAAAGCCACAGGCAACAAGGTGCTGACGGCGTTTGGGCCTTCGATGGGGACCACCACCAATGCGATTCCGGTCCGGCTGGAGCGCGGCGAGCCGGCCGATGTCCTGATCATGGTGGGCTACGCCCTCACCGACCTCGTCAACAAGGGCAAGGTCGTTGCCGGCAGTCAGGTCGACCTGACCAAATCGCCGATCGGGATTGCCGTGAAATCGGGAGCGCCAAAGCCGGATATCAGTTCGGTGGAAGCGGTCAAGCGCGCACTGCTGGCGGCGAAAACGATCGCCTATTCCGACAGCGCCAGCGGCGTCTACGTCTCGACCGAGATGTTCGACAAGCTCGGCATCGCCGATGTCATGAAGGACAAGGCGCGAAAGATTCCAGCGACGCCGGTCGGCGAAATCGTCGCACGCGGCGAGGCCGAACTCGGTTTTCAGCAGATCAGCGAGCTGAAGCCTGTGAAGGGAATCGACATCGTCGGATCGCTACCGAACGAGTTGCAGCAGATCACGATCTTCTCAGCCGGGATCGCTACGGTTTCGAAGGAGCCCGAGGCCGGACGGGCCTTGATAAAATTCCTCGCCTCCCCCGCCGCGCGCGACGCCATCATCTCGAGCGGCATGGAGCCGATCGCGGCTGGTGGGGCGCACTAACGCAGCTCTCATCCCGTCTTCTTGATCGGACCGAGATCGCGCGCCGGATAGTTTGCGCCCGATTCGACGATGTGGCGCCGCACCGCTGCAATGAGTGCAGCGAGATTGCGAGACTCGATCGCATCGACAATCTCAACGTGGTGTGCCGCACTTCTCTGCAATTCGGCATTCGACGGCCACAAGGCGATCGGTCCTGGTCTGGCGCGATTTCGGATTTCGACGATGAGGCGGCAGAGCGATTGGTTGGCTGCATGACGATAGATTTCGTCGTGAAAGGCTGCGTTGGTATTTGCCTGATCGGCTTTGCTGCCGCGCGCCACAGCATCTTCAAAGGTCTTCTGGGCCAGCTTGATGTTCTCCAGCTCAGCCGGCCCTATGTTCGGTAGCGCCTGCGTGACTGCTTCAACCTCGAGCAGCATGCGAATTGCCAATATCTCGCGAACGACATTCAAGTCGGGCTGTGCGACCCGGTATCCGCGATTTTCGACATGAGTGACCATCCCGCTTGCGGCGAGCTGGGTCAGCGCACTTCGGACGTCAAACCGTTTGGCAACGAAAGCCTCTTCCAGGTCGATCTGGCGCAACCATTCGCCCGGTCGATAGTCGCCCTGGAGGATGGCGGCACCGATTTCCGCCGCCAACAATCGCTTTTGCTCCTTCCGTACTTTCATGGCTGCTTCCCTCTTTGGCGAGCTTGACTCGCCAAAACTATGCGCACAAATTGGCGCCAATAAAAGTGCATAACAAATCGCGGCGACGGGAGAAACAGTAGATGTCCGGCATCGATCGTAGAAGCTTAATGGTGATGTCGGTGCTTGGCGCCACGATGGGGCTCCGGGGCACGGCCCAGGCTGCGCCGAACGGCTATCCTGAAACCTATCAAAAAATCATCGAGGACGCCCAGAACGAGGGCAGCCTCCTCATTTATTCGATCATGTCGCCGGAAAACTGGCGTCCCGTGATCGAAGGCTTCAACAAGCTGTACCCGAAGATCAAGGTCGAGACCCTGGATCTCCCCGCCTCCCGCGAGAGCTTCGAGCGCTATCTGGCTGAGCGGAGCACCAACAGCCGTACCTGCGACCTCATCGCGACGGCCGATCCGGGCGGATGGATTGACTTCCAGGAGCGGGGTGAAGTCCTCGACTATGCGTCGCCCGAAGCCAAGGCCTGGCCGGATTGGTCAAAGCCGTTTCCCGGCGTCTACACCGTTTCGTCCGATCCGATGGCGCTGATCTGGAACAATACCCTGGTGCCGGACGGCAAGCGGCCCAAGACACTTGCCGAATTCGTCGAGCTTGCGGTCGCAAACGAGAAGGCCTGGCGTAACCGCATCACCAGCTATGGCGTGCATCAAACGACTTTCGGCTATGGCATCAGCTATGCGTTCGTGAAGAAGCACGGCGAGAAAGCCTGGGATTGGTTCGCGCAGCTAGCGAAGCTTTCGCCGCGTTTCGAGCGCTCCGGCGGGCCGATGACCGAAAAGGTCACCTCGGGCGAATACGTCACGGGCTGGTTTGTCTCGGCCATCACCTTCTGGCCGCGACTTAATGATCCGGCGCGGGCGCGCATCCTCGGTTGGAGCTTCATCGGAGACGGCCAGCCGGTCGTGCTGCGTGGCATCGCCATTCCGAAGGGGTCGAAGAATGTCAACGCCGCCAAATTGATGCTCGACTACGTCATCTCGGAAGACGGGCAGCGCGCATTCGGACGAGGCGGCCTGACGCCGGCGCGTCCAGGTGTGCAGCCGGGCGACGGCATCCGCCATACGTATTCTTCGATCGTGGAAGCCGTTGGCGAGCAGAACATCTGCTACATCGGCTACGACCGGGCCGCCGTGCGGGATTACGACAGCTTCGTGGCGCGCTGGAAAAAAACCTTCAATGTCGCTTGACGCAAGCACGACGCTCAGGCCCGCATCGGCAGATGCTTTGCCGAAGCCGCTGCCCGGCCGGGATACCGTCATCCAGTACGGCATCGCGCTGCTGACGGTTGTCCTGATTGCAGCGCCTCTCCTTCCCGTCCTCTATCAATCCATCCTGGACCGCGCGCTCTACGATTCCGGCCAGCAACTGACGCTGAACAACTTTGGCCGTCTGCTTCGCACCGACGGCTTCGGCCTCGTGATCTGGAACACGTTTGTCTTCGCCACCCTCACCACCGTCATCTCGCAAACGCTCGGCACGCTGGCGGCGGTGCTGTTCGGCCGCACCGACATGCCGTTCGCACGACTGTTCGGTGAACTCTTCCTGTGGCCGATCTATCTCTCGGCGCTGGTGCTGTCGTTCGGCTGGTACACGATCTACGGGCCTGCCGGCTATCTGACACTTCTGGTCCAGTCGATCTTCGACGGCGCGCCGTGGAATCTCTACTCTTTGCCGGGCATGGCGATGATCGCCGGCGTCTCGCAAGCTCCCGTCGCCTACATCTACTGCATGTCATCGGCCTCGATTACCGATCCGACACTGGAGGAAGCCGCGCGCGTGGCCGGCGCCGGCACCTTGAGGACCCTGCGGCAGATCACGCTGCCGCTGCTGATGCCGGCGATCGCCTACAGTGCCGTACTGAATTTCACGGTGGGATTGGAACTGCTCGCGATTCCCTTGGTGTTCGGGGATCCCGCCGGCATCACCGTCTTGACCACCTTCCTCTACAATAACGGCGTGGCGTCGGCCCGCCCGGATCACGGGCTGGTGGCAACGGCGGCCGTGCTGATGCTTGCCGTCGTCTGCGTCCTGGTCTGGTTGCAAGGACGTCTGCTCGGCAACACCCGGCGTTTTGTCACACTCGGTGGCAAAGCCACACGACCGCGCCCTTTCCGCTTGAACAGACTGCGCTGGCCGCTTTGCATCATCGCGGCGATCTACATCACGGCAACGGTCGTGATGCCGATCGGCGCGCTCCTGCTGCGCGCCTTCACCAGCCTGCTCTCGCCGATGGTGCCGATCACCGAGGTGCTGACGCTCGGCAACTTCACCAACATGCTCGAATATCCGGTCTACCTGCGCTCGATCTGGAATTCGTTCATCGTCAGCACGCTCGGCGGCGTCATCGCCACCGCGATGGTCGCTCTGATCGCCATCATCGTGCTGCGGTCCGACTTCCGCTGGCGCGGCCCACTGCACTACATCGCGCTGTTTCCCCGCGCAGTGCCGGGTGTCGTCGCCGGCGTCGGTTTCTTCTACGCGTTTGCGCTTGTTCCAGGCCTGGGAGGCCTTCGAAATACGATCTGGATTCTGGTGGCCGCCTTCACGATGCACTTCATTCCCGTGGGGCTCGGTGCGGTCGCGCCGATGTTGTTGCAGATGAGTCCGGATTTCGACCGCGCCGCCCGCACGCAGGGCGCGGACTGGTGGACGACGAGCCGACAGATCGTTCTGCCTTTGCTCCGTCCGGCGCTCGTCGCCTGCTTCATCATCCTCTTCATTACGTTCTTCAAGGAGTACACGACCGCGATCTTCCTGTTCGCCCCCGGCAGCGAAGTCATCGGGACCACGCTGCTTCAAGCCTGGACTCAGGGCGAGGTCGGTCTGGTATCCGCGCTGGCGACCATACAGATCCTGGTGATCGGGATCTGTGTCACGGCGGCACGCGCTTTTCTCGGAGTGAAGCTTTATGGCTGAGTTGTTGATCGAGAACCTGCATAAGCGGTTCGGACAGGTCAAAGCGATCGACGATGTCAACATCCACGTTGCGGATGGGGAGTTCGTCACGCTGCTGGGCCCGTCGGGGTGCGGCAAGTCGACGACGCTCGGCGCCATTGCCGGGCTGGATCAGCCGACGAGCGGACGCATCCGCGTCGGCAACAAGACCTATTTCGATGGCGAGAAGGCGATCTTCCTGCCGCCGGAAGCCCGCAATTGCGGGCTCGTGTTCCAGAGCTATGCTTTGTGGCCGCACATGACGGTCTACGATAACGTCGTGTTTCCGCTCAAGCTGCGCAAGGTGTCGACCGCCGATTGCAAGCGCCGCGTCGAGGAGAGTCTTGCTCTCGTCGAGATGGAGCGCTTTCAGGAGCGCTATCCGCATCAGCTCTCGGGCGGCCAGCAGCAGCGCGTCGCACTCGCGCGAACGCTGGTCTACCAGCCCGAAATCCTCTTGCTTGACGAACCCTTGTCGAACCTCGACGCGAAGCTGCGCGATCGTGCCCGGACCTGGCTCGCCGAATTGCGCACGCGTCTCGGCTTGACGACGATCTACGTGACACACGACCAGGTTGAAGCACTGGCCTTGTCCGACCGCATCGTCGTCATGAATGGCGGCCGTATCAGTCAGATCGGCTCGCCCCAGGAGATCTATACGCGACCGGCCGACAGTTTCGTGGCCGACTTCATCGGAACGACGAATTTTCTGAACGGCGACGTAGTCGGGCCGCCCGACGGCGATGGACAGACGCTGGTCAGTCTCGCCGACGGTCAGCGCGTTCTGATCAAGTCCGACAAACGTCCATCGCTGGGCGACAAGGTTACGTTTGCCTATCGTCCCGAGCAGATGCGCCTGGCAGCGGCCAACGACCAAACGATCGGAGGTTCGATCATCGAAGCCGACGTGGTCAGTCATTCCTACGTTGGCGGCCGGTGGCAAATCGGATTGAGCGTCGGCGGAAATCAGATCCGCATCGAAACCCAGGACGCAACGACTGACCGCCAGTTGCGCTTGTGGCTGCCTGTAGCCGGCGGCATCCTGTTTACAGATCGGAACCATGGCAAATCCCACTGACGCCACCTCTCCCGAAAGCGGACTGGATCGGGGCGACTATACGCCCGGGGTCCGCGGCCCGTTGACTGGGCTCCGCGTCGTCGACCTTTCGAGGCTGGTCGCGGGCAATCTGCTCACCCAGCATCTCGCCGACTTCGGTGCCGACGTCATCAAGGTCGAGCCGCGCGAAGGCGACACCCTGCGTGGCTGGCGGACAAAGGGCGTCGAAACGAACTGGAAGATACATTCGCGCAACAAGCGCAGCATCTGCCTGGAATTTCGTCACGATGAAGCGGTGCCGCTGATCCGCAAGCTCATTCCCGGCGCAGCGATGCTGATCGAAAGCTTCCGGCCCGGCACGCTCGAGCAGATGGGGCTTCCTCCCGAAGAGTTGCTGCGGCTCGAGCCCAAGCTCGTGATCGTTCGAATATCGGGATGGGGCCAGACCGGTCCTTATCATCGCCGTCCCGGCTTCGGGACGCTAGTGGAAGGCTTTTCCGGCTTCGCGGAGATGAACGGATTCCCCGATCGTGAGCCGGTGCTGCCGCCGATGTATCTGGCCGACGCATTGTCCGGTCTCACCGGAGCGTTCGCGGCCATGGCGGCGTTGCGGGAAGTCGAAATCAACGGCGGAAAAGGACAGGTGATCGATCTGCCGCTGCTCGACCCCATCGTCAACTCGCTCGGTCCTCAGGCCGCAAATTATCGATTGACCGGCGTGGTCAAGCCGCGCAGCGGGAGCCGTTCAAGCGGCTCGGTACCGCGCAACGTCTACCGTACGCTCGATGGCGGTTGGGTTTGCCTGTCGGCTTCCACGCAAGGCATGGCAATGCGGGTGCTGCGCTCGATCGGCCGACCCGAGCTTTGCGATGATCCGCGGTTCAAAACCAACGAACAGAGGCTCGTCCATGTCATCGAACTGGACAAGATCATCGGCGATTTCATTGCGACGCGGACCGTCGATGACAACGTGGCTTTCTTCGAAGCGGCCGAGGTGACCATCGGTCCGGTCAACGATACCGTCCGACTGATGAACGATCGCCACGTTCAGGCCCGCGGATTGCTGGCCGACTATCCCGACGACGACATGGGAACGTTCCCGATGCACGCCGTTCCGGTACGCCTGTCCGAGACGCCGGGAAGCATCCGGACGCCGGCGCCACGGCTCGGACAGCACAGCCGCACCATCTTGGCCGAAGCCGGCCTCAGCTCCGACGATATCGATGCCGCCCTCGCCTCGGGCCTTGTAAAGGAAACCACGACATGACAGTTCAGCGAAAATTCCCCGTCTGGCGATCCGCGCTGTTCGTCCCCGCGAACGTGGAGCGCTTCGTCATCAAGGCCGTAGAACGCGGCGCGGACGCGCTGATCATCGATCTCGAGGATAGCGTGCCGCTTGCCGAAAAAGCAGCCGCCCGCGCGCTGATACCGGGCATCGTGAAGCGCTTTCGCGACACCGGGAATTCTGACGTCATGGTGCGGATCAACCAGCCGCTCGAATTGGCGGTGCCCGATCTGGAAGCCGCCGTCATCCCCGGTGTGGACGCGATCAAGATCACCAAGGTCGAAGGCGCCGAGCATCTGCGCCTGCTCGACGAAATGGTGACAAGATTGGAGATCGATCGTGGATTGCCCCCCGGCAAGATCTGGTTCGTCGGCCTGATCGAGGCACCGGGACCGCTCTCCAGGGCCCATGACATCGCGCGATCGATCCCGCGGCTGGCCGGCATCTCATTGGGGGCGGAAGATTATGCGACCGCCATCGGCGCCAAGCCGACGGAAGAGACCTTGTTGATGCCCAAGCAACAGGTTGTGCAGGCGGCACGAGCCGCCGGCATCATGCCGCTCGGGACCATCGGCTCGGTCGCCGACTTCTCCGATCTGGAAGGATACACCAGGATCGTGAAGCGGTCGGCGGACTTTGGATTTGTGGGCTCTGCCTGTATTCACCCGTCGCTGGTGCCGATCCTCAATGCGGGTTTCAGCCCGTCCCCCCGGGAAGTGGCTGACGCCGAGCGTGTCGTTGCACTCAATAAGCAGGCGGCGGCGGAGGGACGCGCATCCTTCGCCATCGATGGCAAGATGATCGACATCCCGATCGTTCAGCGGGCAGAATCACTGCTTGAGCGCGCGCAAGCGATCGCTGCGCGCGCGCATCGATCTCGCTGATCGATGAGCCTCGGGCTCTCTTCCGCCCTAATAGGCGCTCAGCAGATCGACCTTGGCGTTGGCGAGCACAAGCCGCCGCGCCAAAATCGCTGCGAGGTTGCGCATGATCTTCAACGACGTCTCGGGATGCACCCGGCGGTAGTCGGCAAAGGCGTCGAGCGGTAGTTCGAGGCAGGTGATGGGTGTGTCCGCGAACACATCGGCACTGCGTCCCTGCTCCAGGATCGCCATCTCGCCGAACTCCATGCCGGGGCCGAGCGAGGCCAGCCGCACGCCGCTCCGCAATTTCACGCTGACCATGCCGCTCTGGAGGAAGAACAGCGAATTGGCGGGCTCGCCGGCGGCGATGATGCGCTGGCCCGCGGCGTAATGGCGCGTGGTGGACAGTTTGACGATCGCGGCGATTTCGCCGGCGTCGAGTTCGGCCAGCAGCGCCTGCTCGCCGAGATGCGCACTCTCCTTCAGGTCCGTGAAGCCGCCGAAGCGATAGATCACCTGATCCTCGGCCCATTCAATAGCGTCGTCGAGCAGCGCGAAGCGGCGCAGCCGGCGCGGCTCCGCCGTGCGCGCGCAAATCGCAGCCCACACCGCGGAGGTCTCCTCAATGCCGGAGAGTATTGTGGTGATGCCGACATTGCCCAGCGCGGTCAGCGTCTCGCCCAGAAGCTCTGCACCGGCCGCGGTGATGTCGGGGACGCGGCGCAAATCAATGATCAGCAGCGGCGCATTCGGCGGCTCGCTGGTGAGCTTTCGCGTGACGTAGTCGATGGTACCGAAGTTCATGGCGCCGACCAGCTCGAGCACACGGATGTCGCTGTGGCGGTCGTCGAGGATCTGCTGCTCGTGCGGCTGCCGGCTGCGGCGCGAGGAGATGCCGTAGATGTCGTAATCCGCCATGATGCTGGTGCGGACATCGGCATTGCGGTTGAGCATGTGCAGGTCGAAGCGCGCCGACAGCGCCTCGCAGACCTTCAGGCCGCGCGCACTGTTGAAATGATTGTCGAGCAGCGGCGAGAAGGTGCCGAGCCCCAGCTGCGAGGGCAGCGCCGCGACGATGCCGCCGCCGACGCCGCTCTTGGCGGGAATCCCGACGCGATAGGTCCATTCGCCGGCATAGTCGTACATCCCTGAGCTCGTCATCACCGACAGCGTGCGCGCGACGATGTGTGGCGTGATCACTTGCACGCCAGTCACCGGATTGATGCCGCGATTGGCGAGCGTTGCCGCCATCACCGCCAGATCACGTGCGGTCACCAGGATCGCGCATTGGCGGAAATAGACGTCGAGCACGGCATCGACGTCATCCGGCAGCACGGCGTAATTCCGGAGCAGCCAGGCGATGGCGCGGTTGCGGTTGCCGGTCGCGGTCTCCGAGGCGTGCACGGCCTCGTCGACGCCGAGTTCGCGGCCGGCGAACTGGCTGAGTTTTGAGCGGACGCGCTCGAAGGCGCCCTTCCCGTCCACAGCGTAGATCAGGCCCGAGCAGGCAATCGCACCGGCATTGACCATGGGATTGAAGGGGCGGTTGTCGTTGGTGAGCCGGATCGAGTTGAAGGCCTCGCCGCTCGGCTCGACGCCGATGGTGGCCGCGACCCGCTCCTCGCCCACCATCTCCAGCGCCAGCGCGAACACGAAGGCTTTCGAGACCGACTGGATCGTGAATGGCACCGCGCTATCGCCGACCTCATAGACATGGCCATCGATGGTCACGAGCGCGATGCCGAAATGGTCGGGGTTGGCGCGCTTCAGCTCGGGAATGTAGTCGGCGAGTTCGCCGGAATTGTCGGCTCTGAATTCCTCGTAGCAAGCGGTCAGGAACCGCCGGAGTGGTGGTTTGGTGGGATATCCGGTCGATCGGGTCGCGCTGGCTGCGCCGGGCGAACGGCTGGTCTGGGCGTCCACGATCTCGCACCTCGATTTGCCCAAAATCGAAGCAATCCTCGTGCCATGTATACCGGAAACTGCTGTGGCACGGTGACGCCAAGAAGCGAGGGCCGCCGCAGCCTGACGCCGCAACGGCCTGTCGAATTGGTTGCTCTGGCCGGCGGCCCTACGCCACCGCGCGTACCTTGCTGATGAAGCCGTCGACCTCTGCGGTCAGCGAGGTCGACTGGCTCGACAAATTGGCGGCAGCCTTCAGCACGCCGGACGCGGCGCGGCCGGTCTCGTTCGCCGCTGATGACACGGTCGCGATGTTGCGCGTCACGGTCGAGGTTGCCTCCGCGGTGTGCTGCACGGTGTTGGCGATTTCGGCTGTGGCCTTATTCTGCTCCTCGATGGCGGCGGCGATGACGCGGTTGATGCTCGAGACTTCCTCGATGGTCTTGACGATGCCGTCGATCGCGGAGACCGCCTTCTGCGTCGCGCCCTGGATCTCCGTGATCTGGGCGCTGATCTCCTCGGTGGCCTTCGCCGTCTGCGACGCGAGGCTCTTCACCTCGCTTGCCACGACCGCAAAACCCCTGCCGGATTCGCCGGCGCGAGCCGCTTCGATCGTCGCGTTCAGCGCCAGGAGATTGGTCTGGCCGGCAATCGAGGTGATGAGGCCAATGACCTCGCCGATGCGATCGGCTCCGTCGGCGAGCGCACGCATGGTGGTGTCGGTCTCCTTGACGGTGACGACCGCCTGCTCGGTGGCGCGCGTCGCCGCCCGCTTCTCCTTGTCGGCGCGCTCGGTGGCCTGATCGCCGGACAGGCGCTCGGCGTTGATCATGGCCTCCTTGAACACCTGCAAGGCCGCGGCCATGCGGCCGATCTCGTCGTTGCGGTCGAGGCCCGGCACCTCGCCGGCGAAATCTTGCGCGGCGAAGCGGGTCATGATGCCGGTGATCGTGGTCAGCGGCCGGGTCACGAAGGGTCCGTGGGTGCCGGAGCAAGGCGTCGCGCCGTATCGCGGGCGGGGCTGATCGAGAAGAGGCTGTTTCTGGTCGCCCCGCGTTCGGTCTAGCGCGCGGCAGGTTTCATTGACGAATGATTTGACGCCTTTCCGTTTGGAGTGGCGCCATTTCCAATGCAGCCGTTCGTAAAGTTGGGGTTGTCAACGCTGGAGCATCTATCGGCGTTGTCACGAAGGAGGCGGAAGATGTCGTCGTTGGTCAATGTATATTTAAGGACGCTTACCCTGCCGTCCGATTGTGCTAGCCCGAGTAGCACCGACGTCGTGGGTAGTGACTTCCCGGATACCGCCGCGGTCATCGCCTCCAGCGAACCATCATACGACTGCTTCTCGTCCAACAATGGAATGATGTCGAGGGTCAGCAATTTACTACCAGGAGAAATGATGGCGTCAGCGTCGCTGCGCAGACGCACTTTGGTCGCGCCAGCTAGATAATCACCATCAATTCGAGCGTAGACAAAGGAGGCTGATGAGTCGCCGCGGTTAACCGCCAGGACGCGAAGCGTCGTTCCATCAAGGGACGGTGTTTGTAGAAAAGCGTCTGATTTTGGAGAGTGTAAAGCATTGATAATGACGGGTGCCACTATTCCCAATACGGACAGCAGCGCAGTGAGTAGCGCCAAGATGGTACTCGAAACCGAGAACCAACCTCGCCAATCTTGATATGAACCGCAATCTGAACATAGGAGCGCACCCTGTGGAATATCATTGCAGCATTGCTTACAGCGGACGCTAGACTGATCTTGCTCGCCCATAACAGTCCTCTATTTTACCGATCCAGCTAATCTATAAAAAACGTGCTTGGAAGCGATCAAGCGATCCACCAACGGCGATTCGCCGCGTGTGGCGCTAAACATCTGTTTACGCGCGTGCATCCGCCGGAGCACGCTGCCTCAGCAGCCGGGCGCAGACAAGGCCCAGCACGATCATGATTGCGGCGCTCGCGATCAGGGTCGGCATCTTGCCGCCATGCTGGAGTCCGAGGCCGTAGGCGAGCGGCCCCACCGTCTGGCCCATGAAGAAGAAGAACGAATGCAGCGACATCGCCGTCGCCCGTGCGCCGATCGACAGCTCGCTGGCGAACACCTGCAGACAGCCATGGATCATGTAGAAGCCCCAGCCCATCAGCAGCATGCTGACGAACTGCAGCTTCCAGCCGGGCCCGAAAGCGAGCAGGCCGAGTTGCAGCGCCACGAGGCTCGCGCCAGCAATCATCATGCCTTTGACGCCGAGCCACGGTAGGAAGCGCGATACCGTGAAGGTGTAGAACAGCCCGCCAATTGCAAAACCTGCGATCACGATTCCGGCGATCGACAGCGACTTCTCACCGAGATCAAACAGAAGAGCGGCGATGAAGGGAAACAGGCCGAATACGCAGCAGCCCTCGACGAACACAGCCGAGTAGCAATAGCGCGTGTTGGGATTGGCGAAGATGGTGCGGTAGCCCTGCCGCAAGGTCTTCAAGTCGGTCTTCGGGGGAGCTGCAAGTGCGGCACCGCGAAAGCCAGCCGCCACAGCAACGGCTGCGATCAGGCCGAGCGCTCCGAGAACCACGAGCACACCGCGCCAGCCAATGATATCACCGATGACGCCCGAGGCAGTCGCGCCAAGCAGATTGCCGGTCATCGAACCCGCCATCGTGCGCCCGATCGCGACCTGCCGCTTGGCCGGCGCGACGAGGTCGGCGGTCAGGCCGAGCGCGACCGGAAACACGCCGCCTGAAGCGATCCCGGCGAGGATGCGGCTCGCGAACAGGCCCGCGAAGGAGGTGGCGAGCGCGCCGAGGATGCAGGCCACGCCGAGCAGCGCCAGGCACAATGTCATCAATCGCGCCTTGCCAAACAGATCGGCAGCGGCTCCAACCACTGGCTGAACCAGTGCGTAGATCAAGGCATAGCCGGCCGCGATGCTTGCGGCCGTCGTGATGCTGACCGCAAAATCCTCAGCGACGTGCGGCAGGACAGGATCGAGCGCGCGCGTCGACAACGCCGCCGAAAACCCGGCGAGCGCGATGATGTTGATCGCGGGTGGAAACTTCTGGTCGGACGACGGCCCGGTCACAGGCTGGTGCATCAGCGCGTTGTGCTTTTGGCCAGCGCGTCGAACGCCATCAGGGTGCGGATCAGCCCTTCGAACTCACGCAGCGGCACCATGTTGGGACCGTCGGACGGCGCGCTGTCGGGATCGGGATGAGTCTCGATGAAGACGCCGGCAACCCCAACCGCTACAGCCGCGCGCGCCAGCACCGGCACGAATTCGCGCTCGCCGCCCGAGGAAGCCCCCTTCCCGCCCGGCTGCTGCACCGAATGAGTGGCATCGAAGACCACAGGCGCGCCGGTGGTGCGCGCCAGGATCGGCAGCGCACGCATGTCGGAAACAAGCGTGTTGTAGCCGAAGGACGCGCCGCGCTCGGTGACGAGCACATTGGGATTGTTCGCGCTCGTGATCTTGGCGACGACATTCGCCATGTCCCATGGTGCCAGGAACTGGCCCTTCTTGACGTTGACGACCTTTCCAGTCGCGGCCGCCGCCAGCAGCAGATCGGTCTGCCGGCACAGGAAGGCCGGGATCTGCAACACGTCCACCGCTTGCGCCACGTCGGCGCATTGCGCGGCATCGTGCACATCGGTCAGGACCGGCAGGCCGAGCGAAGAGCGAATCTCGGCGAAGATCGGCAGCGACTGCGCGAGCCCGAGGCCGCGCGCAGCGGACGCGCTGGTGCGGTTGGCCTTGTCGAACGAGGTCTTGTAGACGAGGCCGACGTTGAGCCGCGCGGCGATCTGCTTCAGCGCAGAGGCCACCTCCAGCGCATGCTGGCGGCTTTCGAGCTGACACGGCCCGGCGATGATCGCGATCGGCAGATCATTGCCGAACCTGACCGTGCCAATGCTGACGACCGGTGCCGCTGAATTCGAAGAGCTCAAGGCGAATTTCCCTCGTTTCGCCGCGACCATAGCGGCGATGAGGGGCCGATCAACCCCATTCGAGCCGGGCCATTCGAATATCAGGGTTGCGCCGGGGCTCCTCGCAAGACTTCCGCAGCGCCAGGAGGCGCTATTTCACCGATGAGAAGGCGGTGGGCGCCAGGAGCTGGCTGACGATGTTGCCGACGATCTGGCCGTCGGCCTCGGACTTCGCCCGCGCCTCCATCCAGTCCGGATCGGTCATGAAGCCGGCCCACTTCTTCTCGCGCTCGGCGAGCGACTCCCAGGCGAGGAAATAGGTCAGCTCCTGGTTGGATTCACCGATCAGCGTGGTGAAGAACCCGGCCTGGCGGATACCGTGCTTCTCCCACAGTTTCAGCGTCACCGTCTCGAACCGCTTCAACAGCGCCGGCAACCGGCCCGGCACGCAGCGATAGATGCGCATTTCGTAGATCATTCTTGTTTCCTCCCTGAACAGGTCCGGCGGTTATAACGATTGGCCATGACGGTGTCTTGAGCCCTGCCCGGCCGCCCCTGTAGCGTTTCGCGCATGGCTAGCTAGCCTTTGGCAACGCACAGCGTCCGGTTCCCGCAATGCTGCCGCAATGATCGGGCCGCTAGAAAGGCTCAGTTGCAGCGCGGGTACCGAACATGCGGATCTTGCTTGTCGAGGATGAGGCGGAAATGGCCGGTGCGCTGGCGTCGGCGCTGAAACGCTACGACATGGTGGTGGACCACGTGCCCACGCTTGCGGAAGCGGAAGAGGCTATTTCAGCCGACGTCCATGCCGCCGTCCTGCTCGACCGCCAGCTTCCCGACGGCGACGGCATAGCGCTGATCCCAAAACTTCGGGCGCGCGCTGACGGCGTGCCGATCATCGTGCTGACCGCGCGTGGCGAACTTGCCGACCGTATCGCCGGGCTCGACGGCGGCGCCGACGACTATCTGGCAAAGCCGTTCGCGGTCGAGGAGCTGCTGGCGCGCCTGCGCGCCGTGATGCGGCGGCCTGCCGGCCTTACCCCGGAGGTCATCGGCGCGGGCCGGCTCGCCTTCGATGTCGGCCATCGCGAGGCCAGCATCGACGGCCGCCCGTTCGAGCTGCCGCGTCGCGAGCTTCTGGTGCTCGAAGCCCTGATCCGCCGCATGGGCCGCACCGTGCTGCGCTCGGCGCTGGAAGAGGCCGTCTACAATTTCGACGACGAAATCCAGTCGAACGCGCTGGACACGCACATCTCGCGGCTGCGCCGCAAGCTTGCCGAGGCGGACGCCGGCATCGAGATCCACGGCATTCGCGGCGTCGGTTATCTCCTGAAGAAGCAGCCATGAGCAAGCACGACGATCCCTATTGCCTGCGCTCGCGGCTGAGCTGGCGCCTGCTCTCGCTCCAGGCCGCGCTGCTCCTGGCGCTGGTTGCCGTCGTCGTCGGAGCGCTGTGCGCGTCGGGCTTCGTGCTCGCCGAGCGGGACGAGGATCGCGTGATCGACGTTGTCCAGCGCGCGGTCACGCGTGACGCGGAAGGCGGCCTGACGCTGCGGCCGACGCCCGAGCTGAAGCAGTTGCGTAGCGAGACACCCGACCTCTGGTTCCTGGCCCGCGACCGGCAGGGACAGTCACTCAGCGAAGGTGCCGTGCCGGCGGAATTCGCCGCGATCGGCGGCGGCCTCGACCAGATCAGCCAAGCGCGGCTCGGCTGGCAGCTTTTCGAGGACGATCCGCGCAAGCCGGCCGCGCGACTGAAGCGGGTCGACACCGACGCCGGCAATATGCAGGTCATCACGGCGACGCAAGGACGACTCACCGGCGCGAAGGCGCTGTTCATGACATCGCTTGCATTCCTCGGCATCGCCCTGCCGGGCCTGCTCCTGATGGGAACCGCGACCTTCATCGCGACACCGATGATCGTGCGGCGCGCCTTCAGGGGGCTCGATACGACCGCGGACCAGGCGCGTCGTATCGACATCCATCAGCGCGGCGCACGCCTGTCGGTGGACCGGGTTCCGCTCGAGGTCGTGCCGCTGGTGACTGCGGTCAATGACGCGCTGGCGCGACTCGACCAGGGCTATGCCCGCCACAAGCGCTTTGTCGCCGACGCCGCGCACGAGCTGCGCACGCCGATCGCGATCCTGAACACGCGGCTTGAGTCGCTTCCATCGGGGCCGGACAAGACCCGCCTGCTGGAGGATTCCGCGCGGCTGGCCACCCTCGCCGAGCAATTGCTGGACATCCAGCGGCTCGACCGCGGCCATCCATTCACGCGCGTCGACCTCGTCCGGGTCGCGCAAAGCGCGGCCGCCGACCTCGCGCCGCTGGCGATTGCCGCCGGCTACGAGCTGGCGCTCGATGCACCCGCCACGCCGATCGAGACGATCGGTGACGCAGCCGCACTGGAGCGCGCGCTGACCAACCTCGTGCAGAATGCGATCCAGCACGGCCCTCGCCGCGGCACGATCGGCATTCGTGTCAGCAGGCGCGCGAGCATCGAAGTCACGGACGAAGGCGCCGGCATTCCGGCCGATCAGCGCGAACAGATCTTCGAGCCGTTCTATCGGCTGACGCCGCTCGATCGCGGTGCCGGCCTCGGCCTCAACATGGTGCGCGAGATCATGCTCCTGCATGGCGGCCACGTCTCGGTCGCGGACGGACCGGACGGCGGCGCGTGCTTCAGGATTTCGCTGCCGCCGATCCGGCAGAGCTGAATCAACTTGCCTCCGCGCCTCAGGCGCAATGCTGTCGCAATGCACTCCGGCGACTCTTCGACCGCCTCACCTCTGATCTGCGAGGTGCAATCAAAAATGCCGGAGTGCGCATGCCCAACGATTTTCTCTCGTTCTTCCTGTCCTGGATGTCGGCCCCGCGTCGGGTCGGTGCGATCGCGCCGTCGGGCGCGGCGCTGGCCGATCTCATCACCCGTGAGATCACCGCATCGACCGGCCCGATTCTCGAGCTCGGCCCCGGCACCGGTGCGTTCACCTACAAGCTGCTCAAACGCGGCGTGCAGCAGCAGGACCTCACGCTGATCGAATACGGCTCCGACTTCATGAAGCTCCTGCAAATGCGCTTTCCCGGCGCGCGCGTGCTGTGGATGGATGCGGGGCGGCTGACGACGGAGCGTCTCTATGACGGCGCGCCCGTCGGCGCGGTCGTGAGCGGCCTGCCGCTGCTCAACATGTCGACACGAAAGGTCGTCTCGATCATCGGCGGCGCGTTCAGCTATGTCCGCCCCGGCGGCGCCTTCTACCAGTTTACCTACGGAATGAGCTGCCCGATCCCGCGACCGGTGCTCGACCGGCTGGGCCTGCGCGCAACGCTCGTGGATCGCGCCTTTCTGAACGTGCCGCCGGCCGCCGTCTACAAGCTGACGCGACGGCCGCAGATGAAAATCATCACGGGATCGCTTGCGCCCGACGCTTCGACGCCGCTCACGCCGGAGCCGATGGTCAGACCAGCCGCGACTGCACCATCGCTGCTTGAATGAACGAGGCAAACAGTGGATGCGGCTCGAAGGGGCGCGACTTCAGTTCGGGGTGGAACTGGACGCCGATGAACCAGGGGTGATCCTCGTACTCGACGATCTCCGGCAGCACGCCGTCCGGCGAGAGGCCGGAGAATTTCAGCCCGTGCTGCTCGAGGCGGTCCTTGTAGGCGGTGTTGACCTCGTAGCGGTGGCGGTGACGCTCGGAGATCTCGGTCGCGCCGCCATAGACCTGCGACACGCGGCTGCCGCGATTGAGCGCCGCCGGATAGGCGCCAAGCCGCATCGTGCCGCCGAGATCGCCGGCGTTGGAGCGCTTCTCGAGCTCGTTGCCGCGCAGCCATTCCGTCATCAGGCCGACCAGCGGCTCCTTGGTCGGGCCAAACTCGGTGGAGTTGGCCCCCTCGATGCCGACGAGGTTTCGCGCGGCCTCGATGACAGCCATCTGCATGCCGAAGCAGATGCCGAAATAGGGCACGTCGCGCTCGCGCGCGAACTGCGCAGCGCGGATCTTGCCTTCGGCGCCGCGCTGGCCGAAGCCGCCGGGCACTAGAATGCCGTTGACGTGCTCGAGGAACGGCGCGGGATCTTCCTTCTCGAAGATCTCGCTCTCGATCCAGTCAAGATTGACCTTCACCTTGTTGGCGATGCCGCCATGCGAGAGCGCCTCGATCAGCGACTTATACGCATCCTTCATGCCGGTATATTTGCCGACGATGGCGATAGTGACATTGCCCTCGGGATTGCGGACGCGTTCGTTGATGCGCTGCCAGCTCTGGAGCGCCGGCGGAATCCGCGAGCCGATCCCGAAGGAGGCGAGCACTTCGTCGTCGAGGCCAGCGTTGTGATAGGCCTCGGGCACGGCGTAGATGTTGTCGACGTCGCGCGCCTCGATCACGGCGCTTTCGCGCACGTTGCAGAACAGGCCGAGCTTGCGCCGCTCTTCCTTCGGGATCTCGCGATCGGTGCGGCAGAGCAGAATGTCCGGCTGGATGCCGATCGAGCGCAGCTCCTTCACCGAATGCTGCGTCGGCTTGGTCTTGAGCTCGCCGGCACTCGGGATGTAGGGCAGCAGCGTCAAATGGATATAGACGGCGTGATCGCGCGGCAGCTCGTTCTTGAGCTGACGGATCGCCTCGAAGAACGGCAGGCCCTCGATGTCGCCGACGGTGCCGCCGATCTCGACCAGCACAAAATCGTAGTCGTCATTGCCGGAGAGGACGAATTCCTTGATGGCGTTGGTGACGTGCGGAACCACCTGGATGGTCGCGCCGAGATAATCGCCGCGGCGCTCCTTGGTGATGATGTCCTGATAGATGCGCCCTGTCGTGATGTTGTCGGCCTTGGTCGCAGGCCGGCCCGTGAAGCGCTCGTAGTGACCGAGATCGAGATCGGTCTCCGCGCCGTCATCGGTCACGAACACTTCGCCGTGCTGATACGGCGACATCGTTCCGGGATCGAGGTTGAGATAGGGGTCGAGCTTGCGGAGGCGGACCTTGTAGCCCCGGGCCTGCAACAGAGCACCGAGTGCCGCTGAAGCCAGACCCTTGCCGAGCGAAGAAACCACGCCGCCGGTGATGAATATGTACCGCGCCATGGGGCTTAACCTCTAATCCCTCGAATTCGATTCGCCAAAGCGATTCGTATTCCGCCCCAAAGAATCTGCGGGCCTGTGGGTGAGCGAAAACTAAAGAGTGGTGACAGAGCTTTGATGGGGGTTCCTGATGCAGGACGGTAGAAGCCGCCCTGCATGGGCCCCCTGCTTTATTGCGAGCGCGGCACCTGCGGGCCGCCCGGCGCCGGAGTCTGCTGCTGCTCGTCGGCCTTCTTCAGCGAATCCAGGATGCCACCCGAGGTCGGCGGCGCGATCGGCGATCCGCCGGCCGGCTGGGTCTGGGACGCCGGTGTGCCGATGATCGACGAAGGCGCACGGTTGTAGCCCGCGTACCAGGACAGGAACAGGCTGGTCAGGAAGAAGCCCGCAGCCAGGACCGCGGTCGTGCGCGACAGGAGGTTTGCAGTGCCGCGGCTCGACATGAAGCCCGCGCCTCCGCCCATGCCGAGGCCGCCGCCTTCCGACTTCTGGAGCAGGACGGCGCCGATCATGACGGCGACGATCATGAGGTGGATGACGATGACAACAGTCTGCATAGTGTCCTTCCGTCACAAGCCGATAGCGCCGGTACCGGCAGCCGATCGCGCTTCGCGGGTTTTCCTGAAGTTGCGCGGTGTTACACGATCGGAAACGGCAATGCCACCCCGATCGGGCCCGTATCCGCGCTTTGGGATTAGCTAGGGGCAGCCCTTCGCAATGGCAAGGAAATCGGCCGCCTTCAGGCTGGCGCCGCCGACCAGCGCGCCGTTGACGTTGTTGACAGCCATCAGCTCGGCCGCGTTCGAGGGCTTGACCGAGCCGCCGTACAGGATTCGCATCCGGCTGCCATCCGCCTTGAACCGGGAAGTCAGGAGTTCCCGGATAAAGCCATGAATCTGCTCAACATCCTTGGCGGTGGGGGTAAGACCCGTGCCGATTGCCCAGACCGGCTCGTAGGCCACGACCAGGTTTGCGGCCGTGGAGCCATCCGGGAGCGAGCCGTTGAGCTGGCCGCGCAGGACGCCCAGGGTCTGGCCGGCATCGCGCTGGCTCTGCGTCTCGCCGATGCAGACGATCGCTATGACCCCCGCCCGCCAGGCGGCCTCGGCCTTCTGCTTCACTAGCGCGTCGCTCTCACCATGGTCGGCGCGGCGCTCGGAATGTCCGACAATGATGGCGGTCGCGCCCGCGTCCGCCAGCATTTCGGCGGCGATATCGCCGGTATGGGCGCCGGACGCCTTGGGATGGCAATCCTGCGCGCCCACCGCGACCGCCTTGCCTCGGGCCTTGTCGGCGAAGGCCGCAATCAGGGTTGCCGGTGGGCAGACCAGCAGGTCCGCGTTGCCGGTCACCTCTGCCGCACCGTTGAGCATGGCGTCGAATTCGGCAGTCGAGCTTTTCAGGCCGTTCATTTTCCAGTTGCCGGCGATCAGCGGTCGGATGGCGTCGGTCATGTCAATTTCCAGCAAATTGAGGTTTGTGCATGCGCTAGCAGAGGTGCCGCGGCAGTTCCAGAGACCAAGGGCTTTTAACCGCAGGGATCGCGCGCCGGCCTGACCTGAGGTTGCAGGGGGAAAGCCGCCACTTTATGATGGCATATCAATTTGGTGACGCGCTTTTGCGGAATCTGCATTAAAGACGCGCTCCCGTTCCCCTCCTGCCAAACAAGTTGGACCAAATGCTTCGAGGAATGCGCAAGGCCTCATCAAACTGGCTCGGCAAAACCATTATGGCCGTGGTGATGGGCGTATTGATCATCAGCTTTGGCGTTTGGGGCATCGCCGACATCTTCCGAGGCTTTGGACAGTCCACGGTGGCCACCGTCGGCCACACCGAGATTTCGCTGAACGAGTTCCGCCAGATCTACACCGACCGTCTCCAGCAGATCGGCCGCCAGTTCGGCCGTCCGCTGACGCCTGAGCAGGCGCGCGCCTTCGGCCTCGACCGCCAGGTGCTCCAGCAGACGATTGCGGAAGCAGCCCTTGACGAAGAGGCACGCCGGCTCGGGCTCGGCCAGTCCGACGATCAGATCCGCCAGCTCATCATGAACGATCCGAACTTCAAGGGCGTCGGCGGCAACTTCGATGCGAACCGCTTCCAGGCCATGATCCGCAATTTCGGCTACACCGAGCAGCGTTACGTGTCCGAACAGCGCAAGGTGTCGCTGCGCCGGCAGATCACCGGCACGATCGGCGCCGGCCTCGAGCCGCCGAAAGCCATGCTCGACGTACTGACGCGTTTCCAGAACGAGCAGCGCGCGATCGAGTTCGTCAAGCTTGACGCCGCGCAGGCAGGCACCATCGACGCGCCCTCGCCCGAGGCGCTCGCCGCCTATTTCGAGGATCACAAGGTCCAGTTCCGTGCGCCTGAATTTCGCAAGATCGCCTTCGTCGTGATCTCGCCGGAGGAGATCGGCAAGTGGACCCAGGTCTCCGACGACGACGCGAAAAAGCTGTTCGACCAGCGCAAGAACCAGCTCGGCACGCCGGAGAAGCGCCAGATCCACCAGATCGTGTTCCCGAACGTCGCCGAGGCGCAGGCCGCCCGCGAGCGCCTCGCCGGCGGGCTGTCGTTCGAGGATCTCGGCAAGGAGCGCGGACTGAGCGCCTCCGACGTCGATCTCGGGCTCGTCACCAAGTCTTCGCTCGATCCGGCGATCGGCGATGCCGTCTTCGCACTTCCCGCAGGTGAGATCAGCCAGCCGATCCAGGGGCGTCTGGGCACCGCGATCGTCAAGGTCGACAAGATCGAGCCGGGTGTCGAGGCGAACTACGCCAGTGTCGCCGGCGACATCAAGCGCGAGATCGCGACCGAACGCGCGCGCGTCAAGGTCGCGGAACTGCGCGACAAGATGGAGGACGAACGCGGCGCCGGCACCAGCGTGGTCGACGCCGCGCAGAAGCTTGGGCTCACAGCCGTCACCGTCGACGCCGTCGACCGCTCCGGACGCGCGCCGGACGGCCAGCCCGTCGCCAACATTCCGCAGGGCCTCGACGTGGTGTCGCAGGCTTTCGCCAGCGATGTCGGCGTCGACAATGACCCGATCTCGTTCCGCGGCGGCTACGTCTGGTACGATGTGCTTGCCATCACCCCCTCACGCGACCGCAATCTCGACGAGGTCCGCGACCAGGTCGAGGCGCGCTGGCGCCAGGACCAAATCGCTGCCAAGCTCAAGACCAAGGCGACCGAGATGGTGCAGAAGCTCGAACAGGGCGGCAAGCTCGCTGACGAAGCCGCCGCAATCGGCGCCAAGGTCGAGACCGCGAGCGGCTTCAAGCGCGACGACTCGCCGGCCGGCGTACCGTCGAACTTGGTTGCGGCCGCCTTCCGCACCGCCAAGGACGGCGTCGGACAAGCGCCCGTGACCGGCGGCAGCGAAGTCATCGTCTTCCGCCTCACCGATATCATCGATCCCGCGGCCGACGCCGCTTCCGACGCCGTCAAGAAGCTGAAGGACAGCATCGACCGGGCGCTGACCGACGAGCAGGTCGCCTCCTACGTCAATAAGCTTGAAACCGACATCGGGACCACCATTAATCAGGCCGCCTTCGCGCAGGTGACGGGCGCGAACCAGTGAGTTGAAAGCACGCGATGGACGACCTGAAATCGATCATTGGAAAAGTGGCGACCGGCGCCAGCCTGTCGCGCGACGAAGCGGCTTCGGCCTTCGACGCCGTGATGTCGGGCGAGGCCACGCCCTCGCAGATGGGCGGCCTCTTGATGGCGCTGCGGGTGCGCGGCGAGACCGTGGACGAGATTACCGGCGCGGTCTCGGCGATGCGGTCCAAGATGCTTACAGTCGACGCACCCGCGGACGCTGTCGATATCGTCGGCACCGGCGGCGACGGCTCCGGCTCGGTCAACGTCTCGACCTGCGCTTCCTTCATCGTCTCGGGCACCGGCCTGCCGGTGGCCAAGCACGGCAACCGCGCGCTGTCGTCGCGCTCGGGCGCGGCCGATGTGCTGGCCTCGCTCGGCGTGAAGATCGATCTCAAGCCCGAGCAGGTCGGTCGCTGCGTGCGCGAATGCGGCATCGGCTTCATGTTCGCGCCGGCGCACCACCCGGCCATGAAGAACGTCGGCCCGACCCGGGTCGAGCTCGCCACCCGCACGATCTTCAATCTGCTCGGACCGCTGTCCAACCCGGCCGGCGTGAAGCGGCAGATGGTCGGCGTCTTCTCGCGGCAATGGGTGCAGCCGCTGGCGCAGGTGCTGAAGAATCTCGGCTCCGAATCCGCCTGGGTCGTGCACGGCTCCGATGGGCTCGACGAGATCACCCTCACCGGCCCCACCTTCGTCTCCGCGCTCCACAATGGCGAGATCAGGAATTTCGAGGTGACGCCCGAGGACGCCGGCCTGTCGCGCTGCGAGCCCGGTGCGCTCAAGGGCAGTGACGCCGACGCCAATGCGATTGCGCTGCAAAGCGTGCTCGACGGCAAGCCGAGCCCCTATCGCGACGTCGCGCTGATCAACGCGGCCGCCGCGCTGGTCGTGGCCGGCCGCGCCAAGGACCTCAAGGAGGGCGTTGCGATCGGCACGAAATCGCTCGACAGCGGCGCGGCGAGCGCGCGGCTGAAACACCTGATCGCGGTCTCGAACAGCTGAGCCTTCCCATGTCCGACATCCTGACCAGGATCGAAGCCTACAAGCGCGAGGAGATCGCCGTTGCCAAGCGCGAGCAGCCGCTCTCGGCGGTCGAGGCGAAAGCCAAGGGCCAAGCCGCGCCGCGCGGCTTTGTCCGCGCGATCAAGGCCAAGCACGCCAATGGCGATTACGCGCTGATCGCCGAGGTCAAGAAGGCGTCGCCGTCCAAGGGCCTGATCCGCGCGGATTTCAATCCACCGGAGCTTGCCAAGGCCTATGAAGCGGGCGGCGCCGCCTGTCTGTCGGTGTTGACGGACACGCCCTCGTTCCAGGGCCATCTCGACTTCATGGTGGCGGCGCGCACGGCCACGTCGCTGCCAGTGCTGCGCAAGGATTTTCTGTTCGACACCTATCAGGTGGCGGAGGCGCGCGCGCATGGCGCCGATTGCATCCTCATCATCATGGCCGCCCTCGATGATGCCGCGGCCAAGGACCTCGAAGACGCCGCCCTCGCTTATGGCATGGACGTGCTGATCGAAATCCACGACCGCGACGAGCTCGACCGCGCGCTAAAGCTTCGCTCGCCGATGATCGGGGTCAACAACCGGAACTTACGCACCTTCGAGACCACGCTTGCGACCAGCGAGGCGCTGGCGCCGCTGATCCCCGAGGGCCGGCTGATGGTCGGCGAGAGCGGCATCTTTACGCCCGCAGACCTCGCCCGGCTCGAGCGCGTCGGCATCTCGACCTTCCTGGTCGGCGAGAGCCTGATGCGACAGGCCGACGTGACCGCGGCTACGCGCGCGCTGCTCGCGCGCGAGACCACGGCGCGCGCCGCGGGTACGCGCTGATATGGCGCGTAAGCCGTCGAAGAAGGCGAGCCCTGCCCTCACCCATATCGACGCCTCCGGCGAGGCTCGCATGGTGGACGTGTCTGACAAGCCCGCCACCGAACGGATCGCGGTCGCCGAGGGGCGCGTCGTCATGAGCACGGCGACGCTTGATCTGATTGTCTCGGGCAACGCCAGGAAGGGCGACGTGCTCGGCACCGCGCGGATCGCCGGCATCATGGCGGCCAAACGCACCTCGGAGCTGATCCCGCTCTGTCACCCGCTCGCGCTGTCGAAAGTCACGGTCGACATCGAGCCCGACACCAAACTGCCGGGCTGTCTCGTCCGCGCCAGCGTCAAGGTCACGGGCCCGACCGGCGTCGAGATGGAGGCGCTCACCGCGGTGTCGGTCGCCTGCCTCACCATCTACGACATGATCAAGGCGGTGGAGCGCGGTGTGCGCATCGAAGGAATCCGTCTCGTCGAGAAAACGGGCGGCAAGTCCGGCCACTATCGCGCCTGATCGCACCGTCATTTCAGCGACGAGCTGATCGATCGGAATTTTGCGCTGAGCATGCTGCCCGTGGCGTTCGCGGCATCAAGGATCGTCAACAGGTTAGATGGTTAAGCCTTGGTTGATCATCATGTGACCGACAAGAACTGACCGGCATCGTGAGACCTTGCGACAAATCCTGCACGCCTCCCGCCGCGCGCATCGATTGCATTTGTGTATTGCGGTTCATGGCGCATTAACCGCGCTTCCTAACGTCGCCTCCACATCGTTCCCGTAAACCAACGGGTGTTCTGCGGGTCAAGAACTGACCCTGACGTGTGCACGGCAACGATCCACATGATGACGAGATACGGCAGTCGCCTTTTTGACCATGCCTTCGTGCGCGGCGGACCGATCCGCTGGCTGGTGGTGGGCGGCGCACTCCTGATCGCGGCAATCGCCGTCGGCGCGACGTTGATGGCGCAGAATTTCCGCGAGCGCGCGCTGCGCAACTCTAGCCGCGAGCTGGAAAACACCGTGCTGCTGCTCGCCCATCATTTCGATCAGCAGTTGCAGGATTTCGCCGTCATCCAGAAGGATTTCGTCGACCACGTCCGCGCGAGCGGAATCACGACCGCGGAAGACTATCGCAAGCGCCTCTCCGGCCCGGACATCCACCGGATGCTGCGCTCGAAGATCGAGGCGCTGCCTTACATGGGCGGCGTCAACATCATCGATGCCGACGGCAATCTGATCAATTCATCGACGGCATGGCCGGTCCCCAAGGTCAACCTCGCCGACCGCGCCTACTTCCGGACCTTCCGATACGATCCCTATGCGCCCGATGTGCTGATCGAACCGGTGCATAGCCGCATTTCCGGCGCCTGGACCATCCTGATCGTCCGCAGGATCGTCGCGCCGAACGGCGAGTTCATGGGCGTGGTCGGGCGCGGCATCGAGCCTGCCAATTTCGAGAAATTCTTCGAGTCCGTCGTGCTCGGCGAAGGCGCCACCATCTCGATGCTGCACCGTGACGGTACGCTGCTCGCCCGCTATCCCCACGCCAGCGACCTGATGGGGCGGAATTTCAAGACCGGCTCGTTCGCGCAGCAGAGGGTCTTCGGGCTCGATCACTTCGCCGGGCGCTTCACCAGTCCGGTTGACGGCGACGACCGGCTGATTTCGGCGCGCGCCCTGCCTCACTTCCCGATCCTGATGATGGCGACCACGACACGCGCGGCGGCCCTGGCGGACTGGCGTGAGCAGATCGGCATCCTGATTTCGGTCGCCGGCGCGTCCGCGCTCGCGATTGCAGGCGTGCTGATCGCGATCGTGCGCAAGCTCCTGGAGCAGCACCGCCTCTCGCGCGAGCGGCTGACGCTGGAGAAGCAGCGCCTCGACCGCGCCGTCAACAACATGACCCAGGGCCTTCTGTTGTTCGACGCCTCGCAACAACTCGTAGTCTGCAACCAGCGCTATATCGAGATGTACCGACTGTCGGCCGAGATCGTGAAGCCGGGCTACAGTTTCCGCGACATCATCGCGCATCGCAAGGCCACAGGCTCGTTCACCGGCGACGTGGACCAGTATGTCGCGCGCGTGCTGCGCGACATCCATGTGCGCAACTCCATGGTCGTCGACACCAGTGACGGCCGTTCTATCCAGATCGTCAACGAGCCTCTCGGCGACGGCGGCTGGGTGGCGACGCACGAGGACATCACCGAGCGCCGTCGCATCGAGGAGCGCATCACCCACCTTGCCCATTACGACGCGCTGACCGACCTGCCCAACCGTGCCATGTTCCACGAACATTTGCGCGAACTGCTGGCCACCATCGTCGACGGCGAAGAGCTTGCGGTCCACTACATCGACATCGACGAGTTCAAGGGCGTCAACGACGCGCTCGGACATCTCGTCGGCGACGAGCTGTTGAAGTCGGTGGCCACGAGTATCAGCCACTGTACGGGTCCGACCGATTTCGTGGCGCGGCTCGGCGGCGACGAATTCGCGATCGTGCAGAGTGCGGTGACCTCGCCGGACCAGGTCAACGATCTCGTCGCGCGGGTCTTCGCGGCGATCCGCACGCCGTTCGACTGCATGGGCCATCACCTCACCACCGACGCCAGCATCGGCATTGCGCTGGCGCCGGGACACGGCAGTGCGCTGGACCAGATCCTGAAGAACGCGGACATGGCGATGTACGCCGCCAAGGCCGCCGGACGCCGCACCTATCGCTTCTTCGAGCCCGAGATGGACGCCAAGGTGCGCGAGCGGCGGCAGCTCGAGATCGACCTGCGCCAGGCCATCGCCCATGGTGGTCTAGAAGTCTACTACCAGCCCTGCCTCAGCCTGAAGGACGATCGCATCACCGGCTGCGAGGCTCTGGTGCGCTGGCGCCATCCCGAGCGCGGCATGGTCTCGCCGGCCGAATTCATCCCGATCGCGGAGGATACCGGCCTGATCAACGAGATCGGCGAGTGGGTGCTGGCGACCGCCTGCCGCGACGCGGCCGCCTGGCCCGACGACATCCGCCTCGCCGTCAACGTCTCGCCGGTGCAGTTCAAGAGCGGCACGCTGGCGCTGAAGATCATGGCGGCGCTGGCCGCCTCCAACCTGCCAGCGAGCCGGCTCGAGCTCGAGATCACCGAGGCCGTGCTGATCCGCGACGACGACACCGCGCTTGCGATCCTGCACCAGCTCCGTGCCATCGGCGTGCGTATCGCGCTCGACGATTTCGGCACCGGCTACTCGTCACTGAGCTATCTGCACCGCTTCCCGTTCGACAAGATCAAGATCGACCGCTGCTTCGTCAACGACATCGCAGGTCCCGACGGCTCCGCTAGCATCGTGCAGGCCGTGGTCAACCTCGCCAGCGCCCGCCGCATGACCACCACGGCCGAGGGCGTCGAGACCGAGGAGCAGCAGCGCCTGCTGCGCACACTCGGCTGCTCGGAAATGCAAGGCTATCTGTTCAGCGCCGCAAAGCCGGCCGACAAGGTGTTGGAGCTGTTCGCGCTTCATCGCAGCCGGCTCGCCCAGCGCGGTGGCAGCGAGACCCGCCGCCGCGAGGCGGGCTAGCACCAGCGCGGTTTACCGAGGAGCTCTCCGTCCCCACCTCGCCCCGCTTGCAGGGCGAGGGCATCCAACGCCATCGCGGCGAGGCTTAGTTCGGCACCGTCGTCTTCGGCGCCGGCTTCGCGGCCACCGCATTCACCGTGACGCCATGCAGGAAGTCATAGGCGGCGCGCAGCGCCTTGTCGTCCTTCTCTTCCGGCGGGACGTAGGACTGCGAACCCGTCTGCTCGGTGCCATCGGCGGCCGAGAGATGGCCGCGCATCTGGGACTCCGCCATGGTGTCGACCCGGCCTTTCAGCTCGGGCGGCACGTCCTGGAGGATCTCGATGTCGGGCGCGATGCCCTGGGCCTGGATCGAGCGGCCCGACGGCGTGTAGTAACGCGCCGTGGTCAGCGCCAGCGCGCCGTTGCCGGCGCCAAGCGGAATGATGGTCTGCACCGAGCCCTTGCCGAACGAGCGCGTGCCGATGATCGTGGCACGCTTGTGATCATGCAGCGCGCCACCGACGATCTCCGACGCCGAGGCCGAGCCGCCATTGATCAGCACCACCAGCGGCTTGCCCTTGATGAGATCGCCGCCATGGGCGGTGAAGCGCTGGGTCTCTTCCGGATTCCGCCCGCGGGTTGATACCACCTCGCCGCGCGCCAGGAACGCGCTGGACACCGACACTGCCTGGTCGAGCAGGCCGCCGGGATTGTTGCGGAGGTCGACGACATAGCCCGCGAGCTTCTCGGGCTGGATGTCCTTGGAGATCGAAGCGATCGCCTTCTTCAGGCCGTCGGTGGTCTGCTCGTTGAACGACGTGATGCGGATATAGCCGATGTCGCCGTTCTCGACGTGGAAGCGCACCGGGCGCACATGGATGATCTCGCGCGTGATCGCGACGTCGAGCGGGGCGTCCGCGCCCTTGCGCACGATGGTGAGCTTGGTCTTGGTGTCGACCGGGCCCTTCATCTTGTTGACGGCCTGCTCCAGCGTCATACCCTGCACGGCGTCGCCGTCGATCTTGCTGATGAGATCGCCCGACATGATGCCAGCCTTGGACGCCGGGGTGTCGTCGATCGGCGAGACGACCTTGACCAGGCCGTCCTCCATGGTGACCTCGATGCCTAGGCCGCCGAACTCGCCGGAGGTGGTCTCCTGCATCTCGGTCCAGGCCTTGTCGTTCATGTAGCGCGAATGCGGGTCGAGCGAGGTCACCATGCCCGTGATCGCGCCTTCGATCAGCTTGGAATTGTCGGGCTTCTCGACATAGCTCGCCTTCACCCGCTCAAAGACTTCGCCGAACAGGTTGAGCTGGGAATAGGCATCGTCCGCGCTGGCTGCCGCCCGTGCCGCCCATACTCCGCCGTGCGGGCTGGCTACGAGAAGGGTCAGACACGCTCCAGTAAGCGCGCCCAGGGGGAACAGCAGGGTTTTCCGCATGGAATGGTTGGCCTTTTCGCTTGGGGCTTGAGAGGCGCCATGCAAATGGCGATCCAGCCCGGTTCTCACAATATCATTCTGGTTTCTTCAAGGCCGGCATGCCACGCCGGCGGGTACAGTACAGAAATCCCTTCGTCCGGGCCTAAACTTTTGGCAACCTCCGGAAACCGCCTGGCGCAAAGCGGGAATCGGTCGACCGGCCCACGCCTCGCAGCTATGCGATTTTAGGATGGTTTTGGAGGCCTGGACGGGATACCCGATGGCATAAGGCTTCAAATTCTCGGGAGGACAACAATGAACGAAGCGCTCCGGCCACAACGGAACGTCGAACTCGGCGCCAGCAACGAGCCGTTCCAGAACCTGCACGAATTCATCCGGAAGGCGCGCTCCAACCTCAACCAGAACGCCTGGGACTATATCGTCGGCGCCGCCGAAACCGAGACCACGATGCGCCGCAACCGCATGGCGCTGGACGAGATCGCGTTTCGTCCGCGCGTGCTGCGCGACGTCCGCAAGGTCGACGGCTCGGTCGAGCAGTTCGGCCGCAAGATGCGCCTGCCGGTGGTGCTGGCCCCGGTCGGCGCACTGGAAATCTTCGACCCGCACGGCGCCGCCAGCGTGTCGCGCGGCGCCGGCACCTTCGGAGCGGCGCACATGCTAAGCTCGGTATCTGAGCCCGGCCTGGAAAAGACCGCCGAGGCAGCCCCCGATGCGCTACGCCTGTTCCAGCTCTATGTCCGCGGCGACGATGCCTTCGTCGCCGATGTCGTCAGCCGCGCCGAGAAGAACAATTATGCCGGCTTCTGCCTGACGGTCGACACAGCCCATTACAGCCGTCGTGAGCGTGACATCGCCAAGCGCTACGTTCGCGAGAGCCGGCTGCGCGCCACCGGCGGCGATTTCCAGAAGGGCCTGGAGTGGCGGACCGTGAAGATGGTCAAGGACAAGTTCAAGATCCCCCTGATCCTCAAGGGCATTGCCACCGCCGAGGACGCCCAGATCGCGGTCGATCACGGCGTCGAGTGGATCTACGTCTCCAACCATGGCGGCCGCCAGCTCGATCATGGCCGCGGCGCCATGCATGTGCTGCCCGAGATCGTCGATGCCGTGAAGGGCCGCGCCAGGATCATGGTCGACGGCGGCTTCTGCCGCGGCACCGACATCGTCAAGGCGATCGCCGCTGGCGCCGACCTCGTCGGCATCGGCCGGCTGCAATGCTGGGCACTGGCGGCGGCCGGTGAAGCCGGCGTGACGCGGATGCTGGAACTCCTGGAGGACGAGGTGCTGCGCTGCCTCGGCCTGCTCGGGGCCACCTCGTTCGCCGAAGTGAACAAATCCTGCCTGCATGCAGCGACGGCCACCAACGCGCCGAGCGTGTTCAGCGCGTTCCCGCTGTTCGACACCGAGCCGTATCGGTACTGACCTGAAAGGATGCAATGACCTCGCTCTCTCCCGGCAGCGCCGACGCGCTTCTGTTCGATCTCGGGCGCGTGGTGCTCGATATCGATTTCTCCAAGGCGATCGCCTGCTGGGCGGGACATGCCGGCTGCAAGCCCGAGGCCATCGCCGCGCGCTATATGCGCGACGAGGCCTACCGGCTGCACGAGGTCGGCAAGATCAGCGACGAGGCCTATTTCGAATCGCTGCGCGCGTCACTCGGGATCGGCATTTCGGATGCGCAGTTCCTGGAAGGCTGGAACGCGATCTTCGCGGGTGAGATGCCTGATATCGCGGAGCTGTTGCCGCGGGCGGCGAAGCAGATGCCGCTCTACGCCTTCTCCAACACCAATCAGCCGCATGTGGACCATTTCTCGAAGGAATATGCCGACCTCCTCGGCCATTTCCGCGAGGTGTACCTGTCCTCCAGCATCGGCCTGCGCAAACCGGATGCGGAAGCCTTCGACCATGTCGTGGCTGCGATCGGCGTGCCGGCGCAGCGAATCGTGTTCTTCGATGACCTTGCCGAGAATGTCGAAGGCGCGCGGGCGTGCGGGCTGACCGCGGTGCATGTGACCTCGCCCCGCGATGTCGGCGACGCGCTGAAGGCACTGGGAATCTGACCGTTGGCGAGGCCCTCCAGTCGGCCGATTCCGGAACAATTTCACCCGGAAATGAGGAACCAGAACACTTTGTGCATTTTTGTACGGAGTTCCAGGAACGGAATGCTGCTTCCGGACTCTTGAGTCCGTCGGGACTTCTACGGACGGACGCATCATCGTGTTGGGCAAAACCTACCTCACCAAGCAAGCCTTTCTCCTTCTCCAATTCGCCAGAACCACCTCCGATTCGGACCTTTCGGCAAAGCTGATCAGCAAGGCCGCCGACCTGAAATCCCAGGCCGATCCGCTGCCCGACAGGGATCAGGGCCCCAAAGCTCCTGATGTGGCGCCGGACGTCAGTCCGGGCCAGCAGACGGGAAGTTGATCGATGCTGGCCATGGCGCGCGTCATTCTCATCCTCGCCTTGGCCACGCTCTTACCGATCCGTCTCGTCTTTCGGATCGTGCCGCGCCGGACCTGACGCCAGCCTCTCGCAATGCAGAGCCGGCGATGCAGGATGAGTAATCCCGCTCCGCAGCTGCTTTGCCTCTGCGCCCGCACTCGGTTAGAACTCTCGCCGCCCATTCGCCCGAACGGCGCCAAGCAGGAGTTTTCACCCGTGGCCTTGATGCCGGTTTCTGACGCGCTTGCCGCGGTGCTTGCCGGCGCTGAGCCGCTGTCCGAAGAAGCGGCCCCGCTGGACGATGCCTTCCATCGCGTGCTCGCGCGCGATGTCGCGGCGCGGCGCACGCAGCCGCCGCAGGCGATGTCGGCGATGGACGGATATGCCGTGCGCGCAGTCGACGCGGCAAAGATCGATTCCCAGCTGACGGTGATCGGTGAGGTCGCGGCGGGCCGGCCGTTTGCCGGAACGGTCGGCGCCGGCGAAGCAGTACGGATCTTCACCGGCGGCGTGGTTCCCGACGGCGCCGACGCCGTCGTGATCCAAGAGGACACGGTCGCAGACGGCAGGCGCATCACCATCAAGGAAGCTGCCATCCGCGGACGGCACATCCGCCCCGCCGGCATCGACTTTCGCGAGGGCGACATGCTCTTGCTCAAGGGCACCAGGCTCACGGAACGCGACCTCGCGCTCGCGGCCGGCATGAACCATCCGCAGCTTCCCGTCCGCCGCCGTCCGAAGGTCGCGGTCCTCGCCACCGGCGACGAACTGGTGATGCCCGGCACCACGCCCGGTCATGGCCAGATCGTCTATTCCAACGGCTACGCCCTGCACGCGCTCGCCCGCCGCGAGGGCGCCGACACCATCGATCTCGGCGTTGCCGCCGACACGCTGGAGGCCACCACGGCGGGCATCCGCCGCGCGCGCGAGACCGGCGCCGACATCCTGATCACGACCGGCGGCGCCTCGGTCGGCGACCACGACCTGGTCCAGCCGGCGCTCAATGCCGAAGGTATCTCGATGGCGTTCTGGAAGATCGCGATGCGGCCGGGCAAGCCGATGATGCACGGGCGGCTCGGCACGATGCGGGTGATCGGCCTGCCGGGCAATCCCGTGTCGTCCTACGTTTGCGGTTTCCTGTTCATGGTGCCGCTGATTCGTGCGCTGTCGGGCCGCGAAGTGATTCATCATCGCCGCGAGCGCGCCGTGCTCGGCCGCGATGTCGGCGCCAATGACCAGCGCGAGGATTATCTTCGCGCGCGTCTCGAGGTGCGCGACGACGGCACGCTCGTCGCCCTTCCGGTCAATCATCAGGATTCCTCGCTGCTCGCGAATCTCGCTGCGGCACAGGCACTTCTCGTGCGCGCGCCGTTTGCACCGAAGGCTGAAACAGGCTCGCCCTGCGAGGTGTTGCGGCTCCCCGCCTGAACGTCTGGACCACATGCGTTCCCTGAACTTTGCGGCGTTCACGGTAAATTAAGCAGTTGCGGAACACATATCGAACATATAGTGTCCGTTCATGATTTGTTTCGAGCATCTAGCGGCTCGCCGCTGAATTGAACGTCTCGGAACCGAACGACATCAACCGGGGGATTTTGATCGAGATGCTAACGCGCAAACAATACGAGCTTCTGCGGTTCATCAGCGAACGCTTGAAGGAAAGCGGCGTGCCGCCCTCTTTCGACGAGATGAAGGACGCGCTCGATCTGCGCTCGAAATCGGGCATCCATCGCCTGATCACCGCGCTCGAGGAGCGCGGCTTCATCCGGCGCCTGCCCAACCGCGCCCGCGCCATCGAGGTGATCAAGCTGCCCGAGCTCCAGGCCGCCGCCGGCAGCCGCCGCGGCTTCACCCCGAGCGTCATCGAAGGCAACCTCGGCAAGGTGCGCGCCAGCTCCAGCGGGCCCGCGGACGACGGCGAACGTCCCGTCGCGGTGCCGGTGATGGGCCGTATCGCGGCCGGTACGCCGATCGAGGCCTTGCAGACCCGCAGCCATACCATCAGCGTACCGCCTGACATGCTCGGCTCGGGCGAACACTACGCGCTCGAAGTGCGCGGTGATTCGATGGTCGAGGCCGGCATCCTCGACGGCGACATGGCGCTGATCCAGCGCAACGAGACCGCCGATACCGGCGACATCGTGGTGGCGCTGATCGACGACGAGGAAGCAACCTTGAAGCGCTTCCGCCGCCGTGGCGCCTCGATCGCGCTCGAGCCGGCGAACGCCGCCTATGAGGTGCGCATCCTGCCGCCCAACCGGGTGAAAATTCAGGGCAAGCTGATCGGGCTTTACCGGAAGTATTAAGCCTATTGCGCTCGGCCGCTTGGCTGGCGGCCGCGCGTTCACGATTGGAGCGGACGATTGTCCGCTCCGGCTGGATAGTCTTTCTGGTTTTGCACAGATTATCCGGCCCCCTCTCCGGCGCTACATCCTCGGCACGCCGCACGAAGCATCCATCGCTTCGCAGGCCTTTGAGAGACCGAGGAGACAACCATGCGCAAGATCATTCTGAGCACAGTCACGGTGGCGCTGATCGCAGCATCAGCGTCGCAAGCCTTCGCCGCACAGTCGCAGCACCATGCCCGCAAGGCACCGCAGGCGACGAGCGAGCAATTCCGCGATGCCCGCAATGCGGTTGAACGGCCGTCGCAGCCGGCCTGGCAATATTCGGGTTGGTCGGCGCCTGCTGGCCGCTGACGTCGAAGCTCCCCAAATGCACGAGTGCAGGCATTGTTCCTCGTGCATTTGAAAAAGATATTGTGATTGTGGCTCGCGGACCCAAGCCGCAGATTTGCCCACAACCAAGCAGAGGGTTGCAGGCTTCCACTCTGATAGAGGCCTGCGCCTCAGAAGAGGCGCGGGTGCTCTATCCTGAATGAGGAGCACCCGATGTGTGACTATAGCCTTCATGCCGTCGCGACGCGTCCCGCAGAAGTCGGCGAGACGATCGTCACGACGACCTTCCGCGGCACCTCGACGCGCGGCTTCGCCTCCGAAGCCGACATGTCCGTCGCGGTCTGCCTGCTGCCGGGAACGGAGCTCGCCTTCGCCGACAGCGTCCGCTACGACAATCGCTGGATCTGGACGCGCACCATCAACTCCCGCGTCGGCAAGTTCGGCAAGGTCGATCCGCACATTCCCGATCGCCATCATGACGCGATCGAATTCCCCGACGGCAAATACGTGCTGGTGACTCAGCTCGTCGAAGGCCAGCGCGCAACCGTGCTGCAATTGCCGGTAACCCAGCCGGTCGGCGAACGCGAGCACAAGCCGCAGATCACCGCCGACAGGCAGCCAACGATCACCCGCCTGCCGATCGGCTGACGCAGCCTTCCCCCGGCCATGGCTGGGGCGAGGATTGAAATGTCCATCGCCGGCCGAGGCCGGCGAGATGGAGTGGTTTGCGTCTCTTTATCTCCCGCCGCACGAAGTTTGCGCTGCCCTGCCTGAATTTTGAACGTCCGCTCCGCTGCCAAATGGCCGATGCTGTTCGCGGCTTGAGGCGGCGGACACGCTCGATGAAAACCTTCATTCGCGTCGTTGAACTCTGGGTGCCTGACCGGACGCGCGTGCGGCTGGAGTTTGGCGGCGGCCTCTACAGCGAAGGCCTGTCCGCATTCAAGGCCGCGAGCGAGAACCTCCGCTTCGGATATGACCAGGGGCTTCCCGGCAAGGCATGGGCCAGCGGCCACCCGGTGATCCTCACCAAATTCGCCAACTCCTATTTCATGCGGACCGATCAGGCTCTCAAGGCCGGCTTGACCTGCGGCGTGGCCGTGCCGGTGTTTGCCGGCGAATTTTTGCAAGCCGTCATGGTGCTGCTCTGCGGCGGCGACGAGGCGCATGTCGGCGCGATCGAGCTCTGGCACAACGATGCCGAGGTCTCGCACGAGATGGGGCTCGTCGACGGCTATTACGGCAGCGCCGACATCTTCGAGTTCAACTCCCGCCACACCAAATTTCCCCGCGGCTTCGGCCTGCCCGGACGCACCTGGAAAGCGGGCCTGCCGCTGATCATCAGGGATCTGCACGATGCAAAGAGTTTTCTGCGCTGGGAGGACGCCGCCAAGGTCGGGATCAATCTCGGCGTCGGCGTGCCCTACCGGACCGGCACCAACCAGACTTGGGTCCTGACATTCCTCTCCGCCCAAGCCACGCCGATTGCGCGCCGCGTCGAGACCTGGGTCCCGAACGAGGCCCGTTCGGCGCTGGTGTTTCGCGCCGGCGATTGCAGTGCGCAGACCGACCTCGCCGCGCTCTATGCGACCAAATCCATCGCCAGGGGCGAAGGCAGCATCGGCGGGGCCTGGGCCACCGGTATACCCGCGCTCAACGATGATCTTGCGCATGACGGATCAGCCGTGGAGGCTTGCGCGGCCGGACTGAGCCGGATGGTGGTCCTGCCAGTGATCGACGGCGCAAGGCTCGAAGCCGTGCTGGCCTGGTACCTTTAGTCAGTCCGCTCAATCCTCGGCCTGCAAATCGGCTTCCGCAGGCGTAGCGTCCCGGTTGCGGGGCGCGACCGCTTTCGGCGCAAGACTCGTGTCGAAATCCCCCGCGCCGGCGGTAGCCGGTGACCAGGGACGATCTGCGCCCCTGGCCTTCACCGCCTGAACCGCAAAGCCGTCGCCGCGCCGCGTCAGCGCCAGCGCGCCCTGGCTCGCCAGACGCTGCCGATCGACCACCATCGCCGTACAATCGGGCGGCGCAGGCCGGGCCGTCACCACCAGCGCGGCGCGGCTGCAATCATCGGCCAGCGCCTCGATGCGCAGCGCCAGCGCGACCAGGCGGCCATCGGCAAGCGGCGTCACGCAGCCTGAATCGTCGCACGACACGTCGTTGGCGAGCGAGGCGCTGCCGGCATCGCGGGAGTCAGCATCGGCCGCAAGCCACTCCTTGAGCAGAAAGCTGTCCTTGTTCGTCCTGATCAGATGCAGCTGCCCATCCCTGCCCCTCACCGCAACGCTCTGCCCGTCACCGGCAATCAGGATATCGGGTTGCCGGACGGACAAACCCCAAAGGATCGCAACGAACAGCACCAGCGCGCCGGACCAGCGCAAAGGCGTGCGCAACAGGCCTATCAGGACGAGCCCGAGGCTTGCCGCGATCAGCGGCGCGGTGCCGAAGGCGCCGACGTGCCCGATGGCGCCGGGCAATGCCGCGACCCAGCGCGACACTGCGACCATCCAGTCGATGCCGATCCCCATCAGCCACCAGAACACGCCGTCGAGCCCGAAGGGAGCGGCAAGCAATCCCAACAGCCCGGCAGGCATGACCAGTGCCGAGACCACCGGCATCGCCCCGAGATTGGCGAGCACGCCGAACGGCGTGACACGGTGAAAGTGGAAGGCGGCATAAGGCGTGGTCGCCAGACCCGCGATCATCGAGGCCATGAACAGCATCGCGATCTCGCGCCCGCCCCACATCGCGATGCGCGCGGTCGCGGAATGATCGGGTGATGCGAACAGGTTCGGCATGCCGATTTGCACCAGCGCCACGAGCCCGAGCGTGGCGGCGAAAGACATCTGGAAGCTCGGATGCACCAGAGCCTCCGGCGCGACCGCAAGCACGATCAGGGCTGCCACCGCCAGCGTGCGAAAGGTGATGGCGCGGCGATCGACCATCACCGCGATCAACACCACCGCTGTCATGAAGAACGATCTTTGCGTGGCAACCTCCGCGCCCGACAGCAGCAGATAGAAAGCGGCCGCGACCAGCGCCGCAGCCGCCGACCATTTCTTGATGGCGAAGCCGCCCGCCAGTCCCGGGATCAGAGCGAGCAGCGCGCGCACCGCGAAGAAGACGACACCGGCAACGACCGCCATGTGATAGCCGGAGATCGAGAGCACGTGGCCGAGACCCGAGATGAACATGGCGTCGTTGACGGGCGTCGTGATCGCATCGCGCCGACCGGTGAGCAGCGCGGTCGCGATCGCGCGATTGTCGCCGTCGAGTGTCGCGCGAATGCGCGCGTCAATCGCATCGCGCAGTCCCTGCATCATCGCGGCGTAGCGCAGCCTGATCCCCCCGGTCTCGGCCGGCGCCGCCACCGTGATTGCACCCATTGCAAAACCGGAAGCGCCGATCCCCTGGAAGAACATGTCACGGGAGAAATCGTAGCTGCCGGGCCGCAACGGCGAGAGCGGCGGCATCAGCCGCGCCCTCAACTGCACGAAGCTGCCGACCTCGGGGGCGGTGCCCTTGCGCACGGAGAGGCGGACGCGCTCCAGCTTGACGTCGCTGCGCTGCGCTTCCATCGCGGTGACGCGCAGCACGAAACGGTCGGTGCGCTCGCGGATGTCGCGGGTCTCGACGAAGCCCGACAGCAACACGGAATAGAGCGGCTTTGCCAGCACGGTGTGACCGATGCGCGCCGTCTTCCAGGTCGCCATCGCAAAACCGGCCGCGACCGCCGCGATCATGATGGTAGGCGCAAACAGCCGGCTCCGCCGCAACAGAACGGCGCCGAGCATCAGTGCGACCGCCGTCGCAGCAACGACCCAGAGCACCGGCTCATGATCGGCGGCGAAATAGAGCGCGATGCCACAGCCGAAGGCGACGGGCACCCATGGGAACAGCCGCCCGGCGCCGGCCTCGGCGCGCGCCCATTCGCGCAGCGTCTCGACAAGCGCGGGCCAAACGCCAAAGCCCGCCGGCGCAAAGCCGCCGGCCGACGCAGGTCGGCCAACGGGCCAAGTCCCCGCGATACCCTGGGACCGAACTGGCCGCCCCGGCTCCGCCATTCCCCTGCACCTTACGATATGCGATGGGAGCGGAGGCTACCGGAACGTGCGGACGGACGAATAGCGGTACGGATCAGGAACGGGCCGCGTCAGCCCCTACTTTTCCTCTTCCATCGTCACGGCGACCGCCGCCTTGGCCGAGAGCCGGACCTTGTTACCCTCGATATCGGCGACGAGCCCCTTGTCGATGAAGTGATGGTGGCCCTTGTGGCCGCCCTCGCCGCTGTCCTTCTTGGTCAGCTTGATGCGGTTGCCCTCGACCTTGTCGACGGTGCCGATGTGGACGCCATCGGCGCCGATGACTTCCATATGCTCTGCGATGTTCTGCATGGGGGATCCTCATTGGGGACCCACACAACGCGCGGGATGCCCGTTCGTTGCCTCCGCCGGAATGACGTTGCCGTGGGCGGCGTCAGATCAGCGGCGCTTGTGACGAGGCGTGGTGGTTGACGATCTTCCAGTCGCCGTCCTCGCGCAGGATGACCCAGCTCATCTTGACGATGAGATCGGGGCGCTCGCCGGCGATGTCGAACGAGATGGTCGCGGCCATGTTGATCAAGTCCGGGCCGGCCTGCGCCGCGTTCACCTCGGAAAACGCCGCGCTCGGCTTTCGCCATCGCGGCAGGCCGTTGAAATAGTCCGTCACCCCGTCCCTGCCCCGATAGAGTCTTGGGTTGGAGCCAAAGAAGAACGCGTTCTTCGCATACAGCGACGACAGCGCGGCGGCGTCGAGCTTGGCGAAGCCGGCGCACCATTTCGCGATGATGGCGGAAACGATGTCACTGGCTTTGCTGCTCATTGTCCCCTCAGCCCTTGGCTACTTCCTTCGCAAAGGTGTCGCGCAATCCGATGGTCCTGGAGAACACCGGCTTGCCGGGCGTCGAGTCCTTGTCGCGGACAAAATAGCCCTGGCGCTCGAACTGCATCGGCTCGGTCGAATTGCTTTCGGCGACCGATGCTTCGATCCGGGCGTCCGTCAGAATCTCCAGCGACTGCGGATTGAGATCGGCTGCAAAATTCGAGGCGTCCGGGCTCGGGTTGGCGAACAGCTGATTGTAGATGCGGATTTCCGCGGGCACCGAGGTCGCCGCCGGCAGCCAGTGCATGGTGGCCTTGACCTTGCGGCCGTCGGGCGCATTGCCGCCCCTGGTCGCGGGGTCGTAGGTGCAGCGCAGCTCGACCACCTCGCCGGCATCATTCTTGATCACGCCGGTGCACTTGACGAAGTACGCGTAGCGCAACCGCACCTCGTTGCCCGGTGACAGGCGGAAGAACTTCTTCGGCGGGTTCTCCATGAAATCGTCGCGCTCTATATAGAGCTCGCGGCCGAAGCTGATCTTGCGCGTGCCGGCGGAGGGATCGTCGGGGTGGTTGATCGCCTCGAGCTCCTCGACCTGCCCTTCCGGATAGTTCTCGATCACGACCTTCAGCGGACGCAACACGCCCATGCGCCGCTGCGACGTGCGGTTCAATTCCTCGCGGATGCAGAATTCGAGCATGCCGACATCGACCACGCTGTTGGCCTTGGCCACACCGATGCGCTTGACGAATTCGCGCAGCGCTGCCGGCGGCACGCCGCGCCGGCGCATGCCGGCCATGGTCGGCATGCGCGGATCGTCCCAGCCCGCGACATGGCCCTCGCGCACGAGCTGGGTCAGCACGCGCTTCGACAGCAGCGTGTAGGTCAGGCTTAGCCGCGCCATTTCGTACTGGTGCGGCTTGGAAGGCACCGGCAGTTTCTCGATGAACCAGTCATAGAGCGGCCGGTGGTCCTCGAACTCCAGCGTGCAGATCGAGTGCGTGATGCCCTCGATCGCGTCCGACTGGCCGTGCGCATAGTCGTAGCTCGGATAGATGCTCCATTTGGTGCCGGTGCGCGGATGGTGCGCATGCAGGATGCGGTACAGCACGGGGTCGCGCAAATTGATGTTGCCCGAGGACATGTCGATCTTGGCCCGCAGCACGCGCGCGCCGTTCGGGAATTCGCCGGCCTTCATGCGGCGGAACAGGTCGAGATTCTCATCGACCGAGCGGTCGCGGAACGGCGAGTTTTTGCCGGGCTCTGTCAGCGTGCCGCGCGAGGTGCGGATCTCTTCCTGGGTCTGGTCGTCGACATAGGCGAGCCCGTCGCAGATCAGCTTCTCCGCCCATTCGTACAGGCGGTCGAAATAATCCGAGGCGAAGAACAGGTTCTTGCCCCAGTCGAAGCCGAGCCAGTGCACGTCGGCCTGGATGGAATCGATATATTCCTGCTCTTCCTTGACCGGATTGGTGTCGTCGAAGCGCAAATGGCAGCGGCCCGGAAACTCCTGGGCGATGCCGAAATTGAGCGCGATCGACTTGGCGTGGCCGATATGCAGGTAGCCGTTCGGCTCCGGCGGGAACCGGGTCACGATCTCCCTGTATTTGGCCTGGTCGAGGTCGGCCTGGATGATGTCGCGAATGAAATCGCGCCCAACCTCAGTCGCCACCGGTTCTGTGCTCATCCTGCAATCCTGTAGGGAAATCAGCGGCCCTTCTGCCAAATTCGCGTGGCTGAGCCAAGGGCTTAAGCAAGGCCTGGCAGGTCCGCTGCCGGGCTTTAGTTATGCTCCGGTCCTGTTATATACCACCGCCTCCAATGCATAGGCCCTGCCGAGAATGACCGATTCCGTCGTCACACGCTTTGCTCCCTCCCCGACCGGCTTCCTCCATATCGGGGGCGCCCGCACGGCGCTGTTCAACTGGCTCTATGCGAAGAAGCACGGCGGCAAGATGCTGCTCCGGATCGAGGACACCGACCGGGAGCGCTCCACGGAGGCTGCGATCGGCGCCATCCTCGACGGGTTGAGGTGGCTCGAGCTTGGCTGGGATGGCGACGTCATCTACCAGTTCAGCCGCGCGGTCCGTCACCGCGAGGTCGCCGAGCAGCTGCTCGCCGACGGCAAGGCCTACCGTTGCTACGCTACAGCCGAGGAGCTCACCGCCATGCGCGAAAAGGCGCGCGCGGAGGGCCGCACCCGCCTCTATGACGGCCTGTGGCGCGACCGCGATCCGGCGACCGCCCCGTCCGATGTGAAGCCGACCATCCGCCTGCGCGCGCCCCAGACCGGCGAGACCGTGATCGAGGACCAGGTCCAGGGCCGCGTGGTCTGGCAGAACGAGAACCTCGACGACCTCGTGCTGCTGCGCGGCGATGGCAACCCGACCTACATGCTCGCGGTGGTGGTCGACGACCACGACATGGGCGTCACCCATGTCATCCGCGGTGACGACCATCTGATCAACGCCGCGCGCCAGAAGCAGATCTACGATGCAATGGGCTGGGCGCTGCCAAGCATGTCCCACATCCCGCTGATCCACGGACCGGACGGCTCGAAGCTGTCGAAGCGCCATGGCGCGCTCGGCGTCGATGCCTACCGCGCCATGGGCTACCTGCCGGCGGCGCTCCGCAACTATCTCGTCCGGCTCGGCTGGAGCCATGGCGACCAGGAAATCTTTTCGACCGAGGAGATGATCGCGGCGTTCGACCTTTCCAGCGTCGGCCGCGCCGCCGCCCGCTTCGACTTCGCCAAGCTGGAAAACCTCAACGGACACTACATCCGCTACGCCGACGATCAATCACTCGTGAAGATGTTTGAGGACGTGCTCGACCACGTCGTGCCCAGCCGCGACGAGATTAAGGCCAAGTTAAACGACACCACGCGCGCGCAACTGCTCAAGGCCATGCCGAGCCTGAAGGAGCGCGCCAAGACGCTGATCGAGCTGATCGACGGCGCCTATTTCATCTTCGCCGACCGGCCGCTGGAGCTCGATCCCAAGGCGGCAGCGCTGCTGACACCGGAAAACCGCAAGCTGATCGGCCAGCTTCATTCCGCGCTGGAGAATGTCGAGAGCTGGAGTGCGGCTTCTGCGGAGGCCGCGCTGCGCGCTTTTGCCGAGGAAAATAGTCTCAAGCTCGGCGCAGTTGCCCAGCCGCTGCGGGCGGCACTCACCGGACGGTCGACATCGCCCGGCATATTTGAGGTTTTGGACGTGCTGGGACGCCAGGAAAGCCTGGGCCGGCTTAAGGATCAGGCCAAGGACTAGGCTACGACGTAAGCAGGCCATGCGTGCGGTGATCTTGCAGCGCACACAGCAATAATATACCCATCTTGACCGTACCTTCTGGAATATCCGGCCTGCCCCACCATCTTGTTGGGGCCTCCCGGGTCCGGCCCGTTTCACCACACATCGGGGACCTCTGATGGACGCAAAAGCAAGCAACAAGACCGCCACGCTGACGGTCGGAAACAAGAACTACGATCTCCCGATCCTTAGCGGCAGCGTTGGGCCTGATGTCGTCGATATCGGCAAGCTCTACGGCCAGTCCGGGCTGTTCACCTACGATCCCGGCTTCACCTCGACCGCGAGTTGCCAGTCCAAGATCACCTATATCGACGGCGATGCCGGCGTGCTGGAATACCGCGGCTACCCGATCGAGCAGCTCGCAGAGAACGGCGACTTCCTCGAGACCTGCTACCTGCTGCTCTTCGGGAGTCTGCCGACCGCCGCGCAGAAGAAGGATTTCGACGACCGCGTGATCCATCACACGATGGTGCACGAGCAGATGGCCCGCTTCTTCCAGGGCTTCCGCCGCGATGCTCATCCGATGGCGGTGATGGTGGCGTCAGTCGGCGCGCTGGCCGCGTTCTATCACGACTCCACCGACATCAACGATCCGAAGCAGCGCATGATCGCTTCCATGCGGATGATCGCCAAGATCCCGACGCTGGCGGCGATGGCCTACAAGTATACGGTCGGCCAGCCCTTCGTGTATCCGAAGAACTCGCTCTCTTTCGCCGAGAACTTCCTCAACATGTGCTTCGCGGTGCCGTGCGAGGACTACAAGATCAACCCGGTGCTTGCGGAAGCGCTGGACAAGATCTTCATCCTGCATGCCGACCACGAGCAGAACGCCTCGACCTCGACGGTGCGCATCGCCGGCTCCTCCGGTGCCAACCCGTTCGCCTGCATCGCCGCCGGCATCGCCTGCCTCTGGGGCCCGGCGCATGGCGGCGCCAACGAAGCGGCGCTTGCGATGCTCGCCGAGATCGGCACCGTGGACAAGATCCCCGAGTTCATCGCCAAGGTGAAGGACAAGAACAGCGAAGTCCGCCTGATGGGCTTCGGTCACCGCGTCTACAAGAACTACGATCCGCGCGCCAAGATCATGCAGAAGATGTGTCACGCCGTGCTCAAGGAGACCGGCCATGGCGACGATCCGATGCTGAAGGTGGCGCTCGAGCTCGAGAAGATCGCGCTCAGCGACCAGTACTTCATCGACCGCAAGCTCTACCCGAACGTCGACTTCTATTCGGGCATCACGCTGAAGGCGATGGGCTTCCCGGTCTCGATGTTCACCGTGCTGTTCGCGGTCGCCCGCACCGTCGGCTGGATCAGCCAGTGGAGCGAGATGATCGAGGATCCGCAGCAGAAGATCGGCCGTCCGCGCCAGCTCTACACCGGCGTCACCCGCCGCGACTACGTGAAGATCGGCGACCGGAAGTAAGTTCGGACCTCATGGTCCTTCGGAACGGCGCCATCGCGAGATGACGCCGTTTTTTTCGCGGAGACATTGTGGGTGGGCAAAGCGAAGCGTGCCCACCGCCTCTCAGCGACTGAAACAGCATTGGTGGGCACGCTGCGCTTTGCCCACCGATTACAGATCAAAGGACACCCTGATGCTGAGCGGAAGCTGCCTCTGCGGAAGCGTTGCCTACGAGGTCGACGCGACCCCGGGTGCCATCGTGCACTGCCATTGCGCAACCTGCCGGAAGACGCACGGATCGGCCTTCTCCACCGTCACCAACGTACCGCGCGACCGCTTTCGCTGGACCAAGGGCGAAGAATTGCTGCGCGGCTTCGAATCCTCGCCCGGCAAGACGCGCTATTTCTGCTCACAATGCGGATCGCACATCGTTGCCTCGCGCGAAGGCAAGGACACAGTGCTGCTGCGAATGGGCTGCCTGGACACGCCAATTGCCGAACGGCCCGAGGTGCACATCTGGCGATCGAACGCCGCCGTCTGGTACGACCCGAAGGCTGAGCTGCCGGAATGGCCGGAAGGCACCCAGCCGCCCGCCCCGCAACTTGCGGATCATCGGGCGGTCAGGGATGGTCGCCCTTAGGTCGCGCAGCGCAGTACCGGCAAGGAATTTCCAACTGGCATCAGCTCATAGGGCGGCTTCCAGCCTCGCAGTGCTGCGATCCGCTCGCGCCATGCATCGATCGCCGGAAACGCCGCGCGAAGATCGAAACCGGTCTCCTCGACCGGGTAGTACAGGTATCCAACGAGCGAAAAATCGACGATCGTGGGCCGCTCGCCCAGCATAAAACGGCGTTCGGCGAGATGCTTCTCGACGACCGAAAGTGCGCCGTGCGCCCTCGCGCGCACATAAGCCTGCACGTCCGGATGCAGCGGCTCCGGCGTCATGGATTGGAGCACGCGATGCGCGGCAAAGCTTCCAGTGAACCGATGGTTGTCGAACAACAGCCAGCGCGCCGTCTCGAACCGCTCCTCCGCGCCCGTCGGACCGAACGCGCCATGGGTCTCGGCGAGCCATCCCAGGATCGCACCTGACTGACTCAGGCGCCGGCCATCGACTTCAAGCACCGGGATCTCGCCCATCGCGTTGGTCGCAGCGCGCCAGGCCGGATCGCGGGTTTCACCACCCGCAAAGTCGACCCCGACCGGCTCCCAGTCGATCCCGGCGCAATTGAGAAACAACGCGACCTTGAACGAATTGCCGGACGCGCCCACGCAATGCAGCCGATATCGCGCCATTAGACAGACCCCGCGCTGGTTCGATCACCACCACGATCATCTTCGCCGGCTGCTGACAGCGTCATGGCAATAGCCCCGGCATTGCTGCCGCGCACAACAACAAGTCGACGCAACGCGTCGGCAGGCGCTTGACAGTTGAAAGGCTCCGCGCGCAAATTCTTACACTAAGTAAGAATGACGACAGGGATGAAAATGCCGGAGCAGCCGAGAAGTCGGCGGCAGACGCGCGCTGCCATTTTGACTCATTTGCTCCAGTCGGGCGGCTCGTTTCGGCCGCCGCTGGCCAAGGCCGTGCGCCTGTCTGAAGCCAGCCTGTCGCGCATCCTGTTTGACCTGAAGGCCGAAGGCCTGATCGAAGAAGTGCGGCGCCCCGCCCCTTATGTCGGTGGCCCCACGGGTCTGGTGTCGCTCGATCGCTCGGTGGCACTCGCGGCCCTTGAGCTGACCGGTGATCGGCTCAGCGTCGGCATTGGCAGCCTGTCGGGCGAACTGCATTACACCGAGCGTCTTCCGCTACCTGCAAAGCCGACCGTCGAGTCCGTCGGCCAGGTGTTTCACGAGGCGCTGACTTTGCTGCGCGACTGGACGCGGCGGCGGCGCATCAGGCTCGCACAGATCGGCGTTTCCGTTCCGGGCCTCGGCCGCTTGAGTGAGTTCGGAAACCCGATCATTCCCTGTGACGTCGCGTGCATTCGCGAGATGATCGACGAGACATTTGCCGGCGCTCCAGTCGAGTTCACCAATTCGGTCGTGGCGCATGCCATTTTTCATCGCTGCCGCACGGAAAACTACCCGTTCAGTGGTGCGCATCTGTTCGTTTTTGTCGGCCAGGGCGTTGCCGGCGCCTGGATGGACGATCCGATCGAGGACGACGCCCTCCAGCCGGTCGAACTCGGCCACATGGTGTTCGGCGCCGACGGACCGCTTTGCCGCTGCGGTCATCATGGCTGCGTCGAGGCCTATACCTCGCTTCCGGCGCTCGCCGCACTCCTCTGCATGCGCGAGGCCGAATTGCTCCAGCTCGGCAGCGAATGGGTGAACACCATCCCGATCTCATCGCGCGTGCGCCAGGAGTTGCGCCAGCGGCTGTTCCGGCTGGGCCTTGCGATCGGCAACACGCTCAACGTCAAACCATGCCGCGGCGTCGCGATCAGCGGCTGGCCGTCGCTGCTCGATGAGGACGATCGCAAGGCCGTGGTCGAGGGGATCGACGCCTGCCTGCTGGGCGGCCGGAAACTAGCGCAGGTGTCGCTCGCCTTCATGCCGCCCTCGACCGGCAATGATCCACGCGCCGCGCTGGCCTTCGCCGCCTTTTGTCTGGCGAGCCGCGGCGGCATGCCCGCCGCATCGACGGAGGCCGCCTGAACTGAGCCGCGCGGCCTCAACGCACCAACAATTTCACGCCGGGAGGAAATTGCCATGCCGATCACAACAACAAGGCGCCGTCTGCTCGCTGGATCTGCTGCCGCACTCGCGCTGCCGGCATTTGCCCGCGCGCAAAGCGCGGTCAAGCCGCGACTGACCGTGATCTCGCAATGGTCCGCAGGCAGCGACGGGGCGGCTATCACGGCGCTCGGCAAGAAATTCGAGGAGAAAGGCGGGGTTTGGCAGCACTCGCCTGTCCCCGGGTTCACCACAGAGATGATGAACAAGCTACGCGCTCAGATCATCGCCGGAGATCCGCCGGCCTGTTCGCAACTCAAGGGCCCCGAGATTGCAGCCTGGTCGAAGATTGCCCCGACCGTCGATCTCGACGCCGTTGTCGCGGCCGCCGGCTACGAAAAGGTTGTCGCTCCGGACCTTGCACGATTGCATAGGCCGGGGGGCAAGTGGATTGCACTGCCGTTGCAGATCTACAGCACCAACATGCTGTTTCTCTCCAAGCGCGCGATGGACAAAGCCAAGGCCGACAGGATCCCGGTTACCTGGGCCGACTTCAACGATCTCGCCGAGAAGATGAAAGCGAGTGGAATCACCTATCCCATCGCCAATGGTGGCACCCGCCCCGACGATGGGCAAAAATTTGAGGCCTCTCTCGCCGGCATCAGCCCGACTGCATACCGCGCAGCCATCATGAATCTCGACGAGAAGGCCTTGAAGGGCCCCGAGGTAAAAGCTGCTTTCGCACAGGTGCGCAAGATCGCCGACTGGTCGGATCCAAATGTCGGCGCCCAACCCTACGCCACCAACCTGAAGCGCTTCGTCGACGGCGACATGGGCATGTTGATCATGGGCGGGTGGGCGCAGGGCGTATTGCGCAACGCCGGCTTCAAGTTCGACGATTTCATGATCACGCCGGGCCCGAGCGACAATAGCAAGCCGGTTTTCCTGTTGAATGCCGATGCCTTCATATTCTGGCAGCGCAAGGAGCCCGATCTACAGGCCGGTCAGACGCTGATGGCCCAGCTCGTCATGGATCCGGCGATCCAGACCATGTATTCGCAAATCACGGGATCGATCCCTGTGAGGACCGATGTCGATCTCTCCGGTGAAGGCTGGTCGGATGGTCAACGGCGGACTGCTGCAGCTCTGAAGGACGCTGTCGCGAGTAATCAGGCCGTCCTGAGCCTCGCGCACAACATGGCGCAGGAAAACGGCCTGACCGCAGCGATGATCGACGTCATCACTGAGTACGTGAAGAACAAGACGATTACGCCGGAGCAGGCGATCACCCGCCTCGCCGAGGCCGTCGAGGGCGCACGTTGACCAACGCCGTCTCGACAGCAACGCGGCCGGGCCGGCCGGCGACCCCTGAAATGGTGCGTCGGCTGCCCGAATATCTGATGATCTGGGTGCCGCTGCTCTTGTCCGCCGCGCATCTCATTTCGTTTTCGCTGTGGACGATCTGGATTTCGTTCACCCCATCCACCCTTGTTCCGGTCTCGGGCTGGGTGGGCTTGCGCAACTATACTGCAGTCATGGCGAGCCGGAACTGGCAGATCGCCTTCGACAATCTGTTGCTGTTTGGCACCGCTTTCGTGCTGCTGAGTTTGATCACCGGCCTCGTGCTTGCGATCCTGCTCGATCAGCGCATTCGCGGCGAGAACGTGCTGCGTTCCATCTTCCTGTACCCGCTGGCGGTGTCGTTCGTCGTCACCGGCACGGTCTGGAGCTGGCTGCTCAATCCTGGCATTGGGATCGAGAAGCTCGTCCACGACCTCGGCTGGACCTCCTTCCACTTCGACTGGCTGGTCAACCGCGACATGGCAATCTGGACGATTGTGATCGCTGCGATCTGGCAATCCTCGGGCTTCGCCATGGCGCTCTTCCTTGCCGGCCTTCGCTCCGTCGACGCCGACATCATCAAGGCCGCGCAGATCGACGGTGCTGGACCGATCCGGACCTACCGACGCGTCATTCTGCCGACGCTTTGGCCGATCACCATAACTGTCGTCGTCGTCCAGCTGCAGTTCGCGATTTCGGCCTTCGACCTCGTCCGCGCACTCACCAATGGTGGGCCCGGAATCGCGACGCAGCTGCCAGCCCTTGTCGTCTACGACCTGATGTTCCAGCGCAGCCAGCTCGGCCGGGGAGCGGCGGCGGCGGTGCTCATGTTGCTCATCCTTCTCGCGGTCCTGCTGCCGTATGCAGCGTGGCGTTATGTCCAGCGACGGCAGGCCACCCATGCGTGACCGCAGCTTCGCGCCGAGCCGAATTCTAATCTATCTCGTCGTTTCTTTGTTCGCGGCAGCTTATCTGGCGCCCCTGGTTGTCGTCGTGCTGAACTCGCTCCGTACCAACGAGGAGATCGCGCAGGGCTCAATGATCGGCTGGCCAAAACAATTGGCCTGGGGCAACTACGTCGCTGCCTGGAGCGGTTTCTGCGTCGCCGAGACCTGCGCCGGCATCCGGCCGTACATGCTGAACTCTGCGCTCATTACGATTCCCGCAACAATTTTCTCGACCATGCTCGGTGCGGTTGCCGGTTACGCCGTGTCGCTCTGGCGTTTTCGCGGCGATAACTGGATCTACGGCATCGTGACCCTTGGCCTCTTCCTCCCCCAGCAGATGCGCTTGCTGCCCTGGACCATCGTGCTGCGGGACATCGGTCTCATCAACACACTGACGGGTCTCGTGCTGATTCACACGATCCAGGGGCTCTCCTTCACGACACTGTTCTGCCGAAATTACTATGTCGCCATTCCACATGAATTGATCAGGGCCGCGCGCATCGATGGCGCCGGGTTCTTTCGCATTTTCTGGCGCATCATTCTGCCGCTCTCGTCTCCCATCCTGATTGTCACCGTGATCTGGCAGTTCACGCACATCTGGAACGAGTTCCTCTATGGCGTGACATTCACGACGGGCCAGCAGCAGCCCGTCACGGCCGCTCTCATCGCGCTATCTGCCGCAATCGCAGATATCCCGCAGCATGGCGTGCAGAGCGCTGCGGTGATCATCGCGGCCCTGCCCACTTTGTTGATCTATCTCCTCGGCGGCAGGTACTTCGTGCGCGGCCTTACCGCCGGCGCAGTGAAATGATGGGGTTGTCATGGCAGCACTAAGCATTCGCGCCCTGTCGAAGCGCTACGCCAATCTTGAGGTGCTGAAGGGCATCGACCTCGACATCGAGAGCGGCGAGTTCACCGTGCTGGTCGGGCCGTCCGGCTGCGGCAAGTCCACGCTGCTCAACATCGTCGCGGGGCTCGATCGCGCCAGCGCAGGCACCGTGGAAATCGGCGGACGCATCGTCAACGACGTCGCGCCCAAGGACCGCGACATCGCCATGGTGTTCCAGTCCTATGCGCTCTACCCGTCGATGACGGTGCGCCAGAACATCACCTTCGGCATGGAATGCCGCCACGTGCCGAAGGCGGAGCAGGAGAAGGCGCTGGCGAATGTCGCCCGGCTGCTCCAGATCGAGCCGCTGCTCGGCCGCAAGCCGTCGCAATTGTCCGGCGGCCAGCGCCAGCGCGTGGCGATGGGCCGGGCGCTGGTGCGCGATCCCCTGCTGTTCCTGTTCGACGAGCCGCTCTCCAATCTCGATGCAAAACTGCGCGTCGAGATGCGGATGGAGATCAAGCGGCTGCACCAGCGCATCGGCGCTACCATCGTCTATGTCACCCACGACCAGATCGAAGCGATGACGATGGCAACGCGCATAGCGGTGATGCATCGGGGGGTGGTGCAGCAATTCGCCGATCCGGACACCGTGTATCGCTATCCGGCCAATCTGTTCGTCGCACGCTTCATGGGCTCGCCGCCGATGAACACGATGCCGGCACGGCTCGAGGCCGATACCGGCGGGCCGGCCATCGTGATCGGCGCGGGACGACCGGACGAGGTCCGTTTCCCACTCCAGGGATACGACGCAGCCGCGCCCTTTGTCGGCCGCGAGGTGGTGCTCGGGATCAGGCCGGAATGCATTGCCGAGGGCAGCCGCGTCTTCTCGGCCGAGGCGCCCGTCCTCGTCACGGCGCCGGTCGAAATGGTCGAGCCCACCGGCGCCGAGACCATCGTCCTGCTGCGGCTCGGCGGCGAGCAGGCGCTGGCACGCATCACGCCGGATATCCGCCCCACGCCGGGCGCCCCTGCGCCCTTCGCGCTCGATACCCGCCGCATTTGCCTGTTCGACCCCGAGACGGAGCGACTGATCGCATGACCCAGACGAACTATGCCGGCCTCGCGGACCGCGTGGTGCTGATCACCGGGGGCGCCAGCGGCATCGGCGCGGCCTTCGTGCGCGCCTTCGCGGCCCAGGGAGCCCGGGTCGCCTTCCTCGACATTGATGCGGATGCCGGCCAGGCCCTCGCGCGCGAGGTGGCGAGCACCTCCGGCTCCGCACCGCTGTTCGTGCGATGCGACCTCCTGGACATCGACGCCTTGCGCGCCGCGATGGCTGAGGTCCACAGGTCACTTGGCGATGCGGCGGTCCTTGTCAACAACGCCGCCAATGACCAGCGCCAGGTGCTTGCCGAGGTGACGCCGGCCGAGTTCGACTGGATGATCGGCGTCAACCTCAAGCACGTCTTCTTCGCTGCACAGGCGATCGTGCCGCAGATGCAGGCCCGCGGCGGCGGCTCGATCATCAACATGTCTTCCATCGCTTGGATGCGCGGCGCGCCGGCATTGCCGGTCTACGCCGCAGCAAAGGCGGCGATCGTCGGCTTCACCAACTCGCTGGCCCGGCTGGTCGGTCCCGACCGCATCCGTGTCAACGCGATTGCGCCGGGGATGGTGATCACCGAGCGCCAGCGCCGGCTGTGGTATCCGAACGAGCAGACCATCGCCGAGCTGCGCACACGCCAGGCGGTTCCCGATGCGGTGACACCCGACGACATCGCGAATATGGCGCTGTTTCTGGCGTCCGACGAAAGCCAACGGATCACGCGCCAGTGCTTCCAGGTCGACGGCGGCCTCGGCTAGCTAGCCCGCCCGCCTGCCTTTGCGCATCGTCGCCAGCACGATGTCGGCGGCGAGCACGCTCGGCGATTTGTTGCCGGTCGACATGATGGTGTCGAGCTGGGCGAACGCATCCACCTGCTGCCGGCGCAGCGGCGAATCCGTGAGCACCTCGGACAGCGCCGGTGCGAGCTTCTCCGGCGTGCAGTCCTCTTGCAAAAACTCGGGAATGACCTCCCTGCCGATCACGAGATTGGCGAGGATCACCGAGGAGACCTGGACCGCGCGGCGCAGGATGAAGGCTTCGATCGGGTTGACGCGGTACGCCGTCACCATCGGAATGCCCGACAGCGCCAGCTCCAGCGTCACCGTGCCGGATTTCGCCAACGCCGCGCGCGCGATGCGGAAGGCCGCACGCCGCTCGGCTTCGCCTACGACGATCTGCGGCTTGACCGGCCAGCTCGCGACACCCTCGCGCACGGTCGCTTCGAGATGCGGCATGGTCGGCAACATCAGCTCGAAGGCGCGGCCCTCGGACTGCAACCGGTCGAGCGTCGCACCGAACACCCCGAGATGATGCCTGATCTCGCTGCGGCGGCTGCCGGGCAGCACCAGCAAAACCGGCGGCTCGGAATCGCGCCGCCTCTGCTCGTCCACATTCGGCCGCAGCGACGGCAATTGCTCGATCAGGGGATGGCCGACATAGCTGCATGGCGGCCCGCCGAGCTTGCGGTATTCCGCCGGCTCGAACGGCAGCAGACCGAGCACATGATCGACATAGCCGAGCATGGCCCGCGCCCGGCCCGGCCGCCAGGCCCAGACCGAGGGCGAGACGTAATCGACGACCGGGATCGCGGGATTGCGCGCACGCACGCGGCGGGCGACGCGATGGGTGAAGTCGGGACTGTCGATGATGACGAGCGCGTCCGGCGTGGCCTCCGTCACGGCGCCCACGGTCGCGCGGATCAGCCGCAGGATTTTTGGCAATTGCTGCACCACCGCGGCAAAGCCGACGATCGAGAGCTCCTCGATCGGAAACAGCGACTCGAGCCCCTCGCGCGCCATGGTATGGCCGCCGACGCCTTCGAACTGCACACCATCGCCGAGCCGCTGGCGCAGCACCTTCATCAGCGCCGAGCCGAGCCGGTCGCCGGATTCCTCCGTCGCGATCAGGAAGATCTTTCGCTTTGGATCGCGGCCCTGCATCACGCCGGCAGGCCGATGATGAAGAGATATTTCGCGTCGGCCAGCGCGATCATCGCCTGCGGCTCGGCGGCGATGGTGTTGCCGGCGATGACGGCGATGCCGGCAAGGCCGGCTCTCGCGACGCCCTCGATGGTGCGCGGGCCGATCGTGGGCAGGTCGAAGCGCAAATCCTGCCCGCTCTTCGGGACCTTCACCAGCACGCCTCGCCCGGTCGCCGCGCGGATACGCCCCTCCTCGCGCAGGCGCGCCACGCGCGCGAGCAGCGCGTCGGTGCCCTCGATATCCTCGACCGCCACCACATGGCCGTCGATCACGACCGCAGCCTGGCCGATGTCGAACGAGCCGAGCGCGACCAGCACCGCGCGGCCGCGCTCGATGTCCGTCTTGCCATTGTCGCTCGGCCAGGCGCGACTGATGCAGCCCTCGGGCATCAGGAGATCGGGCGCGACATCCTTGATCCCGACCATGCGAAAGCCGCCTTGTTCGAGAATGCGCCCGACGCCGGACAACAAATGATCGTCGCCGCCGCGGAAGGCGCGGATGACATTGCCGAGCAGCCGCAACGTCGTGAAGTCGAACCGGATCTCCGAGAGCGAGGGGCGCACCAGCGTGCCGATGAAGACCAGGTCGCGGCAGCCCTCCTCGCGAAACAGCCGCATCGCGCGGCCGAGCTGGCCGACCGAGATCCAGCGGTGGCGAAATTTTTCCACCTGCGCCGGATCGCAGGCACCCCGGAGGGGAAACAGCACCGGCGAGATGCCGCGCGCGGCAAGCGAATCGGCAACCGCGAACGGCATCGCGCCGCCGCCTGCGACCACGCCGACCGGTGATGAAATCCCTGGCGCCGCCGATGTCATGACCGCGGCCATCCCAGGATCATTTCTCGATGGCGGGAAGACAGAGCGGGCGCTTGCCCTTGCCGATGAAGTCGAGCATTTCGGCGATGGCGGGATCTTCGCTCGCAAGCGGCCGCACCGCTTCGAGCCGCTCGGCGAAGATGCCGGGGCCGTGGAAGAGTTTCTGATAGAACGCACGCACGGTGGCGAGGCGTTCCTTCGTGAACTTGCGCCGCTTCATGCCGATGAGGTTGAGACCTTCCAGCGCGGCATACTGGCCGTTGACCAGCCCGAACGGGATGACGTCGTCACGCACGCCGCAGACGCCGCCGACCATCACCTGCGGGCCGATCCGCGTGAGCTGATGCACCGCGGACAGGCCGCCGATATAGACGAAGTCGCCGATCTCGCAGTGGCCTCCGAGCGTCGCCGAGGTCGCGAAGATCGCATTGTTGCCGACCATGCAGTCGTGGCCGACATGGCTGTTGTTCATGAAATAGCCGTCGTTGCCGACGCGCGTCAGCCCGCCGCCCTTGATGGTGCCGACGTTCATCGTCGCGCCTTCGCGGATGGTGCAGCCGGAACCGATCTCGAGCTTGGTGGGCTCGCCCTTGTAGCTGAGATCCTGCGGCGCCCCGCCCAGCACCACGAACGGCGAGATCACGCAGTTGTCGCCGACCGAGGTATGGCCGATGACGGTGACCTGTCCGATCAGCTTGCAGTTCGCCCCGATCCGGGCGTCGCGGCCGATGATGCAAAAAGGCCCGATCTCGGTGCCCTCGCCGATCACGGCGCCGTCTTCCACCCGTGCGGTGGGGTCAATCTTACTCATCAAGAAGGTCTGACTATGTGTTGAAGTTGCTAGGTTTTCCGCTGGTTAGCGCGACTTCGCCCGATCTGTCCAGTGACGTATCATCTCGGCTTTGTTTCAAGCGCACAGAGCGGGACGGAGCCTTATTCGCTACTCCCTACTCGCCATTCGCCAGTTCGCCGTCAATCCGTCAACATGGCCCCGACATCGGCTTCCGCGACGACCTGGCCGTTGACCTTGGCGTCGCCGTGAAACCACCACATGGTCTTGCGGCGGCCGATCGAACGCATGTGATACTCGATGGTATCGCCGGGCATCACGGGCTTGCGGAACTTGCACTTGTCGATGGTGAGGAAATACACCGCCCGCGGCTTCTCGGTGCCCTCGACCGATTTGATGCCGATCACGCCCGCGGTCTGCGCCATCGCCTCGATCATCATCACGCCGGGATAGACCGGGCGATCCGGGAAATGGCCCTGGAACGGCGGCTCGTTGAAGGTGACGTTCTTGATGCCGATGCCGCTGTAATCGGTGCGGATGTTGATCACGCGGTCGATCAGCAGCATCGGAAAGCGGTGCGGGAGCGTTTGCAGGATCATATTGATGTCCACAAGCTCGAACCTGACCGGTGCTTCCTCCGTCATTCCCGTCCCTCATCCTTCGGATCGGCCTTGCTGTCGCGCGCCAGGCGCTCCACCGCCAATATCTCTTTGAACCACTGCCTGGTCGGCTTGGCAAAAAAGCCGCCCCAGCGCCCGCCCGCCGGAATGTCGTCCTTGACGCCGCTCATGGCTGTCACCTGAGCCCCGTCGCCGATCTTGAGGTGGTTGTTGATGCCAACCTTCGCTCCCAGCGCCACGTTGTCGCCGATGGTCAGGCTGCCCGCGAGCCCGATCTGGGCCGCCAGCAGGCAGTGCCGGCCAATGGTCACATTGTGGCCGATCTGGACCTGATTGTCGATTTTGGTGCCCTCCCCGATCACGGTATCGCGCAAGGACCCGCGGTCGATGGTCGTGCCGGCGCCGACCTCGACATCGTTCTGGATCAGCACCCGCCCGGTCTGCGGCACCTTCAGATGACCCTCGGGGCCAAAGAAGATGAAGCCGTAGCCATCCTGGCCGATCGAACAGCCGGGATGGATCAGGACGTTGTTGCCGATCAGGGCGCACTGGATTACCGTGCGGGCGCCGACATTGCAGTCCCGGCCGATCTTGACGCCGGGGCCGATGACGGCGCCGACGCCGACCACCGTGCCGCTGCCGATCTCGACATCCGGACCGATGACGGCCAGCGGATCGACGATGACGCCGTCCTCGAGCCGTGCCGAGGGATCGATGATGGCCGAGGGCGCAATGCCGTCATTGCCGACCCAGGATTGCGGCCTGAGCGCGTCGCCGTGCCATTCCCGCGCGATTCCGACGAAGGCGCGGAACGGCTGCGCCACCCGCAGCACCGCCACATGCGCAGGCACCTGGGCCTCGAAGCGCGGGCTCACCAGGCAGGCGCCTGCCATGGTGAGCTTGAGCTCGTCGGCATATTTCAGATTGTCGAAGAACGTCAGATGCATCGGGCCGGCTTCGTCGAGCGAAGCAAGGCCGGTGATGACATGACCGCCCCGCGAGGGGTCGACCAGTTGCGCCTTCGTCAGCGCGGCGATGTCAGCCAGCGCTGAGGCCGGCGGCTTTGTGAAGAAGGTCGGCTGCGCCATTCCACCCCGTCGCGGTCCGGCTTCGGCATGAAGCGGCCAGGCCGCATCATGCCTTTTCTCATGGATTGAGCACGATCTTTCTGGAAACCGGCCCCAAGGAGTTTCCGAGCGGCCGGATCATGCCCTGCTGATCGAATTAGAACGTCGTGCCGCCGCCGAACCGGAATTCCTGCGTACGGTCATACTTGCCCTTGGTGAGCGGCACCGCGTAGTCGAAGCGCAGCGGACCGAACGGCGAGGCCCAGATCAAGCCGACACCGACCGACGAGCGGATGACTTTGCTGTCGTCATAGATGAGGCCAGTACAGGTTCCAGGGGACGCACCCGGGGAGATCGTCGACGGCGTACAGTTCGAGTTCCTGGGCGTGGTCAGTTCGTTGGTGACCGACCAAGTCGTCGGACCCTGGTAGTCGTAGAGACCGCCGGCGTCGGCATAGACCGCGCCCTTCAGGCCGACTTCCTTGGGCAGGAACCAGAACGGCATCTGCAATTCGAGCGAAGCGCCCCAGTACTTGGTGCCGCCAAGCGCGTCCTGCGTACCGTACGGATTCAAATCGCGCGGGCCGATGCCGTTCGGGGCAAAGCCGCGAACGAGATTCGGACCCATCTGGAAGTGATCGAGCATGCGCAGGTCGCTGCCGACCTTGGTCAGAACACCGCCCTGGAGATGGACGAGACCGACGAGATCCGACACCAGCGACTGGTAGTACTTCGCATCGGCGGCGGTCTTGAGGTAGGTGACGTCGCCGCCGACGCCGGCGAAGTCCTGCTTGAAGTCGATGAGCAGGCCGTCGGTCGGGTTCTTGTTGTTGTCCAGCGTGTTGTAGGTCAGCGAGTAGCCGAGTGCCGAGGTCAGCGTCTTGCCATTCGCGAGTTCCTTGCGCACCGGCAGCGAGGCTTCGCCGTCGCTGTAGCAGCCGAGGCCGCTGGTCGAGCTCAGGTCGATGCCGTTGAGATTGGCAAAGGCGGGGCTCGGATTGAACGCCGGATTCGGGGTGCCATCAGGCAGCGTCTGCACGTTGTTACAGTTCGCCAAGTAGGACGGCAGCGTGATTTCCTGCTGGTAGACCGAGTACCGCAGCTGGAGCGCCAGATCTTCACGCAAGGAGAAGCCGAGGCGCGGGCTGAAGCCCAGCGTCTTGGTGCCGTAGGAGATGTAGCTGTTGGAGAGCTGGGTGCGCTGATAGAAGTCGAGACCCAGCGCGATGCGGTAGTCGAGCAAATACGGCTCGACGAACGACAGCGAATAGCCGCGCGCATACTGGCCGTAGGTCACCGACGCCTTGGCGAACAGGCCGCGGCCGAGCAGGTTGCGCTCGGATACCGAGACTTCGGCCAGCGCGCCGTCGGTCGTGGAATAACCGCCCGACACCGAGAAGTCGCCGGTCGACTTCTCTTCGAGATCGACGATCAGCACCACGCGGTCGCTGGAGGAGCCCGGCTCCGTCGTGATCTTCACGCTCTTGAAGTAGTCGAGATTCTTCAGGCGGCGCTCGGCGCGGTCGACCAGCGCGCGGTTGTAGGCGTCACCCTCGGAGAGGTCGAATTCGCGACGGATCACATAGTCGCGGGTACGGGTGTTGCCGCGGATGTTGATGCGCTCGATATAGGTGCGCGGACCCTCGTCGATGTTGAACACCACCGACACGGTGTGCGCATCGAAATTGCGATCGCCGCCCGGACGCACCACGGCGAAGGCAAAGCCGCGCCGCGAGGCCTCGATCTGCATGTCCTCGACCGACTTCTCGACCGATTCGACGTTGTAGAGCGAGCCGACATTGACGCGCGAAAAGGAGCGCATCGTGCTTGGGTCGAAATTGGCAATGCTGGTGCGGAAATCGACGGTACCGACGCGGTACTGCTGGCCTTCCTCGATCTTGAAGGTGACGAGGAAGCCCTTCTTCTCCGGGTCGTATTCGGTGAGCGCGGCGACGACCTGGACGTCGGCGAAGCCGTTCTTGAGATAGAAGCGGCGGATCAGGTCGCGGTCGGCCTCGACGCGATCGGGATCATAGATGTCGTTGCTGGCGAGGAAGCTCAGCAGATTCGATTCGTGCGTCTTGATGATGTCGCGCAGGCGGTAGGACGAGAACGCGTTGTTGCCGACGAACTCGATCGACTTGACGCCGGTCTTGGCGCCCTCCTCGACCGTGAAGATGAGGTCGACGCGGTTGTTCGGCTGCTCGATGATTTCGGGCGTGACGCGCACGTCGTAGCGGCCGGAACGGCGATAGATTTCGGCGATTCGCAGCGTGTCCGACTGCACCATGGCGCGGGAGAAGGTGCCGCGCGCCTTGGACTGGACCTCGGCGGTGAGCTGCTCGTCCTTGATCTTCTTGTTGCCCTCGAAGGCAATGCGACCGATCACCGGGTTTTCCACCACGGAGACGACGATCTGGCCACCCGCGCCGCGGTTGATCTTCACGTCCTGGAACAGGCCGGTCTCGATCAGCGCCTTGAGGCCGTCATCGATGGCGCCTTGATCAAGGTGACCACCGGGGCCCGCCTTGAAATAGGAGCGGATCGTCTCCACCTCGACACGGCGATTTCCTTCGACGGAAATCGACTGGACGGTCTGAGCAAGCGCAGACGAAGACACAAAAACAGCCCCAACCGGGGCAAACACCGGCGCGCCGAACATGATCAGGGTGGCAAGCAAGCCCCCCCGGAGTCGCAGTCCAAACTTCATGCGCAACGCGCCCTTATCATTCCCTACCAGAGCCAACCCCAAGGCCGGTCTGGAGATTCCCCAAGTTCAAGCCGCTTGTAGCCAATTTCGCCGACGCCGCAAACGGCCGAGCGCACCGCAATTTCAATTTCATTCCAAGACGTTGCTCTACAGCAACGCCACAAAAAAGCCCCTATCAGGAAGCCGCCATCCGCAGGATGTCGTTGTAGGTCGCGAACACCATCAGCATCAGCACCAGACCGAGTCCGATTCGAAATCCCATCTCCTGGGTCCGCTCGGACAGCGGCCGGCCACGGACCACTTCCGCCGCGTAGAACATAAGATGACCGCCATCGAGCAGCGGGATCGGGAACAGGTTCAACAAGCCGATCGAGACCGACAGCACGGCGCAGAGGTTGATCACGAACTGGAACCCGGCACTGGCCGCCTGCCCCGACATCTTCGCGATGCCGAGGACGCCGCTGACCTCGTTCGGATTGCCGTTTCCGACGAACAGCGAGCCCAGGAACTTGAACGTGCTGGTGATGATGAACCAGACCTGCTCGACCCCGATCTTGAGGGCCTCGCCGATCCCGACCGGTGCGGTCGAGGCTTCACCGGCCTGAGATTTGTGCTCGACCCCCAGCACGCCGACGCGGTGGCTGTTGCCGAACGGATCCTTGCGCTCCAGGAGCGCCGGCGTCGCGGTCAGCGAAACGACCGTGCCATCCCGCTTCACCTGGAAAACAAGCGACGAACCCGCGCTCATCGCGACGATCCGCTGCATGTCGGCAAAGCTCTCGATCGGCTTGCCGTCGATCTGCACGACGACGTCCCCGATCTTGAAGCCGGCCGACGCGGCAGCGCCGTCGGCGACGACGCCGTCCACGCGTGCGATCGTGCTCGGCTTGCCGTAGTACAGGGCCATGCCCGCGAAAATCAGCGCGCCGAGGATGAAATTGGCAATCGGTCCGGCCGCGACGATGGCGGCGCGCGGGCCGACCTTCTTGTGGTGGAAGCTGCCAGCGCGCTCCTCGGCGGTCATGGCCGCGAGCGTCTCGGCCGACGGGGTGGACGCCTCGCTCTCGTCGCCGAAGAATTTGACGTAGCCACCAAGCGGAATCGCCGAGATCTTCCAGCGGGTGCCGTGGCGGTCGTTGAAACCAACCAGCTCAGGTCCGAAACCGAGCGAAAAGGTTAACACCCGAACACCCGCCCAGCGCGCGACCAGGAAATGGCCGAGCTCGTGGAAGAACACGACGATGGTCAGGACGAACAGGAAGGGGACGGCGTAGCCGAGGAGCCCATGGCTCAACGTATTGAAACTATGGACGAAAAAGTCGATCATCGAATTCCCTCATCCAGCGCCGCAAGGCCCTGGCCCCGAACCACCTAGGATGCCTTTAAGGCAATTTGAGGCAATAGGGCGGCGGCTCTATTTCGCGAAACATGGTCAACGGATATTGCATCGTCCGCCGAGGTCATGGGGGCCTGGTTCCCGCTCCGGATCCAGTCCTCCAGCGTCGCCTCCACCAGCCGTGCAATGGCGCCGAACCGGATCTTGCCGGCGATGAACGCGGCCACGGCGACCTCGTTGGCGGCGTTGTAGACGGTGGTCGCCCCCTTCCCCGTCCGGAGCGAATCGTAGGCCAGGCGAAGCCCGGGGAACCGTTCGAAGTCCGGCGCCTCGAAGGTCAACTGGCCGATCTTGGCCAGATCGAGCTTGGCCGCGGGTCCCTTGATCCGGTCTGGCCAGCCGAGGCAATGGGCAATCGGCGTACGCATGTCAGGCGAACCGAGCTGGGCCACGACCGAGCGGTCGGAGAACTCGACCATGCCGTGGATGATCGACTGCGGATGAACCAAGACGTCGATCTCGTCCGGCGTCAGCGCGAACAAATAGGACGCCTCGATCACCTCGAGCCCCTTGTTCATCATCGAGGCGGAATCGATCGTGATCTTCTGGCCCATGCTCCAGTTCGGATGCTTCAGCGCCTGGGCGAGCGTGGCCTGCTCGATGTCGGCGCTCTTCCAGGTCCGGAACGGGCCGCCTGATGCCGTGATGATGACGCGGACGAGCTCGTCGCGATTGCCTGAGCCAAGCGCCTGGAACAGCGCGTTGTGCTCCGAGTCGGCCGGCAGGATGCAGGCGCCCGCTTTCGCCGCGCGCTGCATGAAGAAATCACCGGCACAGACCAAGCATTCCTTGTTGGCGAGCGCGACATGCGCGCCGCGATCGACCGCAGCCAGCGCCGGCTTCAGTCCGGCGGCGCCACTGACGGCCGCCATCACCCAATCGGCCGGACGCGCGCCGGCTTCGATCACCGCGCTTTCGCCGGCGCCGCATTCGGTGCTCGTTCCCGCAAGTGCGGCCTTGAGCTCGGCGAGCTTCGAGGTGTCGGCAATCGCGACGAAGCGCGCGGAAAACTCTTTCGCGAGCTTTGCCAGCGCTTCGACATTGCCGTTCGCCGTCAGCGCCTCGACGCGGTAGCGCTCGGGCGCCGCGCGGATCAGGTCCATCGTGCTGTCGCCGATCGAGCCGGTGGCACCGAGGACCGTGACGCTGCGGACGGTCGACGCCGCAGCCTTGTTGTTACGCAATGGGACCGCGCTCATATCTTCACCAAACCATAAGACCGCTTCCGGCGCTATGCACACCATGGCGGAGGAAGCCGATAATCCATGCCATCAGGATGGCAGCGACAAAGCCGTCCAGTCGGTCCAGAAGCCCGCCATGACCGGGAATTAAGTGACTGGAATCCTTGACACCGAAGCGGCGCTTGATCGCGGATTCGAAGAGATCCCCGAGCTGCGAAACCACGGTCAGGACGGCGCTCACGAGCAACAGCGGAACCGCCTTGCCGAGCCCGCAGGCCGCAAATCCGGCCGCAACCGCAAGGCTCGCGGCAGAGCCGCCGAGCGCCCCGGCCCAGGTCTTCTTGGGGCTCACCCGCGGCCAAAGCTTCGGTCCGCCAAAGCCGCGACCGGCGAAATAGCCGCCGATATCGGTCGCCCACACCACGAGCAGCACGAACATCAACGCGGCAAAACCATTCACGGGATCCTGGCGCACCAGGATCGAGGCCAGCAGCGCAGCCGATGCATAGGCAAAGCCCGAGGCGGCCCAGACGAACTTGCCCCGCGCGAGTAGCGTCACGATCGCGCCGCCGACGAAGCCGGTGATGACAGCGGTCTTGAGCGCGCCGAAGGCGACGCAGAATCCCATGATAGCGAGGACGATCGTCCCGGACGAGGTCAGCACGGCCGACCCTGCGCTCACCACCATGAGCCATTCGGCGAACAGTCCGATCGACACCAGGGTGACGAGAAACGCCCATAGCCAGCCGCCGGCATAGGCGAGCGCAATGGCGAGCGGCGCCAGCACGAGCGCTGCGAGGACTCGCATCACGAAATTACTCGAGGCCGGCGCTGAGCCTGCCGGTGCGGCGTCGGGTTTGCTCACGAGGCGGTTTTCGCAACGAGGCCGCCGAAACGGCGCTCGCGCCTGGCATATTCGGCGATCGCGCTTTCCAGCGCGGCCTTGTCGAAATCGGGCCAGTGGATCGGCACGAACACGAGCTCGCTATAGGCGGCCTGCCACATCAGGAAATTGGACAGGCGCTGCTCGCCGCTGGTGCGGATGATAAGGTCGGGATCGGGAATGTCGGGCGCGTCGAGATGGGCCCCCAACGTCTCGGCGTCGATCGAAGCCGGATCGCGCCTGCCCTCCGCGACTTCGCGCGCGAGCTCCCGCGCCGCCTTCGCGATCTCCTGCCGCGAGCCGTAATTGAAGGCGACGACCAGCGTCAGGCGCGTGTTGTCGCGCGTCAATTCCTCCGCCTCGTTGAGGAGCGCGCAGATGTCGCCCTCGAGCCCGTTCCGCTCGCCGATGATGCGCACCTTGACGCCGTCGCGGTGCAGGCTCGCGAGATCGTTGCGGATGAAGCGGCGGAGCAGGCCGAAGAGATCGCCGATCTCGCTGGCCGGGCGCGACCAGTTTTCCGAGCTGAAGGAGAAGATGGTGAGATAGCGGATGCCGAGCTCGTGCGAGGCGCGAACCACGCGGCGCAAGGCCTCCACGCCGCGGCGATGGCCCTCGGCCCGCGGCAAGCCGCGCGCGGCCGCCCAACGCCCGTTGCCATCCATAATGATGGCAACATGCGCAGGCGCCTCGGACCTGTCGGGTCCCTCCGTGACGGGCGCGGCGGCGTTGGACATGACGGCAGCCTTAGACGGTGAGGATTTCTTTTTCCTTCGCGGCCAGCAACTGATCGATTTCGGCGATCGTGCTGTCGGTCGCCTTCTGCACGTCGCCGGCGAGACGCTCCTGGTCGTCCTCGGACATCTCGTGATTCTTTTCGAGCTTCTTCAGGACATCGAGGCCGTCGCGGCGGACATGGCGCGCGGCGACCTTGGCGGCTTCCGCGTATTTGTGCGCGACCTTGACCAGTTCCTTGCGGCGCTCCTCGTTGAGCTCGGGAATGCGCAGCCGCAGCACCTGGCCTTCGGTCGCGGGCGACAGGCCGAGATTGGAATCGACGATCGCCTTCTCGACCGGCTTGACCATCGACTTGTCCCAGACCTGCACCGAGATCAGCCGCGGCTCCGGCACGCTGACGGTGGCGAGCTGGTTGAGCGGCATGTGGCTGCCGTAAGCCTCAACCTGGACCGGGTCGAGCATCGATGCCGAGGCGCGCCCCGTGCGCAAGCCGCCGAGCTCGTGCTTGAGAGACTGCACGGCGCCCTGCATGCGCCGCTTCACTTCGTTGATGTCGAAATTACCCGTGGCCATCTCGCTTCTCCTTCAAAAACCCGGCGACATCGCCTGCGCCCTGCCCCCGGGCGACTGGCGAAACGTCAGCCGGCGACGATCGTCCCGTGGCCGGTGCCACGCAGCATGGCGCCGATCGATCCGGGCTCCGCGATCGAAAATACGATGATAGGCAGCGACGTCTCGCGGGCAAGTGCGAAGGCGGTCGCATCCATCACCTTGTAGTCGCCTTCGATGGCCTGCGAATGGGTCAGCCGGTCGAACCGCGTGGCGGTCGGATCCTTCTTCGGATCGGCCGAGTAGACGCCGTCGACATTGGTCGCTTTCAGCACCGCCTGGGCACCGATTTCGGCGGCGCGCAGCACCGCCGTCGTGTCTGTCGTGAAGTACGGATTGCCGGTTCCACCGCCGAGCAGCACGATTCGGCCCTCGGCGAGGTATTTGTGCGCCGCAGTGCGGGTGAACAGCTCGGAAATCTCGGGCATGACGAAGGCCGACAGCGTGCGCGCCGGCGTGCCCTTGCGCTCGATCGTGGCTTCGAGCGCGAGACAGTTCATCATGGTGGCGAGCATACCCATGGTGTCGCCGGTCGGACGCGACACGCCGCGCGAGGACACCTCGACGCCGCGAAAAATGTTGCCGCCGCCGATCACGACCGCAATCTCGGTGCCGAGCTGGCGGGCGGCGATCAGATCGTCCGCAACCCGGTCGATGGTCGGCTGATCGATGCCAAAGCCCTGCTGTCCCGCGAGATATTCGCCAGACAGCTTGATCACGACGCGACGATAGACCGGATCTGTCATGAGCACTTTCCTTGTCCGGGCGCCGCTTCCGGCGGCACGCCGGAAGGAACGTTCCGGCGCTTACTTCTTGCCGCTGGCCGCCGCGACCTCGGCCGCGAAGTCCGATTCCTGCTTCTCGATTCCCTCACCAAGAGCATAGCGCACGAAGCCGGCGATCTTCACGGTGCCGCCGACCTTGCCCTCGGCCTCCTTCACCGCCTGCGCCACCGACTTGCCGGTGTCGTGGATGAAGGCCTGCTCGAGCAGGCAGACTTCCTTGTAATAGGTCTTCAGGCCGGACTCGACGATCTTCTCGATCACGTTCTCAGGCTTGCCCTGCTGGCGATATTTGTCGGCGAGCACGTCCTTCTCGCGCTTGACGACCGCCGGATCGAGACCGGACGGATCGAGCGCGAGTGGGTTGGCGGCCGCGACATGCATCGCGATCTGGCGGCCGAGCGCTGCGAGCTCGTCGGCCTTGCCGGGCGATTCCAGCGCCACGATCACGCCCATCTTGCCGGCGCCCTCGATGACGGCGCCGTGCACGTAGCTCGACACCACGCCCTGGCTCACTTCAAGCACGGCGGCGCGGCGCAACGTCATGTTCTCGCCGATCGTGGCAATCGCGTCATTGATCGCGGTTTCGACCGTGACATCACCGACCTTGGCGGCCTTGATCTTCTCGACATCGGCGCCGACGTCGAAGGCGACCTGCGCGATCATCTTGACCAGGCCCTGGAACTGGCCGTTGCGCGCGACGAAGTCGGTCTCGGAGTTGACCTCGACCACGACGCCCTTGGTGCCCTTGGTGAGCGCGCCGATCAGGCCTTCGGCCGCGACACGGCCCGACTTCTTGGCGGCCTTCGACAGGCCCTTCTTGCGCAGCCAGTCCTGCGCCGCCTCTAGGTCGCCATTGGTCTCGGTCAGCGCGGCCTTGCAGTCCATCATGCCCGCGCCGGTCGACTCACGCAGGTCCTTGACCATCGCAGCTGTGATCGTTGCCATCGTTGAAAATCCTTTTGCCTGCCGGTTCACCGCGGCGCGGCATCGAAGCGCCCCGCCGCGGTCCATCTCAGGAATTCGCGTCAACTGAAATGGTGGCCGGATCCTGTCCGGCCAACCCATCGCTCTTTTTGACTATTCCGCTTCCGCGGTCAGCGCCTTGGCCTTGGCCACCCAGGCATCCGCACGGCTGGGCAGACCGACTTCTTCGCCGATCTTGTGCGCGGTGTCGTGATCGAGCTCGGCGAGCTGCCAGAAGTGGAAAATGCCGAGGTCGTTGAACTTCTTCTCGATCGCACCCGACACGCCCGGGAGCTTCTTGAGGTCGTCGGCGGTGCCGCGCGGGCCGGCAAGGCCCTGGAAGCCGGCGGTCGAGGGCAGCTCTTCGGCGACCGGACGGGCCGAAGCACCGATGTCGACACCGGAATCGCCCTGGGCGCGCGAGATGCCGTCGATCGCCGCGCGCGCGATGAGATCGCAATAGAGCGAGATCGCGCGACCCGCGTCGTCATTGCCCGGCACCACAAAGGTGATGCCCTTCGGGTCGGAGTTGGTGTCGACGATCGCAGCCACCGGGATGTTGAGGCGCTGGGCCTCCTGGATCGCGATGTCTTCCTTGTTGGTGTCGATCACAAAGATCATGTCGGGCAGGCCGCCCATGTCCTTGATGCCGCCGAGCGAGCGGTCGAGCTTGTCGCGCTCGCGCTGAAGCGTCAGGCGCTCCTTCTTGGTGTAGGAGTTGGCTTCGCCGCCGGCCAGCACCTCGTCGAGGTGACGCAGACGCTTGATCGAGGCCGAGATCGTCTTCCAGTTGGTCAGCGTGCCGCCGAGCCAGCGCGAATTGACGAAATACTGCGCGCAGCGCTTGGCTGCGTCGGCAACGCCGTCCTGCGCCTGGCGCTTGGTGCCGACGAACAGGATGCGGCCGCCCTTGGCGACTGTGTCGCTGACCGCCTGCAACGCGGTGTGCAGCAACGGCACGGTCTGCGCGAGGTCGACGATGTGGATGTTGTTGCGGCTGCCGAAAATGAACGGTGCCATTTTCGGATTCCAGCGGTGAGACTGGTGACCAAAGTGCACGCCAGCTTCGAGCAGCTGACGCATAGTGAAATCGGGTAGCGCCATAGTTCTAATTCTCCGGTTGGTTCCTCCGGAAGCGTGTGAGCAAAACAGAGCGTTGTCGCCCCGGCTGCCACCGGACGGCCTTGTGAGCCATGCTTCCGTGTGAGATGGCGCGCTGTATAGCGCGATTTCGGGCAGAAGCAAGGAAATTAGGGCCTCTGGAGGGTGTTTTGACACCCTCCTCCCTGCTGCCCGGCTTCAGGCCCCGTTGCCGGGGGATTCCGCGCCCTTCCCTGGCCCTCGCCTAGCACTTCGGCTGGTTCGGCGGGCATTTCTTCGGGGCCGCAGGGCGCGGCGGCGGAGCGGCCGGACGCGGCGGGGCTGCGGCCACCCGGGGCGGCGGTGGCGGGGCCGGCCGGGCTGCCGGCGGCGGCGCAGGCCGCGCGGCTGCGACCGGGGGCCGCGGTGGAGGCGATGCCACCCGCGGCGGCGGCGGTGGCGTCGGCCTCGCCACGGCCTGGGGTCGCGGCGGCGGAGCCGACGGCCGGGCCACCTGCGGTGGCGGGGCCGACCGCTGATTCTGCGGCCGGATCTGCTCCCGGGCGACTGGCGGCGGGGCGACCGGCTTTGCGGCAGCGGCTGGAGGCTTACCAGCCGCCGCTCCTCCTGCCGGCGTCGAAGTGGCCGGCTCATGGGTCGCTGCCTTGGCGCGATCCGACGGGCCCGCCGCGGTCGGGGTCTGCGCTCCGGGCCGCTTCGGCGGCTGACCGGGCGTCATAACTGCGGTCCCGGCGGGCGTCGTGGCCGTCGCCGCTCCCAGCGGGTGGCCCGGAGGCGTGTTGTTCGTCGGTGACTTCGGCGGCTGGCCCGGCGCCGTGACCGCGGTCCCGGCAGGTGCCGTCGCCGTCGCCGCTCCCGGTGGGTGGCCAGGAAGTGCGTTGTTCGTGGGGGCTGTCGCAGTTGGGGCCAGCCGGCCGTTTGGCAACGGCCCAGCCCCGGCCGGTGCCGGCGGCGTATTCTGGGTCCCCGGAACCGGAAGCGCGTGGCCGGCCGCCGGTGGCGCCTGCGGAGCGACTACAGCCGGCGCGACGCTGACAGGCCTCACGTGCATCGCTGCCGGTTTTGCTGTCGGGTTGCTGACAAACGCCGCCTGGCTCGGCTTGAGCTGCTGGTTGGGATTGGCCTGGATCGCCTGTGCCTGCACCTTCACCGCGGTTGGCACCGCCGTCATCCCGGCCGCGCGCCCCGGACCGTTCGCCGCAACGGCTGCGGCCGCGGCGGCATTCCCGGCCGGCAGCGCCGCCGGCGCCTGGTTGATCACGGTGTTGATGACCGTGGTGTTGTGGATGTTCGCATAGATGATGTTGTTCGGCGGCGGCGCGACATAGACCGGCGGACTGACGAACACCGGGATCGGCACGAACACCGGCTGCGGCAGCACGAACAGCCCAACAACGGCGAGCGGCGGCGCCAGCACGACGAAGTCCGGCGGCGGCGGCGGCAGGTAGTAGACCGGCGGCGGTGGTGGCGGCGCGAAATCAAATCCGGGATCGCTGAACATCAGCACGGGACGATCGACATAGAGCACCTCATCCGGTGGCGGCGGCGGCACGTCATAGTCGATCATCGCAAAGCTCGGCGGCGGCTCGACCGGCGCGGTGAGGATCGCCAGGCGCCGGCGTGCATCGCCCGCATGCGGACCGCGCGGATAGCGGCGCAGATACGACCAGTACGCTTCCGGCGTATCGGTCCGATAGGTCCGCCGCCAGGTGATGGCTTCGCGGCGTGCCGCCACGATCACCATCACGCGCTTCGACATCGGATCATTGGGATAGGCGCCGAGAAACTCCTCATAGGCCGGCAGCGTGTCGCGTTCGAGCACGGCCGCGTAGGCATCCTGCGCGCCGAGATCGCGGATCGGCTTGTTGCGGGTCGCCGCAGCCTGGTCCGGCGCGGCTGGCGGCGGCGCGTCGGGCCCGCGGTCGAAGAAGGCGAATTGCGCGCTGATCTTCTGGTCGTCCCACGGCACCTGCGCGCCCTTGCTGGCCTCGTTGACGCGCAACCTGACGCGGTCGAACACCTCCGGCAGCGACAGGCCGCCGGTGCGGATCATCTCGGCCAGCGATTGCGCGTAGATGCTGTAGGGCCCGGGCTCCTCCGGCGCTACCGTGCCGGGCGCGGCGTTGAAGGCGATCAGCATGTTCGCCTCAGGCTCGACCAGCGCAAGCCCGCTCGCGATCGGCTGGCCGCCCTCGATGAAGGGTTGCGCGCGGCCTGCGTCGAGCACGACGATGTTGGCCTTGAGCGGGATGGACGCGAGCTGGCGGACATAGTCGCTGACGCGCAAGCCTTCCGTCGGAACGTCGGTATCGCGCGTGATGTTGGAATCGACCGGGATGAAATAGTTCTCGCCGGCCAGCTGCACGCCGTAGCCGGCCAAATAGACCATCGCGACGGTGTCAGGGCCCGAGGCCTGCGCCTTCTGGATGAAGTCGCGAAAGCTCTTGCGCAGCGTGTCGCCGTCGAGATCACGCGCGCCGACCACGTCGAAGCCCGCCGCTTGCAGCGTCTGCGCGATCAGCCCGGCATCGTTCGCAGTGGTTGCCAACGGCGAATTGGCATAGGCGCCGTTGCCGACCACGAGCGCGATACGCTTTTCCTGCTGCTGCGCGCGCACCGGATCGAGCGTGCCCGCGGCCAACAGCAGCATCGGCAGAACGAAGCAAATGAAGACCTTGTGTGTCCCGCGCATGGCTTGCTTGCCCGTTATTGTTGTTGAGGTGCCGGCACGCATGAGGCGCGTGGCCAGCTGAACGGCGCTTGAACGAAAGGCTGGGATTGAGGCGGCGGCATGGCATACGATTCCGACGTCAGCTTCGCGTAAGCTTCAGTCTTTTACGCAAGTTTCAGCCTTTTCACGCGAGCTTCAGCCTTGCGCGATCAGATCCACCGTTCCGGTCGTGAGCCGGTAGATGCCGCCGACGACCTTCAGCTTGCCCTGTTCCACGGCTGCATTGAGAATCGGCGCGGCCGACTTCAGCTTCGCGACATTGTCGATCACGTTCTGCCGGATCGCCTTGTCGAGCACCTCCCCGCCCTGCTGCATCGCAGCGTTTGCGGCGGGCGCGATCGCATCGACCAGCGCGGGAATGTGTCCCGGCGGCGGCTTGTCGTCCTTGAGCGCTTTCAGCGTCGCATCGACCGCGCCGCAAGCGTCGTGGCCGAGCACGAGGATCAGCGGCGCACCCAGCACCGCGACCGCGTATTCAAGGCTGGCGATGGTCTCGGTGCCGGCGAAATTTCCGGCGACGCGGCAGACGAAGAGATCGCCGCGGCCGGTGTCGAAGGCATATTCAGGCGCGATCCGCGAGTCGGCGCAGCCCAGCACCGCCGCGAACGGATTCTGGCCGCCGGCCAGCGCTTCGCGCTCGTGCTTGAAATCGTGGCGCCGCGACACGCCGTCGACATAGCGCGCATTGCCTTCCATCAGCCGCTTCAACGCCGCATCCGGCGACAGCACGTTCTGCGGCTTGGGTGGCGGCTTGGTCTCCTTGGCGAAAGCGGCTCCGCCGGCAAGGGCCATGCTCAGAGCGGCGGCAGTCAAGTGGATGAGCGACCTCCGCGAAGGACCTATGTGGGCGCCGCGATCATGGACGCAATTCTCGCACATGCTCTGTTCCTCCAAGCCGCGCCGCCCGCGTTGATGCCGCGGCAATCATGCCGCGCATCTTAGTCGACGGCTTGCAACTCGGCGAGCTTCGTTCGTGCAGTCGCCTCGTCCAGCGGAACAAGCTCGGCCGGCCCGGGATTCGCCTCTCCAGCCGTCGCGGCGGAAACGACCGCAAGCCCGGCAGGCCGCCGAGTATCGCTCCCCCCGGCACGACGACTTTGTCGAATGCCCGGCCGGCTGCAAATGCTACAGCTGCTGCACGTCGACGACACCCACGACCGCCTTGATCGCGCCGGCGATCTGCGGCGAGACCTTGAAGCGGCCGGGGAGCTTCATCTCCACCTCGGTCTCAAGGTCGAGCATCATCACCAGCGAGACCTCGCCGTCGCCATTGGAGCGCGGCGCGATGCCGGGACTGCCGATTTTTGGCGCGGCGCCGTTCGAGCCGGCCATCTCGGGTCCCGCCAGACGCTTGGCGATCGATTCCAGCGGCCTGGTGTCGCGCACGAAGATGCGCAGGCCCTTTTGCGTCTTGGCGGCGGCATCATCCAGCGGTTCGGCGTGCAGCACGCGGGCGCGGACGTCCTCACCCTGAAGCTCGGCACCGAGCTGGAGCAGCACGGCGGCACCGGGCTCCAGCACGTCGCGATATTGCGCGAGGCCTTCGGAGAACAGCACCGCCTCAAAGTGGCCCGTGGGATCAGAGAGCCCCATGATGCCCATCTTGTTGCCGGTCTTGGTGCGCCGCTCCATCCGTGACACCACGGTGGCTGCGACCTTGCCGGCGGTGGCGCCGGTCTTCACCGCGCGCGAAAACTCGGCCCAGCTCTGCACCCGCAGCCGCTTCAGCACGGTGGCGTAATCGTCGAGCGGATGGCCCGACAGGAAGAAGCCGATCGCGTCATATTCGCGGCGCAGCCGCTCGGCCGGCAGCCACGGCTCGATCTGCGGCAGCATGATGGTCGGCGCGTCGGCCGCGCCGCCGAACATGTCGTTCTGCCCGATGGTCGCCGCTTCATGGGAGCGTTGACAGGCCGCAAGCACCGCATCCGCGCCGGCAAAGACGCGCGCGCGGCTGGGCTCCAGCGTATCGAATGCGCCAGCGGCCGCCAGGCTCTCGATGATGCGCTTGTTGACCGCACGCGGATTGACGCGCGCGGCAAAGTCGGCGAGCGAGGTGAACAACCCGTTCTTGGTCCGCTCCGCGATGATCTGCTCGACGGCCGCAATGCCGACGCCCTTCAGCGCGGCGAGCGCGTAGTAGATGGTCTTGTCGCCGACCTCGAAGGTCGCGCCGGAGCGGTTGATATTGGGCGGCTCGACCTTGATGCCGAGGCGCTGCGCCTCGGCGCGGAATTCGGAGAGCTTGTCGGTATTGTTGAGATCGAGCGTCATCGACGCGGCGATGAACTCCACCGGATAATGCGCCTTCATGTAGGCGGTGTGGTAGGACACCAGCGCATAGGCCGCCGCATGGCTCTTGTTGAAGCCGTAATCGGCGAATTTCGCCAGCAGCTCGAAGATGGTCTCGGCCTGCGCCTTCGGCACGCCGTTCTTGACCGCGCCCGCAACAAAGATGTCGCGCTGCTTGTCCATCTCGGCGCGGATCTTCTTGCCCATGGCGCGGCGCAGCAGGTCGGCGTCGCCCAGCGAATAGCCCGACATCACCTGTGCGATCTGCATCACCTGTTCCTGGTAGATGATGACGCCGAAGGTCTCCTTCAGGATCGGCTCCAGCACGGGGTGGAGATATTCCGGCTCCTCGTCGCCGTGCTTGCGCGAACAATAGGTCGGGATGTTCGCCATCGGACCCGGGCGATAGAGCGCGACCAGTGCGATGATGTCCTCGAAGCGGTCCGGGCGCATGTCGATCAGCGCGCGCCGCATGCCCTGGCTTTCAACCTGGAACACGCCGACCACGTCGCCGCGCGCCAGCATCTGGTAGCTTTCGGCATCGTCGATCGGCAGCGTGGCGAGATCGACGTGGATGTCACGCGGCTTGAGCAGCTTGATCGCGACGTCGAGCACGGTCAGCGTCTTCAGGCCGAGGAAGTCGAATTTCACGAGGCCGGCCGGCTCGACCCATTTCATGTTGAACTGGGTCACCGGCATGTCGGATTTGGGATCGCGGTAGAGCGGCACGAGCTCGCTCAAAGGGCGATCGCCGATCACGATGCCGGCTGCGTGCGTCGAGGCGTGGCGCGTCAGGCCTTCGAGGCGCTGCGCGATGTCGAAGGCGCGCGCCACCACCGGGTCTTCATCGCGAAACGCCTGGAGTTTTGGCTCGCTCTCGATCGCGGCGGCCAGCGTCACCGGCGCGGCCGGATTCTGCGGCACGAGTTTCGTCAGCTTGTCGACCTGGCCATAGGGCATTTGCAACACGCGACCGACGTCACGCAGCACGCCGCGCGCCTGCAGCGTCCCGAAAGTGATGATCTGCGCGACCTGGTCGCGGCCGTAGCGCTGCTGGACGTACTGGATCACCTCGCCCCGACGGTCCTGGCAGAAGTCGATGTCGAAGTCCGGCATCGAGACGCGTTCGGGATTGAGGAAGCGCTCGAACAGCAGACCGAACTTGATCGGATCGAGATCGGTGATGGTCAGCGCCCAGGCGACCAGCGAGCCGGCGCCGGAGCCGCGGCCCGGTCCGACCGGAATGCCCTGCCCCTTCGCCCATTTGATGAAGTCGGACACGATCAGGAAGTAGCCCGCGTACTTCATGCGCATGATGACGTCGAGCTCGAACGCCAGCCGCTGGCTGTAGTCCTCGTCGGTGGTGCCCTGCGACAGGCCGTGGACGCTGAGGCGGTTGGCGAGCCCCTCCTCCGCCTGGCGCTTCAATTCGGCGGCCTCGACCGCGGCGGCATCCGAGCTCGATGCGGCACCGACGGTGAAGAACGGCAGGATCGGCTTGCGCGTCATCGGGCGGAACGAGCAGCGCTCGGCGATCTCGACGGTGGACGCCAGCGCCTCCGGAATGTCGGCGAACAGCACCGCCATCTCGGCGCGCGTCTTGAAGCGGTGATCCGGCGTGAGCTGCTCGCGCTCGGTCTCCGCGATCAGCCGGCCACCGGCGATGCAGAGCAGCGCGTCATGCGCCTCGTAATCGTCGGTCGCGGCGAAATACGGCTCGTTGGTTGCGACCAGCGGCAGGCCTTTTGTGAAGGCAATGTCGATCAGCCCGCTCTCGATGCGCCGTTCCTTGTCGATGTTGTGGCGCTGCAGTTCGATGTAGAGGCGATCGCCGAACAGGCCGGCCAGACGCTCGCAGCGCATCGCCGCAAGCTCGGAATGGCCGGCGCTGAGCGCCAGCGAAATCGGCCCGTCGGGGCCGCCCGTGAGCGCGATCAGGCCCTCGGTCTCGCCCTCGAGCCAGTCGAACTTGATGTGGGAAGAGTGAGTGTCGGGCGTCTCCAGGAACGCACGCGAGTTCAGCCGCATCAGGCTGCGATAGCCGCGCTCCTGCGCCGCCAGCAGCACCACGCGCGACGGCAGCAGCGCGTTGCGCGCATTCGGATCCTGGTCGCCGAAATCGATCGCGAGCTCGCAGCCGACGATCGGCTGGATGCCGGAGCCCGCCATCTTGTCGGAGAACTCCAGCGCACCGAACATGTTGTCGGTGTCGGTCAGCGCCAGGGCCGGCTGGTGATCCTTCTTGGCAAGCTCGGCGAGCTTGGCGATCTTGATCGAGCCCTTGAGCAGCGAATAGGCCGAGTGAACATGAAGGTGGACAAATCCGGCGCTCGGCATGGTCGCGTGACCGCCTCTTGCAGATGAGATGGAGCGGTCGCCGGCTCCTCAAGGCATCATGCACTCGCCCGGCCGACTCGCCTCACAATAGTGGGGGCTCGCGGCGCCAGAGTCCACGCCGGAGCGGCCGGTCGGCCGCGTCGTCCCGCTTTTCCCCAAGCCGGCACCTCGAAAAGGCTTCAGTCGGGTTCCTGAGCATCGGTTTACAAAACCGCTGCCCTAGAGTTGCGGTAGTACCTGGGCCCAGATCGCGATCATCCCGACGAACAGCGCGATCGACGTCAGTGCGGCGGCTTCTTCCACGAAAATCCTGAACATGGCCTGCTCCTTCGCTAGAACGTATGAAGAACATTGTTCTCATTTCGTTCTCGGGAGTCAAGCGATCTCGGCCACCTCAAATTGCGATGGTTAACGCCATGAATTTAAACAATAAAAAAGCCCCGGCCAATGGCCGGGGCTTTCGACGATCGCTCAAACAGAGCGACTGGTCTCAGTACCTGCCGATCATCGGGCCGCCGAACTTGTAGTTCAGGCGGACGAGGCCCATGTCGACGTCCTGCTTGATGTGGTCAGTCTGAACCAGAACACCGGCGGTGGTGAAGTTCTGGTCGTTGCCGCCCAGGAAGATGTGGTTGTACTCGGCGCCAATCGACCAGTTCGGAGCGAAGCCATATTCGAGGCCCACGCCGACCGTGCCGCCCCAGCGGGTGTCGTTGGACGAAGCGACAAACGCGCCGCCCGCGGTGTTGACGTCGAACTTGTTGCCGACCACAGCCGCGCCGCCCTTCACATAGACCAGGACGTTGTTCCAGGCGTAGCCGACCTGACCGGTGATCAGACCGAACGAATCGATCTTGGTGCGGTTGTTGAAGCCGGTAAACGCGCTGGTGTTGCTGCCGGAGAAGTCGGCCCAGTTGCCCTGGCCTTCCACGCCGAACACCCACTGGCCCGACTGCATGCGATAGCCGATCTGGCCGCCGACCGTACCCCCGGTCGCGTCGTGCGAGCCTTCGCGGCCGAAGCCGGCGAGATCCCACGTCGCGTGCGACGAACCGCCGCCGCCGTTGATACCGATATAGAAGCCGCTCCAGTCGTAGATGGTGGCGACCATCGCAGGCGCCTTGGTGTAAGGCCGCGCCGCGAGATCAGCAGCCACCGCCGGCGCAGCCGCGCCGAGCGCGATGAGGCTGGCAGTGACAAGCAACAAACTCTTCTTCATTTGAATCCCGTTCCAGTTTCTTCGTAAGGCCCCCGGGCCGTTGCGACGTCTTACCAGCGATCGACGGAATTGCTGTAACCCCGACGCAACAGTTCGCCCCAAAGGCCCGCGCTTCATTAATGAAAGTTTATCAGAGGATGCGTGGAAACCCTTTGAAACAAGAGTTTTCAGCAGATCCAATGTCGAATACACATCGTACACTGTGAGCGCGCGTAACAACGCCGCGCGCACAATCGTGTGATCGGAGAATCGAAGATGCGGGCACTGCTTTCTCTCCCCATTGTCGCCACATTTTCGCTCGCGATCGCCACATTTGCTTTCGCATTGACCACAAGCACGCCGGCCCGCGCGTTCGGCACCGCTTATGCGTTCTGCCTGACCGGCGATGAATGGCCGGGGCTGAGCAATTGCAGGTTCGACAGTTACGCACAGTGCCAGGCGAGCGCGTCGGGCCGCGCGCTGACCTGTATCGCGAACCCGTATTTCGCTGGACAAAGCGATGATCCCTACGCGTATCAGAACCGTCCGCGCGCGCAGACGCCGGGCTATTTCCTGCCGCGCTGAAATGCGTAGCGCATGCCTCACGCTCGTTGCGATCAGCACGCTCGTCGTGGGCGTATCTGCGCGCGCCCAGACCTATGATCCGAGCTATCCGGTGTGCATGCAGATCTACGGCCCCGTCGGCTATCTCGACTGCCGCTACGCCTCGCTGGAGCAGTGCAGATATCTCGCCGTCGGGCGCTCCGCGACGTGCGTCGTGAACCCGTATTTTGCACAGAAGAAACCGGCGGCTGCGCGCCGGTCGACGCGCGCCCACTAGGGCGAACCCGCAACGCTCGCGCAATATCCGCAGCGCCTCTGAAGCGGCCTCACCAGGTCATGGATACGATCACCGCGATCGACAACGCGGCTGTTACCAGGACCAGGGATTGATAAATCCAGAGCCGACGGCGGGTCATTGGCGCACCTCCCCTCAAACCAGAGAAGCGCTCGGCCACAATGGTGCCTGTTGAGCCAGATCAATGAATGCTGCGCTAAAGCATAAAGAGGGCAAAGGCGATCAACGCCACCGGCAGCAAGCCGAGCCCGATCACCAGAATGCGAAAACGCAACTCGTTCCCCATGGGGAACAGGTTAGGCGGACAAGATTGCTGTGTGATGTGCAGTTTGTGCCAATTCGGGCCTATTGTGGCGGCCGCGGACTGGAAGGGGTCAGCCACTCATCGATGTGAGCAGCCGTCTCGGCTTGATCAGCCTTCCTCAGAAGCTCGTCGCGGCGAACGCAAGGTGGCATGCCTTCAGCCTGCTTGCGCAAATTCCTCGCCTCCTTGTTCGGGCGATCTCCGAGCGTCGATGATTGCTTGATGCGGCGTCGCATGTGCTGCTCCTCGATCGGCGGGAGCGCGACCGGCGTTCTCATCACCGGCAACTGCCAAGGATCGGACGGTGACGGTTCCTAACGCCCAGAACCGAATCTGGTTGCCGCTTCAAAGCGAATTGGGCCATTGCATCTGTGATGACCCGCGTTCGAATGGCGGCCACGCGCATATCGGGACGCTGATATGCGACTTGCCTCGCCTTGAGTCTCCGCTGTTGACGCGGACCGATCCGGGTCTAACTACAGCACATAATATTCTGCAGGGGTGGCGACGTTCGCTGGGCTGGTTCCCGTTGACGCCACCAATGCAGGACACATGACGATCTCGTCTCAAGCGACCTCGCTCCGCGCGACCTCGATCGCGGCTTCGGCTCCCCCTCACCTTGGCGTCATCCTGTTCTCGCTCGCGATGGGCGGCTTTGCGATCGGAACCACCGAATTCGCATCGATGAGCCTGCTGCCGTTTTTCGCCGCCGACCTCCGGGTCGACGAGCCGACTGCGGGACACGCCATCAGCGCCTACGCGCTCGGCGTGGTGCTGGGCGCGCCCCTGATCGCTGTGCTCGGCGCGCGGTTCGCGCGACGCACGCAGTTGCTGGTCCTGATGGTCGTGTTTGCACTCGGCAATGCGCTCACCGCGCTGGCGCCGAGCTATGGCTGGATGATCGCGGCCCGCTTTCTCGCAGGCCTGCCGCACGGTGCCTATTTCGGCGTCGCCGCGCTGGTCGCGGCCTCGCTCGTTCCGCAACATCGCCGCTCCCAGGCGGTCGGCCGCCTGATGCTCGGCCTGACCTGCGCCACGATCATCGGTGTGCCGCTGGCCAATCTGATTGGGCAGGCGGTCGGCTGGCGCGCGAGCTTCGGCCTGGTGTCGTTGCTGGCGTTGCTCACGGTCCTGCTGTGCGCCCTGTTCGCGCCGCGCGACCACGCCGGCAGGTCCGATCCGCTGCGAGAGCTCGCCGCCCTCAGAAGCGGACGCATCTGGATCACGCTGGCAATCGGCGCAATCGGCTTCGGCGGCATGTTCGCCGTCTATACCTACCTTGCGACGACACTGATCGAGGTCACCAAGGTCAGCACCGCGGCCATTCCGTTTTTCCTGGCCGTGTTCGGCATCGGAGCCACGCTCGGCAATCTGTTCGTGCCGCGCTTCGCGGACCGCGCGCTGATGCCGACCGCGGGCGTCATCCTGCTGGTTTCGGCCAGCGCGCTGCTGGTGTTTCCACTTGTCGCCGGCAATCCTTGGGCGCTTGCGGCAGATATCTTCGTGATCGGCGCCGGCGTCGCGCTTGGGGCTGTCCTTCAAACGCGGCTGATGGACGTTGCGGGAGACGCGCAGGCGCTCGCTGCCGCCCTCAACCATTCGGCGTTCAACACCGCCAATGCGCTCGGCCCGTTCCTGGGCGGCCTTGCCATTCGCGAGGGGCTGGGCTGGACCTCCACCGGTCCCGTCGGCGCCACGCTGGCGCTGCTGGGCTTCCTGATCTGGATCGTTGCCGCCCGCGACACCGGACCCGCTCCGGTCAAGGTCACCTCAGGAGGCGACGCTGCTCCACTGGAGAACGCTCCCGTGAGGCCGGCGCCACCGCTGGCGCCGGATTACCGAAGCCGTTCGGACCGTCCCAAGGATCCGGTGGCCTAACACTCCGGACGGGCGCGAGGTCGCGGACCGCGATCGGCCGATTGCGATGATGGCGTCGCCCCGGCACGCCACCGAAAGTTGTGACTGCGGCGATCGTCGTATAACGTCAGAATCGTCCTTCATCGCGCTTGGCTCCTCCAGTTCATGCTTGCCCGTATTTTGCTCCTCGTGGCCTCGCTGTCGATTCCCGGCGCATTGCATGCAGAAGGAACGGCGGTCGAGAAGGCCGGGCTTGAGTCCAGGCTGACGATCTATCTTGCCAAGGGGCCACCGGACGCGTGCGGGCCGGGCTGCGACCGCTGGATCGCCATCGAGGGCGAAGTCGATCAGGATGCGGCGCCGCGCATTCGCCGCTTCCTCGCCGGCGTCAAGGACATGCAGCGTCCGATCTACCTGCATTCGCCCGGCGGAAACGTGGAGCAGTCCTACGTCATCGGGCGGTTGCTGCGCAGTCGAAAGGCGATCGCGCGGGTCGGCCGCACCACTGCGACCGCGTGCGCCGCAGGCACGCAGGTGGACGCCGCGTGCCTCAAGATCAAGAACGCCGTCGGCGAGGTCGAGGCCGAACTCACCACCCGCAATGCGATGTGCAACTCGGCCTGCGGTTACCTGTTTCTCGGGGCGACATCTCGCGAGGTGGCACCCGATGCGACGATGGCGGTCCATAACTCCAGGCTGGTCCTCGTCATTCACGGGCATCCGCCAGCGAAATTGCTCGCGGAGGCCAGGCAGCGTCAGATCGAGACCTCCAACAGCCAGCGCGCGGCGTTCGTGGTGGCAATGGGAATCAGCCGCGAGCTTGACGGCCTGATCCGGACAGTGAAGTTCGAGAGCCCGCACACGCTGACGCGACCCGAGCTCTATCGTTTCGGAATCGACACGCGGCCGTTGGCCGAGACGATGTGGACGCTGGAAAAGGGAGCGCGGCCGTTCATCAGCAAGTTCGCGATGATGAAGAAGGAGAACGGCTCCGCGTTCCGGACGATGGAGTGGCGCCTGTCCTGCGAAAGCAGGAATCGCGTGCCGCTGAGGTTCGCGGGCGAGGTCGACGAGGCCACCGTCGGCAAGAGCACGATCCTGATGGCGGCGAGCGCCGACACGAACGCGGAAGCCGGAGGGCTTGCGGTGCGCCTCGGCAAGTACGAGGTCTGGAGCGGCGCCGTCGGCTCCGACATGATCAAGGCGATCCTGGCGTCCCGCCACCTCCAGGTCCGCGAGAACACCCCGATGCCGGACGGAAAGGCGGACATAACAAGATTCGACATCGACATGACGGGCCTGGCGTCGGTGTGGACGCAGCTCGTGGCGTCGTGTTCGTCGGCGACGACGGGCGCGAAGGGCCCTTGGCCCGCAATTCCGCTCTCAAACGTCAGCGCAACGCCTCCGGCTGCGCCGTCGCCGTAAGTGCGAAGGGCGCAACCGGCGAGCCTGTTGATCACCTTCAGATCTGGCACGCCCCTGTCGCGAATGTCCCAAACCGGAAAATGCTGTCGAGGGGTCCGGTAGCGGACAGACGTCGAACGATCAGGAGCGCTAAATTTCCCTCCAGTCTGTCCGGCGCCTGGTCCGCGCGAGTTTTCCGTCATGAAGAAACGGCGACGATCCGAACCGCATACATTTGAAAGCTATATTGCCGCCTCCAGAGAGCGTCTTGAGGCAGAGGCTTCTCAGCTTTCAGACGGTCCTGAAAGAGAGTGTCTGCGCGAAAAGATCAGACAGCTCGAGACTGCGGCCGCCATGAACACGTTGTTATCTGCCGATAGGTAACCGCCATGTCCACCGGCAAACCCGACGCAGTCGCACCTTCGCCCCTCAGGAAACACGCCACGGATGCGCTCCGCAGAGCACGAAAGTTGCCGGTTGGGCACGCGAGAAACGATCTAAGGCAAATGGCGATGGGGCTTCTCTGGCTCGAGAGGCGCGGCACGTCGGAGACAGTGCGGCGTGTCGCGGCGGCATTCCGCGAAATCGGAAAGAAGGGCTGAGGCCGTTATGCCGAAACCCGATCCCGAGCTGTTGCCGATACGTCCACGGTGCCCCGAATGTCAGATGCGGATGATCAGCACCAACGTCGTCGCCGAGGCCAATGGCTTTGAAGATAGAACCTTCCAGTGCAGCAAATGCGGACATATCGAAACCAGGCGGATGGCCACCGGTCCTCTGGCGTTGCCGCCCGACGTGGCCGGGACCAAGGGCAGGTTAAAGCCGCCGGAGTAGGCTTCGATTTCCGTCAAACTAAAGCATGATCCGGAAAAGTGCGCAGCGGTTTTCCGAAAAGATCATGCTCAAACAACAACCCAAAGCGCGATGACGACATCCTAATTTCATCGCGCTTTAGGTGAGGGTTGCCGCCTGCTCCAGGAGGGTCTCGTAACACTCGCAGGACAGCAGCTTCAGCGCGTCTCGATCCAGAATTTTGATGACGCCGCGCGCATATGTGATCACGCCTTTGTCTTGCATCTTGCGCGCGACCTCCGTGACGGAAGTCCTGCGGACGCCGAGCATTTCTGCGAGCAGTTCCTGGGTCAGGGCAACAGTATCGCTCGCGGCGCGATCGGAGGATTGCAGCAGCCAGCGGCAGAAGCGCTCGTCGATCTGGTGCAGCGCATTGCAGGCGGCGGTGATGCGGGCCTGTGTCAACATGACCTCGTTGTAGCGCACGCAGACATCGCGAAGCGCATCGCTGGCACCGACCACTTTCCTGAATGGCGCCGCAGCGATTTTGCTGACCTGAAGCGGCAGCTGGACGACCACTCGAACGAGTGACGTGTATAAGCCCAGTCCGGCCATTGCACCGACCACGCCTTCGCGCCCGACCGTCGCGGTTTCGATTGCCTTGCCGTCCCGCATCACCGCAAGCATCGAAAGCATGCCGTTGTGAGGGAAATAGACGTGATCGACCTCGGCGCCGGCCTCATAGATGACTTCGCCCTGCGCCAACGACCTCGTCACCAAATGCGGTTCGAGCGCGTCGAAATCCTTGCGTGGCAACGACGCAAGTAGCTTGTTATCCAGCGAACTGGGCGAAGGTGCGTGCAAATGCGGCTTTCGGCCCGATCGGTCGGGCATGTTGCCGCAGGGGTAAGATTGCGCGCTCCGAGGGGGCGCTCCGCGGGGATTTGCCTGATACTAGGATCGGCACAAGCCCTTGTCGGTCCGGTACCCGTCTTGGGCCGGTCCTCGGCCATTTCGGCGGATACTGCCGCGAATATAGTACTTTCTGGCGCGCTCGTGTGAACTATTCGCGTCCCCCCTCTCCCTATGTACGCCGTACGACCAAGTCGCGTCCGTTGCGAGCAACCGGGAACGGTATCGCTGGTTAAGAAAAATATCTCCAAACGGCCATAAATTTGACTGTGGCCGGAACGAACGACGGAATTCGTTGTTCGTTCCCATAACACCGCCTTTGTCCGGTATCCGACAAAGGAACAGGGTGAAGCGCATCTGCCCGAGAAAGCGGGCATACTGGCGCATTCTGCGATATTGCCGAGGAAGCCACGTCATGCAGCATCGCGCCTGCACTCGACCCCTCGTGCTCATTGTCGAGGATGAGGTTCTGTTGCGGTGGACGGTCGCCGAAGCCCTTGAGGCGGCCGGGTTTGACGTTGTCGAGGCCGGCAGTGCAATCGAAGCCATCTCGATACTCGAAAAGCGAGCGGATATTTGTGCGGTCTTTACCGATATTCAGATGCCCGGCTCGATCGACGGTCTGAAGCTTGCCCACCTCATCAGCTTCCGTTGGCCGCCCATCAGGATCATCGCCACTTCCGGTCAGCTCAAATTGCGAGACGACGATTTGCCGGAGGGCGGGCGTTATCTGCAAAAGCCATTTCCCATGGCCGACCTCACAGGCATGCTCGGTGAGATGATGGGTAAATGACAGCGTCGCGCAGGGTTTGTAAAAATACTTGTCGACGGATGCGAGTACGGTTTGCGCTACTGGGATCGCGGCATTTCCGTGCGGTGATGCATTTGGTCGTTATTTTTATTTAGCGACAGACTCATTTCCAGAGGCCGACGAGCGGCCAATAGGAGAACATGAACAGCACGATGAGGCCGTACATGATGGCCGCGAGCGGCAGGCCGAGGCGCATCATGTCCCGCGTCGTGAATCCGCCGGCGCCGTAAGCGATCATGGCCGGAGCTGAGGTCACGGGGATGATCGCGAGGCACTGCGCTATAACAGCGACACCGAGCACGATGCCAACGATCGGCAGGTCCGGATTGTGCAAAGAGACCAGAAAGCCGATGATCGCAGGCGTAATCGCGGTCAGGCATGACGTGATGCTGGTGAAGCAGAAGCGAACGAAGAACACGACCACGAAGATCGTGATCGCCAGCGCCGTAACCGACAGGCGTCCCATACCGGATTCGACGAACGCTACTTTCGACAACCACGCCGCACCGCCAGTCCTGGTCAGCATCTCCGCCATCGAAATGCCCGCGCCGAACAGCAGAATCGAGTTCCAGTCAATCCGCTTGTAGAGATCGTTGCAGGTGGTGACCCCGACGCCTGGCAAGACGAGGAGCAGCACGCAGAGGACCGAGATCGCGGATGCTTCGACGTGGTGGACCTTGTCAGTCGCCCAAAGCAGAATCGTCAGCGCCATGATGACCGAAGTTCGCTTTTCCGCGCTGGACATCGGTCCCAATTCCGCGATCCGAGCGGAGATGTAGTCACTCCCTCCCGGCAACTCTGTAAATTCAAACTTGAAGAGTCGGGTCGCCAGAACATACAGAGCGCCGGAAAATGCGATCGTGAACGGGAGCAAATAGACCAACCAGTCGACATAGCTGACCTGGACCTGGCCCGCGCCGGTGAGAAAATTGACTATCACCGGATTGGGCGCGGCACCTGTCAGGACGCCAACCCCGGTCACCGACGGCAGAATGCCTGCCAACAAAAGCATGGCCTTGCCGATCTGACTGCTGCGCGGCAGACCGAACGCCTCGGTCAATCCGATGACGATCGGAACGAGCGTCGCTGCCCGCGCAATTACCGAAGGGATAAAGAACGTGAGCGCGAAGGCGGTTAGGATGATGCCGAGCATGATCGCGTGCGTTCTCGCGCCGACCAGCTTCAGGATCAGGTAGGCGACGCGCTTCTCGAGCCCGGTGCTCGTGATCGCCGCGGCCATGGCCAGACCCGCCGCGACGAACAGCCAGCCACCGTTCGAGAACCCGCTCAGCGCGAGCGGTATGGCCTTTGCCGTTCCAAGAATTGTCCCCGGGTCGTTCCCCGTGGGCGAGAACCCGAGAGCGAGGATCAGGAGAAATACCAGCGCGACGGCGCTTACGCCATAAGGGATCGCCTCGGTGATCCACATCAGCACCACGAAGGCCATCACGGCGATGACGCGCTGGCCGGCCAGCGAAAGTCCGGCCGGCGACGGCGCCATGATGATAGCGGCCATGATCGCAAGACCGATGAGGACAGTCAGCAATTTCCTGGTGCTGACCTCGGTCGTTGCGGACGCAGCATGAACCAACGTCGACATGCGTATCCTCCATCTGTTTTTTGTGATCGGCAGATGCCGACCCTTGTTCAGGCTTGGTCGGCTGCCCCGAGCACCGCGACGCCGTCGGCGGCCCGCACCCCCTTCCCGTCCGGCAGGACGAAGACGGGATTGATCTCGGCCGCGATCAGGCGCTGGCCGAGCTGCGCCACCATCAACGAGAAGGCCACGATGGCCGACACCATCGCTTCGACGTCGGCTTTCGGCCGCCCTCGAAATCCGTCCAGCAACGGCCAGGTGGTCAAGTCATGCAGCATCGAGAGCGCCTCCTCCCGGCGCAGTCCGCTTCGCAGCGGCAGGAGACGCATGGTCGTATCCTTGAACAGCTCCGCAGTGACGCCGCCCATGCCGATCAGAACCGCGCTGCCGAGCGGGTCGCGATGTAGCCCCAGGATCAGCTCAGTACCGCCCGAGACCATCTCCTGGACGAGGAAGCGTTGTGGAAGCCAGCCGGTGGTCGCTTCCACGTCGACCGCCATGCGCGTCAGTCGGCCGCCGATCGTATCCGGCGTCAGATTGACAGCGACCCCACCCACGTCACTCTTATGCGTGATCTCGCCGGACAGGATCTTGAGCACGACCTTGCCGCCAAGCTCACGCGCCGCCGCTTCCGCCTCCGTCGACGTCCTGACGATCCGCTCTGCGACTGTGGGAATGCCGAACCGGGCGAAGAGCGCCTTTGCGGCCGCCTCGTCGAGCGAGCCTGCGGAGAAATCACTGATGTCGACGCAGCTCTCGGCGGTCGTTGCGATTTCGATCTGGAACGACCGCACGGCCTGAAGCAGACCCGAGAGCGCGGACGCACAGCTTTCCGCCGACGTATAGGCCGGCACACCACGGGCAGTCAGAACCGCGCCAACATTCGGCGCGTGCGGACTGACATAGGCGATGACCGGTTTGTCGGACATTGGCAGGCAGTCATGCACGGCATCTGCAAGCAGCGCCGGAGAGCCGACGGCCGAAGATCCCGCAATGATCACCAGAGCGTCATAGGACGGACTCGCAAGCAGGACGCGAATAGCACCGCGCAGAATGTCCGGGTGCAGGCCGGCCAGGGTCAAGTCGATCGGGTTGCGGTCGAGGTTGGCATGGGAGCCCGATTGCAGGGACTTCAGCTGCGCGGCGGTCGCCGCGTCGGGCGTGGGAGTCTCGAACCCGGCGACACCGAGACTATCGGAGACGATCGTTCCGGCGCCTCCGGTCGAGGTGAGGACCGCCACGCGTTTGCCGGCGAGCTTTCGTCCGGTCGCGAGAGCAGCTGGAATGTCAAGCAAGTCCTCGAACGTCTTCGCCCGGATCACGCCAAGCTGCCTGAACAAGGCATCGTACATGCGATCCGAGCCGGCCAGCGCGCCGGTATGCGAAACGGCCGCCTTTGCTCCAGCCTCCGAGCGGCCGATCTTGAAAGCCACCACCGGCTTGCCGGACTGGCGGGCTTTTCGCACCGCCTCGCGGAAGCGGGCCGGATGCCGGATTGCTTCGACATACAACGCGATCACCCTGGTGGCTTCGTCGGCGGCAAGAAACTCGATGAAGTCCGAGAGCTCGAGGTCGGCCTCGTTGCTGGTGGACACGAGCTTCGACAGCCCGACGCCGCGCGCAGCTGCACGGGAAAGCAGCGCGCCGAGAATGCCACCGCTTTGCGACACCAGCCCGATGGCGCCGGCAGGAAAGCTATCCATCGCCAGCGCCCCCGAGGCCGACAGCACGATGTTGTCGGTCAGATTGACCAGACCGATCGTATTAGGTCCGAGGATTCGCATCGTGCCGGCAGCCTCGAGGAGCTGCTTCTGGCGCAAAGCCCCCTCCTCACCGGTTTCGGTGTAGCCGCTGGCCAGCACGATGGCCGCGGCGGCACCTCTTTTCGATAGCTCCCGCACGGCGAGATGCGCGCGTTCCGCCCCGAGCAGAACGATACCGACATCGGGCACGGTGGGAAGCGCGCCCACATCCGGATAGCAGGCGAGCTCGCCTATGCGTTCGACCTTCGGGTTGACGGGATAAATCTCGCCAGAGAAGCCGTGCTTCTGCAGGAACGCCACCGGCCGTCCCGAAGTCTTGGCGGGATCCGCCGAAGCGCCGATGATGGCGACACTGCGCGGCCGAATGAGGCGTGCGATGGCGTTCATGGCATTACTCCTTCGCTTCAGATTTTGCGAGGAACGCCATTACCGCTTCGCGGTGCTCGGCGCTTGTGTAGCAGATGGCTTGCGCCTGGCTGCCAAGATCAAAAATCTCGTGCGCGGATCGCTCAAAGCTCTCGTTGAGAATTCGCTTGCCCAAAGCCAGCGCGGTGGAGGAGGCCTGAGCAAGCTCGGCTGCCCACGCTTGCGCGGCTGCAAGCAACTCGGCGGACGGCACCTTGCGATCGATGATGCCGAGGGCGAGAGCCTCGTCGGCCTCGACCATACGCCCCGTGAAGATCAGCTCCTTCGCCTTGGGAAGCCCGACCCGGCGCGGCAGGAAGTAGAGGCCGCCACCGTCAGGGATCAGTCCGCGCTTGATATAGGACCAGGTGAATTTCGATCGCTCCGAGCCGATCAGAAAATCGCATGCGAGCGCGGTGTCGGCGCCGAGGCCGGCTGCTGCGCCGTTCACGGCGGCGATGGTCGGCTTGGGCAAGTTGAGCAGCAAGGATTGCACGCGGTGCACGCCCTGCTGCCGGCTCCAGCCGTTGAACGCGACCTCGCCTTGCGGAGATTCCAGACGCCGCTTCATTCCGCTGATGTCGCCGCCTGCGCAAAACGCACTGCCGCGCCCGCTCAGCACCAGCGCTCTGATCGCCTTGTCGTACGCAACCGTCTGAAGGGCCGAGACGAATTCCGAGCGCATGTCGTCGCTCATGGCGTTTCGGCGATCGGGCCGGTTCAGAGCGATGGTCGCCACGCCGGCGTCGACCGAGAATTCGATGAGCTGATAGGTCACGGGCAAGCCTTCGATTGTGGTTGGTGATAGGCGCGGATTTCATTGCAAGAGGACGCACGGGTCCGGCCGCGCCGGCTGGTGCCGATGCGGGACTCCTGGCGCGAGGGCGCCGATGGGATCAACGATGTATCGATTTCAATCCGGGCGTCTGTCGCGTCGAAGTCGACGAAGCGGACCAGCCGGACGTTACCCAACAGGATCTTGAGACATTGCGTTTCGTACCCCCGAGATGCGTTGCGTTTGTTTTATTGCTTGCTTCTATACTCAATTGTCATAAAAGCGGGTACCCCTGCATTTCCACTAAATGGAATTTGGCAAGGAAGGCACCATGGCTTCGCTGCGGCAATATTCGGGTGGCGCAAATGGAAACCGGTCGCTGGAGAGGGGCATCGAGATCCTGCGTGCCTTTCGGCCCGGCGTCGATACGCTCGGCAACGGCGAGATCGCCGAGCGCACCGGCCTGCCCCGCTCCACTGTCAGCCGGCTGACCAAGACGCTGGTCGCATTCGGCATGCTCGATGAGGTCCGAACCGAGCGATACTATCGGCTTGCAGGCGCGGTTCTCAGCCTTGGCCACGCTGTCCGTATGGGATCACCGGTGCTTAGGGTCCTTGGTCCCTTGATGCGGGCCGAATCGACGCGGCGCAAGTTGAACGTCGGTCTCGCAACGGCTGATCGCGCGATGATGGTTTATCTGGAATCCATCCGCTACAATCCGCGTCCGACGCTGCGCAGCATCGTCGCCGGTCAACAGGTGCCGATGGAGTTGACCTCGCTCGGCCGCGCCTATCTCGCAGGTATCCCGGAGGACGAACGGGACATGCTGATCGCGCAATTCAGGCGACGCAATGCTGCCGCCACGAAGGCGCTGATCGCCGACGTGCAGAAATCAATCCGGGCCGTCAGGCGCAACGGATATTGTGCGGTCTCTTGGCAGCCCGGCGTGCTCGCCGTCGCCACGCCGATCATGATCGAGGGCCTGCCGGTTTATGCGCTCAACATGAGCGCGCAAGATATCGAGCCCGCTGACGCTTTTGCCGAAGAGATTGGCGAATACCTCATGGCCTTCGCGGCACGCTGCCAGGAAGCGCTTTGCAGCCCGCCAGATTCCATGGACACACGTGCGCTCGCCCCGAAGCAGCCTCGAATACACGTCTAGCTAGATCAAGCACTTTGTTGACGGCTGGCCTCTACGGGTCTCCCCCCTCAACCGGCGTATAGATCACGAGCTTCAGCGCCGGATCGTCATTGGCCTGAAAGCTGGTGTGCTCGAAATGCAGCACGCCCTTGGCGGGATGGTTCATGGTTTTGCGGCCCGACGCCGTGCTGCGGATCTCGTGCGCCTCCCACCATTTGACGAATTCCGGACTGCCCTGCCGCAGCCGCGCCAGCAATTCCATGAAGGCGGGATCGCCGGCCCAGACGTCGTGGGTGGCGCGAAACATCGCCACCATGCCTTTGGCCACGTCCGCCCACCCGGCACCGTAGGATTTTCGCGTCTGCTTGTTGGTCATCATCAGGAGCAGCGTGTTGCGATCCTGTTCCGGCAGGCGGGCGAACGCAAAGACCTCCTCGGCGGCGTCGTTCCAGGCCAGCACGTCCCAGCGCCGTCCCGTGATGTAGGCCGGCTGGTTCAGGCTTTCGATCATGCGCCGGATCGGCGGTGGAACGATCTCGGGCACGAAGGCGCGCCTGTCGCCGTCGCGCGCCAGCGCCTTCAAATGGGTGTGCTCGGTCTTGGTGAGACGCAGCGCACGCGCCAGCGCATCGACGGTGGTGACCGAGGGGCTGACGGTGCGGCCCTGCTCGAGGCGGATGTACCAGTCGACGCCGATGCCGGCGAGCTGGGCGACCTCCTCGCGGCGCAGACCCGCGGTGCGGCGCCTCTGCCCTGCGGGAAGGCCGACGGTCTTCGGCGACAGCTTTTCGCGGCGTGAGCGGAGGAAATCGCCGAATTCGACGCGGCGTGGGTCGGTCATGGTTTGCTCCCGCGATGGAGGGTCTGGAGAATACTAGGATAATACCAGGCCTTCCTGGCCCTGCAAAGGCGGCGCATATGAGCTGCACCCGAGTTTGAGGTGAACATCATGAAAGCCGCCGTACTTAAATCCTTCGGATCTCCGCTCGTGCTCGAGAATGCCCCGGAACCGGTGCTCGGCACCGGCGAGGTCATCGTCGATGTCGTCGCCACGCGTGTGCTGTCCTACATGAACGAGGTCTTCAGCGGCGAACGCAATTATGCGCTCGATCTGCCGATCATCCCCGGCCCCGGCGGCATCGGCCGGGTGCGCGCGATCGGCCCGGACGCAACCAAGCTCAACGTTGGCGACTGGGTGTTCTGCGACCCGACGGTGCGCTCGCGCGACGATGCCGTTGCGCCCGACATCGCCCTGCAAGGACTCACGGCCGCCGGTGCGGGCGGCATGCGCCTGCAACAGCATTTTCGCCACGGCTCGTTTGCCAAGCAGATGCGGGTGCCGACCGAGAACGTCAAACGCCTCGGTGCGATCACGTCCGAGGACGCCACCCAATGGTGCGCGCTGGGGACCCTGCTGGTACCCTATGGCGGCTTCCTCGCCGCCAACCTTCAGCCGGGCGAGACTGTGCTGGTAAGCGGGGCCACCGGCAATTTCGGCAGCGCGGCGGTGTCGGTTGCGCTCGCAATGGGCGCGGCCTGCGTGGTGGCGCCCGGCCGCAACGAGACAATTCTCGCCGATCTCGTCCGCCGCTTCGGCGAACGGGTGAAGCCGGTGAAGCTTACCGGCAATGAGAACGACGATCGCGAGGCCATGAAGCGCGCGGCACCAGGGCCGATCGACTGCGTGTTCGACATCATGCCGCCCTCGGTGAGCACGAACGTGGTCCGCGCCGCGATCATGACGGTGCGCGCTTATGGACGCGTAGTGCTGATGGGCGGCGTCGGGATGGCGGGCGGCGCGGGGCTCGACCTGCCCTACCCCTGGATCATGCGCAACTGCATCACCATCCACGGCGTCTGGATGTACCCGCCGGATGCGGCAGCGCGCCTGATCGCGCTGGTGCGCGCCGGGCTGTTGCGGCTCGGCGAATACGAGACCACAGCCTTCGACCTCGACCACGTCAATGAGGCGGTGGCGCATGCCGCGGCCAATGGCGGACCGTTCAAATTGACGGTGATCCGGCCGTAACCCGCCTGACGCGGCGGCGGTGCGCCGTCGCGGCTATTTTGCCCAGCGCGTCAAATGGCTGGCAGGCGTCACCCCGGCAATGGCCGGCTACTGTGCATGGGGTTGTTCTCGACTTTTTTATTCGAGCTCGACCACCTGGCCGTCGGCCAGCGACACTCGCCGGTCCATCCGGCCGGCGAGTTCCATGTTGTGGGTCGCAATCAGCATCGAGACCTTGGTCGCTTTGACGAGCTGCATCAGGGCCTGGAAGACGTGGTCCGCGGTGTGCGGATCGAGATTGCCGGTCGGCTCATCCGCGAACAGCACCCGCGGCGCATTGGCCACCGCGCGCGCGATCGCGACGCGCTGCTGCTCGCCGCCCGACAGCTCCGCCGGGCGGTGCGTGATGCGGTCGCCGAGCCCGAGATAGCCGAGGATCTCCTTGGCGCGCTTGACGCTCTCGGACTTCTTCAGGCCGCGGATCATCTGCGGCATCATCACGTTCTCGAGCGCCGAGAACTCCGGCAACAGCCGGTGCGACTGGTAGACGAAGCCGATCTCGGTGCGGCGGAGCTGGGTGCGCTCGATGTCGGGCAGTTGCGAGGTCGGCGAGCCCCCCACATAGACCTCGCCGGAATCCGGCGCTTCCAGGAGGCCCGCAATGTGCAGCAGCGTCGACTTGCCGGAGCCCGACGGCGCCACCAGCGCGACCGACTGTCCGGCCCACAGCGCGAGCTTGGCGCCATCGAGGATCGTCAACGGCACCTCGCCCTGAAGATACTGCCGTTTTATCTCGTGGAGATAGATGACCGGTACATCTTCCGCCCCCTGCTCCCGCTCCATCAGCCCCTCACTCGTACCGCAGCGCTTCGACGGGATCGAGGCGCGCGGCGCGCCACGACGGATAGAGCGTCGCCAGGAACGACAGCGTCAGCGCCATGATGACCACGGCCGTGGTCTCGCCGACGTCGATCTCGGCGGGCAGCTTTGAGAGGAAGTAGAGCTCCGGCGAGAACAGCTCGGTGCTGGTCAACCAGGACAGGAATTGCCGGATCGACTCGATATTGAGGCAGATCACCAGCCCGACGATGAAGCCGACCAGCGTGCCGACCACGCCGATCGAGGCGCCCGTGATCAGGAAGATCCGCATGATCGAACCCTGCGAGGCGCCCATCGTGCGCAGGATCGCGATATCGCTGCCCTTGTCCTTCACCAGCATGATCAGGCCGGAGACGATGTTGAGCGCCGCGACCAGCACGATCATGGTCAGGATCAGGAACATCACGTTGCGCTCGACCTGGAGCGCGTTGAAGAAGGTCGAGTTGCGCTGCCGCCAGTCGACCAGGAACACCGGCCGGCCCGCGGCCTCGGTCACCGACTTTCGAAACGAGTCGATCTTGTCGGGATTGGTGGTGAATACCTCGATCGAGGTGACGTCGTTGCTGCGGTTGAAATAGGCCTGCGCCTCTGCAAGCGGCATGAACACGAAGCCAAGATCGTACTCGGACATGCCGATCTCGAACACCGCGACGATCTTGTACGGCTTGATGCGCGGCGTGGTGCCCATCGGCGTCACCGCACCCTTTGGCGCCACCAGCGTCACGCTGTCGCCGGCATGCAGCGAGAGCTGATCGGCAAGGCGGCGGCCGATCGCGACCCCCTGCCCGTCGTCAAAGCCCTCGAGCGAGCCCTGCTTGATGTTCTTGGCGATCGAGGTGAGGTTGTTGAGATCGTCGGAGCGGATGCCGCGCACCAGCACGCCCGAGGCGTTCCACGGCGAGGACGCCAGCGCCTGGCCGTCGACCACGGGAGCCGCGAGCCGGATGCCCTGGACCTGGCTGATGCGCTCGGCGACGTCCTTCCAGTCGGTCAGCGGCGATTCCAGCGGCTGGACCAGGATATGGCCGTTGAGGCCCAGGATCTTGTCGAGCAGCTCCTTGCGGAAGCCGTTCATCACCGCCATCACGATGATCAGCGTCGCCACGCCCAGCATGATGCCGAGGAAGGAGAACCCGGCGATGACCGAGATGAATCCCTCTTTGCGGCGCGCCCGCAAGTAGCGCGCCGACAGCATCCACTCGAATGGCGCAAAAGGCGCGGTTTTCGCGGTCTCGGTCATGGTCTCATCCATCGCTCGATAATCCCATGATTCGGGGTCAATTGTGGCCGCATTGGCGGCCTTGACTTCGCGCGATGAACAATATTCAGCCGACCAGCCGCGCGACCGCGTCCGCCGGCGACATCGTCTGGCGTGAACCATCGCTACGCCGCTTGAGCTCGACCTTGCCGTCGGCAAGCCCCTTCGGCCCGATCATGATCTGCCAGGGGATGCCGATCAGGTCGGCGGCGGCGAATTTGGCGCCCGCGCGCTGGTCGGTGTCGTCATAGAGCACGTCGACGCCCTTGGCGCTGAGCTCAGCATAGAGCTTTTCGCAGGCCGCATCGACCGCCGCGTCACCCTGCTTGAGGTTCAGCACCACGGCGCGGAACGGCGCCACGGCTTCCGGCCATTTGATGCCGGCATCGTCATGGCAGGCCTCGATGATGGCGCCGAGGAGGCGCGACACGCCGACGCCGTAGGAGCCGCCATGGATCGGCACGTCGACGCCGTCAGGGCCCGCCACCATCGCCTTCATCGGTTCGGAATATTTGGTGCCGAAATAGAAGATCTGACCGACCTCGATGCCGCGGGTGTTCAGCCGCTTGTCCGCGGGCACTTCCTGCTCGAACCGCGCGGCGTCGTGAACGTCCTCGGTGGCGGCATAAACCGACGTCCATTGCTTGATGATCGGCGTCAGGTCGCCCTCATAGTCGACGTCCTCGCCCGGCACCGGCAAGTCCAGCACGTCGCGATTGATGAAGACAGCGGATTCGCCGGTCTCGGCGAGCACGATGAATTCGTGGCTGAGATCGCCGCCGATTGGGCCGGTCTCGGCGCGCATCGGAATCGCCTTCAGCCCCATCCGCGTGAAGGTGCGCAGGTACGCGACGAACATCTTGTTGTAGGCGACGCGCGCCGCTGCCTCGCTGAGATCGAACGAATAGGCGTCCTTCATCAAAAATTCGCGGCCGCGCATCACGCCGAACCGAGGACGCTGCTCGTCGCGGAATTTCCATTGGATATGATAGAGATTCAGCGGCAGGTTCTTGTAGGACTTGACGTAGGCGCGGAAGATCTCGGTGATCATTTCCTCGTTGGTCGGCCCGTACAGGAGCTCGCGCTTGTGGCGGTCGGCGATGCGCAGCATCTCCGGGCCGTAGGCGTCGTAGCGGCCGCTCTCGCGCCACAGGTCGGCGAGCTGGAGCGTCGGCATCAGCAGTTCCAGCGCGCCGGAGCGGTCCTGCTCCTCACGCACGATCTGTTCGATCTTCTTCAGCACGCGGAAGCCGAGCGGCAGCCAGGCATAGATGCCGGCCGCCTCCTGCCGGATCATGCCGGCGCGCAGCATCAACCGATGCGAGACGATCTCCGCCTCTTTCGGATTTTCCTTCAGAATGGGCAGAAAGAACCGCGACAACCGCATGGCAATACTCGAAGAATCAGTGACGGATTGCAGTGAAACCGGATTGGGAGCGAAAACACAAGACCGGGAATGAGGAAAAGCCGCTAACACAGCGGAATTCCTTGTCATTTTTCCGTCGACTTCAGGTTCAGCTTGAACCGCGCGGACATCATGGCGGCGTCACCTCGAGCTCGTCCTCGAGCGTGATCTTCTCGAAATCTGTCACCAGCGCGTCGATCCGCAGATGCCAGCGGCCGGCGAAGGGAAGCGCGACCTTGCGCACATGCCAGTAGCCGTCGGGCCCGAGCTCGGCGTCGCGCTCGATCGGCTCGATGCCGCGCTCGGGCAGGCTCAAGGTCAGCGTCGCCTCCTTGGCCTTGAGCGGCGTCGCCTCGCCGGTCATGAGCTGAAGCACGAAATCATCGACACCGGCCTTGCCCGGCGACACCAGCACCTGGAACATCGCCTTGTCGGTGTGGATGTGGATCGCCAGCGGCGTCTCCGGAATGATCGTCCGTGGCGGCGGCGTGAAGCGCCAGCCCGCGACGACGGCGAAGATGCCGAGGGCGACGATGCATTCGAGCACGATCGCGCGCTTGAGGGCGGGCGCGGCCTTGTGATCCCGCACCAGCGCCGGCGTCAGTCGGAAGCGGTTGAGCGCGGCGAGTGCCAGCAGAGACAAAACCAGCGCCAGCTTGATCGAGAGGATGAGGCCATAGCTGGTCTCGACGAGCGCCGACAGCTTTTCGAGCTGGATGATCGCGAGCAGCAGGCCAGTCAGCGCCAGCGCGGCGACCACCGGCACGGCGATACGGGAAAAGCGGTTCAGAACAGGTAACGTCGCGGCCGTCGGCTTTGACACCAGTGCTGTGAGCGGCGCCAGGGCGCCGATCCAGAAGGCGACCGCGAGGCCGTGGAGGAAGATCGCCGGCCGCGTCAGCATTTCGGGCGGCGCCGTTGCGGCGTGTCCGGTCATCGCAAGCGACAAGCCCACGCCAACAAACCCGATGGCGGCAAAAGCGCGTGCGTACCACGCGCTGCGCAGCGCCATCAGCGCGTGCGACATGGCGACGATGGCGACCAGCAAGGCAGGGCCTGCGCTGGTCGCGAAGGCGATTGTCCAGGGGGCCATCGTTACAAGAGCCGCCGGCGGCAGACCGAGGAGATCGAGCCCCAACGCGCCCAGGGAGACAACGGCGCTCGGGAGGCCGATCGCGAGCGCAGCGCGCGGCACGGTCATGCCTATCATCGACCATGCAATCGCGCGCGCAAAGAACACCCCGCCGACGCCGACGAAAAGCCCGAGATAGAGACCGATCCGAGCGAGCCAGATCAGCGCGTTCAGCCCGCCGTCGACATTGGCCGGCGGCTTCGTCGCCGTCGGCGCGCCGATCGAGAAGATCACCGATCCCGCGACGGGATGGCCGTCCTGCGAGATCACGCGGTAGCTCACGACCGCTGTGCCCTGCGGCAGGTCCGGCGGCATCGCGACCGAAATGCTCTCGCCCGTTGTCGTAACCCGCGCATCGTCCCGTGCCCTGCCCGCTCCGTCGATCAACTGGATCGCGCCCGGCGTCACCGCCTCGTTGAAACGCAGCTCCACTGCCTTCGGCGCGCTCGCAAGGATGCTGCCGCTCGCCGGCTCGACCGAGATCAGCGCCGCATGCGCGAATGCGCCGGTCGAATAGCCGACGAGGATCAGCAGTGTCGCGAGCGCAGCGAGAAGGCGCATTACGGCGTTGGCAACAGCTTCACGCCCGGGGCCGGCGACTTGTTCTCATGCTGCCTTGCCCCTTCCGCCGGGATTTCGATCCAGCGGCTGACACCCTTCTCGCATTCCTGCACAACGGGGAAATACAGCATGGAGTTCGGCTTCAGCGTGTCGGTGAGAAAGCTGCTGATGACGAACTCGTCGTAATTGTGGTCCGGTAGCTTGCCGCCGGACCAGACCACTTCCTTCGCTCCCGACGACAGCTTGTTGCCGTGATAGTCGTACTCGCTGGCATATTTGCCCTCGACGACGTCGACATTCCAGCCGGCCTTCGGCATCGGCTTCGCGGCGATGACGCCTTCGGGGATCTGCACGCGGATCTTGACTGTCGGCGAGCCCGAACAGCCATGCGGCACGGCGAAGACGGCCTTGTAGGACGCGCCGACCGTGGCCTGCTTGCCTTCCAGATAGACGTGTGCTTGCGCAGGCGATGCGGCGAGCACAGCCATCAGGATCAACCAGGGTGTCTTCGACATGTTCGGTCTCCCGGGAGTTAGATCGCGCTCGTCACATCTTCATTCCCGAATGATCGGGCATTTTCTTCATCATCATGTGGCCGCCATCGCCGGGTGCCTGGGCACCGACACCCTGGACATCAAGCGCCACGGTAACCTTGCCCGCCTTCTCGAACTCGAGCGTGACCGGCACCTTCTCGCCCTCCTTGAACGGGCTCTTCAGCTCCTGGAGCATCAGGTGGTAACCGCCAGGAGCGAGCTTCACCGTCTTGCCAGGCTCGATGACAAGGCCCTTGTCCAGCGGGCGCATCTTCATCACGCCATTGTCCGTCGTCATTTCGTGGATCTCGGCCTTGCCCGCAATATCAGCAGAAACGCCGATGAGCTTGTCGGGCGCCGAGCCCTTGTTCTCGATGGTCAGGAAGCCGCCGGCAACCTTGGCGCCGCCCGGCGTCGCCCGGCTCCAGGCCTGGGTGATGACGAGATCGCCGGCCTTGACGTCCTCGGCGCGCGCCGGCGCGGAGAGCACCGCCGCCGAGAGTGCAGCGAGTGCGAAAATGCGTGAGAGCTGGTTCATATTGATTGCCTTTCTTGTCGCCGTTGAGATTGTCCCACCCGTCAGAACGTATACTTGCCGGCGAGAACGAAAGTTCGTCCCGGGAACGGATGGAACAGGAAGTATTGCTCGTTGAAGAGATTATCGATGCCGAAGTCGAACGCGAAATTCTTCGTCGCGTTGTAATGGATCTTCAAGTCCACAACGAAAAAGTTATCGAAGGCGCCGTAGACGTGAGGGATGATATCCGAGTTGTCCAGCGTCGAATATTGCTTGCCGCTGTAGCGCGCCGCAACCGTGTAGGCCCAGCTGTCGTTCGGCCGGTATGTGACGCCGAACTTGGCGCGCCAGTCGGGCACAAAGGGCACGCGCTTGCCGACCACACTGGTTGGGCCCTTCCAGTTCGGATCGGAGATGATCCTGGAATCGACGTAGGTGACGCTGCCGAACACTTGCAGGCCGCTCACGAGCAAATTGTCCTTGTCGCCTGACAATTCGACGCCCTGCATACGAACGGCCGCGACGTTGCTGACCGCCGTCTGCACCGATTGCGCGCCGCCCGCATCAGTCACCGTTGTCGATTGCGAGATCAGCGCATTATTGGTCCGCTCGCCGAAGACGGTGAGCCGCACCCGCCCGTCGCCCCAGCGCCGCTCGAGATTGAGCTCTCCGGTGAAGTCCTGCTCGGGTGACAACAACGGATTGGCCAGATAGGTGACACCACCGACGCTGATGTTCTGATAGAGCTCGGTCACCGTCGGATAGCGGTAGGCCTCGCCGAAATTCGCAGTGATGTTCCAGTCCTTGTTGGGATCAAACGACAGCGCCGCCTTCGGCGAGAAATTGGTCGAGGACAACCCCGGCTGCCACGTCGGCACGACCGACGTGATGACGCCGGCACTGGTAGCGGTGGTGTTGAGGTTGAAGCCTTCGACCGCTTGCCAGCTCTCGAGCCGTCCGCCCAGCGTCAGCTTGACGATTGGCGTGATCTTCCAGGCGTCCTGCGCCCAGAGTGCTTCGGTGCGCGTCTCGCCGACGCCGGTCGAATAGAGCTGGCCGTTGCCGGTCGAGGGGGCGTTGTACCAGACCGTCGAGGCATAGACGGGGTTTTCGAGCCGGTAACGGTCGCCATGCACGCCAAAGCTGATCTCGTGCTGACCGTCGATCCCGAACGGACGCCAGATGCCCTTGGCGTCGGCGTTCTGCCAGTTGGTGCCGTCCATCCGTGTCACTTTGCCGTTCAGGGAGTAGCCGAGGCCCGGTGACGGCACGACCGTATAGGGATTGACCAGAGTGTCCTGGAGATAGTTGTAGCTCGAGGCCGAGAGGTCGAAGTCGAAGATGCCCTTGGTATCGCTTCTGACCGACACGGCGTTGCTCACATGGAGCTGATCCCAGGTGTATTTGCTGCTGGCAAAGCCGCTGACGCCTCCAAAGGTCGGCAGGCCCGTCGCGGCCGATTTCAGATAGGTCTGCGGATCCGAGGTCTGGTGATTGTTCCAGATGCCGAACGAGTACGTCGCCTGCACCAGCGGCGTGATGTCGTAGGCGAGGCGCAGATTGCCGGACGTCTGCTGCGAATGCGCCAGCACTCCGGTGCCAACGACGTCGGCGATACCTCCGGTCTTGTTGAGTGCGGCAAAGCCGCCTGTCGTGCCGGCAGGAAATGATCCGTTGGTGGTGTACGTCAGCGGCTGCTGAAAACTGTCGAGATGATTTGCACTGACGAGCCATGACAGCTTGCCGTCGCGATTGCCGGCGGCGGCGCTGGTCTGGCTCGTGACGTAGGTGTCCTTGGTGCCGTATTGTTTCCACGGCATCACCGAGACTGTTTCCTTGGCCACGGCAAACGGCTTGTCCGGCATCTTGGAGGTGATCAGCAGCGCGCCGCCGATCGAATTGCCTGGATAGGCGGCGGCAAACGGACCATTGAGGAAATCGACCCGCCCGATCGCTTCGGGCGAGATCAGGTTCCATTTCGGCGAGGCGCCGGAGTTGTTGTTGCCGATCAGCGCCGAGATCAGCAGGTCGTCGTAATAGATCAGCGTGCGTGCACTGGAGTTCAGGCCCCAGCTTCGCGTCGCCAGCACCGCCTGGTTGTCGCCGTCGTTGCGCTTCCGCACGAACAGGCTCGGCATGTATTTGACGGCGTCCTCGGGGTCCTTGAGGTTGATGGTCTCGTCGGCCTCCTTCGCCGTAATGCTGAAGGATCGCTGCGGCAGCTGATAGCGCGCCACCGCTGCCGGTGGGTCCAGCGACGCTCGAGCGCTGCCGGCGCCTTGGTCATTGGTAGCGGTCACTGCGGCCGCACGGTCGGCCACCGGCCTTGCCGATGACCTCCTGGCTCCAGCAGTCTGCACCACCGCCGGCCAGCGCGGCTTGGGTTTCACCGTCGCGGGTGCATCGACGGTCACCGCCGGCAGCGCTCGTTCGCTGCTCTGTGCGAAAACGCTGCTTGACGACGCAAGCAGCGTGGCCTGAACGGCAACGACACTCACGCCGCGGCGGGCATGACGACGTAACATGGGGCATTCCTGACGCCGGCAGCCATTCGCCGGCCAATTGACACATCAATCGCCGGCGGACGGACCGCGGCGACACCGAGGGTCGTCAGGAAAGATGGGGAGGCCCGCGCGCCTGGGCGATTGAGCCGTTATGGGTGGCGACGGTGGGCGCATCCGCATCATGCCACATCACGCGTTCGGCGTGGCGGAAGGGAGTGGAGAGCGTCGCCTGAGGCGGCGAATCGAACGACGCGTTGGCGTGCGCCAGGCAACACAGCGCGCAGGCGCCGGCGTGCGCTGATGGCGCGCCCTGGTCGTCCGGACCGCCCCTCTCGCTTGCGCTATGGCAGATGACGGCGGCCTGGAGCGGATCGGCAACGGCCTGGCCGGCCGCCCAGCAGGCGGCAATCGGCGCCAGCACCTGCATCACCAGCGCGAGCAGGACGATCGGTAGGAATTTCTGCAGCCGTGCGCGCATCCGCCGAACCATTTATTCGCCTACTAACTAAACACGACCGGCCACGGAGTCGAGAGCGCTTTTTGGACGAGATCGACACAGGTCAAACTCAATGCTGCGCTTGTCCCTATTCAGTTCACAAGGTGAATAGCGGGATGCATCGTGCCAAGCCCCCCGACGACGGTCAGAATGGCAAGGCCGAGAGCAAGCTCGATGGTGCTGTTGCGCGTGAGCCGGCGCAATGCGTCATTGCCGGACGGGGCAAGCCGCGGCGTCACGGAGAACCGGTTGATCAAGGCGAGTATCAGCATAAGCGCGAACAGGACGAGTTTGAGCAGCAGCAACTGCCCATAGCCAGTGACGAACAGCGCGTGCACCGAGCCGACCAGGATGACAGTGTTGATGAGCCCTGTTGCCACGAGCGTTACCACGCTGACCATGCCCATGATCGAAAACCGCCCCACGACGTCGCGGGCTAGCGAAACCGCCTTGCTTCGGCAGGCCGCAGCAAGGAACAGGATCAATGATGCGAGGCCGCCGATCCAGGCCGCGGCCACCATCAGATGCAGCGCATCCGCGGCAAGATGCAGGTCGCCGGCCTCGCCAACGGTTGAGCCGGCATGACCGCACCAGGCGAGGCTTGCGACAAATGCGAGCCCAGCCGCAAATCCAAGCCATTGCACGATCGGCACACGATCGTAGACGAGGCAAGCCGCCAGCCAGATCGCAAGGCCTGCTCGAACCGTTGTCACCTGGCCGAACTGTGTTTCGTTGATCACCGTCGAGAGCACATCCGCGGTCAACGCTTCGAGCGGCATCCCGCTCATCGACACGGCCTGAAGCAACAGCCAGATCCCGCCAGAGATCACGGCAACGGCGAGGCCGATCCATGAGACCCGCAGGGTCGGCGTCGCGAACGGAGTTGGCACGGTCGCTTCCGGGCGCAGGGCCGGCGCAGCGATGGCGGTCCGAAAGACGACATCTCCAACCGTGATCGCGGTCGCCGCGAAGTGCACCGCGCGCGTCGCTACCAACGGCGCCTCTGCTGCAGACCAGTCCATCGGCGGTCAAGTCCTCATGGACCGACCTGGAAGGTGAAGCTCCCGTCGGTCGTATGGGTATCAACGGAGAGCACGCGCCAGTTCACGTGGAAGGTACCAGTGCCGCCCGATTTCAGCGAGACCGACATCTGGTTGCCGCTGACGCGCGCCTTGCCGGCATCCACGCGCTGCCCGGAGGGACCTGTGACGGATATCGAACTGAACGCCGCTTCCAGCTTCTGGGTGAACCAGAGCGTCACCTCGCGCGGAGGGCTCGCGACCTTGTTGCCGACGCGCGGCTCCGCATGGTCGAGAAATGCGTGTGCGCTCGCTTCGCCGGCCATCAGCGACGCCAGGAGGAGCAAGATCGAACTCAGGGAACCTCGCATCGCTCAATTCCTTGCAAAGGGGCTTGCGGGCTGGACAGCGCCGCCGAAAATGGGCTTGCCGATGCCACGCGGGTCGATGTCGTCCAGATACAAATGCAATTGGGCGATAAAGCCGACATTGGTGCCACTTTGTCGGTTGATCGGAATCAGCGCCTCGACGGCGACTTGAAACGTGTTGCCGACCCAGATGACACCGGGATTGATCGTCCCCGTCGTCGTCGTGCCTGAGGTCAGCGTGTTTGCCACCGGCGTCTGCAGGTTGGCTTCGACGAGCGGGATCAAATGATTGATGAACTCCGGGAGCCCGAGATCAACGACCGAGGATTTCAGATAGGGCATGCTGTATTGAATGGTGCCGCCCCAGTTCAGCACGCGCGCATGGAATTCGGTGTCCGCAGTCAGTTCGCCCGTATCCGGATCAATCCCGACACTGGTCGAAAAATTCCTGCCCGGGATCGCGTAGCCGACCTGGCCCGTGATCGCCACCGGCCGCAACCACGAGAACGTATCAGGAAGATCACCAAGGCCTTTGCCGAAATAAATCGTCGGCGTGTAGGTATTGAACGGGTCCGCACCGACGCTCTTTGCGCCCGTACCGCCCCATTCCACGCTCAAGCCCACCGACATCACGAACTCATGCTCGGGGTTCTTGAACACGCGATATTTGAACGTCGTATCCAGATTCTGGAATCCATTGGCTCCGGGAACCGTCCGATCGATCGGCCCAAGGAAGGTGTAAGTCGTGCCAAACGACACCGCGAAATCCTCGGTGATACGCTTGGAGAACTCACCCGATACGTCGCGTTGACGGACAGGAGGAATGTCGCCCGTCTTGAAGCTGTCGACCGTGGGAAGCGACAGCTCGTCGTTGACGCCGGGATCATCGATGCCGAGCGTTGCCGGGAAGAAGCGGTTGCCAACGATTTCGTGGGCTACGCCGCCGGAAAGAGGAATAAGCGCAATCGCGGTGCCCCAAAGGCCCGCACGCATGTGAGAGATCGACATGAAAGGTCTCCGCAGATTGACGTGCCCGTTCAGCGGCCGGTTTGGCCGCGAAGCTCACGTCGCCTGCGGTGGTGCGCGCGCCTGCGCGTTGGAGCCGCCGCGCGAGCTGACCATGGCGGCGCCAGCGTCGCGCCAGACCACGCGCTCGGCGAGTCGGAATGGCGTGGAGAACGTCGCCTGCGGCGAATCGAGCGACGCGCTGACCTGCGCCAGGCAACAGATCGAACAGCTTCCGGCATGTGCAGCTGGCACACCGGTCTGACCCTCCGCGCCAGCGCCCGACGGATCAGTGCTGTGGCAGATGACCGCGTTTTGGAGCGGATCGGCAACGGCCTGGCCGGCCGCCCAGCAGGCGGCTATCGGCGCCAGCACCTGCATCACCAGCGCGAGCAGGACGATGGGTAGGAATTTTTGCAGCCGTGCGCGCATCCGCCGAACCATTCGTTCGTCTGCTAACTAAACACCGGGCCGGCCCCGAGTCGAGGTCCGTTCCAACGGCTTCCTGGCCCAGCGCAAACTTCCCGAAAACTGTGGCCGGGGGTGCCCATCCGGAGAGGACGTCCGGCATTTGAGGCAGTCGAACCGTCCTGCCTATCCACAGATTTCTTATGTTTATCATACGCTTACAGGGTCAATAATCCGATCATTTCGTCAATTGCTCGAATTTTGAACAATCGTTGCCGAAAATGATGACAAGTGAGAAAAGTTGATCTAGCATCCCTCTTGCTCAGGCTGGCCGCGAGGTCGAAGTCTGGTGGTCCAAGTCTCGGGAGGAGCCCCTGGCGCGCAAAACGCAGCGTCGCCCCGCCAATCAAGATCAAATCTTAGAATCGGGGATAATAGGGTCGACACAATTTTGAGCGGGGCTAGGGCCCCGCTCTTTTTTTGTCCGCATGGCCTCTCTGCCGATGAATGCTTCCTCTAATCTGATCGAACAGAGCCTCGAACTTGCGGCGGCGCGCTGCGCGGATCTCACGCCGCTCGTTTACCAACGTCTGTTCGATGAGCATCCCGAAACACCCACGATGTTCCGCTCGCAAGGCAGCGAGCTCGTGAAAGGATCGATGCTCGCGCTGACGATCGAGGCAATTCTCGACTTCGCAGGTCAGCGCAGCGGACATTTCCGGCTGATCGCCTGCGAGGTCGTCTCGCACGATGCCTATGGCACGCCGCGCGAGCTGTTCATCGGCTTCTTCGCCGTCATCAGGGATACGCTACGCGACCTGCTCGGCGACGAATGGTCGCCCGAGATGGCGCAAGCCTGGGACACATTGCTCGTCGATATCGACGCGTTCGCTGGCATCGCAGCGTAACGCTTTGCGCTGCACCAACGCGCCCCACGACGATTTCCCGCGCGATTGCAGATTGGGTGGCGTGATCTCCTCGATTGTGAGACACTTTCCGTATCGGTCGCGCAAACAATGACGCGCCGACGATAAAATATATGGGAGCGAGCGATGTCCGGCACGAAAGATTTCTCGACGACGAGGCGCGATCTTCTTCAGGCGGCAGCGACCGCCGGCGCCGCGACTGCCATGCTCGGCAGCATAGGCATAAACCCAGCACTTGCAGCCGAAGTCGGACGATCCGAGAAGCCGCTGAAGGCGGCGTTCTCCAACGCAGGCCTCCAGGCGACCTGGTGCGCGCAGGGCAAGCAGGCCGCTGAATTCTGGGGCAAGCTGTTCAACGTCGAAGTCACCTGGTTCGACGGCCAGCTCGACGCGGTGAAGCAGCGCGCCGCGATCGACAACATGGCCTCGCAGAAATGGGATTTCGTCGCGATCCAGGCCTTCGGCATCGGTACCCTCACCCAGCCCGTGCAGAAGATGATCGACGCGGGCACACCCGTGATCGACATGGACACGCTGATTGCTCCTCTCGATCAAATCAACGTCCACTCCTTCCTCGCGCCCGACAACGAGTTCATGGGCGCTTCGGTGACGCAGGCGCTGTGCAACGCGATGGGCGGCAAGGGCAAGATCATCATGACCCAGGGCGCGCTGGGCCACACCGGCGCGCAAGGGCGTGCCAAGGGCTTCAACACGGTCGTCAAGCAGTTCCCTGGTATCGAGGTGCTCGACACCCAGCCGGCCGACTGGGACGTCTCCAAGACCGCGCGCCTTTGGGAGACCTATCTGACGAAATATCCGCAGATCGACGCGGCGTTCTTCCACAATGACGACATGGCGCTTGCCGCTGCCAACATCATGAAGGCGCACAACCGCACCAACATCCTGATCGGCGGCGTCGACGCCATGCCACCGGCGATCCAGGCGGTGAGCGAGGGACGGATGTTCGCAACCGTACGCAATCCGTCCTGCCGCATCCATGGCGGCGCGATCATTGCGGGCGTCGCCGCGGTGGCGGGTGGCGAGAAGAGCGGACAGGGCATTCCCAAGAACGTCGTCACCGACGGTCCGGTCGTGACCAAGGCCAACGCCGCCGGCATGCAATGGATGCAGGATCACTTCCTGATCTGAGCCTCCATGCCAGAGGATCGTTCGCCTATCCTGGAACTCCAGGGCATCACAAAGAGCTTCGGCGGTGTCGAAGCGCTTCGTGGTGTCGATTTTGCGCTCTCACCCGGCGAGATCCACGGTCTCGTCGGCGAGAACGGCGCCGGAAAAAGCACGCTGATGAAGATCATCGCCGGCGTGCACACCGAATTCTCTGGCCGCTTCCTGATCGACGGCAAGGAGACGCATTTCCGCTCGGCCCGCGATGCGCGCGCGGCCGGCATCGCCATGGTGCACCAGGAGCTCAGCGTCGCACCCGACCTCACGGTCGCGGAAAACGTGTTCCTGGGCAATCAGCCGACCAACCGGCTCGGTCTCGTGCAATGGCGGCGCATGGCGCGCGAGGCCGGCGAGCAGCTCGCCCGCTTCGGCATCGACGTCGATCCGATGAGCCGGCTCGGCGATCTCCCGATCGGGCTCCAGCAATTGATCGAGATCGCCCGCGTGCTGTTCTCCGGCGCCCGCATCGTCATCCTGGACGAGCCGACCTCCGCCCTCTCCCCGCCGGAGGTCGAGCGACTCTTCTCCACCCTCCGACGATTGCGCGAGCAAGGCACCGGCATCGTCTTCATCTCGCATTTCATCGAAGATATCTTGCGGGTGTCCGACACAGTCACCGTATTCCGCAACGGACGGAAGGTCGCCGAAACCACAGCCTCAGCAACCAGCAAGGGCGCGCTGATCGAGGCCATGATCGGCCGCGGCGGCGAAGCGCTCGAGCACAGCTACAGCGACGATTTGATGCTGCCGCGGTCGAGCGACAGCTCGGTGGTCCTGAAGGCTGATCAGCTTTCGCTGGCCCGCAGCCTTCAGGACGTTTCGTTCGAAGCGCGCGCCGGCGAGGTGCTCGGCATCTACGGTTTTATGGGCTGCGGCCAGCAGGAACTGTCCCGCATCCTGTTCGGCAAGCTCAAGCCGGACAGCGGCACCCTCGCCGTCGAGGGCACCCCGAAAACCTTCGCCAGCACTGCCGCCGCGCGGCGCGCCGGCGTGGCGCTGGTGCCGGAGAGCCGACGGGCGATGCTGTTCCTCCAGGAGCCGGTCTACAAGAACATCTCGATCAGCATTCTGGATCGCATCTCGGCGCTCCTGCTCAAGCCAACCCAGGAGCGCGATATCGCGAAACGGCAGGTCGACCAGTTGCAGATCAGGCCGCCGGTGGTCGGCCTCGACCTCGGCATGCTCTCCGGCGGCAACCAGCAGAAGGTCGCACTCGCAAAGTGGCTGACCTACCCGCCGAAGCTGCTCGTGCTCTGCGAACCCACGCGCGGCATGGATGTCGGCGCCAAGAACGACGTCATCAACATCGTCCGCGACCTCCGCGCCAAGGGGCTTGCCATCATCGTGCTGTCGACCGAGCCGGAAACGGTGCTGTCGCTGGCCGACCGCATCCTCGTGCTCAAGCGCGGCGCGGTGGTGCGGGAATTTGCGAACGAACCGGTCAGCAAGGACCGCCTGCTGGAGGCGGCGTGACGGAGAAGCCAATGGCGAGCAGCGAGACAGTTCCAGCGGCCAAGCATGGGGCCAGCGGCCTCCGCCCCTTCCTGCGCTCGCAGATGCGCAACATCGCACCGTTCCTGACGCTGATCTTCCTGTCGGCCTTCTTCGCCCTTGCGAGCCCCTCCTTCGCGACGCTCGACAATCTCGGCAACATCCTGACTCAGGTGTCGGTGACCGGCATCATCGCCGTCGGCCTCACCTTCGTGATCCTCTGCGCGGAGATCGACCTCTCGATTGCCAGCATCGCCAACGTCACCGGCATCGCAGTCGCCTATTTCACGCTCCAGGAATCCTACGTCAACATTCCCAACATCCCCCTTCCCGGCGCTGCGGCGATCCTGCTGGCCATTTTGCTCTGCGCGGCTCTCGGCCTCGTCAATGCGCTTGGGCTGACCGTGATCGGCATCCCCTCCTTCATCATGACGCTCGCCATGATGCAGATCGCCGCCGGCATCTCGGCGCTGCTGGTGCGGGGCCAGATCGCCTACAAGGTGCCAGACCTGATCACGACACTCGGCTCCGGCTCGATCGGCGGCATTCCCTGGATCGTCATCGTCGCCGCGATCATGCTGCTCGGCGGCCATCTGGTGCTGACCTACACGCGCTTCGGCCGCTACGTCTATATGGTCGGCGGCAATCGCGAGGCGGCCGAATATTCCGGCCTCAATGTCAAGCTCATCCTCGGCGCGGTGATGGTGATCTCGGCGGTGTGCTCAGGCATCGGCGGCATGCTCGGTGTCGCCCATTTCGGCAGCGCGCAGCAGAACGAGTTCGATACCTACCTGCTCGACTCCATCGCTGCCGTCGTGGTCGGCGGCACCAGCCTGTTTGGCGGCCGCGGCGGCATCGGTAACACCATCGTCGGGCTGTTCGTTCTCGGTGTTCTGAATAACGGCCTCGACCACGTCAACATCGACAGTTTTTTGAAGATCCTGATCCGCGGCGTGATCCTGCTGGCGGCACTGATCATCAACGTCTATGCGCAGCGGCTGCGGGAGAAGGCGGCGGAGTAGACCGTCCTCAAAACAAAAACGCGAAAACAACCCCATGCACAGTACAAATCATTGAGAGATTTGGCATGGAGTGACTCGAGTGCCTGCCGCGACGACGTTTGACTCGTCGGGCAAAACAGGAGCACGGTGTCATCATGGCACCGTGTCGATGGACTCAGGACCGCTCCCCACGCTCCGTCATTGCGAGCGCAGCGAAGCAATCCAGACTGTCACTGCGGAAGGATTCTGGATTGCTTCGCTGCGCTCGCAAGGGCGATGTGGAGGCAGAGGAGCAATCTAGTCCGACGGAAGCCGCGAGAATCGGAAATCGCAGTGGCTCGCGCCGCCAGCCAGCGTTTGTGTCCTTTCCAGGCGGATGCCTCGCGTTGCGTAGGCATCGAAATCAAGTCCACAAATGTTCGGCAAGAGTTCTTTGTCTCCATGGCGAGCCGCGAATTTGCAGAAGCCGCAAGCCTTGTAGTTGATGCCGAATTCAAAATTGTCCCCCGGGCCCGGCGCGACGAAATCGTAGACGAAATCTTCCGGAAACTCTTTCTGATGGCTTTTTGTAGCGCTTCTTGTCGCCTGCTCGCGCAGCAAAGTCTGGTTTTCTGACGACATGAATTGACGCCCCGAAGCGAGACGTTCGGCTTCGGGCACGGTGAGCAATTGCGCCTTGTAGGTCTCTCGCTCGATTTCGCCGATCAACGACAGCGACAACCCGTGTCGGCGGAGCACCCGGCTGATGGCCATAAAGCCCATGAGACGCATGAAAAAATCGCTCATGCGATTTGCCGCGCCTCCGACATAGGGCATTTGGGTGAGCACGATTTCGAATTCGTCCATCACCTCCTGCCTGATCCCATCAATGTTGGAGAGAGGCGTGCGCTCGCGCAACATCGCTTCGGCGAGGTCGATGCGATGATGCATGGCGGCCTCCATTGCACCGCGATGCGACTCGTAAAAGGGATGGATGCTCTCAGTCATTGGACAGCTCTCTAACACGAGTAGCCTGGTCGGCGGGCCATGCGATCTCCGGACGTTGCGAACCGAACGTAACCGGGGACGCCAAGTCGGCGCAAAGCATCGTTCCTTCGGTCAAGCACTAGAAAATCTATTGCAAGGCCGTGGCCCATCAGTGTCAAACTACAGCGCGATGACCTACACGCTTCCTCCACTCAACGCGCTCCGCGCATTCGAAGCCGCCGCGCGGCATCTCAGCTTCAAGCTGGCCGCGCACGAGCTGCACGTAACGCCCGCCGCCGTGGGGCAGCAGGTGAAAGCGCTGGAGGCGCGCCTCGGCGTACGCCTGTTCGAGCGGCTGCATAAGCAGCTCATCCTGACCGCGGCGGGTCAGGCCTATCTGCCCGGGATATCCGATGGTTTTCGTCGCATTGCGGACGCAACCTCGCAATTGAAACCGGCAGGTGCGGTGCTGCTGCAGTTGGGAATCCATGCCAGCTTCGACCTGCGCCGCCTTGAATTGGCGGAGTTTCGCAGCGCGCATGCGGACATCGGTTTGCGGGTGCTCCAGCCCGCCGGCTTGCACGAGTTGGTCGAGGGCAAGGTCGACCTGCTGATCGCCCGCGGTCTTGGCCATCATCCGGGCTATCGCTGCGACCGGGTCAATACGGGATCCGGTTTGGGTGATTGGCTGATTGCGCCTGAAGGCACCGCGGATTGCCCCGAGGTCATAAGCTTCCGCGAATGGCTGCGCGCCCTGCCGGCCGAGAACCGGCTGGCAAGCCGCCGCCCTCGTCTGGTCGGCATCGTCGGAAGTTGAGGCGACCGCGAAGCCGCAAGAATTCGGCGGCCAAGGCCCGGAGGTGGCCGACGTTTCCACCGAGCTTCAGAAGCGAATGGACAGCCCTACAAAGCACTGTTGAGAGCATCACTCGGAGGCCAGTGCCGCCTGACCGGCAATCTCCTCCGCCCGCCAGCATCGCACCGAATGCCCATCAGGACGCGTTTCCAGCGCCGGCCCCGGCTCGCGCCGGCACACCGCTTCCGCATAACGACAACGCGGGCTGAACGCACACCCGTCCGGCGGATTGAGCGGATTTGGCAGGTCTCCCCCTGTCGTCGCAAGCGGTGCATGGCGCAGCGGATCGGGGATGGCTGAGATCAGGGCTTGCGTGTACGGGTGCGCCGGCCGTTCGAAGATTTCACGCCAGTCGCCATTCTCGACGATGCGGCCGAGATACATGACGGCGACCCGGTCGCTCATGTGTTCGACGACGCCGAGGTCGTGGCTGATCATGATGTAGGAAAGGCCGAGCGTGTCCTTCAATTCCAGCAGCAGATTGATGATCTGGGCGCGGATCGAGACATCGAGCGCCGATACGGGCTCGTCACAGATGACAATCTTGGGATTGAGAATCAGGGCGCGCGCAATGCCGATGCGCTGACGCTGGCCACCCGAGAATTCGTGCGGGTAGCGGTCGGCCTGTTCGGGCCGCAGGCCGACATGCCGCAGCATCGTGGCAACCCGATCCTCGATCTCGCTTGCGACGGTCACGCCATGAACGCGCAGGGGGTCTTCAAGCGTGCGACGAACGGTCTGGCGCGGATTGAGCGAGGCGTAGGGATCCTGAAACACCATTTGCACGATGCGGGCCAGCGCCTTTCGATCGCCGGATGGCCGCCCCGTCACAACCTGCCCGTCCAGCACGATGCGGCCGCGCGTCGGCGTTAGGAGGCCAAGGATCGAAAGTGCCACCGTCGACTTGCCGGAGCCGGACTCGCCGACGAGGCCGAGGCATTCGCCGCGCTTCAGCGTGAGATCGACACCGTCGACGGCACGCAAGAGACGCCTGCCGCGCCCCAGCAGGCCGCCCCCCAGCGGAAAATGAACCGCGAGATCCTCGACGCTGAGAATGACATCGTCGCCTGGCCTCCCGTGACCCGATCTGTCTTGCGGCTCATGCATGGTGGTGGCACCTGACCAAACCGCCGGCCTCCAGCCATGTCGTTTCCGGCACAATGGTCCGGCAGATATCGGTCGCCTGTGCGCAGCGCGGATTGAACCGGCAGCCATCCGGGAAATTCGTGATGGCCGGGACGACGCCCGCGATCTCCTGGAGCCGGGTACGGCCAAGCGCGGCGCGGCTGCCCAGCCGCGGCAACGAGTCGACCAGGCCGCGCGTATAGGGGTGCGAGGGTGCCCGGAAAATATCGGCCGAGCCGCGCTCCTCGACGATGCGGCCGGCATACATGACGGCCACGCGGCGACAGACGTTGGCGACCAGGCCGAGATCGTGGCTGATCATCAAAATGGCCGTTCCTCGCTCGGCGCATAAATTCCGCATCAGCTCGATGATTTCCGCCTGCACGGTCACGTCGAGCGCGGTCGTCGGCTCGTCGGCAATCAGAAGATCCGGACCACATGCCAGCGCGATGGCGATCATCACGCGCTGGCGCATCCCGCCGGAAAGCTGGTGCGGGTAATCCTTCACGCGTCGCTCGGGCGCGGGAACGCGGACGCTTGCCAGCGCTTCGACCGCAAGCTGGTTGGCCTCCCGCCAGCTCTTGCCCTTGTGCAGCACGAACATCTCGGCGATCTGCCGGCCTACCGGTGAGACCGGATTAAGCGCCGTCATCGGTTCCTGGAAGATCATGGCGATACGATTGCCGCGCAGCTCGCGCTGTCCGGCGGCTGGGAGGTTCTGGATCTCCCGCCCGTCAAATCGGATGACGCCGCCGCCGATCGACAACGGCTGCCGCAGCAGGCCGATCAGGGCGAGCGCCGTGATGCTCTTGCCGCAGCCGGATTCGCCGACAAGCCCGAACGTCTCGCCGCGATCGAGGCGGAACGAAACACCCTCCACGGCAGGAACCTTGCCGGATCCGTGGTCAAGATCGATGCGCAAATCCTCGACTTCGATCAGCGGCGCGCCCGTCATGTCCGCCGGCTCCGCGATTGTGGATCGAGGATGTCGCGCAGGCCATCACCGAGCAGGTTGAGGCCGAGCACGGTCAGGAAGATGGCGAGGCCGGGAAAAACCGAGAGCCACGGCGCCGTCGTGATCTGGTCGCGGGCCTCCGACAGCATGCTTCCCCAGCTCGGATACGGCGGGCGGACGCCGAGGCCGAGGAACGACAATGCGGCTTCGGACAAGACCGCGCTGCCCATCCCCAGCGTGCCGATGACGATGATGGGCCCCAGCATGTTCGGCAGTAGCTGCGTGATCATGATGCGCAAATCGCCGTAACCGAGCACGGTTGCAGCCTGCACATAACCCTGACTCCTCAGCGACAGCGCCGACGCCCGTGCGATCCGGCACGTGAAGGACCAATTGGTCAACCCGAGCGCGATGAGCAAGCTTGTCAGACCGGGTCCAAGCACCGCCATGATGGCAAGCGCGAAGATCAGGGAGGGGATCGCGAGCATGAGATTGGTCAGGCCGTTGACGACGTCATCCCACCAGCCACCCAAATAACCGGCGCTCAGGCCCAGTGCCACGCCGATAACGCTATTGATGAGCTGCGAGACGATGCCGACCGTCAGCGAAATGCGCGCGCCGTACAGCACGCGGGAATAGATGTCGCGGCCCTGCCCGTCGGTCCCGAACCACCAGGTCCAGCTCGGGGCCTCCTCCGCATTCATCAAATTGGCGTCCATGACAGGATCGGTGTGCGCCAGCCAAGGCGCGAGCAGGCCGACGACGATCGCAACTGCGAACAGCGCCCCGCCGATGACCAGATTGGCGCGGAGCTTCATGCGTATCTGATCCTGGGATCGATCACGCCGTAGAGCACGTCGATCAGCAAGTTGATCGCGAGAAAGAACAGCACCACCACGAGAATGGAGCCCTGGACGGCGGGAATGTCGCGCTGGAGGACACTGTCGACGAGCAGCGAGCCAATGCCGGGCCAAGAGAACAATTTCTCGACGACCACCGCCTGCCCCATCAGCGCGCCGAATTGCAGACCGACCGTCGTGAGAATGAGGACGAGCGCGTTGCGCATGACGTGCCATTTCACGACCCGGGTCTCGCTCATGCCCTTCGAGCGCGCCGTGCGGACGAAATCAGCGGTCATGATCTCGAGCACCGCGGCGCGCGTGGTCCGGGCCAGCAGCGCCATCGGCGAGACGCCGAGTGTCACGGCCGGCAGGATCAGATATTTGCCGCCCCCATCGCCATAGCCGAAACTCGGCAGCCAGCCGAGTTTCAACGCAAACAGGTACATCAACAGGAGCCCGAGCCAGAACTTGGCCATTGAAAGGCCCGACACCGCCACGACCATCGATGCGGTGTCGACGAGACTGCCCGGCCGCAATGCAGCGATGAAACCGAGCGGCACGCCGATGACGATCGCGAACGCCATGGATGCGAATATCAGTTGCAGCGTCGGCCACGCCCGTTTGGCGATCATGGTCGTGACCGGCTCGCGCGTCCGGAACGAGGTCCCGAAATCACCGGCCGCAAGCTTGGCGATATAGGAGCCGAAGCGCTGGTAGACTGGCTCGTCGAGACCGAGCTGCTTCTTCATGCGCGCCTCGACCTGCGGATCGCTGTCGTCGCTCATGGTCGAGACGATGCTGCCCGGCACGACACTGAACAGCGCAAAGACCAGCAGCACGACGGCGAGCACGGTCGGTATGGTTTGCAGGATTCGACGGATCAGGAAGGAAAGCATCGGCATTTTTCCTCTCTCCCTCCATCGTTCGTCGCGATGGAGGGAGCGCGAGAGCGCGTATCACTTCGCGGGCGAGGTCTCGTCGACCCAGAGGTCTTCGACGTTCTGATGGGTCAGCTCGGTGGCGTTCAGCTGAATCCCCTTGAGCCACGGCTGCACCGCCATGACCGCCTTGTTGTAGTTGAAGAACCAGACCGGTGCCTCTTCATAGAGCAGCGCATTGGCCTTCTGCAGCAGCTGGCCGCGCTTTGCGGTGTCGTCGGTCTGCCCGGCCTCATCGATCAACTTGTCGAAGTCGGCATTCCTGAAGTTCATGTAGTTGCAGGCGGATTGCGGCGTCGCAGAGTGGAAGCATTTCAGCGCCGCCTGGGGATCCGGGCCGGTCTGCTGGGAATAGATGAAGGCCTGGTAGTCGCCGCTGCGAACCACCTCCGACAGCACCGCGGCCTCGACCTGCTTGACCTTCGCCTTGATACCCACCCTGTCCAGCATCGGGATGACGGCCGTGACAATCGGCAGGCCCCAGCTTTCGTTCTGGCTGGTGGTCCATTCGAATTCAAAGCCGTTGGGATAGCCGGCGTCCGCGAGCAGCTGCTTGGCCTTCGCGGGATCGAAGGCATAGGGCTTCATGGTCTTGTCGTAGAGGGGCGAGGTCAACGGGAGCCAGCTGGTGGCACGATAGGCCTTGCCTTTGACCAGCTTGTTGATGATCAGATCGGTATCGATCGCGTAGTTGATCGCCTGCCGGACGCGCTTGTCGGCGAACGGCTTGAAGGCGGGGTTCATCCCCATGTAACGCGTGAAGACCTCGGCGACTTCGACGATGGTGCCCTTGAGGTCGGGGTCGGCCTGATAGGCGACATACTGCGCGGGTCCCAGCACCGAGGTGTCGATCTCCTTGTTGCGGAAGGCGACATCGCGTGCCGCGGCCTCGCCCATGATCGACACGATCATCTTGTCGGCGTAGGGCTTGCCGGGCTTGTAGAACCGGTCCCACCGCTCCAGCACGATGCGCGATCCCGGCACGTGCTCGACGAATTTGAAGGGTCCAAGACCGATCGGTTTCTGGAGAAAGGTCTCCTTGGTGGCCTCGTCGGCGGGATAGATCGAGGTCAGCGCGGTGAAGAGGTAGAAGCCCGGATCGACCTTCTCGGTGAGCTTCATCTCGAGGGTGAAGTCGTCGATCTTCTTCAGGCCGGAAATCTCCTTGGCCTTGCCCTTCTCCACGTCGGCCGCGCCCTCGATCACGCGGACATAGCGCGCGCCGGGATAGGCCTTGCTGCCGTCCATGATGCGGTTGTAGGACCAGATGACGTCGTCGGCGGTCATCTTGCGGCCATTGTGGAAATAGGCGTCGTCGCGCAGCTTGAAGGTGTAGACGAGACCGCCGCCCGAGACGATGACCTCCTTGGCAAGTTCCGGAACCGGCTTTCCTTCCGCGGAATCCCAGATGTAGAGCGACCGGTGCAGACCCTTGGCGAATATCTCGTCCTGGGCGCGCTGTGTCGTATGAATGTCCAGGCTTGTGAAACTCGAACCATAGGGCGCCGTCATGCGGATGGTCCCGCCCTTGCGCGGTGTCTGGGCCTCCACTGATCCGGCGAGCGCCAGTCCCAAGCCAGCGACGATCGCCATTGTCCTGAAGATCATTTGTCCTCCAACGATGCAGGTGCCTTCCGGTCGGCGAGTTGACCATTCACAGCATGTCGAGCGCAAGCTCCTCGTTTGGTCCGGAGACCAACGACGGTCGCCAGGGTCGATCCCGGTTCCGGAAGATCGCCCTCCGCTCGCGAGCCGTGGCGTGCGGGAGCCCCGATTTATCAATACTCGCTCTAACCGGTCGCAAACTCAGGCATCCAGGTGCGCAGCTCACGGGCGGCTGTCGTGACGCTGGCGATGTCGGGAAATTCTGCCGTATCCACCATCAGGGCGCGGGCCAACCCGACGCTTCGCGCCTCGCTCACCGCCCGCTTGCGCGGGTCCTCGACCAGCTCGAAATCAATGTTGTGGGCGAGACCGAAGATGCGGCGGTTGATCTTGGCTCCGGCAAAGCCGACGGCGTCGCCGAACAGCCGCTGCATATAGGCCTTCCGCTCGGCTTCCAGCCGCGCACTTCCCGTCTCACCGGCAAAGAGCGTGGCCGGATACGCATCGCCCCTGGCATCAGCCCGCCACAGATCAAGGAACTTTCGCGCGAACTCGTTCCAGACCTGCTCGACCGTCCCGAGCACCCAGGCCTCGAACGCACGCCGCTCGTCAGGCGAACGCTCATGACCCGCCGATGCAAAATACGCCATCAGGAGATTCGCGATGACCGCGCCGACGTCAAACCCCATCGGGCCATAGAAGGCAAATTCGGGATCGATCACGCGTGTCTGATCGTCCGTCACCATGATCGAACCGGTGTGCAGGTCGCCATGGATCAGCGCTTCCGGGCTCGCCATGAATTTGAGCTTCAGTCGGGAGACGGCGACGTGCAGGTTCATGTCCCCGCGCAGGCTCGCGGCGAACTGGTTGAGGTACGGCACAGTCCAGCGGTTCTGCACGGCGATACGGTAGGGATCGGTGAAGATCAGATCCTCGGTGATCTTGCACAGCGCATGGTTGCCGGCGAAGGCCGCGATGGCCTCCTTCTTCTCGGCGGCAGAAAGCGCGAGGTCGGAGGTAAAGAACAGCGTCCGCGCCATGAAGGTGGTGATGTCGTCGACGAAGCGCGGATATTGGGTGCCGGCGACCAGCCCCTTGCGCATGATGATGTGGGGCTCGAGCAGCTCCATCACCGTCAGCGCCAGCGTCTCGTTGTGATGCAGCAGCGTCGGCACCAGGCCGGGCGCGAGCTGGGCCTGCCGGGACAGGGCGAGATATTCGTAGTGAGCCCGCGACAGCGGCAGCGGCCAGCTCTCGCCGACGAGGCGGACATAAGGCAGCGCCTGCTTCACGGCGATGCCGCCACGGTCACCCTTGACGATGAAGACGAGATTGAGATTGCCGTCGCCGACCTCGGTGATCGACCAGGACACCGGCTCGGCGCCGAGCAGCGCTGCGATATCCGGCAGGCCCGCGAGATAGTCCCGCAAGGCCGCCTCATGCAGAATCCGGTAGTCCCCCGCCTTCCCCTGCGCCATGATGATCCCATCCCATGCTTGGCATGGCCGGATCGTTACTCCCGCTCCAGGAAGCTCGAGCCGATCTCGGCCTTTCTTTTGATCGGATCGTAATCGCAATAGACGCTGTCCGCCACCAGCGTGTAGCTGGCGCTGACGGTGTATTTGTCGAGCTTGACCGAGTTCAGCCCGATCACCGAGGTGCTCTTGCCCCCGTTCCACTTGAACGGCGTCGAGCTCTGCGTCCGCTCGCAAGCCATCACCGCCTCGTTGAAGACATAGCCCTCGACGAACGCCTTCAGCGTCCGCACCTGCACGGCCATCTTCCACTCAAAATAGCCGATGCCGCCGAGGCCGGCGACGATCAGCACCAAGAGCGCAATGACTATCCTCTGAAAAGTCATTCGTTCCCCCCAAACAACCACGCAACCGGAAATTCCAGCCGAGAAATCTAGAACGGCATTCCCATCAATTTCGACAAGCGTTCGACCTGTAGATAGCCGGCGTGATAGGCCGCCAAACCGAGGGCAAAGATGACCGCCGAGATGATCGTAGTCCAGATCAGTTTGCGCCGCATGCCGGTCAGGATCGGTGCGCCGGGATCGGTGCCGGGCGCACCAGCACCGTCTTCATGCTGGCTGCGTATGCCGAACGGCAACGTCAAAAACAGCGCGATCCACCAGATCACGAAGTAGATCGCGAGCCCGGTCGAGATTTGATAGGCCATGGTCCGGCCCTACGCCTGCTCGATTTCGACCAGCGCGCCCGAAAAATCCTTCGGATGCAGGAACAGCACCGGCTTGCCGTGGGCGCCGATCTTCGGCACGCCGTCGCCGAGCACCCGGGCGCCCTCCTTCACCAGGGTATCGCGCGAGACGATGATGTCGACGACCTCGTAGCAGATATGGTGGATGCCGCCGTCGGCATTGCGTTCGAGGAATTTCGCGATCGGCGAGGCCTCACCGAGCGGCTCGATGAACTCGATCTTGGTGTTGGGCAGCGTCGCGAACACGGTGGTGACGCCATGCTCGGGCAGCGCGACGGCCTCCGAGATCTGCGCCCCGAAGGCTGCTCCGTAGATTTTTGCGGCCTTGACGGCGTCCTTGGTCGCGATCGCGACATGGTTGAGCCGGCCCAACATGGTTCTCTCCCTCAGTGCACGATCCGGAAAGCGCGTGAAGCGGCTTTCCGAGCGATCATGCCTACACAGTTACACTGTCAGGACGTGTACCAGACAGGGGGGCTTTTTACCCCAATGTTCGTTGATCACCGCCCGGACAGCGCGCCGCACCGACTCAGCCAGGGCATCCGCATCGCGGCGGCGCGCCTTCGGCAGGCCCTCGATGGTGGAGACCACGGCGTCGAAGACGAGATCGTCGAAGGGCTCGCCGGCCCGGTTCTTCTCGGGGATTCCGACGAGATCGACCTCGGGATCGTCGGCAAGCTCGCCCTGCTCCGTCATGGCGACGGCGACGAAGGCGCAGCCCGAAAACGCCATCCGGCGCCGCTCGGCCACCGCGCGGGATTTGGAGTCCTCCAGGATCGTGCCGTCCTTGTAGAGACGGCCCGCCGGCACCTGGCCGACGATTCCGGGATCGCCGGGGCCAAGCTTGACGAGATCGCCATTGCGGACGACCAGCACGCGCGGCACGCCGGCGGCGCGCGCGAGCTTGGCGTGCTCGTGCAGGTGCAGGGCCTCACCATGGACGGGGATCAGAAGCTGCGGCCTGACCCAGCCGATCATGTCGCGCAACTCGTCGCGGCGAGGATGGCCGGAGACGTGGACCAGATGGTCGCGGTCGGTGATGACCTCGACGCCCTGAAGCACCAGATTGTTGATGATCGAGCCGACGGCCTTCTCGTTACCGGGAATGGTACGCGAGGAAAAAATCACGCAGTCGCCGCGGTTGAGCGTGATCTCGGGATGGTCGTCATTGGCGATGCGCGCCAGTGCTGCGCGGGCCTCGCCCTGGCTGCCGGTGCAGAGCGCCAGCACCTTGTCCTGCGGCAGATGGCCGTAGACGTCGGTCGAGCGGAAGCTTTGCACGCCGTCGAGATAGCCGGTCTCGCGCGCGACCTGCGACACGCGCTCCATGGCGCGGCCGACCACGACGATTTCGCGATCGGCGGCCTTGGCGGCATCCGCCACCGCCTTGATGCGCGCGACGTTGGAGGCGAAGGTGGTCACCGCGACGCGCCCCTTGGCGGCCTTGACCAGCCCGGCAATGGTCCTGGCGACCTCGGCTTCGGAGGGCGAGCGGCCGTCGCGCACCGCGTTGGTGGAATCGCCGATCAGGGCGAGCACGCCCTCCTCGCCCAGTTCGCGCAGCCGCTTTTCGTCGGTCGGGCGACCGATGATCGGGGTCGGGTCGATCTTCCAGTCGCCGGTGTGCAGCACCGTGCCGATCTCGGTGTGGATCGCCAGCGCATGCGATTCCGGAATCGAATGCGCGACCGGGATGAACTCGACGTTGAACGGGCCGATATCGACGCGCCCGCCCGACGGCACCACCGTCACCGGGATCTTCGGTGCGTTGCGCTCGGCAGCGCATTTGGCCTCGAACAGCGCGGCGCTGAACTGGGTCGCATAGATTGGGCATTTCAGCTTCGGCCAGAGGTCGATGATGGCGCCAAAATGGTCCTCATGGGCATGGGTCAGCACCAGCCCCATCAGGTTCTTGCGTTCCTTCTCCAGGAAGCTGATGTCGGGCATGATCAGGTCGATGCCCGGCAGATGCTCCTCGTCGCCGAAGGAGACGCCAAGATCGATCGCGAGCCAGGCGCGCTGCTGGCGGTTGCCAAGCCCGTAGATCGACAGGTTCATGCCGATCTCGCCGACGCCGCCGAGCGGGGCAAACACCAGTTCGTCAGGTTTCGCCATCACGCAGCTCCCACGGAGGCGGCCGAGCCAAAGAACACCTCGCCGGCCGCCACCGGCAGGCGTCGGCCGTCAGTGGTGCGGACGATCAGGCAACCGGTGTCGTCGATCGTGTCGAAAATGCCTTCGAGCGTCATCGTTCCCGTGTTGATCGCGACCCGCTCGCCGAGGCCAGCCGCGCGCTCGAGCCACAGCCTGCGGATTTCGGCAAAGCCGCGGCCGTTGTCCCAGATGCCGCGGAACTCCACCCAGGTATCGGAGAGCGCCGAGAACAGCTCCTCCGCGCTGATCTGGACGCCAAGGGCTGCGAGGGACACCGCGGGCGTCGGCGTGCCCTCCGGAGCCACCACGACGTTGGTGCCGATACCGACGACGACGGCGAGGCGGTCGCCGACGGCTTCGGCCTCCAGCCCAATGCCGACCAGCTTCCTGCCGTTGGCCAAGACGTCATTCGGCCATTTCAGGGCGTATCGGGGCCTGTCAGGGCCAAGCCGCAGCGCGGCCTCGAGGCTGACCTTCTCAAGGGCGGCTTCCTCCGCCAGCCCCGCTGCAAAACCGATCGTGGCGGCAACCGCAGGGGCCACGTCGACGACCTCGAGCACGCTGGCCGCCAGATTGCCACGCGGCGAGATCCAAGCGCGCTGGCGCCGGCCGCGGCCGGCGGTCTGCTCGGATGTCACGAACCAGGTCGGACCGCGTTCGCCGGCGCGCGCGCTTTCGATCGCGTCGGTATTGGTCGAGCCGGTCCGTTCAGAAGCTGCGAGCTTGTAGCCCGCCGACAAGGCGCGAGGACCGAGCGCGAACCCCATCCTAAAACAGCGACTTGGCAGCGGCGGAGGCGACACTCACCACCGGGCCCGCGAACAGCGCAAACAGGATGTTGAACAGGCCCGCCACCGCCAGCACCGTCTTCACCTCGACGCGCACCGGATCGACCTGGCCGGCCGGCTCGTCGAAATACATCGTCTTGACGATGGTCAGATAGTAGTAGGCGCCCACCACGCTGGAGAGCACGCCGATCACCGCCAGCGTGAACAAATTGGCCTTGATGGCCGCGACGAAGACGTACCATTTGGCAAAGAAGCCGGCGAGCGGCGGAATGCCGGCGAGCGAGAACAGCAGCATCGCGAACATGAAGGCGAGCAGCGGATTGGTGCGCGAGAGGCCCGCGAAATCACTGATCTGCTCGACGGCCTGGCCGTTGCGCTTCATCGCAAGGATGATCGAGAACGAGCCGAGCGTCATCGCGACATAGATCACGATGTACATCAGCACGCCCTGTGCGCCCTCGACCGTGCCGGCGGCGAGGCCGACCAGCGCAAAGCCCATATGGCCGATCGAGGAATAGGCCATCAGGCGCTTGATGTTGCTCTGGCCGATCGCGGCAAAGGAGCCGAGCACCATCGAGGCAATCGCCACGAACACCAGGATCTGCTGCCACTGCGAGACGATACCGGGGAATGCGGTCAGCGTGACACGGGTGAAGACGGCGAGCGCGGCGACCTTCGGCGCCGATGCGAAGAAGGCGGTGACCGGCGTCGGCGCGCCCTCATAGACGTCCGGCGTCCACATGTGGAACGGCACGGCCGAGACCTTGAAGCAGAGGCCTGCGAGCAGGAAGACGAGGCCGAACACCAGGCCGACATTGGCGGCCGTCGCGGTTGCCGCGATGCCGGTGAAGGTGACCGTGCCGGTGAAGCCGTAGATCAGCGAGGCGCCGTAGAGCAGCATGCCTGAGGACAGCGCGCCCAGCACGAAATACTTCAGCCCGGCTTCGGTCGACTTCGCGTTGTCGCGGTTCGAGGTCGCCACGACGTAGAGCGCGAGCGACATCAGTTCCAGGCCCAGATAGAGCGAGATCAGGTCACCGGCCGAGATCAGCACCATCATGCCGAGCGTCGAGAGCAGCACCAGGATCGCGTATTCGAAGATGCGGCGGGACGGGTCGGACAGGAACTCGGTCGACAGCACCAGCGTCACCGCCGAGCCGATCAGCGCCAGGATCTTCATGAAGCGCGCAAAGTCGTCGACGATGAAGCTGCCGCCGAAGGTCACCTGCTTGCCCGCAGGCAGCATGTATTCGAGCACGCCGACCACGATCAGGAGCAGGACCGCAAGCGTCGTGACCGTCTTGGTCGTCCCCTGCCCGCGATAGGCTCCCAGCATCAGCAGTGCCATGGCGCCGACCGCGAGCACGAGCTCGGGCAGCACCGGCGCCAGTTGATATCCTGCAGTCTCAAAGCTCATGGCGATATCCTGACCTGCCCGGTCACTGGAGCAGTGCGGCGGCCTTCACAGCCGTCACAGCGGTGTTGTAATTGTTGACGAGTTGCTGGACCGAGGCCGCCGACATATCGAGCACCGGCTTCGGATAGACGCCGAACAGGATCGTCAGTGCGATCAGCGGGAACAGCGTCAGGCACTCCCGGAAGGTGAGATCTTTCATGCTCATCAGCGACGGCTTCACCAGCGCCCCGAACACGACCTTGCGGTAAAGCCAGAGCGCGTAGCAGGCCGACAGGATCACGCCGAAGGTGGCGAAGAACGCGGTCGGGATCGAGACCTTGAAGGTGCCAAGCAGCGTCATGAACTCGCCGACGAAGCCGGAGGTGCCGGGCAGACCGACATTGGCCATGGTGAAGACCATGAAGGTCAGCGCGTAGAGCGGCATCCGGTTGACGAGGCCGCCATAGGCCGCGATCTCGCGGGTGTGCATGCGGTCGTAGACCACGCCGACGCAAAGGAACAGCGCGCCGGAGACGATGCCGTGAGAGATCATCTGGAACACGCCGCCGGAGACGCCCTGCATGGTGCCAGCGAAGATGCCCATGGTGACGAAGCCCATATGCGCGACCGAGGAGTATGCGATCAGCTTCTTCATGTCCTCCTGCATCAAGGCCACCAGCGAGGTGTAGATGATGGCGATGGCCGAGAGCACGAAGACCAGCGGCGCGAAATCATGCGAGGCCAGCGGGAACATCGGCAGCGAGAAGCGCAGGAAGCCGTAGCCGCCCATCTTCAGCAGGATCGCGGCCAGGACCACCGAGCCCGCGGTCGGCGCCTCGACGTGCGCGTCGGGGAGCCAGGTGTGCACCGGCCACATCGGCATCTTCACCGCAAAGGACGCGAAGAAGGCGAGCCACGCCCAGGTCTGCAAGCTGCGCGGCACGGCCGTGTGCATCAGGGTCGGGATGTCGGTGGTGCTAGCGTTCCAGTACAGCGCCATGATGGCGAGCAGCATCAGCACCGAGCCGAGCAGCGTGTAGAGGAAGAACTTGAAGGACGCGTAGACTCGGCGCGGGCCGCCCCAAACCCCGATGATCAGGAACATCGGGATCAGGCCGCCCTCGAAGAACAGATAGAACAGCACGAGATCGAGCGCCGAGAAGGTGCCGATCATCAGCGTTTCCAGGATCAGGAACGCCATCATGTATTCGCGCACTCGGCTCGTGACCGACTTCCAGCTCGCGATGATGCAGAACGGCATCAAGGCGGTGGTCAGGATCACGAAGGGCAGCGAAATGCCGTCGACACCCATGTGATAGGTGATGCCGGTGGCGAGCCACGACGCCTTCTCGACGAACTGGAAATCGGCGACCGACGGATCGAAGCGCAGCACCAGGAGCACCGACACCGCGAAGGTGATCAGCGTGGTCCACAGCGCGATCCAGCGCGAGTTGCGCCGGGCGGCCTCGTCATCGCCGCGGCTGAGATAGACGATCAGCGCACCGACCAGCGGCAGGAACGTCGTGACCGATAGGATGGGCCAGGTCGTCATTTACTGGCCTCCAAAGCCGAACATGAACCAGGTGATCAGGCCAGCGGCACCGATCAGCATGGCGAACGCGTAGTGATAGAGATAGCCGGTCTGGATCTTCACGACGTTGCGGGTAACGTCCAGCACGCGGGCCGAGATGCCGTCGGGACCGAGCCCGTCGATGATGAAGCCATCGCCCTTCTTCCAGAGCTGATAGCCGATCCACTTCGCCGGACGGACGAAGATGAAGTCGTAGAGCTCATCGAAGTACCATTTGTTGAGCAGGAACTGGTACAGCCCCGGCTGGGTGTTGGCGAGTTCAACCGGCAGATACGGCCGGCGGATGTAGAACAGGTACGACACCAGGAAGCCCAGCACCATCATCACCGTGGGCAGGAACGCGATGGTCTCGGGGATGTGGTGCATCTCCTCGATGATGTGCGGGTTCATCTTCACGGACTCGCGGAAGAACTCCTCGATGCCGTGGCCGGCGAACAATTCCTTGAACGGAAAGCCCGCGACGATCGAACCGACCGCGAGAACGCCGATCGGGATCAGCATCCAGATCGGGGCCTCATGCGCCGCCTCATAGTGATGCTCGTCATGCGGCTCGCCGTGGAAGGTCTTGAAGATGAGGCGCCACGAATAGAACGAGGTCAGGCCGGCCGCGATCACCGTCATCAGGAAGCCGTAGATCGCAAACGGATTCTGCGAGGCGTAGGCGGACTCGATAATCGCGTCCTTGGAGAAATAACCGGCCGTGAGCGGGAAGCCCGTGAGCGCCAGCGTGCCGACCACCATCACCGCATAGGTGTACGGGATCTTGCGCCACAGGCCGCCCATGTTGCGGATGTCCTGCTCGTGGTGCATCGCGTAGATCACCGAGCCGGAGCCCAAGAACAGCAGCGCCTTGAAGAAGGCGTGGGTGAACAGATGGAACATGCCGACCGAATAGGCCCCTGCCCCCATCGCCACGAACATGTAGCCGAGCTGCGAACAGGTCGAGTACGCCACGATGCGCTTGATGTCGTTCTGGACGAGGCCGATGGTCGCGGCGAAGAACGCGGTGGTCGCGCCGAAGAACATCACGACGGCCTGCGCATTCGGTGCAAGTTCGAACAGCGGCGACAGGCGCGCCACCATGAACACGCCGGCGGTGACCATGGTCGCGGCGTGGATCAGTGCCGAGACCGGGGTCGGGCCTTCCATCGCATCCGGCAACCAGGTGTGCAGCAGGAACTGCGCCGACTTGCCCATCGCGCCCATGAACAGCAGCAGGCAGGTCACCGTCAGGGCATCCGCGTGCCAGCCGAGGAAGTCGATGGTCTTGCCGGTCAGGCCGGGGGCTGCATGGAAGATCGTCTCGAAATCGGTCGAGCCGACGAGTGCGAAGATCGCAAAGATGCCGAGCGCGAAACCGAAATCGCCGACGCGGTTGACCACGAAGGCCTTGATCGCCGCCGCGTTCGCCGACGGCTTCTGGTACCAGAAGCCGATCAGGAGGTAGCTGGCGAGACCCACGCCTTCCCAGCCGAAAAATAGCTGCACGAGGTTGTCCGCCGTCACCAGCATCAGCATGGCGAAAGTGAACAGCGAGAGATAACCGAAGAAGCGGGGCCGGTACGGGTCCTCATCCATGTAGCCTATGGAATAGAGGTGCACGAGCGAGGACACGGTGGTCACCACCACCAGCATCACGGCCGTGAGCGTGTCGACCCGCAGCGCCCACCAGACTTGGAGGTCGCCGGAGAAGATCCACGGCAGCAGCTGGATCCGGGCGTCGTGGTGCATGAAGCCGACGTCAACCAGCGTCATCCAGGACAGCGCCGCGGACACGAACAAGAGCGCGGTCGTGATCAGCTCCGCCCCGCGCGAGCCCGCCGCAGCCGGCTCGACCGGGCCGTGGTCGTCGTGCGCGTGATCGTCGTGGCCATGATCATCATGGGCGGCCGTCGCATGGGCGTCGCCGTGACCGTGATCGTCGTGATGCTCGACGGTGTCGCCCGAGGGGTTGCGGGCATGCGCGCCGAACAGCGCGATCAGGCCGGCCAGAATGGCGCCCAGCAGCGGCAGAAAAACGATTGCCTGGACCATAGCCGGGTTAACCCTTCATCAGATTGACGTCCTCAACCGCGATCGAGCCGCGGTTGCGGAAATAGACCACCAGGATGGCGAGACCGATCGCGGCTTCAGCAGCCGCAACGGTCAAGACCAGCAGCGCGAAGACCTGGCCGACGATGTCGCCGAGGAAGGTCGAGAATGCCACCAGATTGATGTTGACCGAGAGCAGGATCAGTTCGATCGACATCAGGATGACGATGATGTTCTTGCGGTTCAGGAAGATGCCGAGGATGCCGAGCGTGAACAGGATCGCGCCGACCGCCAGATAGTGTCCGAGCCCGATCGTCATTTCACCCACTCCGCCGCATCGGCGTCCGAGAGCCCCTGCCCCGACGCCACCTTGCGCATCGCCATCGCCATCTCCGGCGTGCGTGCGTTCTGAACGTTGATGTCCTGCCGCTTCACGTTCGCCTTGTGGCGCAGCGTCAGCACGATGGCGCCGATCATCGCGACCAGCAGCACCATGCCCGAGAGCTGGAAGTAGTGGATGTACCTCGTATAAAGCACGAGGCCGAGCGCTTCGGTGTTGCTGACATTGGTCGGGATCGCCGCCGTGATCGTCCTGGCGACGCCGGGATTGATGACCCAGAAGCCGACGGTGAGCAGCAGCTCGAACAGGAAGATGCCGCCGATCACCAGCCCAACCGGCAGGTACTCGATGAAGCCCTCGCGCAGCTCAAGGAAGTCGACATCGAGCATCATGATCACGAACAGGAACAGCACCGCGACCGCACCGACATAGACGACGATCAGGATCATCGCCAGGAATTCGGCGCCCATCAGCACGAACAGGCCGGAGGCGTTGACGAAGGCCAGGATCAGGTACAGCACGGAGTGCACGGGATTGCGCGAGACAATCACCATCACCGCCGAGGCGACGCAGACGCCGGCGAAGAGATAGAAGAACAGCGCGGGAAGGATCATGCTCTCATCTCACCGGTAAGGCGCGTCGAGCTCGATCGCCTTCGCGATCTCGCGTTCCCACCGGTCGCCATTGGCGAGCAGCTTGGCCTTGTCATAGAACAGTTCCTCGCGGGTCTCGGTCGCGAATTCGAAGTTCGGGCCTTCGACGATGGCGTCGACCGGGCAAGCCTCCTGGCAGAGGCCGCAATAGATGCACTTCACCATGTCGATGTCGTAGCGCACGGTGCGGCGGGTGCCGTCGTTGCGGCGGGGGCCGGCCTCGATGGTGATGGCCTGCGCCGGGCAAATCGCTTCGCACAGCTTGCAGGCGATGCAGCGCTCTTCGCCGTTGGGATAGCGGCGCAGCGCATGCTCGCCGCGGAAGCGTGGCGAGATCGGGCCCTTCTCGAACGGATAGTTCAGCGTCGGCTTCGGCTGGAAGAAATAGCGCATGGCGAGGAAGAACGCCGAGACGAATTCCGACAGCAGGAGCGAGCGCGCAGTGGCGTTGATGTTGATACCCATGACGGCCCTCACTTCGGCGCGATGCCGGCGAAATGCAGCACGCCGGCCACCACCACCACCATCGCCAGCGACAACGGCAGGAACACCTTCCAGCCGAGGCGCATCAATTGGTCGTAGCGGTAGCGCGGCACGATCGCCTTTGCCATCGCGAACAGGAAGAACATGAAGAACACTTTGAGCGAAAACCAGATGATCCCCGGCACCCAGTTGAAGGGCGGCAGGTCCACCGGCGGCAGCCAGCCTCCGAGGAACAGGATCGTCGCCAGCGCGCACATCGTGACGATCGCGACATACTCGCCGAGCATGAACAGCAGATACGGCGTCGAGCCGTATTCGACCATGAAGCCGGCGACGAGCTCGGATTCCGCTTCGACCAGGTCGAACGGCGGACGGTTGGTTTCCGCCAGCGCCGAGACGTAGAACACCACGAACATCGGGAACAGCGGCCACACATACCAGTTCAGGATGGTGAGCTGCGGCAGCCCGATCAGGCTGGCAAGGCCGCGGATATGCTGCGCTTCGACGACGGCCGAGAGGTTCAGCGTGCCGGCGCAGAGCAGCACAGTGATGATGACGAAGCCGATCGAGACTTCATAGGACACCATCTGCGCAGCCGAGCGCAGCGCGGCCAGGAACGGGTATTTCGAGTTCGACGACCAGCCGGCCATGATGATGCCGTAGATCGACAGCGACGAGATCGCGAAGATGAAGAGGACGCCGACGTTGATGTCGGAGATCACCCAGCCGAGATTGGTCGGGATCACCGCCCAGGCCGCGAGCGCGAGCACGCAGGACACCAGCGGCGCCAGCAGGAACACGCCCTTGTTGGCGCTGGCCGGAATGATCGGCTCCTTCAGCACGAACTTCAGCAGGTCGGCGAAGGACTGGAACAGGCCCCAGGGCCCGACCACGTTCGGGCCGCGACGGATCTGCACCGCCGCCCAGATCTTGCGGTCGGCGAGCAGGATGTAGGCGATCGCGACCAGCAAGACGACGAGCACCAGCACGCTCTCCGCGATCATGATGATCAGCGGCCAGAGGAAACCGGTCCAGAATGCGCTCTCGAAGAATTCCATCGGCTCACTCCGCTGCGGTCAGCATCTGCCCGGAGGCAAGCCGCGAGCATTCCGCCATCACGGCAGACGCACGCGCGATTGGGTTGGTCAAATAGAAGTCCTCGACGAGCGGCTTGAACGGCGCCTTCTCCGTCGTGCCGCCCTTCCCCGCCAGCTTCTTGATCTGGTCGGCGGAGCCGGCCTCGATCTGGTCGAGACGGATCAGATGCGGGACCGCCTTGAAGATCACCTGGCGCAGGGCCGAAAGCGAGTCATAGCCGAGCTTCTTGCCGAGCGCTTCCGACAGTGCGCGCACGATCGCCCAGTCCTCGCGAGCTTCGCCCGGCGGGAACGCGGCGCGGCCGGTCATCTGCACGCGGCCTTCGGTGTTGACGTAGATCGCCGACTTCTCGGTATAGGCGGCTGCCGGCAGGATCACATCGGCGCGGTGCGCACCGCGGTCGCCATGGGTACCGATATAGACGACGAAGGTGCCGTCCGGCGCCTTGATCTCATCGGCGCCGAGCAGGAACAGCAAGTCCAGCGTGCCGAAGGTCGTCATCTGCGCGGCGTTCAGCCCGCCGGGACCTGCGACGAAGCCGATATCGAGCGCACCGACGCGCGAGGCGGTCTCGTGCAGCACGCCAAAGCCGTTCCAGCCGTCCTTCACCGCGCCGACATCGAGCGCGAGCTTGGCCGCGCTTGCGAGAATGGCGGCGCCGTCGTGACGCGACGCCGCGCCCGCGCCGACCAGGATGATCGGCTTCTTGGCGTTCTTCAACACGTCCATGAAGGAGTGCTTGCCGGCCGCGAGCTCGCTGAGCGTCTCGCTGCCAGCGCCGAGATAATCGTAGTCATAGGTCATGTCGGCCTTGGCGCCGATCACGCCGACCTTGAAGCCGCCGGCGCGCCAGCGCTTCCGGATGCGGGCGTTGAACACCGCCGCTTCCTTGCGCGGATTGGCGCCGATGATGAGCAGCGCATCGGCCTGCTCCACACCGACCAGCGTCGGATTGAAGATGTAGGAGCCGCGGCCGAGCGCGGGATCGAAGGCGTCCCCGCCCTGCACCGCCAGATTGGCCGAGCCAAACCTGGCCAGCAGATCCTTCAGCGCGAACATCTCTTCGACGCCCGAAAGATCGCCGGCGATTGCGCCGATCCGCTTGCCGTCGGTGCGAGCCACCTTGGCGGCGATCGCGGCGAAGGCCTCCTGCCAGCTCGCCGCGCGCAGCTTGCCGGCTTCGCGGATATAGGGCCGGTCCAGCCGCTGGGTGCGCAACCCGTCGACGACGTGGCGGGTCTTGTCCGAGATCCACTCCTCGTTCACGGCCTCGTTGATGCGCGGCAGCACGCGCATCACCTCGCGGCCGCGGGTGTCGACGCGGATCGCCGAGCCGATGCCGTCCATCACGTCGATCGACTGGGTCTTGCCGAGCTCCCACGGGCGCGCAGCGAAGGCATAAGGCTTCGAGGTCAGCGCGCCGACCGGGCAGATGTCGACGAGATTGCCCTGCAATTCCGACGTCAGCGCGTGCTCGAGATAGGTCGTGATCTCCATGTCCTCGCCGCGGCCAGTCGCGCCCATCTCGGGAGCGCCGGCGACTTCCGCCGAGAAGCGGACGCAGCGCGTGCACTGGATGCAGCGGTTCATCGAGGTCTTGACCAGCGCGCCGAGATATTTGTCCTCGACGGCGCGCTTGTTCTCGGCGAAGCGGCTGGTGTCGACACCATAGCCCATCGCCTGGTCTTGCAGGTCGCACTCGCCGCCCTGGTCGCAGATCGGGCAGTCCAGCGGATGGTTGATGAGAAGGAATTCCATCACGCCTTCGCGCGCCTTCTTCACCATCGGCGAACGCGTGGAGATTTCCGGCGGCTCGCCCTTGGGACCCGGGCGGCAGTCGCGCACGCCCCAGGCGCAGCTTGCGACCGGCTTCGGGCCGCCCTTCACTTCGACGAGGCACATCCGGCAATTGCCGGCGATCGACAGCCGCTCGTGATAGCAGAAGCGCGGAATCTCGGCGCCGGCGGCCTCGCACGCCTGGAGCAGCGTGTACTCGGCCGGGACATCGATCTCTTTGCCGTCGATGATGAGCTTGGTCATGCTTCCTACTCCGCCGCGACCATGTTCACGGGATCGCGGACGCCGGCATCGTCGATGTCGGCTTTGTGCGAATACTGGTCGATGCGCGCTTCGATCTCATGACGGAAATGCGCGATCAGGCCCTGGATCGGCCACGCGGCTGCGTCGCCGAGCGCGCAGATGGTGTGGCCTTCGACCTGTCTTGTCACCTCTAACAGCATGTCGATCTCGCGCTTGTGGGCGCGGCCCTCGGCCATACGGGTCAGCACGCGCCACATCCAGCCGGTGCCCTCACGGCACGGCGTGCACTGGCCGCAGCTCTCGTGCTTGTAGAAATAGGAGATGCGGGCGATCGCGCGGATCAGGTCAGTGGACTTGTCCATCACGATCACGGCCGCGGTGCCGAGGCCCGAGCGCAGCTTGCTCAAGGAGTCGAAATCCATCGGCGTGTCGATGATCTGCTCGGCCGGGACCATGCGCACCGACGAGCCGCCAGGGATCACGGCCTTGAGATTGTCCCAGCCGCCGCGGATGCCGCCGCAATGCTTCTCGATCAGCTCACGGAACGGGATGCCCATGGCTTCTTCGACGTTGCAGGGGCGCTCGACATGGCCGGAGATGCAGAACAGCTTGGTGCCGACATTGTTCGGACGGCCGATGCCGGCGAACCACGCCGCACCGCGGCGCAGGATATCGGGCGCAACGGCAATGGACTCGACGTTGTTGACGGTGGTCGGGCAGCCGTACAGGCCGACATTGGCCGGGAACGGCGGCTTCAGCCGCGGCTGGCCCTTCTTGCCCTCGAGACTTTCGAGCAGCGCGGTCTCCTCGCCGCAGATATAGGCGCCGGCGCCGTGCGCGACATAGATGTCGAACGGCCAGCCATTGACGTTGTCCTTGCCGACCAGCTTGGCCTCATAGGCCTGGTCGATAGCGGCCTGGAGGTGCTCGCGCTCGCGGATGAACTCGCCGCGGACATAGATGTAACAGGCATGCGCGTTCATCGCGCAGCTCGCGATCAGGCAGCCCTCGACCAGGAGATGCGGATCATGCCGCATGATCTCGCGATCCTTGCAGGTGCCGGGCTCGGATTCGTCGGCATTGACGACGAGGTAGCTCGGCCGGCCGTCGGTCGATTCCTTCGGCATGAACGACCATTTCAGACCGGTCGGGAAGCCGGCGCCGCCACGGCCGCGCAGGCCGGAGGCCTTCATCTCGTTGATGATCCAGTCGCGGCCCTTGTCGATGATGGCCTTGGTGCCATCCCAGGCGCCGCGGCGCCGCGCACCCTCGAGCCCCCAATCGTGGAGGCCGTAGAGGTTCTTGAAGATGCGGTCCTTGTCCTCGAGCATATCAGTGCTTTCCGATCAACGATTGGCCTGCTTGTAGGCAAGCCCGGCGGCGCAGACGGCGAAGGTCAGCGCCCAGAGCAGACTGGTTTCCTGCGTCGCGTTCATCATGAAGCGCTGGAGCAGGAACATGAAGGCGGCCGCGCCCGCGGCATGCATGGCAACGAAGCCCCATTTCTTCACGGCTTCGTTCCCTTCGATTGCTTGAGACGGGAGACCCATCAGGAGGTCTCCTTCAGCGTGGTCGGCCCGCCCGCCGGCGCGGAGAACTGACGGCCGTTCTGCGGACCGGGCTTCGGCGGATTGCCGGAAGCGAAACCGTCGAGCACCTTGCCGAAGGTCTCCTTGGTCAGGTCCTCATAGGTGTCCTTGCCGATCAGCACCATCGGCGCGTTCACGCAGGCACCCAGGCACTCCACCTCTTCCCAGCTGAAATTGCCGTCCTTGGAGAGATGGAAGGGATCGTGATGGATCCGGCTCTCGCAGACATGGATCAGGTCTTCGGCGCCGCGCAGGCGGCACGGCGTGGTGCCGCAGACCTGGACGTGAGCCTTCTTGCCGACGGGTGCGAGCTGGAACATCGTGTAGAAGGTCGCGACCTCGAGCACGCGGATATAGGGCATGTCGAGCATGTCGGCGATCGCGCGGATCGCAGCTTCCGACACCCAGCCGTCGTGCTGTTCCTGGGCGCGCCACAGGATCGCGATGACGGCGGAGGCTTGCCGGCCGGCCGGATATTTTGCGATCTGCTGTTTCGCGAACGCAAGGTTCTCGTCGGTGAACGCAAAGCTCGCGGGCTGGACTTCCTTGGGCGCTAATCGGCGGACGGACATCTCTTATTCTCTCACTGCATGCGGCGCGCGGTTTTCGCATTCAGGGCATTGATCCTGTCCTGCCAGAATGCGCTTGCGGTGCCGAAAACGTTGTAGCCGACGTGGGTCGAGACCTTGATGCGGTCGAGGATCGACAGCTCCGTCACGGTCTCCAGCCGGTTGGTGCGCGGATCGAGCACGATCAGCTTCATCGGAGTCTGTTCGAGGATGTAGCGCGACACCGCATGGCTGCGGTCGCTGCCGTGCTCCTCGCACATGATGACGCTGTCGGCCTCGAGCAGCCGGGCGCCGCCCTTGATCGCCTCGATCTCGACGCCCTCGACATCGAGCTTGATCAGATATTTGCCGCTGGCTGCGACCTTGCCGTCGTCGATGAGGTTGTCGAGCGCGATGACCGGAACGTCCTCGCCGCCGGCCGACGCACCACCGGCGATGCTGAAGGCCTCGTGCTTGGTGCCGGACAGCCGCGCGGTGCCGCGGGCCGCGCCGATCGCGCATTTCATGGTCTCGAAGCGGTTGCCGTTGACGCGCACATTGTTGGCAAGCTTCGGATAGTTCTGCCCGGACGGCTCGATCGCGATCGCCTGGTGGGCGCCGAACGGCTTGCTCGAAACCAGCACCGACCAGTAGCCGTAATTGGCGCCGCAATCGAGCAGCGTGTAGTCGACGTCGATGGAGTCCGCGAACAGCAGCTCGAGCTCGTCTTCGTAATTATAGGAGCGGTTGAGCAGCTTGCTCCAATAGCCGTCGCCGTAAGGGAATTCGAACACGGCGTCGGGGTTGAGCTTGATCGCGATGTTACGCTCGGGCAGAGCCTTGCGCAGCAGATTAGCGCAGGCGATGTAGCCCATATGCGAGAAGTGCGACGAGATCTTCGATCCCGTCACCAGCGCCAGCGCAGCCGTCCGCTCCCACAGGTTGGCCCCTTCAAGGACCCCCGAGGCACGGTCAAACTGGATTGGCGCCTGCGCCATCACCGATCGACCTCTCCGAACACGATGTCGAGCGAACCGAGGATCGCCGAAACGTCGGCGAGCAGATGGCCGCGGCAGATGTGATCCATCGCTTGCAGATGCGCAAAGCCCGGCGCGCGGATCTTGCACTTGTAGGGCTTGTTGCTGCCGTCGGAGACGAGATAGACGCCGAACTCGCCCTTGGGCGCCTCGACCGCGGCATAGACCTCGCCGGCCGGCACGTGGACGCCTTCGGTATAGAGCTTGAAGTGGTGGATCAGCGCTTCCATCGAGCGCTTCATCTCGCCGCGGCGCGGCGGCGCGACCTTGTTGTCCTCGACGACGACGGGCCCCTTTCCGTCCGGTGCGTTCAGCTTCTGGATGCACTGCCTCATGATGCGCACGGACTGACGCATCTCTTCCATGCGGATCAGATAGCGGTCGTAGCAGTCGCCGTTCTTGCCGATCGGAATGTCGAAATCCATCTCGGCGTAGCACTCATACGGCTGTGACTTGCGCAGATCCCAGGCAGCGCCCGAGCCGCGCACCATCACGCCCGAGAAACCCCACTCCCAGGCTTCCTTCAGCGGCACCACGCCGATATCGACGTTGCGCTGCTTGAAGATGCGGTTGGCGGTGAGCAGGCGATCGAGATCCTCGACCACTTTCAGGAACGGATCGCACCAGGCCTCGATGTCATCGACCAGCTTCTGCGGCAGGTCCTGGTGCACGCCGCCGACGCGAAAGAAGGCCGCATGCATGCGACTGCCCGAGGCGCGCTCGTAAAACACCATCAGCTTCTCGCGCTCTTCAAAGCCCCACAGCGGCGGGGTCAGCGCGCCGACGTCCATCGCCTGCGTGGTGACGTTGAGAAGGTGCGAGAGAATGCGGCCGATCTCGCAATAGAGCACGCGGATCAACTGGCCGCGGCGCGGCACCTCGATGCCGAGCAGCTTTTCGGCAGCCAGACAAAAGGCGTGCTCCTGGTTCATCGGCGCGACGTAGTCGAGCCGGTCGAAGTACGGGATCGCCTGCAAGTACGTCTTCTGCTCGATCAGCTTTTCGGTGCCGCGATGCAGAAGGCCGATATGCGGGTCGACGCGTGCGACGACTTCGCCGTCCAATTCGAGCACCAAACGCAGCACGCCGTGCGCAGCCGGATGCTGCGGGCCGAAGTTGATGGTGAAATTTCGGAGGTTCTCAGGTTGCTCGTTCATGATCAGACCTTCGGCCCTGCTTTTTCATCGCCCGGAAGGACCGGATAGTCGGCGCCCTCCCACGGCGACAAAAAGTCGAACTTGCGGAATTCCTGGCTGAGCCGGACCGGCTCGTACACCACCCGCTTCTCCTGGTCGTCGTAGCGGACCTCGAGAAAGCCGGTGGTCGGGAAATCCTTGCGCAGCGGATGCCCCTCGAAACCGTAATCCGTGAGAAGGCGGCGCATGTCGGGATGACCGACAAAGATCACGCCATAGAGGTCGTAGGCCTCGCGCTCGAACCAGTCGGCACCGGGAAACACGTCGATCAGCGACGGCACCTGCGTGGTCTCGTCGGCCTGAGCCTTGAGCCGGATCCGCGTGTTCAGCGTCGGTGACAGGAAGTGATAGATCACGTCAAACCGCTTCTCGCGGTCAGGATAGTCCACCGCCGTAATGTCGGTGAAGTTGATGAAGCGGCAATTCGGATCGTCACGGAGGTACTTGACCACCTCGACGATCTTGCTGGCCTCGACATCAACCGTGAGCTGGTTGAAGGCCACCGCGTGAGCGGTGGCGGCGCCCGGAAGCGCGCTAACGATCGTTTGCCCCAGGGCGTCGAGCTTGCCATCGTCCATGACGTAAAACCTTAGCGTTCGATGGTGCCGGTGCGCCGGATCTTCTTCTGGAGCAGCAGCACGCCATAGAGCAATGCTTCCGCCGTGGGCGGGCAGCCCGGCACGTAGATGTCGATTGGCACGATACGGTCGCAGCCGCGCACGACCGAGTACGAATAATGGTAGTAGCCGCCGCCATTGGCGCAGGAGCCCATCGAGATGACGTAGCGCGGCTCCGGCATCTGGTCGTAGACCTTGCGCAGCGCCGGCGCCATCTTGTTGGTCAAGGTCCCTGCGACGATCATCACGTCGGACTGCCGCGGCGAGGCACGCGGCGCGAAGCCGAAGCGCTCGACGTCGTAGCGCGGCATCGACACCTGCATCATCTCGACGGCGCAACAGGCGAGACCGAAGGTCATCCACATCAGCGAGCCGGTGCGGGCCCAGGTGATGAGGTCGTCGGTCGCGGCCACGAAGAAGCCCTTGTCGGACAGCTCGGAATTGACCTCGAGGAAGAACGGATCATTGGCTCCGACCGGCTTGCCGGTCGACGGATCCAGGATGCCCTTGGGGGCCGGCGTTACGATCGGGCCAGCTGATGGTGCAGGGTTCAATCCCATTCGAGTGCGCCTTTCTTCCATTCATAGGCGAACCCGACCGTCAGCACGGCGAGGAACACCAGCATGGACCAGAAGCCGGTCGCGCCAAGCTTGCCAAACGCCACCGCCCAGGGAAACAGGAACGCCACTTCGAGGTCGAAGATGATGAAGAGGATCGCGACCAGATAGAAGCGGACGTCGAACTTCATGCGGGCGTCGTCGAAGGCGTTGAAACCGCATTCATACGCCGACAGTTTTTCCGGGTCCGGCTGCTGGAACGCCACGATGAAGGGCGCGATCAGCAGCACGAGGCCGATGAGGCCCGCTACCCCTATAAAGACGACGAGTGGAAGATAGTTCTGCAGAATGCCGCTCATTGACGAGCCCTTTTTCCCGCAGCCTCGGGACAGCCACGGATTCGTCCAGTTTGGAATTGTTCTGAGCCTTAGCGCAGTGCACCAATGGGCGCAAGACACGCTATTTTCAGGCCCTTTGCCGCCCCAGAACGGTGAAAATCCCGGAATCACCCCGCGCTGGTATGGAGCAGATCGGAAAAGCCAGCAAGGGCGGCCACAGTTTTGCAGGGCAGCACTTCTGGGATTGCGGCGCACAGGTGCCGGCAGCTACTTGCCGCGTAGTGTCTGCCCAAATTGCCCGGTTTTCTTGGTGCGGCGGCGCACCCAGACCCAGGCGATGACCAGTACGGGGGCTCCCACCGTCACCCAGGCGACATACTGACCGACCGTACCACAAAGCAGTGCAGCCAGCAGGCCGGTGATGGTCGCAGTCGCGAGCAGGATAGGTGCAGCAAAGACACGTATCCACAGGCGCGAAGGGCCGGACGAGCCATGCATCACGACGGGACCGGGGCCCGCTTGACGAATGCATCAGTGCGGGCGGGCGTTCGCTTGCGCCGCCGGGCCAGCCAGAGATAGAGACCGCTGCCGATCACAACGATCGTGAGCATGTCGAGCGCGGCCCAGATCAGCTTCAGCGGCATGCCGCCGTAGTCGCCGAAATGCAACGGCTGCGAGATCAGCAGCGCCTGGAGATAAAGCGGCAGCGCCCGGCTGTCGGCGACCTCCCCGGTTTCGCCGTCGAGCAGGACCGGCTTCAACAGCCGCGCCGTTAGGGCCGTATCGCCGCGCATGAAGGCGGCGAAATGGTGCGAGGACGTAAACGGCGTGCCTGGAAATGCGATGAAGGCGATCTCCATGCCGGGAGCCGCCTGCTTCGACCGCGCGATCACGTCGTCGAGCGAAGCAAGCTGCAATGGCGGCGGCTTGCCGGCATAAGGCGCGACCATGCTGGCAAGCTCGGTCGCCTTCCACTGGTTCAGCATCAGCTCGGCCCAGGTGTTGACGACGCCGGTCAGCCCGACCACCAGCGCCCAGGCCACCGTCACGACGCCAATCAGATTGTGCCAGTCGAGCCAGACCACGCGGCGCGCGGCGCTGTCGCGGATGGTGGCAAAGCGCAGGCGCCGGGTGAACGGCCAGTACAGCACCACGCCGGAGACGATCGCGACGGCGAACAGCAGCCCCATCGCGCCGAGAAACAGCTTTCCGGCCTGGCCGGCGAACATGTCGGTGTGCAGCTTGAGCACGATCAGCATCGGCCCGACGCCGACTGGCCCGAGCAACTTTGCCGAGACCGCGTCGAAGGCACGCACGGTCGCGTTGTCGGGCGCACCGTCAGGCGCGCTGTTGGTGAAGGCCATGACGAGCCCGGGCTCGTCCTTGTCCCAGGAGATATATTGCAGGACACGGCCGGGATCGGCGGCGAGCGCGGCGTCGGCGACGACTTGTGGCGTCGCGCGCGCCGCGCTCGCATGAGCTTCGGGCTGGGGGGCGTAGCCCAGGAGCTCATCGATCTCGTGATGGAAGATCAGCGGCAGGCCGGTCAGGCAGAGCAAAAGCAGGAACACAGTCGAGATCAGGCTGGTCCAGGTATGGACCACTGACCAGAGTCTGATCGTGCGCGCCTTCACGACACCCTTCCCTCGCCCGGCCTCACCATTTGTAGGAGACGCTGGCGGTGACGCGGCGCCGGTCGCCGTAGAAGCAGGACGAGGCCGAGGCACAGCTCGCGACGTAGATCTTGTCGGTCAGGTTGATCACGTTGATGGCCGTACGCCAGTTCTGCCATTCGTAGTGGACCGCGAGGTCGCCGAGCACCACCGCGGGAACCTCGAGGGTGTTGGCGGTGTCGGCCCAGGACGAGCCGACATAGCGCACGCCCCCGCCGAAACCAAATCCCTCGAGCGGTCCGTCCTTGAAGGTGTAGTCCGCCCAGCCCGAGATCAGTATCTCCGGCGTGTTGGTCGGCGTCTTGCCGATCAGGGTCGGATCGAGGTCCTTGCTCGTGAAGAGATGATAGGCGGTGAAGGAGCCGATCAATTTCAGCTCCTTGGTAGCGTTGGCGACCGCTTCGAGTTCGATGCCGCGCGAGGTCACCTCGCCGGTCTGGTTTTGCAGCAGCACATTCGACGGATCGGTGGTTGCCACATTCTGTCGCTTCAGGTCGAACACCGAGGCTGTGAAATAGCCGTCAAATCCCCTGGGCGCGACCTTCACGCCGATTTCGGCCTGCTTGCCCGTCTCCGGCAGGAACAGCTGGTTTTGCGCGTTGAGGCCGATGATCGGATTGTAGCTCGTGGCATAGGAAATATAGGGTGCGATGCCGTTGTCGAAATTGTAGATCAGCCCGGCGCGCCCGCTGAACTTGCTGTCGGCGCGTTGGGCAATATTTGCGCCGGTGTCACGCGCGACCTGTGATGTCTCGACCCAATCGTTGCGGCCGCTCAAGACCAGCGTGAAGTTGCCGAGCTTCATCTGGTCCTGAACGTAGGTGCCGGCCTGCTTCTGCGTGATCTGGAAGTTGCGGAACGGCGCGCCCGTGAGCGGAATCTCGAGACCATAGGCGGGACTGAAGACGTTGATCGACGGAACGGTGCCGAAGTTGAAGGCCTGATAGTCGTCGATCTGATAACCCTTCAAATCGACCCCGAACAGCATCGTGTGCTTCACCGGGCCGGTGTTGAAGCGGTATTCCAGCTGGTTGTCGAGGTCGGCCTGGTTGGCGGTGTTCTTCGCATACCAATTATAGCGGCCCATCGTGGCCGTATTGATGTTGTCCCAACCGTTGCCGATGAAACCGCGATAGGTCAGGTCGACATGCGCAAACCGCGCGTTCTGCCGGAACGTCAGGTCGTCGGTGAGATTGCGCTCGAACTGGTAGCCGAGCATCTCCTGCTCGCGCGTGAACTTGTCGACGTTGGGATCGCCGGCGAAGAAGCTGGTCGGGATCTTGCCGAACGGCGCGTTGGTCACCGTGCCCTGGTAGGGCAGGAAGTTGATGCCGCGGGTGTCCTGCTTCGAGGCCGAAGCGAGCACCGTGAACGTGGTGTCGGCATCCGGCTTCCAGGTGAACGACGGTGCGATGAAGTAATTGTTGTCGGGCGTGAAGTTGACCTGGGTGTTGCCGTTCTGGACCTGGCCGACGACGCGGTAGAACAACTTGCCGTTGTCCGGCTGCGTTGCGACGGGACCACCGACGTCGAAGCCGACATAGGCGTTGCCGAAATTGTTGACGCCGGTCTCGATGTAGCGGACCGGCTCGGTCGGCGGCATCTTGCTGATGACGTTGACGATGCCGCTCGGACTCGATCCGCCATAGAGCACCGCCGACGGACCGCGCAGCACCTCGACCCGCTCCATGTTGGAGGGCTGCAGCTTCCAACTCGCATAGGAGGTGTAGAACAGCTGCATGCCGTCGAGGAACAGCCCGACGTCGTCGGACTTGAAGCCGCGGATCAGCCACCAGTCGTTGCGCGTATCCGCACCGAAGGTGCCGGCGCGCACGCCGGCGGTGTAGCGCAGGACTTCGTCGAGCTTGTTCGGCTTCTGGTCGCGGATCTGATCCGCGCCGATCACCGAGACCGCCTGCGGCGTCTCCATGATCGGCGTGTTGGTCTTGGTGCCGGACGAGCTGCGATTGGCGACGTAGCCGTGCACGGGGCCGCGCGCGGTCTCGACGAAGCCGACATTGCGTTGCGGCTGTGGTTTCTGGCTGTTGGCGCTCTGTACCGAGCGCTGAGCCCGGCGCGGCGCGGTCGTGGCTGCACGGCGGCGCTGTTCGGGCGCGGCCACTGTCACCGGCGGCAAGTTCGCCGCGCCGGATTGCGCCGACGATTGCGCAAGCGATGCTTGCGGCACCAAGACCCAAGCGGACGCGGTCGCCAACACGGCCGACCGCAGCATACCAAGACTGTTCAACGCGCCACCCCAAGACTGCATGTTTGATGCGTCATGCCGCCTTCCCAGGACGGCATGCGTTGGCGGTGACGCTTATGTGAGGGCGCGCGATTTCCCTAATTGAAAGCTTCTTAGAGAGACTCTTAGAAGCGATCCAATATTTTCGGAGATTGCCAACAGATCAGCGCGGAGCTTTCTCGGCTTCGAGCATCTCTTCCGCAGTCGCAGTGAGACGCTCGATCTGCGCAAGCAACGTTTCGAACTCGTTCTTGCTCAATTGTTCCAGCAGCAGGCGATTGCGCTCCTGCGCGCCGGCGACGATCGCGTCATGTGCGGCAAGCCCCGCCGCGGTGAGCGACACCAGCACCTCACGACTGTCTTTCGGATTCGCCGACTTCGCGATCAGCTTGCGCGACACGAGCCCGGCGAGCGCGCGGCTGATCTGGCCCTTGTCCTGGCCGACCGCTTCGGCGAGCCGCGCCACGCTCATCGGCGGACGCCGGCCGAGCGAGGCGACGAGGCCGAACTCGACCGAGGACAATCCGGCGAGGCGCTTGTAGCGCAGGATGGCGCCGCGCTTGAGCAGATTGGCGAGCACCATCAGCCGCGACGACAGCATCACCGTGATCGGCGCGGGCGACCCGCTGTCGTCGGTCTCGGGCGATGTCCGCCCATCGCTGCTCTGTGTCACGCTCATGTCTCACCTGTGCCAAGAAAGACCTGTGCCAAGAAAGCCCTGGCGTGCCAAGCCCGCGCGCCGCAGCCCTCCTGCGTCATCCAATGCAACCAAGAGGCATTTGGAAAATCGTTGACATTGTCATCGATCCATCTTTCACTGGGTCAACGGATGAAAACGACCCGGGCTGTGCAAGGCCTGCGGCGGGAGGACCAGGATGAGCATCACCCAGCGGGATCGTGATCTCGGCACGGCCTATGCGATGAAGCCGGCGCAGACGCGCACCGAGCTGACCTCGGTCGTGCGCGGCACGCCGATGGGCGAACTGCTGCGCCGCTACTGGCATCCGGTCGGGCTCACCGCTGACGCCACCGACACACCGAAGCAGGTGCGCGCGCTCGACGAGGATCTGATCCTGTTCCGCGACAAGCATGGCCGCGTTGGCCTGCTGCACGCCCGCTGCTGCCATCGCGGCACCACGCTCTATTACGGCAAGGTCGAGGAAGACGGCATCCGCTGCTGCTATCACGGCTGGAAGTTCGACACCGAAGGCCACTGCCTGGAACAGCCCTGCGAGCCCGATGGCGGCCCGTTCAAGGACAAGGTGCGCCAGCCCTGGTATCCGGTCGAAGAGCGCTACGGGCTGATCTTCGCCTATATGGGCCCGGCCGAGAAACGCCCGGTGCTGCCGCGCTACGAGTGTCTGGAAAACATGGACGACGGCGAGTTCGTCGAGGCCGACGATTCCTCGATCGGCGGCGGTGGCCCTGCGGTCATCCCCTGCAACTGGCTCCAGCATTTCGAGAACGTGGTCGATCCCTACCACGTGCCGGTGCTGCACGGCTCGTTCTCAGGCCCGCAATTCACCAACATGATGGCCTCGATGCCGGAGGTGAAGTTCGACAAGACGCCGCGCGGGATCGCCGTGCGCTCGATCCGCAAGCAGGACGACGGCAAGGTGTTTTACCGTGTCACCGAAGCCGCCCTCCCTACGCTGCGCGTCGTACCGAATCCGCGCGTGGCGCAGTTCGCCCGCGTCGAGTCGATCGGCTGGACGCTGCCGATCGACGACACCTCGTTCCGCATCTATGTCGCCGGCCGCGTCAAGAATTCCGGCGACATCGGCCGCATGCGCTCGAAGTTCAACGGAAAATTCTGGTGGGACATGACGGAGGCCGAGCACCAGCAGTTCCCCGGCGACTACGAGGCCCAGGTCGGCCAAGGCCCGCAGACAATCCATTCCGAGGAGCATTTTGGCCAGAGCGACCGCGGCATCCTGATGATCCGGCGCATGCTGGGCGACCAGCTCGACGCGATGGCCGCAGAGCGCGACCCGATCGGCGTCTCATTCGACGCCAGCGCGCCGCCGGTCGAGTTCGAAGCGGGGAACTACATCCGCGAAGGCTGAGCAGACAGCCCGTACAAGGGCTGGACCAACGACAACAACAAAGACACATTGGGGGAAGCGATGGTCGATGTGACGTCACAGGTGCCGGTGCAAACGGCCGCCGCGGCAACGCCGTCGGCGCGGCGCTACTACGTGCTGGGCCTGCTCACCCTCATCTATGCGCTGAACTTCCTCGACCGCACGATCTTCAATGTCCTGATCGAGCCGATCAAGAAGGAGTTTCAGCTCAGCGATACCGTGATGGGCCTGCTCGCAGGCTTCGGCTTCGCGCTGTTCTATTCCCTGCTCGGCATTCCCATCGCGCGCGTCGCCGACCGGCTCAACCGGCGCAACATCGTCGCGATGGCGTTCGCGTTCTGGAGCGCGATGACGGCGTTGTGCGGGATGGCTTCGAGCGTGACCGCGCTGGCGTTCGCGCGAATCGGCGTCGGCATCGGCGAATCCGCTGGCTCTCCCGCCTCGCAGTCGATCGTCGCCGATCTCTTTGCCAAGAACGAGCGCCCGCGCGCGCTCGGCATCTACGCCATCGGCACCTATCTCGGCGTCTTCCTCGGCTATTTCGTCGGCGGCTATGTCAACCAGCATTATGGCTGGCGGGCAGCGTTCTACGTTGCGGGCCTGCCGGGAATCCTGCTCGCCGCTATTCTCTGGCTGACGATCTCAGAGCCGAAGCGCGGCGCGATGCAGGAGGCTTTCGTGCCCGAGCCCCTCGGCCCGACGCTGCGCTTCCTCGCCTCACAGCAGAGTTTCATCATCGTGCTGGTCGGCTTCTGCCTGACCACCTACACCAACTACGCGACCGCGGCCTGGATCCCGCCGTTCCTCGCCCGCGTGCACCATCTGTCGAGCGCCGAGATCGGCACCTATGCCGGCACGTTCAAGGGGCTCGCGGGCATGGCCGGCACACTGCTCGGCGGCTTCGTGGTGGCCAACATCAGCCGCCGCGACGATCGCTGGAAGCTGTGGGCACCTGCGATCACCTCAGGGCTTGCCGGCCCGGTGTTTGCGCTGTGCATGCTGACGCAGGATTTCGCGATGATGGTGGCCATGCTGGCGCTGACCTCGTTCCTGGTCGGCTTCCATCTCGGGCCGATTTTTGCGATCGCGCAGACGGTCGCAAAACCCAGCATGCGGGCGCTGGCCTCCGCGCTGATCGCACTCACCGCGACCTGCTTCGGCCAGGGCGTGGGCCCGCTCGCCGTGGGCGTGGTCAACGATGCCCTGAAGGGCAGCTTCGGAGCGGATGCCGTGCGGTATTCGCTGCTCTCGGCGGCGGTCACGACCACGCTCGGCGCCCTGCTGTTCGTCTGGGCCGCCCGGTCGATCCGGGCCGATATCGGCCGGGCCGCCGCCTGAGGCCGGTTCCGGCCGCCAGCCCGGCGAAACCAACCGGGCGCATTGATGAAACCATTTTGCGGAACCCGCGAAACTATCCGGAAACAGATGATCTCTAGAAAAAGAGCCAACAGACGGGGGCAAAGCCCGTCGGGAGGCTCAGATGAACCACTCAATTCACTCTGCTGATCGCGGTACCCACATGAAGATCGTGGTGGTGGCGCTGGTGGCCGGAATCGCTGTGGCCGCCTTCGGGATCGCAGCCCGCACCAACGCCGATAACAGCCAGACCGCCCAGTCCACCCACGTGCTCAAGGCCGGCAAGCCGGTGGTGATCACGAGCTCCGGCACGTCGGAGGTCCGCTAACAGCCCTGTTCCGAGCAGACCCAAGTGGCCGCCTCCGGGCGGCCTTTTCGTTTTCCAGAGCAATACTTAGCCGAGGTGCCCTGGTGAAGCGCAACGTCCTTGACTTCACCATGTCCCCCCTTTAAGTCCCCCCTCGTTCCGCGCGCGTTCAGCGAGCCACGCGGGAGTAGCTCAGTTGGTTAGAGCGCCGGCCTGTCACGCCGGAGGTCGCGGGTTCGAGCCCCGTCTCTCGCGCCATTTTTGGCAACATTTTCAAAATCTTAACAGCAAACGCTCGGCCTGATTGACGGCGTCGCGTCAGAGGTCGGTGTTTTCGCTCGTCGAGTTCCGGCAGGAACGCCCGGATTCGCCTGAAAGATCGCGCGAAAGTCCCGCTCGCCGGACCGCTGGCGTGGTCAGTCCCATCCCGAATCGTCTAGGCCTGCCGGAACTTGGCAGTTTGGGAGCCCTGCGAGCTTCCGCGCGACAACCGAGGAAGGCCAGACAGCATGGCGAAGAAGGCAGCCGGTCCAGTCACCATCACGCTCAAGCACCTTGCCGCCGACATAGCGGAGAACCAGGATCTCTCGAAGAAGCATGCCGAGGCCGTCCTCACCGACATGATCGACCTGATCACCAAGCACCTGAAGAAGGGCGACCGCGTCAGGATCGTCGGGCTCGGCATCCTCCAGGTCCGCAAGCGCGCCGCCCGCACCGGCCGCAATCCCGCCACTGGCGAGCCGATCCACATCAAAGCGAGCAAGAAGGTCGCATTCCGCCCGGTCAAGGAACTGAAAGAGGCGATCTGAGCGTTACGCTTCGTTAAGCCTGATCCGGTGCCGTTCCGGCCGCAACGCGGCCCGCTTTTCTGGTATACCGCCTCTTCCCCTGACCCGGCGGTTTGACCAGAAATGTCCTCCCTCAGCTTCACGCATACCGTGACAGAGCGATTCCTGCGCTACGTCACCATCGACACCCAGTCCGATCCGGAATCCCCGGCCTCGCCATCGACCGAGAAGCAGAAGGATCTCGGCCGCGTGCTCGTCACCGAACTGAAGGCCATCGGTGTCGCCGATGCCCATCTCGACGACTACGGCTACGTCTATGGAACGATCCCGGCCAACACGACCAAGAAGGTGCCGGTGATCTGCTTTTGCTCGCACATGGACACCTCGCCCGACGTCACCGGCAAGGACGTCAAGCCGCAGGTCGTGAAGAACTATCGCGGCGGCGACATCACGCTGCCGGGCGATACCCGCCAGGTGATCCGCTTCGCCGAGCACCCCGCGCTGAAAAACCAGATCGGCAACGACATCATCACCACCGACGGCACCACGCTGCTGGGCGCCGACAACAAGGCCGGCGTCGCCGAGATCATGGATGCCGCGCATTTCTTCATCAACAATCCCGAGGTGAAGCACGGCACGATCAAGATCCTGTTCACGCCCGACGAGGAAATCGGCCGCGGCGTCGACAATGTCGACATCAAGAAGCTGGGCGCCGATTTCGGCTACACCATGGACGGCGAGAGCGCGGGCTCCGTCGAGGACGAGACGTTCTCGGCCGACGGCGCCACCATCACCATCAACGGCGTCAGCGCCCATCCCGGCTACGCCAAGGGCAAGATGGAGCACGCGATCAAGATCGCAGCCGCGATCGTCGAGCGCCTCCCGAAGGAAGGCTGCTCGCCGGAGACGACCTCAGGCAAGCAGGGCTTTCTGCATCCGATCGGCATCGAAGGCGCGCTGGAGCAGGCAACCCTCTCCTTCATCGTGCGCGACTTCACCGAGGAAGGGTTGAAAGAGAAGGAGATCCTGCTCGAGGGCATCGTCAAGGACGTGATGAAGGACTATCCGCGCTCAACCTACAAGTTCGAGGTCAGGGAGCAGTACCGCAACATGAAGCAGGTGATCGACCGTCACCCGCACATCCTCGAATACGCCATCGAAGCGATCCGCCGCGCCGGCCTGCGCCCGATGCGCACCGCAATCCGCGGCGGCACCGACGGCTCGCGGCTGTCCTTCATGGGCCTGCCCTGCCCCAACATTTTTGCCGGCGAGCACGCGTTCCACTCGCGCCTGGAATGGGTCAGCCGGCAGGACATGGAAAAGGCGGTGCAGACGATCGTCCATCTCGCCATGATCTGGGAGGAAAAGACGTAAGCATTGCCCTGCGGGCTCGAATGAAGTCGGGTGTCGGGAAGACTTGGAGTTTATCGCGAATGCAGTTGGAATCGACGCTCACCTGTCCGGAATGCGGCCATCGAATGCACGAGACCATGCCGACGGATGCCTGCCAGTTCTTTTTTGACTGCAAGGGCTGTGGCACGCGACTGAAACCGAAGGCAGGCGATTGCTGCGTATTCTGCTCGTTCGGATCAGTGCCCTGTCCACCCATCCAGGCGGGGGATTGTTGCTCCTAGACTGCACGCGAAGCGTCCAAGGATCTCGCATGGGCTTCTATCAGGACAGGATTTTGCCTTGGCTCACGCACCTGGCGATGCGCCAGGCCCAGCTCGTACCGTACCGGACGCGGGTTGCGTCAGGCGCAACTGGCCGCGTGCTGGAAATGGGAATTGGTCCCGGGCTCAACCTTCCTTTCTACGGTTCAGGCGTGGAACAGATCATCGGCCTTGACCCTTCACCGCGGCTCCTGGACATCGCGCGAGATGCCGGGCGAACGAGCATGGCGCCGCTCGAGCTGATCGAAGGCACGGCGGAAGCGATCCCGCTCGAGACGGCAAGCATTGACACGGTCGTGACGACCTGGACCATGTGCAGCATCCCGGACATCGACCGCGCGCTGTCGGAGGCACGACGGGTCCTAAAGCCCGGCGGAAAACTTCTCTTCGTCGAGCACGGTCGTGCACCTGAGCCCAGCATGCAATGGTGGCAGGATCATTTGACCCCGCCCTGGAAGCGCCTGGCGGGTGGCTGCCATCTCAACCGGCCCATTGCGGAGCTGATCGGCAACAACGGCTTCGCTGTCGAAGACCTTCAGCTCGGCTACATGCCGGGTCCGAAGCCGATGGCGTTCATCTACGAAGGCCAGGCTGCTCCGCGCTGATAACCCGACGAGACCGCACGGCTGCTTCGCGACCCTCATCCGATTCTGAGGAAGCTACTGAATTGAAAGTTCTGGACCGACTCCCACGGCGTCCTGTGCTGGTGTCGGCGGGTGTCCTTCAGTGTGAACGCGGAACCGAGCAACACGCCGATCGTGTCGGCGCTATGTCGCGTCACCGGCAGACCGCTGCACTTCTCGGGTCCGTCGAGCGCGAACGTCCCGATGATGGCGTATCCACCGACCTTCAGTCCTTGCCGGAGCCGTTCGATGTAAGCGGCCTGCTCCTCGGGCGCATTGAGAAAGTGGAAAGCCGCCCGGTCGTGCCAGACATCGTACCTCGTCTCCGGACGCCACGCGGTGACGTCTGCGACAATCCATTTCACCCGATCGGCATCGCGACCAAGTCGCTCTCGCGCCGCCGCCAGTGCCGCGGTCGACAAATCGAGCACGGTGACGTCCTGATGTCCCAAGGCCAGCAGGGCGTCGACCAGCCTCGATGCCCCTCCACCAATATCCACAATCGCGGACGACTTCGTGGCACCCGTGAGAGCAATGAGGTCGAGCGAGGGAGCCGGGCTTTCCTGAAACCAGCTGACCTCGCGCTCGCTCTTGTTCTCGTACACGTTTTCCCAATGCGTCCGTTGGTTCGAATTGGTCATGGCCTTCCCTCCCGATGCTGAGCCCCGATCCCCGGAAAACGAGCACTTCGCATCGCCTTCGGGTTCTCGACCGACGCGTGAAACACTTGCCGCGATCAAAGCCGCCGACGGGCGCAAAATAAACGCTGCCATCCATGGAACGATCCAGCACCAGTCACGTTGGACGCTCAAGTCCCAAGGATAGAGATTGTGGGCACAAAGGCCTCAGCCGGTCAGCCCCGGGCTGGGGCTTTTTCGCGTCTGGCTACCCAAATCGTGATGGCGCCCCGGTTTGCGGGTTCCGTCGTGGCATGCGAAAAGGGCGCATGCTCATAAGGCGGTTTGCCAATGCTGTGGTGATGTTGCTGGTCGCGTCCGGGCTCGTGCTCGCGCCGCTGGCAGCCCCTGTGCTGGCCGGACCTGCCTCGAGCGCCCCGCATCATCACGATATGCCGGGGATGTCCGACGACACGGCGGCGATGTCCGGCGACCTGCAAACCATGTCGGATGACGCTCAGGCCATGTCGGATGACGCTCAGGCCATGGCTGACGACATGCTCTGCTGCCCCGGCCAAACCGGGATCAAGGATTGCGGGTCGTGCCCGTTCGTGGCGCTGTGCCTGCTGAGCGTCTCTCTCCCCGCCCCGTCCGGCGCCATGGCACTTATCGAGCGCCACGCCCGGCACAATTCGCTGGCGCTGAGCGATGATCTCCTGATTGACGGGCTCGGCTCAAAGCCACCCGACCATCCCCCTCGACCCCTGGTCTGACCGGCGCTCACCCGCCCGATGAAAGTGCGCGTCGGTACCGGCGCGCGCGTCGCTGCCTGCCGTCCTGCTGCGCGTCGCCCTGTGGCGTGCGGTCATGACGGTACCATCAGACCAACCGAGGAATTGAAATCATGAAGATGTCCAACGTCACGCGTGCCGCCATGGCCGCGCTGATCGCCGCCGCGTTTGCGGGTGCCGCACGCGCCGAAATCAAGAACTACGAATTCCAACTCATTCAACCGACCGTCAAGGCCGGAGCCGATCGCGTCGTGACGGTGCGGCTGGTCGACAAGACCACCGGCAAGGCGGTGCCCGACGCGGTGATCTTTGCGAGCCGGCTCGACATGGCGCCGGACGGCATGCAGGAGATGGCCACCAAGGTCACGCCGATGCCGGGCACCGAGCCCGGCACCTACCGTTTCAAGGCGACCTTTGGGATGGCAGGGCGGTGGCAGCTCTCGCTCGGTGCCAAGGTGCAGGGCGAAACCGGAACGGTCGAAAACAAGCTCGTCGTCACGGCCGAGAAATGACCCGCGCCAGCCTTATGGGCACTGCCGCTGCGATCATCGCAGCGGCAGGTGTCGCGCTATTCGCCGCCGGCGCCGTGCGGCGACAGCCGGACGTCGGCCAATTTGTATCCGCCGCGAACGCTGCGGATACAGATGCCCCGATCTACTATCAGGACCCGGACGGCAAGCCGCTCTATTCGTCGACGCCGAAGAAAACGCCGGACGACCGAGACTATCGCGCCGTGCCCGCGAGCGCCGATATCGGCTTCGATGAGCCGGGCTCGCCGCCGGAGATCAATGCGACCGAGACCAGGGCCGATCGCAAGATCAAATATTACCGCAATCCGATGGGCCTGCCTGACACGTCCCCCGCGCCGAAGAAGGACTCGATGGGAATGGACTACATCCCCGTCTATGAAGGCGAGGACACCGACGACGGTTCGGTCAAACTGTCGCCCGGCAAGATCCAGCGCACCGGGGTCAAATCCGAGCCGGCCGAATTGCGCCGCATCCGAACGCTGGTGCGCGCCCCCGGCACGATCCAACTCGACGAACGGCGCGTCTCGGTGGTCGCGATGCGCGCCGAGAGTTTTGTGCAGAAGGTCGCTGACGTCACCACGGGGAGCCGCGTGACGAAGGGGCAGCCGCTGATGGATATCTACAGCTCCGCAGTGTCGTCTGCGGCAGCCGAATATATCGCCACGATCACATCGAAGACGACGGCAGGCATCGAGCCCTATGGCCGGGGCTCACGACAGCGGCTGGTCAATCTCGACGTCCCCGAACCCATTATCGCGGAGATGGAGAAAAGTCATTCAGTACCGATCGCCGTCCAATGGTTGTCCCCTCGCGACGGCATTGTGCTCCAGCGTAGTGCGATCGAAGGCATGCGCGCCCAGCCGGGCGACGTACTGTTCCGTATCGCCGACATCTCGCTGGTGTGGGCAAACGTCGATGTTGCCGAGCATGACCTCGGCAGCGTCGCCGTCGGCCAACCCGTGACGGTGCGGGCACGCAGCTATCCTGGCCGGGACTTCCAGGGCCGGATCAGCGTCATCTATCCGCAAGTGAACAAGGAGACCCGCACCGCGCGCGTGCGGATCGAACTGACCAACGCCGACCTCGCACTGCTTCCCGACATGTATGTCGATGCCGAGATCGACACCGGCAATCCGGCGCCGGTCCTCAGCGTCGCCGACAGCGCAGTGCTCGACACCGGCAGCCGGCAGGCCGTTCTCCTCGATAAGGGACAGGGCCGCTTCGAGCCGCGCGAGGTCAAGCTCGGCCGGCGCGGCGACGGCTATGTCGAAATCCGCGACGGCCTCGCCGAGGGCGATGCGATCGTGACCTCCGCCAACTTCCTGATCGATGCGGAAAGCAACCTGAAAGCGGCGCTCAAAGGATTCGCAGACCCCAGTAACACGCAAGGCACCGGCGTCTCCGGCGGCCAGGCGATGGGAGCCAAGCCATGATCGCACGCATCATCGCCTGGTCGGCGCGCAACCTGCTGCTGGTGCTGTTCGGCACCGGCTTCGCGGCCGCCGCGGGCCTCTATGCATTGCTCCATTTGCCGCTGGACGCCATCCCCGATCTCTCCGACACCCAGGTCATCGTCTACACCGAATATCAGGGACAGGCGCCGCAAGTGATCGAGGACCAGGTCACCTATCCCCTCACCACCGCAATGCTGACGGTGCCGAAGTCGAAGGTGGTGCGCGGCTTCTCCTTCTTCGGCGTCTCCTTCGTCTACGTCATTTTCGAGGATGGCACCGACATCTACTGGGCCCGCTCACGCGTGCTCGAATTCCTCAATGGCGCCGCGGCAAGGCTGCCCGCCGGCGTCACGCCGACGATCGGCCCGGACGCCACCGGCGTCGGCTGGGTCTACCAATATGCCGTGATGTCCAAGGAGTTGAATCTTGCGGAGACCAGGACGATCCAGGACTGGAACCTGAAATTCGCCCTCGCCAAGGCGGAAGGCGTAGCCGAGGTCGCCAGCGTCGGCGGCTTCGTCAGACAGTACAACGTCATCCTCGATCCGCAACGCATGCGCGATCTCGGCATCACCATGCAGAAGATGCGCGACGCGATCCGTGCCAGCAATGCCGACGTCGGCGGCCGCACCGTCGAGCTCTCCGAATTCGAATATGTCATCCGCGGCAAGGGCTATCTCAAGAGCATCGACGATCTCGGCAACATCGTGCTGAAGACCGACAACGGAACACCGGTCAAGCTGCGCGACGTCGCCCGTGTCGAACTCGGGCCGGACGAGCGGCGCGGCATCGCCGAACTCAACGGCGAGGGCGAGGTGGCAAGCGGCATCGTGCTCCAGCGCTTCGGCATGAACGCGCTCGACGTGATCGAGAACGTCAAGAAGCGGTTCAAGGAGATCGCGACCAGCCTGCCGAAATCGGTGGAGATCGTTCCGGTCTACGATCGCTCGAACCTGATCTACGCGGCGATCGATACGCTAAAGCACACGCTGGTCGAAGAGAGCATCGTCGTCGCCCTCGTCTGCATCGTGTTCCTGCTGCATGTCCGCAGCGCACTCGTTGCGGTTCTGATGCTTCCTGTCGGCGTCCTCATGGCCTTCGGCGCCATGAAGCTGCTCGGGATCGGCTCCAACATCATGAGTCTCGGCGGCATCGCGATCGCGATCGGCGCCATGATCGACGCGGCGATCGTCATGATCGAGAACGCGCACAAGCATCTCGAGCGCGCCAAGCCCGGCCGCTCACGGGTGGCGATTTTGATCGAGGCGGCTGCCGAGGTCGGCCCGGCGCTGTTCTTCAGTCTGCTGATCATCACCGTCTCGTTCATGCCGATCTTCACGCTGGAATCGCAGGAGGGCCGGCTGTTCAGCCCGCTCGCTTTCACCAAGACCTTCGCGATGGCGGCAGCGGCGCTGCTATCGGTCACGCTGGTGCCGGCACTGATGGTGATCTTCGTCCGCGGCAAGATCATCCCGGAGCACAAGAATCCGATCAACCGCTTCCTGATCTGGATCTATCGTCCGTTGATCAAGGCCGTGCTGCGCGCAAAACTCCTGGTGATTCTGCTCGCGCTCGGCGTGCTCGCCGCCTCGATCTGGCCGGCGCGCCAGCTTGGCTCCGAGTTCATGCCGAACCTCAACGAAGGCACCCTGCTCTACATGCCGACGACCCTGCCCGGCATTTCCGTGACCAAGGCGGCAGAACTGATGCAGACCCAGGACCGGATCATCCGTTCGTTTCCGGAAGTTGCCTCGGTCTACGGCAAGGCCGGACGCGCGGCCACTGCGACTGATCCTGCGCCATCGGAGATGTTCGAGACCATCGTCGACCTCAAGCCAAAGGAGCAGTGGCGTGCCGGCGTGACGATCGACAGCCTGATCGCCGAGATGGACAAGGCGCTTCAGTTTCCCGGCGTTTCCAACGCCTGGACCATGCCGATCAAGGCGCGCATCGACATGCTCTCGACCGGCATTCGTACCCCGGTCGGCGTCAAGGTCATGGGCACCGAGCTCGCCGGGATCGACAAGCTGGCCCGGCAGATCGAGCAGGTGCTCAAGGCAGTGCCCGGCACCTCCTCGGCCTATGCCGAGCGGAGCCTCGGCGGCTACTACCTCGAGATCACGCCCGATCGCGAGGCGTTGTCGCGCTACGGCATCATGGTGCAGGACGTTCAGGACACGATCGCCACCGCGCTCGGCGGCCAGACGGTGACGACCACCGTGGAAGGCCGGCAGCGCTTCACCGTCAACATGCGTTATCCCCGCGACCTGCGTGACAATCCGAAGGCGATTGCCGGCGACATCCTGGTGCCGATGCCGGGCGGCGGCGCCGTCCCGCTCGGCGAGGTCGCGAGCGTGACACCGGCGCGCGGGCCGACCTCGATACGCACCGAGAACGGGCAACTCGCCACCTACATCTATGTCGACATCCGCGACCGCGACCTCGGCGGCTATGTCGCAGATGCGCAGCACGCGGTGCAGGCAAGCATCGAGTTTCCGCCGGGCTATTACGTGGTCTGGAGCGGACAGTACGAATATCTGGAGCGCGCCACCGCGCGGCTGAAGATCGTTGTGCCGGTGACGCTGCTGATCATCTTCCTGCTGCTCTATCTCAACTTCCGCTCGGTCACCGAGACCATGATCGTGATGCTCTCGCTGCCCTTCGCTCTCGTCGGCGGGCTGTGGCTGATGTGGTGGCTCGGCTTCAACCTGTCGGTCGCGGTGGCCGTCGGCTTCATCGCGCTCGCCGGCGTGGCGGCCGAAACCGGCGTGGTGATGCTGATCTATCTCAACCACGAACTGGCGGAGATCAAGTCGCGCCGTGCTGCCGAAGGACGCACGCTGAGGCGCGACGATCTCTACGCCGCCATCATGGAAGGCGCCGTCGAGCGCGTTCGCCCGAAGATGATGACGGTGGTCGCGATCATGGCCGGCTTGCTGCCGATCATGTGGAGCAGCGGGACGGGATCCGAGATCATGCAGCGAATTGCCGTGCCCATGATCGGCGGCATGATCTCGTCGACGCTGCTGACGCTGATCGTGATCCCCGCGATCTTCGGGCTAGTGAAGGGGTTTGGGCTGGGCTCAGACGGTGCAGGCAGCCCACAACCGCCAACACGGAGCAAGCATGTCGCAGAGCCTGAGCGGGTTCCGGAGCCGGCTGAGTGAGGGAGCTGTGTAACCAAATCGGCCGTGCCAACGAACTCAAAAAGATCAGGCAGCATGACGACTGCGGAGACGGAACTCAGGGCCTTGATGCTTGCGAGCCAGGGGGGCGACGGGCTCTCACACCGGATGCTGCTCGACCGGCTCTGCCGGCATTTGCGGGGCTATTACAAGCGCAAGCTCGCAAGCTTCGGCAAAGGCCCAACGGACGCGGAGGATTTGGTTCAGGAGGCACTGTTGGCCATCCATGTTCAGCGACACAGCTACGACCCGGCGGAGCCACTGACGCCGTGGGTGCACGCGATCGCGCGCTATAAGCTGATCGATTTCCTGCGACGGTCCCGGACGTCACGCGCCGACGTTCCCATCGATGAAGCAGATGATATCATGGCATATGACGACCATGTTGCTACGGAAAACAGTTATGACATTCGGCGCTTGATCGGGAAGCTGCCGAAAAACATGCAACACGCCATCGGCGCGGTCAAACTGGAGGGATTGAGCATAGCTGAAGCGGCGCGGAAATATCGGCTTTCCGAGCCTACGATAAAGGTCAGCATTCATCGCGGGCTCAAGGCCCTGGCGGACCTGATTGCAAAAGAGATCAAAGCATGAAGACGGATGAGTTGGTTGCGGCGCTCAGCAGGCACGTCGAACCCGTCGATCGCGGCCTGATCGGACGGACCGTCGGCGTCGCCCTTGTTGTCGCCATGGTTTCGGCGCTCGGCCTGGTGACCGTGGGGCTTGGCCTGCGCGCCGACTTCACGACGGCTCATGCCTTCACGTTTCTCGTCGGAAAGATCGTCTTTGCGGTTGCTGTCGTCGGTATCTCGTCAAGCTTCTTGCTGCGGCTGGCGCGTCCCGGAGGGGACGCACCCTCTCTTTGGGCGCTAGTGCCTTTCGCGGCAGCGATTTTGCTCGCGGCCGTCAGCCTTGGGTCGGCGCCGAGTTCGCACTGGAACAGGATGATCCTGGGTGATGAATGGCTTGGATGCCTCCTGTCGATCCCGATCATAGCGATCGTCCCCTTTGCACTCCTTGTATGGGCGGTACGAAAGGCCGCACCGACCAATCTCGTTCGCACGGGCGCCTTTACTGGCCTCGTTGCCGGCGGGGTGAGCGCGCTGGCCTACGCGTTGCACTGCACCGACGATTCATTGCCGTTCATTGCCGTTTGGTACGGTGGCACGATTGTGCTCTGCACCGTGGCAGGCGCAGTCTTGGGACCTCGGCTGCTGCGTTGGTGATCGCGGGTTTTGGTTTTCCGGCTGCCTCACGTCAGCGTGAGCCAGTAACCGCCCGACGGTTTTCTCCGAACTCATCTTTAGAAGCGTGCACATGACGCGTTTCCCACCAACGATGGAGCCGGGACCATGCTTAGGAAGAGCCTTCTCACGATTTCGTTCTTGCTGCCACTGGCAGCGCTATCCGCAACCGCCCAGGCGGGCTCAACGATCACGGACAAAAGCTACTGGCCGAACGAGGCAAGGCAGAGCGCGCGATACACGGGTTTCCCGCAGGACCGGGCGAGCTCCGCATTTGCATACGACCGCGGAGCGACCATTGTTGCGCCAGCAACGGGTGCGAACGAGGATCGTTCGGCCTGGCGCTATCAGGGCGGCCCGAAATCCCGCTAGTGGTCCGCGCACTGACCGCGCTACCCTGCATGCTGATGATGTACAACTGCTTGAGGTGCGGAATCGGCAAGTCGGATCGCAACTTGGTGTCTCCGGATGACACTCTGGCGTTGCGCCCCACGACAATCGCGGGCCGACAAGGGCCAGCATAGCACATTCACTTCCGTAGTTTGCCGGAATCCTTCAAATGAGGTGGATCATGATGGATGGCATGATGCCTGGAATGATGTGGGCGATGGGCCTGCTCTGGCTACTGGTGGTCGTCGTCCTAATTCTATCGGCCGCCGCGCTTATCAAGTACTTGCTTTCCGGACGAGGAAGGGAAGAACGATGAGCAATCTTGGTCTTCTCACCTTGACGGTGATCGCAACCCAGACCGCGGCGTTTGCTCAGCAGGGTGACGTTACTCGCGGTCAGCAGGACTTCCGGGCCTGTGCCGCCTGTCACTCGCTCGAAGCTAACCGGAATATGACCGGCCCAAGCCTCGCCGAACTGTGGGGCCGCAAGGCCGGTGGCCTCGCCAGCTTCGAGCGCTATTCGACTGCGCTCAAATCGTCCGGGATCATTTGGGACGATCGTTCGCTTGACGGCTGGCTGACCGATCCAGACCGCATGGTCCCGGACAACGAGATGCCGTTCAACGGCATCAAGGACGCGCGCGTCCGCATCGACCTGCTCGCATTTCTCAAGGAGGCCACCAAGCCCGGAGCGCCACCACAACTCACACAACAGGATGGCATGGGCGGCAGCATGGGTGGAATGATGGGAGGTGGCGGACGCGATCCCAGCCTGAAAAAGCTGGACCCTGCCAGGCAGGTCACGGCAGTGACCTATTGCCATGACACCTATCGCGTGACCACGGCAGACGGGAAGACGCGCGCGTTCTGGGAACGCAACCTGCGCTTCAGGACGGATTCGAGCAATGCTGGGCCGGATAAGGGCGCGCCGGCGCTGATGCCGGCCGGCATGTTGGGAGATCGCGCGTCCGTGATTTTTACGGTGCCAGAGGAGATGTCTAAAACCATCGAAGCTCGGTGCTGAGGCGATCTGCAAGAGATGCGGAAAGCGGCTGAACCCCAAGGAGAGCGATTGCTGCGCCTTTTGCTCTTACGGATCCATGCCATGCCCGCCGGTTCGGCCGGGAAATCGCGGCTCTTAGCTCAACCGAGACAACAAGTTCCACACGCAACATTATTGCAGATCGACACAGTTCCGGGTCCCGTGCTACGAACCGGAACGCAACGAGAGTGACTTCGTGACTGCGATCCGCCGCCCGTTCCGATTGTTTCGCCTGCGCAACCGGCGCGGGCTTCTGGCTGCGTGTCTCGCAATCGCCTATCTGCTGTCGGGCATATTGCATACGTGCCAATGCCTGGACGTGACCAATCCGTTCGGCCAGCTGGAAATCGCCGCGGCGCCTGGACCAGATTCCGGAGATGCAGATAGCAAGGTGCTGGCAGCCCATCACTGCCATGGCTGTTTCTCGGTGGTCGTCGCGCAACTCCTGCTGCCTGGCACAATGTCGGAGTTGGTGGCCGCGTCGAATCCGCCTCGTCTGACTGTGCTTGCGGGCGTCGTGCCCGATACCGACTCCCCGCCCCCCAAACATCTGACCTGACGGATCAGCCGGGCGCCGTGTGCACCCATCGGTTCTCCTTCACAGGTCCTCTTCATGTTTTGCAGGCGAACGGCCGCGCGCATGGCGTGCGCGCTGGCACTTCTCATCAGCCCATTCCTGGTGCTTTCGTCCGAAGCCCAGACACTGACGATGCGCGCCGCGCTCGGGCGCGCGCTGGCCGCGAGCCCGCGGCTGACGGCGGCGGAGCGCGACGTCGGCATCGCCACGGGCCAGCGAATCCAGGCAGGCGCCCTCCTCAATCCGGAACTGTCCTATGAGCAGGACAATTCGTTCGGCTCCGGCATCCATCGCGGCACCAAATCGGCCGAGACCACGCTCCAGATCAGCCAGGCCTTTGAGCTGTTCGGCAAGCGCGACGCGCGGATTGCCGCGAGCGCTGCCGGCATCGAGGTCGCCGCGATCCAGCGCAAAGCGATCCGGCTCGAAGTGCTGTCGGAGACGGCGATTGCCTTCCTGAGCGTGCTCGGTGCGCAGCGGCGCATCCAGATCCTGGACGAGCAAATCAGCGCGATCGACCGGCTGACGCCGCTCTTGCGCCGCCGCGTCGAAGCCGGAGCCTCTTCGCCGGCCGAAACCGGCCGCGCCGAGGTCGCCTCCGCGCTGGTGAAGGCCGACCGCGAACGTTTCAAGGCGACGCTCGCCAGCGCCCGGCGCGAGCTTGCGGTGCTGATGGGCGATCCCGCGCCGAAATTCGGCGATGTCTCCGGCCGGCTCGACACCACGGGACGACCACCCACGTTCCAGTCGGTGGTCGCCGCCATCGATGCCAATCCGCAATTGGTGCGCTGGACCGCGGTTTATGCCCAGCGCAATGCCGAGCTGTTGCTGGCGCGCCTCAAGCCCTACCCGGACGTGCGGATCGCCGCGGGCTGGCGCCATTTCAACGAGACCAATGACGACGCAGTGCGCCTCACCGTCTCGGTGCCGATTCCCGTGTTCGACCAGAACCAGGGCAACATCCTCTCGGCGCAGGAAAGCCTCGCCAAGACCAGGGCCGAGCGCGAGGCCAACCGCAACACGCTGATCGTGGTCGCGGGCCGCGCCTACGACTCGCTTCAGGGCTCGCTGCGCGAGCTCACCGTGCTGCGCGAGATCGCGATTCCCAAGGCGACCGAAGCGGCGGACGCGATCTCGCAAGGCTACGGCCAGGGCCGCTTCACGCTGCTCGAGGTGCTCGACGCCCAGGCGAGCGTTGCGCAAGCGCGGCTGCGCGAACAGGAATCGCTCCAGAATTTCCACGCGGGCGTCGCGACCATCGAAGGCCTCGTCGGCAATCCCTTTGCGCTGGCCCGGGAGGGCGCAAGATGAAGACATCCTCCACCGTCGTCGTGGCCGTCGTTGCCGCCGCGCTCGGCGCTTACGGCTATTCCCTGCTCGCACCGGCCACGGTCGCGCCCGCCCAGCATGCCGCGGACAAGAAGCCGGAAAAGCCGAACGACCATGTCGAGCAGGACGAGCACGGGGCAGACCGGATCCGGATCAGCGACGTCAAGCTCGCTGCCGCCGGCATCGCGCTGGCCGAGGCAGAGAGCGTCACGCTGAACGACACGCTCGCCTTCAACGGCATTTTGCGTGCCAACCAGGAGGCCGTGGTGCAGGTGACGCCGCGCTTTCCCGGTGTTGCCAAATCGATCCTGAAGCGTATCGGCGACAAGACCGGCAAGGACGATCTGCTCGCCGCGATCGAGAGCAACCAGAGCCTCACCGTCTACGAGCTCAAGGCGCCGATTGCCGGCACCGTCATCGAGCGGCAAATCTCGCTCGGCGAATACGCCTCCGAGCAGAAGCCGGCCTTCGTCATCGCCGACCTCTCCACCATCTGGGTCGATCTCTCGATCTACCGACAGGATCTGAGACGCGTCCGCCCAGGCGACGAAGTATTGATCGATCCCGACGACGGCCGCGGCGAGATCAAGGGAGCGATTTCCTATGTCGCCCCCATGGGCTCGAGCGAGACCCAGACCGCGCTCGCACGTGTGGTGTTGACCAACACGGATGGAAGGCTCCGTCCGGGTCTGTTCGCGACCGCGCGACTTGTGTTGGGAAAGCGCAACGTTGCAGTGGCGGTTCGCACAGGGGCGATCCAGATGCTGGAGAGCAAGACCGTCGTATTCGTCCGCGAAGACGACGACAAGATCGAGGCCCGCCCCGTCGAGCTCGGCGAATCCGATTCGAAGTTCGTGGAGATCCGTGCAGGCCTCTCAGTCGGCGAACGCTACGTCGCCGAGAACAGTTTCGTCGTGAAGGCGGAGATGGGCAAGGGAGACGCCGACCATGATTGACGCCCTCCTCGCATTCGCCATCCGCCAGCGCTGGCTGGTGATCCTCATCGTGCTCGCGGTCGGCGCCGTCGGCGCCTGGAACTTCACGCGCCTGCCGATCGATGCTGTGCCTGATGTCACTAACGTCCAGGTCCAGATCAACACGCAGGCGCCCGGCCTGTCGCCGCTCGAATCCGAACAGCGCATCACCTTTCCGATCGAGACCGCCATGGGCGGCCTGCCGAAGCTCGACTACACCCGGTCGATCTCGCGCTACGGTCTGAGCCAGGTCACCGTGGTGTTCCAGGACGGCACCGATATCTATTTCGCACGCCAACTCGTCAACGAGCGCATCCAGCAGGCACGCGACCAGTTGCCGGCTGGCGTCGAGGTCGCGATGGGGCCGATCTCGACCGGTCTGGGCGAGATCTATGTCTACTCCGTCGAAGCCAAGCCGGGCGCGAAGTCGCCGGCCGGCCTAGACTTCACGCCGACGGAATTACGCACCATCCAGGACTGGATCATCAAGCCGCAGCTGCGCACCATCCCCGGCGTGATCGAAGTCAACTCGATCGGCGGCTACGAGCGGCAATTCCACGTGCTGCCGATCCCCGGCCGGCTCATGGCCTATCACCTCGGCTTCCGCGACATCATGACGGCGCTGGCCGCCAACAACGCCAATGTCGGCGCCGGCTATATCGAGCGCAACGGCGAGCAATATCTCGTCCGCGCCCCCGGCCAGGTCGCCAATATCGACGAGATCAAGGACATCGTGATCGGTTCGCGCGGCGGCGTGCCGGTGCGGATCCGTGACGTCGCTGACGTGCAGGAGGGGCATGAGCTCCGCATGGGCGCGGCGTCGGCCAATGGCAAGGAGACCGTGCTCGGCACCACCATGCTGCTGATCGGCGAGAACAGCCGCACCGTGGCCCAGCGCGTGGCGGCGCGGCTCAATGAGATCGCGAAATCGCTGCCCGAAGGCGTGATCGCACGCGCAGTCTATGACCGCACGCATCTGGTGGAAGCGACCATCCAGACCGTCGAGAAAAACCTCGTCGAGGGTGCCGCGCTGGTAATCGCGGTCCTGTTCCTGATCCTCGGCAACATCCGCGCCGCCCTGATCACCACCTGCGTCATTCCCCTCGCAATGCTGTTTACGATCTCAGGCATGGTCGAAAGCAAGGTCAGCGCCAATTTGATGAGCCTGGGAGCGATCGATTTCGGCATCATCGTCGATGGCGCGGTCATCATCGTCGAAAACTGCCTGCGGCTGCTCGCCGCCGAGCAGAACCGGCGCGGGCGGCTGCTGTCACTGGAGGAGCGGCTCCAGACCATTCGCGAGGCGAGCCGAGAGGTGATCCAGCCGAGCCTGTTCGGCACGCTCATCATCGCCGTGGTCTATCTGCCGGTCCTGACCCTGACCGGCACCGAAGGCAAGATGTTCACGCCGATGGCGCTCACCGTGCTGATGGCGCTCGCCGGGGCGGCGTTGTTGTCGATCACCTTCGTTCCAGCCGCGATCGCGATCTTCGTCACCGGCAAGGTCTCGGAGAAAGAGAACATCTTCATGCGAGCAGCCAGGCGGCTCTACGTGCCGCTGCTCGACCGCGCGATCCGCTACCGTCGCAGCGTGGCGCTCGGCGCCCTCCTCATCGTCGTCGGCAGCCTTTTTGCGGCAAGCCGCATGGGCGGCGAATTCATCCCGAGCCTCGACGAAGGCGACATCACCATCGAGACCATCAGGATTCCCGGCACCAGCCTGACCCAGAGCGCCGACATGCAGATCCGGCTGGAGAAGGCGGTCAAGCAGGTTCCGGAGGTAGCGACGATCTTCTCCAAGATGGGCACTGCCGAGATCGCCAACGACCCGATGCCGCCGAACGTGGCCGACACCTTTGTGACGCTCAAACCACGTGAGGAGTGGCCCGACCCGAAGAAGCTAAAGGACGAGGTGATCGAAGACATCGAGCGCGCCGCCAACACCCTGCCGGGCACCGCTTATGGCATGACCCAGCCGATCCAGATGCGCTTCAACGAGCTCATCGCCGGCATCCGCCGCGACGTCGGCGTCAAGATCTTTGGCGACGATCTCGACCTGCTCGCCGGCATCGCCCAGCAGGTTCATGGCGTCGTGCGCGGCATCGACGGCGCCGCCGACGTGAAGACCGAGCAGATCGCGGGCCTGCCGATCCTCACCGTCAAGCTCGACCGCCAGGCGCTGTCGCGCTACGGCCTCAGCCTCGGTGAGGTGCAGAACCTCGTCGAGATCGCGATCGGCGGCAAGCCGGCCGGAAAGCTGTTCGAGGGTGATCGCCGCTTCGACATCGTGGTGCGGCTGCCGGAAAACCTGCGCGCCAACCCGGACGCGATCAAGTCGTTGCCGATCCCGCTGCCGCCGGCCGAGGATACGGCGACCGTCACGAAAACCGCCTGGCCGGGGACAGCAGGCACGGCGCTGCGCTACGTGCCCCTGTCCTCCGTTGCGGCGATCGAGATCGCGCCCGGGCCCAACCAGATCAGCCGCGAGAACGGCAAGCGCCGCGTGGTGGTGATGGCCAATGTCAGAGGACGCGACCTGCGCTCTTTCGTCGCCGAGACGCAGGCCGCGGTCGCCGAGAAGGTCAAGCTGCCGCCGGGCTACTGGATCGGCTGGGGCGGACAGTTCGAGCAACTGGTCTCCGCGACCAAGCGGCTGACGATCGTGGTGCCGGTGGCGCTGGCACTGGTGTTCCTGCTTCTGTTCATGAGCATGGGATCGGCGGCGGATGCGGCTCTCGTGTTCTCTGGTGTGCCGCTGGCACTAACCGGCGGTGTCGCGGCGCTTTTGCTCCGCGGCATTCCGCTGTCGATCAGCGCCGGCGTCGGCTTCATCGCGCTGTCGGGCGTCGCCGTGCTCAACGGCCTCGTCATTATCGCCTTTATCGAGCGGCTGCGCAGCGAGGGACGCCCGGTCGCGGACGCCGTGCGCGAGGGCGCGCTGACGCGCTTGCGGCCGGTGCTGATGACCGCACTGGTCGCCTCCCTCGGCTTCGTGCCGATGGCGCTCGCGACAGGGGCCGGCGCCGAGGTGCAGCGGCCGCTGGCGACTGTGGTGATCGGGGGCATCATCTCCTCGACCGTGCTGACGCTTCTGGTGCTGCCGGCGCTCTATGTACTGTTCCGGCGTGACGGAGCGAGCGAAACGCCTACAATGGCGCTTGACTTGGCGGCTTCCGGGGAGCGCTAGATTTGGGCAGCCACGACCATCACGGCCATCACCACCATGACCATGCCGTTCATGCGCATGATCATGGTCACGACCACAGCCATGACCACAGCCATGGCGGGCACGTCCATGCGCCCGCCAGTTTCGGCAAGGCGTTCGCGATCGGCATTTTGCTCAACAGCGCGCTGGTCGTGGCCGAGGCGGTCTACGGCTATATCGGCAACTCCACCGCGCTGCTTGCGGACGCGGGCCATAACCTCAGCGATGTGCTTGGCCTCGTCGTGGCCTGGGGCGCCTCGATCGCAGCCCGCCGCGCGCCAAGCGGCCGTTTCACCTATGGCCTGCGCGCCTCCACCATTTTGGCGGCGCTGGCGAATGCAGTGTTCCTGCTGGTCGCGACCGGCGCGATCGGGTGGGAGGCGATCCTGCGCCTGCGCGAGCCGGAGCCGATCGCCGGCGTCACCGTGATGGTGGTGGCCGGCATCGGCATCCTCATCAACGGTTTTACCGCCCTGCTGTTCGCCAGCGGACGCAAGGACGACATCAATATCGAAGGCGCTTACTTGCACATGGCAGCCGATGCCGCCGTCTCGCTCGGCGTCGTGGTCTCGGCAGCACTGATCATCTGGACCGGCTGGCTCTGGCTCGATCCCGTCACCAGCCTCGTCATCTGCGCTGCCATCCTCTGGAGCACGACCAGCCTGCTGCGCGGCTCCATCGACATGTCGATGGCGGCGGCCCCAAAGGGCACGGACCTTGTTGCGATCAGGGAATTTCTGCTGGCGCGGCCCGGCGTCTCAGGGATCCACGATCTCCACGTCTGGCCGATCTCGACCACCGAGACCGCGCTGACCTGCCATCTCGTCATGCCCGCGGGCACCACCGGTGACGCGTTCCTGATGGAGACGGCGCAGCTGCTGAGGACATCGTTCCGCATCGGCCACACCACGCTTCAGGTCGAGACCCATCCCGACAATGGCTGCGCGCTGGCGCCGGATGATGTGGTGTGAGGCGGTACTTTGGTTGGCCCCCCAATCAGCACTGTCGTCCCGGACAAGCGCGCCCAAAGCGCGCGTAGATCGGGGACCCATAACCACAGGGAGTAGTTTGGCGAAGAATCGGAGTTGCCTGCTTCACACCACAACTGCTCCCTGTGGTTATGGGTCCCGGCCTTCGCCGGGACGACACCGAGGGTTTGACAGGCCGCTGACAGCACAGCAGCGTCTGTGATCCTACGCCGCCCTCGCCGTCACGATCCAGATCGCGCCCTGGAGTGCCACCGACTGCCCCTTCAGGAACGGCGCGAGAACCTCGCGGATCGAAGCCTTGGCGGCTTCGTAGGTCTTCGGAGGATGGCCCTGGAGCGCGCGGCTGGCGGGGCCGATCTGCAACGAGCCGTCGACGGCGGCATCGAGGCCGCCACCGATCGCGATATCCATCGCGAGATTGTGCGGCTCCATCGCGACGTCAACGAAGCCGGCACCTTTCAGGATGCCCGTCACGCGCTCCTCTGACGCGAAGGCGAACGGGCCCGGCTCTTCCGGTCCGAGCGGCGGCATCTTTGGCACGTGTTTGTAGACCGCCATCAGCGGCGTCATCATCCACGGATTTTCCTTCGGCTCGCGCCAGCAAGCAAAGGCGAGCCGTCCGGACGGCTTCAGCGCGCGGCGGAGGTTGGTGAAGGACGCAATGGGATCGGCGAAGAACATGACGCCAAAGCGCGAGGCCAAGAGATCGAAACTCGCCGGCTCGAACGGATGGACCGTCGCATCCGCCAGCGCGAAATCGAGCGGCAGGCCTTTCGGCGCTAGCGCACGCGCCTGCGACAGCATCGGATCGGAGACGTCGAGGCCGAGTGCAAATCCGTTCGGCGCCACTGCCTTGGCGAACGCGACCGTCGTTGCGCCGGAGCCGCAGCCGACGTCGATCACGCGCTCGCCCGGCTTCGGATTGGCGCGGCTGATCAAGACGTCGGCGATCGGCCCAAGCAGCGTCTCCTGCGCGGCGTGGCGGTCGGCCCAGCGCTGTCCGCTCGGGCCGTTCCAATAGGCGATCTGGTCGGCGTTTTGCTCGTGTCCGCTTCGCTGTTCCATGGACGCCCCTCCGGCAGCTTGGTCGAAAGACCGGGATGCCGAATTGCAAAGACGCCGTCAACTGAGGCGGGTTCTTCGGTCCACCTGTCAGCGATACACTTTTGCGTGCACCCTGCGCCACTCGGCGTCAGAGGCGGACAGCCGGGGGATTTAGCCGCCGACCTGCACTACGCCGGGTCATTCCGCTGCCAGCGAGACCCCGGTTCGTTTGGCAAGGACGCGGCGGAAGTCCGTGGCGAGTTCGTCGTAGTAGTAAGCAAGCTCCTCGTAAAAGGCCCGCCCGGCCTCATCAGGAGCTTCCCGAGCCGCCTTCATGCAGTGGGCGGCTTTGGCCTCGTACCTTTCCAGCTTCGTGCGAAGATCACTCATTACGCGATACTCCACCCTGATAACGGGAGCTGGAACGGTGGTTCGTGCGGCGACCGAAAAGATGACCGAACGAAGGCAATTTTGCACCCGTCGGGGGCCTATTTCTGGGCGTCGCATGCCTGGCGAAAGGCGCAAGAGCGCCCGCCAACCGGATCCGGGCTAGTTCTAGGAGCTGGTGTTGACTGAGGCGGTAGACCATATCCACAACGACCGACGGCCCGCCTCACTCCATGTCGGGCGGCCCCTTCATTCACGGATGATGTACCGTCTTGCTCCAAATGGAGAACCCCACTGATGATTTTGAAGCTCACAACCGACCAAAAGGCCGACGTCTGGGTTAACCTGGATCAGATAGTGCAAATGACAACTCTCACCGTCCAGGACGGTTACCCTTCGACGGAAATAATCATGGCCAATGGCGCGGCGATAAACGTTTACGAGAAGCCAGTTGATATAGCGAACTGGACCAAACCCCGTTAGCTCTGCGGCTCAGCACGGCCCGGTGCCAGTGCGGGGTCTTATGGGGTCGCGATCGGCTCATCGATGAGCGCGCGATCTCGGCGCGATAATTGTTCGCCATGATCTCGAGCCCGGCGCGTTCCTCCAGCATTGTCGCGCTGGCTGCCAACTCCAGGCAGGGCCGCTCGAAGTGTTTGAGTTCGGCGATGCGGGTGATGGTGGGCAGTGACGGGCTCGAACCGCCGACATCCTGCGTGTAAAGCAGGCGCTCTACCAACTGAGCTAACCGCCCTCGCCGCCTCTTTAGCCTTACGTGCCCCGAAGGGGCAAGTGCCAGCCCTACGATCTGGACGTCAATCCTGCGGCCTTCCCGGCAGCACGGGCACCGCGTCGATCCAGACGGCCGCCGACTGGCACCAGATCTGGCGACTGGGACGCAAGGCGTCGCGCTGGCGGATGCTGCCCCAGCGGATACCCCAATCGTCGGCCTGCTCGCCCTCGCCGCTGGTGAACAGCGGGGAACCGCAGTCGCCGCAAAAATGCTGGAAACGCATCCGGCCATTGTCGCCGCGCTTGCCATAGACCTTTGGTTTGCCGCCGGTCAGCCGGATTGCGGCTCCGGTGCAGATCGCAGTGACCCGAAACGGCGAGCCGGTCAGCGCCTGGCAATCCCGGCAATGACAGACCGAGACGGTCTCCGGGTCGATCTCGGCCGCGTAGGTGATTTGCCCGCAATGGCATTGTCCGTCGATCTGCATGGTCCTGCTCTTCAGAAAAGAACTGCCTCAAAACAAGAACGGCGCCCGAAGGCGCCGTTTTATCATCTTTTCAAGCTGCGATCTCAGTGAGCGGTCAGGCCCCCGGCGGCTTCATCGCCGTCCGGCTTCACCGTCACCTTGGTGTCCTCTTCCCAGACGATCGGCACCGGCTTCTTGACCAGCGCCTTGGCGACGACGTCATCCAGCCGCGAGACCGGGATGATCTCCATGCCGCCCTTGATCGCATCGGAAATCTCCGTGAGATCCTTGGCGTTGTCCTCGGGGATCAGCACCGTCTTGATGCCGCCGCGAGCGGCAGCCAGCAGCTTCTCCTTCAGACCGCCGATCGGCAGCACGCGACCGCGCAGCGTGATCTCGCCGGTCATCGCGACATCGTGGCGAACCGGAATGCCGGTCATGACCGAGATGATCGCGGTGGCCATCGCCACGCCCGCCGACGGACCGTCCTTCGGCGTCGCGCCTTCCGGCACGTGCACGTGGATGTCGCGCCGGTCGAACAGCGGCGGCTCGATGCCGTAGACGATCGCGCGCGAACGGACGTAGGACGCCGCCGCCGAGATCGATTCCTTCATCACGTCGCGCAGATTGCCCGTGACCGTCATCTTGCCCTTGCCGGGCATCATGACGCCTTCGATGGTCAGCAGCTCGCCGCCGACATCGGTCCAGGCCAGGCCGGTGACGATACCGACCTGCGGCTCGCTCTCGATCTCGCCGTAGCGGTACTTCGGCACGCCCAGAAGATCTTCCAGAGTCTTCTCGGTGACCTTGACCGACTTCTTCTTGGAGATCATCAGCTCCTTCACCGCCTTGCGAGCGAGTGTGGAGAGCTCACGCTCCAGATTACGCACGCCCGCTTCGCGGGTGTAGCGACGGATCAGAAGCAACAGCGCCTCATCGTCGATCGAGAACTCCTTGGAGTCCAGGCCGTGCTTGGACACCGCGTTCGGGATCAGGTGCTTGCGCGCGATCTCGACCTTCTCGTTCTCGGTGTAACCCGCGATCCGGATGATCTCCATGCGGTCCATCAGCGGTCCGGGAATATTGAGCGTATTCGCGGTCGTGATGAACATCACGTTGGATAGATCGTAGTCGACCTCGAGATAGTGGTCGTTGAAGGTCGCGTTCTGCTCGGGGTCGAGGACCTCAAGCAGCGCCGAGGACGGATCGCCGCGGAAATCGGCGCCCATCTTGTCGATCTCGTCGAGCAGGAACAGCGGATTGGACGACTTCGCCTTGCGCATCGACTGGATGATCTTGCCGGGCATCGAGCCGATATAGGTGCGGCGGTGACCGCGGATCTCGGCCTCGTCGCGCACGCCGCCGAGCGACACGCGCACGAACTCGCGTCCCGTCGCCTTCGCGATCGACTTGCCGAGCGAGGTCTTGCCGACGCCGGGGGGGCCGACGAGGCACAGGATCGGCCCGGTCAGCTTGTTGGCGCGCGACTGTACCGCGAGATACTCGACGATGCGGTCCTTGACCTTCTCGAGACCATAGTGATCCGCATCCAGAACCGCCTGCGCGGCTTCCAGATCCTTCTTCACCTTGGACTTCTTGTTCCACGGGATCGACAGCAACCAATCCAGATAGTTGCGCACGACGGTCGCTTCCGCGGACATCGGCGACATCTGGCGCAGCTTCTTCAGTTCATGCTGCGCCTTCTCGCGCGCTTCCTTGGAGAGCTTGGTCTTGGAGATCTTCTCTTCGAGATCGGCGAGTTCGTCGCGACCATCGTCGTCGCCGAGCTCCTTCTGGATCGCCTTCATCTGCTCGTTGAGATAGTACTCGCGCTGGGTCTTCTCCATCTGGCGCTTGACGCGCGAGCGGATGCGCTTCTCGACCTGAAGCACCGAGATCTCGCTCTCCATCAGGCCCAGCACCTTCTCCAGGCGCTGCGTGACCGAGAGCGTCTCCAGGATGCCCTGGCGATCCGCAATCTTGACGGCGAGATGCGAGGCGACTGTATCAGCGAGCTTAGCGAAATCGGTAATCGCCTGCACGACACCGACGACCTCGGCCGAAATCTTCTTGTTGAGCTTCACATAGCTCTCGAAGTCCGACACGACCGAGCGCGACAGCGCTTCCGCCTCGACCGACTTCGCATCGGTGTCGGCGAGCGCCACGGCGGTGGCTTCGTAATAGTCAGCGCGATCGGTGTACTTCTGCACGCGCGCACGATCGAGCCCTTCGACCAGCACCTTCACGGTGCCGTCGGGAAGCTTCAAGAGCTGCAGCACGCTGGCAAGCGTACCGGTCTCGTAAATGGAATCCGGCGCCGGATCATCGTCGGACGCGTTCTTCTGCGTCGCGAGCATGATCAGCGCGTCGTTCTTCATCACCTCTTCGAGCGCGCGGATCGACTTCTCGCGGCCAACGAAGAGCGGCACGATCATGTGCGGGAAGACGACGATATCGCGCAGCGGCAACACGGGATAAGCGTGCGTCTCGCCATGGACGATGGTTGGCCGGGGTTTTGGATTAGTCATGGCCTTTTCCTTTTGCTTTGCCCCCTTGCACGCAGCCCGCCATGCTCATGCGCAACCGCCACAAGGTGCCGAGGTGATCCACCAAGCCGGTCGAGTTGGACCAGGCTTGCCGGATCGGAACTTAGGCGAATCTTGAAGAGAATTCTCGCTCGCCGCCGACATTAGGTGGCTATCGACCCGGGGGGTGTCAAGTCATTGAAAAACGCGCGCCATCAGGCGCTTACGCACGCGGGTAAGCGACGCCACACAGGCTGCGGAGATACATTCCGCAGCCGCTACTTTCAAAGACGATTGGAGCGTTCCAGCGCCGCAATTTAGGCGCTGGCGTTCTCGACGGCGCGATCGGACCGATCGGCATAGATGTAGAGCGGACGCGCCGTGCCTTCCACGACTTCGCGGGAAATCACGACTTCTTCCACACCTTCCAGGCCCGGCAGGTCGAACATGGTCTCGAGCAGGATCGCCTCGAGGATGGAACGCAAGCCCCGCGCGCCGGTTTTGCGCTCGATCGCCCGGCGGGCGACCGCGCCAAGCGCCTCGTCGGCGAAGGTCAGCTCGATGTTCTCCATCTCGAACAGCCGCTGATACTGCTTCACCAGCGCGTTCTTCGGCTCGGTGAGGATCTTCTTCAGCGAGGTCTCGTCCAGATCCTCGAGCGTCGCGACGACCGGGAGACGGCCGACGAACTCGGGGATGAGGCCGTACTTCAAGAGATCCTCAGGCTCGACGTGACGGAAGATCTCGCCGGTGCGGCGGTCTTCCGGCGCGAGCACCTGGGCGGCGAAGCCGATCGAGGTCGACCGGCCGCGCGCCGAGATGATCTTCTCGAGCCCGGCGAACGCGCCGCCGCAGATGAACAGGATGTTGGTGGTGTCCACCTGCAGGAATTCCTGCTGCGGATGCTTGCGGCCGCCTTGCGGCGGGACCGAAGCCACCGTGCCTTCCATGATCTTCAACAGCGCCTGCTGCACGCCCTCACCCGACACGTCGCGCGTGATCGAGGGATTGTCGGACTTGCGGCTGATCTTGTCGATTTCGTCGATATAGACGATGCCGCGCTGGGCGCGCTCGACATTGTAGTCGGCGGACTGAAGCAGCTTCAGGATGATGTTCTCGACGTCCTCACCGACATAGCCGGCTTCGGTCAGCGTCGTCGCGTCCGCCATCGTGAACGGCACGTCCAGGATGCGGGCGAGCGTCTGCGCAAGCAGCGTCTTGCCCGAGCCGGTCGGACCGATCAGCAGGATGTTCGACTTCGCGAGCTCGACGTCGTTGTGCTTGGTCTGGTGGTTGAGGCGCTTGTAGTGGTTGTGCACCGCGACCGACAGGACCTTCTTCGCATGGCTCTGGCCGATGACGTAGTCATCCAGCACCTTGCAGATTTCCTTCGGCGTCGGAATGCCGTCGCGCGACTTGACCAGCGAGGACTTGTTCTCCTCGCGGATGATGTCCATGCAGAGCTCGACGCACTCGTCGCAAATGAAGACCGTGGGACCCGCGATCAGTTTGCGGACTTCGTGCTGGCTCTTGCCGCAGAACGAGCAATATAGCGTGTTCTTGGAGTCGCTCGTGCCGACCTTACTCATTCATGTCTCCGTCCGCGGTTCGTCTCGTCCGCTCGATCGCCCCATCCCGACACATCGCCCGGCATGGGACTCAAATAGAGCAAATTCCGTACCAAAAAAGACCCTACGCGCTACATCCCGTGCGAATCACGGCCACTCGACTCTCCGCGATCATAACCGATCAATCATAGCCAACCATGCTGTCACCCGACTATCAAGAATTCGCTAATCGAGGGGCCGCTGGCTACCCGTGACAATACCGTGATTTCACGTCTTGGCACGGGAGAACTGATCGAAATCACGCGTGCGTGGCTGGATTGCCACGAAAAACAAGCACGAAAGCGGAACTTTCTGCCTGTCGCGGGGCGCAAAACTTGCTTTTTGCGCCCCCGCGAAGTGCGCCGTTAACGTGAACGTCGCCCTGACGATCCCAAGGAATCCCCGAGAGGTATTCCAGGGATCGATGTTGCTGCCCGTCGAGTTACTGGGGCTTCGCCGCCGGCTCCTCGATACGCTTGTCGATGACCTTGTCGACCAGACCGAACTCCTTGGCGTCGCTGGCGGTCAGGAACTTGTCGCGCTCCAGCGCGTCCTCGATCGCCTTGTAGGTCTGGCCGGTGTGTTTCACGTAGATCTCGTTGAGCCTCTTCTTCAGGTTCAGGATTTCCTGGGCGTGCAGCATGATGTCGGTGGCCTGGCCCTGGAAGCCGCCGGAGGGCTGGTGCACCATGATGCGCGCATTCGGCAGCGAGAAGCGCATGTCCTTCTCGCCGGCGGCGAGCAGCAGCGAGCCCATCGAAGCGGCCTGCCCCGTGCACAGCGTCGAGACCGGCGGGCGGATGAACTGCATGGTGTCGTAGATCGCAAGTCCCGACGTCACCACGCCACCCGGCGAGTTGATGTACATCGAGATTTCCTTCTTCGGATTTTCCGCCTCAAGGAACAACAGCTGCGCGACGACCAGTGTCGACATGCCGTCCTCGACCGGTCCGGTCAGGAAAATGATGCGCTCCTTCAGCAGGCGCGAGAAAATGTCGTAGGCGCGCTCGCCACGGTTGGTCTGCTCGACCACCATGGGCACGAGGTTCATGTAGGTTTCAACCGGATCGCGCATGAGTCACCTAGGGTTTTCGGAGGCGAACAGCGCCAGTCTTGGCTGCCAGTCTCTTGGCTGGACTTGCCGGAAGGCCGATGGACGCCCGTGATGCAGGACTTTTGGGTACAGGACTTGGTAGGGTGTAGCGACAGATATAGCCCAATTCGCGCCAGACAAGTGCGGAGCGAATTAAGGCTTAATCCACGCGGCAGTTGAAGCTGATTCGCGCGAAGAGGCCCAGCCGGCCACCTGGCTAGCTGGGTCCCTTCCGCAGATCATCCTTAATGCAAGGCTTCTACACGTAAGGCTTTCTCAAAGCCTTCAGGCTGCGGTCTTTTCCGCCTCGTCGTCCTTGTAGAGATCCTCGCGCGAGACCTTCTTCTCGGTCACGTTGGCGAGCTCGAGGATGAAGTCGACGACCTTGTCCTCATAGATCGGTGCACGAAGCTGGGCCAGCGCGTTGGCGTTGTTGCGGTAATAGTCCCAGACTTCCTTCTCACGGCCGGGCATCTGGCGCGCCCGCTCGATCACGGCGCGGCCGACCTCGTCGTCGGTCACGGTGATCTTGTTCTTCTCGCCGATCTCGGAGAGCACGAGGCCGAGGCGCACGCGGCGGTCGGCGATCTTGCGGTACTCTTCCTTGGCGGCGTCTTCAGTGGTGTTCTCGTCGGCAAAGGTCTTGCCGGCGGAGTCCATCTCGGCCTTGACCGAGTTCCACATCAGATTGAACTCCTCGTCGACCAGCGACGGCGGCGCCTCGAAGCGATGCGCCTCGTCGAGGCGGTCGAGCAGCGCGCGCTTGACGCGCTGGCGCGTCGCACCAGCGAACTCGGCGGTCAGCCGCTCGCGCGCGGCTTCCTTCAGCTTGTCCAGCGAATCCAGGCCGAGCGTCTTGGCGAACTCGTCGTCGATCGCGAGATCCTGCGGCGCCTCGATCAGCGTCGCGGTGGTCTCGAACTCGGCCGGCTGGCCGGCGAGCTTGTCATTCATGTAATTCTTGGGGAACGACACCTTCAGCGTGCGCGTCTCATTGGCGCCGATGCCGGTGAGTTGCTCCTCGAAGCCGGGAATGAAGGTGTTGGAGCCGATCACGACCTGGATGCCTTCGCCGGTGCCGCCCTCGAAGGCTTCGCCGTTGATGGTGCCCTTGAAGTTGATGGTGACGCGGTCACCGGATTCGGCCTTGGCGCCCTCGGCCTTCGCCGCATAGCCACGGTTCGAATCGGCGATGCGCTTGATCGCCTCGTCAACATCGGTGTCGGCGACGTCGGCGACAGGCTTCTCGACCTCGAAGGTCTTGAAGTCGGCGAGCGCAATTGCGGGCACCACTTCGATCGCGACCGTGTAGTTCAGGTCCGACTTGCCCGAGAGCAGTTCCTCGACCTCGGCCTGTTCGGTCGGCATCGTGATCTTCGGCTCGGTCGCAAGGCGGAAGCCACGCTCGGAGAACAGCTGCGTGTTGGTATCGCGGATGGTCTGGTCGATGGTCTCGGCCATCACCGAGCGGCCATAGACCTTCTTCAGGTGGCCGACCGGCACCTTGCCGGGGCGGAAGCCATTGAGGCGCACCTTGTCCTTGAGGTCGACGAGCTTCGCGCCAGCCTTGGCGTCGAGATCAGACGCGGGCACGCTGATCTTGAACTCGCGCTTCAATCCTTCCGAGAGGGTTTCTGTGACCTGCATGGCGTCCAATCTTCTTCTCGTTCGGCCCCGGCACGCTTGCGTCGGGACGCTGTCATCAATCGATCCGGCGCGCGAGGCCAATGCCCCTGCGCCGGTGGGTTCATCAGACCCCGCTCCAGACGGAAAAACATCCGCGCGGAGCAGGCCCTTCGGTAATCCGTGCAAACGCTGAAAGCGCTTGGTGCGGGCGGAGGGACTCGAACCCCCACAACTTTCGTCACTGGAACCTAAATCCAGCGCGTCTACCAGTTCCGCCACGCCCGCGTAAATTTGCATCAAGACCGGCCGCGATGCCGCGGGCGGCGGGCTTATAGCATGTGCCTGCCTGTTCGCAGCAAAAAAATGGCCGGTTGGAGGCACACTTCAAGTAGGCACGGCGGCTAGACTTATCCAGCGCGGCGTGGTCCGCATCGAGCCATGAAAATGCGGATCTTTAACCCGACCAGGCGCGAGGTTTTGGCCGGACTTGGCTCCGCTACAGCCGGGTTGATGTCCGGCGGCGCAGTCCCGCCCGTGACCGCCCAGCTCGCCCTCCAAGCCCGCCTCGCGACCCTGGCTCTGAGACCGGGTCAGGCCGCTACACCAATCTGGGAGCTCGCCGCCGTAAGCCATATCGGAAATGTCCGTCTCAAGCGCGGCGACCGCTGCGAGGTGGTATTTCGGAACGACCTGCCTGTGCCGCTTGCGCCGATCTGGTACGGCCTGAATGGCGCGGCCGCGGTCGACCCGCTGCGGGGGCGCGCGCCGACCGCGCCGGACGCAACTGAAGTATCAACAATTTCAATACCAAACGCCGGAACCCTGCTGGCGGACTTCCGTCTCTTCGAAGACGGGCTGAAGCAGCCTGCACGCCCACTTCCGATCATCGCCGGCGAGACCAACCGCGTCGCCGTCGACCGCGACGAGGTCCTGCTGATCGAGGAATGGCGCCTGCGGCCGGATGGGACTGCAATCGTGCCGGGCCGCGACCCGAAGGACACGGCGCCGCTCTATACAATTAACGGGCAGACGTCTTTTGAACTCTCAGCCGCGGCCAATGAGCGGTTGCGGCTGCGCTTTATCAACGGCTCCCAACGTACTGTTCTGGCGATCAAATTGGAAAATCACGACGTCCGCGTGATGGCCTTGGACGGACAACCGGCCGAGCCGTTCCCGGCGCGCGGCGGCGCTCTGGTGCTGGCCCCCGGCGCGCGTGCCGACGCATTTGTGGATGCGGCCACATCGGCCCCATTCTTGTTGCATGACGGCAAGGAGGCCCGCCCGATCGGAAGCCTCACCATCTCCGGCAGATTGGAGCGGCGTGCGCCGCTTTTGCCGCCACCGCCGCTCCCTTCGAATGACCTGCCTGACCAGCTCGACCTGAGAGGCGCCCTGCGGTTCGATGTCGCGCTCAGCGTGCCCGAGGCCGGTTGGACACGGCCTGCGAATTTCTCCGTCTCGTCCGCCCCCGCCTTCCGCGCCAAGGCCGGCCGCACCGTCGTGCTGGCCCTCAAGAACCCCGGGCCGGTCGCTGGCGTCTTCCACCTGCACGGCCACCACTTCCGCCTGCTCGACCGCCTCGACGATGGCTGGAAGCCCTACTGGCTCGACACGCTCGCGATCGAGCCCGGCCAGACCCAGCGCATCGCGTTCGCTGCGACCTCACCCGGACGATGGCTGATCGAATCCTTTGTCACCGACTGGGCTGCACCGCGGCTGGTGCGCTGGTACGCGGTGGAGTGACTTATCGGCCCGCACGCGCCCAGAGATAACGGGCGTCAGGCTCCCTCTCCTCGTTCCGCGCTCCGTTGGTTTGCTCGACCAGGGTGAATCCGCGGGCTTCGTAGAAGCCTCGCGCCCGCGCGTTGCGCTGGAAGGTCCACAGTTCCAACCGATCGCAGGCGTGTTTGGCTACGTCGAGGAGTTCGCTGCCGACGCCGCGGCCCTGGGCAGTGGGGAGCACGTAGAGCTGCTCGACCCAGCCGTCGCGGAAAGCGATGATTCCGCTCAGCACATTGTCGTCGAAGCGCCCCCACACGCGGCACGTCGCGAAGAGTCGCTCGCGGTAGAACCAGCGGTCCTGATCCGGCGTGTGCAACCCGATGAGCCACGGCATCTCCTGGTCAAACGCAGTCCGGTGGACCTGCGCCGCCTCGCCCATGTCGGTGAGCGCGAGTTGCCTGAGCACTAGTACGCGATCCCGAGCGCATTATAGATCCGCCGGTGCACCGCGGGCAGCGTCTCCGTCAGGTCTTCCGCAATCAGTCCCGGGCCGGCTTCGCTTGCCGCCTCGCCATGCATCCACACGCCGATGCTGGCGGCCTCAAACGCTGGCACGCCTTGCGCGAGGAGCCCTGCGATGATGCCAGCGAGCACGTCGCCGGCACCGGCGGTGGCGAGCCAGGGCGGCGCGTTGGCGGCGATGGTGGCGCGGCCGTCGGGCGCGGCGATCGTGGTGTCGGGCCCCTTCAGCAGCACGACAGCACCGGAGCGCTCGGCAGCGGCCCGGACGCGCTCGAGCTTCGAGCGGCCCGGATATTTGTTGCTGAGGTCGGAGAACAGGCGCGGAAACTCGCCCTCGTGCGGCGTAAGCACCACCGCTGCGTCCTGCGAGGACTTGATCGATTCAAACAGCCGCTCGGGATTTGCGGCAAAGCTGGTCAGCGCATCCGCATCGAGCACGACACGCCGCTGCGCCGTGAACGCCGTGTGGACGAAGTCGCAGGTGCGATCGCCGATGCCTGCACCGGGGCCGATCATGCAGGTGTTGTAACGCTTGTCGCCGAGAAGCTCGCCGAACTCGATCGCGGTATCGACGGGACGAACCATCACCGCGGTCAGCGCCGCAGCATTGATCGCGAGCGCATCGCGTGGGCTCGCCAGCGTCACCAGGCCTGCGCCTGCGCGTAGCGCCGCGCGCGCGGCGAGCCGCGCGGCACCTGTCGCAGCCGCATCGCCAGAGACCGCCAGCACATGGCCTCGCGCATATTTGTGACCGTCGATGCGCGGCACCGGAAAGGCTGGGCCCCAGAAATCCGGATCGTTCTCGAAAATCTGCGGCCTGATCTCGTCGAGCACATGGCTCTCGATGCCGATATCGGCGACACGCACATGGCCGCAATGCATGCGGCCCGGCAGCAGCAGATGCGCCGGCTTCTTGCGGAAGAAGGTGACGGTCTCGGCGGCATTCACGGCCACGCCGAGCACCGCGGCGCTGGTGCCGTTGATGCCGCTCGGCAGGTCGACGGCGAGCACCGGCGCGCCGTTGGCGTTGATCGCCTCGATCATCTCGCGCGCCTCGCCGTCGACAGCTCGGCTGAGACCCGCGCCGAACAGCGCATCGATGATCAACGCGGGCTTTCCGATCGCCTGTGGATTGAACGGCAGCACCGGATGCTTCCAGCCGCGCGCGGCGGAGGCCGCATCGCCCTGAAGCTGATCGCGCTCGCACATCAGGATCACCGAGACCTCGCGCCCCTGGACGGCGAGCTCGGCGGCCGCGACAAAACCGTCGCCGCCATTGTTGCCGGGGCCAGCCACGATCAGGATCGGCCCCTCCTCCACCAGCGCATTCGCAGCTTCGGCGACGGCCTGGCCCGCGCTCAGCATCAGCTTGAAGCCCGGTGTGCCGGCAGCGATCGAGAGCTGATCGGCCCGCTGCATTTCAGCATTGGTTAGAACTTCCATGCCACTTCCCTGGTCCAAACGCCTCTACAACAGGCATCTTCCGTGCCGATCCCGTACACGGAACAGATGCCTGCACACACATTGACCGTTTGCCTATTTCGTAGTCTTCGCTATTTTGAGCCGGTCGGCTTCACCTATCAGAGATGCTCGTTAAAAGGCTGATAACGCTTCAATAATCAGGGCATTTGCAACTTGGCATAGACCCTGCTTTCGAGGAAGCCGCTTCGGTTCGTCGTGCTCACTGGCATTATCTGGGTGTGGCCGGCCGCCGCCGGGCCGGTCAGGCGACCCGGGACAGCGAAGACAAGTCCGTGCGTGAGATAAAGCGCATCCTGACGAAGACGTTGCTATTTGTTCGAAAGGCCGGGAGGCGCGCAGTGAAGAAAATCGAAGCCATCATCAAGCCATTCAAGCTCGACGAGGTGAAGGAAGCGCTTCAGGAGGTCGGCCTTCAGGGCATCACGGTGACCGAGGCCAAGGGTTTTGGCCGTCAGAAGGGTCATGCCGAGCTCTACCGCGGGGCAGAATACATTGTCGACTTCCTGCCCAAGGTGAAAATCGAGATCGTGATAGGCGACGACCTCGTCGAGCGCGCCATCGACGCGATCCGCCGCGCCGCCCAAACCGGGCGCATCGGTGACGGCAAGATTTTCGTCTCGAATATCGAAGAGGCGATCCGCATCCGAACCGGCGAATCCGGGCTGGACGCTATCTGAGCCGGGTGCTATCCCGCATTTTGCGACACTCTGACAAGAAATAAGGCTGCTTCGGCGGCCTGATTTCGTTTGTGCGGTCGCGCAAAACTCGCCCAAAGCGAGAACAATTTTGCTCATCTGGAAACCGACCCGCAGAGCCAAAAGGGGTATGCATGAAGACCGCCAAAGACGTCCTGAAATCGATCAAGGACAACGACGTCAAATACGTCGACCTGCGCTTCACCGATCCGCGTGGCAAGTGGCAGCATGTGACGTTCGACGTCAGCATGATCGATGACGACATTTTCGCCGAAGGGACGATGTTCGACGGCTCCTCGATCGCCGGCTGGAAGGCGATCAACGAGTCCGACATGTGCCTGATGCCCGATCCGGTGACCGCGACGATCGATCCGTTCTTCGCCGAGACCACCATGGTCATCACCTGCGACGTGCTCGAGCCGACCACCGGCGAGCCCTACAACCGCGACCCCCGCGGCATCGCCAAGAAGGCCGAAGCCATGGTGAAGTCGATGGGCGTGGGCGACACCGTTTTCGTCGGCCCCGAAGCCGAGTTCTTCGTGTTCGACGACGTGCGCTTCTCCTCCAGCCCCTACAACACCGGTTTCAGGCTCGACTCTTCGGAGCTGCCGACCAACACCGACACGGAATATGAGGGCGGCAATCTCGGCCACCGCATTCGCACCAAGAGCGGCTACTTCCCGGTCCCGCCGCAGGACTCCGTGCAGGACATGCGCTCGGAAATGCTCGGCGCCATGGCCAAGATGGGTGTCAAGGTCGAGAAGCATCACCACGAGGTCGCTTCCGCCCAGCACGAGCTCGGCATGAAGTTCGACACGTTGACGCTGATGGCCGACCACCTCCAGATCTACAAATACTGCATCCACCAGGTCGCCCACATCTACGGCAAGACCGCCACCTTCATGCCGAAGCCGGTCTTTGGCGACAACGGCTCGGGCATGCACGTCCATCAGTCGATCTGGAAGGACGGCAAGCCGGTATTCGCCGGCAACAAGTACGCCGACCTGTCGGAGACCTGCCTCCACTACATCGGCGGCATCATCAAGCACGCCAAGGCGATCAACGCCTTCACCAACCCGTCGACCAACTCCTACAAGCGCCTGGTCCCAGGCTATGAAGCCCCCGTGCTGCTCGCCTACTCCGCGCGCAACCGCTCGGCCTCCTGCCGCATCCCCTACACCGCTTCGCCGAAGGCCAAGCGTGTCGAGGTGCGCTTCCCCGATCCGCTCGCCAATCCCTATCTCGGCTTCGCCGCGATGCTGATGGCCGGCCTCGACGGCATCAAGAACAAGATCGATCCGGGTCCGGCGATGGACAAGGACCTCTACGATCTGCCGAAGGAAGAGCTGAAGCAGATCCCGACGGTGTGCGGCAGCTTGCGTGAAGCCCTTGAGAATCTCGACAAGGACCGCGCCTTCCTCAAGGCCGGCGGCGTGTTCGACGACGACTTCATCGACGCCTATATCGAGCTGAAGATGACCGAAGTCGCCCGCTTCGAAATGACCCCGCACCCGGTCGAGTTCGACATGTACTATTCGGGCTGATCGGCGCGAACGGGATACGACAGGCAAAGGGCGCTTCCGAAAGGAGGCGCCTTTTCGTTTGGGCATCGCCCGTTGCTGGAATCAGCGGGTCCGCAGGATACGAGCGGGCCCGCTTGGGCCGACTACCATGTTGCAGTGAAGGCCCGCTGTAGCTCGGCCGGAGCCGTCACGCCGCCCGCGATCAGCAGTTGGGTCAGAACGCGTGCCTTCTGGGGATTGAGGTCCTCGGACACAACGAAGCCGTTTTTGTCATCGTCAACCTCGACGTTTCGGGTCACGAAACCGGATCGAACCCGCGTGGAGCGCACGACCATGATTCCCTTTTTTGCCGCCGCTTCGAGCGCCTCAAGGGCTTGCTTCGATGTGTTCCCATCACCGACACCGGCAAGCACGATGCCTTTGGCGCCGTGTGAAATGGCGTCCTCGATCGGAACGAAGTCCATGTTGGCATGCGAGTAGACGATCTCGACGCGGGGCAGTTGCTCGCCTGCCGGGAGTTGATATGTCGTGCGCTTGGGACCGGGGGCCTGGGCCATGAAGCGAATGCCGCCGGCAGTGTCAACATAGCCGATCGGGCCGTCGTTGGGAGAATTGAACGTCTCGACGCTGGTGGTGTTGGTCTTGGTGACCGAGCGAGCCCCCTGAATCTTGTCGTTCAACACGGCCATGACGCCACGCCCGCGGGACCGAGGGTCGGCAGCCACCTGAACCGCTTCGTAGAGATTGCCGGGGCCATCCGCACTCACCGCCGTGGCTGGACGCATCGAGCCGACGATGACCACCGGCTTGTCACCGCGGACCACGTTGTCCAGAAAAAACGCCGTCTCCTCGAGTGTGTCGGTGCCATGGGTCACGATGACACCATCGACTTCATTCTTGTCGAAGGCGTCCTGAATACGACGAGCCAGTGCAAACCAGACCTTGTCGTTCATGTCCTGCGATCCGATCGACGAAATCTGTTCGGCGTTCACCTTCGCGAGCTTGTCCAGGCCCGGCACCGACTGCATCAGTTGTTCGCCCGTGATCTGTCCGGATTTGTACGCTCCCGTCGCACGTGGGTCAGCCTGACCTGCGATGGTCCCACCCGTCGCAAGTACGAGAATGCGCGGCAGATTGGCCGTCGCGGCATCCTTTCCCGGCTCCGCGGCCTGCGCAGCCGGGCTGATCCAGCATGACAAGACTGCAAAGGTGAGCACCGTGAAGGAGAGCACTCTCCGACCTTGGCGGCGGCTTGCTGCGCTGACGGCATGCTTCGTCATCGAATCTTCCTCCCGTTTAAGTTGGGGCCGACATTCGACACGTTCAATTGGGCCGAAGCTGGGTCATCCCGCTGCGAACTTGACCGATAGTTTCGGCACGAAGGATGGGCAGCTCCTGCGAAACCCATTATCTTACTCTTTTCTGGTAGGATGCCGGGTTTCGCTTCGCCTATCCATCCTGCCGCCCCCGGCTACGGGTTGTCATGCCGCGGCATGAAATGGTCGAGCAGGCCGATTGGCAGCGGAAACACGACTGTCGACGACCGCTCGCCCGCGATGTCGTGCAGAGCCGCGAAGTAACGCAGCTGCATCGCTTGCGGCTCCTGCGCGAGAATCCGGCCGGCCTCGACCAGCTTTTCGGCGGCCTGCTGTTCGCCCATCGCGTTGATCACCTTCGCCCGCCGCAACCGTTCCGCCTCGGCCTGCTTGGCAATCGCGCGCACCATGGTTTCGTTGAGATCGACGTCCTTGATCTCGATTCCGGTGACCTTGATGCCCCAGACGTCGGTCTGCTTGTCGAGGATCTCCTGGATATCGGCGTTCAACCGGTCGCGTTCGGCGAGCATCTCGTCGAGTTCATGCTTGCCAAGCACCGAGCGCAGCGTGGTCTGGGCGAGCTGACTGGTCGCGGCCATGTAGTCGCCGACCTTGATGATGGCGCGCTCGGGATCGACGATGCGGAAGTAGAGAACGGCATTGACCTTGACCGAGACGTTGTCGCGCGAAATCACATCCTGGGGCGGCACGACCTGCACCATCACCCTGAGATCGACCTTGACGAGCTGCTGCACGACCGGAATGAGGATGATGAGGCCCGGCCCCTTTTCCCCGGTGAAGCGGCCGAGCGTGAAGATAACGCCGCGCTCGTATTCCCTGAGGATGCGAACGGCCTGGGTGAGAAACAGGATGACGATCAGCGCAAGCACTGCGTAAATCGAATATTCGATCATCAGAATTGACCTCCCTCGCCGGTCGCAGGGCTCGGACGCCGAACCACCAGCGTCAAGTCGTCGATATTGGCGACCTCGACCCTCTCGCCGGGCTTGAAGCTGTCGGCGCCGCGCGCCCGCCAGCGTTCGCCATGCGTAAAGACGTGCCCCTTGTTCTCGCTCCAGTCGAGGACCTCGGCGGCCAAGCCTCGCATGGCTTGCGCGCCGACCCGTGGCGGACCGCGGCGGGCGCGCCGAAGCGCGCCAAGCACGACCAGAACGAAACCGGTGAGCATCGCCGCGACGACGGCGATGACCGACCACGATAGCCGGTAGCCCGGCGCTTCGACCCTGACCAGCATGATGGCGCCCAGCACAAAGGCGACGACACCTCCAAGGCCGATCACGACGGTCGGATTGAACGCCTCGATGGCGAGGAGCGCGACCCCGACCAGCATCAAGCCAAGTCCGGCATAATTGATCGGCAGCAGGTTGAGGGCGTAGAGGCCGAGCAGCAGGCAGATCGTCCCGACCACTCCCGGAGCGACTGCACCGGGGGACATGAACTCGAAGATCAGGCCGTAGATGCCGACCATCAGGAGAATGAACGAGACGTTGGGGTCGGTGATGACCGCCAGGAATCGCGAGGTCCACCCGGGATCGACGGCTTCGATGACCGCGTTCTGCGTCGCCAGGCGTTGCGTCTCGCCGCCCGCGACCTCGACGACGCGACCATCGATTTGCCTGAGCAATTCGGCTGCATCGCGCGCAACGAGGTCGATGGCGTGCGCCTGCAACGCGCCGTTGGCTGACAGGGTGGCAGCTTCACGGACCGCCTTCTCGGCCCAATCGGCGTTGCGGCCGCGCAGTTCGGCGAGGCTGCGAATAAAGGCTACGGCATCGTTCGTCACCTTCGCCGTCATCGCGTCTTTCGGTTCATCCTTCTTGTCTTTGCTGTCCTTGTCGGGTGTGCCGCTCGGCAGGCCCGGAAGCGGCCCGCCAATCTGCACCGGCGTCGCGGCGCCGATATTTGTGCCTGGCGCCATCGCCGCGATATGGGTCGCATAGAGGATGTACGTCCCGGCGCTCGCCGCATGGGCGCCGGCCGGCGCGACGTAGCCGACGACGGGAACGGACGAGCCGAGCACATCCGCGATGATCTCGCGCGTGCTGGAGTTCAGACCGCCGGGCGTATTCATTCGGAGAATCACGATCTCGGCGCGTCGTTCGCCTGCCTTGACCAGGGCCTCCTTCACGTAGCTCGCCGACGCCGGGCCAATGGCTCCATCGATCGTGACGATGAGTGCAAGACGGCGATTCTCCTCCGCTGAGCCGGGAAGGAGACAGGCGAGAAAAGCGACGATGCCGATCGCCGCGACGAGGGCCGCCTTCATGGTCTGCACGGCAAGGGCTCCCTTGCCGAGGATATGGTGTGCGTCTCCCAAACCTCAATGCGGCCGTCTACAGTTGCGATTGTGCGATGCAATGGACGGGATCGAACTGCGTCTCTCCGCGGACGCACTCTGGATTGCGTCGCTGCGCTCGCGCAGCATAGACGGTGCGGCTATGGGCTCGCCTTGAAGTTTCCGACGCCGCGCGCCTGCCGCTTACGCCGTCGCGCGCTGCCGCTCGACCAGCGCTTCGCCAAACGCCTCGAACAGCTTCCGATTGATGGGATTGCGCTGCGGGTCGTATTCAGCGTGCCATTGCACACCGAGCGCGAAGGTCGGGGCCTCCGCGATGCGGATTGCCTCGATGGTGCCATCTTCGGCGATGCCTTCGATCAGCACGCGCCTGCCGGGATCGAGGATGCCCTGGCCGTGCAGCGAATTGACCCGGATCTTGTCGCAGCCGAGGATTTTTGCGAACGCGCCCCCGGGCGTCAGGTCGACGTCGTGACGGTCGGCGAATATCACCGTGGGATCGGGATGGATCTCGCCATTCTCGAGTCTGGGCATGCGGTGGTTCATGCGGCCGGGGATTTCGCGGATCTCTGGATGCAGCGAGCCGCCGAAGGCGACGTTCATCTCCTGCAAGCCGCGGCAGATGCCGAACAGCGGGATGCCCCGGGCGACGCAGGCCACCGAGAGCGCCAGCGCCACTTCATCGCGGTGAATGTCGTAGGGCTCGTGCTTCTCGCAGGGGTCGACGTTGAAGCGGGTCGGGTGGACATTGGCGCGGGCACCGGTCAGCACGATGCCGTCGACGGCATCGAGCAGCGCGGCGATATCGGTGATGTCAGGCGAGCCCGCGAACATCACCGGCAAGCCGCCGGAGACCTCGGCCACGGCGCGCAGATTACGCTCGCCGACCATCTGGACCTGAAATCGATTTTCGACGCGATGGGCGTTCCCGATCACGCCGACGACCGGCTTTCTCATCTCCCGTTCCGACCTCCAGCCGAAGAAGATTCTCCAAACATGCCCGCCCGATGGAACAAATTCAACAGAAGGGATTGCGGGACGGCAATGCTATTTTCGCGCAAATGCCGCCGGGAGCCCGCGGTGGCACCCCTTCGCGCCCCCCGGCGTTGGCTCAGGAGGGCGCGAACGCGGCAAACCGGCGCGCGGCTCCGGCTTGATCCGCAGTGAGATTTCACGAAAGAGTGCCGCGCCCGCCCGGCCCCGCCAAAAGGACACGATGTGACCAATCCCGCAGACGAGCGCTCCCGGATCCGCACCGACCTGGCCTGGGCGATTTCGGTGGGAGGCATCGGCGTCGTGCTGTTCACCACGCTGCTGGTCTTCACCTGGTATTTTGCCGCCACCCTCCTGCTGATCTTCGCCGGCATGCTGCTCGGCGTCGGCCTCAATGCGCTGACCAACGCGCTCGGGCGACAAGTTCGCCTGCCGCACGCATTGCGGCTTGCGATCGTCTGTGTCGCGCTGGCCCTGATGCTCGCAGGCGTGGCCTATCTCGGCGGCGCCACCATCGCCGAGCAGGCCTCGCTGCTCAGCAGCACCATCAAGTCGCAGATCTCGCACGTCAGGTCCTTCCTCGAGAACCACGGCATCGACACCAGCTTTTTCGATCTCGGCAACGCAGCGCCCGCGGCCTCCGCCGACACAGCGGCGCCCTCCCCGAGCCCGACCTCGCACGGTCCGTTGCCGGACGCCGGCGCGCTTGCCTCCAGCGGTGGGGCGATCGTGAGCCAGACCTTCAAGCTGCTGCTCGGCACGATCAGCGCCGTCGGCAACGTCTTCATCGTGCTGTTTCTCGGGCTTGCCTTCGCCGCGCAGCCGAGCATCTATCACGATGGCCTGTTATTCCTGGCACCGGCCAAACATCGGATCCGCGCGACCCTCATCATCGACCACATCGGCGAGACGCTGGAACGCTGGCTGATCGCGCAGATCATCGTCATGCTGGCCGTCGGCGTGGTGACCTGGATCGGGCTTGCCGTGATCGGCATCCCCGGCTCGTTCATCCTGGGGATCCAGGCCGGCCTGCTCGCCTTCATCCCGACCGTCGGCGCCATCATCGCCGGCGTCGTCGTGGTGCTGGCGAGCCTCGCCTCGGGCTGGATCCCGGCGCTATCCGCCCTCATCCTCTTCCTCGGGGTGCACGCGATGGAGAGCTACGTGCTGACGCCGATCCTCCAGCGGCAGGCGCTGGATATCCCGCCGGCCACGCTGTTCGCGTTCCAGATCCTGCTCGGCGTCGTCTTTGGAATCTGGGGCCTGGCACTGGCGCTGCCACTGGTCGCCATCGCCAAGGTCGTGATCGACCATTTCAAGACGTATGAGGTGCCGCCCCTGGCAGAGGCGGCCTAGTGTGCATGATCCGGACCCGGAGGGCCGCGTTAGCGCAAAGTGTGAAGCGGTTTTCCCTCGCGACAGACGCGGAACGCGTTTGCGCGGAGATCATGCTCAAAAGATAAAGCTTATTCAGCCGAGACTTTTGCGTGCTGGTCAGAGGCCTCAACCGCGGCCCGGCTCAGGCTGCGCCGGCGCCAGATCGAGCCGATGACCAGCACCACGACCACACCAAGCGCTGCGCAGAGATATTCACCCCCTCCATCACCATGGGCGAATTGCGGCGGGATGTGCAGGCTGCCGAGCATCTTGTCCAGCGAGGCGCCGAACGGGCCGTCGAACAGCGTGTGCAGCTTCGGCGCGATGCCGGGATCGGTCGCGATCACTTCCCCCGCGATCCAGCCGAGCAGCGCCGCGCCGGCCCAGACCAGCACCGGCAGCCTTGCCAGCAGCGCCATGATCAGTGCGGCGCCAGCGACGATCAGGGGCACGCTGATGGCGAGGCCGAGGACCAGCAACGGCACGCTGCCATTGGCGGCGGCGGCAACTGCAATGACGTTGTCGAGGCTCATGACGATGTCGGCGACCACGACGATCTGCACGGCCTGCCACAGATGCGAGGCGGACTCGACGCCGTCCTCGTCCTCGTTTTCCGGCACGAGCAGCTTTGCCGCAATCACGATCAGCGCGAGGCCGCCGACCAGCTTGAGGTACGGCAGCTCCATCAGGCTCGCGACGATGCCGGTGAAGATGATCCGCAGCAGCACCGCGGCTCCGGCGCCGAGCACCATGCCCCACAGCCGGTGCCGCGGCTTGAGGCCGCGGCAGGCCAATGCGATCACCAGCGCGTTGTCGCCGGAGAGCAGGATGTTGATCCAGATGATCTTGCCGACCGCGATCCAGAAGGTCGGTTCGGCCATCTCATTGCGGAACTGGGTGAAGAATGCCCCGATCGTGGCGGGATCGAAGATCTGCCAGAGCCAGTTCACACTGCGTCCTTTCGCCCCGTCGGCTTAAAGCATGATCCGGACCCGGAGGGCCGCGCTAGCGCAAAGCGTGCAGCGGCTTCCCGAAAAGATCATGCGCTAACAATAAACCAAAGCGCGATGACGCTCATCGCGATTTGGTTTCGGCTGACGGATCAGCCGACGATCTCGTTGCCCGAGAAGAACTGCGCGATCTCGATCGCGGCCGTCTCCGGTGCATCCGAACCATGCGCGGAGTTCTCGCCGATCGACTTCGCATAGAGCTTGCGGATGGTGCCGTCGGCCGCCTTGGACGGATCGGTCGCGCCCATCGCGTCGCGGTACTTGGCGACGGCGCCTTCGCCTTCCAGCACCTGGACCACGACGGGGCCCGAGGTCATGAATTCGACGAGCTCGCCGAAGAACGGCCGCGCCTTGTGGACGGCGTAGAAGGTCTCGGCCTGTTCCTTGGTCATGCGGATGCGCTTCTGCGCGACGATGCGCAGGCCCGCCTTTTCGATCACGGCGTTAACCGCACCGGTGAGGTTGCGCGCGGTCGCATCGGGCTTGATGATCGAGAAAGTGCGTTCGATGGCCATGATCTTGTCCTTGAAGAGAAAACGGTGGTTCGGAGTTGCGGGGCTTATATCGGCGCCTTCGCGATACGGCAAGCGACCGCCAAAACGGGCTCACGGGTGCTTCGCCGTAGGGCCAGGGCCAGAATTCCAACATGGATTACAACGATTTCACCCAGATGAACCCAATCTGAAGGCCCCATCAGGGTTTGGTTCAGCCTCGCCAGCGTAAGGTCAGCTCCATCGAAACGAGAGCCTGATCATAAGGCAGTCCGTTTCGGCGGCCTTCCATCGACGCGATAGCCCCGCGCCGGCAGTTTTGAGGAGATCACCATGTTGAGGAAACTTTCGCTTGCTGCGGTTGCCGCGGTCGCGCTGGGTGCCGCGCTGGCACCGACCTCCGCCTCCGCTCACTGGAATGGCGGCTGGGGCTGGCACGGCGGTGGCGGCTGGCACGGCTACGGCTGGGGTGGCCCGCGCTTCTATGCCCCCGTCTCTTACGGCTATGGCGGCTGCTATGTGCGCAGGCTGGTCCCGACCCCCTGGGGACCCCGCTGGCGGCTGATCAACCGCTGCTACTGAGCCCGCAAGTACCTTCCTGCAGCACCTTTCCAAAATACCTTCCAGAGGTACCGCCCCCCAACGGTACCTTCCAAGAGAGGCCCCGGCGTTCCCCCCCCGCCGGGGTCTTGTATTTGCGCAGAGACGACGAATTCATACAATTTTTACCAGAATGCTGCGCATTCCCGACGCCCGGCGAAACCATTTTGGGGCCAATGACTTGGTACCGTGTCGTTACTTTGCAAACACGGAACCCCACAATGACTGGCCCTTTCGCCAATGACAGCGAACAGATCGACCGGCGCACCAGCCGCTCGATTTGCGATGCCGTGGGCGAGCGGCTTAAGCAGAGCCTTCGTCCCGAACCCCGGCTCCCAACCCATCTCGAACAGCTCCTGAACGAGTTGCAGAAGCGCGACCGCGACAGCGGTTCGCGCAACTGACCGGCGCAAAAACGGGTTGCGTTCGCAGCGCCTTGCGGTGACAAGGCCGCATGCTCTCCATCACCGACCTCTCTATCCGCCTCGCCGGACGCCTTCTCATCGACCAGAGCTCCGTGCAGATCACGCCCGGTTCGCGCGTCGGCATGGTCGGGCGCAACGGCACCGGCAAGTCGACGCTGTTCAAGGTGATCCGCGGTGAGCTCGCGTCCGAACATGGCTCGGTGACGCTGCCGCCGCGCTGGCGGGTCGGCAGCCTGGCGCAGGAAGCCCCGAACGGCCCCGAAAGCCTGATCTCGGTCGTGCTCAAGGCCGACCTCGAACGCGATGCGCTGCTCTCCGAAGCCGAGAGCGCCACCGATCCGCACCGGATCGCGGAGATCCAGACCCGGCTCGTCGACATCGATGCGCATTCGGCCCCGAGCCGCGCGGCCGCGATTCTGTCCGGCCTCGGCTTCTCAGCTGCCGATCAGGAACGCCCCTGTGCCGAATTCTCCGGCGGCTGGCGCATGCGCGTCGCGCTGGCCGCCACACTGTTCGCAGCCCCCGACCTCCTGTTGCTCGACGAGCCCACCAACTATCTCGACCTCGAAGGCACGCTGTGGCTCGAGGACCATCTTGCGCATTATCCGCGCACGGTCATCGTGATCAGCCACGACCGCGACCTGCTCGAAAGCTCGGTCGACCAGATTCTGCATCTGGAGCGCGGCAAGCTCACGCTCTATCGCGGCACCTACTCCTCCTTCGAGGAGCAGCGCGCCGCACGGGAGCTGCTCGATGCCAAGCAGGTCAAGCGCCAGGAGGCCGAACGCGCGCGCCTGCAAGCCTTCGTCGATCGCTTCAAGGCCAAGGCGTCGAAAGCACGCCAGGCACAATCTCGCGTGAAAATGCTGGAGCGGTTGAAGCCGATCACGGCGCTGGTAACGGAGGACGTACGCGAAATCAGCTTTCCCACGCCCGAGAAAATTCTGTCGCCGCCGATCATCGCCGTCGACAACGCCTCGGTCGGTTACGATCCGGCCACGCCGGTGCTGGGCCGAGTCACCCTGCGCATCGACAATGACGACCGCATCGCGCTGCTCGGCGCCAACGGCAACGGCAAGTCGACGCTGGTCAAGCTGCTCGCCGGCCGGCTGGCGCCCTTCTCGGGCAAGGTGACGCGCGCCGACAAGCTGTCGATCGCCTATTTCGCGCAGCATCAGCTCGACGAGTTGAACGAGGACGCCTCCGTCTACGACCACGTCCGCAAGCTGATGGGCGATGCGCCCGAAGCCAAGGTTCGGGCGCGCGCCGGCGCGATCGGCTTTTCCGGCAAGGCGGCCGACACCAAGGCCGGCAAACTCTCGGGCGGCGAGAAGGCGCGGCTGCTGCTGGGCCTTGCGACCTTCTTCGGCCCCAACATGATCATCCTGGACGAGCCAACCAACCATCTCGACATCGACAGCCGCGCAGCACTTGCCGAAGCGATCAACGAATTTCCCGGCGCGATCATCATGGTCTCCCACGACCGCTATCTGATTGAGTCCTGCGCCGATCAACTCTGGATCGTCGCCGACCGCACCGTGACCAATTACGACGGCGACCTCGACGAATACCGCCGCCTGGTCCTGTCCTCGCGCAACGCGGAAGCCGCCCCGCGCGAGCGCAGTGCCACGAGCGAGAAGCCGCAGCGGCCGAGGTCAGACAATCGCGGCTCGCTGAAAAAGCGCATCGCGGAAGCCGAGGCCGAGATCGCCCGCGTCAGCGAAATCATCGCCAAGATCGACACTGCGCTGGCCCTGCCCGACATTTTCACGCGCGACCCTAAGCAGGCCGCGCAACTGTCGAAGGCACGCGCGAATGCGGCGGACGCGTTGGCACGCGCCGAGGAAAGTTGGCTCGACGCGAGCACGCAGTTTGACGAGGCAGCGGGGTAGCTCATTTTCGTGTCCCGGCCGCCTAACCCTAGCCATGTTAGGGGGCTTCGAAGTTCGAAATCAAATCTTCAGGCAATCTGCGCTCTTCAGGAGCCTTTTCAGTCGGATCGCACAGCACATTGCGGACGAGATACTACTCGGCTTCGCTTCTGATCCGGCCACGCATCATGATTTTTGCGTAGCTTTTCGAATACCGTCTCCGCAATTCAGAAAACGTGACTGCTTGATACGATACGATCCGAAAGGTTCAGCGTCGCGTCATTTCATGCCGCGCCGCGTCCGGGACACGAGAGCGCCTAAGTCGCCGCCTTCTTCTTCGCCTTCGGCTTGGCCGGCTTCGGCACAACGGGCGCCTCCGGCGTGCCCTCGATCGAGGACAGGCGACCGGCGGTGAAGGTGTAGATTCCCGCGCGCGGACCCGAGTTCCAGGTGACCACAGCGACGCGTCGGCCGGCGGCATCGTTGGAGAGATTGACGTTCGAGGGCGCGCCGATGCCGCGCACGACGTCGCATTCGGTGTGGCCGAGCGCGACTGTGCCGCCCATCGGCGCCGGCGCTGTCGTCGACGCGTTGGCATCAGCTGGCCCCGGGGGCGGTGCCATGCCGGGACAGGCGCCGTCGGCGCTGACCAGATCCTCAGCCCCGACCGGCTTGTCGGGGGTCAGCGGCGGCGACTCGATCGAGATGTTCTTGATGAACAAGCGGCTCGGCTTGTTGAACCATTCGGCGTCCTTCGACAGCAGATCGGTCCCGCCCGAGCAGCCCGCGATCAGCGGCGCTACAGCGGCCAGCGCAACTATGAGCGACTTTGGAAGCTTTTGGTGTCGCACGATAAACTAAATTCCCCGCGTGAAGGACCAGTCCTAAGCGATTGTCCCAACATCACTTTGCGGCACGAAGGTGGCCGAAACCAGCTTGCCTGCGAAAGTACAAATTATCATTAATTGCAAACGGCCGCTAATTCCGCCGCTGCCACCGGCCCCGTTCGTCGGCCTGCCAATAGGTGACCTCAAATCCGCGCGTCTTGCAATCCGTCCAGGTGCTGCGGGCCAAAGCTAGCGCGTCCGGATCGTCGCCGTTGAACAACAGCACCATCCGCTCGTAGCTCTGGCAATCCTGGGGCAGTGCGGCGTTGTCGACCAGGAAGCGGACATTGGCACCGTTCGGATTGTCCTCCTCGATCGCCAGCACGATCGGCTGGTCGGCGGCATCGTTCACGCGCCATGTCGCATGCGGCAGGAAGGAATCGTCGCGATAGGTCCACAAATGCGCATCCAGCGCGTCGGCGCGTTCCAGCGAGGTCGACTGCACCACCACGCGCCAGCCGCGCTCCAGCGATTTCTCCAGAAGCGGCGGCAAGACGTTCTCCACCGTCATGTCTTGCAGATGGTAGAACAACACTTCAGTCATCTTGGCTCATTTGCGCTCGTAGTGATCTGCAACCAATCGGTCCAGAAGCCGGACGCCGTAGCCGGAGGCCCAGCTCTGGTTGATGTCGGTCTTCGGCGCGCCCATCGCGGTGCCGGCGATGTCGAGATGCGCCCAGGGCGTGCCGTCGACGAAGCGCTGGAGGAACTGCGCCGCGGTGATCGAGCCGCCATGGCGGCCGCCGGTGTTCTTCATGTCGGCGAACTGGGAATCGATCAGCTTGTCGTATTCGGGGCCGAGCGGCAGGCGCCATACCTTTTCCCCGCTCTCGATGCCGGCCGTCAGCAGCCGGTCGGCAAGCTCGTCATTGTTGGAGAACATGCCGGCATGCTCGGTGCCGAGCGCGACCACGATCGCGCCGGTCAGTGTCGCCAGATCCACCATGAATTTCGGCTTCGTCTTCTTGGCCACGTACCAGAGCACGTCGGCGAGCACGAGACGGCCTTCCGCGTCGGTGTTGATGATCTCGATGGTCTGGCCCGACATCGAGGTCACGATGTCACCGGGCCGCTGCGCGTTGCCGTCGGGCATATTCTCGACGAGGCCGATGGCGCCGACCACGTTGACCTTGGCCTTGCGCGCCGCGAGCGCGTGCATCAGGCCGACGACGCAGGCCGCACCACCCATGTCGCCCTTCATGTCCTCCATGCTGCCGGCCGGCTTGATCGAGATGCCGCCGGTGTCGAAGCAGACGCCCTTGCCGACGAAGGCGACCGGCGCCTCGCCTTTTTTCCCACCATCCCAGCGCATGATCACGGTGCGGCTCGGCCGCACAGAGCCTTGGCCGACGCCTAGCAGCGCGCCCATGCCGAGCTTCTGCATCGCCTTGACGTCGAGCACCTCGACCTTGACGCCGAGCTTGCGCAGCAGGCTTGCACGGCGCGCGAACTCTTCGGGATAGAGCACGTTCGGCGGCTCGTTGACGAGGTCGCGTGCGATGACGACGCCGTCGACGATCGCGCCGGCCGATGCAAAGGCCTTTTTCGCCGAAGCCGCATCACCAACCGCAAGCGAGACGTCGGCGCGCAGGGCCCCCTCCTCGCCGTCCTTCTTCTTGGTCTTGTAGCGGTCGAACTTGTAGACGCGCAGCCGCAGGCCCGAGGCGATCGCAACCGCCTGCTCGCTCGTCATGGCGCCGTCAAGCAGTTCAGCCATGATGACCATCGAAGCAGAACCCGCCTTGAGCTTGCTTGCCGCCATACCGCCGAATTTGAGGAAATCGTTCGCCTTCAGGGCCGACGCCTTCCCGGTCCCGATCACGATCAGACGCTCCGCCTTCAGACCCTCGGGGGCCAGGATGTCCAGCGCCGCACCGCTTTTACCTTTGAACGAGGCGGCCGCCGCCGCCCGCTTCACGAGTTCGCCAGCACCGCCGAGCGCCTTCGCTGTCGCCGGGCCGACCTTGAGACCATCGTCGCAGAACACGATCAGGATGCCACGGGGCGCGGCGGACAACGGGACGAAGCCGACCTTGATGGCATCGGACATGCATAACTCCTCAAGAACATGGGGCTTTTGCCGATCAGCGATCCCGGTCAAAGACCGGAACTGAACGGCGATTCACTGGACTTTCCCCACTATGGGCCACCGACCCGGCAAATGCCAAGCGCTGCCCGTGGCGCGAACGCCACAACGAGGGAAATATTAACCATATATCGACGGTGCCACGGGTCAGCCATTTTGTTGACGGATCAAAGGGATGGTAGTGAGAAAGTAAGCCGGCGGACGAGATGGCTGCAACGACCCTGGGGCTCCCCGCGCGGGATGGGTCGGGCAAGCCAGAAATTCGGGGACTGCATCGGGGTCTTGGTGGGGATCGTGCGGTAGCGCATGGGGTCAATCGACAGGTATATCTTCCGCACGACGCTGGCGTCGTTTGCGCTCGTCCTAGTCAGCCTCACCGGCGTGATCTGGATTACGCAGGCGTTGCGCGGCATCGACCTGATGACGAGCCAGGGTCAGACCATCCTCACCTTCCTCGGCATCACCAGTCTCGTCATCCCGGCACTGGTCCTGATCATCTCGCCGATCGCGCTGATGATCGCGATCTCGCACACGCTGAACAAGCTCGCGACCGATTCCGAGATCATCGTGATGAATGCCGCCGGCTTCTCACCGTTCCGGCTGTTCTATCCGTTCTTCTACGCCACCTGCGTGGTGGCGCTGCTGGTCGCCTTCATCTCGGCCTACCTCGCTCCCGACGGCATGCGACGGATCAAGCAGTGGGACGCCGAGATCACCGCCGACGTGCTCACCAACATCCTGCAGCCCGGCCGCTTCGCCCAGCTCGACAAGAACCTCACGATCCGGATCCGCGAGCGCCAGCCCGGCGGCATCCTCGCCGGCATCTTCATCGACGACCGCCGCGATCCGAACGAGCGCGTCTCGATCGTCGCCGAGCACGGCGAGGTCGTAAAGAACGACAACGGATCGTTCCTGGTGCTGAAGGACGGCAATCTCGAGCGCTTCGAGGCCGGCAAGCGCGACCCGGCGCTGGTGGCGTTCGGCCGCTACGGCTTCGACATGTCGAAGTTCGGCAATCAGGGCCACGACGTCACCCTCGGCATCCGCGAGCGCTATCTCTGGGAGCTGTTCTCGCCGTCCGAGGACGATCCCGTCTACAAGGCGGTCCCCGGCCAGTTCTGGTCCGAGCTGCATGATCGTTTGATGGCGCCGCTCTATCCGTTTGCATTTGCGGCGCTGACCTTCGCCTTCCTCGGCGCGCCGCGCACCACGCGCCAAAGCCGCAACTTCTCGATCGGCGGCTCAGTGATGGCGGTGTTCGGCCTGCGCATGGCCGGATTCGCCTGCTCGGTGATGGCGGTGAAGTCGCCGTTCGCGGCCGCCGTGCAATATGCGATGCTGGCGGTCGCAATCGGCGCCGGCATGTGGATGATCGTCGGCGGCGTCGTGGTCGAACCGCCTGCCGGCCTGCTGGAGGCCATCAACAAATCGAATGCGCGCATCGCGCGGCTGTTCGGACGACCGGCCACCGCATGAGCATGCTCACCAATACGCTCGGGCGCTATTTCGCCGGCCGCTTCGTGGTCGCAGCACTCGGCGTGTTCGCGAGCATTTTCCTGCTGCTGGTGCTGGTCGACTACATCGAGATGGTGCGCAAGACCTCAGGCCTTGCGTCCGCCTCCGCGATCATGGTGGCCGAGACCTCGCTGTTCCGGGTGCCGCAACTGCTGGAGAAGCTGACGCCGTTCTGCATGCTGATCGGCGCCATGACCTGCTATCTCGCTCTCTCCCGCCGCCTCGAGCTCGTGGTCGCACGCGCCGCCGGAATCTCGGCCTGGCAGTTCATCTCGCCGGCGCTCGGCAGCGCGCTCCTGATCGGGGTGATCGCCACCGTCGCCTACAATCCGATGTCGGCGAACCTGCGCGAACTCTCCAAGCGCATGGAAGCGGAGCTGTTCGGCTCGGAGCCGGGCGGCGGCATCCAGGACGCCTCGGGCTTCTGGCTCAATCAGGCGACCAGCGACGGCCAGACCATCATCAATGCGGCGCGCAGCGAGCAGCAGGGCATTCGGCTCACGGGACTCACGCTGTTCCGGTTTGACACAGACCAGCATTTCAAGGAGCGGATCGAGGCGCGTGAGGCCACGCTCGAGGCCGGTCGTTGGCTGTTCAAGGGCGTGCGCCGCTTCTCGCTGGATTCGCCGCCGGTCGACCAGGCCAGCCTGGAGATTCCAACGACCCTGACCGAGGCTCAGGTCCGCAACAGCTTTTCCACACCCGAAACTGTGTCCTTTTGGCAACTGCCGAGCTACATCCGCTCCTCCGAGAGCTCGGGCTTCGCGACAGCGGGATATCGACTCCAGTATCACAAGCTTCTGGCACAGCCGTTTTTGCTCGCAGCCATGGTGATGCTCGCGGCCTCCGTGTCGTTGCGCTTCTTCCGGATGGGCGGCGTACAGAAGATGGTTTTGAGTGGCGTGGGCGCAGGCTTTCTGCTCTACGTTTTGTCGAAAGTGACTGAAGATTTGAGCAAGGCTGAGTTGATGCATCCGATCGCTGCGGCGTGGTTGCCCGTGGTGGTGGGCGGCCTCACCGGCTTTTTGGCCTTGCTGTATCAGGAGGACGGCTAGTGACGACCGTCCGCCGAGGACCTGTGTCTGGTTTGGCGTTGCGCACCCTCGTGCGCGCGAACGGGTTTGGTTTGTCTGCGCGTAAGATCCTGCTGGCGCTCGCCGCGGTCGCATCGCTCGCCGGCATGATCGATCTTGCCGCGGTGACGCCGGCTGCCGCCCAGAGCTTCACCTACAATCCGCTGCCGCCGCGTCCGAAGCCGCCGAAGGCCGCCAATGACGGGCAGATGCTCGTGCAGGCGACCGAGGTCGACTACGACTACAACAATTCCCGCGTCTCCGCGGTTGGCAATGTGCAGCTGTTCTACAACGGCACCAGCGTCGAGGCCGACAGGGTCGTCTACGACCAGAAGACCAAGCGGCTCCATGCCGAAGGCAACATCCGCATGACGGATGCCGACGGCAAGATCACCTATGCCGAGATCATGGATCTCTCGGACGACTACCGCGACGGTTTCGTCGATTCGCTGCGCGTGGACACCGCCGACCAGACCCGCATGGCCGCGACCCGCGCCGATCGCTCCAGCGGCAACTACACGGTGTTCGAGAACGGCGTCTACACGGCTTGCGCGCCGTGCAAGGACGATCCGAAGAAGCCCCCGCTCTGGCAGGTCAAGGGTGCCCGCATCATCCATGACCAGCAGGAGAAGATGCTGTATTTCGAGACGGCGCAGCTCGAATTCTTCGGCGTGCCGCTCGCCTACATGCCGTATTTCTCGACGCCCGACCCGACCGTGAAGCGCAAGACCGGCTTCCTGATGCCGGGCTTCACCTCCTACACGGCGTTCGGCTACGGCGTCGAGGTCCCGTTCTACTGGGCGATCGCGCCCGACATGGACATGACCTTCAGCCCGCGCATCACCTCCAAGCAGGGCGTGCTGTTCCAGGCCGAGTTCCGCCAGCGCCTGATGGACGGTGCCTACCAGGTCCGTGTCTACGGCATCGACCAGCTCAACCCCGACAATTTCGCCGGCCAGCCGGGCGACCGTCAGTTCCGTGGCGGCGTCGAGACCAAGGGCCAGTTCGCGCTGAACGACAAATGGGTCTGGGGCTGGGACGGCGTCGTACTCTCCGACTATTATTTCATGTCGGATTATCGCCTGTCGGCCTACCGCGATCCCCTCGGCTCGTTCCTGAACCTGCCGACGGACGCGCTGTCGCAGCTCTACCTGACCGGCGTCGGCAACCGCAGCTTCTTCGACGCGCGCACAATGTACTGGCTGAGCTTCTCGGGTAACCAGCAGCAGGTCCCGGTCGTCTATCCCGTGATCGACTACTCGAACGTGCTCAACTATCCGGTGTTCGGCGGCGAGTTCTCCTACAAGACCAACTTCGTCAACTTGACCCGCAACGACGCGGTGTTCGATCCGATCACGACGCTCGCCAACACCAACAGCCTGTGCACGACGGCCTCGGCCGATCCGCTCGCGCGCACGCCGTCGCAGTGCCTGTTGCGCGGCTTCCCCGGCACCTACACCCGCCTGACGGCGGAAGCGCAGTGGCGCAAGTCCTTCACCGACCCGTTCGGCGAGATCTGGACGCCGTTCGCCATTCTGCGCGCCGACGCGATCAACTCCGACGTCTCCAACCAGCCGGGCGTGTCGAACTACCTGCCCGTCGGCGACACCCAGGCGTTCCGCCTGATGCCGACCGTCGGCCTCGAATACCGCTATCCCTTCATCAACGTTCAGCCGTGGGGCTCGACCACCATCGAGCCGATCGCGCAGATCATCATCCGTCCCAACGAGACCTATGCCGGCAAGCTTCCGAACGAGGATGCGCAGAGCATGGTGTTCGACACCTCGAACCTGTTCAACGTCGACAAGTTCTCCGGTTACGACCGCGTCGAGGGCGGCGGCCGCGCCAATGTCGGCGTGCAGGCCACCACGCAATTCGACAGGGGCGGCGCCGTCAAGGCGCTGTTCGGCCAGTCCTACCAGCTGTTCGGCATGAACTCCTACGCGGTCCAGGACTCCATCAACACGGGCGTGGATTCCGGCCTCGACAAGCCGCGCTCCGACTACGTGGCGAGCGTCGCCTACTCGCCGAACAGCACCTACACGTTCAGCGTCCGCTCCCGCATGGACGAGCAGACCTGGAACATCCAACGCTTCGAGGCAGAAGGCCGCGCCAATTTCAATCGCTGGTCAATCAGCATGATGTACGGCAATTACGCGCCGCAGCCGGAGCTCGGCTATCTGACGCGCCGCGAGGGTATCCTGACGTCAGGCTCGATCAAGGTCGCGACCAACTGGGTGGTGACGGGTTCGGCGCGCTGGGACCTCGAGGCCAACAAGATCAACCAATATGTGCTCGGCGCCGGCTATGTCGACGATTGCTTCGTGCTGGCGGCGAACTATGTAACTTCGTATAGCTACTCCGCGGGCACAACGCCGCCCGTGCTGAGCCACGCGTTCATGTTCCAGATCGGCCTGCGCACGTTGGCGACCACGTCGACGACCAGCAGTTCCGCCGGCGGCTACCAGTGAACGGTTTGAAGTGACGGCCGCGTGTTCCCCATCGCAGGCTCACCGCGGCTGACATACGAGCGACAATCATGACGACCCCATTACCTGTCTTCCGCTTCCTCCTTCTCGTCCTTGGTGCCGTGCTGATCCTGGCCGGCACGCCGGCGCGGGCGCAGAACATCGTCGTCATGGTCAACGGTGATCCCATCACCGATTACGACATCGAGCAGCGCTCCAAGCTCGACCAGCTGACGACGCAGAAGACCCCGGGCCGGCAGGACGTCATCAACGAGCTGATCGACGACAGGGTGAAGCTCAAGGAAGGCAAGAAGTACGGCGTCGATCCCGGTGTCTCCGACATCAACCAATCCTACGAGGGCATGGCGCAGCGCATGCGCATCTCGCCGGATCAGCTCACCAAGTCGCTCGAGGTCAAGGGCGTCCGCCCGGAAACCCTGAAAGGCCGCATGAAGGCCGAGATGGTCTGGACCAGCCTCGTTCGCGGCCGCTACAAGGAACGCCTCCAGGTCGGCGAGAAGGACGTCGCCGACAAGGTGAGGGCCGAGGGCAACGAGAAGCTCCAGATCGAAGGCACCGAATACAAGATGCAGCCGATCGTGCTGATCGTGCCGCGCGGATCGTCGCCGGCCTTCCTGGAGACGCGACAGAAGGAAGCCGAGACCTATCGCACCCGCGTGACGAGCTGCGATGAGGCCAATTCGCTGTTCCGCTCGACGCCGAACGCCACCATCCGCGAGAGCGTCACCAAGACCACCGCGGACCTGCCCGAGGCGCTGCGCAAGGTGCTTGACGACACCGCGATCGGCCATCTGACCGCGCCCGAGGTGACCAAGCAGGGCATCGAGATGGTCGTGCTGTGCGCGCGCAAGCCGACCATGATCGACACGCCGAAGAAGCGCGAGATCCGCGAGAAGATGTACTCCGAGAAATACGAGAAGACCCAGAAGGCCTATCTCGAAGAGATCCGCAAGGCGGCGATGATCGAATATCGCAACCGCTGATGGCCCCCCCTTCCGCAAAGCCCCTCGCGCTGACGCTGGGAGAGCCCGCCGGCATCGGCCCCGACATCACGATCGCAGCCTGGCTCAGGCGCCGCGAGCTTAACCTGCCCGCCTTCTATCTGCTCGGCGACGAGGCGCTGGTCGCGCGGCGCGCAAAATCCCTCGGCGCCGACGTCAGGATTGCCTCGGTGAGCGCAAGCGAGGCCGAGGCCGCCTTCACCGAGGCCCTGCCCGTGGTCGCGACCGGCGAGCGTACGACGGCCGAGCCGGGCAAGCCTGACGCATCGAGCGCACCGGCAGCCCTAGCCTCGATCGGCCAGGCGGTCGCCGACGTGCAGGCGGGCCGCGCCGGCGCCGTCGTCACCAATCCGATCGCCAAGAGCGTGCTCTATCGCGCCGGCTTCCGTCATCCCGGCCACACCGAATTCCTCGCCGAGCTTGCAGCAGCAGATGGCCGCGTACCTCAGCCGGTGATGATGCTGTGGTCGCCGCGGCTCGCCGTGGTGCCGGTGACGATCCACGTTTCCTTGCGCGAGGCATTAAGCCAGCTCACGAGCGAGCTGATCGTCTCGACCGTGCGCATTGTCGCAACGGAACTGAAATCCCGCTTTGGCATCTCTCGGCCGCGGATCGCGATCTCCGGGCTCAATCCGCATGCCGGCGAAGACGGCTCGCTCGGCCACGAGGAGCAGACCGTCATCGCACCGGCGCTCAAGGCGCTGCGCAGCGACGGCATCGACGCCAAGGGGCCGCTGCCCGCCGACACCATGTTCCACGACGCTGCGCGCAGCACCTATGACTGCGCGGTCTGCATGTATCACGACCAGGCGCTGATCCCGATCAAGACGATCGCCTTCGACGACGCCGTCAACGTCACGCTCGGCCTGCCCTTCATCCGCACCTCGCCCGATCACGGCACCGCGTTCGACATTGCCGGCACTGGCAAGGCCAATCCGGCAAGCCTGATCGCGGCGCTGAAGCTTGCCAGCCGCATGGCGGGTGCAAAAAGCTGATGAGCGCGATCGACGACCTCCCGCCGCTTCGCGAGGTCATTCGCCAGCACGCTCTGTCGGCCCGCAAATCGCTCGGCCAGAATTTCCTGCTCGACCTCAATCTGACTGCGCGCATCGCACGCGCGGCGGCGCCGCTCGACGACTCCACCATCGTCGAGATCGGCCCGGGCCCGGGCGGCTTGACGCGGGCGCTACTCGCGCTTGGTGGCAAACGTGTCATCGCGATCGAGCATGACGAGCGCGCAATCCCGGCGTTGCAGGATATTTCCGCGCGCTATCCCGGCAGGCTCGAGATCGTGCATGGCGATGCCATGACCTTCGATCCGCGGCCGCTGCTCGATGGCCAAAAGGCAAAGATCGTCGCCAACCTGCCCTACAACATCGCGACCCAGCTCTTGATCGGCTGGCTCACCACCGACCCCTGGCCGCCCTGGTACGAGATGATGGTGCTGATGTTCCAGCGCGAGGTTGGCGAGCGCATCGTCGCGCGCGAGGACGAGGAGGCCTATGGCCGCCTCGGCGTGCTCGCCAACTGGCGCGCGGAAACGAAGATCCTGTTTGACATTTCGCCGGCCGCCTTCGTGCCGCCGCCAAAGGTGACGTCGTCCGTGGTGCGCCTGGTGCCGCGCGCAAACCCGCTTCCCTGCGATCGCAAGCTGCTCGAACAGGTTGCGGCCGCCGCCTTCGGCCAGCGCCGCAAGATGCTGCGCCAGAGCCTGAAATCGCTTGGCGTCGATCCCGCACGGCTTGCGCATGCTGCCGGCGTCGATGCGACGCGGCGCGCGGAGACCATTTCGATCGCAGGCTTTGTTGCCATGGCGCGTGAATTGGCCGATATACGCAACGAAGGTTAAGACATAAATTTCGGAGGAAGGAATATGGCGTTGATGCGTCGGCAGTCCCTGGTCAAGTTCGATGCGCCGCTGTGCGAGACCATCATCGACACACCCAAGCCGCAAGGACGTGAAGTGCTGGTGCGCATCGAGCGCTGCGGCCTCTGTCATTCCGATCTGCACATCCAGGACGGCTATGCCGATCTCGGCGGCGGCAAGAAGCTCGACACCACGCGCGGCATGACGCTGCCCTTCACGCTCGGCCACGAGATCGCCGGCGTCGTCGACGAAGTCGGCTCCGACGTACCGGCCGGCCTCGTCGGCAGCAAGAAGGCGGTGTTTCCGTGGATCGGCTGCGGCCAGTGCCGCGATTGCGCCAATGGCGACGAGAACCTCTGCGTCAAGCAGCGCTTCCTCGGCGTCTCCATCGATGGCGGCTTTGCAACGCACGTGCTGGTGCCCGACGCAAAGTATCTGCTCGACTACGATCCCCTGCCCGTCAACCAGGCCGCCACACTGATGTGCTCGGGCGTGACTGCCTATGGCGCGCTCAAGCGCCTAGTCGACCGTCCGCGTCAGCGCAACGTCTTGCTGATCGGCCTCGGCGGCGTCGGCATGATGGGCCTGTCGTTCGCGCAGGCCATGTTCAAGCAGCCGGTCACGGTCGCCGATCTCAGCCCGGCCGCGCGCGAGACCGCGCTGAAGAACGGCGCAGCTAGCGCCTACGATCCGGCCGAGCCCGATGTCATCAAGCGCATCCTGAAGGACACCGAAGGCGGCTTTGACGAGATCGTCGATTTCGCCGGCAACGAGAAGTCGATGGCCTTCGCGGTCGCGGTCGCCGCGCGCGGCGGCAAGATCGTGGTGTCAGGCCTGATGGGCGGCCAGTTCACGCTGCCGATGGTGCAGTGGGTCTACAAGCGCATGACCATCGAAGGCTTCATGGTCGGTACGCTCGCGGAGGCCCGGGAGCTGATGGCGCTCGCCCGCGCCGGCAAGATCAAGCCGACGCCGATGCGCGAGGAGCCGATGGGCGATGTCCAGAAATGGATCGACGAGCTGCGCGCCGGCAAGGTGGTCGGCCGCATCGTGCTGAAGAACTGATCGGCTGCTCCGGTGGCGTGGCAAGCGTCGTGCCGCCGGAGCACCGCAGGTCTTGAAGCCGAACACACCACACGCTCGTCCCGTCAGTGCGACGCTCCCGCGCTCCCGGTCAATTTGGACAGCTCGCGCGCCGTCTCCAGGATCATGTCGATCCGCTGTTGCAGCCGTTGCTGCAGATCGGGGATATTGACCTTGTCGGTCATCCGATAGGCGTTGCCGATACGCTCGACATAGCCCTGCTTGATCATCTCCTCCAGCCGCCTCAGCACCGTCGTGCGCGGCAGCTTCAGCGTCTGCGCGATCGTGCTTGCGCGCACTGGTGAGCACATCGCGGTCCGCAGGAACACGTAAATGCCGATGGTGCGAAATGTGGCGCTGTCGTTCTGCTTGACGAACTCTGCGCCATAGTCGTCATTGATGCTGCGGATCAAGCCAAGATAGAGCCGGCTCAGCAGCATGCGTTCGCGCCCCAGCGCGATGCGGGCCGGCGGCTGAACGCCGTCGAGAAGCACAAACTCGTCGCCCGCCGCCGTCCATGTGGACGGATCGGCAGGGCTGCGCTTGCCGGATTGATCCTGAAGGGCCATGGTCGAGCTCCATCAAACGACATCGCAAGGACGAGCCTACAGCGTACGCGCCATTGCCGGATAGGCATATTGCGCTTGGAAGCCCTCACGCTCCGGAAACGTGATGACGGGTTGTCCGAATGGATCGCAGGAAGAAGGTCTGCGGTGCGATTAACTAACTCGATATTGACGCAACGTCCGGTTCCAAATTGGGGAACCGCTGATCTGCGGATTATAGCCCCCGCTTTTCGGCTGCGCCTGCCGCTACGCGCGCTCGAACAGGCGCAGCAGCGATCGGCGAGCCTCCAGGATCTGTTCGCGCGCTGCGCGGCCTGTCAGTTAGCGGAGTTGCTCCAGACCGCGGCCTGCAACGCCGCGGCGGGTTCGAAAGAGGCCAGCCGCAGGTTCAGCAGGCGAAATCGGCAGGACGCAGCGCCAGCTAGCGTTTCAAGTTCGCGGGATCGACTGAGCGCTCGAGCAAGCTACGACTTGCCGAATTCCGACAGTGGTTTGGCCCCGCCTCCCTCGCCCGGAATTTGCTTTAAACGAAAGCACAACTTGCTTTGGCGCGCAAAGGGCCGTTCAATACCGGCTCCAACGGGTACTATTTTTTAGATGCGGACCTTATTTGTCATCCTGGGCGCCTGGCTCCTGATCAACGTGCTCTTTGTCGTGATCATGTTCCCGCCTCGCAAGCCGCGGAAAGCGGATCGTCCGCGATCATCGAGCGGCCTCGCGCCTGCACCGATCGGCCGGAATGCGTACGCCTTCGATGAAGACGAGAAGGTCTCGCTGCGCCACATGATCATCGCTGTTGCGATGGGTGCACTGTTTTCCCTGACGCCGCCTTTGCTCGAAGCAGTCGACGACATCAAGCGGCTGATCGGGAAGTACCGCAAGCCGAGCCGGCATTCCGAGGCCGCAGGCAGCGAACCATCCCGCGAGTCGATTCTCGACGAGGTCCGTGCCCGAGAGACCTCAGCCGATGGATCGGCACCAGACGAACGAGACCAGCCCAAGCGCTAGCCTTTGGCGCCCGCCTCGACATCAACAATCCGTCAAGCCTGCTTTGGAACACGGCGCGTCTCCCGTGCGTTTGCCTCTTGAAGGCAACGACGGAGTCAGAGCCCATGACAAAGCCGCTGACAAAAACGGTGCAGCCTGTTCCTGAAGAGAACCAGAGCCACAAGGGTGCCGGCAGCGCGCCGTCTGTTCCCGTGGATACCACCAAGGGCCATCGCGACGACGAGAAGCAGAACATTCGCGAGCAGGCCGCACACGGCAACCTGACCCAGAACACCAGCAACAGGCGCAAGGGATAGCCGAGATAGCCGATCAGAAAACCAAGGGGGACCGAAGAGAGGAGAGACGAGCTTGGTCAATCTCGGCAAATGGTACGATCCAATATCCGAGCGCTGGATCGCACCGCGCGAATCCCGTCCGGAAACCACATCTTCCCATGCGAATGAGAACCACGTCCTGGAGCTTCAGAGGACGGTCGAAATCCAGCGCATCTGGCGCGCGCTGGTCGATTGCTGCGCACGCGACTGACGTCGTTCCTGTTGCGTGGCGACAGCGTAACCTCCCGTCAATGCCACTGTTGTGACTCACATGAGCGATCCCGCATTACCCGCAAGGCCGGCCGCAACCGCGATACGCTATCTGTCGATCATCGTCGGTTGCGCCTGCCTTCTTCTCGCCGCCGTCTGCTTCATCATCGCAGGCCAGGTCTTCATTGAAACCGGCCTGTTCGCGCAGTCCAACGCGATCGTGGGCCTCATCAGCGCCGTGCTGGGGCTTCTTGCGCTGACGTTAGCGCGGGTCTGGAAGTAGGCATGCGGAAATATCTCTCCTCCTTCGCCGCCTCCACACTTCTTCGTCATTCGGGCATGCGTGCATAGCACGCAGGCCCGCAATCCATCTGGCCTCACGCCTTGCGGAGAACTGGATCCAGACTCACGCTTACGTGTGAAGCGGCTGGTTCGCCATAGCTCGACCCATGACCCTCACTCGCGCAACGCGGGCAGGTCCAGGTCGAGCAGCGCCGAACTCAGGCTCTTGCCGTGCTGATCGAGAGCAAGCGACCGTGTCACCCCGCCGCCCAGCGCGTCCATCAGCACAAAATTGAGCGCACCAATTGTCGGCATTTCGTAACGCTTGACGTCACCCCGCACGATGCCCGTGAACAGTGTCTTAACCCGCTCGGCCGTCACGTGCTCACGCAGAAATGCGTAGTTCGCCGGATCAAAGGCAATCACCGAGATGTTCGACGTATTGCCTTTGTCGCCGGTCCGGGAATGAGCAACTTCGCGGAGCTTCATGGCCTGCTCTCTTCTACTGTTGATGTTGGTGGTGTTGTAGCCAGCATCTGGTCGCGGGCGCGGCTTCACGCCTCGAACAGTTGGATCGTAGGTGACGTCAGGTCCTTGGGCACCAGCACCGATGCCACCGCGACGATCTCTCGCGCCGACTTGAACGCTCCACCGCCTCCGGCTGGTCCGTTGGTGTAGAGAGTTTCCACTTCGTTGCCGATTAACACTGCCTCGGCGAGGCTGTTGGTGCGGCCGGCCGCTCTAATTCGGACTTCGTATGGATCGTGGCCTTCGGAGAACTCGCGGCCGTACAGCGCGCTTGATCCTATAAGATCGAAGCGAGATTCGTTCATTTGAACGCCACACAATTCCAGCCGTTGCCGAACAATTTCCAACGCCAGCGTTCCTCGCGATAACGCCCCGGGACCTCCATAAGATATCTGCCCTTCCCCGATATAGCTGTCGATATAGCCTACGGAGGTCTTGTAGGTGGACGTAGCCGGTTTCCCGGTCGCGCCGGAAATGCTTACCCTGTCAGGCCCGATCTGCTTGACCGTCACGTTGGAGAAATCCGCAACTACGTCGGGTTGGATGTAGTTCGCGGGGTCGTGGATTTCGTATAATAACTGCTCCTTGCAGGTCGCTTCGGTCACGTGTCCACCCGATCCCTCGACCTTGGTAATGACGACGTCGCCATCCTCGCTCACTTCCCCGATCGGGAAGCCGAGGCGCGCCAGCCCTGCGACGTCCTTCAAGCCGGGATCGGCGAAATAGCCACCGGTAATCTGGCCGGCACATTCCAGGAGATGCCCGACGAGCGCCCCGCGGCCCAACGAGTCCCAGTCGTCGCTCGCCCACCCGAACTCGTGAAGCAGAGGCGCGAGGAAAAGTGCGGGATCGCCGACTCGCCCCGTGACCACCACGTCTGCACCGGCCTGGAGTGCCCGGACGATCGGCTCTGCTCCGAGATACGCATTCGCCGACAACACCCGATTGCCGAGGTCGCCAATGCGCCCCTCGATCTCCAGGAAAGAGAAATTTCCCTGCTTGCAAACATCCAGTACATCGTCGCCGACTACGGCCGCGATCTTCAGGCTTCTGATCCCGAGTTCCTTGGCAATCCTGGCCGTTTTCCGAGCGGCAGCCTGCGGATTGGCCGCGCCCATATTGGTGATGATCCTGATGCCCTTGGCCTTGCAGATCGCCAACACGGCGCGCATGCGCCGTTCCAGCATGGGGTCGTAGCCCGCTTCCGGATTCTTCATCTTCTCCTGTTGCGCCAGCGCGATAGTGCGCTCGGCAAGGCATTCAAAGCCTAGATATTGAATGTCGCCCTTCTCGGCGAGTTCGATAGCCGGCTCGATGCGGTCACCCGAATAACCCGCTCCGGAGCCGATCCTGATGGTTTTCATAGGCGCACCTCAATGGTCACAACGGGAATACGCCGAAGATAACGCATGCGATGGTCATCACGACAGATGCACCGAGCAGAAAGGGAAAAGTAAATTTCTGGTGGTCTCCCAGATCCACCCCTGTCAGTCCGACGATCAGGAAGGTCGCGGGAGTGAGCGGGCTTACGGGAAATCCGGTCGTCATCTGACCGAGCAGCGACGCTTGCGCGAACTGGACAGGCGGAACTCCCAACTGCTTTCCGACTTCAGCCACGACGGGAAGTACGCCGAAGTAGAACGAGTCCGGATCGAACAACAGGCTCAACGGCATCGAGATCAGCCCGAGTCCGAAAGGAATATGCTGCGCCATGTTCGCAGGCACGAAGATCACCGCAGCCTGAGCCATCGCCTTGAGCATGCCCGAACCCTGCATGATTCCGGTAAACACGCCGGCTGCCAGCAGGATGCTCGCCATCATCAACGCGGCCTTGGCGTGGGCATCGACCCTCCTTCGCTGCATGTCGACGTTCGGGTAGTTGATCATCAGAGCGACACAGGTTCCAACCATGAACATGATTGCCGGCGGAATTTTCTCGCCCATCCAGACCATCGTGCCCAGCACAGCTACAGTCAGAACGAGATTGATCCAGAAGTATTTCGGACGTCGCAGCGCGATTTCCTCCTCGCTCAGCTTGCGCACAGCCACTACCGCATCGGTCTGCGAACCGGTTAGACCAAGCCGCTTTTCTTCGCGCCTTCCCAACAGATAGGCCGCCGTAAAAATAAAGATCAGACCGACAGCCTGCACGGCGATCAGCGGGTTGAAGATATCCGAAATCGGAATTTTCAGCGCTGCTGAAGCCCGGATCATCGGGCCGGTCCAGGGGAGAAAGTTGACGCCTGCAGCCATCGCCACCGCGCACGCCAGGATTCGTCTATCGATACCGAGCCGATCGTAAAGCGGCAGCATCGCGGGAATGGTGATCAGGAAGGTGACCGCGCCAGATCCGTCGAGATGAATCAGGAGGGCTAGGAGCGCCGTACCCATGACGATGCGGGTTGGCCGCGTGCCGACCGTCTGCAGAATGCGATCGATGATCGGATCGAGCATTCCCGCATCCGTCACGACACCGAAGAACAGAATGGCGAAGACGAACATGCCGACGACGGGCGCCAAGCTCTTGAGACCGTCGAGAACGAACTTGCTGGTATCGAAGCCGAAGCCACCGATCAGGGAGGCGATAACGGGGATCAGAATCAGCGCGATAAGCGGCGACATTCTTTTGGTAAGAATGACTGCAAGCAGCACCAAGACTGTGCAAAGGCCGAGAAGGGCCAGCATTTAATTCCTCCCGCGCGTATTTTTCTCTTGGCCGCCAAGCCCTGTTGAGCCTGGGCGCCAATTCGTAGCCACTGAGCGCGGATGTTCAGCAATTTTACAATTGAATTGTTTCGATCACAGTCATAACATTTTGTTATGGATGTGAATATGCGCCACGTTCGGGCTTTTGTTTCGGTCGCCCAACTGAAAAGCTTCACGCGAGCCGCGGCGCTGCTGCATGTTTCGCAGCCGGCGCTGACTGTGCAAATCCGCAAGCTTGAGGCCGCATTGGCAGTGCGCTTGCTGGATCGAAACAGCCGAACAGTCGAAATTACCCGCCTCGGACGCGAGTTGCTCCCGGTCTTTCAGCGCATCTTGCGCGAACTGGACGCCGTTGTTGTCGATACGCGGGCACTTGCCAATCAGAAGCACGGCGTCGTCCGCATTTCGGCCCTGCCATCGTTCGCCGCCGGCACCTTGCCCGGGCTGATTTCGAAATTTCGGCGCGCCCATCCCGGCATGTCATTCGTCGTCAAGGACGCGATTGCAAGCACGGTGATCGCGAGCGTCCGATCTGAGGAGGTCGATATCGGAGTCACCGGCGGCGATACCCCCGGGGACGATCTTGAAGTCGTACGCCGATCGCACGATCACATGCTCGTGGTGTTTCCTGCACAGCATCCATTCAACCGCAAACGGAAGATCACGGTAAAGGACCTTTCGGAGCATCCTTTAGTGCTGATGGATTCAGAAACCAGCGTTCGGGCAATCGTCGATGCTGCTTTTGCCGCGGCAGGACTTCTGGCGGTTCCTGCCTGCGAGGCCACCTACATGATGACCGCGGTTGGAATGGTGAAAGCAGGGCTCGGCGTGACCGTGCTGCCGGCCTCTGCCAAAGAGATCAGGGCGGAGCCCAGCCTGAAAGCACGACCGATCGACGATCCTGCGTTTCGACGGCCGGTTTTGGTCATCAAGAAACGAAGTCGAACCTTACCGCCAGCAGCTATGTTGTTTCTCGAAGAGATTTTCGCAGCGCTTGAATGAAGGTCGTGCTGCTACCCATTCCTTCGGGTAACAGAGACGCAGACTGGCGTTCGCCCAACAAGGACCGCCCCGTCGGGCAAAACACCTGGTCAAGCCCCCGCCGCAAAAACATTTCGCTTTTCAGAATTTCGGATTTGTGGCATAGACATCCCACCTCGGCCCGTCAAAGGGGCGTTTCGCGATCGTCACGAGATGCAGGCCGGGTTGCGGTGGACGCGGCAGCGTCGGCGCGGACGGTGTGATGGCAGGGCGGGAAACCGTGAGTCTCACGCGACGCGGGACGACACGGCGCTGTCACAGCGGCCTCGCCGGTCGCCGGGGTGAGCACACGCGAGCCCCGGACGATCAGGCAGGACCGTCCGCGGACGGAGAAGTCGTGTGGTCCTGACGCCCGAATCTGGCGTCAAGTTTTGCGGTGATGCGCGCGGCCCGTCCGGGCAGACGCATCAGCCATCCGCAAGGCGACGGGGGCAATAGGGTTCGACTCCCCGGGGAGAGCACGAAGGACACCGTTAAAACCATCCGCGCAGGGAAGGCCGGGCGTTTCGGCACACCTGTGGTCCAAACCGTGTGCACTTCTGTAGCGCACGGACCAAGGGTGCCGCCGGCGCCCGGCCTTCCCTGCGCCCTTTGATTTCCAGGGGTCGACGAAAGATGCAGCAAGGCTCGGGCAAAACCTGCCGCGAGAACGTGGAGCCGTGACGGATGCTCGGGAACCTGGACCGCCAGCAAGCAGTAGTGCTCTCCCGAAAAAGCCTGATTTCGCAGTGGAACGATCACTGCGCAGGCCCGATTCAGGCCACATCCTCTCCGGATTTGCGGCTCATTGCCACCCAAGTCTTTGAGGAGAAAGGGAAGGTAACGAGTAGCGTCATGCGTCACCGGGAGACCAGGATGGGCAACCGATCCGCGAAGTTCATATCCGCGCTTGTCGGCAGCATCATTGCCGGCGCGCCACTGGCCGCCGTGTCGCAGAACGCGCCGAGCGCACCCAGCACGGCAAGCACGGCCGGCGACTGCCTCGCTGCGCCGAAGAGCACGGCGCCGGAAGGACAGCACTGGTACTATCGCCTCGAGCGGTCGACAAAACGGCAATGCTGGTATTTGCGTGCCGAAGGCGGCAAGGCCGCGACAACGACGCAGACAGCAAACAGCGCGCAGCAGCCGGAGTCAGCGGCGCCGCAATCGGTGCAGGATGCGCGCGCCGAATACATCGCGCCGCAGAGCGCCGCGCAAAACACGCCGCCCACGTCGGCGGCAGCGCCGCAGCCTACGAGCAGCACCGCTGACGGCAATGCGCAGCCTGCCGTCGCTGCGCGCTGGCCCGATGCATCGATGGCGGCGGCCGCGCCCGCACCGCCGCCCGCTCCGGTGACACCAGATGCGCAGCCGAGCGCAAAGCCGGCCGCATCCCCCGCCCCGGCCGCATCCCCCGCCCCGGTCGCGCTCGCCGCAGCCGACGCGCCCGCCGACAAGCCAACAGGCTCGCTCCAGACGCTGCTGCTCGTCATCGTCGGCGCGCTGGCGCTCGCCGGGATCCTCGCCAGCGTGATCTACCGCTTCGCAGGCTCCCGCGTCCGCGTCCAGGCCGGCGACCACCGCCGCGTGAACTGGGACCATCGCGAGCCCCAGGATCACAACGACAGCCGCGCGCCGTGGCGGAACGCAGCGCCGGCCCCGGCGCCGCGAGCAGAACGGCCGCGTCCGGTGGACTTCGACGCTGCGCGTCCTCAGGCCGCGCAAATCGCCGCATTCGCCAACGCGATCGGCCGGGTCGCGGCGCAGGCCCGTTCCACGGATGTCGCAGCAGCAGAACCTGACGAGACCGAGATCGAACCATTTAATGGGGGGTTCGAGATCGAGGCCGCAGCGCCTCAGTTAGGTGCCAACGACAGCCATGACGAGGAGCCGGCCGATCGCGTTGAAGATGTACGCGACGACGAGGATGCGGTCGACATCGACATCATCACGGCGATGCTGGAACGGCTGGCGAAGGAAGGGCCGCGGCTGTCGCAGCCTAGCCTTGAAGCTGACCTTGCAGACCTCGCACAAAGGCAACGAGGCCAGTCCGCCGCTCGCGCTTGAGTCGCTCGGCCTTCAGGATCGACTGCACCTCGGCGAAGGCTTCATCGACATCGTGGTTGATGACGATGTAGTCGTACTCGGCCCAGTGGCTCATCTCGTGGCTGGCCCGGCTCATGCGATTGCGGATCACCTCGTCGGAATCCTGCGCGCGCGAATGCAGCCGCTTCTCGAGATCGCCGGCCGATGGCGGCAAAATGAACACGCTGACGACGTCGGCACGCGCCTTCTCGCGCAGCTGCTGCGTGCCCTGCCAATCGATATCGAACAGCACGTCCTGCCCGGCCGACAGCGCCGCCTCGACCGGCGCACGCGGCGTGCCGTAGCGGTTGTCGAACACGGTCGCCCATTCCAGGAGCTCATCGCCCTTCACCATGGCCTCGAACCTGTGCTTGTCGACGAACAGATAGTCGCGGCCGTCGACCTCGCCGGGGCGCATCGCCCGCGTGGTGGCGGAGACCGACATTTTCAGCCCGGGCATGCGCTCGATCAGCATTCGCGACAGCGTCGTTTTGCCCGCGCCTGATGGCGAGGACAGCACGAACATCAATCCGCGCCGCTCGACACCGTCAGTACCCTGACCGCCCGTCGTCATCGATCACTCCAGATTCTGGACCTGCTCGCGGAACTGCTCGACCACGTTTTTCATGGCGAGCCCCGTATTGGTCAGCTCGATGTCGTTCGACTTCGAGCAGCAGGTGTTGACCTCACGGTGAAACTCCTGCGCCAGGAAATCGAGCTTGCGTCCGACCGGGCCGCCCTTGCCGATCAGCTCGCGCGCCTGGGCGACGTGCGAAGCGATGCGGTCGAGCTCCTCGCGGATGTCGGCCCTGGTCGCGATCAGGATCGCCTCCTGCATCAGGCGGTCGGAATCGAAACGGTCGGAGGTGTCGAGCAGCGCTGCGATCTGCTCGGCGAGCCTGGCCTTGATCGCCTCAGGCTTGCGGCCGGGCGCTCCTTCCGCCTTTTTCGCCAGCGCCTCGACCTCGTCGACCCGCTGGGTCAGGATCTGCCCGAGCGAGGTGCCCTCGCGCTTGCGCATCTCGACGAGCTCCGCAAGCGCCTTGTCGAAGGCTTCCGCCACCGCGGCACGCGCCGCCTTGTCCTCGTCCTCGTCGCCTTCGGGCTCGGCGACCTCAATGACACCCTTGATGGCCAAAAGGCCGTCGACGCTCGGCGCGACCGCGTCGACCTTGCCGGCGATTACGGCGGCGGCCTTGAGCACGGCGTTGAGCACATCCTCATTGACGCGGACCGAGGCTGCGGCGTTGGCGCGCTTGACGGTGAGATTGGCGTACACGGTACCGCGCGACAAAAGCTCGCCGCCGCGCTTCTTGGCATAGGCCTCGAGCTCGTCGAACCCCTGCGGCAGCCGCACCCGCAGGTCAAAGCCCTTGGCATTGACCGACTTCAATTCCCATTCGAATGTATACGGCCCGCTCGCGCCGTGGCTTCGGGCAAAGCCGGTCATGGACGACAGCGCCATCGGGTCAGTTTCTCCGGACAAATGAGATTCGCGAGGCCATCAAGGCACGCGAATCTTAAGACTATTTTGCAGGAAAGTGTAATCCGCAAAGTCCCGTAGGCAGGCCTGCGCTAGCGCTGGATCACCGGCGGCGTCGGCTGTACCGCGCCCTGCCGGGCAGGAGCGGTACCGGCGGGCCGCGCCGGCGGCTTTTTCTGCTGGGTCGGCTTGGGTGGCGTGGTCGCGGTCGGCGCCGTATCCGCGGCTGCGGGCGCGGAGCCGGCCGGCGCCTGCGCGTCGTCGGCCGGCTCGACCGTGTCGTTCTGGATCTGCTTCTCCATCGCGCGCAGCTTGGCGACGTTTTTCTGGTGCGCGTCGTAGGTCTCGGTGAAGGCATGCCCGCCGGTGCCGTCGGCGACGAAATAGAGATCGCGGGTGCGGGCCGGGTTGGCGGCGGCTTCGAGCGAGGCGCGGCCGGGATTGGAAATCGGGCCCGGCGGCAGGCCGTCGATCACATAGGTGTTGTAGGGTGACGGCTGCGTGATCTCGCTGCGCTTGATCGGACGGCCCAGCGTGCCCTTGCCGCCGACGAGACCGTAGATGATGGTCGGATCGGACTGCAGCTTGATCTTCTGCTTCAGGCGGTTGATGAACACGGCCGCAACCCGGCTGCGCTCGTCGGGCTTGCCGGTCTCCTTCTCGACGATGGAGGCGAGCGTCACCAGTTGCTCCGGCGTCTTGATCGGCACGTCCTGGCTGCGGCGTTCCCAGATTTCGGCGAGCACGCGCTTGTGCGCCTGTTGCATGCGCTGGATCACATGGTCGCGCGGGGTCCCGCGGGGGAATTTGTAGGTCTCCGGCAGCAGCGTGCCTTCGCGCGGCAGCTCGCGCACGCTGCCGGTGAAGATGTCGTTGTCGGACAGCCGCGCCACGATCTGCTCGGAGGTCAGGCCTTCCGGTATCGTGACGGCATGCTGCACCACCTTGCCCTCGACGATGGTGGCGATGACGTCGCGCAGAGATGCGTTTTTCTGGAACGAATATTCACCCGGCTTCAGGTCCGAACTGGCCTTCAGCGCAGCGACGCTCGCGATGAACACCCACGGATTGACGTCGGTCACGCCTTCCCTGTTCAGGGTCTCGGCGATGTCGCGCTTGCCCGCACGCTGCGGGATGTTGACGATCTTGTCTTCCGGGAGCGGCCCGGCCGCCTCCAGCACCTGCCGGCCGTAGTAATAGATACCGCCGGCGCCGAGCATCGCAATCAGCAGAAGGGTGATGATGGCGTTGCCGACCACGACGAACGGGTTGCGCGCCCGTTCCGATCGCTTCGGCGGCGGCGGGACCTGCTCGGGCTCGAGCGCTGCCCGCGGACTGCGGGGCGAAATGGGCGGCCTTTCACTCATCGAAGCAACCTGAATCCTGCCGGTTCAATTGCGGCCCGACAATCGCTTGTCCTGCCAAATGCACGCGCCCACGTGTATGACTATCGTCGAATACGGCAAAACGGTGGATTCGTCGCAACCACAAACTAGTGGACCAGACGCCGGACGATCACCGACGCATTAGTACCGCCAAAACCAAAAGAATTCGACAACGCGACGTTGACGTCGCGCTTCCTCGCCTTATGCGGCACGAGATCGATCGCAGTTTCGACCGACGGATTGTCCAGATTGATGGTCGGCGGCACGACATTATCGCGAATCGCGAGAATGGCGAAGATCGCCTCGATCGCGCCGGCCGCGCCCAGAAGATGACCGGTCGACGATTTGGTCGAGGACATCGCGACCTTGGAGGCCGCATTGCCAAGGAGTCGCTCGACCGCACCAAGCTCGATCTCGTCGCCGAGCGGTGTCGAGGTGCCGTGCGCATTGATGTAGTCGAGATCGGACGCTGTCAGCCCGGCGCGCTTCAACGCTGCCGCCATGCTGCGAAAGCCGCCATCGCCGTCGGGCGCGGGCGAGGTGATGTGATAGGCGTCGCCCGACAGGCCATAGCCGATCACCTCGGCATAGATCTTCGCGCCGCGGCGCTTGGCGTGCTCGAGTTCTTCCAGGACCAGGACGCCGGCGCCCTCGCCCATCACGAAACCGTCGCGATCCTTGTCATAGGGACGCGAGGCCTTCTCGGGCGTCTCATTGAAGTCGGTCGACAGCGCGCGCGCGGCGTTGAAGCCAGCAATGCCGATGCGGCTGATCGGCGACTCGGCGCCACCGGCCACCATCACGTCGGCATCACCCAGTGCAATCAGGCGGGCGGCGTCGCCGACCGCATGTGCACCGGTCGAGCAGGCCGTGACCACTGAGTGGTTAGGTCCCTTCAACCCATGCTTGATCGAGACATAGCCGGAGGCGAGATTGATCAGGCGACCCGGAATGAAGAAAGGCGACACGCGGCGCGGCCCGCGCTCCTTCAGGAGGATCGCGGTCTCGGCGATGCCGTTGAGACCGCCAATGCCGGAACCAATCATGGTGCCGGTGGCACATTTGTCCTCTTCGGACTCGGGATGCCAGTTGGCATCGTCGAGCGCCTGGCCCGCGGCCGCCATGCCGAAGATGATGAAGTCGTCGACCTTGCGCTGGTCCTTCGGCTCCATCCAGATATCGGGATTGAAAGTGTCGTTGGTGCCGTCGCCGCGCACGACGGTGCAGGCGTATTTGGTCTGAAGATCAGAGACATCGAAGGTCTGGATCCTGCGCGCACCGCTTTCGCCGTTGAGGATGCGTTTCCAGGTCGGCTCGACGCCGCAGCCGAGCGGCGACACCATGCCGAGACCCGTGACGACAACCCGCCTCATATCCGAAAACTCCGCATCGAAAGATTCACGGCCAATAACAAGAAACCGGCTGACCGCTGGGAAGCGGCCCGTCCGGTTTCAATGTTGTCCCCGCGAAAATGAAGAGCCTTAGCTCTTCGCGTTCTTCTCGAGAAACTTCGTGGCGTCGCCGACGGTGAGAATCGTCTCCGCGGCGTCGTCCGGAATCTCGCAACCGAATTCCTCTTCGAACGCCATCACCAGCTCGACGGTGTCCAGACTGTCGGCGCCGAGGTCGTCGATGAAGCTCGCTGCGTCGACAACCTTCTCGGGTTCAACACCAAGGTGTTCGACCACGATCTTCTTAACCCGTTCGCCAATGTCACTCATTGCTTAACCTCGTGTTGTTCCCTGTAGACCCGACCCCCGGGACGATACGAGCCGTCGTGGTCGTTGACTGCCTTCGCTTACGAACTTTGATTTGGCCCCATCCTAACCGATGCAGGCCCGGCGAACGACGGCCAAGGCTCCGCATCGCCAATATACAGGGTTTCAAAAACCTGCAATGGCGTTCTTTGCCCATCCGTTGAGGGTCCGGTTATCATACTTCAACTGCCTTGACTACAAGCCTCAATTCGCTCCGGAAACGGCCGTTTGCCACATCCCACCCGCCCATTTGGGCGGTGCAGAACGAAGTGTCAGATCATGGCCATACCGCCGTTGACGTGAATGGTTTGCCCGGTGACGTAGGCCGCTTCGTTCGAACTCAGGTAGACGGCGGCGGCCGCAATATCCTCGGGCGTCCCCAGGCGGGCGGCCGGAACCTTGGTCAGAATCGTCTCGCGCTGCTTGTCGTTGAGCGCATCCGTCATCGGCGTCTTGACGAAGCCCGGCGCGATGCAGTTCGCGGTGACGCCGCGCTTGGCGTATTCGGCACCCAGCGTCTTGATCATGCCGATCAGGCCGGCCTTCGAGGCGGTGTAGTTGCCCTGCCCGGGATTGCCGGTGACGCCGACCACCGAGGTGATCGCGATGATGCGGCCGAAGCGCTTGCGCATCATCAATTTGGTGGCGGCGCGCGCCAAGCGGAAGGTCGCAGTCAGGTTGACGTTGATGACCTCGTCCCAATCCTCGTCACGAAGCTGGACGAACAGGTTGTCGCGCGTGATGCCGGCGTTGGCGACGAGGATGTCGACCTGGCCCATCGCGGCTTCCGCGGCGGGCACCAGCGCCTCGACCTCATCGGCCTTGGAGAGATTGCAGGGCAGCACAAGCGCGCGCTCGCCGAGCTTGCCGGCAAGCTCATCGAGCACTTCCTTCCGCGTTCCTGAAATAGCAACCGTGGCGCCCTGGGCATGCAGGGCCTGCGCAATCGCGCCGCCGATGCCGCCGGTCGCGCCGGTGACAAGCGCCTTCCTGCCAGTCAGATCGAACATCGATAACTCCTCTAGGCCTGCTTTGCAGCGGCCAATGCTTCCTTGGCGGCGGCAATGTCGTTCGGTCCGCCGACCGCAACACCGACGGCACCGTCCGCAATGCGCTTGACGAGACCGGTCAGCACCTTGCCCGCGCCGATCTCGAAGAAACGCGTCACGCCCTGCCCTGCCATATAGGCAACCGACTCGCGCCAGCGCACCGTGCCGGTGACCTGCTCGACCAGATGGCGACGAATCTCGTCGGGGTTGGTGATGCCGCTCGCCAGTACGTTCGCCACCAGCGGCGCCGCAGGCGCCTTGATCGTGACCTTGGACAGCGCCTCCGCCATGGCGTCCGCAGCCGGCTGCATCAGCTTGCAATGGAACGGTGCGGACACCGGCAGCAGCATCGCACGCTTGGCGCCCTTGCCCTTGGCGATTTCGACGGCGCGATCGACCGCGGCCTTGTCGCCGGAAACCACCACCTGCCCGCCACCATTGTCATTGGCGGCCTGGCAGACCTGGCCTTGCGCGGCCTCGCTGGCGACTGCCATTGCAGCCTCATAGTCGAGGCCGAGCAGCGCGGCCATGGCCCCGGCGCCGACCGGCACGGCTTTTTGCATTGCGAGACCGCGGGTGCGAAGCAGCCGCGCGGTGTCGGAGATGGTCAGGCTGCCGGCCGCCGCCAGCGCCGAATATTCACCCAGAGAGTGCCCGGCGACGAACGCCGCGTCCCGTCCCACGGAAAAACCCGCTTCAGCCTCCAGCACGCGCAACGTGGCGATGGACACCGCCATCAGCGCCGGCTGCGCGTTCTGGGTAAGCTGAAGGGTTTCGGCCGGGCCATCCCAGATGGTCGCAGTCAGCTTCTCCCCAAGTGCAACGTCGACCTCGTCGAACACGGCGCGCGCCACCGGGAAGGTGTCGGCCAGGGCCTTGCCCATACCAACTGCCTGGGAGCCTTGCCCTGGAAATGTGAATGCTGCCGTCATCGGCGCTCCCCGGTTCACTCGAGCAGTCTTCTTCAAGAACCGGCAGCCGACTACGTCCGGCCCGAGCCTTGGTTCCCGATCATGCTCGAAAGGGGCCGTAGACAACGACCGAGGCCGCGCTGTCAAGCCGCAATGGGCTCTCTATGGCACCCGGTCACAGGGATCGCGCCCCAAAAGCCGTCCGGTGCTGTGCGCCTACCGAGCCTGCCGCGCGTCGCCCGCTGGCAAAGCGTTTACGCTGTCGGGAACTCGGTTCCATCACTTAAGCGGCCTTAAATGCCGCGCGCCTAGGTTGCTTCCATGGCAACCATGGTCACACAGAGATCGACGGCTTCCGCTTCTGCTGGGCAACCGCAGCGGCCGTGGCTTCCCCTGCAGGCCTGCGTCGACTGGCTGCTCGCGGGGCCGCGTCCACAGCCCGAAGACATCCACAACGAATTGCTCCAGCAGCGGACCAACAAGACCAGGACGCTGGTGGTAGCCGTGGCGGCATCGATGCTGATCGCATCGCTTTCCGCCGCGCTGACCAGTGCCGCATGGGCGTATGCCTGGGTGCTGGCGGAGGTCGTCCTCGGCAGCACGCGCATCTCGCTGATGATGAGAGCCCTCGCGCGGGCGAAGCGAGACCGGCGGGCGCCGGTGAACGTCGCGCCGATCTGGGCCGGGCTATCATCCGTCATCCTGATTTCCGCCGGCTGCTATCAGTGTGTGGCGTCCGGCGTCATGCCGCTGGTCCTGATGGCCGGCATCGGGCTTGCGAATCTGGTCGGCGGCATCGCCTCGCGCAACGCCGGAACGCCGCGCTACGGCATTCTGCTGATCTGCATCCTGACGCTGCCATTCGCGGCGTCCACGATTATGTCGCCGGTGCCGTTCCTGTTCATCATCGGTCTGCAAACGCCGGTCTACACCGCAGGGATGATCTTCCTGCTGCTGGAGAACCACAAGATATTGCTCGATCTCCACCATTCCGAGCGCAACAACCGCCTGATGGCGCATCACGACCTGCTGACCGGTCTACCCAACCGCGCGCTCAACCAGAAACTTTTCGCCGAGATGCTCGACGGCCCGTGGCCGGATGCGGCGTCGGCGACCTCGAAGCTCACCGTGTTCTGCGTCGATCTCGATGGCTTCAAGGGCGTCAATGACAGGTTTGGACATGCCGAGGGCGACGCCATTCTCGTCGCCGTGGCGAAGCGCCTCTGCGCCAGCGTGCGCGACGCGGACGTCGCATGCCGTATCGGTGGCGACGAGTTCGTCATCCTGCTGCCCGACATTACCGACGACGAGGCTGCCGCAGTCGCCCGGCGGATCATCGCGCGTGTGGCGGAGCCGTTCGAGTTTGCGCCGGCGGCCCGTGTCGGAGCCAGCATCGGCCTCGCATCAGCGCCACGCGACGGCGTGACCGCCGACGATCTGCTGAGCGCCGCCGATCGCGCGATGTACGAGGCCAAGCGCCGCGGCAAGGGCGCTTTCGTGATCCATGGCGACGCGGTCGAGCCGGTTACGCTCGTCCCTGAAGCGACGGCTTTTCTCCCTGCGCCGAAAGCTGCGCTGGCCTGCTAGAACCCGCCAGCCTTCTGATCCGCGCCGACCTCGGCGCCGGTCCGCGCGCGACGCGCGCTGCTTGCCAATTGCCCCGGCCGATCGTCGCGATTTGGCTTTGCGGTGGCGAGCCGCAGCACCGCAGCGTAGTTCGGCTGCACTTCCATCCGGTCGGCGTGCCGGCTCTCGCTGAGCAGGCGATGGACCTTCGGCAGATTGTAGCAGGGCACGTAGAACAAGAGATGATGCTCGAGGTGATAGTTCACGTAGTAAGGCGCAATGAACAGGCGCTCGAGAAAATTGGCATGCGTGGTGCGGGTGTTGCGCAGAGGATCGCTGCTATCGGGAACGACGGCGTGCTCGGCGATGTTGCGGATGCGGGTGATGACCATCATCCAGGTGAGCAGCGGAACCAGCCATAGCAGCGGATAGGCCCACCACGCGCCGGCCGCCGCCAGCACTGCGAACATCACGGCATTGACGACGCATTGCGGGCCGAGCCTGTCCCAAAACTGCGCCAGATGCTGCCGCCACGACCAGTCCTTCGGCCCGAGCGCGTTAAGCAATTGCGCCTTGCGCTGCTGGAAGCCGGTTTGCCCGGTGATGTCGCGGATGAATTTGCGGCGATAGCTCAGCCCGGTGATCGGAAACGGCGCCGACAGCACGAGATCGGGATCGTCTTCCTGCTGGGTGCGCGCGTGATGTTGCAGGTGATAGCGGCGATAAGCGCGCGTTTCCGCAAAGACCGGATAGGCGCAGAACCACTGGCTCAGCGTCAGATTGGTCTTCTCATCGGCGGACAGGCAGCCATGGGCGCCGTCGTGCATGAGGATCGCAAGCCCAAGCTGACGCGAGCCGATGATGGCGACCGCAAGAATGTAGGTCAGCGGATTGGGCCACCAGGCCACGAGCGCGATCGCGCCGATAATCAGCGCCCAGGCATGCGCGATCAGCGCGACGCCCTTCCAAGTGACGCGCCGGCGTACATCGACGAGCTGGCCCTCGGTCAGGAATTCGCGGGCACGCATGCGAAGCGCGGTCATGGCCTAACTCTCCCCATCCGGAATGGTCGAAGCGTCGCGGTCGTCGACGAGGCGCAGACGCGCGGCGTCGCCGGTCGATTTCGCCTGCTCGCCGAGCACGCGCAGCATCTCGGCGCACAGCTCATCCGGCGAGCGGCCCATGGCGTAGCCTTCGAGGATGACGCCTATGGCGACCGCCCAGAACCGCCGCGAGCTCTCGTCGGGTGCGCGCAAAGAGCGCCAGCCATGCCGCGCGACCTGGCTCGCATAAGCGCGCGCGCCCTCGCTGTGCAGGCGTTCGATGGTGCGCTCGACCAGCGGCGCGAGATCCGGACGGCGCCGCGTTAGCGTCAACGCCTCGGCAAAGAAGGCGACCGAATCGCTCGCCGTCACGGTCTCGGCCAGCGCGTGCGTGTACTCCCGCGGCGAGCGCGCCTTCAGCGCCGCCTGCTCGGTCGCGCGCGCCAGATACAGCAGATCGCGGCAGGCGCATTCGACAAACAGCGCCTCCTTGGTGCGGAAGTAATAGGTGATCTGGCTCGGGAACGCGTTCGCGGCGGTTGCGATCTCGGTGATCGAGATGCCCGACAGCCCCCGCTCCCGAAACAGCGGGCTCGCCGCGTCCAGCAGCAGCGAGCGCATTTTGCGGCCGGCTGAGCGTGTCGCGCGCGCGGCATGCTTGGGGTCGCCTGCCGCCGCCTCAAGCGGCTCCTGGACCGACTTCTCCGCCATTGGCGCCTCTCCCTTGAATTATTTGTATGATATACAAACAAATAAATAAAGCTGCTTCGGTTCCCTCGTTACGCCCATACCGGAACCATCCGGGCCGAAACCTGGTCCTGGAACCTTGCCAAACCGGCCAAAATCCGTATAAGCGCGCCATCCGCAGACCCCGGCCGGGAGCTGAACGGACGGTCTCAGCAAATCATTCGTGATTTTGATGTGACAGGGCCAGTCGGCCCGTCGTCCCGTGTTTCCGCCTTCTGAGCTTAATCCCAGAGTCCTTTCCGAAGGCCTCTTAAGGGCTTGACGCCGGGCGATGCGCCAACATGAGGAAAGGACTTCCATGGCTCTCTATGAGCATGTTTTTCTCGCGCGCCAAGACGCGAGCACGCAGCAGGTCGAAGAACTGACTGCGCAGATGACCGGCATTGTCGAAGGTCTCGGCGGCAAGATCACCAAGACCGAGAATTGGGGGGTACGCTCCCTCACCTACCGCATGAACAAGAACCGCAAGGCGCACTTCGTGCTGCTCAACATCGACGCACCGTCCGCGGCGATCGCCGAAATCGAGCGTCAGGAGCGCATCAGCGAAGACGTGATCCGCTATCTCAGCGTCCGCGTCGAAGAACTCGAGGAAGGCCCGTCCGCAATGATGCGCAAGGCCGATCGCGATCGCGAACGTGATGATCGTGGCGGCGGCTTCCGCGGTGAGCGTGAAGGCGGCTTCCGTGGCGACCGCGAAGGCGGTTTCCGTGGTGGCGATCGTGAAGGCGGCGGCTTCCGTGGCGATCGCGGCCCGCGCCGTCCGCGCGACGAAGCTGAAACCACCACGACGGATGCGGAGTAAGATCAATGGCTGAAGCTGGTGCACGCCGTCCGTTTTTCCGTCGCCGCAAGAGCTGCCCGTTCACGGGCGCGAATGCTCCGAAGATCGACTACAAGGACTCCAAGCTGCTGATGCGTTACGTCTCCGAGCGCGGCAAGATCGTGCCGAGCCGCATCACCGCGGTGTCCGCGAAGAAGCAGCGAGAGCTCGCCCGCGCCATCAAGCGCGCACGGTTCCTGGGCCTGCTGCCCTACGTCATTCGCTAAGACCGCCAATACGATCGGCGGCGATACGCCGCCGATCGTGACTTTTCTGAACTCATAAGGCTTCCGGGTCGTCCGGTTGCCGATGGTTGGGGCAAAAGACGCCTCTAACCGCTCGGAAGGAGCGGGACAGCTGATGACCTTTGGACTGATAGCCCTGATCGCCGGCGCTGCGTCGGCCCTGATGTTCGCCTCGATCATTTCGGGCGCGCTGATCTCGCTCGTCCTGTTCTATCTCGCGCCGCTGCCGCTGATGGTGGCCTCGATCGGCTGGGGGCCGTTTTGCGCGAGCCTCGGCGGCATTGCCGCTGCGATCGGCCTCGGTGCCCTGTTCGGACTGCCTTACTGCCTCGCCTTTGCCGTCACCGTCGCGCTGCCGGCCTGGTGGCTCGGCCATCTCGTCCTGCTCGGCCGGCAAGTGGATAGCCCCATCCCTCCGCCTGCCACCGAGGCGCCGGCCGAACCCGAGATCGAATGGTATCCGGTCGGCCGCATCCTGCTGTGGATCGCGGGCTTCGCCACGCTGACCACGATCGCTGCCCTGCTCACACTCGGCACCGACGCCGAGGCCATCACCGGCACGCTGCGGCGCGGCCTGATGCGGATCCTCCGCGCCGCCGATCCGCAGGTCTCCGGCGAGGCCGACCAGTTCATCGACGCGCTCGTGACCGTCGCGCCGGCCGCCGCCACCATCGTCTCGATGATGACGCTCACCCTCAACCTCTGGCTCAGCGCCAAGGTGACGGCGACGTCGGGCCGGCTGCGACGTCCCTGGCCGGACCTGATGACGGCCGAACTGCCGCCGATGACGTTGGCCGCGCTCTGCATCGCGCTCGCCTTCTGCTTCACCGGCGGGCTGCTCGCGATCCTCGCCCAGATCACGACGGCGGCGTTGATGATGAGCTACGCACTGACCGGCTTTGCCGTGCTGCATACCTTGACGCTCGCGTTGAAGAGCCGCGCCTTCTGGCTCGGCTCGACCTACGCCGTTGTCGTCGTGTTCGGCTGGCCGGTGATCGCAATGGTGATCCTGGGCCTTGCGGACGCCGTGTTCGGCTTCCGCGAACGCTTTCTGCGCAACCGGCAGCCGCCGCCGTTGCCGACCTCTTAAGTCCAACCCGAAAACTGAAACTCAGAGCACTTCAAAGGAGAACGAATATGGAAGTCATTTTGCTGGAACGCGTGAGCAAGCTTGGCCAGATGGGCGAAGTCGTGAAGGTTCGCGACGGCTATGCCCGCAATTTCCTGCTCAAGCGCGGCAAGGCGTTGCGCGCCACCGCCGACAACCGCGCCAAGTACGATGGCATGAAGGCCGAGCTCGAGGCTCGCAACCTCCAGAGCAAGGGCGAGGCGTCCAAGATCGCCGAGAAGATCCAGGGCAAGAACATCATCGTGATCCGTCAGGCTTCCGAAGCCGGCCAGCTGTTCGGCTCGGTCACGGTGCGTGACGTCGTTACCGCCTTTGAAGCCGACGGTGTTTCGCTTGACCGTCCGCAGGTGCAGCTCGACGCGCCGATCAAGACCATCGGCAAGCACACCATCACCGTCGCCATTCACCCCGAGGTCGAGGTCGAGGTCACCGTCACGGTGGCACGCAGCCAGGACGAGGCCGAGCGCATCAACCGCGGCGAGGACATCTCGACCCGCAACGAAGACCGCGATGCTGCCGCCGAAGCGATCGCCGCCGCCGGCGAGTTCTTCGATCCGGAAGCCCAGCAGGACGACGCCGAGCCGGCCCCGGCTGCGGAAGAGACCGAGAAGTAAGCCTCGCGTTCATGCAGGCATCGAAGCCCGGCTGCCTCAGGCGGCCGGGCTTTTCGTTATTGCGGCAACGTCCTCGCTCAGCATCGCAATCGAGGCCAGCGCGGTTGCCGTATGCTTCTCGACGCCGTCGTTCACGCAGAACACGTCGGCAGCGACCACGGAAACCTGGCGGCCCGGCTTGATCACCCGCGCTCGGCAGATCAGCTTCTCGCCGACCGCCGGCGACAGCAGGTTGAGCTTGTATTCCGCCGTCAGCGCCGGCTGGCCGCGCGAGGTGGCGGCTGCGATGGTCGTGGCGTTGTCGACCAGAAAGGCGGTGACGCCGCCATGGAAGAAGCCATGCTGCTGCAACAGCTCCGGCCGGCGCTCGACCGCAATCGTGCAGGTACCGCGCGACAGTTCGGACAGTTCGGCGCCGACCAGATTCATGAAACCCTGCCGGCTGACATTGGCGTGGATGCGCTCGGCGACGGCTGCAAAATCGGGATCGGCCTCGTTGCTCATGACGCCACTCCTTCCTTGTTGTTGATGCGCCCGGGCGGCACCAGCGCACGGATGGCGCAGGCGATCAGCGTGTCGGCCTCGCTGCGCGGATCGGCGCGATCGCGCCCGGAGAGAAAGGCGCGGCAGAATATCTGCGCGGGGCCGATCAGCTGGCTGATGAACATCACCGGCGCCACGCCCAGGAGATTACCGCGCGCGACCAGCGGCGCGCGCCAGCGATCGAGGCCTTCGGCAAGCCGCGCGTTCTGCGCGCGTTGGGCGTCGCGGACGTCGTCGCTCCATTCGCCGCGCGAGATCTCGAAGAGATAACGCGCCTCGCGGCGGCTCGACGCCACCCAGTCGAGATGGGCGCGGATCAGGCGATCGATGCCCTGCTCCGCATCGGGCACGGGATCGAGCGCGGCGAGCATCGCGGCGTGATATTGCCGCAACACCTCCAGGAACAGCGCGCCGGCAAGCTCCTTCTTCGAGCCGAAGACATGAAAGAAGCTGCCGTTGGAGGCGCGCGCTTTGGCACGGATCGCGGCCACCGTCGCGCCCTCGAAGCCCGACCGGTCGAACACCGCGAGCCCCGCCGCCAACAGTTCCTCACGCACGCCGGATGACATCGACATCTCCTAGAGCCCAACTCTAGAGTATTACTCTAGCGGCGGTCAAGGCGATGCGGAGGCCGCGACGGGCGCGACCTCCGTGGATCGATCGGTACGTTGCCTTATCGCGAGATCGGCGGGGCCGGCGGACCGGCCTGTTCGGCGGGCGCCGGAGCCGCGGCGGTTGCTGGCGGCGACGGCTCCTGCGGCTTGGCCGCCGGCTCGGAGTCGCCGCCAGCGGCGGGCTCGGCCGGTTTGGAAGCCGCCGCTTCAGCCGGCTTGGGCGCAGCCGGTTCGGCCGGCTTCGCGGCGGCCGCCGGCGGCGCTGGTGTCACGGCCGGCACCGGATCGGGCCGCAAGGCCGGAGCCTCACTGCCGCTGGGCTCGACCTTGGCGCTGTCAGGCTTGACCTCGGCCGGCCTCTCGGATGCCTTGCCGCTGTCAGGCTTGGACTCGTCGCGACCGGAATCGACCTTGGCGCTCTCGCTGTTCGGTTCGGCCTTGGGTTCAACCTTCTTGTCGCCGGCCGACGGCGCAGCGGCATCCTCGGTCTCGGGCTTGCCGCGCTTGCTGAGCCGCTTGGCCTTGCGGCCCTCGGGGGCTTGTTCGCTCGCGGCCTGGCCCTCGGGCTTGGCGCCTTCCTTCGCGCCCTCTTCGCTCGGCCGCGCCGCGCGCTTCTGGCGGCCCTCAGGCGCCGGGCTTGCGCCCTCGCCCTCCGGCCTGGTGGCCTCCTGCGAGCGCTGGCGGCGGCCCTGATGGTCAGGCGCCTGCGCCGGATTGGTGTTAGCGTCCTTCTCCTTGGCGCCGTCCTTCTTGTCCTTGCCGCCATCCTTGGACTGGTAGCGGGCGTCGGTAGCGCCGTTGGAGACGAGGTAGGAGGCGAGGATGCCCGCCATGTCCGAGCTCGTCGTGTAGTGCTGACGCAGGAAACCCGGCAGCGAACCCGGCGATACCGTTTTCAACAGCCCCCTCGGGCTCTTGTGGCAGGCATTGCAGGTCTGCGCGAAGATCTGGGATGGGGCCTTGCCGGCCTCGAGGTTCGTCGCCTGCGCAAGAACGGTGTCGGTGGCGCCGAAGCCGATCAGAAGCAATACCGTCGCGAGGCTGAGCGCTCGGCTCGACATTCCCATTATCTCCATTGAAATCCGAGAGGTGCAGCCGGCCCCCCGGCGCGGCGGTGACCTTTTAGCCGATTGCGCTGCGAATGGAAGCACACTGATCACGCAAGCCCGTGATTACGCGTTTTTCGAATATCGGGTTTGAACACAATGCAATAGCGGGACGGAAACAGGCTGCTTAGATTTGAATGCGAACGCATTGGAACCAGCATGGGTCCCAAAGCGTCAGGTGTGACGGCCGGGTTAGTCGCATCTTTTCGGGTTCGCTCGAGGGGTGAGGTTCCGATGGACCGCTTGTTGCGTAGATTCCTGTCTCAATTCATCCGCCGCAGGTCGATGACGGTGACGACCGCAGGCGGAACGAGGTTCACCGTTGGCGACGGCTCAGGCCCACCGGTTGAGGTTCGCTTCGTCACTACGGACGCGCAGCGCAAGGTCCTCATCAATCCCGAACTCGGGCTTGGCGAGGCCTATATGGACGGCGAGTTCGTCGTCGAGCGCGGCACCATAGCTGATGCTCTCGCGGTGCTGCTCGATCAACCCGACCTGTTGCCGCACTGGGCAAAACCCTGGTGGCAGCTGCGCTTTCTCACGCGGCACCTGAGGCAATTCAATCCGCGCCCGCGCTCCCGCAGCAATGTCGCGCACCACTATGATCTCGACGGCCGGCTCTATTCGCTCTTCCTCGACGCCGACAAGCAATATAGCTGCGCCTATTTCGAGACGCCCGAGACCACGCTCGACGACGCGCAGCTCGCCAAGAAGCGGCACATCGCCGCAAAGCTGCTCATCAAGGGTGGCCGGCGCGTGCTCGACATCGGCTCGGGCTGGGGCGGGCTTGGCCTCTATCTCGCCGAGATCGCGGGCGCCGACCTCACCGGCATCACACTGTCGACCGAGCAGTTGCAGGTCGCAAACGCGCGTGCCGCCGAGAAAGGCCTGACGCGGTCGGCGCGGTTCCTGCTCCAGGACTATCGCGACATCGATGGGCCGTTCGACCGCATCGTTTCGGTCGGCATGTTTGAGCATGTCGGGGTCAAGTTCTACGACACCTATTTCAAGCGCTGCGCCGAGCTGCTGAGCGAGGACGGCGTCATGCTGCTGCATTCGATCGGCCGCTCGCAGGGCCCGGACTCGACCAATCCCTGGATTGCCAAGTACATCTTCCCCGGCGGCTACATCCCGGCGCTCTCGGAGGTGCTGCCTTCGATCGAGCGCGCCGGGCTCCTGGTCTGCGACATCGAGATCCTGCGCCTGCATTATGCCGAGACACTGAGGGCCTGGCGCGAACGCTTCATGGCGCGGCGCGAGGAAGCCGTGCAGCTTTACGACGAACGTTTCGCGCTGATGTGGGAGTTCTACCTCGCCGCTTGCGAGATGACGTTCCGCAAGCAGGACATGATGAACTTCCAGCTTCAGCTCACCCGACGCCAGGGCGTGGTGCCCATGACCCGCGACTATATCGCGCACGAAGAAGCCCGGCTGCACGCCCTTGAGGGCGGCGCCAAGCCGCGGCTGAAGCTCGCAGGTGAATAGGTCCTAGTGACGCAGGGTCGAAATCCGGGACAGCCGGAAAGACGCCGGTAACGCCAGCCGGGCTCGCAATTCCGCAAGGATTTCGGGCGCAACCGGCACTCGCCGCTGTTCTGGCAGCGCGGCATGCTCCATGGCGGCAATCAGCCCGGACAGCCAAATCCGGCTGCCTGCCTCGCTTCGCCAAATCTGGAGCTGCCGTTCTGGCCGCATCGCTCGCCTCGTCTCCCTGGGTCGGGATCGTCCGGGACAATCCCCCGCCCGCCTGCCTGTTCCGGTCATATCCCCGAAAGAATCCGGGGAGATGTGATCTGCTTCACATAAGTCCGGGCTGGCCTGGCTTAGATGGTCGCCATGAGCAAAGAGACCCAAACCTCATTCGACGTGCAGGACGACCTCCGCACCGATTACGCCCTGATCGCCACCGGCGTCGGAGCGGCCCTGGTTGCCCTGGTCTACCTTCTGCTGGTCTGAACTCGCGCCCAAAGCTGCCAGCGTGCGTCATTTCGCGCGCTTATCGGTACGTCTGCGCGCCAATCCATTAGGTTCATGATTTCCGGATATTTCCGTGGCGCGGTCGCGGCCGCTTCCAGCGCCGGGCGAGTTCCGCGAAAATCCGTCAAGCGCGGCGCGTGCTGCGGCTCCTATTCATCCACCGCTTTTATGATCGGTTGATAGCGGCGAGCTTTTGCTTCCGCTTCGGGCCGGGGCGGCGCTTTATCCCGGCCCCGCATCCGCCCAACAAAATTGCTAAGCACGTCCGACCATGGCCCTGACTGATTCGAACGTCCTCAAACTCGCGCCCGAAGCCGGAACTCCCGCCTATCGGAGCGCGCCGCATAATATCGAGGCGGAACAGAGCCTTCTCGGCGCAATTCTGGTCAACAACGACGCCCTCTACCGCGTCTCCGACTTCCTGGAGCCGAAGCACTACTTCGAGCCGCTGCACCAGACCATCTTCGAGACCGCCAGCAGCCTGATCCGGATGGGCAAGATCGCCACTCCCGTCACGCTGAAGACGTTCCTCCCCGCCGACACCGACGTTGGTGGCATGACGATCGGGCAGTATCTGGCGCGCCTGGCCGCCGAAGCGACCACCATCATCAACGCCCAGGACTATGGCCGCACCATCTACGACCTGGCATTGCGGCGCGACCTGATCGGCATCGGCGAGGACATGGTCAATGTCGCCTATGACGCGCCGGTCGATTTTGCGCCGCGGGCGCAGATCGAGGATGCCGAACGCCGCCTCTACGAGCTCGCCGAGTCCGGCCGATATGACGGCGGCTTCCAAAAGTTTTCGCAGGCGCTGACGGTTGCCGTAGATCTCGCAGCGAAAGCGTTCCAGCGCGACGGAAAACTATCGGGCATCTCGACGGGGTTGCGCGACCTCGACGCCAAGATGGGCGGCTTGCAGCACTCCGACCTCATCATCGTCGCGGGCCGTCCCGGCATGGGCAAGACCTCGCTGGCGACCAATATCGCCTACAACGTCGCCCAGGCCTATGTCGGCGAGCTCCAGGCCGACGGCACCATGAAGGCCGCCAATGGCGGCGTCATCGGCTTCTTCTCCTGCGAAATGTCGGCCGACCAGCTCGCCACGCGTATTGTGGCGGAGCGCACCGGCATTCCCTCCTCCAACATCCGCCGCGGCGGCATTTCGGAAGCCGATTTCGAGAAGATCCGCCATGTCTCGATCGAGCTGCAATCGCTGCCTTTCTACGTCGACGAGACCGGCGGCCTGTCGATTGCGCAGCTCATGGCGCGCGCGCGCCGGCTGAAGCGGCAAAAGGGCCTCGATCTCATCGTCATCGACTACATCCAGCTGCTGTCCGGCTCGGGCAAACGGAGCGAAAACCGCGTACAGGAAATCACCGAGATCACGACCAGCCTGAAAGCGCTGGCGAAGGAGCTCAGCGTCCCCATCATCGCGCTGTCGCAGCTCTCGCGTCAGGTCGAATCCCGCGAAGACAAGCGACCGCAGCTCTCGGACCTGCGCGAATCCGGTTCGATCGAGCAGGACGCCGACGTCGTGCTGTTCGTGTACCGCGAAGAGTATTACCTGGCCATGAAGCAACCGAACCCTGGCACAGAAGAGCATCACAAGTGGCAGCAGGAGATGGATCGCGCGCTCGGTAAGGCCGAAGTCATCATCGGTAAACAGCGTCACGGTCCGACCGGCACCGTTGCGCTGCAATTCGATTCTATGGTCACCCGTTTCGGCGACCTCGCCGAGGGGAGCCAGTTGCCGGATCGCAACGACTACTGAGCTCCTTGGGTTGAACCGAACCGGGCTCTTGCGTAAAACGACGCCATGACAATGGCGTCCGACCCGAAAATGATCCCGCAATCCGGCCTTCTCTCCGCGGAGGCCAATCAGTCTGCCGCGCTCGCAGCCCATGGCGGCGTGCTCACCGTCGATCTCGACGCCATCATCGCCAACTGGCGCAAGCTCGAGAAGACGGCGGTGCCGGCCGAATGCTCGGCGGTCATCAAGGCTGACGCCTATGGCTGCGGCACCGCGCAGGTCGCCCACGCCTTGAACAAGGCCGGCTGCAAGACCTTCTTCGTCGCCGCCATCGAGGAAGCGCGCACCGCGCGCGCGGCGGTGCCGGAGGCCGTGATCTACGTGCTCGGCGGCTATTTCCAGAACACCGGCGAGCATTATGCCAAGATCAATTGCCGGCCGGTGATTGGCGATCTCAACGAGCTCGCCGAATGGGACGTGTTCTGCCGCCGCACCGGCTGGTCGGGAGGTGCCGCGATCCACATCGACACCGGCATGAACCGGCTCGGGCTGACGCTGGCGGAAGCGCAGGCCATCATCCCCCGCATCAATGCCGGCGATCACGGCATCACGCTGGTGATGAGCCATCTGGTCTCGGCCGAGCACCTCAACAACCCCGTGAACGCCAAGCAGCTTGCGGCTTTCCGCGGCATTGCCAGCGAATTTTCCGGCGTGCCGGCGGCGCTCGCCAATTCGTCCGGCATCTTCCTCGGCGCGCCGTTCCAGTTCGACCTGGTGCGGCCGGGCGCTGCGCTCTACGGCGTCAACCCGACGCCTGAGGCCGACAATCCGATGCAGCCGGTGGTCGACCTCAAGGCGCGCATCGTGCAGATCCGCAATGTCGAGCGCGGCGAGACTGTCGGCTATGGCGGCACCTGGACTGTGCGGCGGCCGACCAAGCTTGCGATCATCGCGGTCGGCTATGCCGACGGCTATTTCCGCGCCGCCAGCTCCAATGACGGCACGCGCGGCGCCGAGGTGATCGTCGCCGGAAAGCGCTGCCCGGTTGCGGGCCGCGTCTCCATGGACCTGATCGCGATCGACATCACAGACCTGCCGCCGAACGCGGCACGGCGCGGCCACATGGTCACGCTGCTCGGCGACGGCATTACCGTCGACGAGCTTGCGCATCACTTCGGCACCATCGGCTATGAGGTGCTGACCAGTCTCGGCCGCCGCCACGCCCGCGTCTACAAGGGCGGCAACGTGGTCGAGCCGCTGGAACGGCCGGCTCCCGCACGGGCGGCCGAGCAGCCGCCCTCCCCGCCGCCGGTCGAGCAGCCGGCGAGCCCGCCGCCGCTGCCGAGCTAATCGACATTCTCGTGCCCCGGATGCAGCGCAGTGCGCCGCCCTTCGCGGCGTAGCGCGCGGCAGAGCCGGGGCCCAGTTTTCGACTCCGCCAGTCCTTGCTGCATGGGTCCCGGCTCTGCGCTGCAGCGCGTCCGGGACACGAGAACAGCCCGCTTACTTCTTCTTCCTGCTGTCGAGAGCCGCCTTGCAGGTCGCGCTGAGCTGGTCGCGCTTGCCATTGAGGCACGCAACGATGCCGCCGCCCGGTGCGATGCCGGCGCAGAATTTGTCGTAGTCCGCCTTGCACGCACCGCGCGGATCGGACGATTGTGCCGAAGCGACCCCGGAGAACGCGACGACGACGATAGCGGCAAAGCTCAACTTGGACATTTTATCTCCGGTGGTCGGAACGTAAGAAGCGATCAGCTCTACATGAAGATTGCGACATTCAACATCAACAACATCAACCGCCGCTTGCCCAATCTGCTGGCATGGATGCGCGCGGCAAAGCCCGATGTCGTTGCGCTTCAGGAATTGAAGGCAAGTGATGGCGAATTTCCGGCGGCTGCGATCGAGAAGGCCGGTTATGGCGCAGTCTGGCGTGGACAAAAGACCTGGAACGGGGTCGCCATCCTCGCCCGCAACGCCGAGCCGGTACTGACCCGCGACCGGTTGCCGGGAAGGCCCGATGATCACGAGGCGCGCTACATCGAGGCCGCGGTACGCGGCGTCATCATCACCAGCATCTACCTGCCGAACGGCAATCCGCAGCCGGGGCCGAAGTTCGACTACAAGCTCGACTGGTTCGCGCGACTGAAGCGCCACGCCAAGACCTTCATCACGCAGGATCTGCCGGTCGTGCTCGCCGGCGACTACAACGTCGCGCCGGCGGAGATCGACATCTATCCGACGCGCTCATGGGACAAGGATGCCTTGATCCAGCCGAAGAGCCGCGCGGCGTTTGCCTCACTCGTCGCACAAGGCTGGTGCGATGCGATCCGTGAGTTGCACCCGGACGAGCGCATCTACACGTTCTGGGATTACAAGCGAAACCGCTGGCCGCGCGATGCGGGCCTGCGGCTCGATCATCTCTTGCTGAGCCCTGCTCTCGTCTCTCGCCTGGCAAAAGCCGGGGTCGACAAGAAGATCCGCGGCCAGGACAGCGCGAGCGATCACGCGCCGGCGTGGGTGGTGCTGCGATAGATCAGCGCCCGTAATACTCCTGCACCGTGTCCCACGCGGCCTTTTGCAGAAGTTGCGTCGTCTCCGGATCGAGGCCCACATTATAGGAATTGCCGACCGGCGAGCCCCCCGTCAGCGCGGCCAGCGTCACGCAAGTCGCCAGATACGTCCCTGCGGGACTCGGATGCCGCTTGTCCGGCGCATAGAGATTGAGTTCCGGCTGCAGCTTTCGGACGCGCGCGAAGGCGAGGCCTGCAGGGATCACGAGCGCATCATTGGCATTGCCGGCGACCGTATAGGCTTCGGCCAGCCCTTCCGTCATTTCCGGCTTGTCGGCATAGGCCCAGGACATGAACAGCACCGGCCGCATGTCGTGGGCGCGGACGATCTCGCTGTCCTTCCTGGCGAAGGTCGCGAACGCATCCTTCAATTGCGGATGGATCGGACACTGGCTGCAATCCATCATCACGACCGCGTCGAACTGCTTGCCGGGCTTGTTGAAGACGACGACGTTCTGGTCATCGAAGGAATAGGCGCCGATGCCGCCCGGCCGCAGCAGATTGTCCATGTCGTGCCAGTCGAGACCGGAGCCGCCGATCGTCGCCATGGTGTTGCGATACGCCGCCTTGTTGGCCGCATCGGCAGCCCGCTCCCATGAAGGAGAGATGCCCGGGCATGCCGTTGTTGTAGTAGAAGAAGCTGTTACCGACGAACAGCACGGCCTTGGGAAAGTCCGGTCCGAGCGTCGTGACCTTCGGCTTGGTCTGCGCCTGTGCATTGAAGCTGGCTGCAACGGCCAGACAGACTGCGAGCATTGCTCGCGCCAAAAGACGCATCATCGGCTTCCTCCCCATTCACTCCCTGAGGCCGGAAACAGATCAGCTTTCCCCGACCGCCTCAAGGGCACGGGCGTGCAGCTGGTATGCATACGACTGCGTGTTCACCACAAATTCTTGCCGTCGATCAGGTTGACCGGTACGGCCTCGAGATCGAAATCGTCGAACAGGCGCGCGTTCACGCCGACCTTGGGATTGTCGAAGTCAGGCTTGCCGGTCGACCAGTCCGGCGACTCCGAATAGGTGCCACAGCCGCAACTTCCGCAGAAATGGTGTTTGACGGTGCGGCTGCCCCAGAGATAGGTCGCGACGTTCTCTGGCGGCGACAACAGGCGAAACTGCGTCGGCGTGTAGTAGGCCCATAGCGCGCCGCGCTTGGCGCAGAGCGAACAGGTGCAGCGCGTCACGCTCGCGGGCGCCTCCGTCACCTCGAACACCGTCTCACCGCAATGACAGCTCGCCTCGATTGCCATGACCCGCTCTCCGTTTTGTCGGGAGATGGTCATAGCCGGCCGCTGCTGCCAACATGCTGTCAGCAGCGCAGCCCCGCCCTCCACTTCGAATGTGCACCGACACCGGCTTTCAGGCCTTTCAACAAAAACAAGAAAAACAACCCCATGCACAGTAGCTGGCCCTCGTAGAATCAATGCTTTAGCGCGCGCCTTTGAAAGGTCCCATGCCACTTCCCCCCATCAGTTTGACTTGCACGTCTTGACGTCCGCCTAGTGGTCATCGTACTGGTCTGACCAAGATCAGACCAAAAGAGACAAGGATGGAGCTCAAGCGGGCCGCCGAAGGCGAAAAAGGGTTCGAGAAGGTGTTCGCCTTCTTGCGCGAGCGCCTGCTTGAAGGCTCGCTCAAGCCCGGCGACCGCCTGATCTCCGAACGCGAGCTCGCCACCCTGCTCGGCGTCAGCCGGCCGATCGTCCGCGAGGCGCTGCGCGCCCTGACCGTGCTCGGCATTGTCGAGATCCGCGACCGCATTGGCACCGTCGTGACCCGGCCGGACGTCTCGGTGCTGAACGACTTCTTCACCTTCGCGCTCGCCCAGCAGGCGGACATGCTCGACGACGTCATGCAGGCGCGCGTCGCGATCGAATGTCAGGCCATCCGCCTCGCCTGCGAACGCGCCAACATCGCCGATTTCGAACGCCTGCAGCGCACGCTCGCGAAGATCGGTGAGACGATCGACGAGGCCGATGCCGGCGGCATGGCCGACTTCGAATTCCATCGCTCCATCGTCGTGGCATCGCATTCGGAGACCCTGACAGTGCTGCACAGTTCGATGGCGGGCCTGCTGACGCATTCGCATCGCAGCCGCCGTGAGCTGGTGCAGGCCTTCCCGTCGATGAAGACGTATTTGATCGACGACCACCGGCGCATCTTCGACGCCATCATCGCACGCGATCCGGAGCGGGCGGACGCAACGCTCCGCAAGCATTTTGCCATCGGCGACGAATACCGGCGACGCGCCGTCGTCGGCGACATCGACAAGACCAGCGCCTCGCGCTGATCGCGAACGACCAAGTAACCAAGAAACGGACTGATAACATGGGACGGGATGACAAGGGCAGCGTCGGCTTCATCGGCATCGGCACGATGGGCCTGGAGATGGTGCGCAACCTTCTGAAGGCCGGACACGCGGTACGCGCCTTCGATCTCAACGAGGCCGCTCTGGCTGAGATTGTCACGGGAGGCGCGACCCGCGCCAACAGCCCTGCCGATGCCGCGCAAGGCGCCGACATCGTCATTACGATGTTGCCCGACACGCCCCATGTCGAGGCGACCGTTTACGGCGAGCACGGCCTGCTGAAGTCGCCGCCATCAGGCAAGCTCATCGTCGACATGAGCACGATCTCGCCGGTCGCCGTCCGCCGCATCCATGCCGACCTGCAAAAGGCCGGGGTCAGCTTCATCGACGCACCGGTCTCGGGCGGGCCGCTGGGCGCCAGGAACGCCGCGCTGTCGATCATGGCCGGCGGCGAGGCGGAAGCCTTCGCCAAGGCCGAGCCGTTCTTCCGCGCGATGGGCACCACCATCACGCATGCCGGCGCCAGCGGCGCTGGCCAGACAGTCAAGCTCTGCAATCAGCTCATCTGCGGCATCAACATCCAGGCGATCTGCGAAGCGCTTGCGCTCGGACGTGCCTCCGGCGTCGATCTGGAGCTGCTCCGCCGGGTACTGCTCGGCGGTTCTGCCGCGTCCTGGATGCTCGACAAGCTCGGCCCGGCCATGATCGCGGGCGACGCAGCGGCCGGCTTCCGCATCGACCTCATGCTCAAGGATCTTCGCCTGGTCCAGGAACATGCGCAATCGCTGAACGTGCCCCTACCCGGCACCGCACTCGTCACCAGCCAATATGTCGACGCACGCGCGCATGGCGAAGGCGCCAACGGCAACCAGGCGTTGTTCCGCGTCTACGACCGCATGACCAACCAAATCACCGGCTGATCCGACAGCTATGAGCCTCCAACTCGACTTTCCCGCAGTGCTGGAGCGTTGGCCGAGCTTTGTCGCCGGCGCTGCGCTGACGTTGGAGTTGGCGTCCTTCGCGACCGTGCTGGGCGCTCTGTTCGGCACGCTCGCCGCCGTCGGCCGCGGCTCGCAGAGTTCACTGATCGCTGGCGCCTGCAAAGTCTATGTCGAGGCAATCCGCAATACGCCGCTGCTGGTGCAGATCTTCCTGGTCTATTTCGGCCTCGCCAGCCTCGGCCTGAAATTCTCTGCCTTCACCGTGGCGGTCGCCGCGCTGACGATCAATGTCGGCGCATATACCGCCGAGATCATGCGCGCAGGCTTCGAAGCGATCCCGCGCGGACAGATCGAGGCCGCCGAGGGCCTCGCGCTATCGCGCCTCCAGATCTACTGGCACATTATTCTTCTGCCGGCGATCGAGAAGGTCTATCCCGCGCTCACCAGCCAGTTCGTGCTGTTGATGCTGGCCTCTTCCGTCTGTTCGCAGATCTCGGCCGAGGAGCTCACCGCCGTCGCCAACTACATCCAGTCGGACACCTACCGCGCCTTCGAGACCTACATCATCGTTGCCGTCCTCTACATCATCCTGTCGCTGGTCATGCGCGCGGGCTTCTGGGGCCTCGGCCTCGTGCTGTTTCCGCGCCGGCGCCGGCTCGGCACACCCCTGTGAGATGACCATGGGCGGACATCTCAACATCAATCATCTGATGTTCCTCGGCCAGGGCGCGCTCTGGACGATCGGACTGTCCGTGATCGCGTTGATCGGCGGCGGCATTGTCGGCTTCGTGATCGCGCTCGCTCGGATATCGCCGCTCAAATCCGTGCGAGTCGCCAGCGCCATCTATGTCCAGCTCGTTCAGGGCACGCCGCTGCTCGTCATCCTATTCCTCGGCTATTTCGGCCTGGCCGCGATCGGCCTCCAGGTCTCGCCACTTGCGGCCGCCGGAGCTTCCCTCACGCTCTATGTGGCGGCCTATCTCGGCGAGATCTGGCGTGGCTGCATCCAGTCCGTGCCGAAACCGCAATGGGAGGCGGCAGAAGGCCTGGCGCTGAGCCGGACCCAGCGCATGATGAAGGTGATCCTGCCGCAGGCCATCCGAATCGCGACTCCGCCGACCGTCGGCTTCATGGTGCAAATCGTCAAGAACACGTCACTCGCGTCGGTCGTCGGCTTCGTCGAGCTGATGCGCTCGGGCCAGATCGTCAACAACTCGCTGTTCGAGCCCTTCGCCATCTACGCGATCATCGCCGTCGTCTATTTCGCCATGTGCTATCCCCTGTCGCTGTTCAGCCAGAGGCTGGAACGGCGCATGGGGCGTGGCCGGTCCAACCTCGCGCCAGCCTGACATGCAGCAAAACGCCCCCTCCTCCGAACCAATCGTGTCGCTCCGCGACGTGCAGAAGAGCTTTGGCCCGCTCCGGGTGCTCGATGGCGTCAGCTTCACCGTCGAGCGCGGTGAGGTGCTGGCGCTCATTGGCCGCTCCGGCTCCGGCAAGAGCACGGCGCTGCGCTGTATCGACCGCTTCGAGAAGGTCGATGGCGGCGAGATCGTCGTCTGCGGACACCGGGTCGACCGCCCCGACGTCAATCTGCGCGCGCTGCGCCAGGACGTCGGCATCGTCTTCCAGAGCTACAATCTGTTCCCGCACCTGACGATCGAGCAGAACATCACGCTTGCGCCCTGCGCGGTGAAGGGCATGGCTGCGGCCCAGGCCAAGGAGCTGACGCGGAAGGTGCTGGCGCAGGTCGGGCTCGAGGAAAAGCTGCACGCTTATCCCGAGCAGCTCTCAGGTGGCCAGCAGCAGCGCGCCGCGATCGCCCGTTCGCTGGCGATGCAGCCGAAAGTCATGCTGTTCGACGAGGTCACCTCAGCGCTCGATCCCGAGCTCACTGCCGAAGTGCTGAAGGTGATCGAGCAATTGGCGGCGGACGGCATGACCATGGTGATGGTCACCCACGAGATGGGTTTTGCAAAGGGCATCGCCGACCGGATCGTCTTCATGCATCGCGGCAAGGTCCATGAAACAGGACCTGCCTCGATCCTGACGTCGCCAACGACGCCCGAGCTGGCGCAGTTCGTCGGCACGGGAAACTTAAAATCATAACAAGGAGAGGAAAACCAAGGATGACCAAGAAGACATTTCTGGGCGCAGCCATCTCGGCCTGTTGCCTCATGATGATCGCGGCAGCCCCCGCCTCGGCGACCGACCTGCTCGACGACATCATGCAGGCCAAGAAGATCCGCATTTCGACGGATGTCGCCATTCCGCCCTCGGGCATGATGGACTCCAGTATGAAGCCGACCGGCTCCGACGTTGAAGTGGCCCAGCTGCTCGCCAAGGATTGGGGGCTCGAACTCGAATTCGTCCAGACCACAGGCGCGACCCGAATCCCGAACGTCCTCACGGGCAAGGCCGACATCATCATCTCGACCCTGTCGGTGACGCCCGACCGCGCCAAGGTGATCGACTTCACCAAGCGCTACGCAACGCTGCAATCCGACGTCGGCTGCCTGAAGTCCTCGACCGTCAAGGACTGGCCAGACCTGAAGGAAAAGTCGATCGGCGTCTCGCGCGGCACGACGCAGGACACGACCCTGTCCAACATGAAGGACAAGGACCTCAAGATCTCCCGCTATGACGACGACGCCACCATGGTGACCGCGGCCGTCTCCGGCCAGGTCGACTGCGTCGCCTCATCCGCGACGATCATCAACCAGATCGGAGTGAAGAATCCGGCACGTGTCTTCGAGTCCCGGATTCCGCTGGCGACCTTCGACCTCGCCATCGGCCTGAAGAAGGGCGAGCAGCGGTTGATGGACAAGCTCAACGCCTGGATCGCCGAGAACGTCAAGAACGGCAAGCTGAACGCGATCTACAAGAAGTTCCACGGTGTCGAGCTGCCACCCGACATGCGCAGCTAACAGAAGCAAATCGTGACAGCCGGCTCCCGGCTGTCACGATCGGAATAGAATGGAAAAGGACATCACATGCGTCTCGTCATCGGATCCGACCACGCCGGCTGGCCGCTCAAGCAGACCGTCATCGACCACATCCGCAGCCTCGGCCACGACGTCGTTGACGTCGGCTCCCATGACGACAAGCCGGTGGACTTCCCCGACATCGCACGCGCAGTTGCGCAGAAGGTGACCTCGGGCGAAGCCGCCCGCGGCATCATGGTCTGCGGCACTGGCGTCGGCGCCTCGATCGCCGCCAACAAGATGAAGGGCATCCGCGCCGCGGTCTGCCATGACGTTCATTCCGCCCATCAGAGCGTCGAGCATGACGACGTCAACGTCATGTGCATCGGTGCGCAGATCGTCGGCGCCTGGCTCGCCGTGGACCTGGTCTCGTCCTATCTCTCCGCCGAATTCTCCACCGACGAGGATTTCCGCCGCCGCGTCGAGAAGCTGCGCGTCATGGACGAGCAAGGCTGACGGCCTGCGCGCCATGATCCTGGTGTTCGGATCACTCAACATCGATCTGGTCGCGCTGGTCCCGGTCGTTCCCGGTCCCGGCCGGACGGTGCTCGCGCCATCGTACTAGACACATTTCGGCGGCAAAGGCGCCAATCAGGCTGTGGCCGCCGCGCGCATCGCGGGACCAGGAAAGGTCCGGATGGCGTGCCGCGTCGGCCGGGACGGATTCGGCGACAGCGCGATCGAGAACCTGCGGGCAAACGGTGTCGACACCGACCTCGTCGTCAGATCGGGCGAACCGACCGGCTGCGCCTTCATCACGGTCGACCAGGCCGGCGAGAACGCGATCACGGTGGCTAGCGGCGCCAACATGACCGCGAGCGCCGGTGACCTCCCGGCCGCGCTCTTCAGCTCCGACACGGTGCTGGTGCTGCAGATGGAAGTGCCGTTTGCGCAGGCGCTCGACGCCGCGCGCCGGACGGCATCGGCCTCCGGCACTGTCGTCTGGAACCTCGCGCCCGTCCCGGAGAAGATGAACAGCGCAATGGTGACCGAGCTTCTCGCGGTAACCGACTATCTCCTCGTCAACGAGCATGAGGCGCTGGACGCTGCCGCGGCCATCGGCCTCGCTCCGTCCGACTACGAAGCCGCAGCCGCGGACCTTGCCAAGAGTGGCGGCCTCACCTGCATCGTAACCGCTGGTGCACAAGGCGCGCTCGCCGTCACCGCCGACGGCACCCGCCTGCGCGCGCCCGCCCCGCGCATCACGCCCGTGGATACGACTGGGGCCGGCGACACCTTTGTCGGCGCGTTTGCGGCCATGCTCAGCGAATGCGCCCCGCTGCAACGCGCGCTCGAGCTAGGCTGCGAAGCCGCTGCACTAAAGTGCCTCACGGCCGGCGCCCAGACGGGCATGCCGATTCGCGGTGCACTGGGTTCCCTGGCCTAGGATCGCCCGCACGACCGCCTGCGGCTAAACTCTCCCGATTCGTGGAGACCATCTTGGCCTTTCTCTTCGTCCTCAGCGTCGGCCTGATCGCCGGCACCATCTCGGGCATCGTCGGCACCGGATCGTCGATCATGCTGATGCCGGTGCTGGTCTATGCCTATGGGCCGAAGGAGGCCGTGCCGATCATGGCGGTGGCCTCCGTGATGGCGAATTTTTCACGGATTTTGGCCTGGTGGCGCGAGGTCGACTGGCGGGCTTGTGCGGCCTATTCGGTCACGGGCGTTCCAGCCGCGGTGCTTGGCGCACGAACGCTGCTGGCGCTGCCTTCGCATGCGGTCGATCTCGCCATCGGCACCTTCCTCATCGCGATGGTGCCGGTGCGGCACTGGCTGGCACGGCACGAGCTGAAGGCCAATCTCTGGCATCTCGCGATCGGCGGCGCCGTCATCGGCTATCTCACCGGCATCGTGGTCTCGACCGGGCCGCTCAGCGTGCCGCTGTTCCTGTTCTACGGGCTCAGCAAGGGCGCTTTCCTCGCCACCGAAGCGGCCTCTTCGCTCGGCCTCTACTTCGCGAAATCGGTGACGTTTGAACGTTTCGGTGCGCTCACGCAGGACGTCTTCATCAAGGGCCTGATCGCCGGCTCCTCGCTGATGTCAGGCGCCTTCATCGCCAAACGCTTCGTGGTGCACCTGAAGCCGGAGATGTTTCGCCTGGTGATGGACGCGATCATGGTCGCGGCGGGGCTCTCCATGCTATGGAACGCTCTGCAATCCCCCTGAGCACCGATTCACGCACCCATGGCCAAGAACACGCTTTCCTTCGTCTGCCAGAACTGCGGCGCGGCCTATAACCGCTGGCAGGGCAAGTGCGAGTCCTGCGGCGAGTGGAATACGCTCGCGGAGGAGGACGCGACCGGCAGCGTGCCGGTGTCGATCCGCTCCAAGCGCAAGGGACGGACGTTTGCGCTGGAGAGTCTGTCCGGAAAAACCCAGGACGCGCCGCGCCTGTCCTCCGGCATGACCGAACTCGACCGCGTCACCGGTGGCGGCTTTGTCCGCGGCTCGGTGCTGCTGGTCGGCGGCGATCCCGGCATCGGCAAGTCGACGCTGCTGACGCAGGCGACCAGCCTGATGGCGCGCGCCGGACATCGCATCGTCTACATCTCCGGCGAAGAGGCCATCGCCCAGGTGCGGCTGCGCGCCGAACGGCTCGGGCTCTCCGATGCTCCGGTGCAGCTCGCAGCCGAAACCTCGGTCGAGGACATTGTCTCGACCCTGTCGGAAGGCGCGGTCCCGCGGCTGATCGTCATCGACTCGATCCAGACCATGTGGACCGACACGGTGGAATCCGCGCCCGGCACGGTCACGCAGGTGCGCGCCTCGGCGCAGGCGCTGATTCGTTTCGCCAAGAAGACAGGCGCGGCCATCATCCTGGTCGGCCACGTCACCAAGGACGGCCAGATCGCCGGCCCCCGCGTCGTCGAGCACATGGTCGACGCCGTGATGTCGTTCGAGGGCGAAGGCTCGCAGCAGTTTCGAATCCTGCGCGCCGTCAAAAACCGCTTCGGCCCGACCGACGAGATCGGCGTGTTCGAGATGACCGGGCTTGGCCTGCGCGAGGTTACCAATCCGTCAGAACTGTTCCTGTCGGAGCGCGATCTCGGCACCCCCGGCACCGCAGTCTTCGCGGGCATCGAGGGCACCAGGCCCGTTCTGGTCGAATTGCAGGCGCTGGTGGCGCCGACCTCGCTCGGCACCCCGCGCCGGGCCGTGGTCGGCTGGGACCCGAGCCGCCTCTCCATGGTGCTGGCGGTGCTGGAGGCCCATTGCGGGGTCAAGCTGTCCGGCCACGACGTCTATCTGAACGTCGCGGGCGGCTTGCGCATCCACGAGCCGGCGGCCGACCTCGCCGCCGCCGCGGCGCTGGTGTCATCGCTGGTTAATGCGCAGTTACCCACCGATGCGGTCTATTTCGGCGAGATATCGCTGTCCGGCGTGGTCCGCCCGGTGGCGCAGACCCCGGCCCGGCTCAAGGAGGCAGCAAAACTCGGCTTCCAGCGCGCCGTGCTGCCCGAATCGGCCCGGGGCGAAGCCGGCGGCGACGCTGGACTGTCGCTGAATGCGGTGAACAGCCTGACGACACTGGTGGCCGAAATCGCCGCCCGCGGCTCCCGCCGGGGCGACTCGAGCGCTCCGGCAGAGAAAAATGCCACACCGGCAAGATTCCGCCGCGGAGAGGGGTAGGTGGAGGTGACGTTTGCCGCCCTCGCCGCTATACAGCCGTCACAAAAGCAGCACGGGATTGCGTGGTTGCGGCCTTGCCGGAAGCGTTGTCTGGCCCTCAGTTAGGGTGGCGGCCAAACACCGATTCGCTGAGCACCCTTTGAGAGCACGAGCGGACCAGACCAGCCGATGCCAGTAACACTCCTCGACCTGATCCTGCTCGGTGTGATGCTGATCTCGGGCCTGCTTGCCATGGTCCGCGGCTTCATGCGCGAAATCCTGTCGATCGCGGCCTGGGGCACGGCGGCGATCGTGACACTGTACTCGTTCTCCAAGCTGCTGCCGACCGCCAAGACCTATTTCAACAACGACACGGTCGCGAGCGTGGTCGTGGTTGCCGGCGTATTCATCGGTACCCTGGTCGTGGTCTCCGTGATCACGGTCCGGATCTCCGACATGATCCTGGATTCGCGAATCGGCGCGCTGGACCGCACCCTCGGCTTCCTGTTCGGGCTGGCCCGCGGGCTCTTGATCGTCGTGGTCGCCTTCCTGTTCTTCACCTGGCTGGTGCCGGACAAGCAGCGCCCGGACTGGGTCACGGGGGCCAAATCCCGCGTAGTGCTCCAGGGAACCGGGGATTGGCTGATGTCCCTCTTGCCGGATGACCCCGAGAACACCATCTTGAAGAGATTCAAGAAAAACAAACCAGATGATGATCAAGCTGATACCGAGCAGCAGCCTCCGGGCAGTGGCGACGGCTACAGCAAACCGGCTCGTGACAGCCTGAAGAAGCTGATCGAGAAACCTGCGGCACGTTGATTGAGCCCACAGAGAGGCGCGGACACGATGCGACACCCTGACCAGGACGCCCAACTTGATCTCGATCCCGGCCCAGCCGCGCTAGAGCTTCAGGACGACCTGGAGGGAGATACGCTGCGCGAGGAATGCGGCGTCTTCGGCATCTACGGACATCCGGACGCAGCCGCCATCACGGCGCTCGGCCTTCATGCGCTTCAGCACCGCGGCCAGGAAGCCGCCGGCATCGTCTCCTACGACGGCAGCCGCTTTCACAGCGAACGCCGCCTCGGCCTCGTCGGCGACACCTTCTCTCGCCGCGAGGTGATCGATCGCCTGCCCGGCAACATGGCGGTCGGCCATGTCCGCTATTCCACCACCGGCGCCACCATCCTGCGCAACGTGCAGCCGCTGTTCGCCGAGCTCAACGCCGGCGGCCTTGCGGTTGCCCACAACGGCAACCTCACCAACGGCCTGACGTTGCGCCGCGAGCTCGTAAAGAGCGGCGCGATGATGCAGTCGACCACCGACACCGAGGTGATCCTGCACCTGGTCGCGCGCTCCCGGCGCAGTCGCTTCATCGAGCGCTATATCGACGCGTTGCGCGAGATCGAAGGCGCCTATGCGCTGGTGTCGCTGACCAACAAGAAGCTGGTCGGCGCGCGCGATCCACGCGGCATCCGCCCGCTGGTGCTCGGCGAGCTCGACGGCTGCCCGATCCTGACGTCCGAGACCTGCGCACTCGACATCATCGGCGCGCGCTTCATCCGCGATATCGAGGCCGGCGAAGTCATCGTGTTCGACGAGAACGGGCAAGACATCCACAAGCCGTTTCCGCCGATCGCGCCGCGGCCCTGCATCTTCGAATACATCTATTTCTCCCGTCCGGATTCCATCGTCCACGGCCGCTCGGTCTACGAAGTGCGCAAGGCCTTTGGCGCGCAGCTCGCACGCGAGAGCCATGTCCCGGTCGACGTCGTGGTGCCGGTGCCGGATTCCGGCGTGCCCGCCGCGGTCGGCTACAGCCAGCATTCCGGCGTGCCGTTCGAGCTCGGCATCATCCGCAACCACTATGTCGGCCGCACCTTCATCCAGCCGACGCAGGCGATCCGCGAATCCGGCGTGCGCATGAAGCATTCGGCCAACCGTGCCGCGATCGAGGGCAAGCGCATCATCCTGATCGACGACTCGCTGGTGCGCGGCACCACCTCGAAGAAAATCGTGCGCATGATGCGCGATGCCGGCGCGAAGGAAGTGCATTTCCGCCTTGCCTCGCCGCCGATCCTCTATCCCGACTATTACGGCATCGACCTGCCCGATCGGGGCGGTCTTCTTGCGGCGACACATTCGCTGGACGAGATGCGCGAGATCATCGGCGCCGACTCGCTCGCCTTCCTGTCGATCGACGGCATGTACCGCGCCATGGGCGAGCCCGGCCGCGACCCCGCCAATCCGAAGTTTTCGGATCATTGCTTTACCGGCGCCTATCCGACCCACCTCACCGACCAGACCCAGACCGAGCCGCAGCCCCGGCAATTGTCGCTGCTGGCGGAGGCGAGCTGAGCTTGTCGTCCCGGCCTAGTGCACAATTGCGCACGGGGGCCGGGACCCATAACCACAGGCTTGTGTGGTTCGAAGAAGGTCGTCATGACCATCTTCATCAATAATAACCGTCACGGCGTATGGGTCCCGGCCTTCGCCGGGACGACGCTGGGTAGAGCCGTTCCATGACAAAACCCCTCGCCAATCGCATCGCTCTCGTCACCGGCGCCTCGCGCGGCATCGGCTTCGCCACGGCAAAGGCACTGGCGAAAGCCGGCGCGCATATCGTGGCGGTGGCGCGTACGCAGGGCGGGCTCGAAGAGCTCGATGACGAGATCCGAAAGGAGGGCGGCAGCGCCACGCTGGTGCCGCTCAACCTCACCGACTCGGACGGCATCGCGCGGCTCGGCGCGGGATTGCATGAACGCTACGGCAAGCTCGACATCCTCGTCGGCAATGCCGGCGTGCTCGGTCCCTCCTCGCCGGTCGGTCATATCGAACTAAAGACTTTTAACGACGTCATGGCCATCAACGTCTCAGCGAATTTTCAGCTGATCCGCTGCATGGAGCCGCTGCTGAAGCAGTCCGACGCGGGCCGCGCCGTGTTCATCACCTCGGGCGCCGCCAACAAGGCCACCGCCTATGTCAGCCCCTACGCGGCCTCCAAGGCTGCGCTGGAGACGCTGGCGCGCGCCTGGGCGCAGGAGACCGCGAACACGCCATTGCGCGTCAATCTGTTCAATCCGGGCCCGATCCGCACCCGCATGCGCGCCACCCTGATGCCCGGCGAGGATCCGGCGACGCTCGATACACCCGAGCAGGTCGCCGAATTCATCGTGCCGATGTGCGCGCCGGACTGGATCGAAACCGGCAAGTTCTACGACTACAAGTCGCGCAGCTTGATGAGCTTCCGCTCGCCGGCCTGATTGACTCAGTCGCCTCCCCGCGATTGACTGCCCGCGCTCAAGCGGCAGCAAGTCGCAAGCCAAAAAAGGGAGGTTGCCATGGCACCATGGCATGATCGCGCAGGCCTCAACCGTGCGCTCGCACGTGTCTCGCACGCCGTCTCCATCCTGATCGCAGCTATAGCGTTCGCGCTTCCGAACGCGGCCTCCGCCGGCGACGTCCCGACCTTCGCGGTCGACCCGTCCTGGCCAAAGCCGCTGCCGAACAACTGGATCCTCGGCCAGGTCGGCGGCATCACCGTCGACTGGCAGGGCCACATCTGGGTGATCCACCGTCCGCGCTCGCTCACCGACGACGAGAAGGGCGCAAGCCTCAACCCGCCGCGCTCCAAGTGTTGCGTCTCGGCACCGCCCGTCCTCGAGTTCGACACCGACGGCAATCTGCTGCGGTCATGGGGCGGTCCGGGCGAAGGCTATGAATGGGTCGGCCGCGAGCACGGTATCGAAGTCGACGAGCGCGGCTTCGTCTGGGTCGGCGGCAATGCCGACAACGACAACGCCATCCTGAAATTCACGCTCGACGGCAAGTTCGTGGCCCAGATCGGCAAGATCGCGCCGAGCCTTGGCAGCAACGACACGACCCAGCTCGGCAAGCCTGCTGAAACCGCGATCGACAAGGAGGCGAACGATATCTATGTCGCCGACGGCTACGGCAACCACCGTGTCATCGTGTTCGACGCGACGACGCTGGCCTACAAGCGGCACTGGGGCGCCTATGGCAACAAGCCGAACGACGACAAGCAGGCGGCCTACGATCCCAAGGCCCCGGTTTCCCAGCAATTCGGCAATCCCGTTCACTGCGTGAAGATCGCCAATGACGGGCTGGTCTATGTCTGCGATCGCATCAACGACCGTATCCAGGTGTTCAAAAAGGATGGCTCCTTCGTGAAGGAGTTCTTCTTCGAGAAGAACACGCTCGGCAACGGCGCGGTGTGGGACATCGCGATCTGGCCTGATCCGAAGCAGACTTATCTGCTCAGTGCTGACGGCGAGAACAACGAAATCCGGATCATCAAGCGCGACGACGGCAGCGTGGTCGGCAGCTTCGGCCGCAACGGCCGCAACGCCGGTCAATTCCACTGGGTGCACGCGATGGCGGTGGATGCCAAGGGTAACGTCTATACCGCCGAGGTCGACACCGGAAAGCGCATCCAGAAGTTCAAGCTGACCTCGGACGCGCTCAAATAGACGGCGGAACGCTTTGCCCAAAAGTTAACCGCCGGATGACGCTTCGACGCAGCGTCATCCGGCTTTAGGCGCATTGCCGCGCGCCGTCGGACAGGCTACGGAGTCCACCGGACAAAGGCTTCATCCAAGAGAGCCGTCCGCATATTTGACAACGGAGGAAACCTTTTATGACGACGACGCTCGCGCGCCGCTATGCCGCGCTTCTGGCCTGTGCCGCCTTCGGCTTTTCAACATCCGCTTACGCCCAGGACAAGACCGCCACGATCGGCGTGCTCAACGACATGTCGAGCCTCTACGCCGATATCGGCGGCCCCAACTCCGTGATGGCGGTCAAGATGGCGGTCGAGGATTCCGGCCTGCTGGCAAAGGGCTGGAAGATCGAGGTTCTCAGCGGCGATCACCAGAACAAGCCGGACGTCGGCGTCAACATCGCACGCCAGTGGATCGACACCCAGAAGGTCGACGCGATCGCCGACACGCCGAACTCCGGCGTGGCTCTGGCCGTCAGCAACCTCGTCAAGGAAAAGAACGCCGTCCTGCTCAACAATGGCGGCGCCAGCGCCGACCTCACCGGCAAGGCCTGCAACGCCAACACCATCTCCTACAGCTACGACACCTACATGCTCGCTACCGGCACCGGCAAGGCGCTGACCAAGGCGGGCGGCGATAGCTGGTTCTTCCTGACCGCCGACTATGCCTTCGGCGCCGCGCTCGAGCGCGACACAAGCGCAGTCGTCACCGCGAATGGCGGCAAGGTGGTGGGCGGCGTCAAGCATCCGCTCAACACCTCCGATTTCTCCTCCTTCCTGCTCCAGGCGCAGAACTCAAAGGCGAAGATCGTCGGGCTCGCCAATGCCGGCGGCGACACCACTAACTCGATCAAGCAGGCGGCCGAGTTCGGCATCGTCGAAGGCGGCCAGAAGCTCGCCGCGCTGCTGCTCTTCATCAACGACGTCCACTCGCTTGGCCTCAAGACCGCGCACGGCCTGACCTTCACCGAATCCTTCTACTGGGACCTCAACGACAACACCCGCGCCTGGTCGAAGCGTTTCCAGGAGAAGGCAGCCAACAAAGCGATGCCGTCGATGACCCAGGCCGGCAACTATGCGGCCGTGCTGCATTACCTGAAGGCGCTGGAAGCGCTCGGCGGCAATCCGCATGACGGCGCCAAGGTCGTCGCCAAGATGAAGGAACTTCCCACCGACGATCCGCTGTTTGGCAAGGGCCCGCTGCGCGAGGACGGCCGGCGCATCATCCCGGCCTATCTGTTCGAGGTGAAGAAGCCGGAAGAGTCCAAGGGACCGTGGGACTATTACAAGCTGGTCGCGACCATCCCGGCGGAAGATGCAGCCAAGCCGCTCAAGGACAGCGAGTGCCCGCTGGTGAAGAAGTGACCGCGTAGCGGTCATCTCGGGGCGATGCGAAGCATCGAGCCCGGGATCTCGAGATTCCGGGTCTGGTGCTAACGCACCAGCCCGGAATGACGATGATCTGCCAGCGTCCGCACCGCGATCGCCACGCACAGCACCATCAGCACCGCCGCAAGCAGGAACGGCGCGCCGGGCAAATGCATCGGCGCGCTGCCGCTGATGAAATACGAAAACGTCAGCGTGAACAGGAACGGGCCGACGAGCTGCGACACGCTCTGCACGCTCGCGGTTGCGCCCTGCAACTGGCCCTGCTGATCGGGCGCGACCAGCCGCGTCATCAGCGATTGTATGGCGGCGCCCGAGATACCCCATAGTGACATCACGGGAATGCCGAGCCAGAACAGCGGTCCCGTCGGCGCGCAGCCGAAGATCGCGAAGCCGATGGCACCGCAGCACAATCCGAGCAGAAGCGCGCCACGTTCACCGAGCGTGCGCACGATCGGGCCGATGGCGAGCCCCTGCACCACCATGGCGCAAACGCCGACCATTGCGAGCGTCAGTCCGACGGTCTTGGAATCCCAGCCGTAGCGATAGGTCGCATAGAGCACGAAGGTCGACGGCAGCACGACATGCGCAACCTGCGCGATGAAATTGACGACCGACAGCGCGGCCAGCCCCGTATTGGAGCGCAACAGCTGAAGCGCCCCGACCGGATTGGCGCTGGTCCAGCGGAACGGTGCGCGTTTTTCCGGCGCCAATGATTCCGGCAGGATCAACAGGCCGTACAGCGCATTGGCAAAGCTTAAGCCAGCCGATGCCCAGAACGGCAGTCGCGGATCGATGTCGCCGAGCAGGCCGCCCAGCGCCGGGCCCAGGATGAAGCCGGCGCCGAAGGCCGCGCCGATCTTGCCGAAGATCGCCGCGCGCCGCTCCGGCGGCGTGATGTCCGCGATATAGGCGAAGGCGGTTGAGATGCTGGCCGAGGTGATGCCGGAGATCACGCGGCCGACGAACAGCCAGACAAGCGACGGCGCGAGCGCCATCAGCACGTAGTCGGCGGCGAGCCCGAAATTCGACAGCAGCACCACTGGCCGGCGTCCGAAGCGATCCGACAGCGCGCCCAGCACCGGCGAGAACACGAATTGCATCAGCGCCCAGGCGGTGCCGAACAGGCCGAAGATGCGGGCCGCATGCGCCGTGTCGTTGCCGACGAAGCTCTCGATCAGCTTTGGCAGGATCGGCATGATCACGCCGAGCGCCAGCATGTCGAGCAGGATGGTAACGAAGATGAAGGCGACGGCGCCGCGCCGGATCGGCGCAGCGCCCGGCGCTGTCGCCTCGCCGGCCTCTCGGCTCACGACAAGCGCTTGCGCTTGTGCGCGAACGGATTGGCCTTCTCGCGCAAGGTGATGCGCACCGGCGTGCCCGGCAGGTCGAAGGCCTCACGCATCGAGTTGGTGAGGTAGCGCAAATATGACTGCGGCACCGCGTCCGCGCGCGAACAGAACAATACGAAGCTCGGCGGGCGTGCTTTCGTCTGCGTGATGTAGTTCAGCTTCAGCCGCCGGCCGGATACGGCGGGCGGCGGATTGGTCTGGACCGCCTCCTCGAACCAGCGGTTCAATGCCGCGGTCGAGACGCGCCTGTTCCAGAGCATATAGGCGTCCTGGATCGCCTGCATCAGGCGGTCGATGCCCTCGCCCATCAAGCCGGAGACGGCGACGATCGGGACACCCCTGACCTGCGGCAGCAAGTGATCGGCATCCCGGCGCAGGCCGGAAATGGCGCCGCCGCCCTTGCTCTCCATCAGATCCCATTTGTTGACCGCGAGCACCATCGCCCGGCCCTCGCGCTCGATCAGATCGGCGATGCGCAGATCCTGCTCCTCGAAGCGGTTCTGCGCATCCATCATCATCACGACGACTTCGGCAAAGCGCACCGCGCGCAACGCGTCCGCAACCGAGAGCTTTTCCAGCTTCTCCTCAATGCGCGAGCGCCGGCGGAGACCAGCAGTATCGAACACACGAAACTCGCGGCCGTTCCAGTTGATCTCGACCGCAATGGAATCGCGCGTGGTGCCGGCCTCCGGGCTCGTCAGCAGGCGCTCCTCGCCGAGCAGGTGGTTGATCATTGTCGACTTGCCGGCATTGGGCCGGCCGACGATGGCAACCCGGATCGGACGCGTGGCAGCCTCTTCCTCGGACCGCGGCTCGTCGTCTTCGGCCTCATCCTCGTCGACGGGCTCCGGCATCAGTCCGCGGAGAGCGTCGTAGAGCTCGCCCATGCCCTCGCCGTGCTCGGCCGAGATCTGGATGGGATCGCCGAGGCCGAGCGCAAAGGCCTCCATCGCGCCGGCGTCGCCATGCTTGCCCTCGCTCTTGTTGGCGACCAGCAGCACCGGCTTGTTGGCGCGGCGGGCGAAATCGGCGAAGGCGCGGTCGGTGGGCGTGAGGCCGACGCGCGCGTCGATCACAAAGAACAGAGCATCGGCCTGCGCGATCGCGGTTTCCGTCTGCTCCTGCATGCGCGCAGTCAGCGAGCCCTTGGCGCCTTCGTCGAGACCGGCGGTGTCGATGATGATGAATTCGAGATCGCCGAGCCTGGCCTCGCCCTCGCGACGGTCGCGGGTGACGCCGGGCAGGTCATCGACGAGCGCGAGCTTCTGTCCCACCAGGCGGTTGAACAGCGTCGATTTTCCGACATTCGGCCGGCCGATAATGGCGATCGTAAAGGGCATTGGTCATTCGTGCGCCGCGGAGGCTGCGACTGTCAATTCAGTGAAAAAATATTAGCGGGAGAAACTGCCGCTGGGCATCGGTGCCGGGAAGGCCCCCTGCGACTGCTGTTGCTGCGTGGTCTGCGCCGATTGCGCCGGCTGCTGTGTGGATTGATCCGGCGGCGGCGCAGTGGTGCGCTTGCGGACGATCTTCTGCTTCGGCGGTGGTGCGGCCGGCGCTGGCGCAGCCTCGGGCTGGGCCTCGCCATCGACCTCACCGGCCGGCGCTTCAGCCGGTGTGGCCGCGGTGGCGGCCGGCTGCCTGGTCTTCTTCGCCTTGGCGGATTTCGACGGTTTCGCCGCTTCAGCAGGGGGCGGCTCGACCGGCAGCGCCGCAACGGCAGGCGCATTCGGATCCGGCTGTTGCTGCTGGGCGCCCTTGTACATGTCTTTCGGCACGCCCTGCTCAAGACCCGGCACGCCCTCAGGGAATACCGGCTTACGATCGCCCGGCAGCTTCTTCTTGGTGTCGAGCCAGTCGAGCATGTCGCTCGGATCGAAGCTGGAGCAGCCGCCCAGAACGCCCGTGAAGGCGATCAGGACGGCGGCTGCGATCAAGCGGGTCGTGCGGCGCATATCAGTATCTCGTCTGAACTCTCGGGACCGTCAGCTTTTGGCGACGGGCGGCAGTAGCGCCTGGAGCGCTTCGGCGCGCGAGCGCAGGCCCGGCGGCGTTTCGCCGTCCTCGGCGATCGCGTCGAGCCATTTGCGGGCCGCGGTCATGTCGTTGTTGCGCCAAGCCGACAGCGCGAGCATCTCGCGGGCACTGTGGCGGAAGGTCGACTTGGGTGCGGTGGAGGCCTCCAGCCGCTGCTGCATATCGGCATAGCCAACGCTGTCGAGCAACAAGCCGGCCGCGCGAACCTTCGCGAGATCCTGCCACTCGCTGCCGACGCCACGATCGGCGGCGATGTCGTCGTAGATCTTGGCCGCAGCCTTGGGATCGCGGACCGCCGCTTCGGCCGCAGCACGCAGCCGCGCCAAGGTGCGGTAGCCCGAGGGGGCCTTGGCAGCGAGGTCGGTAAAGGCCACCTCAGCCTCGGCATGCTTGTCCTGCTCCGACAGTTCGACAGCCTTCTCGAAGGCGGCGCCGGCCTCGGCGGCCTTCTTGGCCTCCAGGTACTGGTAGCCGCGCCAGCCGCCGACGGCGGCCACGACCAGCACCATGAGGGCGATGAAGTAGATCGAATATCTGTCCCACAGCCTCTTGAGCTGTTCGCGACGTACTTCCTCGTCGACTTCGTCAAATAATTCAGACACTTATGCTTATCCCATGCCCGGCCGGGAGCGCGCGCCAGATCGTGCGCGTCTAAAACCCGTCCCCACGTGCGGCGGCGATAACCTATCGATATGGCGGAGGCAAGGCAAAGCAAGCCCGATCAAGGCGTTAACGCGCGGTCCGGGATAGCCCGGGGGCGCCTTCCGGACTCATGAGCCGACCAGAAACTCCCGCAACTGCCGCTTCAGCACCTTGCCGTTGGCGTTGCGCGGCAGCGGCTCGGCGGTGAGGGTCATCGTCTCCGGCACCTTGTAGTCGGACAACCGCTCGGCGCACCAGGCCCGCAAGTCATCGCTCCCGACCTGCACGCGCGTCACCACCACGGCATGGACGCGCTCGCCCAGCACTGGGCACGGCTTTGCGATGATCGCGCTCTCGACCACCGCGGGATGGCCGGCCAGCACGGACTCGACCTCGGCGGAATAGATCTTCAGGCCGCCGCGGTTGATCATGTCCTTGCTTCGATCGAACACGCGGACGAACCCATCCGCATCGACCGAGCCGAGATCGCCGGAATGCCAGAAGCCGCCGGTAAAACTTTCGGCGGTAGCCTTCGGGTTGTTCCAATAGCCCTTGATGACGGATGCGCTCTGGATCCAGAGTTCGCCGATCTCGCCATGCGGCAGCTCGCGCCCATCGGTCCCCATCGCGATGATCCGCGCTCCGGGACACGGCAGGCCGACGCTGTCGATATGGCTGGCCGTCAGCTCGCCCGGCATGATCGTCGATGGCGACGTCGTCTCGGTCGAACCGTAGCAGTTCGCCAGCTTCAGGCCGGGAATCTTCGCCTCGAGCTTCTCGATGGTCGCGACCGGCATCGGCGCGCCGCCAAAGCCGCCGATGCGCCAGCTCGATAGATCATAGCCGTCGAAATCCGGCTGGAGCAGGCAGAGATTGTACATCGCCGGCACCATCACCGTGTAGGTGACGCGCTCGCGCGCGGCGAGCTTGAGATATTCGGCGGCCTTGAACTCCGGCATGATGATCAGCGCGCCACCGCAGCGGATCATGGTCGTGATATTGGCGACGACGCCGGTCACATGGCCGAGCGGGACCGCCGCGATCGAACGATCCGCCTCCGTCAGTTGCAAGCAGGAAACGAAAACCATCGAGGAATGGACGATGTTGCAATGAGCCAGCATCGCGCCCTTCGGCTTGCCGGTCGTGCCCGAGGTGTAGAGGATCATCGCGGCGTCCTCCTCACTCACATCAACCGGCGCCGGAGCCGGCACGTTGTCGGCGAGCACGGCAAAGCGCGACAGCTGCGCATCATTATCGATGGCGATGCGGCGGATCACCTCAGGAACATCCCGCGCATCGGGCAACCGCTCCGCGAGCACCGTTTCGTGGATCAGGATCTTGGCACCACAATCGGTGAGGACATAGGCGATCTCCGGCTTCTGCTGCCGCGTGCTGAGCAGCACGGTGACAAGCCCCTCATGCGCGGCGGCAAACAGCAGCAGCGGAAATTCAACGCGATTGCCGAGCAGGATCGCAACACGGTCGCCGCGCTGCAAGCCGAGCTTGCGGAAGCCCGATGCGATCCGCGCGGCCTGATCCACGGCCTGCCGCCAGCTCAGCCGGGCATCGCCGCAAATGAGCGCTTCGCCGTCGGCGTTGCGCGCACAGGCCTCCGCAATCATCGCCCAGAGGCTTGCCGGCCGATCGCAGAAGGCCGGCACCACCCGATCGCCAAAGCGCGCCTCGAACCGCATCGGCGGAATCTGAGATTGCGACCAGTCCATCGGAGGGTCCTCGGCTTGTTGCTTTTGTCACCTTCCGCGCATGGACACGCGGTCCTGTCTTGCGCTGATCGGCTGAAGCTAGCCCCCCATGACGGGAACACCAATCACAACGGGATGGAACGCAAATGCCAGCGCCAGATAGGCGACGACGCCGACAGCGACCGCGATCAAATCATTGGTGACGCCGCCCACCGGAATCGGTGGCCCGCCGCCGTCGGTGCGATATTTGAACGAAATGCGGTCATACACCGCCCAGCCGAGAAACGAGCCGAACAGAATGATGGAGCCGAGATCGCCGTTCGCCAGAAGATGCGCGGCCGCCCACAGCTTGATGCCGGCGAGCATCGGATGCTTCAGCGTCGCATAGATGCGGCCGCGCAGGTAGGACGCAACGACCAGGATCACAGCGGGCAGCATCAGCGCGATCGTGATGTGCTTCATCGCCTTCGGCGGATACCAGACGTCGATCCAGCCGGTTGCGCGATAATGCGCAAAGCCCCAGACGATCAGCGCCAGCCCCGCGAGCGAGACCAGCGAATAGAGGATCTTGTAGGTCCCCTCGCCCAGTCTTGCGATCGCCTGCGCGCGCGCTTCGCGTTTCGTTGTGAAAATATGGGCCGCAAAAAACAGCACGAGCCCCAGGATCATGACCAGCAGACCCACGACATCCTCCCCTCAACCAGCGCCCCCGCCCATGGCGTATCATTGATTGGCGGCTGGTCGCAACGGCGCTGCTCAGGAAGATCGAGTTGCGCGCTACTTGCCAAGCTGCCGATTATCGACATAGCGGATCGCAATCGGGCGCCCCGCCAAGGCGCCACCGAGGCCGCTGGTGAATTTCAACGGCAGGCAGGCGTTCAAGGATGCATTGATCGCGTTCAGATAAGTCGCTCTGGTATCGGCCGGGACGCCAGCGGTTGCAAAGGTCAGCCGCGGCGGGCCGATCAGGCTACCAGCCTTGTTAAAACTGAAGCGCACCGCCATCTGCATGCCCGCGCGCCCATTGTCTGGTGGCGGCGACCAGCAGGTACGCAACTCGGCGAAGAGGTCGCCGATCGTGTCGAGATCGTGATCGGGCTTCTGGTATTTGGCGCGATCGGCCTCGGGCGGCACGCTCTCGATCGTGAGCTGGAGGTTCTCCCCGTAGGGATAGTCGATCTCGGGAATGCAGGGTCCGTGCTCGAGCACGCTGCAATACGACGGCGTGCAGGGCCGGTTAGCGAGCACGCTGCACGGCTCGTGCGAAAACGGGATCGGATTGATCTGCCGGCGCCGCGCGTCGGTCGCAACCGTTGATACCGCCAACAGGAAGAATATGAGGATGCCGCGCCACATGACGTGAACTCACAATGTCACATCAGGAGAACGTGGCACCGCGCATGAATGCGTCAAGCCGGCGAGCGTTCACATGCTCGCGCTCAAGCGGCTGAGGCGCACCCTACCCCTTCTTCTTCACGTCCTTGACGTTGGTGAATTCGATGCCCTCGGCGCGTTCCCTGGTGTAGCCGAGATAGAACTCGTTTCTCGCCAGATACACGGGATCGCCATCGACATCGTCGGCGATGCTCGAGGTGTTGGCGGCAAGGAACGTGTCGAGCTTCTTGCGGTCATCCGACGAGACCCAGCGCGCGAGCTGGAACTCGCTCACCTCGAACTCTACCGGTAGCGCGTATTCCGCCTCGAGCCGCGCCTTCAGCACGTCGAGCTGGAGCGCGCCGACCACGCCGACCAGCGCCGGCGCTCCGTCGCGCGGGCGGAATACCTGCACCACGCCCTCTTCCGACATCTGCTGAAGCGCTTCCTTCAGCTTCTTCGCCTTCATCGCATCGGTCAGACGCACGCGGCGGACGATTTCCGGCGCAAAGCTCGGCACGCCGACGAAGTTGAAATCCTCGCCCTCGGTCAAGGTATCGCCGATGCGCAACGTGCCGTGATTGGGAATGCCGACGACGTCGCCGGCAAAGGCTTCGTCCGCAACCGAACGGTCCTGCGCGAAGAAGAATTGCGGGCTCGACAGCGGCATGCTCTTGCCGGTGCGCACCAGCTTGGCCTTCATGCCGCGGCTGAGCTTGCCGGAGCACAGCCGCGCAAAGGCGATGCGGTCGCGGTGGTTCGGATCCATGTTGGCCTGGATCTTGAACACGAAGGCGCTCATGCGCGGATCGGTTGCCTCGACCTTGCGCTGGTCGCTCTCCTGCGCGCGCGGCTCAGGGGCGAACTTGCCGAGTCCTTCCAGCAGATCGCCGACGCCGAAATTGCGCAGCGCACTGCCAAAATAGACCGGCGTCAGATGGCCCTCGCGAAACGCCTCCAGCTCGAACGGCTTGGAGGCCGCGGTGACGAGCTCGAGCTCGTCCTTCACCGCGGATACGTCGAGGTTCGCATTGAGTTTTCCGAGTTCGGCGATCTCGATCTGCTGCGCCGCGCCAGTCTTGGCGCCGCCGCCTTCGAGCAGCCGCACCCCGCCGTTGACGACGTCATAGGTGCCGAGGAAGTCGCGGCCACGGCCGACCGGCCAGGTCATCGGCGTGGTGTCGAGCGCCAGCGTCTTCTCAATCTCGTCGAGGAGCTCGAAAACATCGCGGCTCTCGCGGTCCATCTTGTTGATGAAAGTGATGATCGGGATATCGCGCAGGCGGCAGACCTCGAACAGTTTTCGCGTCCGCGCCTCGATGCCCTTGGCGGCGTCGATCACCATCACGGCGGAGTCGACCGCCGTCAGTGTGCGATAGGTGTCTTCCGAAAAGTCCTCGTGGCCCGGCGTGTCCAGCAGGTTGAACACGAGGCCTTCGAACTCGAAGGTCATCACCGAGGTCACGACCGAGATGCCGCGCTCGCGCTCGATCTTCATCCAGTCCGAGCGTGTGTTGCGCCGCTCGCCCTTGGCCTTGACCTGGCCGGCGAGATTGATCGCGCCACCGAACAGCAGCAGCTTTTCGGTCAGCGTGGTCTTGCCGGCGTCCGGGTGCGAGATGATCGCAAAGGTGCGCCGCCGCGACACTTCAGCGGCAAGCGGGGAACGGGCCGGCGATTCGGCTGATGTGGCGATGTCGGACATTGCGGGAGCGTTTGGCAGGGAAAATGGGCCTGATCAAGCCTCAATTGGTGATTGCGGAGCCCTTCGGCCAGCCCCATATCGGGCCTGGGATCAAGTTTGGGGAGGACGGCCTTCCCGCTCATCAGCACATCTGCCGCGGGGACGACCCTGGCTTGAATGGAGGGTCGTCATGGCTTGGAGCATCCTGTTCGTCGCCGGTCTGCTGGAGATCGCCTGGGCGATCGGTCTCAAATACACCGAGGGTTTTACCAGGCTCGTTCCGTCTGTCTTTACGCTCGCCGCCATGGCTGGAAGCGTGATCCTGCTGGGCCTCGCCCTGAAGACGCTGCCGATTGGAACCGCCTATGCGGTCTGGACCGGCATCGGCGCGGTCGGCACCGCGGCGCTCGGCATCATCCTGTTCGGTGAGCCCGCCGCCGCGTTCCGCCTTGCCAGCATCGGGTTGATCGTCGCCGGCATTGCCGGGCTGAAGCTCGTCACTTGATGAAAATCCTGACCGCCCACCAGGTCAGCGCCGCAACGATCGCCGAGGCCGGCATCGTGATTACCCAGGCATAGACGATCGAGCTGGCGACGTTCCAGCGCACCGCCGAGAGGCGGCGGGCGGCACCGACGCCGACGATGGCGCCGGTGATGGTATGGGTGGTCGAGACGGGAACCCCGAGGAAGGTGGCCATGAACAGCGTCGCGGCGCCACCAGTCTCGGCGCAAAAACCCTGCATCGGCGTCAATTTGGTGATGCGCAGGCCCATGGTGCGAACGATGCGCCAGCCGCCCATCAGGGTGCCCATCGCCATGGCCGCCTGGCACGACAGCACCACCCAGAACGGCACGAAGAATTCGCCGCCGAGGTGGCCCTGCGAATAGAGCAGCACGGCGATGATGCCCATGGTCTTTTGGGCGTCGTTGCCGCCATGGCCGAGCGAATAGAGCGAGGCTGAGGCGAATTGCAGGATGCGGAAGGCGCGATCCACGGCAAACGGGGTCGATCGCACCGAGGCCCAGGACACGATCGCGACCAACATCATCGCAAGCAGGAATCCGACGAGCGGAGACAGCACGATTGCGATCACCGTTTTGGACAATCCGCTCCAGACCGCCGCCGAGATCCCGGCTTTGGCCACGCCCGCGCCGAACAACCCGCCGATGAGCGCGTGCGAAGACGAGGACGGAATGCCGAGCGCCCATGTCACGAGGTTCCAGACGATGGCACCGACGAGGGCCGCGAAGATCACCTGGGCATCGACGATCGCGGGATCGATGATGCCGGTGCCGATGGTCTGGGCCACGTGCAGGCCGAACACCATGAACGCCACGAAATTGAAGAAGGCGGCCCAGAACACCGCGAATTGCGGCCGCAGCACGCGGGTCGAAACGATGGTCGCGATCGAATTGGCAGCGTCGTGCAAACCGTTCAGGAAGTCGAACAGCAGCGCGACGGCAATCAGTCCGACCAGGACGGGAAATCCCAACGCAGCATCCACGGCGCGGCCCCTGCGCTAGACTTGTTCAATGACGATGCTGTTAATCTCGTTCGCCACGTCATCGAAGCGATCGGCGACCTTTTCGAGATGATCGTATATCTCGGCCCCCACGATGAAGTTCATCGCGCTGCCGTCGCGATGCTTGAGGAACAGCTCCTTCAGGCCGATATCGTGGAGGTCGTCGACCCGGCCCTCGAGCTTGGTCAGCTCTTCCGTGATGGCGGTCAGCATCGCCACATTCTGGCCGATCGCCTGCATCAGCGGCAGCGCACGCCCGACCAGGTTGGCGCATTCGATCAGAAGCCCGCCGATCTCGCGCATCGGCGGTTCGAAGGCGCGGACCTCGAACAGCATCACGGCCTTGGCCGTCTGCTGCATCTGGTCGATGGCGTCGTCCATCGAGGTGATGAGGTTCTTGATGTCGCCACGGTCGAACGGCGTGATGAAGGTGCGACGCACCGCCGTCAGCACCTCACGCGTGATGTTGTCGGCGTCGTTCTCGAACTGGTTGACACGCTGGCAATAGACCGGCGTCTCCTCACCCCCGTTGAGCATGCCCTGGAGCGCGATGGAGCCCTGGATCACGGTCTGGGCATGGCGGTCGAACAGGTCGAAGAACCGTTCTTCCTTGGGCAGGAAAGCGCGAAACCATCGCATCATGAGGATAGGCTACCGGTTGGAAATGGCCCGGCCCGAGCGGGCCGTCACAAAACTGTCATAGACCATTTTCGCTCCGCGCGCGTGTCACCTCACGTCCGCGGTGCCAGGTCATCCACCGCTTTCAATCAACAGATAAATTGACGTTATATCAACACCTTAGAGCGAGCGCCGGAAGTAATGCGCGATCTCCCCGACCACGCCGCGGCGGAAGGTGAGCACGCAAATCACGAAGATCGAACCCTGGATCACCGTCACCCATTGGCCGAAGCTCGCCAGATATTGCTGCATGGCGATGATCACGAAGGCACCGACCACGGGGCCCAAGATGGTACCGAGGCCGCCGACCAGCGTCATCAGCACGACTTCGCCCGACATCGACCAGTGCACGTCGGTGAGCGAGGCATTCTGCGCCACAAACACCTTCAGCGAACCGGCGAAGCCCGCCAGCGTACCCGAGAGGACGAAGGCCAGGAATTTGTACTGGTCGGTCCGGTAACCTAGCGAGATCGCGCGCTGCTCATTCTCGCGGATCGACTTCAGGACCTCGCCGAAGGGCGAATTGATGATGCGGTAGATCAGCAGGAAGCCGGCGAGGAAGCCGACGAGCACGACATAGTAGAGAACGGTCGGCTTGGTCAGATCGAACACGCCGAACATCCGCCCCTGCGGAATGCCCTGGATGCCGTCCTCGCCATGGGTGAATGGCGCCTGGAGGTAGATGAAGTACAGGAGCTGCGACAGCGCCAGCGTGATCATCGAGAAATAGATGCCTTGGCGGCGGATCGAGATGTAACCGGTTATGATCGAGAGGACGAAGGCACCGGCAACACCGACGAGGATGCCGAGCTCCGGCGGCAGCCCCCACACCTTCAGTGCATGCGCGCTGCAATAGCCGGCCGTGCCCAAGAACATCGCGTGGCCGAACGACAGCAGGCCACCATAGCCGATCAGCAGGTTGAAGGCGCAGGCAAGCAGCGCGAAGCACAGCGCCTGCATTACGAAGAACGGATAGATGCCGCTGAATGGCACCGAGGCCAGCAGCAGCGCCATCACCACAAACACGATCATCTCGTCACGCATCGCGCGCGGGGTCACCGGCAGCGTGTCGTCCGTCAAGGCTGTCATATCAGGCCGCCCTTCCCGTCAATCCCGTTGGCTTCACCAAAAGCACCAGCACCATCAGGACGAACACGACGGTGTTGGAGGCCTCGGGATAAAAATACTTGGTCAGGCCCTCGATCACGCCGAGTGCAAAGCCCGTGATGATCGATCCCATGATCGAGCCCATGCCGCCGATCACCACCACCGCGAACACCACGATGATGAGGTCGGCGCCCATCAGCGGCCGCACCTGGTTGATCGGCGCCGATAGCACGCCGGCGAGCGCGGCAAGGCCGACGCCGAGGCCGTAGGTAAGCGTGATCATCCGTGGCACGTTGATGCCGAAGGCGCGCACGAGCGTCGGATTTTCAGTGGCGGCGCGCAAATAGGCACCGAGCCGCGTCTTCTCGATCAGGAACCAGGTCGCCACACAGACGACTAGCGAGAAGATGACGACCCAGGCGCGATAGATCGGCAGGAACATGAAGCCGAGATTCATGCCGCCCTTGAGCTGATCCGGAATGGCGTAAGGCAGGCCGGATGAACCAAAATAATTCTGAAAGACGCCTTGCACGATCAGCGCGATGCCGAAGGTCAGTAGCAGTCCGTAAAGGTGATCGAGGCCGGTCAGCCATTGCAGCATGGTCCGCTCCAGGATCATGCCGAAGATGCCAACCAGGATCGGCGCGATCAGCAGCGCCCACCAATAGTTCAGACCGGTGAGGTTCAGCAGGAAATAAGCGCAGAACGCGCCCATCATGTACAGCGCGCCATGGGCGAAATTGATGATGTTGAGCATGCCGAAGATCACGGCAAGCCCAAGACTGAGCAGCGCGTAGAACGAGCCGTTGATCAGTCCCACCAGTAGCTGTGCATAGAGAGCTTGCATCGATCCTGCACCCAGTCCCTTCGGCGTTCCCTAGAACGCCCGCCGGCTCACAGCCGGCGGGCTGTTGCTCTTACTTCTTCAACAGCGCGCACTTGCTTTCGGACAGCGGCGTGAAGGCCTGGTCGCCCGGCACCGTGCCGACCAGCTTGTAGAAGTCCCACGGCCCCTTGGACTCGGAGGGCTTCTTCACTTCGAACAGATAGGCGTTGTGGATGGTGCGGCCGTTGGGCTGGATCTCGCCCTTGCCGAACAGAGCGTCGTCGGTCGGGATCGACTTCATCTTCTCGACCACCTTGGCGCCGTCATGCGGATTGCCGCCGAGCGCCTCAAGCGCCTTGAAGTAATGCAGCACGCCAGCATAGACGCCGGCCTGCACCATCGTCGGCATCGCACCGTTCTTCATCCGCTCCGAGAACTTCTTGGAGAACGCCCGGGTCTGGTCGTTCATGTCCCAGTAGAAAGTTTCGGTGAAGTTGAGGCCCTGCGCGGTCTCAAGGCCAATCGCCTTGACGTCGGTGAGAAACAGCAGCAGCGCGGCGAGCTTCTGGCCGCCCTTGACGATGCCAAATTCGGCAGCCTGCTTGATCGAATTGGTGGTGTCGCCGCCGGCATTGGCAAGGCCGATGATCTTGGCCTTGGAGGCCTGCGCCTGGAGCAGGAACGACGAGAAGTCCGGCGTGTTGAGCGGATGCTTGACGCCGCCGACCACCTTGCCGCCATTTGCGGTGATGACCGCGGTGGTGTCGCGCTCGAGCGCCGCACCGAAAGCGTAGTCCGCGGTCAGGAAGAACCAGGTATCGCCACCGGCCTTCACCAGCGCCTGGCCCGTGGTATGGGCCAGCATGTAGGTGTCGTAGGTCCAATGCACGGTGTTGGGCGAGCACTGCGCATTGGTGAGGTCCGAGGTCGCCGCACCCGAATTGATGTAGACGCCGTTCTTTTCCTTGACCACGTTGTTGACGGCGAGCGCTACGCCGGAGTTCGGCACGTCGACGATGATGTCGACCTTGTCGACGTCGAACCATTGCCGCGCGATCGCGGTGCCGATGTCCGGCTTGTTCTGGTGATCGCCCGAGATGATTTCGATCTTCCAGCCCTTCGCGGCGAGACCGGAATCTTCAACGGCCATTTGCGCGGCGAGCGTCGAGCCGGGGCCGCCGAGGTCGGCGTAGAGGCCGGATTGATCGGACAGCGCGCCGATCTTGACGGTCTTGTCCTGCGCGAGGGCTGCGCCTGCGGCGGCAAAGGTCAACGCCGTGCCGAGCAGAAGCGATGCAATCGACTTTGTCTTCATGCTACTTTCCTTGTGAATTTTCTCTTTGGCCGTTCTACTCTTGGCCGTACTAGACGCCGAGATAGGTGTGGAGCTTGTCCATATTGGCGGCAAGCTCCGCATTGGAAAATCCGTCAATGATCTTGCCGTGCTCGACCACGTAATAGCGGTCGGCGACGGTGGATGCGAACCGAAAGTTCTGCTCGACCAGAAGGATCGTGAAACCTTCCTTCTTGAGCCGCGCAATGGTGTGGCCGATCTGCTGGATGATGACCGGCGCCAGACCTTCGGTCGGCTCGTCCAGCATCAGGAAGCTCGCGCCGGTGCGCAGGATGCGCGCGATCGCCAGCATCTGCTGCTCGCCGCCGGACAGTTTCGTGCCCTGGCTGTTGAGCCGTTCCTTCAGGTTCGGAAACAGATCGAAGATCTGTTCGAGCGGCAATCCGCCCGCGCGCACCACCGGCGGCAGCAACAGATTCTCCCGCACGTCGAGGCTGGAGAAAATTCCCCGCTCCTCCGGACAGAACGCGATGCCCATCCGCGCGATCTTGTCCGAGGTCGTGCGAATGATGTCATGGTTGTTGAATTTCACCGAGCCGGTGCGCTTGCCGATGATGCCCATGATCGACTTCAGCGTGGTCGTCTTGCCGGCGCCGTTGCGCCCCAGCAGCGTGACGACCTCGCCTGCGTTCACGTCGAAATTGATCCCGTGCAGGATGTGGGATTCGCCGTACCAGGCCTCCAGGTTGCGAACCTGAAGGATGTTGCCGCCGGTCGCAGCCTTTGCCGGAGCTTCGGCAATCGCAGTGTCAGGCATGACCGGCTCCCAGATAGGCTTCCTTGACGCGCTCGTCCTTGGTGAGTTCGGTGTAATGACCTTGCGCGAGCACTTGCCCGCGCGTCAGCACAGTGATGATGTCGGAGAGATTGGCCACCACGCTCAGATTATGCTCGACCATCAGGATGGTGTATTTCGCCGAGATCCGTTTGATCAGCGCTGCGATCTTGTCGATGTCCTCGTGGCCCATGCCAGCCATCGGCTCGTCCAGAAGCATCATCTCCGGATCGAGCGCGAGCGTGGTTGCGATCTCGAGTGCGCGCTTGCGTCCATAAGGCATCTCGACCGCTGGCGTGTTGGCGAACTCGTTGAGGCCCACATCATTCAACAATTCACGCGCGCGGTCGTTGAAGCAGTTGAGCACCGACTTCGAGCGCCAGAAGTCAAAAGAGCTTCCGTGCTGCCGCTGCAGCGCGACGCGAACGTTTTCCAACGCGGTCATGTGCGGAAACACCGCCGAGATCTGGAATGATCGCACCAGCCCCATGCGTGCCACGTCGGCCGGCGCCATCGCAGTGATGTCCTGTCCCTTGTACAGGATTTTTCCGGCAGACGGTTTGAGGAACTTGGTCAGAAGATTGAAGCACGTCGTCTTGCCGGCCCCATTCGGGCCGATCAGCGCGTGAATACTCCCACGGCGAACCTTGAGCGCAACGTCGCGGACGGCGTAGAAGCCCGCGAACTCCTTGGTCAAGCCTTCCGTTTCGAGAATGAACTCATCGGCCAAACAGATTTCCCCCGCCCGCGCAACGCGCGTGGCTGTCCTTGTTACTTCGGCTTTCCGGAGGCCTTGGAGCCTGTCCCGGAACGCCGCCTCCGGGCGCGGAATATGCCGGAGGTGACGGGGGTTAGGCAAGGCGGAAAGCTGAGCAGATCAGGCCTCCGGCCGGGAGACTTATGCTCCCTTAGTCGGAAGTGCTTTGACGTCGCGCCTGCGCGGCCTTCCAGTTCGCAAAGCGCCGGCCATCAAGCCGTCGTTAACGGTCTTTGGCCCCGCGCGCCAGCCTTCATAGAAAATTTTCCCGCAGCAACGATTATGCGCGGGTTTCTAGCCGCCGGGAATATTGTTTTGGATTTTACAAGCGCCGCTCCCCCCATCGTCAAGTCGATCAAGCAGCGTGATCTACTCAACACGTGGCTGCGACTTTATGCTCGCCAGCAGATTGCGCCGGCGATCTGGGAGTATCAGCCCGCGCGGCTCGAGGAAGAGCTGTCCGATCTCATCTACTACACGGTGGACAATTCGACGCCGACGCCGCGCCTCACCATTCAGAGCGAGGGCTCGCGCATCTCTCGCGCCTACGGGCATACCGGCAAGGGGATTCTGCTGGACGACTATGTCGGGCCGCGGCTCGCGCCCTTCGTGATGCCGGTCTATCATGAATGCGTGGCGCGCGGCCTTCCAGTTTATAGCGTTGCCGATGTCGACGACGTCTACGGACGCGTCGTCGCCTATGAACGGCTGCTGCTGCCTTTCCTCACCGACGACAAAGTCAGCCACATCGTCGCCTCGCTCAAGACCTTCTGCGAAGACGGCGGCTTCGAAATCAAGAATCTGATGCGCGGAAATGACGCGCTGCCGCGCCCAAGACTGCGAGCCGTGATCGACCGCCACCTTTTCCATCGCACGCCCGGCCGCATCGCGGCCGCTGAATTGGTCGAATTCGCCGATCAGCCTGGTTCGAGCGTCACCACCGAGATCATCGAGCTGAACTAGCTCTTGCGCGATTTAGCGCCGACTTCCTTCTCGTAGATATCCGGCTTGAAGCCGACCAGGAGCTTGCCGCCGATTTCCAGCACCGGCCGCTTGATCATCGATGGTTGCGCTAGCATCAACGCCAGCACCTTCTTCTCTGTCAGGCCTTCTTTGTCGGCGTCGGGGAGCTTCTTGAAGGTCGTGCCGGCGCGGTTGAGCAGCGTCTCCCAGCCAAGCTTGTCGCTCCACTGCTTGAGCTTGTCCTTCTCCACGCCCGCAGCCTTGTAGTCGTGGAACTCGTAGGCGACGCCATGGGTGTCGAGCCAGCTGCGCGCCTTCTTCATGGTGTCGCAGTTCTTGATGCCGTAGATGATGTTGGGCAAGACGTTCCTCGCGCATGCGTCGTGTGGTGCTGTGGCCGTGGCGTTGTACGAAACTCCGGTTCGCGCGACAATATTGCGAACGAAACTGAGAATTCCCTGGACGGACACATCATGCACGTCACCCACGATCCCGCCGCCGTCGCTTCCCCGACCATCGACTTCAACAGCTTTCTGGCGATCGATATCCGCGTTGGCACCATCGTTGACGCCAAGCTGTTTCCGGAGGCGCGCAAGCCGGCCTGGCGGCTGTGGATCGACTTCGGACCCGCCATCGGCGTGCGCAAGAGCTCGGCGCAGATCACAGAAAACCATCCGCTCGAGACTCTCGTGGGACAACAGGTCGCGGCCGTCGTGAATTTCCCGCCGCGCCAGATCGGACCGGTCGTCTCCGAGGTGCTGACGCTCGGCTTCCCCGACGCCGACGGCAAGGTGGTGCTGATGCAGCCGAGCAAGCCCGTGCCGAACGGCGGGCGGCTGTTCTAGCCTCAGCGCAAGGGCCGGCTGTCGTCGCCGTCGACGACCCGCCATTCGCCAGATCCTCTCCTGCCTCCAGGGGTTCCGGCCGCCCGGGCTTGACCCAAATCCATTTCGCGCTTAAAAACGACTGACTAATCGTTTTTTATTATGGCCATCTAGCAGGGTTCTATCGGCCTCAGATAAAAAAACGATCGATCTGTCAGTTATTTATGGACCGAGCGGATGCCCAAGATCAGCGACAAGAAGCGTGAAGACCGGCGCCAGCAGATCCTCGAAGCCGCTCTCGCCTGCTTCGCCGAGAACGGTTTTCACCAGACCGGCATGGCCGACATCGTGAAGCGGTCCGGGCTGAGCCACGGCGCGGTCTATCTCTATTTCCAGAGCAAGGACGACCTGATCGAGGCGCTCGCCGACGACCGGCATCGTCGCGAGGCCGTGCTCAACTCGGTCGCGCAGGGATCGGGGGATCCGATCGAAGGACTGCACGCGTTGACCCGCGTCTATGCTCAGTGGCTGACCGATCCCGCAGGCGAGGCGCGGCGGCGCGTCGGCATCCACGGCTGGGCCGAGGCACTGCGCAATCGCCGCGTCCGCGCCAGTGTCGTCGAAGGCATCGACATACCGCGCGCGTTGATCGTGGCGCTGGTCGAGCGCGCCCAGCACGACGGCCTGATCAAACGCGACCTCGGCGCGGATGCGATCGCGCGCATCCTGATCGCGATCTTCCAGGGCTTTGTGCTGCAGAAATGCTGGGGCGAGGATTTCGACATAGACGCCTGCATGACGGCCGTTGGTCACGTGATCGAAGGATTTCGCACGACGAAGCCGGACGTCAGGCGACGAACCAGGGCGTGAGCGATGTCCGGGATGCACGAGCTGCTTGCAGGAATCGGCGTCGGTCTCGTCGGGGGACTGACATCGGGCTTCATGGGCACGAGCCCGGGTGGCGGCCTCGTGATCTTCTGCGTACTGCTGCTCGGCGCGGAGCAACACATCGCCCAGGGCACGTCGCTGATCGCTCAGGTGCCGCCGACGGGCCTTGCCGGCGTGCGCCGCTACTGGCACGGCGGCAATCGGAGCCCGCTGCAATGGATCATCTGGATCGGCATCGGATTTCTCGTCGGTGGCGCGGGCGGCGGCTATGTGGCAGCCGCCGTCACCGACGCGATCCTGCAATGGACTTATGTCGTCTACCTCGTTGCGCTGATCGCTGCGCTGGTTCTGCGCCGTGAGCGCAAGGACGGCGGCAGCGAAGCCGGCGATCAGGACAAGTTGCCCTGGCTCCCCCTTCTCCTCATCGGCATGCTTGCCGGCTTTTCCTCCGGCTTCATGGGCATCGGCGGCGGGCTCGCGATCACGGTTGGCCTCGCCGCGGGCTTGCGCGTGCCACAGCACCAGGCGCAACTCGTCAGCCTCATCTTCTCGGTGATCCCGACCAATATCCCGGCGGCCTGGATCTACTGGAGCAAGGGGCTCATGGTCGGCTGGCCGGCGATCATCGGCATTCTTGCCGGCCTCTGGGTCGGCACCGATCTCGGCGCACGCATGGCCAATGGTGTCAGCAAATCCGTGCTGCGCCGAACAATGATCGGCCTCGTCTCGCTGATGGCACTCTACATGGCCCACAAGGCGCTGACCTGATTTTCACGGCCGCTTTGGAATGTTGAGCCCGCGCTGCACGGCCGGACGCGCAAGGCCCCGCTCGAGCCAAGCCGCGACCGACCTGAAGTGGCTGAATTCGACGAGATCGCCGGCGCCGTAGAACCCGATGAGGTTGCGCACCCAGCCGAGCATCGAGATGTCGGCGATGGTGTAGTCGTCATCCATGAACCATTGCCGGCCGGCGAGATGTGTCTCCATCACGCCGAGCAGACGCTTCGACTCGTTGACGTAGCGCTCGAGCGGCCGCTTGTCCTCAAAATCCTTGCCGGCGAATTTGTGGAAGAAGCCGACCTGGCCGAACATCGGCCCGATGCCGCCCATCTGGAAATGCACCCACTGGATGGTCTGGTAGCGGCGCGCCGCATCCTGCGGCAACAGCCTGCCGGTCTTCTCTGCGAGGTATTGCAGGATCGCCCCGGACTCGAACAACGGCAGCGCCCTGCCGCCAGGACCATTGGGATCGAGGATCGCGGGGATCTTGCCGTTCGGATCGAGCGAAAGGAATTCCGGCGTCTTCTGGTCGTCCTTGCCGAAGTCGACGAGATGGACCTCGTAGGGCAGCCCGATCTCCTCCAGCATGATCGAGACCTTGACGCCGTTCGGCGTCGGCAGCGAATAGAGCTGGAGCAGCTCCGGATGCTTGGCAGGCCAACGCTTGGTGATGGGAAAGGCGGAGAGATCGGACATCGGGACCTACAATCTGCTGTTGAAGCGCATTTAATCTAGGCAAGGCGCGGCATGACGCAAGGCTCAATACAAGGCTCAATAATTGATCTCCATCCGCAATCCGCGCGGATCAATCTCGTCGCCGCCGACGCACTGCGTGCTGTCACGCGCAGCGACCGCGCAGGCACAGGCATCGATGAGATCGTCGCGGCCGATACCGGTGCCGTGGCGCTGGGTCAGCCATCTCGGCAGGCGCGTGAAGCCGCGTTGCTCCAGGAGCGCGATGCGTTGCTCGCGGCCTTGCGCCGATGTCTTGCTGTCGAGCCGCACGCGGCCAGCGAGATTCCAGAAGATCAACTCAGGATGCGCCTCGCCGACGATTACTTGCCGCGCCGGCGTCATGATCTCGTCGACGTCCTTGATCTTGTCCCTGATGTTCCAGAGCTGAGACGATACACCCCTGCCCTTGCCTTCGTGCTCCCAGTAGTAGCGATTGGCCGCAGCCATGTCGGGAAATGTCCAGAGGTCGCGGCGCGCGCCGAGAAACACGGCGGGGCCGACCAGCTCGCGGGCGCGCAAGTCACACGCGCGATAGCCGCTTATGTTCAATCCGATCGGCATATCGATCATCGCACGCGCATGCGGCATCGCGAGCAATCGCGTGAGGCCCGACGAATAATCAAAGCCGTGATCGCCGCGCTCGTCGATCCAGGCCGCGACCCAACCGAAGCGAAATCCATCGAGACCGAGATAGGTTGGCACGTTCTGATCCCCGACGGCCCCTACGTATCAGCCTCCAACCGCCTGATAGGCCAACCGCTTGAACTCGAAGAAGAACGGATTCCAGAAACCCATATGGCGCTGGGCCATCAGGACGCCGGCGGTATTGGCCTGCGGGCAGATCCACCAATGGGTGCCGGCAAGGCCGCCCCACTGGAATTCGCCGGTGGAATTTGGGGGATCGAAGGCCGTCGGCGCGAAGGTGACGGCGCCGCCAAGGCCAAAGCCTTTGCCGGGCATCGGCCCGAGATTGGCGAAGCGGATGGTCTGCCCCGAGGGCAATTGATTCGTCATCATCTGCCGCAGCGTCTCCGGTTTCAGCAGCGCATCCGGCCCGGGCACCAATGCGCGCACGAGCGCGAGCATGTCCGGCAGGGTCGAAACCAGGCCGCCGCCGCCCGACAGCCGCGGGAACGGCCGCCGATAGGCCTGCGGATAAGGCAGGTTGTCCGCCCGCGTGAGGCCCGGCTTCATCGGATCGAGCACGTCGGCGCCAGTGTAGTGAGCAACCAGCCTGCCCTGCTGGGCCTCAGGCACCGAGAAGCCGGTATCAGTCATGCCGAGCGGATCGAAAATGCGCACCTTGAGGAACGCATCGAGAGATTTGCCGGAGACGACCTCCACGACGCGGCCGAGCACGTCGGTTGCAACCGAATATTCCCAGGACGTGCCGGGTTGATAGGACAGCGGCAGGTCTGCGAGCTTGTCGATCATGTCGGTCAGCGGCGTCAGCGGATTGAGCACGCGCGCGTCGTTGTAACCCCTAAACAGCACGGTGCCGGGATCGAAGATGCCGTAGCTGAGGCCTGACGTATGGGTCAGGAGGTGCCGGATCGTGATCGGGCTTTTCGCGGGCTCGACATCGGTGAGGCTTGCCGCGCCCTGCTTCAGCACCCTGCGATTGCCAAGCTGCGGCAGGAATTTCTCGATCACATCGTCGAGCCTGACGCGGCCCTCCTCCATCAGCAGCATGATCGCGCAGCTGACGAAGATCTTGGTGTTGGAAAACGCACGGAAAATGTGGTCGGGCCGGAGCGCGGTTTTCGCCTCGCGGTCGGCAAAGCCGACGCATTGTTGATCGACGACCTCACGCCCACGCAACACGGCCCAGGACACGCCGGGGATGATTTCCTGATCGACGTAGCGCTGCATCGCCGTCCGCACGGCGGAAAAATCAGTCGTCCTGGCGTCCATGGATTGTTGCCTCCCTGACTTGGTTGACGTGGATATAACGACGAATCGGCCGCGGGGAAGCCCGCCCTCAAGACAGCTCGCCCGCGCGGACAACGCCGAGATTTTTGTTTCGCCGCGTGTTCGTCCCGGCGCGAGCAACACAACGAAAACCGCAGCAATCCTTCCGGCAAGACCTCATTAAGCGCGCGACCTTTAGCCTCACACCCATGTTCAGCGCATCTTCAACTTCACCAGGGGTGCCCCACAATGACCTCGATCTCAGCAACGTCCACCAGTTCTTATTCCCCGCTCGACCGCCTCAAGAGTGAACTGACCAAGGAAGTCTCGGCGGGCACCATCAGTTCAAGCGACGAGTCGGCGCTGTCGTCCGCGCTCGACGACATCGATTCGTCGCTCAAGAGCGGCGCATCGAGCTCGAGCTCTTCGTCGCCTCCCTCGTCCGACGAGATGCAGTCCAAGATCGACAACCTCATCCAGAACGAGGTGTCGAGCGGCAAGCTGACCAGCGACCAGGCCAGCGAGTTGAAGAACGTGTTCTCCAACACTTTCTCCAATAGCGCAGGTGCCCCGCCTCCGCCGCCGGATGGAAGCAGCGACTCATCGAGCACCAGCAGCACCGATTCCACCTCCTCGTCCGACTCTTCGTCCAGCTCGTCCTCCGCCAGCACTGCGGAGCTGATGAAAGAGCTGATCTCGCTGCTTCAGACCGCGACCAGCCAGTCGACCTCCTACAGCTCCAGCGGCAGCGCCTCGGCCTCCTCCGCGAGCTCGCTGCTCGTCGACTACCAGAGCTAAAACCTGCGGCCCGGTGCGCGCCACCGGGCCGTCATGCCTGCTTCATCAGCACAGTCACGTGCAGGCGACGGCGGATGCGCATGCCCTGCCGCTGATAGAGTGCGATGGCGGATGCGTTGTTGGAAAACACGTGCAGGAACGGAATTTCGCCGCGCGCCTCGATCTGGCGCGCAATGGCCGCGAGCAGCCCCTGCGCATAGCCACGACCGCGATGTTCGGGATGCACACAAATCGCGGTCATCTCGGTGAAATTGCCCGGCTTCATCCGCTCGCCGGCCATCGCGACCAGTTCACCGCCGGCGCGGATACCGAGAAACGTGCCGAGCTCATGCGTTCGTGCGGCGAACGGACCGGGCTTGGTCAGTGCGGTCAGCGCCGTCATCGCGGGAACATCGGCAGCGCCAAGCGTGACGATCTCGGCACCACGCAACGGGCTGTCGGCGGGTGAGCCGATCATCTGCTCGCCGGTCTCGGCGAGCACGACCTTGAAGCCATCGGGTGGTTCGACGGCCTCTGGCGTGAACAGCGCGGCGACCTGCGATTCCGATAAGAGATCGCCGAGCGCGGCAAAGCTTGCCGCCGACATGTCGACCATGTCGGCAAAGGGCGTCATCGTCACGGGATAGCGCAGCGCGCGCGGGCCGCCTTCGGCCAAAGCCTGCTGACGCGTCGTCAGCGCGCTCCAGATCGGACGATCCAGCAGCGTCAGATCAGTGTCAAACACCGGCCTAGTCCTTGTCGAAGCTGACGATCACGGCCGCATTGGCGATGAGGATGGGGTCGTTGCCCTGTTCCGCGGCCGAGGGAATCTCCATCCCGCCCTTGACCGCATTGACGGTGACGGTGCCGTACGGCAGCTCCTTGGCAACCGCCTCTTTGTCGACAGCTTCGGGATTCGGCACCGCGATGGTGACATCGACGAACATGTCGTTCGCAGTCTTGCCGATCATCCGGAAAAAGCCGAGGCTCGAATGCCTGATCGCATCCGACACCGCACGCTTCGCCGCCTTGGTGGCGTCCTTGCCGTGAACGTCGACGCCCATGCCCATCTCGGTGATACAGCGAACGCGAGTCATTTCATATTCCTGTGGTTGGTTGGATGATCGATGACGTCCGCGATCGGTGATCGCGGCACAAGTGAGCTTGTTCCTCCCGTGTCCCGGACGCGCTGCAACGCCTTAGCGTTGCGGCGCAGAGCCGGGACCCAGGATGGCACAAGGTTCGCTGATACATGCGCCCCGTCTCTGCAGCGCACCGCCGAAGGGGCGCTGCGCTGCGTCCGGGGCACGAGATTGCAGTTTTGCATGCGCCGCCGTTTCAACGTCGTCATTGCGAACACATCACGCCTTCGACTTCTCCCGCGCCCGGAGCTCATCGACCAGCACCCGCACGTTCTCCGAATAGTCGATCGGGACCGAGACCAAGTGCACGCCGCCCTCCTTGAAAGCTGCGTCGAGCGTCGGCGCGAAGCTGTCGATGCTCTCGATCCGATGCCCCTTGGCGCCATACGCTTTCGCGTACAGCGCAAAATCGGGATTGCCAAAGGTCATGCCGAAATCGGCGAAATGATCGACGGCCTGCTTCCAGCGGATCATGCCGTAGGCATGGTCTTCCAGCACCAGCACCACCAGATTGAGCTTGAGGCGGACGGCGGTCTCCATCTCCTGGCTGTTCATCATGAAGCCGCCGTCGCCGGCGACCGCGAGCACGCGGCGATCCGGATAGAGCATCGCAGCCATCATCGCCGACGGCAGGCCGGCGCCCATCGTCGCCAGCGCGTTGTCGAGCAGCAGCGTGTTGGCGACGCGGGTGCGGTAGTTGCGCGCAAACCAGATCTTGTACATGCCGTTGTCGAGCGCGACGATGCCGTTCTCCGGGATCACCTGACGGATATCGTGCACGATACGCTGCGGCGTCGGCGGCCAGCGCGCCTCGGTAGCGCGGTCGGCGATATGGCTGAGGATCTTTTCACGCAGCGGCAGCAGTGCTGCGGCCTGCGGCAGCTTGCCTTCGATACGGTCAGCCAGGAGCTCCAGGCTCGGGCCGACATCGCCGACGACCTCCGCATCGGGGAAATAGACCTGCTCGACGCTCGCCGGCGTGTAGCTGACGTGGATGACCTTCGGCCCCGACGGCCCCATGATGAAGGGCGGCTTCTCGATCGGGTCGTGGCCGATCGCCACGATCAGGTCGGCGGCGTCGATGGCGTCGTGAACATAGTCCCGCTCGGACAGCGCGGCGGTGCCCATGTAGAGATTGGTGCCGCCGGGCACGGTGCCCTTGCCCATCTGCGTCGTGAAGAACGGAATGCCGGTCCGCCGCACGAAGCTCGCGATGCCGTGCGTCGAACGTGGGCGGCTGGTCGCAGCCCCCATCATCACCAGCGGGTGTTTTGCGGCCAGGATCATCTCGGCGGCGCGGTCGAGCGCGGCGCGATGGGCGACCGGAATTTCGATCGGATGGGTCGGGATCACCGGAACGGCAGGCACCTCATCGCCCGCGATGTCCTCGGGCAGCTCGAGATGCACGGGCCCTGGCCGCTCCTCCATCGCCACGCGGAACGCATCGCGCACCACGGTCGGAATGCTCGAGGCGCTGATGATCTGCCGCGACAGTTTTGTCAGCGGCTTCATGGTCGCGACCACATCGACAATCTGGAAGCGCGCCTGCCGGCTGCTCATGATCGGCTTCTGGCCGGTGATCATGATCATCGGCATCGCGCCAAGATGCGCATAGGCGGCGCCTGTGGACAGATTCAGCGCGCCCGGACCAAGGGTCGACAGGCACACGCCCGGCCTGCCGGTCAGCCGGCCATGCGTGGCCGCCATGAAGGCGGCGGCCTGCTCGTGGCGGGTCAGAATCAGCTCGATGCTGGAGTTGCGCAGCGATTCCACGAAATCGAGATTTTCCTCGCCGGGGACGCCGAAGATGCGGTCGACAGCTTCATTCTCCAGCGCCGCGACGAACAGATCCGATCCCTTTGCCTTGCGCTCCTGCCCGCTCATGTCGCCTCCCGGTCACGATGTCGGCTCCCGCTTTGGTCGGGAACCTCACGCGCATGGTAACCGCGTGGCGCTCAGGCACAACTCACAATGCGGCGCGCTCACAAGGGCGCACGATTTTCTCCGCATTGTCGTCCCGGCCAGGTGCGCAATTGCATCAACACCGTCATTGCGAGCGCGGCGAAGCAATCCGGACTGTCGCCGCGGAAAGACTCTGGATTGATTGCCTCGCTGCGCTCGCAATGACGGAGTGTGGGTGGCAGCATTCGTCCCTCTTGTGCCCCGGACGCAGCGCAGCGCTTCTTCATCGGTGCGCTGCAGAGCCGGGGCCCATGCAGCCGCGATCTGCGCGGTTTTCTGGGTCCCGGCTCTGCGCAGCAACGCCAACAGCGTTGCAGCGCGTCCGGGACACGAGCCCTTGTTCGACAATTGACACACCTTCGCATCCTCGCGGCATGTTTCGCCCGAGCTTTGCTTCGTCACTTCACCCTCCGAAATGAAAGAGGGCGCAGGGAAGGCCGGGAGCCGGCTGGCTCCCATGGACCGCTATGCCAGAAGCAGATTGCGCTACAATGCACAGCGGGAAACAGGGCAACCGGAAGCATCCCGGCCTTCCCTGCGCGGATGGTTGGAACGGCTTATGTCGCGCTCTCCCCGGGGAGCGATGCACTATTGCCCCCGTCGTCTTGCAGATCACTGATGCGCGCGCCCGGTCGGGCCACCCACATCACCGCAAGACTTGGCGCACAGACTCCGGGCGCCAGGACCACACGATTTTGCCGTACGCAAGCCGCACCGGTCGTGTGCGCGACGCCTTCGCTCACGGTCGCCCGCCCTGCGAAGCCCTTCGCGCCGATGTGGCCTGCGTCCACCGCCGCCCGGCCCGCGTTCGTGACGATCGCGATACGCCCCTCTTCCTCGGGCCGGAGTGGGCGCAATATCCGCCAATTCCGCATTTCGGTAAAGTGGAATATTTTCGCGGCTATGCATTGACCGACAATTTGGGTGTTTTGCCCGCCGGACACCGCAAGGGATTGTGGCGACGATGATGGCCGCTTTGCCCGACGTCACGTTCCCCGTCCCAGACGAGACTGAAGGAATTCGATGAAACGCTGCGTCTTGGCCGGCAACAGGCGCGTCGCGGTGATCGCATAGACGGAGATCGGAGATGCCTGCCATTTCGGCAGCACGCGATGCAGACGGCCGCGCGCCAGATCATCCGCCGCGATCGCCTCGGACAGCAGCGCGATACCCTGGTCGTGGATTGCCAGTCGGCAGATCATGCCGACGCTGTTGAGCGTGAAGCGGCCCTTCACGGCGACATCCAACTTCTTCGTTCCGGAATGCAGCGTCCAGGATGCCGCCCGCGGCATGCACAGGCACTGGTGACGGGCGAGGTCGGCCGGCTCGCTCAGTTCGCCGGCCTGCTTGAGATAGCCCGGCGAGGCATAGAGGTGGGCCGGCACGCGCGCGAGCTGGCGCGCAATCAGGCCGGAAACAGGAAGCTCGCCCATGCGGATCGCGACGTCGAATGGCTCAGCCACGAGATCGACGCGTCGCGGCGTCAGGTCCAGCTCGAAGCTGATGCCCGGATAGCGCCGGGCGAAGTCCGCAAACAGCGGCGTGAGGTAGATGGCGGCAAAATCCACCGGCAGCGAGACGCGCAGCATGCCGCTCGGCTGCGCCACCATCTCGCCAAGCTGTTCATGGGCGAGACGCGCCTCCTCGACGATGCGCATCGATCGCTCGAAATAGAGCTGCCCGGCCTCCGTCAGCTCGATCTTGCGCGTCGTGCGGTTGAGGAGCCGCAGCCCAATCGCCTTCTCCAGCGCGCTGATGCGACGCGACAGCGTCGAGTTCGGCACGCCGATCACCTCGGCCGCCCGGCGAAAACTCCTGGCCTTTGCGACCTCCACGAACAAGGCCATGTCGTTGAGGTACTCCATCCCAATTGCTCCAATTATGGATCAGTAATTCCCATTTTCCGTGCCTTTATTCCATTTTTGATCGATACCACATTGAGCTCGACAAATGGAGAGCATCCTCATGAATCCGCTATTCACCCCGGTCAGCGTCGGCCACCACAAGCTTCGCAATCGCCTGGTCATGGCGCCAATGACCCGCTCACGCGCCGACGATGGCGGCGTGCCGGGCGATCTCGCCGCGACTTATTATGCGCAGCGCGCCAGCGCTGGATTAATCATCAGCGAGGGCGTCTTCCCGGCCGCGACCGGCAAGGGCTATGTGCGTACGCCCGGGATCGAGACGGATGCACAAGTGGCCGCATGGAAGCGCGTCACCGACGCCGTGCACGACAAAGGTGGCCGGATCTTCGTGCAGCTAATGCATTGCGGACGCATCTCGCACCCATCAATGCAGCCCGGCGGCGGCCTTCCGGTCGCGCCCTCCGCGATCAAGCCGGCCGGTCAGGCCTGGACCAACGAGGGACTGAAGGATTTCGTCACGCCGCACGCGCTGAGCACAAGTGAGATCGCCGATGTCGTCGCAAGCTACGGCCGGGCGACGCGCCGCGCGCTGGAGGCCGGGTTCGACGGCGTCGAGTTGCATGGCGCGACCGGTTATCTGCCCGAGCAGTTTCTCTCATCCGGCAGCAACCAGCGCGACGACGCCTATGGCGGCCCGGCCAAGAACCGCGCGCGCTTCGTGCTGGAGGTGCTGGAGGCGATGACGGCTGAGGCCGGCGGCGAGCGCGTCGGCATCAAGCTTTCACCGGAGATGGGCTTCAACGACATCGTCGATGCCGTGCCGCAGGAGACCTACACCTATCTCGTCGACCAGCTGCGCGGCTTCAATCTCGCCTATCTGCACGTCGCCCTGTTCGGCGCCAAGGTCGACTATCATGCGCTGCTGCGGCCGCGCTTTGCCGGAGCCTATCTGCTCGGCGGCGGTCTCGACAAAGCCGCGGCCGAAGCCGCGCTGACCGGCGGACGCGCCGACGCTGCGGTGTTCGGCACGACCTTTCTCGCCAATCCCGATTTGCTGGAACGCTTCCGCGAGAATGCACCGCTGAATGCGCCGGACAAAGCGACTTTCTATAGGCCCGGCGCGGGCGGCTATACGGACTATCCGGCCATGCGCACCACTGCCAACGCCTAGAGCAAACCGCGATGGCCGCCTGACGGAATCAGCGGGTGGGTTCGCCGAAAGCGTAACCCACCCTGCGGACCGCCGGCACTGTTTTGCTCACTTCACCTTCAGCGACAGCTCCGTGCCGCCCTTGAGCGGCAGTGTCATCGAGACGAAGCCGTTTTCGGGATCGCGGATGAAGGCGAGATAGTCGGGCTCGGCATTGTCGTTCATGACGTAGCCGCCGACGAGGAGCTGCGGCGCGACGATCTCGATTACCTCGCGCGCCAGCGAAGGAGCTCCCTCGCCCGGCCAGCCGTCGATCAGCACGAAATCGACCGGGCCGCCGAGATCGCGCAGCGTTTTCCGCGCGTCGCCTTCGCGGATCTCGGCGTAGTCGGCCAGCCCCGCCTCGGCAAGGTTGCGCTTGGCGGTTTCGACCTTGGCCGGCACGATCTCCGAGCCGATCACGGTGCCGCCGCCATTGTCGCGCACGGCCGCGGCAAAATAGAGTGTCGACAGGCCGACCGAGGTCGCGAATTCCGCCACGCGCGTGGCGCGCAGGCCGCGGCACAGCAGGTAGATCAACTCGCCCTGCTCGGGATGGATCGAAAAGCCCTGCTCGGCATAGGCGTGAGGATCGCGGCTATTGAACGAGCCGCGCGGTCCGCCGCCGGCCGGCCGCTGCCGCGCGCCTTGCATGCGTGCGATGACGGCATTGACGCGCGGGTCTTGAATCGGGCTGTGAGGCCGATCATTCATCTCTTGCTTCCTTTGCAGTCCGTTCACTTGCCAAGGATTTCCGTGGCGGCGCGGTCCAGAATCCCGGCGATCCGGCGCGCTTCGGCGGAATCGCTGCCGTGCTTCGCACGCAGCGCGCGCTTGAGATTGTGGCGAGCCCGGTGCAACTCATCGGAAGCATCCGCGTCGAGATCGCTGACGCCGGCAAAGGCCTCGCGCACCTCATCCATGCGACGGCCGATCCGCGACAGCGCCTGAAGGATCGCGTCCGCCGTGGTGCGCTGCTCGGCGAGATACGCCTCGCCCTGCGGCGTGATGCTGTAGAGCTTTCGGCCGCCATCCTGCTCGACGCTGCTGTGGCCGACCTCTTCGAGATAGGTCAGCGCCGGATAGATCACGCCGGGGCTCGGCGTGTAGAAGCCGTCGGAGCGCTCCTCGATGATCTTGATCAACTCATAGCCATGCGCCGGGTTCTCGGCGAGCAGCGCCAGGATCACGAGCTGGAGGTCCTGCGAGGACAGCCGCCGCGCGCCCGGAAAGTCGTCGCCGCCGCGCCCGAAAAAGCCATGCCCGCCGCGGCCGAAGCGATGCCGCCCGCCGTGCCGGCCCATGGCAAAGAACGCCATTCGAAAATCCCTGTGGTCTCGATTCTTGTGGAACATTATCGTACGTCTCCATTGAAAGATATATCGTAAGATACGTTTTGAGATAACGGATGCAAGACACGAGGCCGTGACTGCCCCTAATCACCCCATTCCATTGCGAAATCCGGTCCAGGCTTGACATCCATCTGACATGTCGCTGGTATGTCAGCTATGCCCACCACCGCCCTCGACCGCGACCGCGCCTACACCCTGCTCCGGGACCTCGTCATCTCCGGCGAATTCGCTCCCGACGAGCCGCTCTCCGAACGCAGCCTGTCGAGCCGGCTGGCGCTGGGACGGACGCCGGTCCGCGAGGCGCTGAGGGCGCTCGCCAAGGACGGCCTGCTCATCATCCATCCGATGCGCGGCACGTTCGTGCGGCAGATGTCGTTCGATGACCTGCGCGAGATCCACGAATTGCGGCTCGCGCTCGAAGGCATGGCGGCCTATCTCGCGGCGACGCATGGACCGACCGAGCCGCTGCGACATTGCGCGGAAGAGCTGCGCAGGATCCAGTTGCAACCCACTCTCGATATCGAGGAGGCGCAGCATGTCGGCTGGGCCTTCCACGACGACATGTTCCGCGCAACCGGCAACGACCGGCTTGCACAGGCCTACGACAATCTGCGCGCGCAGAGCGGCCTCGCGCTCCAGAAGATACGACAATACAGCGTCGACCGGACGCGTCAGGCGGTCACCGAACATCTCGACATCTACGCCGCGATCGAAGCGGGCGACGCCGACGCCGCGCAGCAGCGCATGTGGCGGCACCTGTCGTCGGCCTTCGAGGCGCGCCTGAGCGCGCTCGGCGCATTCCGCACGCAATATCCCGGACAAGGAGATCATCAGGCATGAGCTGGCGAGTCATCAGGCCGTTGTTCCAATTGCCACTCGTGTTTCAGATGCTGCTCGGCCTGGCCCTCGGCCTCGGCGTCGGGCTGATCTGGCCGGATTTCGGCGCGAGCCTGCGCCCGATCGGCACCGCGTTCGTCGAAGCGGTGAAGATGATCGTCATCCCCATCGTGTTCACCTCGGTCACGCTCGGCATCTACCGGATGGGGCGCGAGCTCAACGTGCTCGGCCGCATCGCCGCGATCAGCCTCGGCTATTTCTACGTCGCGACCGTGATCTCGATCGTCATCGGCCTGCTCCTTAACGCCGCCTTCCATCCCGGCGCCGGCGCGCCGCTGGCTGCGACCGGCAAGGTGCCGCAAAATCTCGCGGTGTCGGTCGACTGGATCAAGTTCTTCATGGACATGATCCCCTCCAACGTCGTCGCCGCGATGGCCGAGCAGAAGATTTTGCCGACGCTCGTTTTCGCCATCCTGTTCGGCCTCGCGGTGGCGTCGGTCGGCACGGTCGGCAAGCCCATGATCGCCGTGCTGGAGGCCGTGATCGCCGCGATGTTCAAGATCACGCGATGGATCACCAACCTCGCGCCAATTGCCATCTTCGCGGTCATGGCGTGGCTGTTCGCAACCCAGGGGCTCGCGACCGTCGTTGCGCTCGCAAAGCTCGTCGCCGTGATGTATCTCGGGCTTGCGATCATGGTCGTGGTCTTCTGGCTGATGCTGCTAGCGATCGGCGAGAAGCCGATTGCCGTCACGCGCGCGGTGATGGAGCCGATGATCCTGGCCTTCTCCACCCGTTCCTCGGAAGTGACGCTGCCGCTGCACATGGAAAAGCTGCGGGCGATGGGCGCCTCCGAGCGCATCGTCTCGGTGGTGTTGCCGCTCGGCTACGCCTTCAACCGCGACGGCGCCATCATGTATTTCGCGCTCGCCGTCACCTTCCTGGCGGAAGCCTATGGCGTGACGCTGACCTGGTCGACGCTATTCACCATCGTCATGGTCACGACCATCGCGAGCAAGGGCAGCGCCAACGTCCCCTCCGGCGGGCTCGTCGCCATCGCCATGGTGCTATCCGCGATCGGGCTGCCGATCGAGGCGCTCGCGATCATCGCCGGCGTCGACGCCTTCCTCGACATGGGCCGCACCGCGATCAACGTGTTCGGCAACACGGTCGCGGTGAAGCTGGTCGAGCGGTTCGCCGGCACCGAGCTGGTGGACGAGGTGCAGCCGGCGACGACCGCATTGCGCGTGCAGGACGCGTGATGGTGATCGACCAGTCCTATATTGACCTGCGCAGCGACACCGTCACGCGTCCGACCGAGCTGATGCTGGAGCGCATGCAGCGCGCCCCGCTCGGCGACGACGGCCGCGAGGGTGACCCGACCGTTCGTGAGCTCGAGGCGCGCAGCGCCGAATTGACCGGCAAGGAGGCTGGGCTGTTCGTGCCGAGCGGCACGATGGGAAATCTGCTGGCGCTGCTCGCCCATGCCGAGCCCGGCGCGGCGATCGTTGCCGATCGCGGTGCGCATCTCCTCAACTCCGAGATCGGCAGCGTCACGCGGATCGCGGGACTGGTGCCGAAGCCCGTACCGGGCCATCGCGGCGCATTGGATGAGACCGCGCTTGCGGAAGTGATCCGGACCTCCGGCGCCTCCGGCCGGCCCGGCCTGATCGCGATGGAGACGACGCATAACGGCGCCGGCGGCGCCGTGCTGCCCCTTGCGCATATGGCGCAGATTCATGCACTCGCGCAGGCCAACGGGATTGCCGTGCACCTCGACGGCGCGCGCCTGTTCAATGCATCCGTCGCACTCGGCGTGCCGGCGGCGCGCGTCGCGGAGCATGCCGACAGCGTGATGTTTTGCGTGTCCAAGGGCCTGAGTGCCCCGGTCGGCAGCCTGCTCTGCGGCTCCGGCGAATTCATCGCGAAGGCGCGCGGCTTGCGCAAGCTGGTCGGCGGCACGATGCGCCAGGCCGGCATCGTTGCGGCTGCGGGCCTGGTGGCGCTGGAGACAATGATCGAACGGCTGCGCGACGATCATGCGGTGGCAAAGCAACTGGCCGGCGCGCTGACCTGGCTCGACCCGGCGCTCGCCGATCCCGATCACGTGCAGACCAACATTCTGCGCATCGACGTCTCCGCGAGCCGGCGCGACGCCGCCGCATGGGCCGAGGGCATGAAGCAACAGGGCATTCTGGTGCAGGCGAGCGGCGCCGGCCAGTTGCGGCTCGTCACCCACCGCCATATCGACGAGGGCGCGGTCGACCGCACCATCGCCGCCTTCACCGCGCTGGGGCGCTAGGACATTGCAAGCCCGGCGCGCCGTGCTATCGCTCTGGGATGACGCCCAAGACCTTTGAAGCGCGTTGCCTTCGCTTCCCCGCCGCCACCAAGGTGGTGCAGTGGGAGGGCACGTCCGTGTTCAAGGTCGGCGGCAAGATGTTCGCGCTCGGCGGCGGCTTTGCCGCAGGCTACATGTTCAAGACCTCGGACATGGCCTATGCGATGCTGATCGAGCACGGTGTCGCACGGCCGGCGCCCTATCTGGCGCGCGTCAAATGGGTGCAACTCGTGAGCAACAACGCCCTGCCCGATGCGGAGCTCACCGGCTATCTGGCGCAGGCTCATGCGCTGATCGTGGCGAAGCTCACGCGCAAATCGCGCAAGGCGCTGGGGCTCGACTAGAGCTTCGCTTCGGCAAAGATGCGGCCGATCCAGTCGAGAAAGACGCGCAGGCGCAGCGTGAGCTGGCGGTTTTGCGGATAAAGCGCCGACAGCGGCGTCGGCGACGGCGGATGGTCGGGCAGCACCTCGACCAGCGCGCCGCTGGCGAGATCTTCTTCAAAGCGATAGCGCGGCGCCTGCACCAGGCCGAAGCCGAGCCGCGCCAGATCCGCCATCGTGTCGGAATTGTTCACCCGGATCCGGCTCGGCAGCACGATCTCGCGCAAGGCGCCGCCAGCCGAAAACTCCAGCGGCAGCACGTCACCGGTCCGCGACGAGATGAAGCCGACCATCTGGTGCCCCTCGAGCGCATCCGGTGTTGCGGGCGTGCCGTGCGTGGCGAGGTAGGTCGGGCTCGCCACCGTGACTTCCGCAACCATGCCGAGGCGACGCTGGATCATGCCGCTGTCATCGGGCTGGCCGGCGCGGATAACGCAATCGACGCCTTCGCGCACGAGGTCGACCAAGCGATCGCCCTGCCCGATCTGCAACTCCATCAGCGTATGGCGTGCCAGGAATTCCGGCAGCTTTGGCAGGATGAAGGTGCGCGTCAGCAGCGGATGCGCATCGACCCGCAACAGGCCGCGCGGCTGGGCGTCGCGCATCGCGCTTTCCGCCTCCTCCACCTCCGACAGGATCGAGACACAGCGGCGATAATATTCCTCGCCGTCGAGCGTGGCCGTGACATGCCGTGTGGTGCGCTCGAGCAGGCGCACGCCGAGATGCGCCTCGAGGCCGCGCAAGACTTCGCTCGCCGTCGAGCGCGGCAGTCCCAGATCGGCTGCCGCAGCCGTAAAGCTGCGCCTTTCCACGAGGCGGACGAACAGGCGCATGGTCTCGAAGCGGTCCATGCCGGATTGTTCAACATAGCCGACAGGTGATGGCAAGGGCCGCCGGATTATCCGGCTCACGCGATCGGCTATCTCGTGCACCGGAGCCACGGAACAATTCGGCCGTCGCATTCACGGAGACTCAACCATGCCCTTTGCCAACATCAAGGTGCCGCAGGCCGCGCTGTCGAAAGCGAAGGCGAGTTCATCTTTCAGATCGCGTCGGAGGCGGACGCTGCCTCCGACCTTAATCGGCAGAAGCGCCGCGCGTCTTGCTCAGCGCTTCTCCTTCGAGCTGCGAGAGTTCGGAAGACTCCCTTCGACAACGGGAAGTTCGAGAGCAGAACGCAGTCGACCTTTGCCACGTTCATACAACATCGCATGAGTGGCCGGTTCCAGAAGATCTGTCCGGGGCGTGAAGTCGGCAATGACTTTGTTGAACCGGATCGCGCCACAGCCCGGCGTTGCGCAATCCCGTTTGACGTTCGGACAGTCCTTGAACCCGCAGAGCCGGCCGAGATACCGGTCGGTGCCCGGCTCGATCAGGAATATATCGAGCTGCTGGCTGACGACGCTGGTACCAGCTCCTTGCTCGTAGGCCGCTCGTAGCGCCCGGGCCGCGGCGCGCGGCGCAACGCGCTGAGTTGCTCCTGCGAATCGATCCAAAGCGCCAGATCGAGGTCGCGGCACTCATGCCAGACCTCGATGCCCTTCCGCCGAAACTCCGAAAATCGCGGAACCTCTTTCCAGAGCGCCTTCGCGACCGAGCCGATCACGGCAACGGCCCGCACGCTGGGGAAGGACATCCAAGCGTCCGCGACGACGTCAGCAGCAATTCTGAATTCACGCTGCCGAAGCAGCATGAAACGGTCTTGTTCCGCGATCTCCGAACGCCTCACGATATCTCCTTGGATCGCAGCGCCCTGCCCCGCAGTTTTCCAATGCTAACGTGGCGCGTCAAGCTGCCCGCGGCGCAAAGTCGTGGCCAACGCGGAGAGTATGTCCGCTAGCCGGTCTGCGATCTCCGGAGACGGGAGAGGAACCCTGAGGCTTTGTGAGCCGTTGGTCGGGTCGCGTTCGATCCAGGAATGACTTGGCGAGCTGGAATCCACGACGGCGCCGAAGAACAGCGCACCCATCTTGACAAGGGCCTGCCACGGATCGGAGCCTGCATCGTGAGCTGCCGACGCGTCTTCTGGAGCGGCTTGCGACGACGCCTCGCTTGCGAGAACGTCCGGGCCGTTGAGTGCGCCGGTGCCATTGACCGGCCCTGCCTCCTCCGCCGTCGTGACCACCTCGCCGCTTCCCATGCTCCCGGTGACACTCTCGACATCCTTCATGAAGCGGGTCAGCCGCGACCCGCCCAGCGAGACCTCGTTGCTGCCGCCGTCGAGAATGCCTTCCGCCAGAGAGCGTTTGAAAGCCAGGACCGACAGCATGCCTTCCTCGATGGTCCCCTTAGCGACGAAATTGATGATTTGGACCGGACGTATCTGGCCGAGGCGATGGATGCGGGCGATGCGCTGCTCGAGCACGGCGGGATTCCACGGCAGGTCCATGTTCACCAGCGTCGAAGCGTGCTGGAGATTGAGACCCGTGCTGCCGGCGTCCGTCGACAGGAAAACACGACAGGTTGGGTCGTCCCGGAAACGCTGGATCAGCTCCGGCCGCTTCTCCGACGGCACGCCGCCATGGAAACTGACATAACCGATCCCGCGCGCCTCCAGGCGGCGGATGACGATGTCGTGGGTCCGCGTCCACTGTGAGAACATTACAGCCTTGGCGTCCGGCTCGGCGAATAGCTGGTCGAGCAGCGCCGCAACTTCGTCGGCCTTGATGCCATGGTCGGTCTCCTGGTCCAGCAAATAAGTGCTGTTGCAGGACATTCGCATGTTCTGAAGGGCGCACATCAGCTGACGCTGATCCCTGTCGGACAGAAATCTGGACTTGCGCCACCGATGCACGATCTTTGCCACGTGATCGGAATTTTCCCGATGATAGTCCATCTGCGGCTCGGTCATCGGTACCAACACATTCTGGTCGGTGCGGCTCGGGAGTTGCCGCAGCACCTCGGACTTTCGCCGGCGGATCATGACGGGGGCCAAGGTCTCGCCGATCCTGTCCAGTGCCCGATAGCCGGTGACACGGCCGCCCTCGTCCTTGACCTGGTGATCATGCAAGAGCTTCCAGGTCGGACCCAAGCGATGCTGATCGACGAACTGAACGATCGAGATTAGTTCCTCGAGCTTGTTCTCCAGCGGCGTTCCGGTGAGGACGATCGCGTATGGACTGTCGATGCGCTTCAGGGCGCGCGCGGCAACCGTATTCCAGTTCTTGACGCGCTGGGCCTCATCGACGATGACCAGTTCCGGCGACCAGCCGGCGATCAGATCGAGATCGGGCTGGAGCTTCTCGTAATTCGTGATCTTGCAGAAATCGTCGAGCGCGTAATCCTTCTTCCGTTGCGGGCGGCCACCGTAGATGACGCGCGCCGCGTGTTTGTCCCGCCGCCCCGAGAACCGCGCCAGCTCGCTCTGCCACTGGTACTTGAGCGAGGTCGGACAAACGACCAGGACTCTGGACACGCCGAAGTGACCGGCGAGGATCTCCGTCGCAGCGATCGCCTGGATGGTCTTGCCCAATCCCATGTCGTCGCCAATCAGCGCACGGCCGGTGCGTACGGCAAAAAGTGCACCTTCGGCCTGATAGGGATACAGCGGTATCTTCAGCAGCCCCCGCAGCTTGGGATCGGCCGCGCCGCGTGGAAACAACTGGCCGAGCTTCGCCGCGCGTCGGTCGGCATCCCGCCGTCCCGCAACGAAGTCGAGCGCATCGTCGTAGGCGCGCAGCTCATGACCGCTCTTTGAGACCAGGTGGACGAAATCGTCGAGTTCACCGAGACGATCGTCCGACAGCAAGCCATCGCACTCCAGGTCGAATAGACGCGCCGCGGCCTTCTGCAATTGGGGCGGGCAGTCGGTGCCGGCACGAAAATGCACGCTGCGCCGCCCCTGATTGCTCAGATAGAGCTCGGAAAACGCCGGCCGATAGCCGCGCGCGAACGCCGCCTTGGCGCCACGCCTCCGCTCCAATTGGGCAAGCGTAAACTCGAGATGCTTGCAGGTCCCAAGCTCGTTAGTGGCGTAGTCCCGACACGAACAGAAATTGCCGCCGGGTCCGAAGCCACGAATCGCCACGCGGTAGCTTGATTTCGAGGCCGGATTGCTGACCCTGAACTCCGAGAAGAATGGATCGGCACCCAGATTTTCCAGCAAGTACGATTGCTCGCGGCCGAACTGACGGCGCAGTCCGCGTTGCCACTCGACCGGCGTCAGGTCGGTAGGCGCGTGTGCCCGGGACAGCTTGGCTTGTTTGCGCGGCGCGGAGTTGCGGGCTGTTGCAGATGTCATTGTCGGCTTTCGGTCTGGCAGGCGATCCGGATTGTGCTCCATATTAGCCCGTGCTCAATCCCGACATAACCGACTTCGCGACGAAATCCACTGCGGCCCATTCAGCGACCTTCATGGCATCGAGGCGAGGAACACGACTGCTCGCAAAGCCGTTTCCAGACAATTGACAGAGGCATATATCTGACTAAAGTCAGACATATGCTCGATCCCGTCTCCCGCGTCCGCCGCTTCAACCGTGCCGTGACCTCCGCCGTCGGTGCGCTCGATACCTCGTTCCTCGGGCGCGGGCGGCCGCTTGGGGCTGCGCGCGTGCTCAATGCGATCGGGCATGGGTGTTCGGATGTGGCGGAGATCCGTGACTATCTCGGCCTCGATTCCGGGCTGATGAGCCGCCTCTTGCGCAGCCTCGAGGACGAAGGCCTGGTCGAGACAACGGCGCATGAGGACGATGCGCGGCGTCGCGTCGCCCGGCTGACGCGCGCTGGCCGGCGCGAATTTTCCGCCTATGAGGCGCTGTCGAACACGCAGGCCGAAGGCTTTCTCACCCGGCACGCGCAGCGCGAGGCGCTGCTGGCGGCGATGGACCTGATCGCCTCCGCACTGACGCGCGAGCGCATCGCGCTGGACGAGATGGATCCGCGCAGCGATGAGTCCCGCTACTGCCTCGGCGAATACTACGCCGAGCTCGGCCGCCGCTTCAAACAGGGCTTTGATGTCTCGCTGTCGCGCGATCCCGACGCGAAGGACATGCGCCGGCCGCGCGGGACGTTCATCGTGGCGATGTCGGACACGCTGCCGATCGGATGCGTCGGTCTGAAGGGAACGAACCATGGCTATGCGGAGATCAAGCGGCTGTGGGTTGCCCCTTCCGCGCGCGGGCTCGGCCTCGGCCGGCGCCTGATGGACGCGACCGAGCGCGCAGCGCACGAGCTCGGCATTGCGGTGCTCCGGCTCGACACCAACAGCGCGTTGCCCGAAGCCGGCCAGCTCTACCGTACCACGGGCTGGAGCGAGATCCCCCGCTTCAACGACGACCCCTACCCGGATCTGTTCTTCGAGAAGCGGCTCTGAGTAGAATGCCGAATTCGCCGGATGCTGCGTTACTCTCGCAGCATCAGGAGACAGCCATGACCAGGGACGACCTCGCCGATATCTACCGCAACTACATCGCCTGCCTGAACCGGCAGGGCTGGACCGCGCTCGGACAGTTCGTTCATGATGACGTCGCCCACAACACACGACCGCTCGGGCTGTCCGGCTATCGCGCGATGCTGGAGCGGGATTTTCGCGAGATACCGGATCTTCATTTCAACATCGTGCTGATGATCTCTGTTCCACCGCACGTCGCCTGCCGGCTGAAGTTCGATTGCACGCCGGTCGGACAATTTCTGGGGCTCCCCGTGAACGGCCGGCGCGTCTCCTTTTGCGAGAACGTGTTCTACGAATTTCGCGATGGAAAGATCTGGCAGGTGTGGTCGGTGATCGACAAGGCGGCGATCGAGGCGCAGCTCTAGCGCTGCGCCTCGGAAAATCTGCCTCACGCCGTTGCCGGCGCCGCATCGGCCTCCCGTTTCGCGAACGGACGGAAGTTCATCGCCATCAGGAACGCGCCGAGGCCCATCGCCCAGGAGCCGATATAGAGCCAGGCGTAGCTCGAGAACGCGTCGTAGATCAGCCCGCCGGCGAGCGGGCCGGTCGCCATGCCGAGGCTGCCGGCCATGGCCGTGCCACCGATCACCGTGCCCATCATCTTGAGCGGAAAGTTCTCGCGGGCCAGCACCGCATAAAGCGGCATGGTGCCGGCATAGATGAAGCCGAAGACAGCGGCGACCGTATAGAACGTCGCGAGCTCATGCGCGAAGACGTAGGCGAGCGCGCCAAAGGCCTGCGCGAGCAGCCCTGAGACCAGCACGCGCTTGGCGCCAAACCGGTCGCCCATCAGACCGAAGGCGATGCGGCCGCCGAGGCCCGCAAGGCCCTCGACGCTGTAGATCGTCACCGCCGCGATCAGCGGAATGCCGCAGCTCACGGCATAGCTGACGGTGTGGATGATCGGGCCGGAATGGGTGGCGCAGCAGAAGAAATTGGTCGCGAGCAGGATCAGGAATTGCGGCGAGCGAAGCGCCTCGCCCATCGACATCTCGGCTTGCGGAGCGCCCTCGCCTGACGGCGCGACTGGCGTGTGTGCCAGTGCCGGCGGGCGGCGCACCAGCAGCGACACCGGGATCATGATGGCGCCAACCACCAGCGCGACGATCTGCATCGAGGTGCGCCAGTCGTGCCTGGAGACGAGCCAGGCCGCGAGCGGCGCCATCGTCATCGGCGCCATGCCCATGCCGGCCGACACCAGCGACACCGCGAGGCTGCGATGGGTGTCGAACCAGCCGGTCACGGTCGCCATCATCGGCGCGAAGATCGCCGCACAGGAGGCACCGACCAGCAGCCCGAAGACGAACTGGAACGCAATGAGCGAGGTCGCATGGCTCGCGGCGAACAGGCTGAGCGCCAGCACCGTCGATCCCGTCAGCACCACGGGCAGCGGCCCGAACCGGTCGGTCGCCGTGCCCCAGGCCATGCTGGTGAAGGCCATCGCCAGAAAGCCGATCGTCATCGCGCTGGAGATGCCGGTCACCGACCAGCCGGTGTCCTTGGCGATCGGCTGCAGGAACACCGGCAGCGAAAACATGCCGCCAATCGCGACGCAGCCAAGCAAGCCGCCGGCGGCGACGATCACCCAGCGATAAGAGGAAGGGGTCATTTTGGTCTCCCGTCAGGTCTGTCTGGGTGAAAGACGAATGGGAACAGCGGGGACCGACAGCCTCGACCAATGCATTGGATCATTTTTTTCGGACGCCGCCCCGACCGACCTCGCTACACCTCGAACAGAGCCTTGACGTCATCCTCCGTGAGAGCCGACCCGATCCGGCCATCCCGATCAAACAGGCTATCGGCGAGAGCACGTTTTCTGGCCTTGAGCTCGTCCATCTTTTCCGCGATCGTACCGGCGGCCACCAGCCTGTCGACGAAAACGGCCTTGTCCTGTCCGATCCGATAGGCACGATCGATGGCCTGTTCCTCGACAGCCGGATTCCACCAGGGATCGAAAATGACGACCGTATCAGCCGCGGTCAGGTTGAGGCCCACCCCGCCAGCCTTCAGGCTGACGAGGAAGACCTCCGCCGAACCGTTCTGAAAGGCTTCTATCGCCGTCTTGCGGTCCTTGGTCTCTCCGGTGAGCATGCTGTAGCGCAAGCCATCGTCGTCGAAGCGCTTCCTGATCAAGTCGAGCATGGAGGCGAATTGCGAGAACACGATGATCTTCCGCCCCTCGCTCAACAGTTCCCGCACTATCTCGATCAGGCGGTCGAGCTTGGCCGACGGCCGTTCGACCCCGTCATCGAGTTTCAGGAGCGCCGGATCGCAGCACGCCTGCCGCATCCTGAGGAGAGCTTCGAGAACCACAATGTGGCTCTTCGCCAGGCGGCGCGGGCGCAGGCAGCAAGCCATGGTGAAGCTCGGGAAGTTGCTGGCTCAAGCGGCGTGACACTTCCTCGACTTGCGCGCGAGGAATGGAAGGCGCCGACAGGAACTGACTGGCGAGCCGTGGCGGCAAGCCTGGGCGCTGACATGCGTCAGGTCGTCGCTGACCTTCACTGCAGAGACGCGGCCCTGCGCTTGATAGGCAAGGCCCTTCTCCATCGCCGATCGGCTGAAGTAAGTGTAGATGGCCTTACGTTTGAGAACGTTCGAGAGCACCTGCAGCGATTCAACGATCTGGCTTTCAGCTTGCAGCATAGTCGTTTCGGGCGGATCATTGTAGCCGCGAAATCCGGCATACAAACGGAAGATGCGCCCCACGAAGCGACCTCGCCCCGGCCACCACGAACGGAATGCTCACATGCCAAAGATCGACATCGCCGCCGTGCCGGCCCGCAAGGGCTCCGGTTATCCCGCGCCATTCGACGCCCCTTGCGCCGAGCGCATTCGCAAGCGGCTCGGCAATGCCGGGGGCCTGAAAGATTTCGGCGTCAACCTCATGCACCTGCCGCCGGGCAACTGGTCGAGCCAGCGGCACTGGCACTCGCATGAGGACGAGTTCGTCCATGTGCTCGAAGGCGAGCTGACTCTGATCGAGGACGACGGTGAGACGGTGCTGCGCGCCGGCGATTGCGCCGCCTTCCCGAAGGGTACTGGCAACGGCCATCACATGATCAACCGGTCGGATGCGATGGCCGTCTATCTCGAAGTCGGCTCGCGCGCGCCCGACGATCTCACCACCTGCTCCGACATCGACATGATGAGCGCGAATTCCGACGGCCGGTTCGTGCACAAGGACGGCACGCCCTATCCGGAGGGCTAATTCGCCAGTCCTGCTTCTCGATCCGGGGCAAATTCAGAGGTGCCCCCCTGCAAAAAGCTCGAAAACAACCCCATGCAAAGTAGCCGGCACCCGCGGGATCAATGACTTACGACGCCCGTCATTGACGATGCCGAGCCGCGATTTGACTCGTCGGGCAAAACACCGGCACGATGTCATCATCCCGCCTACGCCATCGCATCGTCACCCCAGCTGAGCCCGCCTGGCGTGCTGACGCCACGCGCTGACGGTGAGCCAGATCGCCGAGACCAGAAAGTAGAGCGCGCCGACCGCAGCATAACCCGCAACATTTGCGATCGACGGAACGGCGGGCGTCGAAGCCTGAACGATGAAGAAGCCGCCGGCCAGGGCTGACTGACCACCGCTGAGCACCATGGCCCACTGCGCACCAAAACTCTTCCAGCGCCGGATTGCCGTCCCTAACTGGAGCAATCCTGATAGAATCGCCCAGGCACCGAAGACGCCGAGCACCCGGTTCATACTCATCTGCAAGGCAATGAGGACCGCGACGGTGGTCACCAGACTGACCACAACGTTCAGCGCTTGCGTGCGGCTTTGCTTGAGCCCGCCGCTGCGGCGCGCGTCCGCGAAGTTGGCCGCGGCGTCCCATGCCGGATAGAGGACGAGCAAGGCTCCGGCGATCACCGCAGAAGACGGAGCGAGGACAAACGCAGCCACGACCCAGGCGACGGAGAACGCCGCTCGGATGAAGTAGTAAGACTTCAGCCAACGCTCGCGATCGGCACGAACGAGATCCAGTTGATAATGCGTCACCACAGTCTCCTTTGCCTACTAGTTGGTACTTTCTGCGCGCAGCGAGATGCCCTCACCCCAGCGCCTGCGGAGTGTCGTGATGGTCTCGCCAATGTTTCAGGGCTTGGTGGATAGCCGATCCAGAAGCGGCGTGGTGATCACACCGAACATTTTGGGATCGCCATAGGCACGCGCCGACAACATCGCACCGTGAATAGTCGCCATGAATCCCTCAGCCTCGACTCGGGCTGTGCCTGAGAGCTTTAGCCGCCCCTTCCGCTTGCCGCGTTCCATCACCGAGGTCAGCCACGAAGCGAGCGAGCGGAAGTGAGCCCGGACTTCGAGTGCCACTTCCTCAGGCAATATCGGAAGCTCGCTGGCAAGAAGCGCGCACACGCAGAAGGGCGCCGTCGCATCGGTGATGCACCCCTCCCAATACGCGAGATAGTTTTTGAGCTGATCGCGCGGGTCCGGGATATTGCGCTCGAGCGCCGACAGCCCCGCCTGGGCTTCCTCGCGGTATCGCGACACGAGCGTGCGAACCAGGTCGACCTTGCTGGCGAAATGGTGGTGGATACTCGGTTTGCGTATTCCGACCACCTCGGCCACGTCGGCATAACTGAAGCCGTTGTAGCCGCCCGCAATGATCAGAGTGCGCGCGCAGGCCAGAATGTCGTCGGCAGTCGAGGAGACGTTGGTCATGACCATTGACTACCTTCCAGTTGGTAGGACGTCAACAGCGAGTGCTTCACTCTCCTGTGAGTGCTAGGAGCGAACATGACCATTCGCCCCATCGTCCGGTATCCCGATCGCCGGCTCGCGATCCAGGCACGGCCCGTGACCGCATTCGACGGCGCGCTGTGTGAACTTGCTGCGGATCTGCTGGAGACGATGCGCGCCGCGCCCGGCATCGGCATCACGGCGCCGCATATCGGCGTGCCGTTGCGCGTCGTCGTGCTCGAGCTCGACGCCGAGGACGGCGTGCGCACTTACGTCAATCCGGAGATCGCATGGGCCTCGCCCGAGATGATCATGCATCGTGAAGGCAGCGTCTCGATGCCCGGCGTCAACGACGAGGTCCAGCGCCACGCGCGGGTGCGGATCAGCTATTGGGATATCGACGGCAAGAGGCAGACGGAAGAGTCCGACGGCCTGCGTGCTGTCTGTCATCAGCATGAGATAGATCAGCTCGATGGGATGTTCTGGATTCAGCGGCTGTCGCGGTTGAAGCGGGAGCGGCTGATCAAGAAGTTTGAGAAGATGGCGCGGAATTCGTAGGGTGATCGCCAACAAATGACCATCTCCTCCACCATGATCGCAACCTGCTCCTGCGGCAGCGTCGAGCTCAAGGCGTTCGGCAAGCCGATCGTCAGCGCGGCCTGCTATTGCAACGACTGCCAGAAGGGAGCAGCTCAGATCGAGGCTCTGCCGAGCGCTCCCGCCGTGCGCGATCCCGACGGCGGGACGGCCTATGCGCTCTATCGAAAAGACCGGTTCGAATGCTCCAGGGGAGCCGAACTGCTGAGGCCGCATAAACTCAAGGACAGTTCGCCGACCAACAGGGTTGTCGCGACGTGTTGCAATTCGGCGATGTTCGTGAATTTCGATAGAGGTCCGCACTGGGTCTCAGCCTACAGAGCGCGATTTCACGGAGAACTCCCGCCCCTGCAGGCGCGGATCTGCACAAAATTCAAACCGGATGGCGTTGTGCTTTCCGGCGACGTGCCAAGCTACCGAAGCTATCCCCCCAGCTTCATCGTCAAGCTTCTCGCCTCGCGCATCGCAATGGCGCTGGGCAGATAAGCTCGTAGGATGGGTAGAGCACAGCAAAACCCATCGCGCTCGGCGAACGGATGGGGTTTCGCTGCGCTCTACCCATCCTACAAGCAGGCTACCCGCCCCCCATCAACTCCTTCGCCAGCGCCATGTAGGCCGGCAGCGTCACAGGGTCGTTGGCGGCGTTCCCCGCGATCGGATGCGAGGCGTAGCGCGCGATCACCATCTCGGCCTTGGGATCGATGTAGATGCCCTGGCCATGAACGCCGCGCGCCATGTAGGCGTCGTGGGCGTTGTGCGTGACCCACCACTGATTGCGGTAGGATGCGCCGGGCAATGTGGTGTAGCCGGCCGGCTTGAATTTCTGGGGATCGCCGCCGCGCGAAATGTCCTCGGCGACGGATGACGGCACGATCTGGCGGCCGTTGAAGCGGCCGTAATTGCGCATGGTCTCACCGAAGCGGGCGAGATCGCGCAGCGTCGTGGACAGGCCGCCACCGCCGCTTTCGGTGCCGATGCGGTCGACGTGATAATGCGCATCCTCCTCCGCGCCGATTTGAGTCCAGATCCGCTCCGACAGAAGATCGGCCAGCGTCATGCCGCTCGCGCGCCGGCAGATCCAGGCGAGCACGTCGGTGTTGACGGTCTTGTAGGCAAAGGCCTTGCCGTGCTCGCCCTGCTTGGCTTGCGCCACGAGGAAATCGAAAATGGTGGTCGGGCCGTCGTAGCCCGGCTCGATCGGCGCCATGCCGTTGGCGCGCCGCAAGCCCCACACGGCGGAATTCCTGTCGGTGTAGACTTCCGTGTATGCGAGGCCCGTGGTCATATCCATGACCTCGTGCACGCGTGCATCGCCGAATGCGCTGGCCTTCAGCTCCGGCACATAGTCCGTGACAGGCGCCTGCGGATCGATCTTGCCCTCCGTGACCAGAATGCCGGCCAGCACGCCGGTGAAGGACTTCGTGACCGACATCGCTATATGCGGCTTGTGCGGCTTCAGCGCGCCGAAATAGTGCTCGTAGATCAGCTTGCCCCGATGCAGCACCGCGATGCCGTCGGTGTATGTCTCCTGCAGCATTTTCGCAAACGTCATGGGACGGCCGTCCATCGTGGTCGAAGCCGACGCGCCGATGTCATGGTCTTCCCGCGGCAGCGGCGACGCGGGCCCTGCCCCGCGCCAGACGTTCACGGTCGGCACCAGCTGACGGATGTTGCTCCAGGCCCAGCGCAGCTCGGGGAAGCTGCGGAACGAGCCGTCCTGGAAGGTGATGGTGCGGTCGGGCGCTGGCGGGAAGCCCTTCATCCAGCCAAGTGTTTCTGGGTCGGTCTCGGCGGCGGTTGCAGGCGATTGGCTTGAAGCGGTCGCGACGGACATGAACACGGGCTCCGGAAGGAACGATGCAGAAGTCGTATCACGGGCTAGCATGGCGCACATCTGGCGTTTGTGCTGGGATGACCGTCGTTTGCATCTGATCCGGCTACCCCGTTGTTAGGGTCTGCCGCAGCTTTGCCTTGCGGCAGCGTTCTGCCTAAACGCGTCTCATTACCTTCGAACAAGGAGGACGCGGGGTCCCCTGCCTGCCCACTGGTTGTAACCTACCAGAGATTTCGCCGGCGACCTGCCGGGCGTCAGTCGCGCGATATGGACAGCCCCGCGAGAAGCGGAGCGTACGCGGCGAGCCTGCGGGATACGAACTCCGTGAAGAGCCGCACGCGCTTCGTCTTGCGTGTGTCCCCCTGTGTGAGAAGCCAGACCGTTCCGTACATGTGCAGGTTGGTGCCCGGCACCCTCACCAGCAGGGGATCGGCATCTCCGACGAAGCACGGCAGTGTCGTGATCCCGAGCCCTTGCCGTACAGCAACGATCTGCGCCCCGGCGTCGGTGGTCCTGAATGGAACACCCGTGGTGCGGACCTCACCCTCGCTGGCCCAATCCGGAATGCCATGAATGCTGATGACGATCCAGCGGATGGGATCAGGCGCGCCCGCACGCCACGCGGCCAGTCGATCGCGGGACATGTAGACGCCGCCGAACAGCTCCGGTCCCTTCAGGCCGTGAAGATTGAGCGGCAGGGTTTTGCGGTCGTAGACGACGCGGATCGCGACGTCGGCCTCCCGGTTGGTCAGATTTGCCAGCTCGCCGAACGACAGGATTTCCATCTCGATGTCCGGATGCAGACGCGCGAAATCGGCGAAGTCCGGCATGAGCAGGTGTGTCGCGAGGGGCGGCGCCAGCGTCACCCGCAGAAGCCCGCGCACGCTCTGGTCGCGCCCGAAGACGCGCGTCTCCAGCAGGTGCGACGACGCTTCCATCTGGTCCGCGAACTCGAGGACCTCCTCGCCCGCAGCCGTCAGGCGGTAGCCCGAAGGCAGCTTTTCGAACATGTGGACCCCGAGGCGTTCCTCGAGCTGGGCGATGCGTCGCAGCACGGTCGCGTGGTTCACACCGAGACGCTCGGCGGCAGCCCGCACCGAGCCTCCGCGCGCGACGGCAAGAAAGTAGCGAACGTCATCCCAGTCGATCATGGTGCAATCCCGCACCGCGCGGTGCGCCTTCCAAAGCCCGTATCTAGCGCGTCGTACAGCAGTACGGGCGGTCGTCATAGCTTATGTCGACGAGCGCGGCCCAATTCCGAACGGCGGACACCGAACATCGCGGCTGGCGTCAGTGGTCCAGCCGGATCGATTTTGCACCACCGATGTGCGCGCTTTCGTACTCAACGCCCGACTCCGGCGGACCTATGTCGAGGCTCTCGGGGGCAGATGCTGTCCCGACACCGCGACAGGAGAAGTTATGGGAAAGCTTGAGGGTAAGGTTGCAGTCATCACGGGTGGATCGAGCGGCATGGCGCTGGCGAGCGCCAAGCGGTTCGTTGATGAAGGCGCTTATGTTTTCATCACGGGCCGGAGGCAGGAGGCGCTCGACGAGGCCGTCAAGCTGATTGGCCGGAACGTGACCGGCGTGCGCGGCGACGCGGCCAATCTCGACGACCTCGACCGTCTGTTCGACACGGTCAAGCGGGAAAAGGGCAGGATCGACGTCCTGTACGCGAGCGCCGGCATGGGCGAAGGCGTCCCACTGGGCGAGATTACCGAGCAGCACTTCGATGCGACCTTCGGCCTGAATACGCGCGGCACGCTGTTTACAGTTCAGAAGGCGTTGCCGCTGTTTGGCGATGGTGGATCGATCTTCATGACCGGGTCGGTTGCATCGGTGAAGGGTTTTCCCGGTTACGGCGTGTATGCGGCGAGCAAGGCGGCGTTGCGCTCATTCGCACGCACGTGGCTCAACGAACTGAAGGGCAGGAATATCCGCGTGAACGTGCTGAGCCCGGGGCCGATCGCCACACCGATGCAGGACCAGGTTCTCACCGAGGAAGCGAAGCGGATGTTCGAATCCCTGATCCCGCGGGGAAAGATGGGTCGTCCTGAGGAAATTGCGGCAGCCGCGCTGTTTCTGGCTTCAGACGATTCGAGCTTCGTGAATGGGGTGGAGTTGTCTGTCGACGGCGGCTTCTCGGCCATCTGAAAATCGGAGAAAGCATTATGAGCTACGCAATTGTAGGATTCGGCAAGATTGGCCAGGCCCTCGCCCATGCCTTCGCCCGTAAGAACATCGACGTGACCGTCGCGAGCCGCCGGCCGCCCGAGGCGTTGGCGCCGCAGGCTCGGGCGATTGGACCCAGGGTCGTCGCCAAGTCGCTGCGGGATGCACTCGCGGCCGACACGATCATCCTGGCGGTCCCGTTCGGGGAGCATCGCGAGGTTGCGAAGGCCCTGCCGAGCTGGAAAGGCAAGACGATCATCGACGCGACGAACGGGTTTGGAGAAGAGCTGGACGGTCTTCTGTCCTCCGCTGTCGTCGCGAAGGCGTTCACCGGCGCCAAGCTCGTGAAAGGCTTCAATCACCTGGGTGCGGCCAAACTGGCTGCCGATCCGGTCGTCGAGGGCGGCCACCGGGTCGTCTTTCTGTCTGGTGACGACGAGGACGCGATCACTCCCGTGGCGGCCTTGGCCAAGCAACTCGGGTTCGCACCCGTCAAGCTGGGAAAGCTCAACGAGGGTGGCGCGCTGGTGCACGCACGCGGCCGCGTCTGGGGCCCGCTCATCTTCCAGGATTTGTTCAGGAAGGAGCAGTAGTCGATCCACGTGATTTGGCCCGAGAAGTAAAATCCTAACCGAATTAAGGTGACAGTGCACTCAACTCGCAAGCCTTCCTTGGCAAGCGTTATTTAAATGCACTGTCACCGTAATTCCCGAAATACATCTCGCATACATTCGTAACGTGGTGATGCCGAGTAACTGGCAGCCCACGAAAGGGATATCGCCGGAAATAAAATTCGCACTCCTTCAGCGAGCTGATTGTCTCGTGAAGCCCGAGATATTTAGTCACTACAGCATGCTCTCGCTCCATCTCTTCAGAAAATTTAAATTCAGATTCGATCTCATCGCGCATCAACAATCGGTCATCGAAATGAAGCGTGCTTACCAAATGTCGACGCTTCCATTCCTTCCAGCCGGGATAAGATTCGAGACGAACCATCCACGTCGTGATTGCACTTAACAATCGATCTCTCTGCAGTTCGGCCATGCTGTCATCAAATTTACGGGTTCATATTTCGGTTCAACCGCTTGTGGACAGTGGCCGCGTGGGAGTAGGTAACGCGGCTATCGAGACGTAAGGCGCGCCTTAGCCCGTAGGCAGGATTAGCGAAGCGCAATCCACCCATCTATGCACCGCGCAACACGCAGGCCAGTCAACAAACGGCCGGCTATTGCCTCCAACTCTCCCAATAGAATAAACCAGCGGCGTTTTGGGCAGTTTCTCCAAATTTCCCGGGATACCGTTGTGGCACACGCTTAATCTCATTCAGCAGACCAGCTATATTGTCGGCAAGCAGATCGATTTCAATCTTGTCGCCTTCAAGAAAATAGCCCCACCGCAACGAACCGCCTGAATTGGCGAGCCCGAGCAGCATCGACAACGCCCGATCGAAAGCACCTCCAGGGCCGCTAGGCGGCTTGTCCGCAAGAAAATTCCAAGTGACACACATAGGTGCATCAGCAGACAATCCAACATGCACTTCTTGATGAATCCGCTTCAGAAAATGAGCGATGAATAGAACCATGGGAGCTTGGTTTCCCGCCAGTTCTACGGTGTGCTCCTCACCTGTTCGAGCGTTCACAAAGGGCCCTATGGATACCCGTGCGCGGCCGTTGAGCAGATGCCGCCGATAGCACTGAGTGGCGCCGAGCTCTTTGACGAAATGCTCTTCGCTCGCCGCAATCGACGGCTCCGTCGCCGAAATCGCAAAGACCATGACGCGATGATGGTCTAGTTTAGACATCAAATTTGCACAGAACCGCTCTCTGTAGTGCGAGTTCGCCCGATTCCACTTAGTGAGCTTGCGAGTTAGTGGGTTGGCAATTTGACCAAGCTCATGTGCCAGCGCGCTATGCTCAACCGCGGCCGACAGTATCAACGCCGAGGTATGCCATTTCTCCCCAATTAGTTGCTCTGTCGGCGAGTGATCCAAAGAAGCTGTAAACAAGCCATCGTAATGATGGCCCGCGAAATAGCCGCTCAGATTGCGGTGAAGCGCGGAAGGTTCAATCTGCTGCATCTCAATCTGTTCATATCACCGCGAGGAGATGGATGCCCCCCTACTCCCACTCAATCGTCCCAGGCGGCTTGCTGGTCACGTCATACACCACCCTGTTCACGCCCTTCACCTCGTTGATGATGCGCGTTGCGGTCTCGCCCAGGAATTTCATGTCGAACTGGTAGAAGTCCGCGGTCATGCCGTCGGTGGAGGTGACGGCGCGCAGGCCCACGACGAAGTCGTAGGTGCGGCCGTCGCCCATGACGCCCACTGTTTTCACCGGAAGCAGCACGGCAAAGGCCTGCCAGATGTCGTCGTAGAGGCCGTGCTTGCGGATCTGGTCGATGTAGACGGCGTCGGCCTGGCGCAGGATGTCGAGCTTGTCGCGGGTGATGTCGCCGGGGCAGCGGATGGCGAGGCCGGGGCCCGGGAACGGGTGGCGGCCGACGAAGATTTCGGGCAGGCCGAGCTCGCGCCCTAACTTGCGCACCTCGTCCTTGAACAGCTCGCGCAGGGGCTCGACGAGCTTCATGTTCATGCGCTCGGGCAGGCCACCGACATTGTGGTGCGACTTGATCGTCACCGAGGGGCCGCCGGTGAAGGAGACGCTCTCGATCACGTCAGGATAGAGCGTGCCTTGCGCCAGGAAGTCGGCGCCGCCGATCTTCTTGGCCTCCGCCTCGAACACCTCGATGAAGAGACGGCCGATGGTCTTGCGCTTGGTCTCGGGATCGGTGACGCCTTCGAGCTCGCCCAGAAACTGTTTCGAAGCATCCACATGCACGAGCGGGATGTTGTAGTGGTGGCGGAACAGATCGACCACCGTCTTGGCTTCATCAAGCCGCAGCATGCCGTGATCGACGAACACGCAGGTGAGCTGGTCGCCGATCGCTTCGTGGATCAGCACGGCCGCGACCGCGGAATCGACGCCGCCAGAAAGGCCGCAGAGCACCTTGCCCTTGCCGACCTGGGCGCGGATTTTTGCGATCTCTTCCTCGCGGAAGGCGCGCATGCTCCAGTCGCCGGAGAGGCCTGCGATCTTGCGGACGAAATTGCGGATCAGTTTGGCGCCGTCGGGCGTGTGCACCACCTCGGGGTGGAACATCAGGCCGTAATATTTGCGCGTCTCGTCCTGGATGATTGCGAAGGGCGCATTCGGCGAAGTGCCGGCCACCGAGAAGCCCGGCGGCATCTTGGTGATGCGGTCGCCATGGCTCATCCAGACCTGGTTCTTGCCACCGGGCGACCAGACGTCCTCGAACAGCTTGCTGCCGGCCTTCACCTCGACATCGGCGCGGCCGAATTCGCGGTGATGGCCGCCCTCGACGGTGCCGCCGAGCTGCTCCGCCATGGTCATCTGGCCGTAGCAGATGCCGAGCACCGGCACGCCGGATGCGAAGATCAATTGCGGTGCGCGGGGGGAGCCTGCCTCATGCACCGACTCCGGACCGCCGGAGAGGATCACCGCTTTCGGCTTCATCTCCAAAAAGGCCTGTTCGGCCTTGTTGAACGGGACGATCTCGCAATAGACGCCGTCCTCGCGCACGCGACGCGCAATCAGCTGCGTCACCTGGCTGCCGAAGTCGACGATGAGAATCTTGTCATGCGCCGAGGCCACGGAGGGCGTCGACTGCTGGGCGTTCTGTGCTGCTGTCATGGCAAGCAAATACGCGACGGGGGCCGCCGCCGCAACCGCGCGGGCCGCGCGCCCACATCCTTCTTTGGGCATGGACAAACGGATATAGGTAAGTATTATTGACTTAATTTGCTTTGCGACTCGGCGGCGACTTCAGCGCTTGCGCGCACCGGCCTTCCTCACCCTGGTATCGGACCATGTCAGCGGACGGCCGGCCCGCGACGGCAGCACGAGTTTCCCGACCGGCTGGCCTGTCTGGTCGACCAGGTCCGAATGCACCTCGCCACGGGTGTAAAGATTGGCTTCGCCCCATTGGCGCAGGCTGACGACGACTGGAAACAGGTCGCACCCCTTCCTCGTCAGCGCATATTCCTGATAGGCGCTGCCGTCGGAGGCCGGAACCGGTTCGAGCACGCCGAGCTCCACCAGCCTGTGCAGGCGGGCGCTGAGCATGCCCTTGGCAATGCCAAGGTTCTTCTGGAAATCGCCGAACCGGCGCAGCCCGTCGAAGGCATCGCGCACGATCAGCAGCGACCACACATCCCCGATGGCGTCGAGTGCGCGCGCCACCGGGCAGTCAGCCTCGGCAAAACCGGTCCGCTTCATTCGCCGTTCCCCTCCAAGATGGTCTTAAAATAAGACTAGATAGCGCCGCATGCAACTGGTCTTATTTTAGGACTAGATAGACGTGCCGGAGACGACAATGACGAAGGATGACACCACGACAGCCCGGCTGACGAAAGCCGCCGACATGACCGGCCGCGGGCTCTCGCGCGCGATCTCGGAATCGCCCCCGCTGCGATCGGCATGGTGGTGACGTTCACCCAGATTGGCTACGCGTCGGGCCTGATCCTGATCGTGCCGCTCGGCGATCTCCGGGATCGCCGCCGCCTGATCGTCGGCCAGACCGTGCTGTCGGCGATCGGACTCGTCATCGTCGGCACGGCGTCGCACGCCGCGGTGCTCTAACGCCCAATCGCAGAGGCTAGCCGAACTGCAAATAGCCCGAACCGAGAAAGCCAACGTAGACGACGCCGGCTTGGTTCATGTCGCCGGCCATGCAGTTGGGATTGTCGAACGTCATGCCGCCGAACGTGGCGTCTCCGATCTTCGTCCATGAGACACAGTCGTCTTCCGTCTTCCAGACGCCGAGAACGCTGTTGACATAGCCATAGATGAAGATCGTCGGGTAACGGCCGACTGCCTTCCCGTAGCCCCAGACGTACACTTCTCGCACCGTGTAGCCAGCCTGGGAGACGTCATGCCATGTGCGCCCGCCATCGTTGGAGCGGGAGAATTTGTTGGTATTGTCCACCCTCGCACCGAAGGACCCGCCGCCGGTGATGAAGTAGTGGCCGGCGTTGTTGGGGATGGCCTTCAACTGCACCCCGGAGCCGTTGCTGCCGCCGAAGCTGAGGCCTGGACTGGCTACCGTATTCCATGCCCCGCCCGTGTTGGCCGTCCAGAAAATCTTGTTCGCCGAGTAGCCGACGTAGTAGTTCGCCGTGACCTTGTCGGCGGCAAGGTTCTGATTAATCTGAGAGAAGCCGTTCCCCCAACCACGGGAGCCTGCGGGGGTTGCGTCCACCCAAGGCGTCGCGCCGCCATCGGTGGTTGCGAACACACCGGACGATGCAGCCACCATCATGCTCGTGGGCGAACTGACGGCCATGGCTGCAGAGCCAGAGCCGGTATTGAGACCAGGAGGTTGGTTCGCGAAGAAATTCCATCCCGTAACCGGCACACCGCCGTTGGTCGTATAGCCCGGTCCAGTCTGTTGTCCGGCCGTGGATCCGCCACTCCCCGCACAGAGGAGCGCGATGAAGTTTGGATTGGAAGCTGCCCAGTCAGCGCCGTTGCCGCCGAAAATAACGGACTGACCGAGATGCTTGTTCGCCCGACCACCCGGCCAGATGCCATAGGACGACGGAAACTTGGACTTGTCGGTGATCAAGAACCAAGGACGATCCCACTGCACCAAACCGATGCCGCCACCGGGCGGGCTGATGATCTGTGTCGTCTCCAGGCTCTCGATGCCGGCGGCCCGCGAGTTCCAGGTCCAAGCACCCCACGAGCCGCTGTTGCCGATCGAAGGTAGGTTGGCCTCCCAATAGCCGATACCCTCCGGAAAGCAGAGCGTGTTCGATATCGACGGATCGAACTTCATGCAGCCGTTCATCGACATGAAACGCTCGTCGGTCTGCAACCACGGAGCGTCCGTCGCGACCTGGTTGAACTGCTCGCTCTGAGCGGGAGTCCAGCGCTGGCCGCCATCGAGCGTCTGGGCGAGGCCGCCGTTGACGCCTGCGATGATGACGCGCTGCGTCGCAGACGTCGTGCTGGTCGGATCAGGGGCAACCGACCAGGTGGAGTACGTCGTCACGCCGGCCGAGTTTGTCCAGGTGTTCGGCGTGAAAAGCGTGCCGCTCTGGACCGTGAAGTTCCAGACGTTCGGTGGTTTGGCATCTGCGCACACCCACGCCACGCCGAATTTGTCGACGACAATGCGGACGCAATTTGTCGGGCTGCCGGTCAGCGCCGTCCAGTTCGCGCCGGCGTCGCTGGTGTGGTAGACGCCGTGGCCGTAGATCCAGACATAGATACCCTGCCGGAGCCCTCCAACGATTGCGGACACCGGATCGAAGGCGAAGCCGCAGACGTAAGTGCCGCCAGTGGGCAGCGGCAGTTTGCTCGCGTTAATCTTGGTCCAGTGCGAGCCGCCGTCGACGGTGGACCAGATGCCTGCGAACGTGCCAACCCAGACATGATCGGGGTTCTGGTCGTCGATCGCCATCGCCGGCCCGGGGCCGCCAGCGGGGCTGTTCGGATTGCAATTGCTCAGCGATTGTAGCGGAAACGTGCCGCCGGCGTTGTCGGTCTGGTTGACGAAGTTCAAGCCCTTGTTGATGGACTTGTACATCATCCCACATTCCATCATGTAGATGACATCGCTGTTGCTGGGCGCGATGCGAACGTCCCACGCTCCCATGGAGTCGAAGAAGCGTCCGCGCGTCGCGGGGCTGTAGGCGGGGTCGCCGAGCGGGATGCGCCCCGGTGCGAATAGCTGCTGCCAGAGGCCCATGCCTCCAGCGTTTCCGGTCGATGGCAAACTCTTGTTGAGGATGTACGCGCCGAAGACGTCGACCTTGCAGACCCTCGTTCCGTCAGGCGCGATGTCGTGGTCGCGCGTGAAGCCGCCGCCCCCGACCTTCAGCGGTTTCCATGCGAGCGCCGCAACGGCTGGAGATACCAGGGGAAACCAGCCCATCTCAACAATCGCCGCCAGGATAAAATTGCGTCGCGTGAGCATTGGGCATCATCTCGAATTCGAGGTGGCCATTAATGCTTAACGTGCTCGGACAGACAAGATGCATAATGCCGCGTCACCAATTTCCGAAGCCGGACGGGGCCGCATTGGCATAAGCCGTCGCACCGAAATTCATGGTATTGACAGTTCCTGTTCCTTCGACGTGCGACAAAACATAGATTGCCCCAGTGATCGCCGAGATGCTCGCGCCGCCTGTGTTCGTTGCTGGGTTATTTGCCCGCTGGCATTCCAGTTGCCGCCGTTGACCCTGAACCAAATGCGCTTGTTGTCGAGATCAACCGCCAACCCGACCGTATTACCCGAGGCGAAGATATCAGACGTCACACCAATAGTATTTTCCGGAGGTGTGCTCGCGATCGATCGGACGCTACCGTCTGCACTCGACTGCGTGACGATAAGATTGCCGCCGGACAACGTGACGCCGGCCGCTTTGTCAGACGGGTTAAGTAACGGCGGTCGTGTCCGAATCGGCCTGGAGCTTGGTGATCGCGTAGGCAATTCCCGTCGCAAACGGTCGCCTCATCGGAAATTCGCGCGAATAGCCACCGCCCGCCGGGATGGGGATTGTCCACACAGGAGTGCACCCGGAACAAAGCATTGGTGAGCGAGGCGCCCGACTTGCTGAGTCGTAGACCGGACAGCAAGTCCGTGCCCCCGATCTTGCGGGCGATAGCACAGGGGATCGGCGTGACCGAACCGGCCGCCGCGGCATTGGCGATCAGGAGCGACCACACATCGCCGATGGCGTCGAGTGCGCGCGCCACCGGGCAGTCAGCCTCGGCAAAACCGGTCCGCTTCATTCGCCATCCCCCTCCAAACTGGTTCTAAAATAAGACTAGACAGCGCCGCATGCAACTGGTCTTATTTTAGGACTAGATGGAATGCGCCGGAGACGACAATGACGAAGGATCACACCACAACAGCTGGACCGACCAAGGCCGACGACACCGACGCCGATATGGCCGGGCGCGGGCTCTCGCGCGCGATGGCGGTGCTGTTCGCGCTGACCTGTGGCCTGAGCGTCGCCAACGTCTACTTCGCGCAGCCGCTGCTCGACGCGATAGCGCACGACCTCGGCATCGCCCCCGCCGCGATCGGCATGGTGGTGACGTTCACCCAGATTGGCTACGCGTTGGGCCTGATCTTGATCGTGCCGCTCGGCGATCTCTGGGACCGCCGCCGGCTGATCGTCGGCCAGACCGTGCTGTCGGCGATCGGACTCGTCATCGTCGGCACGGCGTCGCACGCAGCCGTGCTGTTCGCGGCATTGGCGCTGGTCGGCGTGCTGGCCGTCGTCGTCCAGGTCCTCGTCGCCTTTGCCGCAACGCTGGCGACGCCAGACGGGCGCGGGCGCGCCATCGGCACCGTCACCAGTGGCGTCGTTGGAGGAATCCTGCTGGCGCGGTTCGCCTCGGGCGCGCTGGCCGATATCGGCGGCTGGCGTCTGGTCTACCTGGTGTCGGCCGGCCTCATGCTCGCCATGGCCGCACTCCTGTTGCGCGTGCTGCCGCGCGGCCGGCCGACGGCGATGGCCGGCGCGTCCTATCTGTCGCTGCTGCGCTCGACGGCCGCGCTATTCGTCGAGGAGCCGCTGCTGCGCGAGCGGGCACTGTTTGCGTTCCTGATCTTCGCTGATCTCAACGTGTTCTGGACGTCGATCGTGCTGCCGCTTTCGGCGCCTCCCTTCGCGCTGTCGCACACCGCGATCGGATTGCTCGGCGTCGCCGGGTTCGCGGGAGCGCTCGCGGCGCGCCATGCCGGGCGCCTCGCCGATCTCGGATGGGGCCAGCGCACCACCGGGCTGTCGCTGATGCTGATGCTGGCCGCCTGGGCCCCGATCGCCTGCCTCCAGGCCTCGCTCTGGTTTGTCGTTGCGGGCGTGATCATGCTGGATTTCGGGCTCCAGGCCGTGCATGTGACGAGCCAGAGCCTGATCGTCGCTGCGCGACCCGATGCGGCGAGCCGGGTGGTCGGGGGCTACATGGTATTCTACTCGATCGGTAGCGCGGTTGGCGCAATCTCGTCGACGATTGTGTATGCGATGGCCGGCTGGACTGGCGTCTGTGTGCTCGGCGCCGGGATCAGCGCCGCTGCCCTGCTGGTCTGGGTCATCATCGCAAGCAGGACGCAGGTGCCGGCGGATTGTGCACTGACGCACTAGCAAAAATGAGGACCGCGGCGGAAGCATACGCTAACAAAACCACCGCACACGCCGAGACAGGACCCCCGCCATGAAACTCCCTACCTCCCCCTTCACCGTCACCGACTGGAGCCAGATTGCGCCGACGGTGCATCCGGGCGAAACTGGCGAGGCCAAGTGGCGGACGTTGAACATCGGCGAGCTCCGCGTGCGGATGGTCGAGTATTCGCCGGGCTATCTCGCCGATCACTGGTGCGACCGGGGCCACGTGCTCTACGTGCTGCACGGCGAGCTCGACAGCGAGCTGCGCGACGGGCGCAAGTTCAAGCTCACGCCGGGGATGAGCTACCAGGTCTCCGATTTCGGCGACGCCGCGCATCGCTCGTCGACGGCTGTCGGCGCGACGCTGTTCATCGTGGATTGACGGAACCTCCGGCCTGTCGGTGTGCAGCGCAAAATAGCAAAGCCCGCTAGGTTCGCTGCCAGCGCGCACCGCCTTGAACTCGCCCTATTAAATCGGTATATTATCAAGCATCGATCCTTGGCCGAACGACTGGGCCGCTCCGTCTCATTTCCAATGGACGAGCACGTTTCAGGTATTTCTCCAAAATCGACCAACCGGGACGATGGGCGCAAGAATTTGCGCATTTGTCCCCCTGAGTGCATCGTCTATGAAAGGAAATGACTATGGCAATGGGTACCGTGAAGTGGTTCAACAACCAAAAGGGTTTTGGTTTCATCCAGCCGGACAACGGCGACAAGGACGTCTTCGTTCACATCAGCGCCGTTGAGCGCGCTGGTCTGAGCACCCTCAACGAGGGCCAGAAGGTTTCGTTCGACATCGTCGCGGACCGCCGCAGCGGCAAGTCTTCGGCTGACAACCTCCGCGCCGGCTAGTTGACCGCGCACCTCGCGATTTGACCGCGGACGTACCGGCAGATCGTAGGATTCCCCAGACCCCGCCACCGAGACATCGGTGGCGGGGTTTTTGTTTGTAAGGGATGGAGTTCGTCAGTCCGGGGCTCGCGAAGCGAGAGCCCGGAATCCATCGAACGGCAGAGTACGCCGCGCGATGGACTCCGGGCTCGCCCTACGGGCGCCCCGATTGCGCAATGGGGGATGACGGAGAGAGTTCACGCAATCTTCTTCAACACCGACACGAAGAACCCATCGGTGCCGGTACGCCGCGGCGTCATCAGCCAGCCTTCGGCTGATTGCAGCGCGGCCTGCGCAAACTCCTCGGCCTTGTCCCAGAGCACGCTTGCGGTCTGCTCGGGCGGCACCACCGCAAACTCGGGATGCCGCGCGACGAACGCCCTCACCTGCTCGCCATTCTCCTCGGACAGCACCGAGCAGGTGATGTAGGCGATGCGGCCGCCGGCTTGCACCAGCGGCACGGCGCGCTCCAGCACCTCGGTCTGGTCCTTGAGGCGGATCTCCAGCGCGCCCGGGCGCATGCGCCATTTGGCGTCGGGGTTGCGGCGCCAGGTGCCGGTTCCCGTGCAGGGCGCGTCGATCACGACGAGGTCGGCGGAGGCGCGGATGTCGGCAAGCGGATCTGCGTCGCCCTTCGGCGTGCGGACATCGGCGTTGTGGACGCCGGCGCGCGACAGCCGTTCATGGATCGGCGCAAGCTGCCGCTTGTCGCTGTCGGTCGCGATCAGCCGGCCCTTGCCCTGCATCATCGCGGCAAGCGCCAGCGTCTTGCCGCCCGCGCCGGCGCAGAGATCGATCACCTGCTCGCCGGGTTTTGCCGCAGTCAAAGCGGCCGCAAGCTGCGATCCTTCATCCTGCACTTCAACCGCGCCCTTGATGAAATCCTCTTCCGCCTGGATGCCGGGATTGCGCGCGTCGGCCGAAAGCTCGATGCGCAGGCCGGTTGCCGACCAACGCGTCGGTTTCGCATGAAGATGAGCAAGCGCCCGCAGCACCTTGTCGCGATTGGACTTTAGCGTGTTGACGCGCAGGTCCAGCGGCGCCCGGCTGGCCATCGCGGCCGCCTCCGCGACGCGGTCCTCGCCGAACACTTTTGCCAGATGGGAATCGAGCCACTCCGGATAGTCGCCCGCGATCGCGGCGGACGCATCCTTCAGGGAACGCGAGGCGAGCGCGGCCTCTTCGGCCTCCGTCAGCGGCGCCGGCGCAAACCGGCTGCCGTCGAACAGCGCGCCCATGGTGGCGGTGTCCATGTTGCGCTCGAGGCGCAGCATGCCGATCAGCCGCGCCCGCGCGGTGTCGGCGTCCATCAGATGGGCGCTGGAGGAGAATCGCCGCAGCACGTCCCAGACGAGGCCGGCGATGGCCGCGCGGTCGCCGGAGCCGGCGAAGCGGTGCGCGGTGCCCCACTCCTTCAGCGCCTTCGCCGCGGGCACGCGGTCGCGCTCGATGGTGTCGATCAGTTCGATGGCCGCGGACAGCCGGGCAGCAGGAGTCATTTGAATCTTTCAGATCGGATCGGACGGCTAACCGTCAGATCAGCAACAAAATCTTGAGTGCGAAGTAGATCCACATCGCGAGCAGCACGAGTACGCTGGCGAGCCAGACCGTCGAGCGCCGGCCGAGATCATTCGAGGAGACGAAGACGCCTGCATGGGCAAAGCGCGTCACCACGAACACCCAGGACATCAGCACGATGAAGAGGTCAGCATGGCGCAAGGGCAGCGCCAGCGCGATCAGGGCGTAGAACAGCACCGGCAGTTCGAACTGATTGCGGTAGCAATTGGCGAATTGTGTGGCGCCCTTCGGCCAGTTCGGCTCGCCCAGCGCAATATCGCGGCTCTTGGTCTCGCCCGAGACGAGCGCCCGCCGGCGCCCCAATACCATCCCGATCAGAAGCGCGAAGGTGAGCCCGACCTGCACGAAGACCGGCAGCAAAACCATCTGAACGGACATTGGAATTTTTCCCATCCGGCCTGAGCCGCCGCACCGTCCATTAGCCGTCACGGTTGCCCCTGGCAATCAACCAGTTGAACCGGCGTTCCCGATGGGACGACCAACTGCCGATAGTTAAAGCGATTTTGGCCCCCTGGGGCCGCAAGGCGAGCTACCGCCATTGAACACCCTGTCCAGCAGGATCGGCCTTTTGACCGAATCCGCTGACGGTCAGCTCGGCCTCCTGATGTCGGCGCTGGCCGGCGCTTACACGATCCGCTACCGCGTGTTTTAAACTTTGTTCATTGCGATGCATGCCCGGGCCGTCATCGTTCCGACGCGCGACAACCGGTATGCTGGCCCCATGTCCGAATTCCGCCTGACACAGATTTCCGACACGCATCTTGGCCAGCGATTTCCCGGCCTGGTCGCGAACTTCCACCGCGTCTGCGAGCACATCGACGCCGGCAGGCCCGATCTCGTCATCAACACCGGCGACGTCTCATTCGACGGGCCGACCAGCCGCGACGATGTTGAATTCGCCAAGAGCCTGCACGACGCCCTGCCCGTCGCCTGCCGCTACCTGCCGGGCAATCACGACATCGGCGACAATCCGACCGCGATCGGGCCGGCGCCCAAGCCGCCTGTTGAGGAAGCGCACCGGCAGCAATTCCGCGACATCGTCGGTGAGGACCATTGGTCGTTCGAGGCGGCCGGCTGGCGCTTCATCGGCCTCAACTCGCTGGTGATGAATTCAGGACTCGCCTTCGAGGCCGAGCAGTTCGATTGGTTGGCCTCGGAAATCGCACGCACGAATGGCAAGCCGGTCGCAATGTTCCTGCACAAGCCGGTGTTTCTCAACCTGCCCGGCGATCCGGAAACCCCGGAAACCTCGATCCGCTACGTGCCGCAGCCGGCGCGCGCGCGATTGATCGAGATGTTTTCAAATGTCGATCTGCGCCTCATCGCCAGCGGCCACGTGCACCAGCGCCGCGACTTCACGTTTCGCCATACGCGCCACGTCTGGGCGCCGTCAGCCGGCTTCAAGATCAATGACGCACGCCAGGACCGGATCGCGATCAAGGAGACGGGCCTGGTCGAATACTGCTTCCAGCCCGACAGTTTTGAAGTCCGCCACCTCAGGGCGGCCGGCCAGGTCGATATCGATATCGAAGAGCTCTTCGCCCAGATGGGTGGCGCGCACTAGCGACGGTCGTCAGGCGACGCTCTTGAGGTCCTGCTGGATCGCGGCGAGCAATGACCGCAACGCCTCGCTGTTCACCGGCTTCGCCAAATCGTCATTGGCATGCAGGTCGTGGGCCGGCTCGGCCGCCTTGACCGGACGCCTCGGAAATGGCGGCGGAGGCGTCGGCATCGCCGCCTGCGCGAGTTCGCCATTGTCCTCGCTATGCACGAACTTGCCATGGATGACGTCGTCGCGACGGCTCATGAAGAACATGGTCGCCCAATAGCCGGTGGCCAGCAGGATTACGCAGAAAATACCGATCTCTAACATCGCAACACCCAAAATATGCGCGATGATTCAATGCCTTGGCCCGAAGGTCAATGAATGAGCGGTCACACCTGCGGGTTTTACGGGCGGGTGTGGCCGATCGGTGACTCTTTGTTAACCATCGATGCCCGGAGTGTGACGCCGGTGCAACTAGGCCTTGTCCGGACCGACCCGCACCAGCTGCTTGCCGAAATTGGCGCCCTTCAGGAGCCCCATGAAGGCGCCGGGCGCGCTTTCCAGCCCTTCGGTGACGAACTCCTTGTATTTCACCTTGCCGTCGCGGACCCAGGCCGACATGTCGCGCAGGAAGTCGCCGTGGCGGGCGGCGAAATCCGAGACGATGAAGCCGCGGAAGGTCAGCCGCTTGGTCAGCGTCGCGCGCATCATGGACGCCGCCCATTTCGGCGGCTTGGCCTCGGTGTCGTTGTAATGGGCGATCAGGCCGCAGACCGGCACGCGCGCGAACGCATTGAGCAGCGGGAAGACAGCTTCGAACACCGCGCCGCCGACATTCTCGAAATAGACATCGATGCCCTTCGGGCAGGCGTCCTTCAGCTTGGCCGCGAGGTCGGGATCGCGGTGATCGATGCAGGCATCGAAGCCCAGCTCTTTCACGACGTAGTCGCACTTGTCCTTGCCGCCGGCAATTCCAACCGCGCGTGCGCCCTTGATCTTCGCGATCTGGCCCACGGCCGAGCCGACCGCACCGGAGGCACCGGCGACGACGACGGTCTCGCCGGCCTGCGGCTTGCCGATGTCGAGCAGGCCCGTGTACGCGGTCATGCCGGGCATGCCGAGCACGCCGATGGCGGTCGAGATCGGCGCGAGTTTCGGATCGACCTTCGCGAGCCCCTTGCCGTCCGAGATCGCATGCGTTTGCCAACCCGCGCGCGAAAGCACGATGTCGCCTCTGGCGAAGTTCGGATTGTTGGAGGCGGCGACTTCGCAGACCGTACCGGCTTCCATCACGCCGCCGACTGGCACCGGCGTCGCGTAGGACGGACCGTCACTCATGCGCCCGCGCATATAGGGATCGAGCGAGAGCCAGACCGTGCGCAGCAGGACTTCGCCCTGTCCCGGCGTCGGGATCGCGACTTCCTCAATGCGGAAATCGGACTGCTTGGGCTCGCCGACGGGACGCGCAGCGAGAACGATGCGTTTTGCTTGGGACATGGTGGCTTCCTCCGGATTGTCTTTCGAGCGCGAACGGAAGCGGAGGGAGCGGAGCGCGTCAATACAAAAGCGGTGGAGCGTGGTGGCTGATGTCTGTCGGCTGACGCGTTGGGGAAATCTGGCGCGTCACTCTCCGTCGTCATGCCCGGGCTTGACCCGGGCATCCACGAGCTGTGGAGCGAGGCCCAAGACGTGGATGGCCGGGTCAAGCCCGGCCATGACGAAGGAGAGAGCGGAGCGATCGAGCGAGACCGTGATGCCTAACCCCCGCCCGGATAGTTCGGCGCCTCGCGCGTGATGGTCACGTCGTGGACGTGGCTTTCGCGCAGGCCGGCCCCGGTGATGCGGACGAACTGCGCCTTGTTGTGCAGCTCGTTCAGGTCACGCGCACCGACATAACCCATCGCGGCGCGCAGGCCGCCGGCGAGCTGGTGCATGACGTTGCCGACCGGGCCCTTGTAGGGCACCTGGCCCTCGATGCCCTCGGGCACGAGCTTGAGCGCGTCCTTGATGTCCTGCTGGAAGTAGCGGTCGGCCGAGCCGCGCGCCATCGCGCCGACCGAACCCATGCCGCGATAGGCCTTGTAGGAACGGCCCTGCCACAAAAACACTTCGCCCGGCGTCTCGTCGGTGCCGGCGAGCAGCGAGCCGACCATCGCGATGTCGGCGCCAGCGGCGAGTGCCTTGGCAAGGTCGCCAGAGAACTTGATCCCGCCATCGGCGATGACGGGAATGTCGGACTTCTTGGCCGCTTCCACCGCGTCCATGATCGCGGTGAGCTGCGGCACGCCGACGCCGGCGACGATGCGCGTGGTGCAGATCGAGCCCGGACCGATGCCGACCTTGATGCAGTCGGCGCCCGCGTCGATCAGCGCCTGCGCGCCCTCGGCGGTTGCGACATTGCCGGCGACGACCTGCACCGAGTTGGATAGACGCTTGATGCGGTTCACCGCGTGCAGCACGTGGCGTGAATGGCCGTGCGCGGTGTCGACAACGACGAGGTCGACGCCGGCATCGATCAGCCGCTCGGTGCGTTCGAAGCCGGTGTCACCGACGGTGGTGGCGGCGGCAACCCGCAGGCGGCCCTGCGCGTCCTTGCAGGCGAGCGGATGGGCGACCGCCTTCTCGATGTCCTTCACGGTGATCAAGCCAACGCAGCGATACTGATCGTCGACCACGAGCAGCTTCTCGATGCGATGATGGTGAAGCATCCGCTTGGCTTCGTCCTGACTGACATTCTCGCGCACAGTGACGAGATTTTCATGCGTCATCAGCTCGGAGACTTTTTGCCGCCGGTCGGTCGCAAAGCGCACGTCGCGGTTGGTGAGGATGCCGACCAGCTTGCCCGGCGTAGACTTGCTGGCGCCGGTAACGACAGGAATGCCGGAGATGCCGTGATCGCTCATCAGCTTGAGCGCGTCGTCGAGTGTGGCCTCGGGGCTGATGGTGAGCGGGTTCACCACCATGCCCGACTCGTAACGCTTGACCTGCCGCACCTGGGCGGCCTGGCCTTCGGGATCGAAATTGCGGTGGATGACGCCGAGACCGCCGGCCTGCGCCATGGCGATCGCCATGCGCGCCTCGGTGACGGTATCCATGGCGGAGGCCATGATCGGGATGTTGAGCGGAATGGCGCGGGTGACGCGGGAGCGGATGTCGACCTCGCCCGGCATGACGTCCGAAAGGCCCGGCTTCAACAGCACGTCGTCGAACGTAAGGGCTTCGCGGATGCCCTGAAGTTGCACCGTGGCCATATGCCAACTCCTTCCTGCGGCCCTGCCGCAAATAATTATGGATGAGCGCCGTCCTCGGCGTACCTTGCGGCATCGCCGGAGAATCGGAGCCCATCGGTGGGGTTGACGCGGGTCGATAGCACGGCCGGGTGACGAATCAAAGCAATTCGGACCGCTGGCCAGCCATGCACAGGCTTTTTACGTAAATTCAGCGTTGATAGCCGGTTCAACGTAGGGTGGCTGGGCGGCGGCCCGCCCGCCGTCATTCCGGGGCGCGACGAAGTCGCGAGCCCCAGAGAGGCCCTGCCCGCTCGCGCGTCGTGGCGGCAGAAGCGCGACAAGGATGTAGATCATCGCGGGATCTCCGGCAGCCGGCGCAACCACTTTCGGGGTCACACCGTTGTTACGCAGGATTTAGGTGCCAGGATTTAGGTGCTATGCGTTGATCCGCAATGGTCGCGGCCGAGTGGCGATGATAAGCCGCAACTCCGCCCTTCCTTCCAATTTTGATTACCAATCTGTCATGGTCGACAAGCAACGCATCATTCCGCTGATCGTGGCCACTGCTCTCTTCATGGAGAACATGGACTCCACCGTGATCGCCACCTCGCTGCCGGCGATCGCGGCCGACATCGGCACCAGCCCGCTGACGCTGAAGCTCGCGATCACGTCCTACCTGCTGTCGCTGGCGGTGTTCATCCCGGCGAGCGGCTGGACCGCCGACCGATTCGGCGCGCGGATGGTGTTCGCGATCGCGGTCGGCGTCTTCATGGTCGGCTCGGTCGGCTGCGCGCTCTCGACCTCGGTCACCGACTTCGTGTTCGCGCGCATCCTCCAGGGCATGGGCGGGGCGATGATGACCCCGGTCGGGCGCCTGGTGCTGCTGCGCTCGGTCGACAAGAGCGCGCTGGTCAATGCGATGGCGTGGGTGACGGTCCCTGCGCTGATCGGTCCGCTGATCGGGCCGCCGCTCGGCGGCTTCATCACGACTTACGCGTCCTGGCACTGGATCTTCCTGATCAATATTCCGATCGGGCTGCTCGGCATCGTCATGGCCTTGCGCTTCATCGATCCTATCAAGAGCGAGGAACGAGAGCCGTTCGATCTCTACGGCATGGTGCTCGCAGGCCTCGGGCTCGCAGGCATCGCGTTCGGCCTGTCGGTGGCCGGCCTCAATCTGCTGCCCTGGAGCACCGTCGCCGCGTTGATCGCGGGCGGGTCGATCTCGATGACGCTGTACGTCATTCACGCCCGGCGGACGGGATCGCCGGTGCTCGACTTCTCGCTACTGAATCTCGCCACGCTGCGGGCGGCGATTCTCGGCGGATTCCTGTTCCGGCTCGGCATCGGTGCCCTGCCCTTCCTGCTACCGCTCCTGATGCAGATCGGCTTCGGTCTGTCACCGTTCCGTTCGGGCCTTGTCACCTTCGCCTCCTCGCTCGGCGCCATGGGCATGAAAACGCTGGCCGCCCGCATCATCCGCACCTTCGGTTTCCGCAATTTGATGACGGTGAACGCGATCATCAGCGCAGTCTTCCTGGCCGCCTGCGCGCTGTTCACGGTGACCACGCCGCTGCTGATCATCATGATCATCCTGGTGGTCGGCGGCTTCTTCCGCTCGCTCGAGTTCACCGCGATCAACACGGTCGCCTATGCCGAAGTCGAGAGCGCGCAAATGAGCCGCGCCACCACGCTCGTCAGCGTCAACCAGCAGCTCGCGGTCTCCGCCGGCGTCGCCGTCGGCGCCGCCTCGGTGGAAACCACGATGTGGCTCAGCCACGTCAGCGAACTCAACGCCACCGTGTTCGCGCCGGCCTTCGTCGTCGTCGCGCTGACCTCGGCGGTGTCGAGCTGGTTCTTCTGGCAGATGCCCGACGACGCCGGCCACGAGATCTCCGGCCGCAAGGCGGTGGAGATCGCGAGCCGTAAAGGTGCGGGCAAGGGCGCGGCCACGGCGGCCGTCAAGGCCGCGACCGAGGATACGCAGGACGTGCGGGATCAACGGCTAGGGTAGTTGCGCTAGCGGCGCAATACGCTCGGTGTCTTCCCGGCGAAGGCCGGGATCCATAACCCCAGGGAGCAGTCGTTGCACGAGAGCGGTAGCTCCGAGTCCCCGCAATCACATCTGCCTGTGGTTATGGGTCCCGGCCTTCGCCGGGACGACAGCGGAAATTGACTATGAAGTCCCACGAAACCCCGTCGCCAGCACGTAGCGCTCGGACGAATCCTGCCGGCTTGCCGCCGGCTTGACGTGACGCACCGTCGCAAAGTCGCGCTTGAGCTGTGCGAGCAGGTCGGCGTCGGCGCCGCTCTGGAACGCCTTGGCCAGGAACGTACCGCCCGGCTTCAGCACGTCGCAGGCAAAGGCGGCTGCGGTCTCGATCAGGCCGACGATGCGGAGCTGGTCGGTCTTGCGGTGACCGGTGGTGTTGGCGGCCATGTCGGACATCACAAAGTCGGCGCCGCCGCCGAGCATTGCCTTGAGCCTCGCAGGGGCGTCGTTGTCCATGAAATCGAGCTGTGCGAAGTCGACGCCGGCAATCTCCGGCATCTCCAGCAGGTCGATCGCAACGACCTTGCCCTTGCCGTCCACCGAGCCGACGCGCTTGGCGGCGATCTGGCTCCAGCCGCCGGGCGCGGCACCGAGGTCGACCACCGCCATGCCGGGCTTCAGCAGGCGATATTTGTCGTCGATCTCGAGCAGCTTGAAAGCGGCGCGCGAGCGATAGCCCAGCGCCTTGGCCTTGACCACATAGGGGTCGTTGAGCTGCCGTTCCAGCCAGAGCTTCGACGACAATTTGCGCTTGCCGCCGGTCTTGACCTGGACGTGCAAGCGGCCGGTGGTGTCCTTGGCCATCTCACCAGCTCCTGAGCGCGCCGTCCTCGCGCATCATCTCGACCAGCATGCCTTCGCGCAGGCCGCGGTCGGCGACGCGCAGGCGCGGCAGCGGAAAGGCGCGCCGAATCGCATCGAGGATGGCGCAGCCGGCCAGCACGAGATCGGCGCGCTCAAAGCTGATGCAACTGTTGTTCGCGCGCTCCTCATAGCTCATGCCAAGCAGCTTGCTGATGGTCGCGGTGATGTCGGTATCGTTCATCCAGATGCTGTCGATGCGGCGACGGTCGTAGCGCGGGAGATTGAGGTGGATACCGGCTAGCGTCGTCACGGTGCCGGAGGTGCCGAGCAGATGCATTTCGGCAAGATCTCCGCCATGCTGTTCCGCGAACGGCGCGACGTGGTTCGCGACCTCCTGCTCCATCGCGGCATAGATCTCCGGCGTCACGTCGCGGCCGCCGAACTGCTCGGCGAGCGTCACCACGCCAAGCGGGATCGACATCCAGGCTTTGATGCGCGCCTCCGGATTTTGCGGATCGCGCTCGATCCGCACCAACTCGGTCGAGCCGCCGCCGATGTCGAACAGGATAGCGCCGCGTCCCCTGGGGTCGACCAGCGGCGAGCACCCGAGCACGGCCAGCGCCGCCTCGGTCTCCCGGTTGATCACCTCGAGCTCGATCCCGGTCTCGGCCGCGACGCGGCTGCGAAAGCCTTCCGCGTTCGAAGCCGCACGGCAGGCTTCGGTGGCGATCAGCCGCAGCCTTCGTGCTTTGCGCAGATTGATCTTGTCGCGGCAGATGCTGAGCGCGACGATGGCGCGTTCGATCGCGGCCTCGCTGATGCAGCCGGTCGCCGAGACCCCCTCGCCGAGACGGATGATGCGCGAGAAGGAATCGACCACGCGAAAGCCGTCGCTGGTCGGGCAGGCGATCAGGAGCCTGCAATTGTTGGTGCCGAGGTCTAGTGCCGCGTAGACGCCGGTTCCCGGCGCTTGCGCGGCGACGGCCGGTTCGGGGGCCAACGCCACCGCCGCCATCGACCCCTCGAGCTCACCGTGCGGCGCAAGGCCGTCGCGGAGCCGCGTGTGGTCATTCATACAAACTGTCTTTCCGCGGCCGGTTGGGCCGATCTGGAATTGCTTTTTCGCCTGAAACATTAGCAGCGCGTCAGCCCTGCGCAACAACGCATCACATAGGACCATGCCCATTCGTGCGTTGTCGTGAACGGGTCGGTGGGTTATCTGAAGGGAGTCCGGTCCCCTAGGCGCCCACAAAACGCGCAATTGCCGGCATTTCAGGTCATCTCCATGCAAGAACACACCAAATCATCCACGCTCGAGAACGCTATTGCACTGCAAAAATACGGCGTCGGGCAGCCGGTCCGCCGCAAGGAGGACGACACGCTGGTCCGCGGCAAGGGCCGCTATACCGACGATTTCAACCTGCCAGGCCAGGCCCATGCCGTGGTCGTGCGCTCGACCCATGCCCACGGAATCATCCGCGGCATCGGCACCGACGCCGCCAGGGCAATGCCGGGCGTGCTGGGGGTGTGGACCGGCACTGAGCTCGACGCCGCCGGCTATGGCCCCTTCACCTGCGGCCTGCCGCTGAAGAGCCGCGATGGCTCGCCCCTGCTCCAGACCAACCGCCAGCCGCTGGCAACCGACAAGGTCCGCTTCGTCGGCGATCCCGTCGCCTTCGTGGTGGCGGAGACCTTGGCGCAGGCACGCGACGCGGCCGAGGCGGTCGAAGTCGACATCGCACCGCTGCCGGCAGTGACGGATCCCGAGGAAGCCGCCCAGCCCGGCGCGCCGCAGCTTTACGACCACATCCCCAACAATGTCGCGCTCGATTACCACTATGGCGACATGGAGAAGGTGAATGCGGCCTTCGCCGCCGCCGCCCATGTCACCAAGGTCGACATCGAGAACACCCGCGTCGCCGTGGTCTCGATGGAGCCGCGCGTAGGGCTTGCTTCCTACGACAAGACCACCGAGCGCTACACGATCCAGATGCCGACGCAGGGCGTCGCCGGCAACCGCGCCAACCTCGCCAAGAACCTGAAGGTGCCGAACGAGAAGGTACGCATCCTCACCGCCAATGTCGGCGGCTCCTTCGGGATGAAGAACGTCAACTATCCCGAGTACATGTGTATCCTGTATGCGGCCAAGGCGCTGGGACGGCCGGTCAAATGGCTCGACGAACGCTCGACCAGCTTCCTCTCCGACAGCCACGGCCGCGCGCAGAGGATTCGCGCTGAACTCGCGCTGGACGCCGAAGGGCACTTCCTCGCGGCAAAGCTGTCCGGCTACGGCAATCTCGGCGCCTACATCACCGGTGTTTCGCCGGGGCCGCTCTCGCTCAACACCGGCAAGAACTTTTCCAGCGTCTATCGCACGCCGCTGATGGGCGTCGACATCAAGACGGTCCTGACCAACACCACGCTGATGGGCGCCTATCGCGGTGCCGGCCGGCCCGAGGCGAACTACTACATGGAGCGGCTGATCGACCGCGCCGCCGACGAGATGGGCATCAACCGGCTGACCTTGCGCAAGCGCAACTTCATCAAGCCGAACCAGATGCCGTTCCCGGCTTCCTCCGGCGTCACCTATGACAGCGGCGACTTCCAGGCGGTGTTCAACAAGGCGCTCGAAATCTCCGACCACGAGAATTTTGCCAAGCGCAAGAAGGAGAGCCGGAAGGCCGGCAAGCTGCGCGGCATCGCCGTCGGCTCCTATCTCGAGGTCACCGCGCCGCCGAGCCCCGAGCTCGGCAAGATCGTGTTCGATCCCGATGGCAGCGTGCAGCTCGTCACCGGCACGCTCGACTACGGCCAGGGCCATGCCACGCCGTTCGCCCAGGTGCTGTGCGCGCAGCTCGGAATCCCCTTCGAGAGCGTCAAGCTCGTCCAGGGCGACAGCGACATCGTCCACACCGGCAACGGCACCGGCGGCTCGCGCTCGATCACCGCGACCGGACAAGCCATCGTGGAATCATCAAAGCTCGTGATCGAGAAGGGCAAGCGCGCCGCCGCGCATATGCTGGAGGCCTCCGAGGCCGACATCGAGTTCGCCGACGGCAGCTTTACGATCGCCGGCACTGACCGCAGCATCGACATCATGGAGCTGGCAAAACGCCTGCATGACGGCAAGGTGCCGGACGGCGTGCCCGATAGCCTCGACGTCGACCACACCAGCGAGCCGGTGCCGTCGGCCTTCCCGAACGGCTGCCATGTCGCCGAGGTCGAGGTCGATCCCGACACCGGCGTGGTGCAGATCGTGCGCTACAGTGCGGTCAACGATTTCGGCACGGTGATCAACCCGCTGCTGGTCGAGGGCCAGCTCCATGGCGGCGTCGTCCAGGGCATTGGACAAGCGCTGATGGAGCATGTCCGCTACGACGAGAGCGGCCAGCCGATCACGGGCTCGCTGATGGACTATGCCCTGCCCCGCGCCGAGGACGTGCCGTTCATGGCGGTCGGCGATCACCCAGTGCCGGCCAAGAGCAATCCGCTCGGCACCAAGGGCTGCGGCGAAGCCGGCTGCGCCGGCAGCCTGTCGACGGTGGTGAATGCCGTGGTCGATGCGCTCTCCGACTACGGCATCAAGCACATCGACATGCCACTGACGCCGGAGCGCGTCTGGCGCGCGATCCAGGATGCGAAGGGGACGGCGGCATAAGGGGCGCTCTCTCCGTCGTCATGGCCGGGCTTGTCCCGGCCATCCGCGCCGTGAGGCACCAAGAACGTGGATGCCCGGGACATGCCCGGGCATGACGATGTGGTGACGATGTGCCTATTTCCGCCTACGCCGCCGCTTGCTCACGCGGCTGGTAGATTGCGATGTGCTGGCAATGTGCCAGCGGCGTCGTGCCGTTGGCGACCACCAGCGCGTCGAGCTCGACGAAGCGGTGGCCCTTCTTCTCGTAGTTCGCGGTGACTTTCGCCCGCGCGGTGATCTCGTCGCCGACGCGCGCTGGCGACAATAGCTGCATCCGGCTGCCGACATGGATCCACGGGCCCAGAATGGTGTTGTCGACCAGCACGCGATTCATGACCCGCTGGATCAGGCCGGGATGGCCAAGCCCTTCATGCGCAAAAATCGGATCGGTTTCCCTGATATCGGCGAGATAGTTGGCCGCGTCCTGCCCCGCCCAGCGGCGCGGCATCGTGCCGAGCCATTTGCCGGCCTCGAAAGTGGCCGGGCTGACCGGCTTGCGCTCAGCCACCGTAGGGACCTCGACATAGTCGTTCAACGAGACCTCGGGCGCGGCCGCCAGCAGCGAGGCCGTGCCTGTGGCACACAGCTCGCTGCGGCTGAATACCTCGATTGTGAGCAGACCATTGTGCTCGGTCGCATCGACATCGGCCGTCTCGCCATCATAGACCGGCTTGACGAAGCGCGCCTCGATCAGCCCGCGCGCGAGGAAATCACGGCCCCAGCGGGCGACCGGCACATGCATCATATACGCGAAGACATCGACACCGGGCACCAAGCCGCCGGAAAAGCCGAAGCGGCGCGCCACCGTGTCGTCATGCATCTTGTTTTCGGACTGCTTGGCCGTGTTGTAGGCATCGACGCAGTAGGTTTCGAGCCGGTTCGGCATGGCTTGGCCTTCCCTGTATTTTTGTTATTTCGCGGCCGATCGTAGGCCCTGAGGAACCGGGGTCAATCCCCTCGCATTTGGCGCCCGAATGGGGTACCACGCCGCGAATGACTGACACCCCCACCCGCATCTATGTCGACGCCGATGCCTGTCCGGTGAAGGACGAGATCTACCGTGTCGCGACCCGGCATGGCGTGCCCGTGAGCGTGGTCGCCGGCAACTTCATTCGCGTGCCCCAGGATCCCCTGATCGAGCGGATCGCGGCCGGCGCCGGCATGGACGCGGCTGACGACTGGATCGCTGAGCGCGCGGGCCCCGGCGACATCGTCGTCACCTCCGACATTCCACTGGCGAGCCGCTGCGTAAAGGCAGGCGCCGACGTGATCGCGCCGAACGGAAAACCGTTTACGGAGGAGTCGATCGGGATGACGCTCGCGGTCCGCAACCTGATGACGGATTTGCGTTCCGCGGGCGAGGTCACCGGCGGCCCAAGATCGTTTGCGCCGCGCGACCGCTCGACGTTCCTCTCGGCGCTCGACCAGACGCTGCGCCGGATCCAGCGCCGCCGCGCCGACCAGGCCGTAACGAGCCAGAGCTGACGATGGCGCCGCCGCTGATCCAGTTGAAAGACATCAAGCTGACCTTTGGCGGCACGCCGCTGCTGAGCGGCGTCGAGCTCAATGTCGCGGCAGGCGAACGCGTCTGCCTGATCGGCCGCAACGGCTCCGGCAAATCGACGCTGCTGAAGATCGCCGCCGGCATCGTCGAGCCCGACGGCGGCACGCGCTTCGTCCAGCCCGGCGCGACCGTTCGCTATTTGCAGCAGGAGCCGGATTTCGGCGACCACAAGACCACGCTTGCCTATGTCGAGGCGGGCCTCGCGCCGGGCGACGATCCATACCAGGCGCGCTATTTGCTGGAGCAGCTCGAGCTCACCGGCAACGAGAGTCCCGAAAACCTCTCCGGCGGCGAGGCACGTCGCGCGGCCCTCGCATGCGTGCTGGCGCCCTCTCCCGACATTCTGCTGCTGGACGAGCCAACCAACCATCTGGATCTCTCCACGATCGAGTGGCTGGAAAAGGAGCTCGACAGCCGCCGCAGCGCGCTGGTGCTGATCAGCCACGACCGCCGCTTCCTCACGAATCTCTCGCGCGCCACCGCCTGGCTCGACCGCGGCAGGATCAAGCAGATCGACCGCGGCTTTGCGTCGTTCGAGACCTGGCGCGACGAGGTGCTGGCGGAGGAAGAGCGCGATCAGCACAAGCTCGACCGCAAGATCGTCGACGAGGAGCATTGGCTGCGTCACGGCGTCTCCGGCCGGCGCAAACGCAACGTCAAGCGGCTCGGCAATCTGCACGCGCTGCGCGATCAGCGCCGCAATTATCGCGGGACGGCCGGCGGCGCCAATCTGGCTGCCGCAGAAGCGGAGCAATCCGGCAAGCTGGTGATCGAGGCCAAGGGCGTCACCAAGGCTTTTGGCGAGCGCATGATCGTCGACAATTTCTCCACCCGCATCCAGCGCGGCGACCGGCTCGGCATCATCGGGCCGAACGGCGCCGGCAAGACCACGCTGGTCAATCTCCTCACCGGCGGCGCGCAGCCGGACTCCGGCACGATACGGCTCGGCGCCAACCTGGAGATGGCCACGCTCGACCAGCACCGCGAAAGCCTCGATCCAAAATCGACGCTTGCCGAAGCCCTGACGGGCGGTCGCGGCGACCAGATCATGGTCGGCGGCAAGCCGAAGCACGTCGTCGGCTACATGAAGGACTTTCTGTTTGCACAGGAGCAACGCGGCACGCCGCTCGAAGTACTCTCGGGCGGCGAGCGTGGCCGGCTGATGCTGGCCCGCGCGCTGGCAAAGCCGTCGAACCTGCTGGTGCTGGACGAGCCGACCAATGATCTCGATCTCGAGACGCTCGACGTACTCGAAGACATGCTCGGTGACTACGAGGGCACGGTGATCCTGATCAGCCATGACCGCGACTTCCTCGACCGCGTCGTCACCTCAGTGATCGCGCCCGAGGGCAACGGCAAGTGGATCGAATATGCCGGCGGCTACAGCGACATGCTGACGCAGCGCGGCGCCGACCTGAAGCGCGAGACGGCAAGGGCGCAAGCCCCGGCGGAGAAGAAGGAAGAGCGGGCCGCGGCTCCTGCTGCCACGCAAAAACGGCGGTTGAGTTTCAACGAGAAGCACGCGCTTGAAACCCTACCGAAGAAGATGGAAAACTTGCACGCCGATATCGCCAGGCTGCAACGCGTGCTCGATGATCCCAACCTCTACGTCAAAGATCGCAATAAATTCGACGACACCTCCACCGCCATCGCCAAGGCGCATGACGAATTGTCCGCCGCCGAAGAGCGTTGGCTCGAACTGGAAATGCTCCGCGAAGAGATTGAACAGGCCTAGCGCGCATTCCGCAAAAGTGGGCACCGGTTTTGCGATCAGAATGCGCGCCAACTCAGAGACTTCCATGACCACTCCCCTCGCCGCAAAAATCGCCCGTGAATATGGCACCCCCTGCGCCGTCATCGACATGGACAAGGTCGAGCGCAACATCGCGCGCATCCAGAAGGCCTGCGATGACGCCGGCGTCGCCAACCGGCCGCACATCAAGACGCACAAGAATCCGACGATCGCAAAGATGCAGGTCGCGGCTGGCGCAAAGGGCATCACCTGCCAGAAACTCGGCGAGGCCGAGATCATGGCCAATGCCGGCATCGACGACATCCTGATCAGCTACAATCTCTTGGGTGAAGAAAAGATGGCGCGTCTCGGCGCGTTGCAGGCGAAGGCCAACATGACGGTTGCCGCGGACAATTCGACGGTCGTCGCCGGCCTGCCGAAGGCTGCCGCCGCGTCGGGCCGCCCGCTCTCGGTCGTGGTCGAATGCGACACGGGGCGCAAGCGCGCGGGCGTCGAGACGCCGGCCGAAGCGATTGCGCTGGCACGCGAGATCGCGGCGTCCAAGGGGCTGCACTTCGCCGGCTTCATGATGTATCCGACCGAGACCGGCTGGGCTGACGCGCAGAAGTTTTTCGACGAGGCGCTGGCCGGCGTGCGCGCGCACGGGTTAGAGGCCACCATCGTCTCGACCGGCGGCACGCCGAACCTGAAGAATATCGGCAAGCTCAAGGGCGGCACCGAGCATCGCTTCGGCACTTACATCTACAACGACCGCATGCAGGTCGCGGCCGGCTCCGCCACCTGGGACGACTGCGCGCTGCACATCTATTCGACGGTGGTCAGCCGTGCCGCACCCGAACGCGGCATCCTCGACGCCGGCTCCAAGACGCTGACGACGGATACCGGCGGGCTCGACGGCCACGGCCTGATCCTCGAGCACCCCGAAGCCAAGATCGCGCGTTTCGCAGAAGAACACGGCTTCCTCGACCTCTCCCGCAGCAACACCCGGCCCAATGTCGGCGACGTCGTGCGCATCGTGCCGAACCACGTCTGCGTTGTCGTCAACATGATGGACGAGGTCGTGATGGTGCGCGGCGACGAGATCATCGGCACGCTGCCGGTGGCGGCGCGGGGCAAGCTGCGGTAAGGCGCGCGGCCTCCACAATCGTCATTGCGAGGAGCGAAGCGACGAAGCAATCCAGACTGTCACCGCGAAAAGAATCTGGATTGCTTCGCTACGCTCGCAATGACGGTGGTTAGCGTCTTAGCCACCTCAAAACACCCCTGCCCGCAGCGGCCCCCGTCGCAAACGACGCCTGGAGCAGATAGCCGCCGGTCGGCGCCTCCCAGTCCAGCATCTCGCCGGCTGCAAACGTGCCGGGCAGACCGCGCAGCATGAAGTGTTCGTCGAGCTCGTCTAAGCCAATTCCGCCTGCGGTCGAGATCGCGCGGGCAATCGGCGCAACGCCGGTGAGCTGAACCGGAATTGCATTGATCAGCTGCGCGAGATCGGCCGGCGAGAATGATGCCAGCGGCCGGCCGGACGCGATGGCGGCCTCCTGCATCAGGCCGATTCCGACCGGCGACACTTGCGCCGCCTTGCGCAGGAAGTTCGCAAGCGATTGCTTGCCGCGCGTGCCCGACAGGCGCGTGGTCAGCGCGGCGGCGTCGAGGTCGGGCCGCAATGCGATCGTAAGCCGCGCCTGCCCGAGACCCAGCACCGCCTCGCGCAGCTCCGCCGACAGCGCATAGATCGCACCACCTTCGATGCCGCTGCGTGTGATCATCGCTTCACCACGTACCGTGTGTGCACCGATCGTCAGTGCCACACCCTTGAGCGGCTGTCCCTCAAAACGATCACGGAACACATCGGACCATGCGACCGTGAACCCGGAATTGGCCGGCCGCAGCTTCGAGACGGCAATGCTTTTTGCCGCGAGGATATCGACCCAGCCACCGTCCGACCCGAGCCGCGGCCAGCTTGCGCCGCCGAGCGCCAGCACCGTGGCGTCCGCGGCAATGGCGGCCGTGCCATCGGGTGTTTGAAATTGTAACTTCCCTTCCCCCTCCCATCCAATCCAGCGATGGCGAAAGGCAAAGCGCACACCGGCGGCATCGAGTCGCCGCAGCCAGGCACGCAGCAGGGGCGAGGCCTTGAACGCCTTCGGAAACACGCGGCCGCTGGAGCCGACGAAGGTGAGCTGCCCGAGTGCCGCGCTCCAGTCGCGCAGCGCGTCGGGCGGAAACGTTTCGACTGCGGCGCGCAGATGCGGCATCGCTTCCCGGTAGCGGGTGAGGAAATCCGCTAACTGCTCGCTGTGGGTGAGATTGAGCCCGCCGCGGCCGGCCATCAGGAATTTGCGGCCCGCGGACGGCATGGCGTCGTAGACGGTGACACGAACGCCGCCTTGCGCCAGCATCTCCGCCGCCATCAGCCCGGCGGGGCCGGCACCGACGACGGCGACGTGGGATTCAACAGATGTCATGGCGGGAGTTTAGGCCAGGCTGGACACCAAAGAACAGGTCGTCATGCCCGGGCTTGTCCCGGGCATCCACGGACGGCTGCGCGAGTGGGGCCAAAGACGTGGATGGCCGGGACAAGCCCGGCCATGACGGAGAGTGCGAATTCCGGTTCGTCGGAATGACGGCGGCTACAGCTTGATTCCCGCCCGCGCCGCGGCCTGCGCCACGTATTTCTGCGTCTGCTCGAACGCGCCCTGCAAGGCCTTGGCCTTCGACATATCGCTGATCTCGGTGAAGTGCGCGGCAACCGCATCCGGCGTCCATTCGGACTCCGGCAGGTTGATGCCCTCGCTCTCCAAAATCTTGATCACCGCAAACGAACCGGCGCCGGCGCCCATGATGGTACGGGTCGGCGCGTCCTCACTCAGCATGTATTCGACGGCGGGCGTGATCGCGTTCGGCTTCATCAATTGCAGCGCCTGCGGCGGCAACAGCTCTTCGGTCATGCGGGTCGCCGCCGTCGGCGAGATGATGTTGACGCGGATGTTGGTCTTGCGGCCTTCCTCGGCGAGCACATTCATCAGGCCGACCATGCCGGATTTCGCCGCGCCGTAATTGGCCTGGCCGAAATTGCCGTAGAGCCCGGAGGACGAGGTTGTCAGCACGATGCGGCCGTAATTGCGGTCGCGCATGCCGGCCCAGGCCGCCTTGCAGCAGTAGAAGGTGCCGACGAGGTGCACGTCGAGCACCTTCTGGAAATCGGCAGCTTCCATCTTGCCGAACGATTTGTCGCGCAAAATGCCGGCATTGGCGCACATCAGATCAACGCTGCCCCATTCCCTGGTGGCGCGCTCGATCATGGCGGTGACCTGCTCGAAATTCGAGACGTCGGCGCCATCTGCCATCGCGGTGCCGCCGGCCTTGCGGATCTCCTCGACCACGGCTTCCGCCGGCGACAGCGAACCGCCGCTGCCATCGCGCGCGCCGCCAAAGTCGTTGACCACGACCTTCGCGCCGCGGCTGGCCAATCCCAGCGCATGCGCCCGTCCGAGACCATTGCCCGCGCCGGTGACGATGGCGACGCGTCCGTCGAACCTGATTGCCATGAGTGTGCTTCCCATATGTTAGATCGTCATGGCCGGGCTTGACCCGGCCATCCATCAAAATCGACAGGCTTTTGAGCAGCGATGGATTGCCGGGTCAAGCCCGGCAAATACGCCTCAGGTCACGCGAAATAGATCAATCCGAGCCACTCCGCGACCAGCGCCGGCTTCTCCTCACCCTCGATCTCCACCGTCACGTTGGTGCGGAACTGCAATTCGTTCGGCTTGCGCAGCTTGGCTTCCGCCAGCACGAAACGGCCGCGGACGCGCTTGCCGGAACGCACCGGCGAGATGAAGCGCAGCTTGTCGAAGCCGTAATTCACGCCGATCGTCGTGCCCGCGATCACCGGCATCACCTCGTAGGACATGATCGACAGCAGCGACATCGTGAGGAAGCCGTGCGCGATGGTAGTGCCAAAGGCGGTTTCCTTCTTCGCCCTTTCAGGATCGACGTGGATGAACTGGTGATCCTCGATCACGTCGGCATAGGTGTCGATGCGGGGCTGGTCTACCAGGTGCCATGAGGACACACCGATCTCTTTCCCGACCATGGCCTGATAGGCCTCCAGCATAATCGGCGGCTTCTTCCAGACTTCGTTCACTTAGGTCTCACTCCGTGTTTTCGGCAGCTCCGGAAAGTCCTCTTCCCGGAATTCGCGACCGCGCAGGGGATCGTTGCGGTCGTCGTCGCGCTCTAACCGTCTGAGCTGAACGCGGCGGATCTTTCCCGAGATCGTCTTCGGCAGCTCGGTGACGATTTCGAGGCGGCGGATGCGCTTGAACGGCGCAAGGCGCGTGTGCAGGTGCTTGAAGATGGACAGCGCGGTCTCCGGCGTCCGCTCCGCGCCCGAGGTCAGCAGCACGAACGCCTTGGGGATCGCGAGCCGGATCGGATCGGGGCTCGGCACCACGGCGGCTTCGGCGACGAGCTCATGCTCAAGCAGCACGCTCTCCAGCTCGAACGGGCTGATGCGGTAATCGGAGGATTTGAAGACGTCATCGGAGCGGCCGACGAAGGTGAGATAGCCGTCGTCATCCTCGAAGACGACATCGCCGCTGCGATAGAGTTCGCCTTCCGCGCCGGACAATGTGCCGTCGTCGCCCTGATAGCCCTGCATCAGGCCTGCGGGACGGTTTGAGCCCAGCATCAGCGCCACCTCGCCCTCCTTCGCAGGGCTACCGTCGGCATCGCTGACCTGCACACGGTAGCCCGGCAGCGGGCGGCCCATCGAGCCGACCTTGATCTTTTGCCCCGGCGAGTTGCCGGCGAGCGCCGTGGTTTCAGTCTGGCCATAGCCATCGCGGATGGTGAGGCCCCAGGCCGCCTGCACCTGGTCGATCACCTCCGGATTGAGCGGTTCGCCGGCACCGCAGACCTCGCGCAACGCCACCTTGAAGGCCGCAAGGTTCTCCTGAATGAACAGCCGCCACACCGTCGGCGGCGCGCACAGCGTGGTGACGGCGCAGCGGCCGATGGTGGCGAGCAGGCCTTTGGCGTCGAAGCGCGGCTGGTTGACCACGAACACGGTGGCGCCCGCGTTCCACGGCGCAAAGAAACAGCTCCAGGCATGCTTGGCCCAGCCCGGCGATGAGATGTTGAGGTGAACGTCGCCGGGTTTTAGCCCGATCCAGTACATGGTCGAGAGATGGCCGACGGGATAACTTCGCTGGCTGTGCCGCACGAGCTTTGGCTTCGCCGTCGTGCCCGAGGTGAAATAGAGCAGCATCGGGTCGTCGGCGTTGGTCGGCCCATCAGGGGCAAAACACTCCAAAGCTTTCGACGCCTCGTCATAGACGAACCAGCCGTCGGACGCCGGGCCCACCACGATGCGCACGAGGTTTTCGGCACCGAGGCTCGCGAACTTCGCAACCTGGTCTTGCGCCGCGACCACCGCCTTCGCCTTGCCGCGATCGAGCCGGTCGCGCAATTCGTCCGCGGTGAGCAGCGTGGTCGCGGGGATGACGACGACGCCGAGCTTCATCGCCGCGAGCATGGTTTCCCACAGCGGAACCACATTGCCGAGCAGCAGCAGGAGATGATCGCCGCGCCTCAATCCCTGCGCGCGGAGGAAGTTGGCAACCTGGTTCGAGCGCTTCGAGAGCGTCGCAAAGGACAGTTTTGTCTGTTTGTCCTGCGCGGTATCGACAATCCAGAGCGCAGGCCGGTCCTTGCTCTCTGCACTCGCTGCCAGCTCGGCGTCGAACCAGTCTAGCGCCCAGTTGAAGGGAACCGGATCGGGCCAGCGGAAATCTTTGACCGCAGTCTCGTAGTCCGTCCGGTTATCAAGAAGAAACGCGCGCGCGTCCTGAAATGTCGTCATTAGGCTTTCCCGGCCAGCCCCCTAACGTGCTTGATAATTCCGGAAAAATCCACCCCGCCCTGGCCGGCCTTATCGAAGGCCTGGTAAATCTCCTGCGCATGCTGGCCGAGCGGCGTCGCTGCACCGGCAGCTTTCGCAGCGTCCTGCGCCAACGTCAAATCCTTCACCATCAGCGCCGAGGCAAAGCCCGGTTTGTAGTCGTTGTTGGCGGGCGAGGTCGGCACCGGGCCCGGCACCGGGCAATAGGTCGTTAGCGACCAGCACTGGCCCGACGAGGTCGAGGCGACGTCGAACAGCGCCTGATGCGAGAGGCCGAGCTTCTCGGCGAGCGCAAAGGCCTCGCTGACCGCGATCATGGAAATGCCGAGGATCATGTTGTTGCAGATCTTGGCGGCCTGCCCAGCACCGGCGCCGCCGCAATGCACGATCTTCTTGCCCATCTTCTCCAGCACGGGCTTGGCCGCGGCAAACGCCTTGTCGTCGCCGCCGCACATGAAGGTGAGCGTCGCGCCCTTGGCGCCGCCGGTTCCGCCGGAGACGGGCGCGTCGACCGAGAGCACGCCCTGCTTTGCCGCGAGCGCATGCGCCTGCCGCGCGCTCTCGACGTCGATGGTGGACGAGTCGATAACCAGCGCCCCCTTGGCCATGGCCGGAACGACCTCGTTCCAGACATCGAGCACGTGCTTGCCGGCCGGCAACATGGTGACGACGATTTCGGCGCCCTTCACCGCGCCCGCCGCGCTGTCAGCGATGCCGGCGCCGTCGGCCTTGGCCTGATTGCGCGAGGCTTCAGCGAGGTCGAATGCCACCACCTTGTGGCCGGCCTTGACCAGATTGGCCGCCATCGGGCCGCCCATGTTGCCGAGACCGATGAATGCGATCGTGGCCATCTCGATGTCCTCCCGTGATGCGCTTCGTTGATCAGTTGAATTTCAATTCGTCGGCGCCGATCTCGGCCAGATACGGCGCAAGCATGTCTGGCGTGACGTCCTCGACGCGCGGCGGCGACCAGGTCGGGTTGCGGTCCTTGTCGATCACGGCAGCGCGCACACCCTCGCGAAAATCGTCGCTGCGGAAGACTTCCAGCGCGGCGCGATATTCGCGCACCAGACATTCTTCGAGACTTGACGCCGTGCGCGCGAGGCGCAGCAGCTTCAGCGTCACCACCATGCCGCGCGGCGATTTTTCGCCAAGCGTCTTCAGTGTCGCCTGCGCAAACTCGGAGCCGTCGCGCTTGAGCGCCGCGATGATATCCTCCATGCGATCGAAGCCAAACAGTGCATCGATCATCGCCTGCTTTGCAGCCACCGGTCCTGCGGCATCGCCCGTCGCAAAGCCGTTGATGAGCTTGCTGACCTCAGTTGCGGTCACGCCAGAGCGAACCTTTGTCAGGGCTTCGCGCAGCTCCGGCCATTTGGCCGCCGGCACCACGGCATCGGCGAATTTCGCGTGAATCGCATCGGGGCCGTTCATGTTCTGGCCGGTCAGGCCGAAATAGGTACCGATTTCGCCGGGCGAGCGCGACAACAGCCAGGTGCCGCCGACATCGGGGAAAAAGCCGAGCCCGACTTCAGGCATCGCCAGCCTGGTGCGATCGGTGGCGACGCGATGGCTGGAATGACCGGACAGGCCGACGCCGCCGCCCATCACGAGACCGTCCATGAATGCGACGTACGGCTTCGGATACTTCGCGATCCGCGCATTCATGATGTATTCCTGGCGCCAGAACCGTGCGCCGAGGTCGCCGCCTTCGCGCGAGCTCTCATAGAGGCCGCGGATGTCGCCGCCTGCGCAGAGGCCGCGTTCGCCCGCGCCTTCCAGCACGATCACCGCTACGTCCGGATCGGTCTCGAACCTATCAAGCGCGACGTCGATGCCTTCAGACATCTCCAGCGTCATGGCGTTGAGCGCCTTGGGGCGGTTGAGCCGGATCACGCCCGCCGCGCCCTCGCGGCGAACGATCAGATCGCCTTCTTCTGTCATCGCGCGCCCTCGATCAGTTTGCGCGCCACGATGAGCCGCATGATTTCATTGGTGCCTTCGAGGATCTGGTGCACGCGCAAATCGCGCACGATCTTCTCGATGCCGTATTCGCTGAGGTAACCATAGCCGCCGTGAAGCTGGAGCGCCTGGTTGGCGACTTCGAACCCGGCATCCGTACCGAAGCGTTTTGCCATTGCGCAGAGCATGGTGGCGTCGGGGTCCTTGCGGTCCAGCGCGGCGGCGGCACGCCACAGGAGGGTGCGCGCAGCCTCGAGCTCGATCGCCATGTCGGCGAGGCGGAATTGCAGCGCCTGGAATTCGTCGAGCCGTTTTCCAAACGCCTTACGCTCCTTCATGTAGGCGCGGGCCTTATCGAGCGCGGTCTGCGCGCCGCCGAGCGAGCACGCCGTGATGTTGAGGCGACCACCGTCGAGGCCGGCCATCGCAATCTTGAAGCCGATGCCTTCCTCGCTCAGGCGATTGGCGACCGGCACGCGCGCGTTCTCGAAAATGACGGCGCGGGTCGGCTGCGCGTTCCAGCCCATCTTGCGCTCGTTGGCGCCGAAGGAGACGCCCGACGTGTCGCCGTCGATCACGAGGGTCGAGATGCCGCCCGGGCCGTCGCCGCCGGTGCGCACCATCGCAACCAGCAGATCAGTGCCCCCGGCGCCCGAGATGAACTGCTTCTGGCCGTTCAGCACATAATGATCGCCATCGCGCACCGCGCGGGTGCGCAGCGCTGCCGCGTCGGAGCCCGCGCCCGGCTCGGTCAGACAGTAGCTCGCGAGCAGCTCCATGGTGCAGAGCTTTGGCAGCCATTTGTGGCGCTGGGTGTCGCTGCCATAGGCATCGATCATCCAGGACGCCATGTTGTGGATGGAGATGAAGGCCGAGGTGGTCGGGCAACCCGTCGCCAGCGCCTCAAAAATCAGCGCCGCGTCGAACCGCGTCATGGCGGAGCCGCCGACGTCCTCGCGAATGTAGATGCCGCCCATGCCAAGGGCCGCGGCCTCGCGCATGACATCAACAGGAAAGTGCTTCTCCTCGTCCCAGCGCAACGCATGCGGCGCGATCTTTTCCGCCGTAAACGCCAACGCCATGTCGCGAACCGCGACCTGATCCTCGTTCAGAGCGAATTGCATCGTAGCCTCGCTCTTAAGAGGATCACTTCATCAGCGGGATCGAGAACTCTGCGCCTTCCTTGACGCCGGACGGCCAGCGCGAGGTCACCGTCTTGGTCTTGGTGTAGAAGCGGACCGAGTCCGGGCCATGCTGATTGAGATCGCCGAAGCCCGACTTCTTCCAGCCGCCGAAGGTGTAATAGGCGATCGGCACCGGGATCGGCACGTTGATGCCGACCATGCCGACATTCACCTTGGCCGCGAAGTCGCGCGCGGCGTCGCCGTCGCGGGTGAAGATGGCAACGCCGTTACCGTAATCATGCTCGGACGGCAGTGCCAGCGCTTCCTTGTAGTCGTGCGCGCGCACGACCGAGAGCACCGGGCCAAAGATCTCTTCCTTGTAGATCCGCATGTCCTTGGTGACGTTGTCGAACAGCGAGCCGCCGAGATAAAAACCCTTCTCGTAGCCCTGCATCTTGAAGCCGCGGCCATCGACGGCCAGCGTCGCGCCTTCCTTGACGCCGATGTCGATGTAGCTCTTGACCTTCTCGACCGCCTCGCGCGTGACCAGCGGACCGTAATCGGCTGACGGATCGATCGAGGTGCCGATCTTGAGCGACTCGACGCGCGGGATCAGCTTGTCCATCAGCCGATCGGCGGTGGTCTTGCCGACGGGAACGGCGACGGAGACGGCCATGCAACGCTCGCCGGCCGAGCCGTAGCCGGCGCCGATCAGCGCGTCGACGGCCTGGTCCATGTCGGCGTCGGGCATGATGATGGCGTGGTTCTTGGCGCCGCCAAAGCACTGGCAGCGCTTGCCGGTCTGGGCTGCACGCTCATAGATGTACTGCGCGATCGGCGTGGAGCCGACGAAGCCGATGGCCTTGATATCGGGATCGTCGAGGATGGCGTCGACCGCTTCCTTGTCGCCATTGACGACATTGAGGATACCGGCCGGCAGCCCCGCCTCGATCATCAGCTCGGCGAGCATCATCGGCACGCCGGGATCGCGCTCCGACGGCTTTAGGATGAAGGCATTGCCGCAGGCAATGGCGGGGGCAAACTTCCACATCGGGATCATCGCGGGGAAATTGAACGGCGTGATGCCGGCGACGACGCCGAGTGCCTGGCGCATCGAATAGATGTCGATGCCGGGGCCGGCGCCTTCGGTGTACTCGCCCTTCATCAGGTGCGGAATGCCGCAGGCGAATTCCGCGACCTCGAGGCCGCGCTGGATGTCGCCCTTGGCGTCGGGCACGGTCTTGCCGTGCTCGCGCGCGAGCAGCTCGGCGAGCTTGTCGTAATCGCGCTGCACCAGCTCGACGAACTTCATCATCACGCGGGCGCGGCGCTGCGGGTTGGTCGCCGCCCATTCCGGCTGCACAGCGCGGGCGCTCTCGACAGCCGCGCGGACTTCGGCCTTGGACGCCAGCGCCACCTTGGCCTGGACGTCACCGGTCATCGGCTCGAAAACGTCGGCGGTGCGGCCCGAGGTGCCCTTGACCTCCTTGCCACCGATGAAATGTCCGATTGAACGCATGGAATGATCTCCTTGAGGCCTGATCGCTTTGACAAATCCTATCGACCTGCATTTTATAGGATTCAAGTCTGAGATAATGCACCATAGATGTGCGAAAATGCTGGATCAAGGTCACATCGACTGGGACGACTTTCGCTTCGTGCTGGCCATCGTGCGGGGCGGCTCGGTTTCGGCTGCCGCAAAACAGCTGGGCGTCGACCATGCCACGGTGATCCGCCGCGTCGACCGGCTGGAAAAGCACCTCTCGGCCAAGCTGTTTGACCGCCGCAAGACCGGCTACCTCCTCACCGAGGCCGGCCAGCGCGTCGCCGACAGCGCGGAGGCGATGGAATCGACCATCGTCGCCAACCAGGAACAGGTCGGCGGCTCGGTGGCGCGGCTGACCGGGACGGTGCGGATCGGCGCGCCGGACGGGTTCGGCACCGCCTTCCTAGCACCGCGGCTCGCAGCCTTCGCCGACCGGTATCCCGATCTCGACCTGCAACTTGTGGCCACCGCGCGGCTGTTCAGCCTCTCCAAGCGCGAGGCCGATATCGCCATCAGCCTGACCATGCCGAAGGAAGGCCGCATCGTCGGTCGCAAGCTGCTGGACTACCGCCTCGGGCTTTATGCAGCGCCCGCCTATCTCGACCGCTTCCCGACAATCACCTCGCGCGACGTGCTGCCGCAGCATCGCTTCGTCGGCTACATTGAGGAATTGCTGTTCACCCCCGAGCTCGACTATCTGCCGCAAGTGTCGCCGCGGATTTCCGCGCGCTTGCGCAGCGCCAATCTGATCGCGCAGCTCAACGCCACGCTCGCAGGCTTCGGCATCGCGGTACTGCCGCACTTCATGGCGAGCGACTATCCGCAGCTTGTCGCGGTGCTGCCGGAGGAGGTCTCGATCACCCGCACCTTCTGGATGCTGATGCACGCCGACAGCAAGGATCTCGCGCGGATCAGGGCGGTGGCGGATTACATCGGCGAGATCGTGGAGCGCGAGCGGGCGTTGTTTGCGGGGCGGTGAAGCGGAATTCGTAGGGTGGGCAAAACGACGGGGCGCGAATGCGCGGCTCGTGGCGTGCCCACCGCGTCTATCGCAATCACGGAGAGATGGTGGGCACGGCGCAAGAGCGCCTTTGCCCACCCTACCGCATCTCAATTCTGCTTCGGCTTCTTTGCAGCCACAGCCTTCGGCTCACGCCGCGCGCCGTCGAGCGCACTGTCCTTGCCAGCCTTCAGCAGCTCATCCGAAAGCTCGCTGGAGCCGGCAATCCGCGCCAGCAGCATGGTCCCGGCCATCGTGGCGAGCGTCGCGATCGCCTGCTTGCGTGCGGCCTTGCGCGGCTGGCCGGGAATATAGTCGGCCATCATCTCGATCATCTCGTCGAGCTTGCCGACAAAGGCCTTTCGCGTCTTCGGGCTCTCCCGGGAGATCTCGGCGCCGAGCGAGGGGATCGAACAGCCGTGGCCGGGATTGTCGCGGTGCAGCGCAGAGAGATAGGTCTCGACGATCTGGGTCAACTGCTTCTCGGGCGCGACCTGATCGGACTGCTTGCGCCAGTGCTCCATCGAGCGATCCATGGCGTAGCCAAAGGCCTCGATCACCAGCGCCTCGCGGGAATCGAAATGCGCGTAGAAGCCGCCATGGGTCAGGCCCGCCTCCTTCATGAGGTCGGCGACGCCGATGCCGTGGGCGCCCTTTTCGCGCAGCCGCACAGACGCCTTCTTCACGATGCGGTCGTGGGTTTCCTGCTTGTGTTCCCGGGAATAGCGCATGTGGTTCTCATTGGATGTCGGAAATCATCTAATAACACGGATATCGGCCGAACGGCGCATTAATTCCCGGTAAAATTGTTGCCGATCATGGAAAAGGTTGCAGTTGCATGGACCGCAAGCGCCCCCTTGCCGTCGCGGACGAAGCCCTCGGTGTAGCTGGTCTGGCGCCCCAGCTTGATCACCTTGCCTTCGGCGGCGATCAGCCCTGACCGGACCGAGAGCGGGCGCAGGAAGGTCATCTTGAGATCGAGGGTCACCGACGCCTGCCCGGCCTCCAGCCTGGTCGAGATCGCACAACCCATGGCGGTATCGATCAGTGCCGCGGCGGTCGCCCCGTGCAGGAGGCCGATGGTGTTTTCGAGGTCCTCGCGCGGCTCCAGTTCCATCACGATCCGGCCCGGCTCGACCACGGCCATGACGAAGCCGATTAGCTTGGCGAAGGGCGGCGGCGGCAGGCCTCCGTCGCGGATCCCGAGCATGGCGTCCATTCCGGAAAGGCCCATGGCCACCTTCGCAACCGGCGCCGGAACCTGCCAGTCCACCACACGCTCGCGCCTTTGCGCGGGTGAGAACAGGTCGAGTTGATCGATGTCGGTCATAGCTGCCTCTTTGTATGATATATGTCATACTATGCCGCGGACTTCGTGCTGGCAACTCCGCCTCCCTGCCCGCTTGACAACCAGAGCGTTTCGGCCCGGAAGTGATCGCGACCGGCGCGCCCTTGCGCATGTCCAACAAAATTCGAGACCCAGCCATGGAAATGCTCAACAACCACTGCGGCGTGACGCGCGATGCGCGCGGCGTCGTCGACGTCACGATCTGCAACGCCGGCTCGCTCAACATCTTGGGCTCTCCCGTCACCGACGCGGTCCGCGAAGGTTTGCAGAAGCTCTCTTCCGATCGCAGCATCCGCGTCGTGGTGCTGCGCGGTCAGAGCGAGAAAAGCATGATCGGCGGCGCCGACATCAAGGAGATGGCCAAGCTCGACCAGAGGTCGGCAGAAGCCTTCATCAGCCGCTTGCGCGATCTCTGCGAAGCGGTACGCGCCTTCCCGGCGCCCGTGATCGCGCGCATGCCCGGCTGGTGCCTCGGCGGCGGGCTCGAGGTGGCGGCGGCCTGCGACTTCCGGATCGCCGCGCATGATGCGCGTTTCGGCATGCCGGAGGTTCGCGTCGGCATTCCTTCGGTGATCCACGCAGCGCTGCTGCCGCGCCTGATCGGCTGGGCCCGCGCGCGCTGGCTGGTGATGACCGCGGAGAACATCGACGCGCCGACGGCGCTCGCCTGGGGACTGGTCGATAAGGTCGCGCCGGAGGGCGAGCTTGATGCGGCCGTCGAGCACACCGTGAAGGCGCTGCTCGAATGCGGCCCCGAAGCGCTGCGATCACAGAAGGCGCTGCTGCGGCAGTGGGAGGAACTGCCGCTGACGGAGTCGGTGAACCTCAGCGTCAAGGTGTTCGGCGAGTCGTTCCTGACGGACGAGCCGACGCGGCTGATGCAAGCGTTTGTGAACCGGAAGCGGTAAAGCCACCCCCAACAATGCTGTCATGCCCCGCGAAGGCGGGGCATCCAGTACGCTGCGGCCTCTCGGCCCAATCACTGCCGCCTCTGGAATACTGGATCGCCCGGTCTTCGCCGGGCGATGACAGCCGTGTGAGGCGGTCGCTGAGCGGACAGCAGCAACCTCCTCCGATCGAACGAGCAATTCTCATCCGAATCACGACAATTTCTCATGCCCGGCGCCGTTGCATTTTTTGCACCGCGTCATATGATGATCATAATCTTACCGTCATCGCAGGAGTTTTTGTCATGGCCGAAGCCGCCGATCCCGTCGTCATCGTCTCCGCCGCCCGCACCCCGCTCGGCCGCTTCATGGGCGAGCTGTCGCCACTCACCGCACACAAGCTCGGCTCGCACGTGATCGGCGCGGCGCTGGAGCGCGCCAAGCTTGCGCCCGAGAAGATCGACGAAGTCTTCATGGGCTGCGTGCTGTCGGCCGGACAGGGTCAGGCCCCGGCGCGGCAAGCGGCGCGCGCGGCCGGCCTGCCCGATGGCACGGGCGCTACCACCGTCAACAAGGTCTGCGGCTCCGGCATGAAGGCGACCATGCTGGCGCACGACATCATCCGCGCGGGCTCGGCCGACATCGTCGTCTCCGGCGGCATGGAGAGCATGAGCAATGCACCCTATCTGCTGGCCAAGGCCCGCGGCGGCTATCGCGCCGGCCATGACCGCATCATCGACCACATGATGATGGACGGGCTGGAGGATGCCTACGAGACCGGTCGCTCCATGGGCGATTTCGGCGAGGCGACTGCGGAGGCCTATCAGTTCACCCGCAAGGACCAGGACGCCTATGCGATGGAAACGCTGAGCCGCGCGCGCAAGGCGGTCGAGGGCGGCGCGTTCAAGGCCGAGATCGCACCGATCACGCTCACCGAGAAAGCCGGGCCGCGCGTGATTGCCAATGACGAGCATCCGCTGAAGGTCGATCCGGCCAAGATTCCCGGGTTGAAGCCGGCGTTCCGCACCAACGGCACCATCACGCCGGCCGCCTCCTCTGCAAACGCTGACGGCGCCGCCGCGCTGGTGCTGATGAAGCGGTCACTCGCCGATCGCAATGGCCTGCCGGCGCTCGCCGTGATCAAGGGCCACGCCACGCACAGCCAGGAGCCACAATGGTTCACCACCGCACCAATCCCCGCGATCCGCAAGCTCTTGGACAAGGTCGGCTGGAGCGCCGGTGACGTCGACCTGTTCGAGATCAACGAAGCCTTCGCCGTGGTGGCAATGGCGGCGCAGCGCGATCTCGGCATCGCCAGAGACAAGCTCAACATCAATGGCGGCGCCTGCGCGCTCGGCCATCCCATCGGCGCCACCGGCGCGCGGCTGATCGTGACGCTGCTGCATGCGCTGGAGGCGCAAAACCTCAAGCGCGGTGTCGCCGCACTTTGCATCGGTGGTGGCGAGGCCACGGCGATCGCGGTGGAACGCCTCGCGCACTAACGCAGTAAGTCCGAAAATGAGGGAAGTCTGGCATTTTAGACTTCCCGCTCTTGTGCCAGACTGCAACAATGACGCGGGTGTTCGAGAGCCCGGCAACCACGATTGAGGGGCAATGATTTCGAACTGGCTCGCGGCAGCACTCGGCCGCCGCAATATCCACTACGGCTGGGTCATGGTCGGCGTGACCTTCTTCGCCGCGCTGATCAGCGCCGGTACGGTCGGCGCACCCGGCGTATTCATCGTTCCCCTGCAAAAGGAGTTCGGTTGGAGCACGGCGCAGATCTCGTCTGCGCTGTCGATCCGCTTCATCCTGTTCGGGCTGATGGCGCCGTTCGCGGCCGCGCTGCTCAATCGCTACGGCCTTCGTAACGTCACGCTGACGGCGCAGCTCATCGTCGTCTCGGCACTGGTGCTCTCGCTGGGCATGACTGAGATCTGGCAGCTCGTGGCGCTCTGGGGCGTCGTTATCGGGATCGGCACTGGCATGACTGCGCTGGTGCTGGGCGCCACCATTTCCACGCGCTGGTTTGCTGCGCGGCGCGGCCTCGTCGTCGGCATCTTGACCGCGAGCGTCGCCACCGGCCAGCTCGTCTTCCTGCCGCTGCTTGCAAGCCTCACCGAACACTTCGGCTGGCGGCTTGCGCTCGGCTTCGTCTGCATCATGCTCGGCGTCTCCGCGCTGGCAGTCCTGCTTGTGATGCGCGACCGCCCGAGCGATCTGGGCCTGCGCCCATTCGGCGACGAAGGCACTGAGCCCCTGCCCGCACCGCCCGTGAATCACGGCTCGATCACCGCCGTTGCACTCGGCACGCTGCGCGACGCCTCGAAATCGCGCGCGTTCTGGATCCTGTTTGGAACCTTCTTCGTCTGCGGCGCCTCGACCAACGGCCTTGTCCAGGTCCACCTGATCCCGATGTGCCTGGATTTCGGCATCCCGCAGGTGCAGGCCGCGAGCCTGCTCGCCGCGATGGGCATCTTCGACTTCTTCGGCACCATCATGTCGGGCTGGCTGTCGGACCGCTACGACAATCGCTACCTGCTGTTCTGGTACTACGGCCTGCGCGGGCTCTCGCTGATCTTCCTGCCCTTCAGCGATTTCTCGTTCTATGGACTCTCGATCTTCGCGATGTTCTACGGGCTCGATTGGATCGCGACCGTGCCGCCGACCGTGCGCCTCACCGCGCAAAAATTCGGGCCCGAGCGCGCCAATCTGGTGTTCGGCTGGATCTTTGCCGGGCATCAGCTCGGCGCCGGCACCGCCGCGTTCGGAGCGGGCCTGTCGCGGACGCTACTCCAGAGCTATTTGCCCGCTTTCTTCGTCGCCGGCGCGCTCTGCGTGTTCGCCTCGCTGATCGTGCTGGGACTGTCGCGGCAGCCGAAGCCGCAACCGAAGCCCGCGATGGCATAAGCGGCGCGTGTGACTGGGCCGGCGCGAGCCGGCTCAGTATTTGATGGTAGTGGTCACCCCGAACACCGCCGCGTCGCCGATACGCGACGTGCCGGTCGGATCGTTCGGATTCGGGATGCCGCCGGAGGGGCGGAACACATATTGGAAGTAAGGCGCCACCAGCCAACCCGGCTTGATGTGCGCCTCGTAGATCATCTCAATCAGAGTCTCGTTGCTGCGCACCGGGCTTGAGACGCCGCTGAAGAACTGCGTATCGAGATCGAGATTGCGGGCGGCGTTCGAAATCCGCATGTAGGCGATCGCCGCACCGAAACGATCGAGTGGGCGTCCCGGGACAAAGCCGACGAAGCCAATGCCGCCGTCCAGATAAAGATCGATCAAATTGCGATCCGGCGGGCTGTAGGCGATGCGGCCGAACGCGGTGACGCCCGGGATCGAGGCCGAGGTGGTGTTGTCCTTGACCTCCGGCGGGCGGTAAAGCACCTGCTCGATGACCGCGAAGATTCCGTAATTGCCATGGAGCTTGGCCGGAATGCCGCTTCCTGCGGGATCAGCGAGCGACAAGCCCTCCGCCGTGAAGCGCTGGCTGTCGAAGTCGCCATAATGTTTCCAGCCGCCGGGCGTGATATTGCCGGCGAGCGGACGCCCGCCGATGTCGATGTCGTAGTCGAACCGCACCTGCCCGATCAGCCACGGCGGATCGTTGACGCGAAACGCGAGGCCATGATTGTCGCGCGTCTGCGGATCACCGTCGCCGGGCGCCGCCGGATTGCCGTTGAAGACCGCACCGAAGGCCGTGATCCTGTCCGTTAGTGCGGCCTTGATGCGAAGGCCGGGCACCGCGATCGGCGGCGCCGGGCCGCCGGCCGGAAGGTTGCTGGCCTTGATGGCGGGCCAGCCGAATGTGCCATTGATGAAGAGGTCGTCGGTCTCGCTGTCGAAGAACTCGACATCCGCCGCCTGCTGGCCGGCCCTGATATTGAGCCTGTCGTTGAAGAAGCTCTGCTCGAAATAGGCGTTGTAGAGCCGCTGGTCGGGCAGCGCCTCGATCTCGCTGATGGTGGCGAGGTTGTAGATGTAGTTGCGCGTCAGCCCGCGCCCGTAGATCACGTAGCCGTTGGCATAGAAGCGGCCGCCGGTCCAGCCGACGAGCTTGTCGAGATCGGCGTCGACCGAGAGATCGAGCCGGCCGAAATGGATGGCGCCGCGCGAGACCCCGCCCGAGACGTTGCCGATGTTGTCGGCGATATAGGTCGCGCTGAAATTCAGCCCCTTGTCGGCGAGCCCGTCGTGCCATTCGTTGAACCATTTTGGGAACAGCCAGCCGGCCGCGCTTTCGTCCTTGGCGCCGGCGAACGCGTTCGTGCTTGCGAAAAGCAGGATCGCAACCACAATCGGGCTTCGCAACGGAGATGTTCGGGCAGTCCCACTCACGTCCGGCACCGGCTGGCATGCACTATTTTTTGAAGATGCCGGTGCGCCGCATGAACAGATAGGCGAGGCCAATCGAACCCACCATCAACGCCGCCGCCCAGAGAAATCCATCCTCGACATCGGTGAGCGGCAGACCCTTGGTGTTCATGCCGAAGATGCCGGTGATCAGCGTCGGCGGCAGCAGCAGCGTCGTCACGATCGACAGCGTATGGAGGTGCTTGTTGCTCTCCTCCTCGTTCTTGAAGCGCAGCTCCTCCTCGAGCAGGCGACTGCGCTCCCGCAGCTCGACGATGTCGTGATCGAGCCCATCCAGCCGCTGCGCCAGCTTGCCGGCTTGAATGCGCAGCCCCGGTGTCAGATGATCAGTGTTCTTCTGATCGAGGCGGTGAAACAGCACGCGCAATCCAGTCAGCTGACGATGCAGCCTGACACAGGTGCGGCGCAATCGGCCGAGCGCGCGGCGCATCTCCGGCTTGGCGTCGTCGGCGAGAATCCGTTCCTCGATGCCGTCGATCTCCTGCCCGAGCTTGTCGGCCATCCGGTCCAGCGTGTCGGCGACCTCATCGACGATCTTCTCTAGGAGATGGGCGACGTTGTCGACGCGGTAACCGCCTTCAAGCACACGGCGCGTGGCATCGGCCGAGCACAGCGCCTGGTGGCGGCCGCTGATCAGGAGATGCTCGGTCATGGCGAAGCGCAGGAACGCAGTCTCTTCCGTCGCACTGTCGATGTCGCGCACGAGATCGGAGAATACGCCGTAGACGCAGTGGTCGATGACGTGAAGCTGCTGGAACGTATCGTTCGAGAGCAGCAGCTCGCGCGCGAGCGGCGGCAGGCTGGATTCCGCGATCCAGGGACGGACGCGCGCATCGGTCAGGTTGAAGTGCAGCCAGAGCCGGCCGTCATGACTGAACTCGATCGGCCGGTCGATTGGCAGCGCCTCGGCGCTGCCGTCACTGTGCAGCCGGAACGCCCAGACCAGGCCGGGAGTGGCTGGCATAGCATCCGATATCGCGCTGACACGCTTTGCCGGCTCGGCCATGCTCACCCCCACGTCGATGCAGCCCGATTCCGGGGGCTGTCGGCAGCCTGCTCCGGATCTCTCGGGGTAGTCAATTACGCCAGTGTTACAGTTTGATGATGGGGCGCCCTACTCTGCGGCCAGCCCTGTCGCGGCCGCCGCATCGGCCTCCTTGACATAGTCGTGCACGACGCGGCCGAACGGCAGCGTCAAATCGGCGATGTAGTGATGCGCGCCGATGCACCGGCGGACCGGGAAATCCGCGACCGGCGCATTCACATGCGGCACCAGATGCAGACGGCCGGGTCCCATCCATGAGCCCTTCGGCACGATGTCGATGAGGTTGATCGCGACGAGCTGGCAGACCTCGAGACGGCCGTCGACGCCCGGGATCATTTTCAGATTCACTTGCGTCTTCGACAGCGTAGCGCGGGTGAGATCGCCGTTGCCGGCCATGCTCTCGTGCTTGTAGCCCATCGTGCCCATGGCGACGAGCTGGCCGGCATATTCCAGCGAGCCGGTCAGCGTATCCTTGACGATCTCGAGCTTGGGATGGGCGTATTTCTTGGGAAAGCCCCAGATCTCGCGGCCCGCCGCAATCGGCGGATCGTCGTCGAGATACATCTGCGAGACGAAGTTGACCTCCTCGCCGTGCAGGCGCGCCGGGATCACCAGACCGGACTCGGTGTAGCTGCCGAAGCCGGAGGAGTCCGGCATCTTGATCCACTCGTAGTGCACGATCGGCTGGTCGATCGGCTCCAGTGGTTCAGGCAGGCCGGCGCGGATCAGGTCCGGATCGGTCTCGTAGGTGATGACGAGGAATTCGCGGTTGACGAAGCGATAGGGGCCGGCCGGATAGCTCGGCCCCGCCGCCGGCATGGACGGAAGTCTCAGCAAATCTTCCCTGCGCATCGCTGGTCTCCTGTGTGATGTCTGTGATGCCTGCCCGGCGGCACTGAAGCTTATCCAAATTGCTAGCCGCCGTCATTGACCGCGATGTGAAGGATTTCCGTCAGCCGCACGACCCATTGCCATTCCCGCTGCAGTTGACGTGCATGCCGACGATGCATCGATGCCCGCTTTGTCATCACACCGTCACTGCGGGACGCAATCGTTTGGAAAAGCAGGAGGCATCACCATGGACGCCCGCACGTCGCAACCGACCCACCAGACGCGTCAGCCTCTCGCGCGGGGCTGGCGCCCCGAGCGTTGCGATCGCGTCGCGCTGGTGCTGCAAGGCGGCGGCGCGCTCGGCGCCTACCAGGCCGGCGTCTATCAGGCGCTGCACGAGGCCGGCATCGAGCCCGACTGGGTCTGCGGCGTCTCGATCGGCGCGATCAACTCCGCCATCATCGCCGGCAACAAGCCGGGGAAGCGGCTCGACCAGCTTCGCATCTTCTGGGAGCGCATCACCAACCGCAAGATCTGGAACTACACGCCCGACGGCGACGTCTTCCGGCAATGGCGCAACCTCTATAGCTCCTGGATGACGTCCGCGATGGGCCAGCCGGGCTTCTTCAGCCCGCATCAGGTCAATCCCTGGTTCAGCCCGGTCGGCGCCAGGACCGCGACCAGCTATTACGACACCGCGCCGCTCAAGGAGAGCCTGCTGGAGCTCGTTGATTTCGATCTCATCAACGAGAAGAAGGTCCGCTTCGCGGTCGGCGCGGTCAACGTGCTCTCAGGCAACTTCATCTATTTCGACAACGCCCATGACGAGATCGAGCCGGAGCACATCATGGCCTCCGGCGCGCTGCCGCCGGCGCTGCCGATGGTGCGGATCGGCACCGATCATTTCTGGGACGGCGGCATCGTCTCCAACACGCCCCTCCAGCATTTGCTCGACCAGGAGGACGCGCTCAATTCGCTGGTGTTCCAGGTCGACCTGTTCAGCGCCCGTGGCGTGCTGCCGCGCTCGATCCAGGACGTGATGGCCCGCCACAAGGACATCATGTATTCCTCGCGCACCCGCCACAACACCGACGTCTATCGCCGGACCCACAATCTCAAGGTCCAGCTCTACAAGGCCTTGGCGAAGGTCCCCGACGAGCACCTGTCCGACGAGGATCGTAGCCTCAAGATGAGCCTGCGCAACATGCCGGAGATCGCGATCCTGCATTTGATCTACCAGCAGAAGGCCTATGAGGGCGACGCCAAGGACCACGAGTTCTCGGGCACCTCGATGCGCGAGCACTGGACAAGCGGCTACGAGGACACCAAGCGCACACTGAAGCGCCGCGACTGGATCAAGATGCCCGACGAAGGCATGGGGCTGGTGGTGCACGATGTACACCGGGAGACGGAGAGCGCGTAAGGCGCGCCCTCCGCGGGACGGCTAAAACAAAAAACGCGAAAACAACCCCATGCACAGTAGCCGGCGGCTGGTGGATCAATGACTTAGCGCGTACGCAAGGCGGTTTGACTCGTCGGGCAAAACAGGAGCAGCATGCTATCTCAGTGCAATACCCAAGACGCCGATGCCCTGCCCGACATTGATGCCGGAAATCTTGCTTAAATCGTCGCGCCGCGCGGGTTGACGACCGTATAACCTCGCAATGAACGCGCATGCATTCTTGTCGCATGTCCGCCTGAGTTGGCATCATACGCCATCCAGGTGTCTCCTCCGAGATGCTGCTCCAGGACGAAGACGTGCCCGCGTCGTGCCGCAACCATTCCCGGCGCCGGCGATGTTCGCGGAAAGCGTAGCCAGTTGGCCGCGAGATTCAATTCCGGCACGATACGACCAAACACGCGGAGCGCCGCGCCGCAGCCGCAGAAAGACGATGGGCAACCGGCCGGTCGAGCGCCGACGATGCGACCGCCCGACACGTTCGCCACCGTGGCGGCGCTACCAGCATCTGTCACCGTGAGTTGCGTCGAACGGTACGCTTGTAGTGAGTTCCTGGAAACTCGCTCGCGGCGCGTTTGCGAATACGAGAAGTCGCAGGGCATGGTCACATTGCATCCGGCAGCTTGTTGAAGGCGGTAAGGTCGTGCTTCAGAAGCGATAGAGCTAACGATAAAAAACAGACACGCAGAAAGAACTGGCTTGAACATTTGCAGGACTCCAAATTTGAAGGTCCCACCCCGGGCAATGAGCAACCAATATCAGTTTGGCCGAAATGGGCCTAAAGCACGGCGAAAAATGGCTGCGCTTGCAGGCCGCTCGCTTCAACCCGCATATGCCGCACGTTGCGATCGAAATGATTCACTCGCAGAGTACGAACGTCCGCCCGCCGCGCTTCTGACGCTTGCGACATGTTATCAGGTTCGCTTTGCATCGGAGCTAACGCTCGCGTCCGCGAAGAACGCCTTGCATCAAACCAGCGCATCCGTTCATCCGCCGTTGTTATTCGGTACGGAGGCGCTATCGTGCGCAAGCGGCACAGCCGCAGCATTCATCCAATAATTTCAGTTATGGGAGAATCGCATGAAATTCATAACCACCTGGAGTGTACCCCAAGGCACCTTCAATGCAGCCGTCGCCCGGTTTCTGGATACCGGCGGCGCGCCGCCCGAAGGCGTCAAGATGTTGGGGCGCTGGCATGGCATGAACGGACAGGGATTTGCGATCTCTGAATCGAGTGACCCCAAAGCCATGTATCGTTGGCTCGCGCAATGGGCCGACCTGCTCCCTCTGACCGTCACACCTTGCCTCGAAGACGGAGACGCGGGCGAGGTGATGGCGTCACTACCCAAGCGTTGATCGTCAATACTCACATCACTGCCGTCGTTGAAGCCGGCGGCAGTGATATGCCCGCCAGTGGTGATGGAGCCGCCTAGCGCTAAGGTGGGTGCGGAAGCTCCCATTGCTCGAGGCGATCGATTGACGCCTGCCGTTCGTGCTGGCCCAGCCAAACCATGAGGAGAACCAGCGCGCCGGCGAGAGCGCCGATGCCGAAATACAGGTTCCTCATCCGCGTTGAATGCGGAGCACCGAAAATCGTTCCTCGCATCATGCCTTTTGCCGGAACGCTAAGGGATAAGATCGCCTCAATTGGGCTAACACTAACCGGGGGCGTCCCGGCTGGTGCCCAATTGCGCACGGGGGAGCCAATGACGAAAGGATCTACGGCCTGATCGTCATATTCCCCGGCGGCCCCGGCTTGCGCAGCGGCTCCGCCAGTCGCGCGAACTCGCACAGCAGCGACCTTGTCTTCCGCGGATCGATGATCTCCTCCACCCAGAACTTTTCGGCCGAACGGAACGGCGAGCGCAGCTTGTTGAGGCGATCCTCGATCTCCTTCAGCTTCGCCGCCTTGTCCTCGGCCGCATCGATATCGGCGCGGTAGGCGGCTTCGATGCCGCCTTCGAGCGGGAGCGAGCCCCAATAGGCCGACGGCCAGGCATAGCGGATCGAGAAGCGGTCGGCCGGCTGATGCACCACGCCGGCGACGCCGAAGGCGTTGCGCAGGATCACGGTGCACCAGGGCAGCGTGGTCTGGTTGACGGCTGCCATGGCGCGGACGCCGTGGCGGATGGTCGCCGCCTTCTCGGCGTCGAGGCCGATCATGAAGCCGGGGCAGTCCATGAGGTAGACGACCGGCAGGTGGAAGGTCTCGGCGAAGTCGACCCAGCGCACCACCTTCTGGCAGGCATCCGCCGTCCAGGAGCCGCCATAGTGAAAGCTGTCGCTCGCAAGCAGCATCACCGCCCTGCCCTCGAGCCGCGCCAGGCCGACGATGATCGGCTTGCCAAAATTCCTTGCGACCTCGAAGAACGAGCCCTTGTCGACAACGGACTCGATGATCGGCCGCATCTTGTAGACCTGCTTTCGGTTGCGCGGCACCGCGTTCATCAAGGCTTCCTCGGAACGCTCCGGATTGTCGGTGCAGGGCACGGTCGGCGGCAGCTCGTAGACCGATGACGGCAGATACGACAGGAAGCGCCGCGCGCAGGCAAAGGCCTCCTCCTCGGTCTCGACGGCATGATCGACCGCGCCGGCGCGGGTCTGGATATCGGCGCCGCCGAGTTCTTCCTTCGAGAGATTCTGTCCCAGCGCCTTCACCACCGGCGGGCCCGCGACGAACATCGCGGACTTCCGGGTCATGATGGAATAGTGGCTCGCGGCGAGACGCGCAGCACCGAGGCCCGCGACCGAGCCGAGGCCAAGCGCGACGACGGGCACGCGCGACAAATTTTCCGTCGTGAAGCGATACCAGCGCGTACCGCCGATGCCGCCAGGCAGATTGGCCGCGCCCTTGGTCTCGATCGTCTTGACCGAGCCGCCGCCGCCGGAGCCCTCGATGATGCGGACGATGGGCAGGCGGAAATCGTGCGCCATCTCCTCCGCCATCAGCGGCTTGGCCGAGATCGACGCATCCGCCGAGCCGCCGCGCACGGTGAAGTCGTCACCGACGACGACCACAGTGCGGCCGTCGACGCGCGCACGGCCGAACACGCAGTTCGCCGGCGTCACGTTTTTGAGTTCACCCGATGGATCGTATTCGCCGATGCCGGAGACGGCACCGATTTCGTGAAAGCTGCCTTTGTCGCTCAGCTTCTCGATGCGTTCTCGAACAGTCAGCCGGCCCTGGTCATGCTGTCGCTTGACCTTGTCAACGCCGCCCATCTCCCGCGCGAAGGCTTCGCGCCGGGCGAGCTCGTCGAGTTCCGGCTTCCAGTTCATTCACTCCCTCCGACACGATCGGCTTGTTATTGTTATGCACGGCCATCGCGACCGGTTTACGCGAGATACGATTGTTGAAGACATCGCCCTCCGCGCCCTCAACCAGGCTGGCCAGCGACCGGCCAAGCTCGAGCATCAGCGGCGCGACTTCTGAATGCAGCCGCTGCTCGTCATACATCGCGGACAGAAGACCGATCGTGACGACCACGAAGGTCTGGTACTGCGGCGACCAGATCGGCACCGCGAGCCCGTTGATGTGCGGACTCCAGAGACCACAGGCCACGACATAGCCGTGCTCGCGCAGCGATTGACGGTTGGCTTCGATCCGGGGCTTCAGGATTCTGGCAGCCTCGGGCGCTTCCCGCTCCATTTCCGCAATGAAGGCATCGCCGACCTCCGGCGCCAGCGCCGCGGTGTAGGCCGCGCCCGCGGCGGTCGACGCCATCGAGATGCGGCTGCCGGTGCCCTCATGCAGGCCGAGCGCAGTCGCAGAGCGCGCGAACTGGAGATAGACGAGATGGAAGCGATCCGGCACCACGAAGCCGACCGTGCCCGGCAGTTGCTCGGCAACTTCCTGGAGCCGCTGCCGGATCATGCTGCGCAACTGCGCACCCTTCATCATCGAGGCGCTCATCGCGACAGCGCTCGGGCCGATCCGGTATTTCTGATCGCGCGGCAGATAGACCAGCTGGCCCATACGCGTCAGCGTGTGCGTGAGCCGCGACACCGTCGAGCGCGGCAGGCCGCAGCGATTTGAAATTTCGAGATTGCCGAGCCGAGCCTCGTGGCCCTCGAAGCATCGCAACACGTCAAACGCGCGCGAGACCACCTGGATGACATCACCCTCACCGGCTTCGCCAGCGAGCGCACCTTGCCTACTCAATCGCTCCGAACGTCGTCCCATGTTCCCTACCAGTTGTTCCGCTGTGCGGAATTAAATTCCACTTGCAGACGACGCTACCTCAGGCATTTTGCGGCGACAACAAAAAGGCGATGGCATGCCAGAAATAAAGATCGTCACTGAAGTCGCGGGACGCATCTGCGCAACTCCCGTGCAAGTTGGAGGAACCGTTGCGGATGGCGATGAAATTGTAGTCGTCGAAGCCATGAAGATGGAGATACCGGTGCCCTCGCCTGCGAGCGGCACGATCACATCGCTGCTCGTGAAACTCGACGACGTCGTTGCCGAGGGACAAGCGATCGCGATCGTCGCGAGTTGAGTGCGCGCACGTCGCGGGCGTGCGTGAGCAATCTCTTTGCAGCCATCCTTCGAGACGCCCGCTTTGGGCGGGCTTCTCAGGATGAGGTCTGTTTTCGCAGCAAAATCGCCCCTCATGGTGAGGAGCGCCGCTTGCGGCGCGTCTCGAGCCATGGGCCGAGCACTCCGCAGTGGCCGCGAGACATGCACCATTGCCCGCGACAATGTGTCTGCCCGACTTTTGCGTTTGCGGTACGGCGTTGCCATCGCCGATTCCCGATGACATGATCTTTCCAAGCAAGAAAGTCTTCGCGGCAAGAGCGAGGACGATGGGAGGGAAACATGTTTCGTGGGCTGCTCATGCTCGCGCCTGCCTTGGTGGCGGGCTTTTCTTTTGCGTCTACGCGCTATGCGTTTGCGGAAGACGTCAAGTTACCAGCGACATTGACCTTCACCGCCTATGACACCGGCACCGCCGGCTTCAACATCGCGGTCGGCGTCGGCAAGATGATGAAGGACAAGTACAACACCGACGTGCGCGTGCTGCCGGCGGGCAACGACGTCGCCCGCCTCGCGCCGCTGCGCGCCAAGCGCGCCGCGTCGTCGGCGATGGGATCCGGCACTTATTTCGCGCAGGAAGGCGTGTTCGAATTCGGAGCCAAGGAATGGGGCCCGCAGCCGCTCCAACTCATCTTGTCCAGCGTCGACTGCAATTGCGGCTCGCTCGGTGTCGCTGCGGACGCCGGCGTCAAGGAGCTCAAAGACCTCAAGGGCAAGCGCGTCGGTTTCGTGGTCGGCTCGCCCGCGCTGAACCAGAATTCGCTCGCGGTGCTGGCCTTCGCAGGGCTCACGCAGAAGGACGTCAAGATCGTCGAGTTCGCGAGCTACGGCGCGATGTGGAAGGGGCTGATCAACAACGACACCGACGCCGCGTTCGGCACCACCATCACCGGCCCCGCCAAGGAAGCCGAGACCTCGCCGCGCGGCCTGGTCTGGCCGCCGCTGTCGGCCAAGGACAAGGACGGCTGGGCGCGGATGCAGAAGGTCGGCTCGTTCTTCTTCCCGCAGCTTGCGACCTGCGGCGCCGGCATCTCGCCGGACAAGCCGATCGAGCTCGGCAACTACCCCTACCCGATCTTCGTCGCCTACGCCTCGCAACCGGTCGATCAGGTCTATGCGATGACCAAGGCGATGATCGTGAATTACGACGCCTACAAGGACTCCGCACCCGGTGCCGGCGGCTTGGCCGCCGACCGCCAGACCAAGAACTGGGTGGTGCCAGTACATCCCGGTGCGGTGAAGGCGCTGAAGGAAGCCGGGCAATGGACCGATGCGCAGGACGCCCACAACAACAAGCTGATCAAGCGGCAAGAGGTGCTTGGCGCCGCGTGGGCTGAGTACGGCAAATCCAACCCGCCTGCGGACGACAAGGCGTTCCTCGAGGGCTGGATGAAGGCGCGTGCGGCAGCACTGGCCAAGGCCGACATGGTGAACGGGTTCGAGGACTAGTCTTGAGATGGGATTGATGCTTGCCAGGACGGCAATGCGCGCCCCTCTCCCGCTTGCGGGAGAGGTTAAGCGAGTTTGGGGCCGCATTCGATTCAACCAACGGCCATTCGCCTTAGTCAGCAATTAGCAGCCCACGCACGGGGTCGATCATGTCGTCTGTTTCAGTATCCCCCGAGCCCGCCGCGGAGGCCAAGCGGATCGTGTTCGATGATCCGCACGGCGCTGCCGGCAATATGCAGGAGGCGGAGGTCACGCGCGTCCGCACGCTGCAAGGCGGCTGGCGCTGGGCGCTGGTGATCGCGACCGCGGCGACGATCCTGCTCTGCATCAACCAGCAATTCTCGTTGCGCTTCTTCATCGGCTACACCCAGCTCAACACGGAGTATTTCTACCTCCTGATCGCGCTGATGCTGCCCTTCACCTTCGCGATCTTCCCGGGCACCGAACGCGCGCCGCTCGACCGAATTCCCTGGTACGACCTCGTCTTCTTCGTCGTGACGTTCGCGGCTGCGCTGCTCCTGATGTCGAACGTGCGCAAGGCGGCGGAGGCCGGCTGGGAATTCGGCGGCGCGCCCAACACCGTGATCGCCGCGGGCCTCGTGATGTGGGTGGTGCTGATGGAGGCGCTGCGCCGCACCGGCGGCTGGAGCCTGCTGCTCAGCGTCTTCCCCTTCACCGTCTATCCGCTGTTTGCGGAATCCGGCTGGCTCGGGCCGTTCCGCGGCACCCAGTCGACCCTGGAACAGGCGACCGCCTATCACGTGCTGTCGGGCGAAAGCCTGCTCGGCATCCCGATCCAGGCCTTTGCCGACACCGTGATCGGCTTTCTCGTGTTCGGTACCGCGCTGATGATGACCGGCGCCGGCAAATTCTTCATCAACCTCGCCTTCGCGCTGTGCGGGACTTTTCGCGGCGGCGCGGCAAAGGTCTGCATCTTTGCCAGCGGCCTGCTCGGCATGATGTCGGGCTCGATCATCTCCAACGTGCTGACCGCCGGCACCATGACCATTCCAGTGATGAAGAAGAGTGGCTTTCGCGCCTCCTATGCCGGCGCGATCGAGGCCTGCGCCTCGACCGGCGCGGTGCTGGCGCCGCCAGTGATGGGCGCGACCGCCTTCGTGATCGCGCAGTTCCTCAACGTGAGCTATGCCGACGTCGCGCTCGCCGCGATCATTCCGGCGGCGCTCTATTACATCGGCCTGTTCATGCAGGTCGACGCCTACGCGGCGCGCCACGGGTTGAAAGGGATTCCGCGCGCCGAGCTGCCGCGGATCATGGATACGATCAAGGACGGCTGGTACTACGTCTTCGTGATCGCGCTCCTGGTTGTGATGCTCTTGTACTTCAAGCGCGAGAGTCACGCGCCATTCTACGCCACTGCGCTCCTGCTCGTGCTCAACCAACTCTTTTCCAAGGACACGCGCTGGACGCTGGCCACGATCGGCAAGTTCCTCGAAGTGAACGGACGCACCTTCGTCGAGCTGGTCGGCATCCTCGCTGGCTGCGGCCTCCTGATCGGCGCGTTCTCGATGACCGGCGTGGTGTCGAGCCTCGCCAACGATCTGTTGCGGCTTGCCGGCGACAACCCGTTCCTGCTGCTCGGCATGTGTGCGTTCACGAGCCTGATCCTCGGGCTCGGGCTGACCACCACGGCCTGCTACATCTTCCTCGCCATCCTCGTTGCGCCGGCGCTGGAGAAGCTCGGGCTGAACAGGATGGCCGTGCACATGTTCATCTTCTACTGGGGCATGCTGTCGTCGATCACGCCGCCGGTTGCGATCGCGTCCTTCGCGGCCGCAGGCATCGCAGGATCGCCGGCGATGAAGACCGGCTGGGAATCGATGTGGGTCGGCAGCATCATCTACTTCATCCCGTTCTTCTTCGTGCTCAATCCGGCGCTGGTGCTGCAAGGGCCAAGCCCCTATCTGGCCGGCCTCGGCCTGATGGCGATGGCCGCGTTCGGGACGCTGTTCATCTGCGGCGGCATCCAGGGCTACCAGCCGTTCGTCGGCGATCTCCGCGGCGCGGGCCCGATGGAATGGCCGCTGCGCGTGCTGCTGGTGATCGGCGGTTTCGTGGTGGCAACGCCCGGCGGCGGCATCATGCCGCTGTCGCAAATGCAGGTGACGCTGCTGGGGCTCGCGATCCTCGTGCCGACGGTTCTGATCGCCCTGCTGCTGGTGCGGCGGCAGACCATCGTGCCGAACGGGTTGCGCGTGCCCTGATTGCGTTGCACAAGGGAGGCGATGACATCGTCTCCCGCCTCCGCCTGGACCCGCTCGAAGCCGCCCCTGCTGCGGTTTCTGGATACTTGCCTTAACGAATTTTCGGCCGAGACCTCCGGCGCGGTGGCCGACTACATCCCCGAGCTTGGCAAGGCCGATCCTGCCTATTTTGGCATCAGCCTCGCCACGCTGGACGGCCATGTCTACGAGGTCGGTGACAGCCGGGCGCCCTTCACCATCCAGTCGATGTCAAAGCCGTTCGTGTTCGCGCTTGCGCTGGACCTGCTCGGCGCGGGCCGAGTCGAAAGCGCAATCGGCGTCGAGCCGTCGGGCGATCCCTTCAACTCGATCCGGCTCAATTCCGACAATCATCCGTTCAACCCGATGGTCAATGCTGGAGCGATCGCCTGCACCGGGCTGATCCACGACAGCAAGGGCGTTGACACCTTCGAGCAGATCCGCGTTGCGCTCAGCCGTTTTGCGGGGCGCGATCTCGCGGTCGACGAAGCCGTCTACACTTCGGAAAGCCAGACCGGCGATCGCAATCGCGCCATCGGCTATCTCCTGAAGACCAATGCGGTGATCTCGGACGACGTCGCTGATGTCCTCGACGTCTATTTCCGGCAATGCGCGGTGCTGGTCACCGCGCGCGACATCGCGGTGATGGCGGCAACGCTCGCCAATCGCGGCGTCAATCCGGTCACAGGCGAACAGGTGATGACGCCCTATGCAATCTCGCGCACGCTGTCGGTGATGACGTCGTCGGGCATGTACGATTATGCCGGCGAGTGGATCTACCGGATCGGCATTCCCGCCAAGAGCGGCGTCGGCGGCGGCATTTTGGCGGCGCTCCCGGCCCGACTCGGGCTCGGCAGCTATTCGCCAAAGCTCGACAAGCATGGCAACAGCGTGCGCGGCATCAAGGTCTGCGAGGCGCTGTCCTCGCATTACGACCTGCACATGCTCAACCGCAGCGACGACGCGCGCAACGCCGTGATCGCCGACTACGACATCGGCAAGAGCCCGTCGCGGCGCGTCCGCCGTCAGCAGGAGCGCGATATCCTCGCCGCGCATGAGCAGGAGGTGCGGGTCATCGAGCTGGTCGGGACGCTATCGCTCTCGGCCGTCGACTACGTCTCGCGGCGGCTTGCGGGGCGGCCGCGGCCGCAATTCGTGATCTTCGACCTTCATCGTGTCACCTCCACCACACGCGCCGGTGCGCGGCTCGTGGCCGAAGCGTTCGAGGAGCTCGCGGCGCTGAACGTCACGGTGGTGCTGTCCGGCGTCAGGCGCGCCTCGAAAGAATGGAACAGCTTGCGGGAATGGACCGCGGAACTGAAGAACGTCCGCGACTTCTATCTGCTCGACACCGCGATCGAATGGGCCGAAGACCAGATCGTTTATCGCTATGGCGGATCGATCGACTTTCACGAAACCACCGAGCTTGCCGAACAGCCACTGCTCGCCGGCCTCAACGCGGAAGAGCTGACGGAACTCGGCGCGATCTCCACGATCAGGACCTATCAGTCCGGCGCAAAGATCCTCACCACCGGCGACCCCGCCGATGCCCTGTTCTTCCTGCGCAGCGGTGCCGTGCACGTCACGCTGCCGGACGGCGTGCGACTGGCAACACTCACCGCCGGCATGGCCTTTGGCGAGATGGCGCTGCTGGAGCAAACGCGCTCCGCCGACGTGTTCGCGGACATGGCCGCGACCGCCTTTGAAGTGCCCCTGAAAGCATTCGAGCGCTTCCGCAGGCAGCATCCCCACGCCAGCGAGCGCATCATGCGCAACCTCGCGCAGCTCCTCGCCGATCGCCTGATCGTCGCCAACGCCAAGGTGGACATCCTGACGTCGAATTGAGCGCGCCGGTATGGCTCAGCGGCTCGCCGCCTCGCTCAGCCGCCGATTGATCTTGGCAGCGCTTGCCTTGAGCAATTCGGATGGCTTCTGGCCGGTCGCCGCACACAAGCAGGCCCAGTAATAGATGACGTCGCCGAGCTCATCGACGAGACCCGCCTGATCGAGCCAGTCATCTCGCAGCAGCTTCTTGATGTGATCGGCGACCTCGCCGGATTCACCGGCGAGGCCGAGTCCGAGATAGGACAGCCGCTCGTTGGACGGATGCTCATCGACTTTCGCAATCGTCGCGGCCCAGGCCGCGTATTCATCGATCGTCATCGACATCCCTCGCCGTTGCCATCAGATCAGTCCACCACTTCCGTGACCGGCTGGAGATCGATCTCGAACGTCTCCAGGAATTTCGAGGTCATGATGTAGAAGCCGACCGAGAGCTGCAGCTCGACCAATGCGGCCGGCGTCAGCTTTGATGCGATCGCCTTGAAGGTCGCATCCGTCGGCTTGTTCAATTTCACGATCTCGTCGGTGAAGGCGAGCGCGGCGCGCTGGATGTCGTCGAAGCAGGAAGCCGCCTGCCAGTTCGCGAGCGCTTCGTTCTGCGCGTCGGTGACGCCGACATTCTTGCCGATGCGCTTGTGCGCGACGATCTCGTACGGCGCCTCGCACAAGATGCCGGTGCGCGTGATCGCGAGCTCGCGGACGATCGGATCGAGCTCGCCCTTGTGGCGGATGGCGCCGCCGAGCCGACAGTACTGCTCAAAATAACTCGGCGAATGCGACATCATCCGGAAGATGTTGGCATTGCGGTTCTTGTCGAGGATTTCGCGGGTGCGGTCGGACGCCTTTGACGGGTCGCTGTAGTCGATACGGGCCATCAGTCACCTTGGGTCTTGGTCTTGTTGTCGTTTTTTGGATAGTTCCCAAGACTAATCTTGCGCTGACGCAAGCGCAACATCATCGCGTCATTGCTACCCAGTCGAAGCTTTCGGCGCCAAGAATGGCGTGGAATCAGCGAAGCGCTTGACGATGTTGGTCACCAACAGGGCCGCCACATTATTGTAGCCGTCGACCGGCAACGCGCCGATGAAATTCATCGAGCCGACGGAAAAGACCGCACCGCCATTCGGCGTTTCGAAGAAGGTCAGGTCGGAGCGGATGATCTCCTCGCGCGAAGCCGGCCAGGTATGGTCGTAGCGCTCTTCGTTGACGGGCTGATAGGTCGGATCGTCAAGAACGGCTCGGCCGATGATGATCGCGTGATGCGGCGTGCCGAGGCGTGTATCCGCGCGGTCGAGCTCGTGGCCGGCCGCACCGCCGCCCATGAAGCCGCGCTCGCCAAGCCTGGCACCGGGCCTTGCAATATCCTCGATACCCTCGCGCATGAATGCGACCCGGGAATCGAGAATGCCGTCGAGGAAGGTGTAGGGGAAACCCTTGTACTCCCCTTGTGTGCTGAAGCCGACGCCGACCAGCGCCTGCGGCGGGCGGCCGAGCCGTCGCCAAAGGCCGCCATAGGAACCGTCGAAAGCATGATAGCTCTCGCCAGGCAACGTTTCCCATAGCCGGATGCCGCCCTCGGCGCGTCGCAACTCGAGAGCCCAGGTGCCTGTCTCGTGCGGCACCACTTTCCAGTAGAAGCCGTTGCCGCCGAGATACATGAAGCGGCCGCCATTGCCGATATAGGCACCGAGCGCATCGAGCGTCTCATGGGTGTGGTATTCCGGATGCTGGCCGGTCAGAACGACCGCGTATTTCGACAGCAGGCCGACGCCTTCGGCATGGACATCGTGATCGGTGATGACTTCGAAGTCGATGCCTTTGCGGGTCAGAAGATCGGTGACGGCACTGTCGGCAGCAATCCAGTAGAGGCCGGAACCGTAGTCGCTCGGATCGACCAGATGGATCTGGTTGACGCGCTTGTCGATCAGCGGGCGGCGCATGGTCGACATCACCACGCCGCTGCCGTCCGAATGGAAGTTGTAGGGCGAGACGCCGTATTCCGGATGGCCGTCCGGCGCCTGTGCCAGCGCGCCCCAGGCCAGCGACCGTTCCGTGATCAGGGCTTGCCTGCCCTTCTTCTGATACTGGCTATAAACCGTGTAACTGAAGGTCGGCGCGAGGAACGCCACCTTGGCCTGCGATCCCGGCGTCCTGGCTCGGACATAGAAGACGATGTTGTCGCGCGCCCCATCCTTTTCGAGGTGCAGCGCATAGACGCCGCTCTTCCAGTCCTCCGGCACAGTGAAGGTCAGCGAAGGCTGCCAGCCGGAATCGCCGATATCATCGTCGTGGAAATGGATCGCGTCCCAGAGTTTCGGCTCTTCCGTCCAACGATGCGTCACCCCGCCCGTCCAGCGCGAGCCCGTCATCGCGCGCGTCGGCAGGTTGACGCAGGCGCCGTGCGCCTTGGAGGGGCCGATATCGGTCGCCGCGTCGGTCGGAATGCCGATGGAAAAATCCCATTCGGCGATGGCCGGAGCCGCCGCTCCAGAGCCTTGCGCGGCGATGACGCCGTCAAGACCGGTGCCACCATCGGTGATGCGCGGCCGTTCGATCTTGCCATTGAAATGATGGACTGCGCCCCGGCTTCCGCGCTCCGCCGCGATCGCGGCCGCCCCCATGCCGGCCAACACAGCATGCGGCGCGCTCAGCATTTTCGTCGCGCGCTCATCGTGGTCGAGCCTGATCTTGCGGGGTGCCTGTGCGATCCCCAGCAATCCGGTCGCCGGATCGAACAAACAAGCAATATCGTGCCACGCCCGTTCGGTGAGCGCGATGCCGCTCTCGACCTCGACGGTTCCCTGGCTGGTCACAAGCCTGGCGAAAGCGCCCCTTTCACCGACGCCGAGCGTCAGCGAGGCGCCGGCGCCCGCCCAGTTCAGCACGGCCTGCTTGCCCGCGGCGAGCAAGGTCGGCCAGACAGTCGCGGCAAAGGCGATCGGGCCTGCCGGCAACGCCAGTGCTGATACATCGACCCATGAGCCCTTTGCGATGCTCTGCTCAACGCCATCGTGCTGGCCTTCGAGATCCCACTTGACCGGAATCTCGCGATAACCGGGTCCCTTCGGGTTCGGGTCACCACAGATGACGCGGGCGATCCGCGCCGAATACCGGCCACCGCCCTTGACCGCGACCATGAACTTGATGTCGTCGCCGGGGCGCACGCTCCAGCGGTCCGCATAGCCGGTGATCGGAAGCATCGAAATCCCTCTTCAGGCGCTGCCCACGTTCCAGAACAACGGCAGGCCCTTGAGCATCCCCGTCAAGCTCTTCTTGTACGCGGTCGGCTGATAGAAGACACCAAGCGGAACGTAGGGAACATCGATAAAGCACTGCTTCTGCATCTCGATGCCAACCCTCGTCTGTGCGGCTGCATCAGGAGCGGCGAACCAGGCATCCCGGAGTTGTTCCAGCTTCTCGCTCTTCGCCCAGCCGAAGGTCGCCTTGTCACCGCTGCCGCGGATGAAGTTATGTGCCGAAGGGTTCAGTTGCGTCACGCCGGCAGAATAGGTGCAGAAGGCGTTGTATCCGCCCTTGTCTGGCGTCTCGCGATTGCCCATGCGCCGCAACATCGAGCCCCAGTCCATGACCGCGTAGTCGAGATTGAAACCGAGCTTGCGGAATAGGTCGGCTGCGACCTCGCTCATCTGCCCGATGACTGGAAAATCGCCCGGCGCGATCAGCAGCACTTTCTCGCCCTTGTAGCCGGCCTCCTTGATGGCCTTGGCGGCGGCAGCGATATCCCGGGGGCCGGTGAGCGCTTCCATGCCGGCATCGTTTGCCATGTTGCCGCCGGGTGCGAAGAATCCGATCCTGTCCCGCCAGAGACTGGTGTCATCTCCCGCGACCGCGGACATGAATTCCTTCTGGCTGATGGCGGAGAGCACCGCGCGGCGGATCGCCGGGTTGTCGAAGGGCGGCTGCGTGTGGTTGAAACGCAGCACGCCGACATTGCCGATCGGGTCGAGCAGTTCGACAGTCAGCGCCTTGTTGGCCTTCAGCTTCGGCAACAAGTCGACGATGGGCTGATCCCACCAGTCGATCTCGCCCTGCTGAAGCGCGGCCGCGGCCGTCGCGGGGTCCGGGATGACCTGCCACTCGACCCGGTCGAAATGAGCGATCTTCGGACCGGCAAGCAGGCTCGGCGTCCCGTCGGGGCGCGGCACATAGCCATCGAAACGCGTGTAGACCAGACGTGCGCCGGGCACGTGCTGATCGGCCTGGAATTTGAACGGACCGGAGCCGATCAACTCCTTGACCGGCGTAACGCTGTCCGTCTGCGCAAGACGTTCCGGCATGATGAAGGCGACGATGGCGCCCACTTTGCCGAGCGCTTCCGGCAGCAGCGGAAACGGCGACTTGAGGCGCCAGCGCACGGTTTTGTCGTCCGGCGCCGAGAGTTCGTCGACCATGTTGAAGAGTGAATTGCCGAAAGCATCGCGCGAGGCCCAGCGTTTCAGGCTCGCCACCACGTCGCGTCCGCGCACGGGCTCGCCGTCGTGGAATTTCAAGCCATCCCGCAAGGTCATCGTCCAGAGCTTGCCGTCGTTCTCGACGGTATGGCCGGCGACCATCTGCGGCTGAACCTGGAATTTCTCATCGACGCCGTAGAGGGTATCCCAGATCAGGAAGCCGTGGTTTCGATTGACCAGACCGGTGGTGATCATCGGATCGAGGATTGCCGCATCGGCCTGCGGTACAAAGCGCAGCACGCGCGCACCCTGCGCCCGGACCAGCCGCGGCATCGCGAGAGTCGAGCCCAAGGCGACGCCGAGACCGGCGCCCAGTGTGGATCGAAGCAGGTCTCGACGGCGCATGCTATGTCTCCTCAACGGGTTACGAAGATGGACGGTTTTCGGCGAGCTTCGCTTCGGCGCTGAACAAGGTCCGCGCGAACAGGTCGAGCGCCTCGTCGATCCCGGCTTCGTCGATGATCAGCGGCGGGCAGAAACCGATCGTGTCGCCCATCGCGCGGATGATCAGGCCATTCTCGATCGCAAGCGCGTCGAACATCGCACCGACCTTCAGCGCGGGATCGAAGGCCTGCCGCGTCGCGGGATCGGCGACGAGTTCAACCCCAATCATCAGTCCTTCACCCCTCACCTGGCCGACGATGCGCGAATCCCGCGCGATCTGCTCCAGCCCGGCGCGGAGCCTGCCGCCCATGCGGCGGACATGCGGCACCACATCCATCTCGTGATAGATCCTCAACGTTTCGAGCGCGATGGCCGCCCCGACCGGATGTCCGGAATTGGTAAAACCGTGGCCGAACAGCTCGCCGCCCTTGTTCATCTCGCTGAGCGCATCCCGGATCGGACGGCCCAGCAACACGGCTGACATCGGGAAGTAGGACGAGGTAATGCCCTTGGCGAGCGCCACCATGTCCGGCTTCATGCCGACCGTCTGACAGCCGAACCAGTTGCCGGTGCGGCCGAAGCCACAGACTACCTCGTCGCCAAGCACCAGGATGTCGTGACGGCGCAGCACTGCCTCGATCTCGGCGAAATAGCCCTTCGGCGGCACGACGATGCCGCCGCCGGCGTTGATCGGCTCGGCGATGAAGGCTGCGATCGTGTCGGGCCCTTCGAGCATGATCAACGCTTCGAGATCGGCCGCAAGCCGGTCGACGAACGCCTCCTCGCTCTCGCCCGGCTTGGTGCCGCGATAAGCATCCGGGCAAAGCGTGTGCAGGAAGCCGTCAAGCGGGAGGCCGAATTCACGGTGCATGCGGGGAAGACCGCACATCGAAGCAGCAACGATCGTCGAGCCATGGAAACCGCGGTCGCGGGCGATGATCTTGCGCTTCCCGGGCTTGCCGCGAACCGCGTGATACACCCAGGCGAGCTTCACCATCGTCTCGGTGGCTTCCGAGCCGGAGGTCGCGAAATAGGCCTGCGCATCTGGGATCGGCGAGATTTCGACCAGCTTCTCGGCCAGGTCGATCGTGTTGTCCGGCGTCTTGTGATTGAAGCTGTGATAGAAGCCGAACTTGTCGTAGGCCGCCGCTGCTGCTGCTTTGAGCCGTTTCTCGGAAAAGCCGAGCGAGGTGCACCAGAGGCCGGCCATCGCTTCCAGATAACGCTTGCCGTTCACGTCATAGACATGGACACCCTCGCCGCGCGCCATGATCAGCGGTCCGATTTCTGCATGTCGCCGAGGGTTGGTCTGCGAGTGCAGATGAAACGCGACGTCACGCGCCTCGGCTGAATTCGGTTTGCTGTCGAACACGCGCGCAGCCTCCATCGTCCCACCGACGGAGTATTCCCAACCCCGGTCGCGCGAAACTGGTCAGTCCAAATTGGTCTGACCAGCTTGGCTTTCGTGCCGCAGCTTGTCAAACTCAAAAAAAGAGCTGATGAGCACGAAGATGTTGCACGATCCCCCGTCCAAGCCCGAACGCAGCTTCGAGATCGTCGCCCGGCGCATTACTGCGATGATCCAGGCGAGTTACCGGATCGGTCAGCGCCTGCCGGCCGAACGCGACCTCGCGAAGACCTTTGGCGTGTCGCGGCCGACCGTGCGCGAGGCCATCCTGTCGCTGGCGATGGCCGGGATGCTGAATGTCCGCAGCAACAGCGGGGTCTACGTGATCAGCCGTCAGGAGGCGCCTGACGTGCATGTGCTCGAGGGCTTCGGGCCGTTCGAGAATCTGGAAGCGCGGCAGCTCATCGAGCCGCAGATCGCGGCGATCGCGGCGCAGCGTGCTTCGGAGATGACCTTCGCGCAGCTTGCCGAAGCGCTCGCGATGATGCGCTGGGAACATGCGCAGGGGCGCGAGGCCGACACGTCGGACCACCGCTTCCACATGGTGCTCGCCGAGGCGACCGGGAACGGCGCGCTGGTGTCGATCAGCGACTCCTTGTGGCGCGCACAGACCGAGTCGGGCATCTGGCAGGAGATTCACAATCATATGCGCATGGAGGATTACCGCCCCATGTGGCTCAGTGATCACGAGGCCATATTCGAAGCCGTTCAAGCGAGGAACCCACGCAAGGCGAGCCACGCGATGACGCGTCACCTCAACAATATCAGGGATGCGCTGATGGTGGCTTCAAATGCCAAATCAATGGCCGCACCCAAATCGTCCACGAATTCTCCCAAGAAGATCCGCTGAGACTTGTCGCGGTCGAAGAAAGTTTCCGCAAACTCTGTGCTGCGAGACCGCACGAGCAACAACATCGAGTCAAAATGCCGCCGCATTGATGATCGACCTTGGCACAGTCGATATTCGCCGCGTGGGGACACATTGCGTCGAATATTCGAAGTGGGGTGTTCCGAGTAACAAAATATGGCCGCCGTTTGCGTTCGCACGCAACGATGAGTCACGCCCAAGTCTAGGGAGACAATGGCATGAAGGAAGCCACCAAGGGGGCGGCCTCGGGAGCGCTCGCGCATATGCTGGCGGTGACGGCAATGCTCGTCATCGCCAGCATATTGTTCTACGGGCGTTAGTAAGAGTTGCGTGAGAGTTTTCGTCATTCCGGGGTGGCTCTCGCACAGGCCAGGCCCAGAATTCCCGTTCCAGGCTCGGTCCTTTGGACCGCCCCCGAATGACGAATCCCGCTATTTCCTTCTCATGAAGAACGGCACGATTTTTCCGGCAAAGGGCACGAATTTCGCATCGACCTCATCGCCGATGGCGAGATTCGGCTCGCCATGCGCCATCATGCGAAAACCCTCGGCGCAATCGACCAGCAGGATGTTGTAGGGCACGTGCGCGCGCGTCTCGGGCGTGGCGGCGCGGCAGACCAGCGAGGTCGCGTACACCCTGCCCTCGCCGCTGGCCCGATGCTCGCGCGGATCGGATGCTCCGCAGGCCGCGCAGAAGGCGCGATGGAAATACTGCACATGGCCGCATGCACCGCAGGTCTGGTAGGTGATGGCCTGCTCGCCCTTGGTCCAGTCGGCGAGACGCTCGCTCATCGCACCTGCTCCAGGAACATGCTGACATGCGAGGACAGCACGCCGCCGTCGCCGTGCAATAGCGCGATCGAGGCATCGCGCACCTGGCGGTGAGCCGCCCGTCCCGTCATCTGCAAATGCGCCTCGACCAGGTGCGCCATGGCGCCGCCGACGCCGCAATGGCCATAGCTCAGCAGGCCCCCATGGGTGTTGAGCGGCATCGCGCCGTCGCGGCCGAAATGGCCTGAGCGCACCCGCGCGGCCGCCTCGCCGCGCCCGGCAAGGCCGAGGTCCTCGAGCAGCATCGCGAGCGTAATGGTGAAGCTGTCATAGATGGCGGCGTATCGCACATCCGAAATCGCAAGGCCGCAGGCCTCCTTGGCGCGCGCGATGGAAATCTCGGCGCCGAGCTCGCTGAGCGCGGGCGCCGCGGTGACGTGCTGGTGCGTATGCGCCTGGGCGCAGCCGCGGATGCGTACGCCTGTCTCCCCGGTCCGCTCGCGGCTAATGACGAAGGCCGCGCCACCGTCCGACACCGGGCAGCAGTCGAGCAGTTTGAGCGGCATCGCCACCGGCTTCGAGGCCATGACGTCGGCCACCGTGATCGGCTCGCGGAATTGCGCGCCGGGATGGGTGCAGGCATGCGCTCGCATCAGCACCGCGAATTCGGCGAGGTCCTCTTCGGTCACGCCATATTCGTGCATGTAGCGGGTGGCGACGAGGCCGTAATAGGCCGGAATGGTGGGCCCCAGCGGCACCTCGTAGTCGGGATGGCCGACCTGCGCCAGCGCCTGGATCGAGGCGTCGCGGCTCTGTCCGGTCAGACGGTTCTCGCCGGCAACCACGAGCACGTTGCGCGCGACGCCGGCTTCGACGAGGTGATGCGCAAGCATGGTCATCGCGAGCCCCGTTGCGCCGCCGACCTGGACGGCGTGGGCGTAACTCGGGCGGATGCCAAAATGCTCGGCGAAAACCGTCGCCAGCATGATGTGCGGCGAGACCGTCGAGTAGCCGCAGAGGACGCCGTCGATCTCGGCGCGCTTCAGCCCGGCGTCGTCGAGTGCGGCCTGCGCTGCTCTGCTCATCAGGTCGAGCGAGGACGAGCCTTCGTGCTTGCCGTAAGGTGTGAGGCCGACGCCGGTGATGAAGCTCATGGGCGCACCTGTGCATCGTCATTCGGGGGCGGTGAACGGGTCACACCATCGCGGACCATGGCGGCGATCTCGTCGGCGGAATAGCCGATCTCACGTAGGATCTCCGCGCCGTGCTCGTTGAGCTGCGGTGCCAGCCGCACCGGCTCGGCCTCGGTCTCCGACCAGTTCGCTGTCACCTTCATGCTTCGGATCGGGCCCTCGGTCGGATGGTTCACGACCGGGAAGAAGTTCGTCGCCTCCAGATGCTCGTCATGCAGGATCGATGTGAGGTCGTGCATCGGCATCACGGGCACGTCCGCCTTGGTCAGCAGATCGATCCACTCCGCCGTCGTGCGCGCCTCAAAAATGCGCGCGAGCTCGGCGTAGACGACGTCGATGTTGGCGGCACGGCCCGCGAAGGTCGCGAACATCGGATCGGCGCGCAAATCGTCGCGCCCCGTCGCCTTGAAGAAGTTTTCCCACTGCTTGTCGTTGTAGACGATGACGCTGAGATAACCGTCCGACGTCTTGTAGGGCCGGCGGTCGCGCGAGAGGTGGCGGGCATAGCCGCCCTTGTCGAGCGGCGGCTCGTAGGTGAGCCCGCCCATGTGGTCACCCATGACGAAACCCGCCATGGTCTCGAACATCGGAATGTCGACGCGCTGGCCGCGCCCGGTGCGATCGCGATGCACGAGGCTGGCGCAGATCGCGCCGACGGCGGTGAGGCCGACGATGCGGTCGACCAGTGCGTTCGGCACGTAGCGTGGCACGCCGTCGCCAGTCTGCGCCATCAGCGCCGGCAGCGCGGTGGCGCCCTGGATCAAATCGTCATAAGCGGGCTTTGCGGCATACGGACCGTCCTGCCCGAAGCCGAACACACCGGCATAGACGAGGCGCGGATTGATTTTTGAGACGACGTCATAGCCGAGCTGGAGCCGCGCCATGGCCTGCGGGCGGACATTGTAGACGAGAACGTCGGCGTCCTTCAAAAGCCGCAGCACGGCATCGCGCCCCGAAGGCTTCTTCAGGTCGAGACAGATCGAGCGTTTGCTGCGGTTGGTGTTGAGGAACACCGGGCCCATGCCGGCGTGACGCATCGGGCCGATCAGGCGGGTAACGTCGCCATCGAGCGATTCCACCTTGATGACGTCAGCGCCGTAGTCGCCGAGCATCTGGGTGGCATAGGGCCCCATCAGCACGGTCGTCATGTCGATGACCTTGACGCCCTTCAGCGGCCCCATCGTTCACTCCCGATTGCGCGGGCTCGGTCGGCCCACGATTTCGGTCCAGCTAACGGCAGCAGCTGGGCGCGCGCAAGGGCAGCCGGGGTATGGCCGCATGCGCGGCGGGGCGAAACGGCCGCTATTTCTTCTGGCGGGATTCGCGGACCTTCAGCAGCCGGTCGAGCTCGTCGTTCTGCGCATTGATGCGATCGGCGATGCGAGCCTCGTTCTGCTCGCCCGAGGCGGCCGCCGCCTGCTCGATGAGCTGCCGGATATTGTCCTCGAGGATCGCGATGCGATCGTTGAGTTGGTCCAATGAGAGGTAGTCGTCGTTGCTCATGATGCACCTGCAAATCAATCAAGAGCCGTAGGGTGGGCAAAGCGAAGCGCGCCCACCATGATCTAGCGCAAAGGCCGTAGGGTGGGTTAGCCGAAGGCGTAACCCACCTCTTTGCTTTCCACGCATAGGGCGAAATGGTGGGTTACGCTAGCGGACTGCGATTCGCGCAGCCGCCAGCTAACCCACCCTACAAGAAACTTACTTCAAGGGCTCCAGCACCGAGACGTAGTTGGCGACGGCCGCGCCGCCCATGTTGAAGATGCCGCCGAGCTTGGCGTTCTTGAGCTGCATGCCCTCGGGCGCCTGGCCTGCGAGCTGCATCGCGGTCATCACATGCATGGAAACGCCGGTGGCGCCGATCGGATGGCCCTTGGCCTTCAACCCGCCGGACGGATTGACCGGCAGCTTGCCATCCTTGAGCGTCCAGCCTTCCTTGATGGCGCGGGCGCCCTGCCCCTTCGGCGTGAGGCCCATCGCTTCGTACTCGATCAGCTCGGCAACCGTGAAGCAATCATGGGTCTCGACAAAGGAGAGATCGGTGAGCGCCACGCCCGCCTTTTCCAGCGCGCGCTGCCAGGCAACCGTGCAGCCCTCAAACTGGAGGATGTCACGTTTGGACATCGGCAAAAAGTCCTGGGCGTGCGCGGTGGCGCGGAAGCCGATCGACTTGCTCATGCCCTTGGCAGTCTCGGCATCGGCCAGCACCAGGGCGGCTGCGCCGTCGGAGACGAGCGAGCAGTCGGTGCGCTTCAGAGGACCCGCGACATACGGGTTCTTCTCGCTTTCGGCGCGGCAGAACTCGAAGCCGAAATCCTTGCGCATCTGGGCGAAGGGATTGGCGACGCCGTTCTTATGGTTCTTGGCCGCGATCAGCGCCAGCGCATCGGACTGGTCGCCGTATTTCTGGAAGTAGGAGCTGGCGATCTTGCCGAACACGCCGGCGAAGCCGCCGACCGTGTCGCCGTCTTCCGGCAGGTAGGATGCCTTCAACAGGTTCTTGCCGATCTCGGCGCTCGGCGTGCGCGTCATCTGCTCGACGCCGACGACCAGCACGATTTTAGCCGCTCCTGCGGCGATCGCACGCACGCCCTGGTGCACGGCGGCAGAGCCCGTGGCGCAGGCGTTCTCGACCCGGGTGGTCGGCTTGAAGCGCAGTTTCGGGTCGGCCTGGAGCACCAGCGAGGCGGTAAAATCCTGCGGCGAAAAGCCGGCGTTGAAATGGCCGAGCACGATCTCGTCGACGTCGGAAGCGGAAATGCCGGCATCCGCAATCGCCTCATTGGCGACGCGCGTGACGAGGCTTTCGACGGTTTCGGTGTCGAATTTGCCGAACGGCGTATGCGCCCATCCGACGATGCTGGCGGTCATGGTCATTCTCCCTGGGTCTCCTACTGACCTAAGTCTTAGCCGATCGATGGCAAGACTTCACGCGGCTTTCAGGGCCTTGAGCGTGCGCTCACAGATGGCAGTTATGCCGGCCCAGTTCCCGGCCCTGATCTCCGCCGTCGGGCACAGCCAGGAACCGCCGACCGCCACCACGTTCGGCTCGGCAAGCCAGGTCGCTGCATTGGCCTCGCCGACGCCGCCGGTCGGGCAGAACCGCACATTCGGGAACGGACCGCCGAGCGCGCGCAGCCCCTTGATGCCACCGGCCTGCTCGGCCGGGAAGAATTTTGCGAGGTCGAGACCGTGCGCCAGCGCCATCATCAGCTCGGAGGCGGTGGCGATGCCCGGTGCGAACGGCAAGGCGCTGTCGGCGGCAGCCTTCAAGAGATCGGGGGTCAGGCCCGGGCTGATGCCGAACTTGACGCCGAGCTTCTCGACACGGGCGAAGTCGGCCGGATTGAGAATCGTGCCGATGCCGACGATCGCCTCGGGGACTTCGGCCATCATCGCCCTCGCTGCCTCGATCGCAACAGGGGTGCGCAAGGTCACCTCCAGCGTGCGGACGCCGCCGGCAACCAACGCACGCGCCAGCGGCACAGCATCCTGGATACGCTCGATGGTGAGGACGGGAATAACGGTCGCGGCCTTGAACAGCGCGACGAGGTGGTTCTGTTGGGCGGTCGTGGTCATCGTTGTCGCTTCTTTACTTGGTCGCCTGGCGAGAGGTCGCCGGCCGGTGCCGCTTCTTCGGCGGCATGGCATAGCCCGGAATGATGGCGCCGGGATAGCAGATCACGAGGCTCGCCAAGCGATGGCCGGCCTGCGCGGCCTCGACCGGCTCGGAACCGGCAAGCCGGGCGGCGATATAGGCCGCGGCAAAACTGTCGCCAGCGGCGGTGGTGTCGGCCACGGGCCTGGTCATGGGTTCGGCGCGGACCTCGCGGGTGGCCCCGGGGAAGCGCAGCAGGCTGACGGGCTCGGCCAGCCGGAACACCAGTTCCGGGCTTGGGATCCGCGCCATCAATTGGTCATGGCTCTCGCCCGGATAGAGCGCGAGCAAATCCTCGGTCGAGGTCAGCACAATGTCGGCGGCCGCGAAGGCCGCGGCAAAGACCTCGCGGGCGACGTCGCGATCGGGCCAGCCGCGTGCGCGAAAATTGGTGTCGAACACGAAGCGGGTGCCGAGCAGGCGCGCGCGCTTGATCGCCGCGAACAGGCGCTCGCGCCCGGCCGCATCGTAGATCGAGAGCGTGATGGCGGAGAGATAGACGATGTCGTAGCTCATCAGCGAGTTGAGGAGCTCGTCCGTCTCCGGCAGATCCATCAGCCGGCGCGCCGCCGCACTGTCGCGCCAGTGGAAGAACTGCCGCTCGCCCCTCGCATCGAGCTGGATCATGTAGAGGCCGGGCAGCTTGCCCGGCAGGCGCACAACGCGCCTCGTGCCAACGCCCTCCGCGGTCCAGGCCGCGATCATCTCATCGCTTAAGGCATCATCGCCGAGTGCGGTGAGATAGTCGACCTTGACCTCGAGCCGCGCGAGATAGACCGCGGTGTTGAGGGTGTCACCGCCGAAGCCGCGCGAGTACAGGCCACCGCCCTGCCCGGCAGACTGTCCCGCGGATTGTCCCCCTTGGGCCTGCCGGAGCTCGACCATGCATTCGCCGATGCAAGCAACGCTCGCCATCACTCTACCCGCTCAGTCACAGATCACGCGACGAAATTGCCGCCAAGCTCGTCTTCGATGTGAATGCGGATGATGTCGTCAAAGGTCCTCTCGGCGGTGGTGAAGCCGAGTTCGAGTGACCGCTTTGCATTGAAATTGCGCGGCCAGCCGCCGACGATACCGACGATGAAGGGATCGGGCTCCCGCTTGATGCGGGCGGCGACCTTGTCGCCGGCAACCCGCTTCAGCGCCGCGATCTGCTCGCCGACCGTGGCCGACAGGCCGGGCATGGTGAGGTTGCGGCGCGGGCCGACGGTGGCGAGATCCATGGTGCCGGCATGGAGCAGGAAGCCGACGGCGGAGCGCGGCGTGGCGTGCCAGTGGCGAACGTCCTCGGACACCGGCAGGATCACGTCCTTGCCGGCCAGCGGCTCGCGCAGGATGTTGGAGAAGAAACCGGATGCCGCTTTGTTGGGCAGGCCGGGCCGGATGCAGATGGTCGGCAGGCGAATGCCGATGCCGTCGAGGAAACCGCGGCGCGAATAGTCGGCGAGCAGCAATTCGCCGATCGCCTTCTGGGTGCCGTAGCTGAGCAGCGGCGTGTGGAAGAACTCGTCCTCGATCGCCTCCGGGAACGGCGCGCCGAACACTGCGATCGACGAGGTGAAGACCACGCGCGGCTTGTAGCCGCCGCCCACGAGCCGGACGGCGTCGAGCAGCATCCGCGTGCCGTCGAGATTGATGCGGTAGCCCTTGTCGAAATCGAGCTCGGCTTCGCCCGAGACGATCGCCGCGAGATGGAAGATCACGTCGGGGCGGCCGGCGATCAGCTTTTCTGCTGCGCCAGGCACGGCGAAATCGCCTGACACGGTCTCGACGGCGAAACCGGCCTTTTCCGGCTTTTTGGGCTCGACCACGTCGTGCATGGTCAGCTTGGTGATCTCGCTCTTGCCGAGCCGGCCGTCGCGCAACAGCCGTTCACACAATTTGCGGCCGACCATGCCGGCGGCGCCCAGAACCAGAATGTGCAAGAGCCTACTCCTTCTTATTGGCCGGAACGCGCCGCTTCCGGCCCGTTCTCTTGGCGCGCTCTCAACGCAGGCCCCGCGATCATTCCTTCACGGCGCCGGTCATCGCCGACACATAGTACTCCACGAAGAAGGAATAAAGGATAACTACGGGGACCGAGCCGGTCAGGGCTGCCGCCATCAGCGCGCCCCAATGGTAGACGTCGCCATTGACGAGTTCGGTGATCGCGCCGACGGGGATGGTCTTGTTCTCGGACGAGGAGATGAAGGTCAGCGCGTAGATGAACTCGTTCCAGGACAACGTGAAGGCGAAGATGCCGGCCGAGATCACCCCCGGCAGCGATAGCGGCAGCGTGATCTTGGTGAGGATCTGGAGCCGCGTCGCCCCGTCGATCAGCGCGCACTCCTCGAGCTCGTAGGGAATGGTGCGGAAGTAGCCCATCAGCAGCCAGGTGCAGAACGGGATCAGGAATGTCGGATAGGTCAGGATCAGCGCCAGATTGCCGTCGAACAGGCCGAGCTGGAACACGATCGCGGCGAGCGGAATGAACAGGATCGACGGCGGCACGAGGTAACCAAGGAAGATCGCCAGGCCAACGTAACGCGAACCCTTGTAGCGCAGCCGCTCGATCGCGTAGGCCGCACACACGCTGGCAAACAGCGAGATGCAGGTCGAGGACACCGAGACGATCACGGTGTTCCACATCCATTGCGGATAATCGGTCTCGAAGAACAGCTTCTGGATGTGCTCGAACGTCGGATGCAAGATCCAGAACGGATTGTACTTCTCGTAGTCGTACATCTCCGCGTCCGGCTTGAATGTCGCAACCGCCATCCAATAGAACGGGAACAGCAGGAAGAACATGATCAGGCCGAGCGGAAGGTAGACGCGGAGAAACCTCCGCGGAAAACTCTCCAGGTAGGACATTCCGACGCTTTGGTCGTCCGCGGTGGTCATGGTCAGTCCCTTCCGCCCTGCTGCCAGCGGGAGCGCTGAAGTCCGAAGAAGCTGAGCAGGATCGCCGCAACCAGGAACGGAATCATCGCGTTCGAGATTGCCGCACCCTCGCCGAGATTGCCGCCGGTGATCGCGCGCTGGAACGACAGCGTCGCCATCAGGTGCGTGGCGTTGATCGGCCCGCCCCGCGTGATGGTGTAGATGAGCTGGAAGTCGGTGAAGGTCATCAGCACCGAGAACGTCATCACCACGGCGATGATCGGCGACAGCATCGGCAGCGTGATGTGACGGAAGCGCTGCAAATTGGTGGCGCCGTCGAGATTGGCGGCTTCATAGAGCGAGGGCGAGATCGTCTGCAATCCCGCGAGCAGCGTGATCGCGACGAAGGGCACCCCGCGCCAAATATTGGCGACGACCACCGACCAGCGGGCATTCCAGGGATCACCGAGGAAATCGATGTAGCGCGTGATCAGGCCGGCCTTGATCAGCACCCAGGAGATGATCGAGAACTGGCTGTCGTAGATCCACCAGAACGCGATGGCCGAGAGCACGGTCGGCACCACGAAGGGCAAGAGAACGATGGCCCGGATCATCGACTTGAACGGCAGCCGCTCGTTGAGCAGCAGCGCCAGGTAAAGCCCGACGGCGAATTTCACGATGCTGGCAGCCACCGTGTAGAAGATGGTGTTGAACACCGACAGCCAAAACACCGAATCCTTGGAGAGCGAGACGAAGTTCGCAAAGCCGATATAGCGCCCGGCGCCGCCGATCTTGGTATCGGTCATGCCGAGCCAGAAGCCCAGCGCGAGAGGATAGGCGAGAAACAGAATGAGAATGGCGATCGCCGGCACCATGAACATCGCGCCGAGAAAGTTCCGGCTTTCGAACGCCCTGGACCACAGGCTGCTGCGCTTGACCTGCGCGGCGATCGGCTCAGCCATAACTGCCATGTCGGACTCTCCTCACGGAAACGACGACGGCGGCGCCCAGCGAGCTGGACGCCGCCGTCTGTGGCTGATCAGACCTGGTAGTAGCGCTTGGCGCGCTCGGCGGCGCGGGCGGCTGCTTCCTTCGGCGTGGCCTGTCCGGAGGCCGCTTCCGCGAACATGTCGACCACGACGAAGTCGCCCATGACGGCGGCCGAGGCATATCCGAGATCACCGGCATAGCCGTTGTCGCGGCAGCGCTTCAGGCAGTCGCGGTACGGTGTGATCTTGGGATCGGAGGTCCACACCGGATTGTCGTTGTAGGCCGGCAGCGGCGGCGAAACGTAGCCGTTGGAGGCGACCTCCCACGCGTCGTAGTTCTCCTTGTCCATCATGAACTTGATGTATTCCTTCACCGACTTCGGGTACTTCGAGTGCTTGTAGCCGTAGTAGACCAGCACGTTCTGCTGCTCGGTGGACACGCCGACGGGACCGATCGGCATCGGCGCGTGGTCCATGTCCTTGGCGATCTCCTGCTGCTTCGGATCGGGCGAGTTCTTGCCGACCGTCCAGATCGAGATGCCGTTCAGGGTCAGACTGAGTTCGCCGTTGAGGAACGCCTTGTTGTTGTTCGAGTCGTTCCACGACAGCACACCCGGGATGAACGTCGCATAGAGCTGCTTGACGTATTCGAGCGCGGCGATCGTCTCCGGCGAGTCGATCACGACCTCGTTCTTGTCGTTGACGACCTTGCCGCCGAACGCCCACAACGCCCACTGGCACCAGCCGTTGGCGTCGCCGGTGGCATGGCCGAGCGCGAAGCCGGCCGGCGTGTTGTTCTTCTTCAAGGCCTGGCACAGCTTGAGGAAGCCGTCGGTATCCTTGGGGAATTGCTCGAAGCCCGCAGCCTTCACGTGGCTGATGCGGTAGTTCAGGCAGCCGCCGGTCGCGCCTTGCGGGATAGCGATCCAGCTGTTGCCCTTCTTGCCGTAGCGCTCGGCAACCGGATACCAGCCGCCATACTGCTTGCCGAGATAGTCGGCGATGTCAGTCATGTCGATCAGCTTTTCCGGGAATTTGTGCGGATCGTCGAGCGTGCCGATGATCAGGTCGGGACCGGCGCCGACATTGGCGGCGACCGCAGCCTTCGGACGGATGTCCTCCCAGCTCTCGGCCTCGAGCTTCACCTTGATGCCGGTCTTTTCCGAGAATTTCTTGGTCTGCTCGGCGAACTTGTCGAACTCGGCCTGGATGAACTGCTTCCAGCGCAGCACGCGAATGGACGCATTCGGCTCCGGCGTGTTGGTCCACTCCGCTGCGCGGACTGGCACGATGCCGGGGCCGGCGAGCAATGCTGCGCCGCCCAGGCTGGCTTTAAGCACACTACGCCTGTTGAAATCGCTCATCGTTCTCTCCCTGATTTTTTATATTTGTATTGGTTTGGTCTTACGTCGCTACATGCGTTTACCGGTCGGCTCATCAAACAAGTGAACCAGGGACGGGTCGGGCTTCAGCCTGATCTTGTCGCCGGGATTGAACTGGTGGCGTTCGCGAAAGATGGCGACAACCTGCTCGCCGCCGACCTTGGCAAACACCTGAGTCTCCGAGCCGGTCGGCTCGACCACGACGATCTCGGCCTCGGCGCCGTCGTCAGCGATGGTGAAATGCTCGGGACGGACGCCATAGACCGCGGGCCGACCGTCGGACGCGGTCGGCGCAGTCGCGAGCGGCAGCTTGACGCCGTTCGGCCCCTCGAAGGTGGCAACACCGTTGACCCGCACGTGGCCCTTGAGGAAGTTCATCGCGGGGGAGCCGATGAAGCCGGCGACGAACTGGTTTTCCGGCTTGTCGTAGAGCTCGAGCGGCGTACCCATCTGCTCGACGATGCCGTCATGCATGACGACGATCTTGTCGGCCATGGTCATGGCCTCGATCTGGTCGTGGGTGACGTAAACGGTCGTGGTCTTCAGCCGCTGGTGCAGTTCCTTGATCTCGGTGCGCATGGCGACGCGCAGCTTGGCATCGAGGTTCGACAGGGGCTCGTCGAACAGGAACACCTGCGGATCGCGCACGATGGCGCGGCCCATGGCGACGCGCTGGCGCTGGCCGCCGGAGAGCTGGCGCGGATAGCGATCGAGCAGCGGCGACAGCGCCAGAATTTCCGCGGCGCGCTTGACGCGCTTGTTGATCTCATCCGAGCCCGCATTCCGCAGCTTCAGCGAGAAGCCCATGTTCTCGCCGACGGTCATGTGCGGATAGAGCGCGTAGTTCTGGAACACCATCGCAATGTCCCGCTCCTTGGGCTGGACATTGTTGACGACGCGGTCGCCGATCGAGATCGTGCCGGAGGTGATGTTCTCGAGGCCTGCGAGCATGCGCAGGAGCGTCGACTTGCCGCAGCCGGAGGGGCCAACCAAGACGACGAACTGACCGTCCTCGATCGGAATCGAGACGCCGTGCAGGACTTCAAAGTTGCCGAACGATTTCCGCACGTCGCGGATTTGCACAGACGACATCTAGCTCCCTCCTCCGACTCGACGACGCAACTGTCGCGCCGCCACCGTCTTGTTTTTTCTGAACTTCGCCGAAACGAAGCCCGGTCTTAGCAGGCGACATTGTCGGCAGTTTGTGCGGTTTTGGCAATTTGTCTTTGGTTAGTCGTTGCTGGTAGCGCTGTCAACGTTCCTTTGTTTGCGGGAGTGACTGTGTTAAGAGCAGCAAATGGGTCGAAAGCGCACCAAGTCTGGCAAAATCCGGCTGGCGGAAGTCGCCGAACTCGCTGGCGTCAGCCCGATCACCGCCTCCCGCTTCTTCCGCAATCCCGAGGCGCTGTCGGTCGCCAAGCGGACGCGGGTCGACAGCGCGGCCAGAGAGCTCGGCTACGTGCCCAACCTTGCGGCACGCGCGCTGGCTTCGCAGCGCACCGAAGTGATCGGTGTCTTGATTCCGTCACTGACCAACAACGTATTTTCCGACGTGCTACGCGGCATCTATGACGCCTCCGAAGGCAGCCGGTATTCGATCCAGCTCTCCAACACACGCTACAGTATCCTCCAGGAGGAGAAACTTCTGCGCATCTTTCTTGCGCAGAAGCCGGCCGGGCTGATCGTCACCGGCATCGATCAGACCGCGGAATCGCGCGCGATGCTCGAGGCCACCGACTGCCCGATCGTGCAGATCATGGAGATCGGGCCGAACCCGGTCGACATGATGATCGGCTTTTCGCACTATGATGCAGCGCGCGCGGCGATCGCCCACCTGTTCGGACAAGGCCACCGCAAGATCGGATTCGTCGGTGCGCGCATGGACCCGCGGGTGCAGCGGCGGCTCGACGGCTACCAGGCCGCCATGAAGGACGCAGGCCTGTTCGACCAGCGCCTGATCGTCGCCACCGCAACGCCAACCTCCGTCACGCTCGGCGGCACGCTGTTCACGGATCTCCTGGCCAAGTCGCCCGATCTCGACGCCGTGTTCTGCGCCAATGATGATTTGGCGCTCGGCGTGCTCTTCGAATGCCGCCGCCGCGAGATCGCGATCCCCGAGCAAATCGCGATCATCGGATTCAACGACCTCGAATTCATGGCGTCCGCCGTCCCGACCCTCACCAGCGTGCGCACCAACCGCTATGAAATGGGCCGGACCGCCGCCACCATGCTGATCGACGCGATCGAAGGACGGCGCCCGGAGCGGCCGGTGCTCGATCTCGGCTTCAAGGTGATGGAGCGCCAGAGCTCGTCGTTGCGGCGTTCGGACAGCAGGCCAGCCCCAACCGGCGCGGGCGCCGCGAACAAAATGGTAGCGTTACCAAGTGGCCATGATTAGTATCGGACTTGTGAGGAAACGACCCGCCAACGGGCAGGCAGACCATCGCTCACGCCGTTGGGCATCGCACAAGCCGACACGCTAAAACGGACGCCGGTGCGTTTGCATTGCAGGAGAAACCAATGACAAAAAAGCCAACCAATGGGCACCCGCCCGCCGGTAACGGCACTCGCCGCCATCTTCGCTCGCAGGAATGGTTCAACAACCCGCATAATCCGGGCATGACGGCGCTCTATCTGGAGCGCTATTTGAACTACGGCCTGACCCGCGCCGAGCTCCAGTCCGGCAAACCGATCATCGGCATCGCGCAAACCGGCAACGACCTCTCCCCCTGCAACCGCCACCATATCGAGCTTGCGCATCGCGTCCGCGAAGGCATCCGCGAGGCCGGCGGCATTGCGATGGAATTCCCGACCCATCCGATCCAGGAGACCGGCAAGCGCCCGACCGCGGCGCTCGACCGCAACCTTGCCTATCTCGGCCTGGTCGAGATCCTCTACGGCTATCCGCTCGATGGTGTGGTGCTGACCACCGGCTGCGACAAGACCACGCCCGCCTGCATGATGGCGGCAGCGACCGTCAACCTGCCCGCGATCGTGCTGTCGGGCGGCCCGATGCTCAACGGCTGGCACAATGGCGAACGCACCGGCTCCGGCACCATCGTCTGGAAGTCGCGCGAGCGGCTTGCCGCCGGCGAGATCGACTATGACGAGTTCATGGAGATCGTGGCCTCATCGGCGCCCTCGGTCGGCCATTGCAACACCATGGGCACCGCCTCCACCATGAACGGGCTCGCCGAAGCGCTCGGCTTCTCGCTGCCGGGATGCGCGGCAATCCCCGCGCCCTATCGCGAGCGCGGCCAGATCGCCTACGAGACCGGCAAGCGCGCCGTCGAGATGGTCTGGGAGGATCTGAAGCCCTCCGACATCCTGACCCGCAAGGCGTTCGAGAATTGCATCGTGATCAATTCGGCGATTGGCGGCTCGACCAACGCGCCGATTCACATCAACGCGCTCGCCCGCCACATCGGCGTGGAGCTGTCGATCGACGACTGGCAGAAGGTCGGCCACGACGTGCCGCTGCTCGTCAACATGCAGCCGGCCGGCTTCTATCTCGGCGAAGAATTCCACCGCGCCGGCGGCGTGCCGGCGGTGGTGCGTGAATTGATGAAGCACAAGCGCATCCACGAGGACGCAGTCACGGTCAACGGCCGCGGCATCGGCGAGAACTGCGCCAATGCGCCGAAGCCGGACAATGATGTGATCTGGGCTTACGACAAGCCGCTGGTGAAGGACGCCGGCTTCCTGGTGCTGAAGGGCAATCTGTTCGATTCCGCCATCATGAAGACCAGCGTGATCTCGAAGGAGTTTCGCGACCGCTATCTCAGCAACCCCAAGGACCTCAACGCCTTCGAGGGCCGCGCCGTCGTGTTCGAAGGACCGGAGGACTACCACGAGCGGATCGACGATCCCTCCCTCGACATCGACGAGCGCTGCGTGCTGTTCGTCCGCGGCACCGGCCCGATCGGCTATCCCGGCGGCGCCGAGGTCGTGAACATGCAGCCCCCGGCAGCGCTGATCAAACGCGGCATCCACTCCCTGCCCTGCATCGGCGACGGCCGCCAGTCCGGCACCTCGGGTTCGCCGTCGATCCTGAATGCTTCACCCGAAGCCGCCGCCAATGGCGGGCTTGCGATCCTCAAGACCGGCGACAAGGTGCGCATCGACCTCAACAAGGGCAGCGCCAATATCCTGATCTCGGACGACGAGGTGAAGAAGCGCCATGCCGAGCTCAAGGCCAATGGCGGCTTCAAGCATCCGCCGAACCAGACGCCGTGGCAGGAGCTCTACCGCAACACCGTCGGCCAGCAGTCGACCGGCGCCTGCATGGAGCTTGCCACGCGATATCAGAACGTCGCCGGCACGTTCGGCGTCGCGCGGGATAATCACTGACAGCCACACCGTCATTGCGAGCGAAGCGAAGCAATCCAGTCTGCCTCTGCGGAGAGACCCTGGATTGCTTCGTCGCAAGAGCTCCTCGCAATGACGTGGGGTTGGCATTCGAATGAACACAAGGGAAAAGAAAATGGCAGACCGCCTCAAGGGAAAGCGCGCCGTCGTCACCGCCGCAGCAGCCGGCATCGGGCGCGCCTGCGCCATCGCATTCGCGCGTGAAGGCGCATCCGTCATCGCCACCGACATCAATGAAAGCGGCATCGCGAGCCTGGTCAAGGAAGGCATCGCCGAGACGGCAAAGCTCGACGTTCGCAACACCGCCGACGTCAACGCCTTCGCCAAGCGCATCGGCAAGGTCGACATCCTGCTCAATGCGGCGGGCTTCGTGCACCACGGCACCATCCTGGATTGCTCCGAAGAGGATTTTGACTTTTCGTTTGACCTCAACGTCAAATCGATGCACCGGACCATCAGGGCCTTCCTGCCCGAGATGCTGGCAGGCGGAGGTGGCAGCATCGTCAACATCTCGTCCTGCGCGGCGCTGCGTCCGCCCGCCAACCGCTATGTCTACAGCGCCTCGAAGGCCGCGGTCTCGCTGCTGACGCGCGCGGTCGCGCTCGACTTCATCACCAAGGGCATCCGCTGCAACAGCATCTGCCCCGGCACCGTCGAGACGCCCTCGATGCTCGACCGCGCCGCCGCGCAGGGCCCGCAGGGCAAGGAGATGTTCGTCTCCCGCCAGAAGATGGGCCGGCTCGGCACCGCCGACGAAATCGCATCCATGGCGGTCTATCTCGGCAGTGACGAAAGCGCCTTCACCACCGGCGTCGACCTCGTCGTCGACGGCGGCTACATGCTCTGACGTCCAGGAACAAGGCCTCCAGCATGAACAAGATCGATCTCGACGGCCGCGTCGCCATCGTCACCGGTGGCGCGCAGGGTTTTGGCCGCGCCATCGTTCAGCGCTTCGTCGCCTCGGGCGCCAAGGTGGCGATCTGGGATTTCGATGCGGCGCTGGCGGAGAGGACCGCCAAGGAAATCGGCGGCGACGTTCGCGTTTTCAAGGTCGACATCACCGACACCGCAGGCGTCGAGCAGGCGCGCGACGCGACCCTTTCCGCCTTCGGCAAGATCGACATCCTCGTCAACAATGCCGGCATCGCCGGCATCAACAAGACGGTCTGGGAGACCGATCTCGATGAATGGCGCAAGGTGCTGCGCATCAACCTCGACGGCCCCTTCATCTGCTGCAAGGCGATCGTGCCCGAAATGCTCAAGCAGAAATACGGGCGGATCGTGAACATTGCCTCCATCGCCGGCAAGGAAGGCAATCCCAACGCCTCGCACTACTCGGCCTCCAAGGCCGGCCTGATCGCGTTGACGAAGTCGCTGGGCAAGGAGCTTGCCCAGCATGACATCCTCGTGAATGCGGTGACGCCGGCGGCGGCAAAAACCGCGATCTTCGACCAGATGACGCAGCCGCATATCGATTTCATGCTGTCGAAAATTCCCAAGGGTCGCTTCGTGCTGGTCGAAGAGCTCGCCGCGATGGTGGCCTGGCTTGCGTCCGAAGATTGTGCCTTCTCCACCGGCGCGGTGTTTGATATTTCTGGTGGACGGGCAACCTATTGAGAGAGCCATGATCCGGGAGGGTGGATGCCTGTGCGGCGCGGTGCGGTTCAAGGCGGAGGGCGACCCGCTCAACGTCCGCATCTGCCACTGCCGCAACTGCCAGAAGGCGATGGGCTCACCGTTCTTCGCCCGGGCGCTATTTCCGCAGACCGCACTGAGCGTTGAGGGAGAGACCGGGCGCTATCCATCATCGGAGAATGTCGATCGCGTCTTCTGCAAGCAATGCGGCACGCGCCTGTTCTCCTGGCGGCGCAACGGCACCGCCGCCGGTGTCGCGCTCGCAACCTTCGACGACCGCAACGCGTTTGCGCCGACCGAGCACATCTGGGTGCAGGAAAAGCCGGACTGGCTGAATCTCGACGACGGCCTGCCGCAATATCAGACGACGATTCCGTCCTGACGGCAAACACCTGCCGGGCAGCACTGACGGTTCGCCGTAGCGGGGGAAACGTGTTACGCCGAACTCATCAGGCACGAACCGGGCCCTCCGCAATTGAACATCTCCCTCTATGATCTCTCCGTCTGGGTGCTGCCGCTGCTGCTCGCCATCACCTTCCACGAGGCCGCGCACGGCTTCGTCGCGCACCGTCTCGGCGACAACACCGCCTGGCAGCTCGGACGCGTCAGCTTCAACCCGTTTCGGCACATCGACCCGTTCGGCACCCTGATCCTGCCCGCGATGCTGCTGTTTGCGCATTCGCCGTTCCTGTTCGGCTATGCCAAGCCGGTGCCGGTGAATTTTCGCAATCTCAACAACCCGAAACTGGACATGGTCTGGGTGGCGCTGGCCGGTCCCGTCACCAATATCCTGCTGGCACTGGTGGCGGCCCTAGCTGTCCACGCCCTGCCACTTGCGCCCGCGAACTCGGCGCAATGGATCGCCGACAACCTCAAGAACGCGATCCTGATCAACGCCGTGCTGGCGGTGTTCAACATGATGCCGATCCCGCCGCTCGATGGCGGACGGGTTGCGGTCGGGCTGTTGCCCCGGCCGCTCGCCCTGCCGCTGGCGCGGCTCGAGCCGTTTGGCATGCTGATCCTGATCGTGCTGCTGATCCTGCTGCCTTTGGCGGGTTCCCAGTTCGGTCTAAATCTTGATGTTATTTCAGCAATACTGCGAACGTTGACCGGTTATGTGATTCAGGCTGTTCTCTTGCTGACCGGCAATGCGTAGTTGAAGCAATACACTTGAAGACAAAGCCGAAGGGCTAGAGGCCAACTTGGTCAAAGCTGCCGATATGCTGATCGCGCGACGCGCCGACACCCGTGCCCGCGCCGATTTCGCCACCTGGAAGATGATGGCCAAGCTGAATGGATTGTCCGCGCTGCCTCCGGACGCACAGGGCTTCCTCGCCGGCTACAAGAAGCTGCTGGAGCAGACGAGCGAGGCCGAGGCGACCGAGGCCACCATCGCCGAACTCTATAAGTCCTACTATCTGGAGATGGGCGGTGCCGGGAACCCGCCCGACGTCCGCACGCGGTCGCCTGAGCCTGTGGCGGACAATGTTACCGCCTTCCGGCGCCCGGCCCCCAAGCCGAAGAAGACCGGCTTCTTCGGGGCGGCCGCGGTTGGCGGAACCCAGAAGCGCCCGCTCCCGGTAGCGCTGATTTTCGCCTGCCTGGTCGTGGTCTACGTCTCGATCAAGTACTACTGGCGCTAAGGCGGCCGCCGCGACGCGGCCTCAGCCCTTTCCGGCCTTCTCGTTCTTCCTGAAGATCACCGGCAGGACGAATGTCAGCCCGTCGTCCGCGACCAGCGGCGGCGGCGTCGGCACGGGATCGGAGCGCTTGACCATTCCGATGGCCGCGTCGTCGAAGGCCGGATCGCCCGAGCCCTTTTCGATGACGACCGAGACCACATGGCCGAGCCGGTCGAGCGTCATCCGAACCGAGAGTTCTGCCGCCTTGAACAGGCCCTTGGGGTAGCGCTTGTGCCGGTCGAGATGCGCGACCAGATCCTTTTCCCACCCCTGGCGAATGCGAACCGAGCGATCGCTCTTCTTCTCCACGTCGGAGGTCGGCATCGCGGTGGCTTCAGCGGCGGGCGAGGCCACCGAGGCAGCCGTCGGGACCACTGATTCCTTGGTTTCCTCCTCGACCGGCTTCTTGGTCTCGTTCATCGTCACGGCCCGGTCGGCGTCCTCGGCCTCCATCGGGATGTCCTTGGGAAGGCTGCTCTCCTTCAACTCCGCCTTCTGCTCGGTCAGCTCGGGTGATGCGACAGACTCGTTCGAGTCCGGTCCCGGCGGCAGCTCGCTGGGCTCGCCATTGGGCGACATCGCCTCAAGTCCGACCTCGATACCTTGCGGGTCTGCGATGACGTCCGGCTCGTCGGCGCGCAGATTGGCGAGCGCAAGCGCTGCGCCGCCGAGATGGAGCGCGACAGCGACCAACGCGGCGAGGACCCACGGCAATCGGGACGACTTCAGATCGAGATCGGACATCGGCTTCAGGCCTTGGTCACGGCTTCGGTGGCGTCGCCGGCGGCGGTGCGGCCCCCGGGACGCCCTCCAGCGTCACCAGCTTGACCTTGGAATAGCCTCCCTTGTTGAGGAACTCCAGCACCTCCATCAGCTCGCCATAGGGCACCGCGCGATCGGCGCGCAGGAAGATGTATTTGTCCTTGGCCATGTCCGGCGTGTTGTCGAGCGCACTGACCAGATCGACACGCTTGACGAAGGTCTCGCCGATTGCCACGGAAAGATCCGGCTTGATGGTGACATAGGTCGGCTTGTCCGGCTTCTTCTGCGGCGTCGATGTCGACGTCGGCAGGTCGATCGGCAGATCGACCGTCGACAGCGGTGCTGCAACCATGAAGATGATCAGCAGGACCAGAATGACGTCGATGAACGGCGTGACATTGATGTCATGCGTTTCGGTGAAATCGTCGTCATCGACGTCGTTGTCTGCGATCGAAGCGCCCATGGTTCACTCCGCCGCGCGCGAATGCACGCTGCCATGGCTGCGGTCGAGATCGCGCGACAACAGCCGCGCCGACGCGCCGGAGGCGCGGCTGACGAGCTCGAGATAGCCCTTCGTCATGCGCGCGAAGTGATTGTAGATGATCACGGCGGGGATCGCGGCAACGAGGCCGATCGCGGTGGCGAGCAGCGCCTCGGCGATGCCGGGCGCAACCACGGCGAGGTTCGTGGTCTGCGACTTCGAGATGCCGATGAAGCTGTTCATGATGCCCCAGACCGTACCGAACAGGCCAACGAAGGGCGACGTGGCGCCGATGGTCGCAAGCACGCCCATGCCGATGCGGATGCGCCGCTGCTCCGCGCGCACGATCTCGGCGAAGCTCGAGGCCGCACGCTCCTTGATGCCGGTGTCGCTGGAGATGCCGGCCGACATCCGCGCCTCGCGCAGCGCTGCTGCGAGGAAGGACGGCAGGACGCCCTCCTTGGCGCCGAGCGCCATCTGCGCTTCCGCAAGCGACCGCGCCTCGGCAACCTTCTTCAGCGCCGAACGCAGCTTGGCGGAGGCGACCGACAGTTCGACCGACTTCGCGATGAAGACGGTCCAGGTCATGAGCGATGCAAAGGCAAGCCCGATCATCACCCCCTTCACGATGATGTCCGCCGACATGAACATCACCCAGGGCGACAATTCCTTCATGGCTGGCGCAACGGCCGATTTCAAATTGCGACCGCTCGCCTCGGCCTGTGCTGCGTCGGAGGCCGGGGCCGTCACCGCATCGGTCGAAGAAGCGCCGGGCGCCGCGGTAGCGGGCGTCGAGGCCGCCGCCGTCGATGGTGCGGCCGGCGTCGCCACGCTTGGCTGTGCCGCGGTTGCGGAAGCAGCCGCAGGCGGTTGAACCGCCGTGGGTGCCTGCACCGCCGGCCGGGCTGGCGCCGCCGGCTGGGTTTGTGTCTGGGCAGAAACGGGGACTGCGAGCCAGGTGACCGTCAGCAGCACGGCTGCGGCGAAGCTTGCGTGGAAAGATGTGATCTTCATACTTCGGCCCAGTAGCGAATGAGGTTGTGATAGATACCCGTCAATTTGACCGTTTCGGGATCGTCACGCCCGAGTCGTTGCACCAGCGCCTGAATGGCGGTGTCGAGGTCAAAGATCATGCTGCGGGCTTGATCGTCCCGTACCATGCTCTGAAGCCAGAAGAAAGACGCAACCCGCGTTCCCCGGGTCACCGGGGTGACCAGATGGAGGCTGGTCGAGGGATAGAGCACGCAGTCCCCCGCTGGCAACTTGACTTCGTGCGAACCGTAGGTGTCCTCGATCACAAGTTCGCCACCGTCGTACTCCTCGGGCTCGCTGAGGAACAGCGTGACCGACAGGTCCGTGCGGATGCGAAGACCGGTGAGCCGGTCGCCGCGGATGGCATTGTCGACGTGGAGGCCGAAATGGTGGCCGCTGTTCGCCGCATAGCGGTTGAACAGCGGCGGAAAGATCTCGAGCGGGATTGCGGCAGCCAGAAACCGCGGATTCGACGTCAACGCCGAAATAATGCGGTTGCCCAGCTTGCGCGCGACCTCGCTGTCAGGAGGCAACTGCTCGTTGCGCTTGACCATTGCTGACTGCGCGCCCGCGGTGGAACGGCCGTCTTCCCATTCGCTGGCGTCCATGATGCGGCGGAACTCCGCCACATCTTCCTTGCTCAGGACGCCGTCTATGCATGTCAGCATGGCACCTCTTTATGTCTCCATCAGTAGCGCGCCGACAGAACCAGATAGGCGGCGCGTCCCGGTGCTTCCAGCACGAAGGGCGCAGCGCTCTGGTACAGCGCGTCGTAGTAGCGCTTGTCGAAGATGTTGTTCACGAACAGCTTCACCTGCCAGTTCTTGTTGATCTTGGCTTCCGCGAACACGTCGAAACGCCAGTAGCTCGGGATCGACGTGCCCTGGTTGGCCGCGAGCAAGGTGCCGCCGTAGATCTTGGAACGGTAGACCGCCTGCCCGCCCAGTTCCCAGATGTCGTTGATCTGATATTTCGAGAGCATGCTGAAGGACTGATGAGCAATATTCGCGAGCGGCAGGCCGACATTCGTTGGGTAGAGCGCCGTGTTGGGCGACGGTGCCAGCGACTTCGTGACCTCCGATTGCATCAGCACGAGGCCGCCGAACACACTCCATTTGTCGGTGATCTTGCCGCCGACGCCGAGATCGATGCCGCGAATGCGGTAGGCTGCGCCCGCCGTGATGCAGGACACGGTCGTTGTTCCGGCCGGCGGCGAATACGAACAGCCGGCCGGTATTTTGGCCGCTGGCGTCGCGGCGGTGATATTTTGCGCTTCGCGCGCATTTTCCTTTTCGGTCTGGAACAACGCCGCCGTCACGAGCAGACGACGGTCAAAGAGCTCCCACTTCGTGCCGATCTCAATCGCCTTATTCTTTTCCGGCCCGAAGATCTGGGTATTGCCGCCGGCGAGCACCGGATTGATGCCGCCATAGGCAGTGCTCGTACCATCGAACTCGGCGCCGACAGGATTGGCCGAAGTCGCATAGGCAGCGTAGACGCTTCCGTTCGGCAGCGGCTTCAGGGTCAAACCGAGGTTGAAGTCGGGAATGCCGAACTGGGCCTGCTGGCTGCCAGAGGTCGTTACACCTGAGATCGTGCCGTAGCCGGAAGTCTTGATCGAGTAATCGTCGTAGCGGAAACCGCCGTTGAGGATCAGGAGGTCGCGATAGTTCGCGCTATCCATCACGTAGCCGCTGACGGTCTCAATTCCGATCTTGGTTGGCCTGCCCGTGAGGCCTCCCGGTATCGGGAACGGATTGTCGGTGGCTTGCGGATTAAAGACGCTGACGCCGGACGTCGATCCGCTGCCGGTGAAAACTGTCGTCCCCGTCGTGATCTCAGAGCCAAGCCCCGTATAGCTATCAATCGACGATCGTTCATTGTCGTATTCGATGCCTGCAAGCAACGTATGCCTGAAGCCGACATAATCGTTGAACTTGTACGTCGCCTCGGTCTGATTGGCGAACACGTCCGTTGCCTGGTAGCGGCTCTGCGGGTTTGCAGTCAGCGTATAAGCCGTAAACGGAGCGCCAGCGGCCAGCGTCGGCGATTCCGGCAGCGTGCCGATATAGTTCTGCGTCGAGTGCGATTCCCGGATCTTGTTGGTGAGCAACAAATCGGGCGTGATCTGGACTTCCGCATTGATCGTGCCGATGTCCTGCCCGGTCCGATAAAAGTCGCGATTGACGAAGCCGTAGAAATTGTTGCGGTTGACGCCGAAGTCCGGGAACGGACCGCCAGCTGTCGATGTCATGCTCGGCCGGTAATACGGCACGCCGAAATCGGGAATGCCGGTCAGCTCTGTGTGGATGTAGTTGCCGGTGATCGTGATTGCGTCGGTCGGCTTCCAAGTCGTGGCGACGAAGGCACCATCGCGATTGTCCTTAACTCGGTCTCGGCCCGCGACATCCGCATCCTGGAACAGACCGCCGGCACGAATCGCGAGCGTCGGGTTGATCACCTGGTTGACGTCGAGCGTCACACGCTTGGTCTGGTCGGTGCCAAACGTGGTATCCATGTTATAGAAGCTCTTCTCCGTCGTCGCCTGCTTGGTCACGATGTTGATCGCACCACCGGCGACACCGCGTCCGGCGAAGGTCGAGCCGGGACCGCGCAGGATCTCGACCTGCTCGGTGAAGAAGTTCTCGCGGACACTCACGCCGGAATCGCGCACGCCGTCGATGAAGATGTCGTTGCGGGCATCGAAGCCGCGGATGAAGAAGCGGTCGCCGAAGGCGTTGCCACCCTCGCCCGTGCCCAATGTGACGCCGGCGGTGCTGAGGATCGCCTGCTTCAGTGTCGTGGCGTTCTTGTCCTCGAGCACATCCTTTGTAAGCACCGTGATCGATTTTGGCGTATTGAGGATTGGCTCAGGGAATTTGCCCGATGCCTGCACCCGAGTGGCCATGTAAGGCGCGGCGGGATTTGCGTACGGATCGCGATCCGCAGCCGGTGCATTCGTCGGGACGACCGGTGCCGTTGCAGCCTGCTGCCGCTGCGCCGCCCGCCGCAGCGCATTGCGCGCGCGAACCTGATCAGCCGTCGGCTTCGAAGCTGCAGGACGCGGCCGCTCCTGCGGCGCATCGACTGTCACGGGAGGCAGGTTGGACTGCTGGGCCTGCGCCCCGCTTGAAACCGACGCGACGGCAATCAAACTCGCGACGGCAGAAACAGTCCTGCCGGTTGCCGCGTCGAAATTGTCGCCTAGTGATCCCCGTGCCGCGGTCGAACGCAACGACCGCGGAGCCCTTGCCGTACCCATCTGACGCCCCACTTCATTTCTGCAATATGTCGCATTGCGACAATGCGACACATTGGTCGTATCGAGCGGGGCATATGGGGTCAACGCAATCACGGCAGTGGCATTCTTGAATCGGTCCAGATCAAAACGATTCTAAACTCCAGTTTGAAACGGTTCTAAACTCGAGTTTGTAAGTGTTCTAAAGTGGTGCCGACATTTGTCCTTGAGATGCCGATCCCGCGCATCGCGATCGGTTGCTGAAGCAATGGGATGCCTGCCATGGCAGACATCCGGATGTAGATCGGCGCAATCAGAACTTGGCCGTCGTGATGAGATAGAACGCTCGTCCCGGTGCGACCGCCACGAACGGCACGGCGCTGCGATAGAGGGTGTCGTAGTAGAGCTTGTTGGTGAGGTTCTGTGCGTAGAACTTCATGGTCCAGTTCTTGTCGATCTTCTTTTCGACGAACGCGTCGAAGCGCCAATAGCTCGGCAGCTCGTTGCCGGTATTGGCCGCGAACGTGCCGCCATAGACCTTCGAGCGGTACACCGCCTGCCCGCCGACTTCCCAGTCGCCGTCGAACTTGTACTTGGTGAGCATGCTGAACGACTGGTGAGCGACGTTGGCAAGCTGCAGACCGAGGTTTGAGGCGATGGTGCTCTGCGTGACCTTCGACTGCATCAGCACCAGCCCGCCGAAGATGCTCCAGCGGTCGGTGATCTTGCCCTCGGCCTCGATGTCGATGCCCTGGATCCGGTAGGCCGCGCCCGAGGTGAGCAGGCCCGCGGCGTTGGTCTCGCGCGCGTTGTCCTTCGTGGTCTGGAACAGCGCAGTGCTGACCAGCAGGTGACGATCCGCCAGCTCCCACTTGGTCCCGAGCTCGGCCGCCTTGTTGCGCTCGGGTCCCAGCAGAACAGTCGTATTGGCGGGAACACCACCGTAATCGGTGCCGGTTGCATCAAGCTCCGACCCGAACGGATTGGCCGAGGTTGCATAGGCGGCATAGATGCTGCCGATCGACGTCGGCTTGTAGACCAAGCCCAAATTGTAGTTCACCAGATCGGAGTTCATTTTCAGATAGGCGGAGTTGGTCGACGAGCTCATGTTGTAGCCGTCATAGCGGATGCCGCCGTTCAGGATGATCGTGTCCTGCCAGTTGGCGGTGTCCATGACGTACACGCTGCTGGTGTTGACGCCATAGCGCGTCGGATTGCCCGTCAGCGAAGGCGCGCCGAAGCCAGAGATATTCGTGTACTGAGGGGAGTAGAGATTGACCCCCGAGACCGCCCCGTTGCTCGTGAAGCCGGAGCCGGCCAGTTCCGACGCGAGACCCGAGTAACGGTCGATCGAGATGTTCTCGTTGGTGTATTCGACGCCAAACACCGCGGTGTGCTTGACCCCGCCGGTGTCGAGCTTGAAGGTGGCCTCGTTCTGGTTGGCCCACACATCCACGGTCTGGTAGCGGCTCTGCGCGCTCGCCGTCGTGGTCCACAGCAGCGGATTGAGGCTGGTCGTCACAGGGTTCTGCGGCAGCGTGCCGATATAGTTGAGCAGCGAGTGCTCGCCGCGCACCTTGCTGCTCAGGGTGATGGCGTCGTTGACCTTGTACTCGGCCGTCGCGGTGCCGAAATCCTGCCGCGCGGTCTGGAAGTCGCGGTTGAGGAAGCCGTACCAGCTACCGCGCGGAATGCCGGCCGACGTCACCGGCACGTTGCCCTGCTTGTAGTAGGGCACGCCGAAATCCGGCAGACCGCTGAGGTCGGTATGGACGTAGTTCGTCGTGATCTTGAGATCGTTGGTCGGGGTGTACTTGGTCGACAGGAAGGTGCCCCAGCGATCGTCAGTCACGTAGTTGCGGCCGGCGACGTTGGCGTCCTGGAACATGCCGCCGGTGCGCACCGAGAAGGTCGGATCGATGACCTGGTTGACGTCGAGCGTGACGCGCTTGGTCATGTCGGTGCCGAACTCGGTATCCATCCGCTTGAAGTTGACGTCGCCGGCCTGCTTGGTGACGATGTTGATGGCGCCGCCGGCGGTGCCGCGGCCGGCATAGGAGGATGCCGGTCCGCGCAAAATCTCGATCTGCTCGGTGAAGAAGTTCTCGCGAATCGAGACCGCGGGATCGCGGATGCCGTCGATGAAGACGTCATTGCGCGCGTCGAAGCCGCGGATGAAGAAGCGGTCGCCGAACGCGTTGCCGCCCTCGCCCGACCCCAGCGTCACACCGGCGGTCGAGCGCCCGATCTCCTTCAGCGTCGTGGCGTTCTTGTCTTCGAGCACTTCCTTGCTGAGCACCGTGATGGTCTTCGGCGTGTTCAGCATCGGCTCGGGAAACTTGCCGGAGGCCTGGACGTGGTCGACCTTGTAGGGCGCGGCCGGATCGGCATAGGGATTGCGATCGACGGCACCGCTCGCGCCCGGCGAGACGGCGGCGGACTGCTGCTGGGCCTGCTGGCGCTGTGCGGCACGCCGAAGCGCATTGCGCGCGCGGATATGTTCGGCCGTGGGCTTCGAGGCAGTCGGGCGCGGACGCTCGACCGGCGCATCGACCGTCACCGGCGGCAGGTTCGACTGCTGTGCCTGTGCACCGCTCGACACCGACGCCACCGCAATCAGGCCGGCGACGGCCGAGACCGCCTTGCCGGGATTTCCATCGAGCTTCTCGTCAACTGAATTTCCTCCCGCGATCGAACGCAACGATCGCGGAGCCATCGCCAGCCCCATTCCAACGCACCCCATCTCGAATTCGTCGATGCGCAACATGCGCGACGAACAATGAGGCGTTGCTATCGATCGCGAAAAATCAGGTCAATGCAGGGTGACCGGCAAGATCACTTGAATCCATCCAGTTCAAATCGATTCTAGAATTTCGATTTTGAAATCGTTGAAATGTCGCGCGACAAATCGATGCAGTCAGACACATCGGCGCTTGCCTTCGTGCATCACCTTGTGCCGCGCTCAGTCGCTGCTCGGCGGCTTCATCAGCGAGAACAATTCGTCGATGCTCTGCTGCGCGACCGCGCGTACGCGATTGCTGTTCTCCATGCCTGCGATGTTGACGCCGTTGACGACGGCTCTGATCTCGTCGCGGAAGTCGGTGAGAAAGCGCAAGGGATCGCGCTGCTCGTTGGCGACGCGCGCGATCAGCCCCGTGATCAGAATCTGACACGCGATCAGCTTGCCGTTCAGCTCGTCCATCCCGCACTCCATTTGTGGCGGCGTTGATATGGACGACGCTGATTTTCCTGACAACCGAAACGCCGCATCTCCGGATTAGAACCGTTCTCGCCAAGGCCAATCCGGCCAGCCCTTGCAAGCGCGGACGCTCGCTCCGCGCGCAGCCCTGCTCACGCGGTCTACGAGCACTGCCTATCTTTTGCACGCTACTCGTTCACGACGGGAAAATGCAGCACTGCACACCGTCGCGCCACCGGTTGCCTACGGGGTGCAAAGCTTTCCAATTGTTTAGGATTCTCAACCCATAGTGCTGTTTACACTGGAACTTGGCGTGTATTATACAAGCCTTGCTGGAACCCTTTGACAGCCCCACAATTCGTTGTTTTGGGCATACAAGCCGATACGATTAAAAATGAAAAAGTCACGGCCGATCCTGTGGATTCTCATCATCGCAGCCGTGGCCGTAGGTGGCTATTACGGCTGGCAGCGATTCTCGGCGCCTGAGGCCGGGAAAACCCAAACCGCGCAGAAAGGTCCGCCGCGGGCGCCCGCGGTGCCGGTGAGCGTCGCGCCGGTCCAGAAGGCCGACTTCCCGGTCTATCTGACCGGCCTTGGCACCGTGCAGGGCTTCAACACCGTACAAGTCCGGACCCGGATCGACGGCCAGATCGACAAGATCGCCTTCACCGAAGGGCAAATGGTCAACCAGGGCGACCTGCTGGTCGAGATCGATCCGCGTCCCTTCCAGGCCGTCCTCGACCAGGCCAAGGCCAAAAAGCAGCAGGACGAGGCCAATCTCGCCAACGCCAATCTCGACCTTCAGCGCTACACCAAGCTCGGCGAATTCGCGACGCGGCAACAGACCGATACCCAGCGCTCCACCGTGGCTCAGCTCACGGCCCAGATCGCCGCCGACGAGGCCGCGATCTCCAACGCCCAGACCCAGCTCGACTACACCCAGGTCAAGTCGCCGATCACCGGCGTCGCCGGCCTCCGCCAGGTCGATATTGGCAACATCGTCAACGCCTCGACCCAGACCGGCATCGTCACCATCGCCCAGGTCGAACCGATCACCGTGATCTTCACGGCGCCGGAGGATCAGCTTCCCTATATCAGCGAGGGCCAGAAGGGAGGCGCGCTCAAGGTGATCGCGCTCACAACCGACGGGAAAAAGACACTTGCCGAAGGTAAGCTTGCGGTCATCAACAACCAGGTCGATACGACCAGCGGGACTATTCGGCTCAAGGCGGTGTTCGTCAACAAGGAACACACGCTGTGGCCGGGACAGTCGGTTTCGACACGCCTTCTGGTGCGAACGTTGAAAGATGCGACCATCGTTCCCGATGACGCGGTCCAGCATTCAACCAATGGCCTCTACGCATATACCGTCGGCGCAGACAACAAGGCCGAGGTCCACAAGATCAAGGTGAGCTATTCCATCGACGGACGTTCGGTCGTCGACGAAGGGCTCAGCCCGGGTCAGCAGGTGATCACCGGCGGTCAATTCAAGGTACAGCCCGGAAGCATCGTCTCGACGGCGGTGGCGAGCTCGGATCCGGCACAGAACAAGGTTCGACAGGAATGACCGAGGGCGGGATTTCGGCACCCTTCATCCGTTATCCCATCGGCACCTCGCTGCTGATGGCCGGCATCCTCTTTGTCGGTCTTGTCGCCTATCCCCTGCTGCCGGTCGCGCCGCTACCGCAGGTGGACTTCCCGACCATCCAGATCACGGCCAACCTGCCGGGCGGCAGCCCGGAGACCATGGCTTCCTCGGTCGCGCAGCCGCTGGAGCGCCAGTTCGCCCAGATTCCCGGCATCGCGCAGATGACCTCCACAAGCTATCTGGGCACCGCGTCGATCACCATCCAGTTCGACCTCAACCGCAGCATCGATGGCGCCGCTAACGACGTGCAGGGTGCCATCAACGCCGCAAGCGGCCAGTTGCCGAAGAACCTGCCCTCGCCGCCGACCTACCGCAAGGTCAACCCGGCCGACGCCCCGATCCTCCTGTTGTCGGCGACGTCCGAGACTCTGCCGCTGACCACCGTCAGCGACGCGGTCGACGCCCAGCTGGCCCAGCAGATCAGCCAGCTTTCCGGCGTCGCGCAGGTCTTCATCGGCGGCCAGCAGAAACCCTCCGTCCGCGTCCAGGTCGATCCGGGCAAGCTCGTCGCCAAGGGCTTGTCGCTGGAGGACGTGCGCAGCGCGATCGCGATCACCACGGTCGACAGCCCCAAGGGCAATATCGACGGCGACAAGCGTGCCTATACAATCTACGCCAACGACCAGTTGCTGCAGTCCAAGGACTGGAACGACGTCATCATCGCCTATCGCAACGGCGGTCCGTTGCGGATCCGCGACATCGGCCAGGCGGTGACCGGCCCCGAAGACGCCAAGCAGGCGGCTTGGGCCAATGGCAAGCGCGGCGTGTTCCTGGTGGTGTTCAAGCAGCCCGGCGCCAATGTCATCGACACCGTCGACCGGATCAAGGCAACCCTGCCCCGTCTCGTCGCCGCGATTCCGCCCGCGATCAAGATCGAGGTCATCAGCGACCGAACCACGACAATCCGCGCCGCGGTCGAGGACGTCCAGTTCACGCTGCTCCTGACCATTTTCCTCGTGGTCATGGTCATCTTCGTCTTCCTGCGCAGCTTCTGGGCCACCGTCATCCCCACCATCACGGTTCCGCTGGCGCTGCTCGGCGCCTGCGCCCTGATGTGGGTGTTCGGCTATTCGCTCGACAATCTGTCGCTGATGGCGCTCACGATCGCAGTCGGATTCGTGGTCGACGACGCCATCGTGATGCTCGAGAACATCACGCGCTACATCGAGGAAGGCGAAAAGCCGCTCGCCGCCGCCTACAGAGGCTCGAAGGAAATCGGCTTCACCATCGTGTCGATCAGCATCTCGCTGGTCGCGGTGCTGATCCCGCTGCTGCTGATGGGCGGCATCATCGGACGCCTGTTCCGCGAATTCGCCGTCGTGCTGGCGATGACGATCTTCGTCTCGATGTTCGTGTCGCTGACGCTGACGCCGATGATGGCCTCGCGGTTCCTGCGCGCCCATGGCGAGGTGACCCACGGCAAGTTCTACCAGTGGAGCGAACGCGCCTTCGACGCGATGCTGCGCGGCTACGAATATGGACTCGATCACGCCCTGGCCTGGCGGCGCACCACGCTCACGATCTTCTTCGCGACCCTCGCCCTGTCGGTCTATCTGTTCATCCTGATCCCGAAGGGCTTCTTCCCGCAACAGGACGTCGGCCTGATCACCGCGACTTCGGAAGCCTCGCAGGACATTTCGTTCGCCGAGATGCAGCGGCGGCAGGTCGAACTCGGCAAGATTGTGCTGGAAGATCCCGACGTCGCCTCGTCGGCGATGAACATCGGCGGCAGCGGCCGGGCCGGCAACAACGGCAACATGTTCATCACCTTGAAGCCACGCAACCAACGCGAGGCGTCCGCGCAGCAGATCATCACGCGGCTGCGTCCCAAGCTCGAGAAGGTCGCCGGCGCCCGCCTTTATATGCAGGCGGCCCAGGACGTCCGCCTCGGCGGCCGTCCGACGCGCACGCAGTTCGAGTTCACCTTGCAGGACGCCGATCTCGGTGAGCTCAACGCGTGGGCGCCCAAGATTCTCGCCAAGATGCAAACGCTGCCGGAGCTGCGCGACGTCGCGACCGACCAGCAGACGCAGGGCACCACGGTCCAGCTCACGATCAACCGCGACACCGCCTCCCGCTACGGCATCCAGCCGCAGCTGATCGACGACACGCTCTATGACGCCTTCGGTCAGCGCCAGGTTGCCCAGTACTTCACGCAGCTCAACAGCTATCACGTGATCCTGGAAATCCTGCCGGAGATGCAGGGCAACCTCGATTCGCTGAACAAGCTCTATCTGAAATCGCCGCTGACCGGCGACCAAGTGCCGCTGTCGACGTTCGCGACCTGGACCACCGATCCGGTCCGGTCGCTCTCGATCAGCCATCAGGGCCAGTTCCCGGCGATCACGATCAGCTTCAACCTCGCCCAGGGCGTGGCGCTCGGCCAGGCCACAGAATCCGTGCAGAGGGCGATGGCGGATCTCGGCGCGCCGGCGACGCTCAATTCGAGCTTCCAGGGCACCGCGCAGGCGTTCCAGCAGTCGCTCGGCACCGTGCCGCTCCTGATCCTCGCGGCGCTGGTCGTGGTCTATCTGATCCTCGGCATCCTCTATGAGAGCTACATCCACCCGATCACGATTCTGTCGACCCTGCCCTCGGCCGGCGTCGGCGCGCTCGCGATCCTGATGGCTGCCGGCTTCGAGTTCAGCCTGATCGCGCTGATCGGCGTGATCCTACTGATCGGCATCGTGAAGAAGAACGGCATCATGATGGTCGACTTCGCCATCGCCGCCGAGCGCGACGGGCGCACGCCGGAGGAATCGATCCGCCAGGCCGCGCTGCTGCGCTTCCGTCCGATCATGATGACGACGATGGCGGCGCTGCTCGGCGGCGTACCGCTGATGCTCGGCCACGGCACCGGCGCCGAGATTCGCCAGCCGCTCGGCTACGCCATGGTCGGCGGCCTGATCGTCAGCCAGGCGCTGACGCTGTTCACCACCCCGGTGATCTATCTCTATCTCGACAAGTTCTCGAACCTGTTCTCGGGCCGCTCGGCCGAGGACGAAGGGCACGAGACGGCCGAGCACGGCACCGTCAAGGAAGCCGCCGAGTAAGCTTGCGCCGTCGCTTCCGCGACGCTACAGCGTGGCCCTCGGTTCACGCCAACGCGGTTACGCCATGCCCATGCAATCCAGACTTGTCGTCCTCGCCGCCGCTGTCCTGTTGTCGACCGGTGCTGCGTACGCCCAGCAGGGCGCCAAGAAGAACGCGGCTCCGCCGGCCCCGACGGCCGCACAACCCGCCCCGGCTCCGACCCAGCCGCCGGCTGATGGCGCGGCGGCCCCGCAGCCCGGCTGGATCGCGCGCTGCACCAGCGTCAGCCGCGACGCACCGCTGGAATGCGCGATCGAGCAGAACGCGGTGCTGACCAAGACAGGCCAGACCATCGTGCTGATCAATATCCGCATCGCGCCCGACACCCGCTCGCCGGTAGCGCTGCTTCAGTTGCCGCTCGGCCTCAATCTGCCCGTCGGCGCCAAGCTCCAGGTCGACGAGGGCAAGGCGGTCGACCTTCAAATCCAGACCTGCGAAAACCGTGGCTGCTACGCCTCGACGCCGATCGCACCGGATTTGCTTGCGGCCCTGCGGTCAGGCAAGCAGTTGAAGGTCTCCTTCCAGAACATGGCCAAGGAGACGATCGCGATCCCGATGCCGCTCAACGATTTTGCGACGGCCTACGACAAGATCAAGTAACAAACGTCTCCCTCAGCTACTGCCGCGCCATCTGCGCGTTGCCGACGGCCTCGCCGTCGAGCGTCTGGTCGTTGTGCATGGTGACGGTGACGCGCAACAGCCGGCCCTCGAACGCAAACGGCGCCGCGTAGTGCGATACGGGGCTACCGCGGTCGCGGCCGATATCGAGGCCGGACCACGAGATCAGCGTGTGGAAGCCGAGCTGGGTCTGGAGCGATCCGGCCGGCTCGCCGTCGATCAGCAGCGTATAGTCGGTCACGCCGGTGCGCGAGCCCTTGGCCGGCGCCTCTTTGCGCACGAGTCGCTCGACATGGACGCCGAGCCTCCGCCCGCCTGACGGTACCTTGCGCCCCGAGCGCACGATCTGGTGGCTGCCGCCGATATTGAGGTCGTGCACGAGATGGCCGTCCTTGACGTAGAGGCTATAGCCCGAGGTCGCATCGCCATGCGAGATCAGCACGCCATTTGCGCCCACTTCGTCGATCTCGACATGGGCCTCGATCGTGTAGCTGCGGCTGCGCACGTCGGGTGCAACGTCGGTCGGCACATGCCCCATGCCGGCGTGAAAAACGAAAAGATGTCGAGCGCCGTGGAAGCGTGCTGCGTTCTCCGCGAAGCGCGGCCCGAAACGATCATCGAGCGGCAGCACGTTGTGCTTCTCGGCCTCTCTCCACCACGTCGCAATCAGCTGGCCGAGGCGCTCCGGCTCCTTCGTCGCGAGATCATTGGTCTCGGAAAAATCCCGGTCGAGATGGAACAGCTCCCATTTGTCGTTCTCGAATGGCGTGCCCGGCGGATGATAGGCGACCGCCTTCCATCCGCCATGCCAGAGGCCACGATGGCCGAACATCTCGAAATATTGCGGCGAGCTTTTTGAGGGCGCGGCCGCATCCGTGATCGAACGCGCAAAACTCTCGCCTTCGAGCGGCATCTGCCTGCAGCCCGCGATCGCGCTGGGCGCCTCGATACCGACCAGCTCCAGCAGCGTCGGCGTCAGGTCGCTGGCATGCACGAACTGATGGCGTAACTCGCCTCTCGCTGCGATGCGCTTCGGCCAGTTGACGACGAAGGGATCGCGGATGCCGCCGCCATGGGTGTTCTGCTTGTAGCGCCGCAGCGGCGTGTTCGAGGCCATCGCCCAGCCATGCGGGAAATTGCTGTGCGTGTCCGGCCCGCCGATGTCGTCGATGCGGGCGAGCTTTTCGGCGATCGGCTCCGGCTTGAAGTTGAACGGCCCCATAGCGTTGACGAAGCCGAGCGGCCCGCCCTCCTGGCTCGCGCCATTGTCCGACATCACGATGATCATCGTGTTGTCGCGAATGTCAGCCGTCTCCAGGAATTCAACCAGCCGCGCCAGATGCCGGTCGGAATGGTCGAGCATGCCTGCGAAAGCCGCCTGCAAGCGCGTGAACACGCGGCGCTCGTCGGCTGAATGGTCCTCCCAGGCTTTGACGCCGTCATTGCGCGCCGGCATCCGCGTGTCCGGCGGCACCAGTCTCATCGCCTTCTGGCGCGCCAGACGCTGCTCGCGCTCGACGTCCCAGCCGTGCGCAAACGAAGCGTCGTAGCTTCGGATGATATCGGCCGGCGCTTGGTGCGGCGCGTGGCAGGCGCCCAACGCGACCCATGTGAGCCAGGGGATATCGGGGCGATCGGCGTGGTGATCGCCGATGAAGCGGATGGCCTGGTCGATCAGGTCCTCGGTCAAATGATAGCCGTCGGCGTAAGTGCCCGGAGGATCAATATGCGTGTTGTCGGAAACGAGCTCGGGCGCGTACTGGTCCGTTTCTGCGTCGAGGAAGCCGTAGAAGCGGTCAAAACCGCGGCCGAGCGGCCAGCCGTCGAACGGACCGGTGGCGCCGCTCTCGGTCAGCGGCGTGACGTGCCATTTGCCGATCATGTAGTTGCGATAGCCGCGCTCACGCAGCATCTCGGCGAGCGTCCCCGCCTCGCGCGCGATCTTGCCGCGATAGCCGGGATAGCCGGAATCGAAATTGGCGAGACAGCCGACGCCGACGGAATGGTGGTTGCGCCCGGTGAGCAGCGCCGCCCGCGTCGTCGAGCACATCGCCGTGGTGTGGAATCCACTGTAGCGCAGGCCCTCCGCGGCGAGCTTGTCGATGGTCGGCGTCTTGATCGCCGAGCCATAGCAGCCGAAATCGGAGAAGCCGACATCGTCGAACAGCACGACGAGGATGTTCGGCGCACCCTCGGGCGGCCTCGGCGCCTCCGGCCACCAGGGTTTTGACTCCGCGACCGTCTTGCCGACTGTGCCGCCAAACGGCGTGCCGCTGCCTGCGCTCATCGGATCCTCCCCTGCTTGCTGCGTGAGCCGCACGGTTGACCCGCAGCCCGGCTACGCCTAAATTATAATCCGAATTATGGTTATGATTTAGGCCGGATGCAAGCACGGATGCGGCTACGTTCAGACGAGCCCGAGCCTCGCGATCTCGACTTGCCGGGCGTCGCCCCGTCGCGCCAGAAGCGCAGCCGCGAAACCACGCTGGCGCTGCTGCGCGCCGGCGCCGACATGCTGCGCACGCGCAGCCTTGCCGAACTCTCGATAGAGGCCCTCTGTGCCGAGGTCGGTGCCACCGTCGGTGCCTTCTACAGCCGTTTCGAGAGCAAGGAGGCTTATTTCAACGCGCTGATGGCGCTGGCCGCGCGCGACGGCGAGCAGCGGCTGGTGGAGATCAGGCGGCCGTCACCCGGGACAGACCTCGACAAGCTCTGCCAAATCGTCGTCAGCGGCATCATCGTCTGGATGCGCAACCACGAGGGCGTGCTCCGCGCTGCGCTTCAGCATGACGACACCCGCCCGGACAAATGGACCGCGTTCAAGGCTCTCGCAAGAGCGACCACCGACCGCGCCACCCCTCTGCTGCTGCCCGCCATGGGCAAGAGCCGCATGGCCGCAAAGAGGCGCGCCATCGCGTTCGGATTCCAGGTCGTGCTGGGAACGCTTGTCAATGCGATCCTCAACGATCCCGGACCACTGTCGCTTCAGTCCAAGGAAATGGAGACGCGGCTCGCCAATTGCCTGTTGCTGCTGCTTCAGGTCGAGGTCAATCACCCCACTCCCAAATAGGCCTTCTGCACCTGCGGATCTTCCGCGAGCGCCGCCGCCGTGCCGGACAGCACGCTCTTGCCGACCTGGAGCACGGTCGCGAAGTCCGAGACTTCCAGCGCGAGCTCGATCGACTGCTCGGCGAGCAGGATGGTGAGGCCTTCGCGATGCAGGCGGCCGAACGTCTCGTACATGGACTCGACCACCGCCGGCGCGAGGCCGAGCGAGGGCTCGTCGAGCATCAGGAGCTTCGGGTCGCTCATCAGCGCGCGGCCGACCGCGAGCATCTGCCGCTCGCCGCCCGACATGGTGCCGGCGCGCTGATTGCGGCGCTCCTTCAACCGCGGAAAGATCTCGTAGACGCGCTCGAGCAGCGCGGCCTTGCGCGACTTGTCGTGCAGCGGCGTTGCGCCGAGCATGAGGTTGTTCTCGACGCTCTGCTGCACGAACAGTCGCCAGCCTTCCGGCGACAGCGCCAGCCCCTTGCGCACGATCGCGAACGCCCTCTCGCCCGCAATGTCCTCGCCGCGAAAGCTGATCGTGCCGGAATGCACGGGAATGAGGCCCGCGATGGCGTTCAGCGTCGTGGTCTTGCCGCCGCCGTTGGAGCCGAGCAACGCCACGACGCTGCCCTCGGGCACCTCCAGCGAGACGTCGGAGACGCCGATGAGGTCGCCATAGCGCACCTCGAGGTGCTCGATCCTAAGCAGCGGCCCGCTCATAGATCCGGCCCGCCCATCAGCTCGACCGGCGTGTGGCCGGCGGCCGCCTTCGCGGCGCGCGTGCCGAGATAGGCCGCGATCACGGCCGGATTGGACGTCACCTCGCGCGGCGAACCGTGGGCGATCTCCTTGCCCTGGTGGAACACCATCACGCGGCTTGCGAGCGACATGATCACTTCCATGATGTGTTCAACGATGACGAGGGTGATGCCGGAGCGATGGATGTCGCGCACGAGATCGATGGCGAGCTTGACCTCATGTGCGTTGAGGCCGGCCATGGCTTCGTCGAGCAGCAGCACTTTCGGCTCGGTCGCAAGTGCGCGTGCGATCTCCAGCCGCTTGCGGCCGGGTGTGCCGAGCGAACGCGCCGGCGTGTCCGCGAGTCTGCTCATACCGACGCGCTCCAACACGGCGCGTGCTCTTGTTTCGGCTTCCTTACGGTGCGAGGTGCGCAGAAAGGCGCCGATCATGACATTCTCGAGCACCGTCATGCCCTCAAAGGTCTGCGGCACCTGGAAGGTGCGAGCGAGGCCGAGCCCGGCGCGCAGCTCCGGCGTGAAGTCGGTGATGTCGTATCCCTCGAACATTACCCGGCCGGAGGTGGTCTTGAGATCGCCGGTGAGGCAATTGAAGAAGGTGGATTTTCCCGCGCCGTTCGGCCCGATCAGGCCGAGAATGTCGCCCTGCTCCAAGGTCACCGAAGCATCGTCCACCGCCTTGAAGCTGCCGAACGCCTTGATGATTGATCGCGCTTCAAGAAGCATGGCCTGCTCCCGCATCGGCACCAGGCTTTCTTCGCCGTGTGAACAGGCTGAGGATTCCGCCCGGCTGGAAGCGCGCGATCAGCACGATGATCGCACCATAGACCACGAAGGTCAGTCCGGCGCCCCTGCCACCGAGCCAGCTGTTGGAGATTTCCTCCAGCGGCACCAGGATCGCAGCGCCCACCAGCGGTCCGAACAGCAGCCCTGCTCCGCCGAGCGCCGCCATGATCAGGATTTTCACCGAGATCAGGATGCCGAGACCGGACTCAGGGTCAACAAAGCCGAACATCATCGCATAGAGCGCGCCGGCAACGCTCGTCAGCGCGGCGCTCAGCATGTACGCGTAGAGCTTGGTCCGGCTCGCAGGCGCGCCGAGCGAACGCGCAGCGCGCTCGGAATCCTTGATCGCGCGCAGATAAAATCCCATCCGGCTGTTGGTCATCCACCAGGTGATCAGAAGCGTGATCGCGAGGGTGGCCAGGAACAGATAGTAGTAGGGCAGCGACGACAGGAACGAGAGATCGAAGATGTTGCGCGGCACGGTCGGACCCGAGAGGCCGACGGCTGCGCCGAGCCAGTCGGTGTTGGTGACGATCAGCCGCATCGTCTCCGCGACTGCGATCGTCGCCATGCTGAAATAGTGGCCGGACAAGCGCAGCGTCGGCACGCCGATGATCGCGGCAAGCCCCACCGCCAGCACGATGCCGCCGGGGATGCCGAACAACGGCGACAGGCCGAACTTGGCGTAAGACCCCATCGCGGCATAGGCGCCGCAGCCGAAGAACACGACATGGCCGACCGAAACCTGGCCGGCATAGCCGCCGACGATGTTCCACGCGGAAGCCGCAATCGCATACAGCAGCACCAGCGCGCCAAGGCGCTGCTGGAACGGCGAGGACAGCAGCAGCGGATAGGCGATCGCAAATGCTGCGATGACCGACAGCCAGATCAAGCGCCGCATCAGATCTTCCCCATCAAGTCTTGCCCATCAGGTCTTGCCCATCAGGCCTTGCGGCCGGAACCAGAGGAAGAGCAGGAACAGGACATAGACGATGATGTCCTTGTAGACCGCGCCGATCAGATAGCCGGACAGCGACTCGATCACGCCGATCAGGAGCCCTGCGACGAGCGCGCCGGGCACACTGCCGAAGCCGCCGAGGGAGACCGTGACGAAGGCCACGATGCTGAGCGTCTCGCCGACCGTCGGCACGATGTAGAAGAAATTCGCGATCAGCGCGCCGGCAAGACCCGTCGCCCCTGCCGCGATTGCCCAGGCGATCGCTTGCATGGTGTCGGGCCGGATGCCCATCAGCTGCGCCGCAGTCGCATCCTCGGCCACCGCCAGCATTTTGGAGCCGAGCGAGGTGCGCGTCAGCAGCAGATGCAGGCCGAGCGTCACCAGCAGCGCGACCATGCCGGCCAGCAGCCGCGAGGCCTCGATGCGGAGCCCTGCGACCGCAAAAGTACCGCCGACGATGTTTTGCGGCATCGACAGAAAATTGGCGCCGAACCACCAGAACACCGAGTAGCGCAGCAAGAGCGCCAGCCCGAAGGTGCCGAGGATCTGCGCCAGCATCGGCCCCTTCATGATGTCGCGGATCAGGGCGAAATAGACCACGACGCCGACGGTCGCGAGCACCAGCGTGGCCAGCGGCGCGCCGAGGATCGGCCCTCCCCCCAACAGGGTGTAGACGACATAGGCGACGTACATGCCGAGCATGACGAAATCGCCATGCGCGAAATTGACGATGTTCATCATGCCCCACACCAGCGTGAGGCCCGAGGAAAACAGGGCGTAGACGGCGCCAAGCAGAAGCCCGCCGACAATCACCTGCACGAGTACAAAGGACATGAGCCGCGTTGCTCTGATCAAATCATCTTGGAAATGGCGAGGCGCGCGGTCCCGCCATCAAAAATCTCACCAGCCCTTGTAGGGCAGCACCGGTGCCTTCTCGGCGCTGGCCTTCGGCCACACCGCAGTGTAGTTCTCGCCGTCCTGAAGCTGGATGATCAGGCCGGAGGCAAGGGTGTTCTGGCCCTTGTCGTCGAACTTCACGCCCTTGTAGCCCATCATCAACTGCTCGGGCTTCAGGTCGGTCGCCTTCAGCGCCGCCTGGATCTTTGCAGGATCGGTCGAGCCGGCCCGGTCGATCGCGTCGGCCAGCACGAAGAAGCCTTGCATCTGGCGGCCGACCGTGTCGTCCATCTCCTCGCCGCTCTTCTTCTTGTACATGTCCGCGATGATGGCCGACGGCGAGCCGGCGGGACCGACCGACCATGACGAGCGGTTGAACACGCCCTGCGAGATCTTGCCGACAGCCTTGATGAAGGACGGATCGGAATAGCCGGCGTCGTCGGCGAGCAGGATCGCCGGCTTGTAGTCAAGCGACTGCATGGTCTTGGCGAACAGGATCGCATCCGACGTGTAGCTGATCATGATGATGACGTCGGGCTTCTTGTCCTTGAGCTGGAGCACCTGGCCCTGCACGTCGGTCGCGTTGACGGGGTAAGCGACGTCGAGCGCGACCGGCTGCCCCTTCTCCTTGAAGGCGGTGCTGATGGTGTTGGCGACCGAGGTGCCGTATTCGGTGTTGTCGTGGACCAGCGCGATCGCATCGGTCTTGGCGCCGGACGCCTTCATGTCGGCGAGGAAGTCGACATAGGCCTTGGCGAAATCGGTCGCGATCGGCGTGGTGCGGAAGAACCATTTGAAGCCGCGTTCGGTGAGATTGGCGGCGACCGACTCCGAGTTGAGATAGGGAATGCCGTATTTCTCGGCGATGGCGCTCGAGGTCAGTGTGATCCCGGATTGGTAAGCGCCGAACACGGCCGCGACCTTGTCCTCCGTGATCAGCCGCAGCGCCTGGTTCTGACCGGTTGCCGGGTTGCCCTGGTTGTCGGCAAAGACGGCCTCGATCTTGGCGCCGCCGAGGCCGGCAAGGCCTGCGTTCTTCGCCAGCGGGAGATTGCCGAGTTCGGGATGGGCGCTGTTGATGATGTCCATGGCGACTTCAATCGCCGCCTTGGCGTGAGCGCCGATCGAGGCAGTGCCGCCGGACATCGGCATGATCACGCCGATCTTGACCACCTTGTCCTCGGCCCGCGCGCCCGCGGCAAGCGCAAGGGACATTGCAGCCGCGCAAAGCAGCCCGGTGACGTGCTTCAATGTCATGAAATCAGACCTCCCAAAGGGCTTCCCCAACCAAGATTTTTTGGAAGCTGTGGGCTTAAGCGCCCGCTTCCGTTTGATTATGCCTGGCTGCGAGAGGATGGCATGCCAGCAGGGAACCGGCAAGGTGAAACGGATTGCGACGATGCTGCATAAGGAAGCACAGATTGCGGCGCGCGCAGGCGGCGTTCAATCTGGCGTCGATTGGTGTGAATGAGACAACTGCTCTGATGCGCAGGCTGGGTTAGCCTTGCGGCTGCGCGAAGCGCAGTCCGCTGGCGTAACCCACCGCTGTCTGTCTCCGCGGAAACGCAAGTTGGCGGGTTACGCTAACCTCCTACGAAGCGTGCCATCATCCCGCGCCATCGCGCGCCTGCAAGAGCGTCGTGAAGCCGCCATAGATCATGCGCTTGCCATCGAACGGCATGTCGGCTCCCTTGAGCCGCGGGTCCGCCATCACCTTCTTGTTGACGGCGTCGCGGGTCTCCCGGTCGCGGTAGACGATCCAGGAGAACACCACGACCTCGTCCTCCTTCGCCAGCACCGCGCGCGGAAACGAGGTCAGCTCGCCATAGGGCACGTCGTCACCGATGCACTCGACATAATCGAGCGCGCCATGCTCCATCCAGACCGCGCAGGCGATTCGCGCCAGCACCTTGTAGGCCTCGATCTTGTCCTTCGGCACGGCCAGCACGAAACCATCGACATAAGGCATCACGGATCTCCCTGGGTTGTGTGTCCCAAAGGACGATCCGATGCCCGGCAATCCGACTCGCGAAGGCGATGTTCAGATGAGGCAAACCGTCGCGAACGGCGGCGCGGCGAGCCGCCCGCAACCAGCGATCCCACGACCAACACGCCCCGATGTGGACTGCAAAACACCAGTGCACCGCAGCGCTTGCCAGCCCACGGCCGAGCGGGTAGAAACCCTCCACGCCTGAGCCGTGATTTGCGCGATGAGCGCCGTCGGCCGCAGTCGGACAAATCAGCAAGATATTGATTTTGTTCGACTATTCCGTTGGGGAATGGTGTAACGGTAGCACAACAGACTCTGACTCTGTTTGTCTTGGTTCGAATCCAGGTTCCCCAGCCAATCGCGCCCTCGTCCAGCTCGACCGTGCCGCGACCACCTGCAATCGCGCCACCAACGGATTCAATCAGGCCTCCAGCGCCATTTTGACAAAGTCCTTCAACTGGAAAACGGCGCCGGTCGGCGGCTTCCAATCTGGACTTTCGTTGAGGTAGGAGCCGCTGTCGGCGAACAACAGGCCGAGAAACACCTCGGCGACGATGCGACCGCCGACCGGACCAAGCTGCGGCGTGTTGACCTTCATATTTGCCTCAGTGACCGGCAGCGTGGGCGCCGGCGTTTGCAGGTTCTGCATGGCCTCCGCCAGGATGTAGGTCCACAAGGGACAATTCTTAGCGAAGGCGGCCCCGGCCACTTTGACGATGTTGTCCGGCTTTCCCCCATCAACGGCCTGCCCAATCAAAATGTGATCGTCATGGAGTACGGGCGCACCCATGCGGACCGCAACGTCCTGCCCCGTCGGCAGATTGAATTCGCGGCTGCGCTTCAAATTTCGCAGAGCCAGCGATGACGGATTGGAAGCGACTGCGGGCGGAAGACTGCCGAGCGGATCGACGAGCGCAGTGTCGATGCGATAGGCGAACTGCAAGCGTTTGAAGTTGGCGACCTTGTGCTTGTCGTCCAAGATCTTCGATCCGTAGCTTCGCGTGTCGATATCGATGAACCGGCCCCAGTCGATCCCCCAATCGGTGATCAGCTTGCGGAAGCCGGTGAACCCTTCCGGGAAGCCTGGCTCCTTCTCCGCCGGCAAAGGAAATATCGGCAGCAGAGTCGCATCGTTCAATCGATAGCCGGGCCGAACCATCGAATGTCCGAGCCGGTAGGCGGCGATGGAGAACTCCACCGGCATGAAGGGCGAGGCAAGCTTGGTGAAGAAGGCCAATTTCTTGCGGTCGTAGTGCGCACCTGTCTTCAGGGCTGACAGGACATCCTTGTTGATGATGCGCGGGAGAAAATCAGTCACCACCATGTATTGGTAGTGGTGCCGCACGAGCCTCTGAACTTCCTGGAATTCCTGATGCGGGTGTTTTGCTACGAAACGATTGTGAAATCGCAAGAACAACCCCTGGAGCTGGGAGACAATGCTGTTCTCGTCGTTTCGGGGGTCGCCGATCAGAGCCCGGCCCGCACCATTGCGCTGGAGATCTCGCGCACCGGCAGAACCGAGCGTCAACGGATCGCCGAGCAAGAAGGACTTCTGATCCGCATCGTACATATACGGCTGATCGCCGGGGCCCCGCCCGTAGACATTGTCGAGATCCAGCGCCGGCGTCCGGAAGTCGATCGTTGCAGTAGGATCCTTCTGCTTTTGAAAGCTCCCATCCGGGTCGAACGTCAGGTCGTGATCGATGAACTGGCCAAGATAGGTATAGAGCGCTGGAATGCCGCTCTCCTCATCGTCGGCACCGTCCTTCGGCGGATCAAATGGGGACACCATCGCGTCGGCAAGCTTGCGGAAATTGTGGTCCTCTTCTGTACTCGTACTTCCGTACGTCGCTCCCTTTAATTCTGGAAACAGGCGGCCGAACCTGCCCTGAAAGCTCGGATCGGCTCCCGCCGCCGCGAGTCCACGAATGAGCGAGCTGTGCTTTGCCACCATGACGGCGTTCCTATCGAAAAAGTGTTTGCGGAAAAATTGAATGCACGAATCTTCGACGCGCGAAGACAGCGCGAAATGCGCACATACGTCTTCGACGATCGATCGTTACTAGTAAAAGCAATTAACGCCCTTAGATTGTATCAAATCCAAGGAGCAATCAAGGTGGTGCCGCGCCTTTTTTGGGTCGCGGCGTGTCGTTTTATCGAGCAGACGCTAGGGAGGCTGCTGACCGACTAATGTTGGCCCCCACATCCCCGGGCCATAATTGTGTGATGCCACACGAGCGACTTTCGCCCCCTACTCCAGCTTGATGTTCGCGGCCGCGGTCACCTTCTTCCACCGCTCGGTCTCGGAGTCGATGTAGGCCTTGAAGGGTTCGGAATCGACCGCGACTGCGACGGCGCCGAGCTCGGCCATTTTCTGCACGGTGTCAGGCTGTTGCATGAAGGCGCGGATCTCGGCCGAGAGCTTTTCGACGATCGGCTTCGGCGTGGCGGCGGGGACGAAGAAGCCGTGCCAGGCCACGGCCTCGAAGCCCGGCAGGAATTCGGCGACTGCGGGGACCTCGGGATCGAACGCGGCGCGCTTGGGCGTTGCGGTTGCGAGCAGCGCAAGCTGGCCGGTCTTCACCTGCGGCAGCAGCAACGGCACGTTGTCGAAAGCGAGATCGATCTGGCCACTGAGGAGATCCGTCAGCATCTGGCTCGAGCCCTTGTAGGGCACGTGCACCATCTTGGTGCCGGTCATCTGCTGAAACAGCTCGCCGGCGAGATGCTGCGAGGTGCCGACGCCGGCCGAGCCGAATGAGACCTTGTCCGGGTTCGCCTTCAGATAGGCAATCAGCTCCGGCACGGTCCGCGCCTTGATCTTGTCGGGGTTCACGACGAGCACGTTGGGCACGACGCTGATCTGGGCGACCGACACCAGATCCCTGTCCGGCTGGTAGCTGAGCTTCGGCCCATAGAGCGACGGGTTGATCGCGAGCGCCGACGTACTGGCCAGGCCGATCGTGATGCCGTCCGGCGCCGACTTCGCCAGCCGCGTCACGCCGAGGATGGAGCCGGCACCGCCGACATTCTCGACCACGAACGGCTTGCCGAGTTTCATCTGCAAATGGTTGGAGACCATGCGCGCGAAGATGTCCGCGGTGCCGCCGGCGGCAAAGGGCACGATCACCGTCACCTGCTTGGACGGATAGCCGTCCTGCGCCTTCGCCGGCGACGTCGCCAGCAGCATGACTGAGGCAAGAACAAGCCACATCGATCTCATCGAAGTTTCCTCTACTTTCACTGTGTTGTTGATTGATTGCCGCGCACTGCGGGATTGCTAGAAAGCGACCTCGTACATCCTGAGGATCGCATCCCGGCCGAGCTCGCGCGGATTGTTGTCGAGCAAGCGGCGAATGGCATGCGCCTCATCGGCCATCACGCCGAGGTCATCTTTGGGCACGCCGAGTGCGGACAACCGCATCTCGATCCCGAGATTTCTACAGAACTCGTGAGTGGCATCGAACGCGAGCTTCGGATCGTTGCGCTCCGACAGCCCAAGTGCTCCCAGCACCGCGACCGTCTTCGCCTCGACGGCCGGCATGTTGAACGCCAGCGTGTGCGGGAAGATCACGGCGCAGGCAAGCCCGTGCGCCACATGGTGGCGGGTGCCGAGCGGATAGGCCACGGCATGGCCGGCGGTCGTGTTCACGGGACCGAGGCAATAGCCGCCGTAGAGCGAGGCCAGGGAAAGACCGGCGCGCGCCTCGCGATCGCCGCCGTCGGCCACCGCGCGCGCGAGATAACGCCCGACCAGCCGCGCGCCCTCGAGCGCATAGAGGTCGATCGCCGGATGCGCCTTGCGGCTGGTATAGGCCTCGACGCAATGCGCCAGAGCATCGACGCCTGTCGCGGCGGTGACCTCCTTCGGCACAGTCATGGTGAGATCGGGATCGATGATGGCGATGTCGGCCAACATGAAGCGGCTCTGCACCGCCTGCTTGTTCTGGCTGACGGGATCGGTGACGAGCGCACGGGTGCCGGCTTCGCTGCCGGTGCCCGACGTGGTCGGGATCTGCATCAGCGCGACGCTGCGGCCGGCCACACTCTCGGCCCCGACGATGTCGGCAAAGGCCACGTCACGCGTGCAGAGCACCGCGACCAGCTTGGCGAGATCCATCGCGCTGCCGCCGCCAAAGCCTATGACGAGATCTGGCGCAACCTCGCGCGCCATCGCGACCGCCTTCTCGAGATTGGGCAGGTCCGGCTCCGGCTTTACGTCGCCGAACACCTTGACTGCACCCGGCAGCCCAAGCGTGTCGACCCGGCGCGCATTGAACGCATCGGAAATCACCAGCGGCCGCTTGGCGCCGATCCGCTCGGCGAAGCGCGCCGCGGCCGTGATCGTGCCGCAACCGAACTCGAGGACGGTGGGACGGAGGATTTCGATGGGCGTGAAGGCGTTGGTCATAGGTAGCTTCGATCTCATGACTTGGATGCGGAGGCGCCAGCGGACAGCCGCTCGGCATAATCGATGGCCTCGATCAGGCTGTGCTCGTTGGCGATGCCCTTGCCGGCGATATCGAAGGCGGTGCCGTGATCGACGGAGGTGCGGATGATCGGCAGGCCCAGCGTGATGTTGACGCCGGACAGTTCCTGCCAGCGCCCGGTCGCGGGATCGACCTGGAAGCCAAGCAGCTTGACGGGGATATGCCCCTGATCGTGATACATCGCGACCACGGCATCGAACTGGCCAGCGCGCAGCTTGACGAAGACGGTGTCGCCGGGCACGGGACCGACGACGTCGAGACCGTCGGCGACCGCCTTGGCGATCGTCGGCGCGGAGACGTCGATATCCTGCCGGCCGAACAGACCACCCTCGCCCGCATGCGGATTGAGCGCGGCAATCGCGATCTTCGGCCTGTTGATGCCGAGCCGGCGCAGCGCGTCGTTGGTGAGGTCGATCACCAGGCGCAACCGCTCTGGCGTCAGACGCTTCGGCACGTCTTCCAGCGCCACATGGGTCGAGACGTGGCTGACGCGCATATTGCCGTGGGCCAGCAGCATCACCGAACCGCGCACGCCGGTGAGATGTGCGAGCATCTCGGTGTGCCCGGGAAAATGATAACCCGCCTTGTTGAGCGCTTCCTTGTTGAGCGGCGCCGTGACGATGGCCGAGGTCCGGCCGGCCTGCGTGAGACGCACGCCCTGCTCGATCGCCTTGTAGGCAAAGCGTCCGCCATCGGCGCTCAGCACGCCGGGCTTGATCGGGTCGCCTTCGACGTCAGCCTGGAGGAAGCAGAGGTTCGGCCAGTCACGATCCCCGGTGCTGACCTCCGGGATCGCAATGCCGGCACCGAGCGCGGCGTTTGCACCATCGAGCGCCGAGCCGCTGCCGATGATCAGCAGGCGCAGATCGCCGGTCGCGATCCGCTCCCTCAGCCCGACACAGGCCTTGACGATGATCTCCGGCCCGATCCCAGCGGGATCGCCCATGGTGATGGCAAGATGACGAGAGGTCATGTCCGACTCTCCATATTGAGCAGATGATTGTCCCGGAGCAGATCGCGCCACAGTTCGCTGGCGCCGAACGCTCCGGACTTCGAGATGATATCGACGCCGGCCCAACGGCCGCCTTGCAGCACCGAGCGCGGCAAGCCCGGCACGATACGCCCTGTCACCTCGAGCGCATGCGCGCCGAGGGCAACGCATACGGCCTTCAGGGTCTCGCCGCCAGCGACGATCAAGGTTTTGGGCGGATCGAGCGCTGTAATCAGTGCCGTCAATTCCCGTGCGATCCGCCGCGCGGCCTCGGCGCGCGACAGGCCTTCGGCGAGAGAGAATTTGACCAGCGCCACGCCGTCGTCAGTCAGCTTGCGTTGAACGCCCGCGCCCGCCTCGCCTTCGGCCAGCGCGACGGTGGCTTGGCCACATGCCGCGAGCTGGGAGGCGGTCGCGGCCTGGTCGGAGCCGAACAGCCCCAGCACCGGCCGATTCAGGTGCGACGGCGCGGCGGCACCGTGACGACGTGCGAGCGCGCCGGCTAATCCGCCGCTGCCGCACCATAGCACCGGTCCAGGCATGCGCCGGCCCATCTCGACGACACGGTCGAGATCGAGGTCGTTCTCGGCATCGAACACTTGAACGCCGCCTTGAAACAGTGCGTCGGGCCGCCCCTGTCGCGCCTCGATGCCGTCTTGTCTCAATTGATCCAGCAGGTTGTCGCCGACCCGGTGCCAGTCGCCTTGCACGGTGCGCGCGAATTGTTGGCTGTCAACGGTGCGGCGCCCCTGAAAGTCGAAGGCGGGCGCGACCACGCAGGACGCCCAGTGGTCGCCGCTAAGGCATGCGCCGAGCTCGGCGGCCCAAGCGCCACGGAGCAGACTATCGACCTTCTTGTAGGCGATCGCCCCGTCGCGAAGCAGCGGCGCCAGTCGTCCGACGATCTCGACGCTCTCGGCCTTCGAACGTTCGCGGGTGCCGCTGTCGATCGCAAGGCTCCGGGAGCTCAGCGCCGCAGGCGCATCCTGCCAAATGACGTCGAACGGTCCGCACAGGCCGACGAACTCCGCCGCGGCGTCGAGCGCACCGGTGAGATCGTCGGCAAGCAGGCGGACGCACGTCATCGTGATGCCGCTCCCGCGCCAAAGATCTTGCCCGGGTTCATCAGGCCGTGCGGATCGAGCAATCGCTTGATGCCGCGCATCAGCTCGAGGTCGAGGGGATCGGCGACGCGGGCGAGCCGGGCGCGATTGGTGATCCCGATGCCATGCTCGGCGCTGATCGCTCCACCCTGCGCTGCGGTCTCGTCGTCGACGATTTCGTTGATCTCAGCCACCAGCGCGGCGGTCGCTTGCGGATCCTGGCAATGCGCGCGATCGATCAGGGCAATGACGTGGATGTTGCCGTCGCCGATATGGCCGTGCATCACGACGTTCGCATGCGGCACGGCTGCCTTGATCCGGGCCTCGACGTTGTTGACGAAGACCGCCTGACGCTCCAGCGGCACCACGCTGTCATGCGAGACGACATAGCCGCTGCGCTTGTTGCCTTCGGACACGCTGTGCCTGATAGCCCAGATCGCTTTCGCCTGCGCGAGGTTGGAGGCCAATATGGCGTCTTCAGTGAGTCCCGCCTCCATCGCATCCGCGAGCACCGCGGCCAGCGGCTCATTGAGGTCGACGCCGGCAAGCGTATCGGTAAGTTCGACGATCAGATACCACGGCGTCGTCAGCTCGAAGGGAATGGTGACATGCGGCACGGTCGCGGCGATCGCCGCGATCTGTGATCGCGACATGATCTCGAGGCTGCCGAGCCGATCGCCGACCGCACCGCGCAGCCGCTGCATGATATCGAGCGCCTGCTCGACACCCTGCAACTTCAGCAGCGCCAAAGCGGAGCTGCGCGGCGGCGCAAACAGTTTCAGCACCGCCGCGGTGACGATGCCGAGCGTACCTTCCGCGCCGATGAAGAGCTGCTTCAGCGCATAACCCGTATTGTTCTTGCGCAGCGCGCGCAGGCCGTCAAAGACGCGCCCGTCGGGCAGAACGACCTCCATCCCGAGCACGAGATCGCGCGTCGGCCCGTAGCGCAGCACGGCGGTGCCGCCGGCATTGGTCGAGATGTTGCCGCCGATCTGGCAGGAGCCTTCGGCACCCAGGCTCAAGGGGAAATAGCGATCGACGGCCTTCGCCGCATTCTGCACCTCGGCGAGGATGCAGCCGGCCTCCACTGTGATCGTGTTCGCAAGCGGGCTGATGTCGCGCACGGCCCGCATGCGGTCGAGCCGGATCACGACATTCCCCGCGCCATCGTCAGGCGTCGCGGCGCCGCACATGCCGGTGTTGCCGCCCTGCGGCACGATTGCGAGCCGCTTCTCTGCGCAATATTTGACGATCGCTGCGACCTCGGCGGTCGAGCCGGGCTTCACCACCGCAACCGCACGGCCGTGATAGCGCCCGCGCCAGTCGACCACATAGGGCTCCTGGTCAGGCCCGGATGCGATGACGTGCTTGTCGCCGACGATGTCAGCGAGGCCGGCCAACGCATCCTGGAAAGAGTCGGACATTGGATCGCCTCGTCGCCCCGCGCCAGGCCTAGACCGCGGCGGCAGCGAATGCAGTAGCATTCGCGAGCAGCTCTTTCACATGAGCTGATGGCAAGGATTCCAGCGGCGGCCGCAGGCGCTGCCATCCGGGATGACCGGTGCGTTCGGCCACCAGCGCTTTCAGGGAGGCCATCTGCGGGAAGCGCGAGACCAGCTCGCGCGCCTTCACGATACGTGCCTGCGCCGCCTTGAGCGCCGCGTCGTCGTCGCCGTCGTGAAAGTGCTTGTAGACGTAGGCAAGATCGCGCGCGACGAGATTGGAGGTCGCGGTGATGCAGCCCGCGCCGCCCTTGCGCAGCAGCGGCAGCAGCAACGGATCTGCGCCGACCAGAACCGAAAAGCCCGGAAAGCGCTCGACCATCGCGGTCATGTTGGCGAAGTCGCCGGACGAGTCCTTGATGCCGGTGAACGTCGCCGGGTACGCCGTGCGCAGCCGCTCGATCAGCGCATGCGAGATCGGCTGGGCCGACATCTGCGGGATGTGATAGAGCACGACCTTGAGCCTGGCATCGCCGATGCGCTGCACGACTTCGCTGTAGGATGCGTAGATGCCATCGTCGGTGACGCCCTTGTAATAGAACGGCGGCAGCATCACCACGGTGTCGACGCCAAGCGAGAGCGCGTGGCGCGTCAGCGCGATGGTCTCGCTGAGCGCAGCGACACCGGTGCCGGGGAGAAGCCGCTGCGGCGCGATGCCGGCGGCCACCACCGCTTCGAGCAGCGCGGCACGCTCGGCGGCAGAGAAGGAGTTCGCCTCACCGGTGGTGCCGAGCAGCGCGATGCCGTCGCAGCCTTCGTCCAGCAGATAGCGGCAATGCGCGACGAAGCGCGCATGATCGGGGGCGAGCTCGGCGTCGAGCGGCGTCAGCGCGGCGGAGAACACGCCATGAGGGTGCAGCGATGATGTCGACAAACTTCCTCCGATCGCCAGATCGATGTTGTTCGGAATGCGAACATTTGTTATGATCTGACACGTTGGTAAGATCAGGCAGCCGCCGCGTCAAGGGCGCAGGCCGTCATGGCAGGGCATTCAGGCATGGCCAAGGTCGAAAAGAAGGCTGCAGAGCGCGCGGCGGAAACGACCCCGAAAAATCCCAAGAATAATCCAAAGAACTATGTCGCTTCTGTCGGCAAAGCCTTCGCTGTGCTCAAGAGTTTCACCAGTGAGGCCTTCGAGCTCACCTTAAGCGAAGTTGCAGCACGGGCCGATCTCGATCGCGGCACGGCGTTCCGGCTGATCAAGACCCTGATCGAGCTCGGCTATCTCCAGACCGTTCCGCAGAGCCGCCGGTTCCGCCTCGGCGTCGCCTGTCTTGACCTCGGCTACACCGTGCTGTCGCACGGATCGTTGCGGACCATCGTCGAGCCGCTGCTGCGCGATCTCGTGCCGGCGGCGGGCGACGCGGCCTCGCTCGGCATCCTCGACGGCGGCGACGTGATCTATCTCGCGCGCATCGGAGCGGGTCTCGATCGCCACAAGATGGATCGCCGGCCGGGCACGCGGATCCCTGCCTACAGCGCGGCGCTGGGCCATGCCATGCTGGCGAATCTGCCGCGCGAAGAACAGATCCGGCGGCTGGACGCGCGGCCGCGCGTCAAACTGTCGGAGCGAACGCTGACCGATCTGGACGCCCTGCTCGATCGGCTCGATCTGGTGAAGCGGAAAGGCCATGCCGTCTCCGACGGCGAGAACGCCTATGGCCTGCGCACACTCGCAACGCCGATCTTCGATGCCCAGGGCTTTGTGATTGCGGGACTGAGCGTCACGGTGGATGCCATGCGCATGGACATGCCCACCTTTCGCCACCAGGCGCTGCCGCGGCTGATGCAGGTGACGAGCCAGGTGCAGGACCTTGCGGTCAAGTCAGGACTTTCGGGCTGAACGCCTGCATCTCTGAAATGTGATCGCGACCGCGGCGGGTATGGTCGCGAGCTCGGTGACCGACACCTCGACGTCATTGTGGAAGAGCCTGCAAGAGCTATATCCTGAACAGCCGCCTTCCGAAGCTTGACCTTCCCTTGAGAAAAGCCGTGCTCACGTTTCTCCTGCTCGTATTCGTGCCGATCGGCGTCTCGGCGGCGCGGTATTACTGGCTTGGCGACGGTCGCGGCAACTGGCAGACAGCGGACCGGTCGAGCGCGGGCCTGTTACCACCGGCCGCGTCCAATCCCGATGCGCTGATCCGGGTCTACGCTGCACGCACAGTGCGGTGGCGCAGCATATTCGCTGTTCACACATGGATCGTCGTCAAGGAAAGGGACGCGACCAGCTACAGCCGTTACGACTACACCGCATGGGGCGAGCCGATCCGGAGCAACGGCTTCGCACCCGACGGCCGATGGTTTGGAGCGATGCCGCAGACCGTCGTGGCCGTCGATGGTCCACGGGCCGAATTATTGATTCCCAGGATTCGATACGTCGTCGAGACCTACAAATTCCGGACCTACGGTGACTACAGCGCCTGGCCGGGGCCCAATTCGAATACCTTCGTTCAGGCCACTCTGAATGCCGTGCCCGAACTTCGCGCGGTGCTGCCACCGACCGCGATCGGCAAGGACTATCCCTATTCCGGGCGGTGGATCGGACTGACCGCCTCCCGCACCGGGTTCTATGCCTCGCTCTCAGGCTATCTCGGGCTGACGCTCGGCTGGGTGGAAGGTCTTGAGATCAACTTTTTCGGCGCCGTGCTTGGCCTCGACATCCGACGCCCCGCCGTCAAGCTGCCCGGCATCGGTCGCCTGGGCGTCGCGGCCAGCCTTTAAGGCCAGGCACCGGGGCGATGTCGCGTACCTCGCGAGACAGCGCTTCGCTACTCGGCAAAAGTCGTTGATGACTCTTCGGCGTTGGCGGCTGGCGCTCCGCTTGCTTCACGATCTTCGGCATGGCGACGAAACCGAGCGATCTCAGCCACGACAATTAGATCACGACGTGATCGAAGTCGGCGGCAATCCGGCTGTTCGGGAAGATCTTTGACGCCTCGGCCAGGACTTCTTCGTCCCGATAACGTCCCGACAGGTGGGTCAGCACAAGCTGCCTGACGTTGTTTGCAGCCGCAAACGCAGCCGCTCCTGCCGCGGTGAGATGGCCATAGTCCCGAGCAGTCGGGGCATCGCGATCGAGGAACGTCGCTTCGATCACCAACAAATCGGCGTCGACGACGTGTTTTGACAGCCCTTCAATGGTCTCGATGTCGCCGATCACCACGAGCTTCCTGCCGCCGCTCGGCGGCCCCAAGACATCCTCCGGATCGATCGTTCGGCCGCCGGCGATCATGACCGATCGTCCTTCAGCCAGCTCTCCGCGGATGGGACCATCGGGGACGCCGAGCGCCGCAAGGCGGTCGGATAGAAGGTGACGGCGCGCTGGGCTTCGGAACGAGAAGCCAAAACTGTCGGTGTCACGATGTCGGACCGGAAAGCAGTCGACGACGAATTCGCCGGCGTCGATGACCGGTCCTTCCGTCAACGGCATGAACTCCACCGGGATCGGCGCCCTGCCCGCACCCCATAGGCCGGCAAGCATTCGAATGACGATGTCGAGCGTGCCAGGCCCGCCGTGGACGGTCGTCACGTCGGAGTTTTGCCGCAGCCCCAGCGTCGAAAAGAGACCGGGGATACCGAGCACGTGGTCGAAATGAGCATGCGTCAACAGGATGCGGTCAAGGCGTCGAAAGCCGGCGCCGCTCCGCAGCAACTGGCGCTGCGTCCCCTCACCGCAATCAATCAGGACGCGCTGGCCCGCGGCTTCCACGAGAAGGGCCGGATGGTTGCGTTCTGCGGACGGAACGCTGGCCGAGGTCCCGAGAAATGTCAGGGCGAACATTGTCGTCTCTTGTGCGAGGCCGGGGAGCTTCTCCGCCTTATACGGCCTGCGAGCTCAGAGCAAAAATTCCTTCATCGCATCGAGAAATTGTCGCGGCGATTGAAGCTGGGGCACGTGCGCGCACCCCGGAATGATCTTGAGTTCGGCGCGCGACAGTCCGGCGGCCAATTCATGCGACATTGGCGGAGGCGTCGCTTCGTCGTGCTCTCCAACCAGGACGAGAACCGGCACGTTCACCCCGGCAAGCTCAGCGCGGAGATCGAGGCTCGCCAACGCGTCGCACGCGGCGCGAAACACGTCTGGATCGGTCCGCAGAAAGGCTTCACGACGACCTCGCATCAGCTCCGGATGCTGCGCCTGAAAGTCGGGCGCAAACAGGCGCCGCATCGCGACGTCCGTGATCGCCTCCAGTCCCTTCTCCCGGGATATTTTTGCCATGTTGCGGAACGCCTCGCGACCAGGTTCCGAGAACGCCGCCCCGCAATCGGCGAGAACGAGCTTGCTGGCGATTTTTGGATGACGGATCGCCATCTGCAACGCGACGAACCCGCCATAGCCATTGCCGAGCACGATCGTCGGCGCGCCGTCCGCAGCATCGCGCACCGCGTCGGCCATCCGGTCCGCGACGGCGACAAGTCCGCCGTCCACCGCATGCGAGCGGCCGAACCCCGGCAGTTCCGGCACGATCGTCCGAAACGATTTCTCAAGTTCGGGCGCGATCGCGTCGAAACTCGCGCGATCCGACAACAAAGAGTGGAACAGGAAAAGCGGCGGCCCCTCGCCCGATAGCGCTGCGTTGACGGTGCCGTTGGCAAGAAGCCTGTCCATGTCCGGTCTTTCCAAACTGCGTCGGTCGGGTCACACACAACTGCGTGCCTCGGGGCCATTGATAAATCAAATCTCCTGAATTTCAAGCATTTAGCCCTTGACGTGATATATCATGAATGGAATCTTTGAGCATCGGAGATCTGGAATAATCATGCTTTTACGGGAAAACATCTACGATCTTCTCAGATCTGATATTTTAGCTTGTCGCCTTGCGCCAGGCGATGAAATGCGCGAGATGGAGCTGGCCGAGCGCTATGCAGTGAGCCGGCAACCGGTTCGGGATGCGCTTCTGCGGCTCCAGCGCGAGCACCTGGTGACGGTGCAACCGCGCCAGGGCTATCGGGTCACCCCGATCTCGCTCTCCGACGCCCGCGACCTCTTGCGCTTCCGCCTCGCGCTGGAGCCTGCCTGTGTCACTGAAGCGATCGAAAGCGCTCCCGACAGCGTTTTGAAATCGCTCGACGCATTTCGCCGCTTCGCGGGTAACCACGAAGACTTCATCGCCTACAACCGCGGTTTCCACTCCGCGCTGGCAAATGCGTCCGGCAATCGCCGCATGGCGACGGCGTTGTGCGACCTGATCGGCCAGGCCGACCGGCTGGTGCGCGTCAGCGTGTCCAATCTCAGGGGGCACGATCCGACGAAGCTGGTCGCCGAGCACGTCGCCCTGATCGACGCCATGCAGCAGCGCGAGGCGCGAACTGCGGCGCGCATCATCAAGGCCCACATCGCGGCCACCGAAAAACGCGTCCTGCCGGCGCTCAAGCGCAACGCCGTCATCGTCGAAGAGAGGTCATCATGAACATTCCGTCGAAACCGGCGTCGATCGACGTCGAAATCCATGGCAACTTCATCGATGGGCGTGAAGTCGAAGCCGGGAACGGCGCGATGCTCGACGTCCGCAATCCCGCGACCGGCGACGTGATCGCCCGAATTCCCAATTCGACCACTGAGGATATCGACCGCGCGATGAAGAGCGCGCGCGCGGCATTCGAAAGCAGGGCCTGGGGCGGCGTGGACACGCGCGCGCGTGCCAGACTGGTCAACAAATTGGCCGATGCCTTCGAGGCCAATCTCGACAGCCTGTACAGGCTGGAAACCCTCAACAACGGCCGCCCGATCAACGAGACGCGCGCACAGCTCTCCCGCCTGCCCGATTTCTTCCGCTACTTTGCCGGCGTTGCGCTGGCGCGCCGCGACTCCGTGATCCCCGTCGAGGGCGCCTATCTGAACTACACGCTGCGCACCCCCATCGGCATCGTCGCCAACTGCACGCCGTTCAATCATCCGCTGATGATACTGTGCAAGTCGCTCGCCGTGGTGCTGGCGACCGGATGCGTCACCGTGGTCAAGCCGTCGGAATACACCCCGCTGACGACACTGAAGCTCGCGCAGATCTTCACCGAAGCTGGCCTTCCGCCCGGCGTCTTCAATATCGTGCTGGGGCTTGGCCAGAACGCCGGCAAGATGCTGGCCGAGCACGGCGACATCAACAAGCTGGTCCTGACCGGCGGCACCGAGGCAGGCCGCATCGCCGGCAGCGCCGCCGCAAAGGTTTTTGCACACCAGACCATGGAGCTCGGCGGCAAGACGCCGGTGATGGTGTTCGACGATTTCGACGTCGATCGTGCGGTCAACTACGCCGCGTTCGGTGCTTTCATCGGCGCCGGACAAACCTGCGTCTGCGCCTCGCGCCATATCGTTCAGGCCACAGTCTATGACGAATTCGTCGAGAAACTGAGGGCCAAGACCCGCACGATCCGGATTGGCGATCCCTTCGATCCGAGTACGCAACTGGGGCCGGTGATCTCGGCCCGGCAGCGCGACCGCGTTCTCACCTATGCGGCCTACGGTCGCGAGGACGGCGCGCGTCTTCTCACCGGAGGCATTGCTGCGAAAGTGGCGGGACACGACAACGGTTATTTCGTCGAACCGACGGTGTTCGCCGACGTCACATCCGACATGCGCATCTTCCAGGAGGAAGTGTTCGGTCCGTTCACGTCGGTAACGCCGTTCAAGGACGAGGCCGATGCGCTGCGGCTTGCCAACAACTCACCCTTCGGCCTCGCCGCAGCCATCCGTACCCGCGACGTCGCGCGCGCTCATCGTGTCGCCGCGGCAGTCAAGGCCGGCATCGTCTGGGTCAACGATCATCACAGGCTCGATCCGGCCTCGCCCTGGGGCGGCGTCGACGATTCCGGCATCGGCCGCGAATGCGGCACCGAGAGTTTTGACGACCATTTCAACACCAAGAGCGTGATGGTCGCGACCCACGAGCAGCCGTTCGACTGGTATCGCGACACGGCCAGCCAGAAGCGGCTGAACTAGCAGACATTGCAAGCGGCAGTCCGCCCAGAGAAGGCGGGCCGCGTCAACGGGGACAACAGTCAAGGGAGAGCATCAATGTCGATATCGGTGAACGCTGGCAGCCGTCTTGATCGGCTTCCGATCGGCCCATTCCATCGCCGCATCATGCTGCTGATCGGCATCGGAATGTTTTTCGATGGTTTCGACATCTATATCGCCGGGACCGTGCTCAGCGTGACGCTGAAGACCGGCTTTTCGACGCTCGCCCAGAACGCAGCTTTCATTTCCGCGACCTTCGTCGGCATGATGCTGGGATCGTTCGGCACTGGATTCCTCGGCGATCGTTACGGACGCCGCTTTACGTATCAGTTCAATTTGCTCCTTTTCGGCATCGCTTCGCTGGCTGCTGCGTTCGCGCCCGACATGGCATTCCTCATCGCGTGCCGCTTCGTGATGGGCGTCGGGTTAGGTGCAGAGAACGTCGTCGGCTATTCGACGATGACTGAGTTCGTGCCCGCTCGCACGCGCGGCAAATGGCTCGGCCTTACGACTGTGTGCGTCGTGACGGGCTTGCCGGTAGCGCTGCTGGTCGCATCCGTGCTCGTGCCGCAATTTGGCTGGCGGTCCATGTTCGTCCTCGGCGGCATCGGCGCACTCATCGTGTGGTACATGCGCAAGTCGCTGCCGGAATCACCGCGCTGGCTGGAAGCGGTGGGACGCACCACCGAGGCGGAAGCGCTCATGCAAGCCATCGAAAAGGAGGCGGCCCAGGGTCGTCCCCTGCCTGCTCCGGCGACCACGACACCGGTCCTGGTATCCTCCGATCTCGGCACCTTGTTCACCGCCCCTCTGCTGTCGCGGATGATTGTCGGTGCGGTCTGCCTGATTACGATCAACACCCTGCTCTACGGCTTCGTGACCTGGCTGCCAGTGTTCTTCGTCAAGCAGGGCCTCTCGATCGCAACATCCTTCGGCTATTCGCTGCTGATGGCACTCGGCGCGCCGATCGGCTCGGGTATCGGCGCATTGACTGCTGACCGCTGGGGCCGGAAGCCGACTATCATTAGCGCGTCGCTGATCACGGTGATGCTCGGAATCATCTATCCGATGATCTCAGATCCGATCCTGCTGCCGGCCGTGGGCTTCGCCTTGACCGTGCCCATCTACGTATTGGTCGCGCTCCTGTTCGGCATCTACATCCCCGAACTGTTTCCGACCGAAGTCCGGCTGCGCGCATCCGGCATCGTCAATACGCTGGGGCGCGGCGCCACGATCGTCACACCGTTCCTTGTAGTGTCGTTGTTCGAGACGCGCGGCGTGGCAGGCGTCATGGCGCTGATGATCGGACTGCTGGTAGTGCAGATCATCACCGTCTGGGCCCTCGGCATCGAGCCTCGGCATCGCAGTCTCGAGGAGCTCAAGGCCGAAGAATCCGCTGCGCCGGTCCTTAGTGAAGCTTCCTGAGGGTATCGTTGGTCCTCGCTTTATCGCACTGCGGACGCTCCGATGCCTGCATCGGGGCGTCGCGTTCTGCGAGGCTCGTTGATCGCGCCCTACTCTTTCCCCGACTGCGCCTCCACCGCCTGCACCGCCACGCTCGCCACCTGCCGCAGCGCTTCGCGGTCGGCGCCTGAGGATGCCATTACGCCCATGCCGACTGACACCGCCGATACATAGCGCGCGAGCGCGGCGGGATCGGAATTCGACTTGAGATCACCTTCGGCCTTGGCGCGGATGAAGCGGTCGCGGAGCTGGTCTTCGTTCTGCGCGCGGCGGGCGGCGAGTTCGAAGGGGACGTTTTCGGAGCCGGTGCCGCAGGCGATGCCGCCTTGCACGAGCAGGCAACCGGGCGGGTTGGCGGGATCGGTCTGCTTTTCGGCAATTCCCATCAGCATCCGCTCGGCGACATCGCGCGCGGTGGGTGCTGCGACGACCTCATCGATCCAGGCGCCGCGCAGCTTGCTGTAGCGGTCGAGCGCGGCCTTCAGCAGACCTTCCTTGTTGCCGAAGCAGGCGTAAAGGCTCGGCGGATTGATGCCCATGGCCTCTGTGAGCTGGGCAATGGTGGCACCCTCATAGCCATGGCGCCAAAACACTTCCATCGCCTGATCCAACGCCACCTCGGCGTCGAATTCGCGGGGGCGTCCCATGCCCATGTGCCTGTTCTCCTCAGTATCGGCGTCGTTCCTCGATCCAACGCCTGATCCTATCTATTTGTTCTATCTTTCTTTTCTCTTCCGCCTTCCAATTCTTGCGGTAAGCAGCTACAATTTTCTTAGTGAATGGTACATAAGTATCTTGCGCTGCGATATCCAGCTCCACATCTGTAGTGAACACTACATTTCTGGAGCGCGCAAATGCCCCCGTCCGAAAATACCTCCCGTCCTGGCCGCTTCCGTCGTCTTCTTGGCGGCGTTGCCGTTGTGGGCGCCCTCGCCGCAGCCGGTTCGATCGCGACCGGCCACTACTTTCATGCAGCCCAGGCGACCGCAACGGCCGCCGCCGCCGAGCAAGCTGTCTCCGTCACCGTCGCGATGATCGAACCACGGCAGACCGTGCTGTGGGACGATTTCTCCGGTCGGCTCGAGGCGATCCAACGCGTCGAGCTTCGCCCGCGCGTTGCCGGTGCCATCCTGTCAACCAACTTCACCGAGGGCGCGCTGGTGAAGGCCGGCGATTTACTGTTCAAGATCGATCCGGCGCCTTACGCGGCCGAGGTCGACAAGGCCAACGCCCAACTCGAGGCGGCCAAGGCGCGCGTAGTCTTCACGCAGAGCGAGCTCGAGCGCGGCGCACAGCTCGTCGGCAATGCCGTGGTCACGCGGCGTGATTACGACCAGCGCGACAACGCCAATCGTGAAGCCATCGCCAACGTAAAGGCCGCCGAGGCGACACTCCAGACCGCAAGACTCAACCTCGACTACACCGAGGTCCGCGCGCCGGTCGACGGCCGCGTCGGCAAGATCGAGGTCACCGTCGGCAATCTCGTCGCCGCCGGCACCGCCTCGCCGGTGCTGACCTCGCTGGTCTCGGTCAATCCGATCTACGCGTCCTTCGATGCGGATGAAGAGGTTGTGCTGCGCGCGCTAAACTCGATCGCGGATGCCTCCGGCAAGCGCGGCAATCTCGACCAGATCCCGGTCGCGATGGCGACGTCTGGCGGCTTGTCGGCGAAGGGCCACATCCAGCTTATCGACAACCAGGTCAACGGCCAGAGCGGCACCATCCGTGTCCGCGCGGTGTTCGAGAACGAGGACGGGCGTCTCATCCCCGGCCAGTTCGCCCGCGTGCGCATGGGCCAGCCGAAGCAGCAGACGCTGGTGATGATCGACGAGCGCGCGATCGGCACCGACCAGGACAAGAAGTTCGTGATGGCGGTCGGCGACGACAGCCGTGCGGTCTACCGGTCGATCACGCTTGGAGGCTCCGTCGATGGCCTGCGCATCGTCACGGCGGGGCTGAAGCCCGGCGACCGCATCATCGTCAACGGCCTCCAGCGCGTGCGTCCGGGCGCCCTCCTCAAGACGGAGGTCGCCGAGATGGGCGCGCGTGGGCCGCAGCAGGCATCCAACCACAGCAACCAGGACGTCGTGCAACGCTAGTTACGTCGTTCCGGGGCGTGCCCAGCACGTCCCCGGAATTTCGAGACTTTTAGACTCCGAGGACATCACTTCCGGATTCCGGTTTCGCGGGCTTGGTCCGCGTTCCAGAGTGATAACGAAGCTGTCTCTCGCGCAGGGGCAAGGCCATGAATCTCTCAAAATTCTTCATCGACCGTCCGATTTTTGCCGGCGTGCTGTCGGTCCTGATCTTCCTCGCGGGCTTGATCTCGCTGTTCGCAATGCCGATCTCGGAATATCCGGACGTGGTGCCGCCATCGGTCGTGGTGCGCGCGACCTATCCCGGCGCCAATCCCAAGGTGATCGCGGAGACGGTGGCTACTCCGATCGAGGAGCAGATCAACGGCGTCGAGAACATGCTCTACATGTCGAGCCAGGCCACGACCGACGGCGCGATGACGCTGACGGTGACGTTCCGTCTCGGCACCGATCCCGACAAGGCGACGCAACTGGTGCAGAACCGCGTGCAGCAGGCCGAGCCGCGCCTGCCGGCGGTGGTGCGACAGCTCGGCATCATCACCAAGAAGTCGTCGCCAGACCTGACCATGGTCGTGCATCTGCTCTCGCCGAACAACCGCTACGACATGACGTATTTGCGCAACTACGCGGTGCTCAACGTCAAGGACCGGCTGGCGCGGATCGACGGCGTCGGTGACGTCCAACTCTACGGCGCCGGCGACTATTCGATGCGGGTCTGGGTCGATCCGCAAAAGGCTGCCGAGCATGGACTGACCGCGAATGACATCGTCAAGGCGATCCAGGCCCAGAACGTCGAGGCCGCAGCCGGAGTCGTCGGCTCCTCCCCGAACGTCAAGGGCATCGACCTGCAAATGTCCGTCAACGCCGAGGGCCGGCTCGCCAACGAGGAGCAGTTCGGCGACATCGTGGTCAAGACCGGCACGCGTGGCGAAGTGGTGCGGCTGCGCGACGTCGCGCGCATCGAGCTTGGCGCTTCCGAATACGGCCTGCGCTCGCTGCTCGACAACAAGCAGGCGGTGGCGATCCCGATCTTCCAGGCGCCGGGCTCCAACGCGCTGGAGATATCCGACCATGTCCGCGCCACCATGGCCGAGATCAAGAAGAACATGCCGGAGGGCGTGTCCTACCAGATCGTCTACGACCCCACCCAGTTCGTGCGCTCTTCGATCGAGGCTGTCATCCACACGCTGCTGGAAGCGATCGCGCTGGTGGTGCTGGTCGTGATCCTGTTCCTCCAGACCTGGCGTGCCTCGATCATTCCACTGCTGGCGGTGCCGGTGTCGATCGTCGGCACCTTTGCGGTGATGCACCTGTTCGGCTTCTCCATCAACGCACTCAGCCTGTTCGGGCTGGTGCTCGCGATCGGCATCGTCGTCGATGATGCCATCGTCGTGGTCGAGAACGTCGAACGCAACATCGAGGGCGGGCTGTCGCCCCGGGACGCCACCTACCAGGCGATGCGGGAAGTCTCCGGACCGATCATCGCGATTGCGATGGTGCTGATCGCGGTGTTCGTTCCGCTCGCCTTCATCTCCGGCCTCACCGGACAGTTCTACAAGCAGTTCGCCCTGACAATCGCGATCTCGACCGTGATCTCCGCCGTCAACTCGCTGACGCTGTCGCCGGCGCTGTCGGCACTGCTGCTCAAGGGGCATAATGACCCGAAGGACCGGCTGACGATCATCATGGAAAAAGGCCTCGGGTGGTTCTTCCGCGGTTTCAACAAAGCGTTCACGCGCTCGTCGGAGAACTATAGCGGCACTGTCACCAAAGTGATCTCCGGCAAGGCCGCGGTAATGGGCCTTTATGTAGTCCTAGTCGGCCTGACCGCCTTCCTGTTCCAGCAGGTGCCGAGCGGCTTCGTGCCGGGCCAGGACAAGCAATATCTGGTCGGCTTCGCTCGCCTGCCCGACGGCGCAAGCCTGGACCGCACCGAGGAGGTGATCCGCAAGATGAGCGACATCGCGCTCACTCAGCCCGGTGTCGAGAGCTCGGTCGCATTTCCGGGCCTGTCCATCGCTGGCTTCACCAACTCGTCCAATGCCGGCATCGTGTTCTCGACGCTGAAGCCGTTCGAGGAGCGCAAGGATCCGTCACTCAGCGGACCTGCGCTCGCAGCCGAGTTGAACAAGAAATATGCCGGGATCCAGGACGCCTTCATCGCCATGTTCCCGCCGCCGCCGGTCAATGGTCTCGGCACCATCGGCGGCTTCAAGCTCCAGATCGAGGACCGCGCCGGTCTTGGCTATGAGGCGCTGAATGAGGCGACGAAGGCGTTCATGGCGGCGATGCAGAAGGCCCCTGAAATCGCGGGCACGTTCTCGAGCTTTCAGGTCAACGTTCCCCAGCTCTTCGCCGACATCGACCGCACCAAGGCGCTCCAGTTGGGCGTGCCCGTGACGGAGGTGTTCAACACGCTCCAGATCTATCTCGGCTCCTACTACGTCAATGACTTCAACAAGTTTGGCCGCACTTATTCGGTCTATGTCCAGGCGGATGCGCCGTTCCGCGCCCATGCCGACGATATCAGGCAATTGAAGGTGCGATCGTCCTCGGGCGACATGGTGCCACTGTCGGCGCTGCTCACGATCCGCCAGAGCGCGGGTCCGGAGCGGGCGATCCGCTACAACGGCTTCCTGTCCTCCGATATCAATGCCGCCGCAGCGCCCGGCTTCTCCTCCGGCCAGGCGCAGGAAGCAGCGACGCGGATTGCCGCCGAGGTGCTGCCGCCCGGCTTTGCCTTCGAATGGACCGACCTGACCTATCAGGAGTTCATCGCCGGAAATTCCGGACTCTGGGTATTCCCGCTGGCGATCCTGCTGGTGTTCCTGGTGCTGGCCGCGCTCTATGAAAGCCTGACGCTGCCGCTCTCGATCATCATGATCGTGCCGATGGGCCTGCTGGCTGCGATGTTCGGCGTCTGGATCTCCAAGGGCGACAACAACGTCTTCACCCAGATCGGCTTGATCGTGCTGGTCGGCCTCTCCGCCAAGAACGCGATCCTGATCGTCGAATTCGCGCGCGAGCTCGAATTCACAGGACGCACGCCGATCCGGGCCGCGATCGAGGCGAGCCGGCTGCGTCTGCGGCCGATCCTGATGACGTCGATGGCCTTTATCATGGGTGTCTTGCCGCTGGTGCTCTCGACCGGCGCCGGCTCGGAGATGCGACGAGCCATGGGCGTCGCGGTGTTCTCCGGCATGATCGGCGTCACCGTGTTCGGCCTGTTCCTGACGCCAGTGTTCTATGTGCTACTGCGCACCGTCACCGGCATGAAGCCGCTGACGCATCACGGCAGCGACACCAGCGCGGCCCCGGTCCAGGGACTCGGCCATTAAAGCTGGAGCATGATCTTGTCGGAAAACCGCTTCACACTTTGCGCTAACGCGACCCTTTGGGTCCGGATCATGCTCTAGATCAGCGAAATGCCCGATAGCAACAGCAGAACGAGCACGGTCTTGCGAAAGACCGTCTCGTTCACCCGATGAAACGCCATCACGCCGAGTGCTGAGCCGGCGAATAGCGCAGGCAGGCTGACCGCCAGATCGACGAAGACTTTCGACGACAGATCCTGATGCCCGACCAGCAGGATGATCGCGAAGAGCTGCATCGCGGCGATGAACGGCTGTACCAGGCCGCGCTGCTCGCTCTTGGGCATGCCGCGCATGTCGCACCAGATCGTCGGAATCGCGCCGGGCATGGCGGTCAACCCGCCGACGAGCCCTCCCCCGAATCCGATCAGCGCAACCCAATGCCGGCCAACGGCCTCACCGGCCGTCACGAGCGTCGGCCGCAGCAACACATAGGCGGCATACAGCGCGACGACGGCGCCAAAGCCCCGCCTCAGCAGGTGCGTATCGGTGCTCTGCAACAGCGAGACCGCGATGGGAACGCCGATCAATCCGCCGACGATCAGGAGCAGGCTTCCACCCCAGCGGATGCTGCGCCGGAGTGCCCACAAATTTGTCGCCTGCACGCCGATGCTGCACGCCATCATCAGCGGCACGGCCTCCAGCGGCTGAAGCACGCGTAGCAGGATCGCGCCAGCCACGGCAGAGAATGCGAAACCCGAAAGCCCCGAGACAAAGGCTCCGGCGAACACGGCCAGGCTGAGCAACAGCAGCGTCGTGATGTCAGGCACAATCCGTCCTCCGCTCAATCATAGGGAATCTGCGATACGGGAGCGACGGCGCTTTCCGCGCAAATTGCCGGCTCGCGCGGAAACGAAATTTGCATCGCATGCACGTGCGACCGTTCCAGCATTGCGAGGCCAACCAGCTGAAGGGTGACGAGCGCGGCGGTGAGCGCGATTGCGACGATATTGACGTTACGCGCGTTCGAACGTGGGGGAACTGGCCGCGCGCTTGCGCGTATCAGATCGATGGGCATGTCCTGAAATATCCTCTTCATGGCAGACAGAAATGACTTCATTCAAAGGCGACGTTTCATGCTGTTCTTCCAGCAGATGGCGGTAGCGCCGCAATGCGCGCCGGGCCTCGATCGCACGCTGCTGATGCAGCGCTGCGACCATGCGATCAACGACGTCGTGGAACTTGTCAGCCAGAGCCCGTGACGTCGTTCGCATGATGACCTCCTCTCAACCCGTGCAAGAGATTCACGAGATTGACTTCCACTCGCTGTGAGTTGCTTCACACAGAGATCGAACGCAACGAACAGGAGATCGTGTGTCGTGTCCTAGGGGAGAACGCAGCAGACCGCGTCATCCGAACGAATGACTGGCGATAATTTTGATGATGAAATTGCGGGCGTGTCTCTGCCGCTTTTCGCCGCGACGACGATGCGTCAGTGAACGAGCGGGCTGGAAAACCCTGCTGCGAGCTTGACGAGGTCGGCCTGGCGGCTCGCGCCGGTCTTGGCGAACACGCGATGCAGATGCGTCTTCACGGTCGTCTCGGCGATGCCCAGAACGGCTGCGGTCTCGGGCACGCCGCCGACGTCGACGATCGACAGAAAGACGCGCAGCTCCGCGGGCGTCAGATCGAACGTCCGTGCGATCAAATCCCCGCTGGATTGACTGCCAAGCGCGACCTTGCGCACAAGCAGCGCGCCGACAACATCGAGCGCCCGCTCGCTGCCGTTTCGCACCACCGAGGCCAGCGGCAGGACATGCGCGACGTAGCGTTCGCCCTTGGACGAGACCAGCGGTATCGCCTGTCCTCGCGCGGCCAGCATCGCGATCTCGCCGCGGGCGGCAAAGGCATCGCGGAGCACCTGATTGGCCTCGGCGCTGCAGGTGACGAATTGACCGGCACCGGCGCGAACGATCTCGTCGGCCGCGAGCATCGCATGACCGGCGGCATTGGCGTGCACCACGTGGCAGGAGGCATCGAGCAGGAAGATGCCGTCGGCGAGATTGTTCAGAACGTCCGCCAGCGCTGTGGCCAACGACAGTTGTGAGGTAATGGCCCGGTTGACCATGAGCGCGCGGCTGGCGTGCGGCACGATCAGGGACAGGCGGTTCCTCATTCCGGCATCCACCATGCGCCGTCCCGTCAGCACCGTCATCATCACCGGGCAGCTCGAGCTCGATTTCTCGAGCACGACGTTGGCCGCGTCGCTGCACCCCTGTGGCAGCATCCATTCCTGATAGAAGCGCCCGCGCCGATATTCGTCGAAATTGACGAGATCGGGAATGCTCATGATCTGGCCGTATGGCGGCAGACTCGTCAGCGGATCGAACTTCGAATGTGTCTCGGAATAGAGCTGGATGTAGTGAGGGTCCGCCCCGCAATAATAGTGGGTGACGCCGAATTTGCTGATCGAGTCCTTGGAAAACAACCCGCAGGCCTGACCGCCTACGAAATCCCGGATGCCGACGACGACGTCGTTCCACAGCGATGGATCGAGCCCGGCATCGTAGATGGACTCGACCAATTCAGGCAGTTTCCGCGATCCGTGCATGGCTCTAAATGGCTTCGATGATCAATGCCCGAGAGCATAACACAACCGGAGCCCGGCGCCTCCTCCGATCGGATGAGGCGCCGGCCGGGCGGATCGGGCCCCGCCGGCAGGCATCGCGTCGGATCAACCGCCGCATCGTTGATCTCGCCGACCAGCGACCAGAACCTGTTCGCCTCGACGACGGTCATCGGCCGGACGATGCAGTCGTCGATACTTTATCTCCGGTTCTCCTCGCAGAACTTCAGCGCGGCGAGCGCTTCGCCGGCGCGCGGAATCTGCATCTCGATGCTGTCGTCGTCATCGTCCTCGAAATCGAGCGTGAGACGCTTGGCCTTCGACAGCCGTTCCATGATGGATTGATCATACTCGAAGATGCCGCGCACGGTGGTCTTGTCCATGACCTCCCACTTGGCCTTCTGCATGATGTCGGAATCATCGGTGCCGACGTTGGCTCGCAGGATCTCGCCGACCTTGTCCCACTCCCAGCCGTCATAGATCAGCACGATCACGATGGCCTTGTCGGAATAGGTGATCACGATGACGTAGTCGCGGTTCTCGTCGTCCTTGTCCTTGTAGCCGCGGCTCGCATTGCAGTGCGTGTCCTGGTTGCGCTTCTCGATGGTCCAGTCGCCGACCTTGGATTGTTGCGCGACCGCTGGCCCGGCGCTCAAGGTGCCTGCGAGCAGCGCAGCAACAAGGAAGCATCGTTTCATGTCAGCCTCCAGCCTTTTCCCCGGGCCAAGCTGACCACCTCTCCCGGCGAGCCGCAAGGGCTTCCGCCGACTCACCCAGCCAGTGGTGAGCGCGCGAACCGCCCTACCCGCGCCGCGGCACGATGGCGATCGGGGTGAAGGTGTAAACCTCCTCGCCGTTCTGGTTGAACATCGTCCATTTTACCAGTGCGATGCCCTGCGGCTTCGATTTCGAGGGCGTCAGGCTCATGACCTCGCCGAGCAGATGCAGGCGATCATTCGGCCGCACCGGGATCGTCCAGCGCAGGCCGTCGACGCCCGCCCCGATCAGCGGATGCGGCCCGAAGGGACGCGTCTGGATCGCGAGGTTCATCGCGATGGCGGCGGTGTGCCATCCCGACGCAGCCAGGCCCTTGAAAAGCGTCTTTTGGGCGGCCTCGTGGTCCATATGCATCGGCTGCGGATCGAACTCGGCCGCAAAACGCTTGATGTCGGCCTCGGTGACCTCGATCTCGGGGGACTTGAAGCGCATTCCGACGGTGAGATCGTCGAACCACTCGACCTGTGTCATTATTTTGCCTCGAAATGTGATGTGCCGCCCGCGCGATGCGTCCGGCCAAAAGGATCGACTGACAGCGGGATCTAGCGAGTCCGCCGGCCGCAAACCAGCCCCGGTTCCCGGCGAAACCCCTTTCTCAAATCCACGAAACACGCCTGAAACAAAGAGGCGACTATGCTGTTGTCAACATTAGACAGGGACGGCCACCATGCAATTGTTCCTCGACCTGAGCCGGGATTATTCCTGCTGCCAGCATCTCGTCGCCCAGCCGTTACAGGAGGACGGGCTATGATCGAACTGATCTCGGCGCTGCTCGCCCTTTGCGCCATCGGCGTCTTTGCGGCGCATGCGGTGGACGCCTATCGCACCACGCATTACTGACCGGCCACGCCGCCCGATACCGACAGCTAAAACGGCCGCCGGTAAAAATGCTCCGAATGCGTTGCCGGTGGAAACCGGTTGGCGAGCGTGAGCGCGCCCTTCTCGTCGGTCTCGAGCGCGATCTTCTGCGCCAGCATGACGTCGCCCGGCACGAGGAAGCCTGACGGGACGAAGCACCATCCCATCGTTGCAATCCCGGCATCGTCGATCTCGTGGACGTTGGCGGCGGTGCCGTAGTGAATGCGGTATCGCTTGCCGGTGTCGCAGCCGATGACGTCGAAATGCCGATGCTGCTCGAATTGTGCGCGCTGCTCCGCCGACAGCCATTCGGACAAAAGCCGACGGCCGCGAGCCTCGGGCGTGTTCTCGCCAAAGAAGCGCCGGTAGAGTTCGCGAAGCGCGTGCAGGCGCGCTCGCGCCGGCGCGCCGAGCCTGAATGCCGCGATCATGAGCAGTTCAGATCAACCGCCGACCAGGCGGGGATAGAACAGCGTTTCCTGCGCGGTCGGGTCGAACGATCTGATCCGGGTGACTTCGCCAGGCCCGGTTCGGAGCGCGGCGGTGAAGCCTATTCCGGTCAGCTCCCGAAAGCGTTGTTCGGCCCGCGCCAACGCTTCGGCATTCTCAGGATCAAACTCGTGGCGGGTATCGCCTGTCTGGTCCATCACGATCTGGGTAGCCATGTTGAGTCTCCTCATGCCCAGCCCTGAACTTCATCAAAGCAAACCTCGTGCCGTCAGTTCCTGATAGCAACAACTTTCTCGCGTGCGGTCCAGTCACGCCTTGCGGAGCGACTCAACGCGCTGCCGCCGCCCCGCCGCCCTGGTCGATTTGCCGTCCCATCAGCGCGATGGCCTTCTGGTAGACGCCCGCGGCATTCCAGGCCTCGATAGCGGCAAAATTCGGCTCGCCCGGCTGGTAACCGGCTCCCGCACGCCAGCCATGGGCTTTCAGGAAATTCGCGGTCGAGCTTAGTGCGTTGGCGGCAACCTCGAGATTGCCGGTGCCGTAAGCCAGGATATTCTCGGGCATGAACTGGGTCTGGCCGACCTCGCCATGCATGGAGCCGCGGGTTGCCCCCGACAACGTGCCGCGGTCGATCAGTTTCAGCGCCGCATAGAGCTGGTCGGTGAAGAATTCGGGACGGCGGCAGTCATAGGCGAGCGTCGCGATTGACGACAGCATGTTCTGATTGCCGCGCTGGCTGCCGAAGCCGGTCTCCATGCCCCAGATCGCAATCAGCGGCCCCGGCGGTACGCCGTAGCGCTGCTCGATCGAGGCGAACATCGCGGCCTGCGACTGCTTCAGCGACCGGCCGCGCGCGACGATGGTGGTAGCGCCGCGCTTGGCCAAGAACTGGTCGAGCGACAGCGAAAAACTGTGCTGGCTGCGATCGGCTCCAATGGTGGCGCTGGCGTAATTGGTCTGCATCAGCGCCGAGATCGCGGTCTGGCCGATGCCCTTGCCCTGCGCCTCCGCGCTGAACTCGCGCTTCCAGCCTTCGAAGCCGCCAGGCCCGTTGCCGCACTGCGCGGCCTCGGCCATGGATATCAGGGATATGGGCATCAGGGAAAACAGCAGCGCGGTCGCGCCGATCATCGCCGTCGCGGCGGTCCTGCCCTTGGTCATTCCACGTTCCTCTCCCTGGATGCGCGACCGGCTCGCGCGAACGCATGATCCTACGTCAGCCACGATCGCTCAAGCCCCGATGAGCGCTATCGATGCGGCTGACGCTCTTGACACGGCCAGATCACGCGCCATCCGTTCCGAGCAGGAAATCCACCATGATGCTCTGGTGCTGCTGGTACATGTCGGTGCCGGTCGCGGTGACGCAGCCGATCTTGCGGGCCTCGGCGATGAAAGGCGAGACTTCGGGCCTGGTGATCACGCAGCCGCAATAGGCCGACGGCGCAAGGCGCATGACATCGACTGGCAGCGAGTCGCCCTCCTCCATCCCGGCGGGCGTCGCATTGGCGACGAAATCGAAGCCCGAGGGGTCGACAGTCCCGGCCCGCGCACGCCCCTTGCCGAGCCGATTGAGCTGGCCGATCAGCACGTCGCGGCGCTCGGCCGCGCTATCGTGAATGGCGATCTCGGCAACGCCAGCCTCGACCAGCGCAAGCGCGATGGCGGATCCGGCCCCGCCGGCGCCCACGAGGAGCGCCCGCATGCCTCGGGGGTCGATTCCCCTCGCCCGCGCGGCGCCGACGAAGCCAAGGCCGTCCACCATGTCGCCGTGCCACGAGCCGTCGGCACGACGGCGCATCAGGTTCACCGTGCCGAGGAAGTGCGCGCGCTCAGTTCCGCTGGCACAGGCCTTGTAGCAGGCAAACTTGTGCGGGATGGTCACGACGATGCCGTCGAGGTTCCTCAGCCGGGTTGCCATCGAGAGGAAATCCGGCAGGTCGGCGGTCGAGACCTGCACGGGAACGAGGATTCCATCGTGGCCGCGCGCAGCAAAGGCCGCCGTCACGCCTGCGGGTGAGCGCACCTGCGCGATGGGATTGCCGACGATGACGTAAAGCCGCGTCGCGCCAGTGGGGGCCGGGACTATGGAGGTCACGCCGGAACCGGGGAGCCGTCCGTCGCCGCGGCCGCCCCATATGTCAACTCCAGCCCATCCAGACTGCCCTCCTTCCGCCATTTGGCGAGCTGCCGCAGGAACGCCACCGGCCCGCGCCAATATTGGCTATTGCGTGCCGCGATCGGATCGAACACGCCTTCATTATTGTAATAGCCGGGCGTGCATTCGGCGAGATAAGTCTGGCGGCCGAGCGCGGCCTTGACGACCTCATCGACCCAGGCGTTCTCGGCGGCGAGCGTTGGCTCTACTGTTCGCGCACCGCGCTTGCGCGCCTGATCGATCACATAGGCGATGTGCTGTGATTGCTCGTCGATGATGTGCGGGAAATTGGCACTCTGGCCGGCCTGCACCGTGACGATCAGGAAGCAGTTGGGGAAGCCGCGGCTGTAGAAGCCGTGCAGCGTCTTGACGCCATCGCACCAGCGCTCGGACAGGCTGATCCCGTCCCGGCCATAGACCTCAAAACCCATGCGGCGGGCATAGTCGGTGCCGACCTCAAAGCCGCTGGCATAGATCAGGCAGTCCAGCTCGTAGGATTTGCCGTCGACAACGACAGCGTTCTCGGTGATCTGCTCGACGCCCTTCCCCTTGGTGTCGACGAGATGCACGTTGGGACGATTGAAGGTGTCGAGATATTCGTCGTGAAAGCATGGCCGCTTGCAGAACGCCTTGTACCAAGGCTTGAGGGCAGCCGCGGCCGCTTCATCCTTCACAAGGGCGTCGACGCGGGCGCGGATCTCCTCCATCTTGCGGTAGTCGGCCTGCTCGATCACCTTCAGCGCCTTTTCCATCGAGGTCACCGGCTGCGGCTGGCGCCGCGGCGCCAGCAGGATCTCGCCGAGCAGGCCGGTCCAGCCGTCCTGCACCAGATCCTGTTCGAACGGTTCACCCGAGATCACGGCGGTGAAATTGTCCATGCGCTCGCGCTGCCAGCCGGGCTTCAGGCTCTCCGCCCAGGTTTGATCCGTCGGCCGGTCGTCGCGCACGCCGATCGCCGATGGCGTGCGCTGGAAGACGTAGAGCTCTTTGGCCGCGCGGCCGAGATGCGGCACGCATTGCACGGCCGTGGCGCCGGTGCCGATGATGCCGACGCGCTTGTCGCCAAGCCCCGTAAGGCCGCCATCGGCGCTGCCGCCAGTGTAAGCGTAGTCCCAGCGGCTGGTGTGAAAGCTGTGGCCTTTGAAACTTTCAATGCCGGCAATGCCGGGCAGTTTCGGCCGGCTGAGCGGACCGCCGGCCAGAATGATGAAGCGTGCGCGGATGTGATCGCCGCGATCGGTCTCGACCAGCCAGCGTCCGTCGCGCTCCTGCCAAATCATCCGCGAGATGACTGTCTGAAACAGCGCGCGCTCGTAGAGACCGAAGTGCCGTCCGATACGGCGAGAGTGCTCATAGATTTCCGGCGCCCGCGCATATTTGCGCACCGGCATGTAGCCGGTCTCCTCCAGCAACGGCAGATAGATGTAGCTCTCGGTATCGCACGCCGCGCCTGGATAGCGATTCCAGTACCAGGTGCCGCCGAAATCCGCGGCCTTTTCCACGATGCGGAAATCGGAGATGCCGGCCTCGCGCAGACGTGCGCCAGACAACAGACCGCCAAAGCCGCCGCCCACGATCAGCACTGCGGTCTCTTCGCTGACGGCCTCGCGCGTAAATCCGGGATCGGCCCAGGGATCGTCGAGATAGCGACCGAAATCGCCGGCTACTTCGACATACTGCGCCTTACCCTCGGCGCGCAGGCGAAGGTCGCGCTCGTCGCGATAGCGCGCACGCAAGGCCTGAATGTCGATCGTAGGGGCGCCGGCTGAACCGGTCTTGTGTCTTTCCGCTGACATCGATCTCCTCCACGGCGGATGGTGCTTCGCCGACAGCTCGCGCCAGTTAGCCCTGAAATAGTGACGCGCGCAATCGCGTCCGCTGCTTTTTGCGTGAACGTCGCGCGACGTTCCGCTACCTTGCGCGCAACCGCAAATGCGCCATGCAACGACACGGCTGTCCGGAGGAGACGATGCAGGGACTGATGATGGACATGCCGCTTCTGATCAGCGGCCTGATCCAGTACGCCGCCGACTATCACGGCGAAGCGGAGATCGTCGCACGCGAGATCGAGGGCGACATCCATCGTTACACCTATGCGGAGGCGCACCCGCGCATCAAGCGTATGGCGCTGGTGTTGCAGCGGCTCGGCATGAATCCCGGCGACCGCGTCGGTACGCTTGCCTGGAATACCCACCGCCATTTCGAGATGTTCTATGCCGCGCCCGGCATGGGCTATGTGCTGCACACCGTCAATCCGCGGCTGTTTCCCGAACAGCTCGTCTACATCATCAACCACGCCGAGGACCGGCTGCTTTTCGTCGACCGCGCCACGCTGCCGATCGTCGAAGCGATCTCGCCGCAATTGAAGACAATCGAGGCGTATGTCGTGATGTCATCGCGCGAGCGGATGCCGGAAACCAGGCTTCCGAACGTGCATTGCTATGAGGAGCTTCTTGAAAAGGAGAGCGAGGCAGGTTTCGCCTGGCCGCTGTTCGACGAAAAATCCGCCTCCACCATCTGCTACACGTCGGGCACAACGGGCAGTCCCAAGGGCGTGATCTATTCGCACCGCGCCGCGATTCTCCAGACCATGACTTGCTGCAATTTCGACTTCATCCCTGGACATCTCGAAGGCGTGCGCGAGGTGATGATGCCGATGGCGCCGCTGTTCCACGGCAATGGCTGGAACATGCCCTTCACCGCGCCCTATACCGGCTCCAAGCTGGTGCTGCCCGGCCGCAACTACGAACCCGACAAGCTCTACGAGCTGCTCGAGGGCGAGAAGGTGACGCTCGCGGCGGGCGTGCCGAGCTTCTGGCTGATCCTGCTCGACTGGCTCGGCCGTACCGGCAATACATTCTCGACGCTGCGCGCAACGCTGTCGTCGGGTTCAGCCCCACCGCGCGCGATGGTCGAGAAACTCAAGCGCGCGTACAACGTCGACTATATCCAGGCCTGGGGCATGACCGAGGCGTTGGGCTGCTCGATGCCGGGATTGAGGCCGGGCTCGGAGCATCTCAGCGACACCGAGAAATTCGATCGGCGCCAGGTCTCGGGCCGCGCCTGCTTCGGCACGTCCTTGCGCATCGTCGACGACGGCGGCAACGAGCTGCCGCACGACGGCACGAGCGTCGGCCATCTGCGTGCCCGTGGTCCCTGGGTCGCATCCGGCTACATGAAGCTCGACGAAGGCCTCGACCGCGACGGCTGGCTGATCACCGGTGACATGGCCGTGATCGATGCCCAGGGCCACGTTACGCTCACCGACCGCTCCAAGGACGTGATCAAGTCCGGAGGCGAATGGATCTCCTCGATCCAGCTCGAGGATATCGCGCTATCCCATCCGGACGTGCTGCAAGCCGCCGTTGTCGCCATCGCGCACGAGAAATGGCAGGAACGCCCCCTCCTCCTCGTCGTCCGCAAGAAGGGGGCGACCGTCGATGGCAAGACCCTGCTCGACCACATGCGCCCGAAGATCGCGAGCTGGTGGATGCCTGACGCCGTCGAGTTCCTCGATGAATTCCCGATGACCGGGACCGGCAAGGTGCTCAAATCAGCGCTGCGCGAGAAATTCAGGGACTATCGCGCCGGGTAAGCCGTCACACCATTGCGTGCGCGCCTTTCGGTGCACGATCATCTTCATCCTTTGGTAGATTCGGGGGCGATATATCGGGTCATCGCTAACCCCTTATCGAGGACATCATGGCGTTTTCCGGATTGGGCCTGCATCTCGGCAATCTGTCGCGCCTGTCGAACGCGCAGACGCGCTCGATCAGCCCCGAGAATTTCACCGGCGAAATGGGCAAGGGCGGCATGTCCGTCGACGGGCCCGCGGCACCTCAGGCCCGCGATCTCGGGCAAGGCTGGAAGGTTTCGCCCTATATCGTCATCGAGCCCGGCGCGACGTTCACCCTTGCCGACATCGCCGGGCAAGGCGCGATCCAGCAGATCTGGATGACGCTGGCGCGCGGGCGACTGCGCCATTCCATCCTGCGCGTCTACTGGGACGACCAGGAGCATCCGAGCGTCGAGTGCCCGGCCGGCGATTTCTTCGCCTGCGGATGGGAAGAGTTTGCGCAGGTATCGTCGCTCGCGGTCTGCGTCAATCCCGGGCGTGCGTTCAACTGCTACTGGGAGATGCCGTTCCGCAAGCGCGCGCGCTTCACGATGGAGAACCGCAGCGAGGAGGCGCTGACCGTCTATTACCAGATCAACTACACACTGACTGACGTGCCCGAGGACTGCGCCTATTTTCATGCACAATTCCGACGCACCAATCCGCTTCCTTACAAGGACGTCTACACCATCCTCGATGGCGTCACCGGGCGCGGCCAGTATGTCGGCACCTACATGGCCTGGGGTGTCAACAACAATGGCTGGTGGGGCGAAGGCGAGATCAAGTTCTTCGTCGACGGCGACGGCGAATTCCCGACGATCTGCGGCACCGGCACCGAGGATTATTTCTGCGGCGCCTACAATTTCGATCCCTACGTCGCGCATTCCGGCCGGGGCGCCGTGCAACAATCGCGCTATCAGGAATTCACCACGCCCTATGCCGGCCTGCCGCAGGTGATCCGTCCCGACGGCGTCTACAAGTCGCAGCAACGGTTCGGCATGTACCGCTGGCACATCCCGGATCCCGTCCGCTTTCAGAGCGACCTTCGCGTGACGATCCAGGCGCTGGGCTGGCGATCGGGCGTCAAGGAAGCAAAATATCTTCCGCTCCAGGACGACATCGCGTCGGTCGCCTTCTGGTACCAGACGCTCCCGGCGGCGCTGTTCCCCACACTTCCGGACGCCGACTATCTCGAAATCGACTGACCGGGAACACGCACGCCGCCGCCGTCCATCGATCGAGGAGACGAAAGATGCTCTACCCGATGTCGCCAAAAGTCGTCGAGCTCAAGCGCAAGCTCGAAAGTTTCATGGACCGGCACATCTATCCGAGGAGCGGTTCTATCGCGAGGCGGAGGACCTCGGGCCGTGGAAAGTCTATCCGTCGTCGAGGAGCTGAAGCCGCTCGCCCGCGCGGAAAGCCCATGGCGGCGGCACGTCGAATGATTTTGGCTTGACGCAGGCCTACTCCACCGCGCGCCTGCTGCGTCTCGCCGACGGACCGGACGAGGTCCACCGCAACCAGATCGCGCGGTTCGAGCTGAAGAAGTATTCGAACGCTTGAGGCAGGCGTTCAGCTCGCCAGACAACGCGGCGCCCTTCTTCCCTTCTCCCTTGTGGAAGAAGGTGCCTTGCCGAAAAGGCGGATGAGGGGTCTCTGTCCACGGAGACAGACCCCTCACCCGTGTGAGCGTATGTCCACCAGGGGAGGGCACAACAATGCGCAGCACAAGTTGCCCAATTAATTCAGAACTTCCACCGTCGCCGAGCGGCCGGCGACCAGCGCCGTACTGTCGGAAACTGGATCCAGCGCGATACGGACCGGCACGCGCTGGGCGAGGCGCACCCAGCTGAATGTCGGATTGACGTTCGCGAGCAGGCTGGCCCCCTCGGCGCGGTCGCGGTCCTCGATGCCGGCGGCGATGCTCTCGACATGACCGGTGAGCGTGCCCTTCTCACCCATCAGGCGGACCTGCACCTTGTCGCCGATGCGGATTCGCGCGAGTTTTGTTTCCTCGAAATAGCCTTCCACATGCAACGTGTCGCTATCGACCAGCGCCATCACACCCTTTCCGGCCGTGACGTAAGCGCCGGGGCGCAGGTCCATGTTGGTGATCACGCCATTCACGGAGGCGCGGATCTCGCTGCGGTCGAGATTGAGCTGAGCAACCGCACGGTCTGCAACCGCCTGGTCGAACGCCGCCTTGGCTTGCAGCTGGGTCGCGAGCACCTGCTCTTGCTTCTGCTGCGACACTGCGTCAGTCGTCAGCGCACTGTAGCGCTTCAAATCGGAATTGGCCTGATCGAGCGTTGCCTGGTGACCGGCGACCGAAGCATCGGCCTGCCGTAACGCCAGCGCAAAGCGCTCGCGATCGATCCTAAACAGAACGTCGCCGCGATGGACCTTCTGGTTGTCCTTGACCAGCACGTCCGTGACAAAGCCGGAGACGTCGGGCGCGACCTGAACCACGTCTGCACGGACGCGACCGTCGCGCGTCCATGGCGACTCCATGTAGTAGACCCAAAGCTCGCGACCGACGGCGAGCGCCGCGACAACGACAATGACGGTCAGCGCGAGGCGGCCAAACCAGGCGAAATTCCCCTTCATGAGAGATACTCCGAGAGATAGACGACGCCGCCCAACAGGCAGACGAAAATCGCGAAATCGAACAGCGCGCGGTGCCAGACCAGTCGATAGAGGTCGAAGCGCTGCATGAAGCGGCGGAGCAGCGCGCTCAACACATAGGCCACGATGATCCAGAGCAAGAGCGCCGGCACGAGCACGCCGTAGATGTCGATGACATATCTCATGCCGCAACACTCTCGCCTGCGCGCGGCCGGTAGGCCGGGGCGTCCGGGAACAGGCCCCGCCTGATACCGACGAGGCCGATCAGGGCGTCTTCACGCGCACTGTCGTTGGGGTCCTTCACAGCCCGGGCCAGCGCCCGATCGACGCTTGTCAGCAGCTCGGCCGGCATGCCACCGCCCGCATGGTTGCGGCAAGCCATAGCCAGCTGATCTAGCATGTCGTCGATGACAGAAATGGTCGATGCCGCGAGCCCATAGCGCGCGCGGCGAAGATCGATAATATTGATCCCGATGCGGAGCTGGACCAGGCTGTCGGCGTCGCGGCGATCGGTCTCCGAGAGGAAGGCGATGCGCTGCACCAGAAGCCCGAGACGATGCAGCATGAGGCCGGCAAACTCCGCGCGGTCGCGCTTGCCACGCCGCTCGGCGGCAACCGCGATCGTCTTCCAGCTCGACAGCACCAGGCGATTGGCGATCCACTCCGCGCCCACCCCGCGCGCGATCCGCGTCACGATCTCGGCGATGACAACGCCGACGAAGAAGGCAACGGCCGAATTGGCGTAGGACGCAAAATCCGCGATGTAGGTCGATTGCAGCGCGAGCAGCGTCGCGGTGTTGGCCGCGAGCGCCATGCCGGTGCCCGCCGTTGCCGGCCGCGCCATCAGGAAGCCATAGAGCAGGAAGGTCGGCGCCAGCGCGACGACCAGAACTTCGATATGGGAGATCGCAGGCACCAGCGCGAACAGATAGATCGCGACGACGACGATGGCGACCAGCGACCACAGGCCGAAGCTGCGGATGAAGCGCGCGGGCTCGTCCTGGGCGGCGAAGAATGAGCAGGCAACTGCGGCCATCATCGGCGCCGAGGCGCCGTCGGGCCAACCGGTCCCGATCCAGAACGCGCAACAGATCAGGATGGCCATGGCCGCGCCGGCCGCCGACCATAATGCGAGGCCGCGGTCCCTGTGGCGCACGGGCGCAGCGCCGGCCTCGGAATGAAAGGCCAGATCGAGGGTTGCGACGTCGCGGCTCTCGGCAATCGCCTCGGTCAGCGCGCGGCAGTCGCGCGAGAGGTCGACGAGCTCCCGCAGCCGCAACAACAGGCTGGTAGTGATGATCCGTTCCCAGGAGGCACTGTCATCGAGGACCGCTTGCCGCTCCGCGATCATGGCGCGAATCCGCTCGGCTGGCCGCCGCGCGCTAACGTCGCTCACGATCCATTGCGCCAGATCTTCCAGAAGGCGCTTCAGCTCGGGTTGTCGCCGCAACGCCTCCTCCCCCAACGCTGCCAGCCGATCCTCGAGTGAGGCGATCACCGGGAGCAGCATCAGCATGCGCAGCCGGATTACGCCGAGGCCGGTCACGGCATTGCGGTCCGTCAGGTGGTCATAGGCGAGATGGGCGGAGAGCGTGTCGATCTCGACAATGTCGGTCGCAAGCTTGAGGCGCTTGCCGCGGCGCGTCTCCTTGGTGGTCTCGCGCAGCAGCACGATCTGGCTGAGCCGGCGAGCGTCCAACAGCCAGCTGCCGACGCGGTTAGCCACCGCCGGCGCGACGCTGCGGGGAAACACGATGGTCGAGACCAGGCTGGCGCAGATGATGCCGAGCGAGATTTCTTCGAGCCTTGCAACCGCGGTGTCGAAGATGGCGCCGGGCTCGGACACAGAGGGAAAGCCGATCAGCGCGACCGTGTATCCAGCCAGCATGAAGACGTAGCTGCGCGGCGTGCCGTCGAGCAGCGAGAGATAGAGGCAGAGCCCGACCCAGAGCGCGATTGCAAGGCACAGGAGTTCCGGCGCATCGATCAGGTTCGGCAGCAGCGCCACCGTCATGGTCGCGCCGACCAGCGTGCCCATCACGCGGAAGAACGCTTTTGAGCTGGTCGCGCCGGCGAGCGGCTGCGAGGTGATGTAGACGGTCGCCATCGCCCAATAGGGCCGCGGCAGGTCCATGGCGAGCGCAATGACGAGCGCCAGCATCGACGCGGCAAACGTCTTCAAAGCAAAAATGAGGTCCGCGTGACGAACCAGGAAAGGCTCTTCCGCGCGCATGACTATTTCGCCTCTAAAATAGTCTTGGGAAATGTCTTGGCTTCAGGCAGGCGGCTGGCCCGCTGCTCGATGCGCTGGAGCGTCTCGAAGGTTATCGCAAGTTCTTCAGCTCCGATATCCTTCAACAGGCTCGCCCTCACCCGCCGCAGCACGCGGTTGGTCTCCTCGACCTTGGCTTCGCCCGCTTTCGTCAAATGTAGCGTTTTGGCACGCCGGTCAGTCGGATCCTCGCGGCGCTCCACCAGACCCTCGGCCTGGAGCAGGTCGATCAGCCGCACGAGCGAAGGACCTTCGATACCGAGCTCGTCGGCGAGCACACCCTGGCGCACGTTCTCGCCCTGGCGCGAGAGCACCAGGAGCGGAATGGCGGTCGCATAGGACAAGCCATGATCGGACAGCGCCTGGTCCGACTCGCGGCGCCAGATGCGGGCGAGGCGGGCGATCAGCCGGCCGATTTCGCCGTGGATATGAGCCTGCGAGGGAGCCATGCAATTTAGATAGGACACAAACTATTAGCCTGCAACTATATAGTCTGGCATATTCCGATCCATCACGAAAAAGCGAACAGGGACAACGCATTATGGGGCCGGGTTCCACGACCGAAGCACGGGAGGCGATGGCGGGCGACGGCGCGCTGACGCTCGTCCCGACCTTCGTCGTCGTGGCCGTGGACGCCACCGGAATGGGCATCATCCTGCCGCTCCTGCCGTTCTATTCGCAGCGGCTCGGCGCCACGCCGTTCCTGATCGGCGCGCTGATCTCGGTCTATGCCGTCTGCCAGCTCATCGCCGGCCCCGTCGTCGGCATCCTCTCGGATCGCTATGGCAGGCGAAAGGTTCTGGTCGTCAGCCAGATCGGAACTCTGATCGGGTTTGTTCTGCTGGCGATGGCAGGCAATCTGACGCTGGTGTTCCTGGCGCGCATCATCGACGGCCTGACATCAGGCAACATCTCGGTCGCTCATGCCTATGCTGCCGAGCACAGCGCACCGGCGACACGCAAGCAGGCGCTCGGCATGACCAGCGGCGCGATCGGAACCGGGCTTTTGCTCGGCCCTGCTCTCTCCAGCTTTCTCGTTCATTACGGCCAGACCGCGCCGGTATGGGCTGCAGCTGCGCTCTCTTTGGTGAGCATTCTCGCGACGATCGCGCTGCTCCCGCCGGATCACCCGGCGTCCGAGCCGCTCTACCAGCATCGTGTGCCCGAGCCGACGCTGACGCGCAGCCTGCTCGACATGCGCTACGCTTGGCGGCTGCTGGGACTGCTGATCGTGTTCTTCTTCGTCAACTCGATGTTCCTGTCGCAGATCGGCCTGTTCCTGTCGGCGCGATTTTCCTGGGACGGGCATCCCTTCGGCGCGCGCGAGCTCGGCTGGATGTTCGCCTACGCCGGCTTCATCAACATGGTGGTCCAGGGCCTCCTGATCACGCGCGCAAACCTGATCGCCTCCGATCGCAGCATCGTGATGGCGGCGTTCGCCTGCATGGGGCTCGGATTTGCCGGACTCGCGGCCGGCGACAATATCAGCCTGCTCGCGATTTATCTGACCTTGATCATCGTCGGCACCATGTTTGCCCGTAGCACGCTGACGGCAGAACTGTCGCGGAGTACCGCGATCAACCGCCAGGGCATGATCATGGGCCTCAACCAGTCGCTGATGTCGGGCGCGAATATCAGCGCCCCGCTCATCAGTGGCGCGCTGATCGGTCATCGGCTGTTCGTGGTCTGGGCTCTCGCCATGGCGGCGATGGCGGCGATCGGCGCGGCCCTGGCGGGCCAGTTGCTCGACACGCCGCGGGCGCGCTAGCGCTCTCGCCTCAATTCACGACATACACGTCCGGATCGAAGCTCGAGCTCGGCTTCTTGAAGGCGTTGCGCAAGGCGGGCGAGATCGGGACATTGTAGTTGAGGCCGTTCGGCGGCGTCGGCGATTCCAGCCACCTCTTGTAGAGCACTTCGATCTCCGGGCTCGCGTAAAGCTCTGCCGTGGCGCGATCGGCCAGCGCCTTGAACGGCGCATCCTCCCGCCGCAACATGATCCCGAAGGGCTCGGCCTTCGAAAACGTCTCCTCGCTGATCATGAACAGGGCCGGCTCCTTCGAGCGCGCGATCGCGACCGCGAGCTGCACATCGTCGAGCGCATAGGCCTGGGCGCGGTCGGTCTCGAGCAGCAGGAAGGCCTCGGCCTGGTCCTTGGCCGGCATCACATTGATGCCGAGATTGCGCTCGGTGTTGACCTTGGCGAGCTGCGTCAGGTTGACCGATCCCGCCACAGCCGTGACCGCCTTGCCCTTGAGATCGTCGATGGTGTTGATCTTTGCGGCCTTCTTGGCCGCAAAGCGCGTCGCGCTGAGGAAGTGTGTGTTGGTGAAGGCGACTTGCTTCTGGCGGTCGGCGTTGTTGGTGGTCGCCGAGCAATGCAGGTCGAGCGTGCCGTTGACCATCAGGGGGATGCGGTTCGACGATGTCACCGCGATATAGTCGACCGCGATGTCGGGCATGCCGAGCTGCTTCTTCACGGCGTCGACGATCTTGAGGCAGATATCCATGGCAAAGCCGACCGGCTTCTGGTTTCCGTCCAGATAGCTGAAGGGAACGGACGCCTCCTGATAGCCGAGCGTGATCTTCTTCGTCTCCTTGACCTTCTGGAGCGTGCCCGACAGGTCTTCGGCCGAGGCTACGCCCGCGAGACAGACGGCCAGGAGAACGGTGGGAAGACGCATCGGCTGCTCCTCAAGGGGGTCATCGACTTCTGTCGAGACGCGGTCGCGAAGGTGATAGCTTACACATCCGGCAGCCGCCAGACGAGGCTGCATCCACCAGCTATCGCGCTTTTATATACATTCCGGCCAAGGAAATGTCGGGCGCCCTACTCGCAGCAGAGCTGCGTCTCGAACCAACTTGCCAGCTGTTCCGACAACGGCTGCCACATCCGCTGGAGGTTTGCGAACTGACCGAGATTGGCCCGGTAACGGTACATGGTCCGCAGCTCGCGCTCGATCGCCGGAAGATCGACGCCGGCGCAGACCCCGTCCCTGACGACCGTCTTGCCGGCCACCACCACATCCTTCACCAGGGACGCATTGCCCCGCGCGAACAGCAACGTCATGAGATCGACCGGCAGGACCTGATCGCGATCGAGCCGGTCGAGATCAAGCACCACGAAATCCGCGGGATTTTTCGGCGCGAGTTCTCCGGTCCCGGGAGCACCGGTGGCGCGCCTGCCGTTGCGGACGGCGAGCGCGAACAGTTCGGCCGGCGTCCAGGTCGGCTTGAACCCCACCCCGCCATGGACCATCTGCACCAGTCGCATCTCGCGCAAAATGTCGTCGTCCTCGTCGAGCGCCAGCCCGTCGACGCCGACGGCGATGGCGCACCCACATTTGTGCGCGGCTGCGATCGGGGCGAGCCCCGAGCGCAGATGCATGTTCGAGCTGAAATTGGTGACGATGCGCGCGCCCGAGGCCGCGATCATGTCCAGCTCGTCCGGACGAGCGTGGGCGCAGTGCGCGAGCGTCAGGCGCTCCGAGAGAAAGCCAATGTCGCGGAGATAGCCGACCATGCCCGGAAAATTCCGGTCGGCCCAGACCCGCTGATACCCGGTTTCCAAGAGATGCATGTGGATGCGGCGGCCGGTCCGCGCCGAGTTTTCCGCAACAGCTTCCAGCAACGGCTTCGAACACCATTGCACGGCGGCAGGACCCAGCTGCACGTCAACCATCGGGCTCGCAATGGCCGCGGCGATTGCATCAACCAGCTCGATATAGGCCCTGGGCGACATCGGGGGGCGGACGAACAGCTCCTCGATGGTCTTGCGATCATCGCTGGCGAGCCCGGAAAGAAGTGGCTCGGCATCACCATACACGATCGGGTTCTGGTCGCGCACCGCGATCGCAAAGGCGATGCGCATGCCCACATCCGATGCCGCCCGCGCGACCGCCTTGGCTTCATCGACCAGCGGCATGGCGCCGCTCGGACGGGTATAGTGCACCATCATGGTGGCGCAGCCTGCCCTCGCCGCGCGCGCAAAGGCCGACGCCGCCGTCAGATAGGGATCGACCGGCGTGCCGAGCGCGGAGCGCAGGATCCAGCTCTCTAGGGGCATGCCAACCGCGCCGAACGACGTGGTCGGCGGCCGCGCATGATCATGGGCATTGGCGAAGGCCGGAACGACGAAGGAGCGCGGCTCGACGATCGGTCCCGCTCCTTCCATGATCTCAGTGATGACACCGTTGTCATGGCGCAGCACGGCATTGTCACGGATGGTGCGGTCAGGACCACAGAACAGGCTGGTTGCACGGATCTCGGTTGCCATGATAACTCGCTGCCATTCCAGAATCAGTTGGCAGAATATAGCAGCTCCCGCTCAGCGCACGGCGGCAGGAATTTGCGCGACAAGATCGCTCTTACGCGTCAATGCCCCGCTGCACAAGGATACGCTCGGCGCTGTCGTTCCAGACGTCCATCTTCACGATCTGGCCGCCGTTCACGACGAAGCGGTCGACATAGCGGTTGCCCTCGAACGGCGTGCCGTCCATCCACTCGCCGTAGAGCGTGCCGACGCTGTAGACGACGGTTTCGTCCGCACCCGGACAGACGTCGAAGCGATCCATCCTCTTCTTGACCCAGCGATAGCGCTTGGCGTTGAAGCCGGTCGGCCCGCGCGGATGGTCGAACTCGCGCCCGCCGGTAAATGTGATCACGGTGCCGGGCTTCATGTAGGCCGCCGCGGCATCGGGATCGGGTACCATCGAGGCCGTGAGATAGGCCTCCACGATCTCGGCGTCGGTCATCGGACGAGCTTCGGCATTCGCGGGGGCGGACATGGCGGTTCTCCGGGGCTGCGAAATCCTACAATCTGCGCCCCAAATTGCATGCACATCTTTTGAATAATTGGTGTCATAACTGAACACAATCCGCAGCTGCCGACGTCCGCAGCTACCGCTAGGCTATCACACCTGAATCGAGCCATGACCGCCCAGACCGCCTTCGACCTGATCTTCCGCAACGCCCTGTTGCGATCATCCGCTACCCCCGTCGATATCGGCGTGAAAGGCGGCCGAATCGTTGCGATTGAGCCCAGGCTTGCCTGCGAGGCGGTCGAGATCGATGTCGGGGGACGGCTGGCCCTGCCCGGCTTCGTCGAAACCCACATCCATCTCGACAAGGCCTGCCTGCTCGACCGCTGCGAGCACAATCACGGCAGTCTCGGCGATGCCATCCGCGCCGTATCGGCGATGAAACGCGACTTCAGCGTCGACGACGTCTATGCGCGCGGCGCCAAGGTGCTCGAGCGCGCCATCGTGCACGGCACCACGCGTATGCGGACCCATGTCGAGATCGATCCGCGCATCGGCTTGCGCAGCTTCGAAGCGGTCAAGGCGCTGAAGCGCGACTACGCCTGGGCGATCGACCTCTCGCTCTGCGTCTTTCCGCAGGAAGGCCTGACCAACGATCCCGGCAGCGACGAGCTGCTCGTCCAGACGCTGCGCGCCGGCGGCGAAGCGATCGGTGGCTGTCCCTATACGGACACCGACCCGAACGCGCATCTCGATCGCATCTTCGATCTCGCGCAAGAATTCGACGTCGACGTAGATCTCCATCTCGACTTCGATCTCGATCCCTCCTGGTGGCATCTCGACGAGGTCTGCCGGCAGACCGAGCAGCGCCACTATCAGGGGCGCGTCGCAATCGGCCACGCCACAAAGCTCTCGGCCTTGCCGCCGGAGCGGCTGAAGGCGGCCGCCGCGCAACTGGCGAAGGCCGGCGTCGCCGTCACCGTGCTGCCCGCGACCGATCTCTATCTGATGGGGCGCGAAGCCACCCACAACACGCCGCGCGGACTGACGCTCGCGCACAAGCTCGCGGGCGACGGCATTGTGTGCTCGGTCGCCACCAACAACGTGCTCAATCCCTTCACGCCGTTCGGCGATGCCTCGCTGCTGCGGATGGCGAACTTCTACGCCAATGTCGCCCACGCCTCGGTCAGCGACTTCGACACCTGCCTCGATCTCGTCACCGAGCTGCCGGCGCGGCTAATGAACCTCAATGACTACGGCATCAAGCTCGGCAACCCCGCAGATCTCGTCGTGCTTGACACCCAGGACAGTCGCTTCGCCATCGCCGAGCTGCCGGATATCGTGATGGGTTTCAAGAGCGGCCGGCAGACCTTTGAGCGGCAGCGGCCGACCTTGTTCAGCCCCCGGAGCTGAACGGCTGTCGCTCGATCTTCGCAATCGACCTACGGAGCAACCGGATGGCCTTCGACAAGATATTCCTCAACACACGCTTCGACGGCGGGGCGCGACATCACATCGCGGTCAAGGACGGCCGTATCGCCGCGATTGCCCCTGTCGACGCGCCGCCGGCCGGCGCCGAGACGATCGATCTCGACAATGCCCTAGTCGTCCCCGGTTTCGTCGAGGGCCATATCCATCTCGATACCAGCTTCTATGGCGACGCCTGGCGCCCTCACAAGCCGTGCACCAACGGCTTCGACGTGCATGAGCGCGTCGCCTTCCAGGCCCAGAACATGGCCGAGGCCGCGCCGATGGATGTGCGTGCCCGCAATCAGCTCGACCTTTGTATCGGGCACGGCACCACGCAGATGCGCAGCCATGTCATGGTTGACGGCTCGGTCGGGTTGAAATCACTCGAGACAATCCTCCGCGTGCGGGAGGGCTACAGCGGCCTGATCGACATCCAGCTCGTCGCCTTTCCCCAGAGCGGCATTCTGGCGAGTCCAGGCACGCCGCGATTGCTCGACGAGGCCATCGGCCTCGGCGCCAATCTCGTCGGCGGGCTCGATCCGGCGAGCTTCGACCGTGACGTGGAGAAGCATCTCGATGTCGTGTTCGGGGTGGCCAGCAAGCACGGCGTCGACGTCGACATTCATCTGCACGACATGGGCACGCTGGGCGCGTTCGAGATCGAGCAGATCGCTGCGCGCACGCGCGCGCTCGGCATGGAGGGCCATGTCGCCATCAGCCATGCCTACGGGCTCGGCGATATCTCCGCAGATCATCTCAACAGGATCGCCGACATTCTCGCCCGTTCCGGCGTCGCGATCATGACAAATGCGCCGGGCGCGCGGCCCTTTCCGCCGATCCTTGCCCTGCGCAATGCTGGGGTGATCGTCTTCAGCGGCAACGACAACATTCGCGACTCCTGGTGGCCCTATGGCGACGGCGACATGCTGCGTCGGGCAACGACACTCGGCTATCGCTCGGGCTTCAATATCGACGAGGAACTGCGTGTCGCGTTCGATGTCGTCACCGAAGCCGGCGCAAAGGCACTTCAGCTCGAGGGCTATGGTCTGCGCGTCGGCGCCAAGGCCGATTTCGTGACGCTGAATGCGGAACATGTTCCCGAGGCTGTTGTCGGGGTGCCGCAAGGGCGCTCCGTGTACAAGGAGGGCAAGCTCGTCGCATCCGACGGTAAGATTGTCGGGAAACGCGGATAATTATCGGACCTTTTCCGTTCGATTATACCGCTGACCATGCCCACCTCCTGAGTCCGGTAGAATCCCGGACCGTAGCTGCGCGCATTGCACGACGGGCCACGCGGATCGCATACTACGAGGCGCACTGACCATCTGCGTTCGATGGGGAAGTATGGATATGTTCAGCGCATTCAGCAGCATCGATTATCATTCCATTCGGGCCAAGACGCCCGCTGAGACGGCCCTCAAGCGGCTGAGCGGCATCGGCGAAGTGCTGTCAGGCCTCGACATCCCGGCAATCCAGACGCAAGACGATATGGCGCGCGCGCTGTGGACGCTCGATACCGCCGACAAGTGCATTCGCACGATCCTCACCGAGTTCCGCGCCGAGCGCACCACGGAAGTCGTCCGCGAAGCCAAAGGCCTGATCGGCTTGATCGAGCTCGCGCGCGACGAAATTTCGGGCTATCGCGACGGCAGCAGGGTCTTGAGCTAAGCGCGCGCTCGAAATCAGCGCTTGATCCTCGCCAGAATCCGGTCAGCCTCGATGCGCCAATCGGCACTGCGGGCAAATTCCTTGGTTCCCTTGGTGCCGAACAGGCCCTCATCAGCGAGATCGGCCACCCAGGCTTGGCGCTCGGCGGTGCCCTGCGCGGACCATGGCGTCAGCCCCGCCTCGCGCACGGTCTCGGCGACCTCGCGCACCTCCTCGGCACGGCGGTGGCCGTGCTCGATCACGCGCTGGAAGAAATAGGCGCCCTGCTTCTCCCAGTTGATCGCAGGAAACGTTTCTGCGAGCGAGGCCAGCACCGCATCCTCGACACCGTAAGCGCGCGCGGTGGTGAAGCTTTCGATGACCATGGCCTCCAGGCCCTTGATCATGATGCTTCGGCACATCTTCACCGCGGAGGACACACCGAGCTTGTCGCTCGCGACCTTGGCCGCGAAGCCAATCGCGTTCAGAAGCGGCTCGAGCTCCCTCGCGCCGGGACCACCGAGCAGCAGCGGCACCTTGATGCGATACGGCGGCACCGACGTCATCACCGCGCCCTCGACATAACGCCCGCCCGCTTCGTCGATCAGCGCGGCGGCGCGTTGCTTGGCGCCGGGCGAGGCCGAATTGAAATCAAGGAACCAGGTGCCCTGGTTGATCGCACCCGCGCAGGCTTTTGCCACCGGCACCGCCTGACTGGCGGTGACAGCGGAGACGATGAAGTCAGACTTCGCCGTCAGCTCGGCATGAGAGGCTGCCAGCGCCACGCCGAACTTCGCCGCATGCTCTTTCAGCGAAGCGCCCTGCTCGCCCCCGAGCTTGATGTCGAAGGCCGCGACCTTGATGTCCTGCTGTCGCAGATCCTCGGCCAAAATCCTGCCGACCTCGCCATAGCCGACCAGCCCAATCTGCCATCGTTTCGGGTCCGACATCAGTTCAGCCCTCGTGTCGTCTCGTCGAAGAGTTCCTCGACCGCATAGCGGCGCGGGATCAGCGCCTGCTGGAATGCGTAGTCGACGATCAGCTCCAACGGTTTCCTGTTCGCTTCGATTCCAAATGGTACAAGATCAGGTGACGCCGCTGGCCCCACCTGCATCTTGTCGCGCTTGAGAAGATCATAGACGCCCGCAACTACGTCCGGACGCGATTTCGCGAGCTTTTCAGTCACGACCACGAGATGATTGACGGGCACGACGCCGCGGCGCGCATACCACTTGGCAGCTTCCGCAGCCGGATCAGGGAATAGCGATTTCAGCTTGGGATCATTCGACGTCTCACCCAGGACCGCGTCGAGCTCGCCGTCGATCAGCATCTGTAGGACCTTCTTGTTCTTCGGCGCGCGCTCGGTGGTGTCGACATATTCGGCGATGTGCGGGTCCTCGAACGTCACCCAGCGGATGTTGTCGAGATAGACGCCGTAGTCGTTGGCGAGGATGCCCCTGATCCAGGCGCCGGTCGTCGTCGTGAACGAACGGATGCCGACGCGCTTGCCTTCAAGATCGGAAGGCCCAAGCGTTCCTCGTTCCGGATTGTAGAGGGCATAGGAATGCTGGAAGCGGCCGAGCATGGTCGCCGGCAGCAGTACCAGCGGCTTGCCATGCGCCTTCGCCATCAGATAGGTGACGATCGCCATCTCGCAGACATCGAACGCCTGTTCGCGCACCATCGGCTTGAATGCCGTGTTGGTCGGCGTGTACTCGATGAACTCGATATCGAAGCGGTCGGAGCGGACCTCGCCGCTCTTCACCGCCTGGACATGGGGGTGACTGCCGATCACGGCCTTAAGCTTGAGACGATCCATCCACCCGCTCCGCTTCTCTTCTTTCGCTCAGACGTCCTCGGGATCGTCGACATAGACGAGCCCGGCTTTCGCCAGCGCCTCGCGCATGCTGTACATGTCGAGCCCGAGCTCGCCCGAGCTGAGCCGCTTGCGCTTGCCGCCCTCGTCGGCATTGCGCTTCTTCGCCTTCTCGGCGACCTCGGCCGCATATCGCTTCGGCACCACCACGACGCCGTCGTCATCGGCCACGATGATGTCACCGGGATCGACATTCACGCCGGCGCAGACCACGGGAATATTGACCGAGCCGAGCGTCGCCTTGACCGTGCCCTTGGCCGAGACCGCGCGCGACCACACCGGAAACTTCATCTCGTGCAGCGCTTTGACGTCGCGGCAGCCGGCATCGATGATCAGCCCCTGTACACCGCGGGCTTGAAGCGAGGTCGCAAGCAGCTCGCCAAACATGCCGTCGGTATTATCGGTGGTGCAGCCGACGACGAGGATGTCGCCCTTTTTGCACTGCTCGACGGCGACATGGATCATCCAGTTGTCGCCGGGCTGCGCCAGCACGGTCACCGCGGGACCCGCGATCGCCGTGCCCGGCCAGACCGGCCGCAGATACGGCTTCATCAGGCCGATCCGGCCGTAGGCCTCGTGTACGGTCGAGACGCCGTACTCCGCCATTCCCGCGGGATCGGCGCGCTTGATGTTGCGAACGACGACCGATTTCATGCCAGCTCCTCCGCAACCGTCGGGAATAGGCGCTGATAAGCCTCGCCATACGTCATGGGCACGCCGGTGTTGCGGCTGCCCTGGATGCCGCGGTTGAGCGCAACGCGCTCGTAATAGCCCCAGAGATGCTTTTGCGCGGCGAGGATCTGGAAGGCCTCGTACTTCTCCTTCCAGACCTCGTCGATCTTGAGGAGCAGGTCCGGCTTGTAATTGCACTGCTCGGGCTGGTGCGGCTCAAACAGGAACACCGGCGGCGCCGAATATTTGTATTGCGCGCCGGGCTTGTGGCCCATCGCCTGCGCAACCACGCGGGTCTCCTGGGCGAAATGCGCCGCGTTCGGATGGTCGAAATTATAGGGGTCTTCCAGCGCGTGCGTCAGCACAAAGCTCGGATTGAGCTCGCGGTAGATGTCGACCATGCGGTCGAAATGCGCTTCGTTAAGCTTCAGCGGATAGTCGCCGCAATCGAAGAACTCGATCTCGGCGCCAAGCAGCTTGGCCGCCCGCTCCGCCTCGTCCTTGCGGCCGGCCTTGACCGATTCCAGCGTCGCGCCCTTTTCCTTCCAGGCAAACTGGCTTTCGCCGCGCTCGCCAAAGGACATGCAGACGATCTTCATGCGATAGCCCTTCTTCGCATGCAGCGCGATGGCGCCACCGGCGCGCCAGACGAAATCGCCGGGATGGGCGGTGATCACGAGACCTGTCCTCATGGGATAAACTCCCCTCTTTCGTTCGTAAGCATCATAGGCAGCCTGCGTCATGCAGGAAGCCAATTCATCAGGCAGCGATAGCCGCGGGTTCCCCGCCGTCGAGCACGCGCTTCAGGCGCTCGCTATCGAGCGCGCCTTCCCATTTGGCAATCGCAATGGTCGCAACCGCGTTCCCGATCAAATTGGTCGGCGTCAACCCCTGCGACATCAAACGGTGAATGCCGAGCACCAACGCGACACTCGTCACCGGAATGGTGCCCGTCGCCGACAGCGTGGCCGCCAGCACGACGAAGGCGGCGCCCGCGATCCCCGCCGCGCCCTTGGAGGTCACGAGCAGGATCAGCAGCAGCTCGATCTGCTCGGCAAGCCCCAACGGTGTGTTGGTGGCCTGCGCCAGGAACACCGAGGCGGCGGCAAGGTAAAGGCAGGTGCCATCGAGATTGAAGGAGTAGCCGGTCGGGATCACCAGCCCGACCACACTGCGCTCGCAGCCAGCCTTCTCCAGCTTGGTCAGCATCCGCGGCAGCACCGTCTCCGACGATGTCGTCGCGATGCAGATCAACAGCTCTTCCCAGATGTAGCGGATCAGCTTGAGCAGACTGAAGCCGCAGAGCCGCGCCACCGGACCGAGCGCCACGATGATGAAGATTATGCAGGTCAGATAGAATCCGCCCAACAACTTGCCAAGCGAGGCCAGCGAGCCGACACCGAACTTTCCGACCGTGAACGCGATGGCGCCGAACGCGCCAATCGGCGCCGCCCACATCACGAAGCCGACGACGGCGAACACCATTTTTGCGGCGATGTCGATCAAATTGACCAGCGGCGCGGCACGCTCGCCGAGCTGCACCAGCGCAAAGCCGCACAGCACGGAGATGAACAGCACCTGGAGGATGTTGCCTTCGGCAAAGGCGCCGATGAAAGTCGCGGGCACGATGTTCATCAGGAACGGTACGAAGCCGATGACGGCGGTCTGCTTGACATAAGGCTCGACCGCGCTGGCGTTGATGGTTGCGGGATCAATGTTCATGCCGGCGCCCGGCCTGAGCAGATTGACCGCGATGAGGCCGATCACCAGCGCGATCGTGGTCATGACCTCGAAATAGACGATCGCCTTGACGGCGACACGCCCGACACGCGCCATGTCGGCCATATGTGCGATGCCGTGAACAACGGTGCAGAAGATGATCGGCGCGATCAGCATCCGGATCGCCTTGATGAAGGCGTCGCCGAGCGGCTGCATCTTCGCGCCTGCCTCGGGATTGACGATCCCAAGTGCTACTCCTGCCGCCATCGCGATGAGCACCTGGATCCAAAGCTCCTTCCACCAGGCGCGGCCGCGCGGCTTGTCGATCGCCAGCGCCGTCATGTGTCGAACCCAAACAGACGCGCCGGATTGCTGACGAGAATCCTCTGCTGGAACTCCGGCTCCGGCGCGAACAGCGGGATCAGATCGACCAGATCGCCGTCATTCGGCATCGCCTTGACGTTGGGATGCGGCCAGTCCGTGCCCCAGATGACGCGATCGATCGCCGTCTCGACGATTTTTCGCGCGAATGGCACTGCATCCGTAAAGGGCGGGCCGGCCGAAGACACGCGCTCGGAGCCGCAGATCTTGACCCAGCACCTCTCATCGCGCTGCATCAGATCAATCAAAATCTTGAACGGCAATTGGTCGAGCCCCTCGGACGCCTTCACCCGTCCCATATGGTCGATCGTGTAGCTCAGCGGCAGCCTTGCCAGCATGTCGGCATACTCGGGCAGGTCGATCGCGTCGAAATGCAGATCGATGTGCCAGCCAAGCGGCGCGACCATCGCAATGACACGGTTGAACACGCTCTTGTCAGGGACGCCGCCAAGGTGCCGGACGAAATTGAAGCGGCAGCCGCGGAACCCGCCCTCATGCAGCACGCGAAGCCCGCGCTCGGTGATGGTGTCGTCGATATTGGCGACGGCACGGTAAGCGCCATCGCTCTGCGCGATGGCGTCGAGCGCGACCGTATTGTCCGTGCCGTGCACGCTGGCATTGACGATGACCGCGCGCTCCACCCCGAGCTTGGCATGAAGCACCCTGAAATCCTCGAGCGGCGCATCGGGCGGTGTATAGGAGCGGTCCGGCGCATACGGATATTTCGCGCCGGGCCCGAAGATGTGGCAATGCGCGTCGCAAGACAGCTTTGGCAGCTTGAATTTGGGTGCGCGCGTGTTCGGATCGGGCGGCGGGATGGTCGGCGTGTACATCATCGTCATCAGGTGAACTTGAACAGGCGCGCGGGATTGTCGACCAGCAGCTTTTGCCGGACCGCGCGATCTGCCGCATAAAGGGGGATCAGGTCTACGATCTCGCCGTCATTCGGCATGATCTTGACGTTGGGGTGCGGCCAATCGGTACCCCAGATGACACGGTCAGGCGCGTTGTCGATCAGCGCCTTTGCAAACGGCACCGCGTCGTGGAACGGCTTGCCCGCCGCCGACGCACGTTCGAGGCCGGTGATCTTCGCCCAGCATTTTTCGTCTCTTTTCTGGAGATCGAGCAGCGCGGTAAATCCGGGATCATCGAGCCCCTTCCCAGCCTGCACCGTGCCCATGTGGTCGATCACATAGGGCGTCGGCAATGCGGTCAGGATCGGCGCGAATTCGGCGATCGTGCCCGGCTCGAAATAAACGTCGACATGCCAGCCGAGCTCGGCGATGCGGTGCACGATACGCTGGAACTTGCCCATGTCCCCGACGCCGCCCAGGCGCTTCAGGAAAGCAAACCGGCAACCGCAGATTCCGCCCTTGTCGAGCACGGCAAGCTCTTTGTCGGACATCTCGTCGTTGACGTTGGCGATGCCCTTATAGGCGCCCTCGCTCTGCGCGATGGCGTCGGTGACAACACGATTATCGGTGCCGTGCACGGTTGCGTTCACGATCACGCAGCGCTCGACGCCGATCCTCTCGTGCACGCTGCGGAATGTCTCCAGCGGCGCATCAGCCGTGTTGTAAGGTCGCTTTTCCGAAAATGGATAGCGGGACACCGGGCCGAAGATGTGGGTATGGCTGTCGCAGGATTTCGGCGGCAGCTTGAAGGACGGCGTATTGGGATTCGGATCCGGCGGCTCGATCGTCGGCATAGCCTTCGGCTCGGCTCCCTGCGCGCGCGCGTCGCTCGCGAGCGCCGCGCCGGCCAATCCGCTCAAGAGATGCAAGCACTCCCGCCTGTTCATTTCCTCAACACCCAGTCACATGGTCCGCTTGCGAGCGGAAACGCGAGACCGCGCCTCCCCTCGACGGTTTCTTTCAAGTCTTGCTGCTTGCAATAACCCGCCGCCGTGCCGGCGCAGCCTGATCGAGCGCCGGCGCCTGGAAGGCCGCGACGGTGGCCTGCACCAATTGCTCGATCGCACTGGCAGCATCGCTGCCATCGGCCTCGCCGCGCGACAGGCGCGAGACGCGGTCCGGCGTCACCAGCGAATAATAGAGCGCGCCGAGCAGGAAGTGGCTGCGCCAGACGATTTCGTTGCGCGGAATATGCGGCAAGCTCTCGTGGATCGAGTCGATGAAGGCGTGGCTGGTATCGTCAAAGGTCTGCGCGATGATCTTTCGCGCGACCTCGTTGCCTTCGGCCGACATCACCGCGCGAAGCCGCGTGAAGCGCGCGCCGCCGCCCGCGAGATCGCTGCCCGAGGTGAAGGCCGGCACCACGTAGGCCCGCACGATCGCCTCCAGCCGGTCCTGGAGATCGCGCACCCGCTTGGCGGCAGCGAGCAACTCGGAACGGCGAAGGTTCATCGGCCCGCAATGGCGCCGGTAGATCTCCAGCAGCAGGCCGTCCTTGGTCTTGAAATGGTAGGTGACGCTGCCGGGATTGGCGCCGGCGGCCTGCGCGATATCGCGCACGGACACGGCGTTGAAACCGTTGGTGGCGAACAGCTCCTCGGCCGCGGCGAGGATCGCCTCGCGCATGTTCGGCTTGCGGGCCGTTTCCTTGCTGGTGGGCTTGCGTACCATCTGATTTGTACTATCGTACAAAAGATCAGGTCTCGTCAACAAAAACCATGGGCAACGTCCGGGGCGGCGCAGAGACCGCCGCAAGGACGCGAATGTCCCCGAGGAGTGCAGAGAAATGCTGGGTTTGAACAAGACAATCGGGCGGATCGCGGTCGGTGCGGGCTTGCTGCTGACGGCGAGCGCCGCGCAGGCTGAGAACTATCCGAGCAAGCCGGTTCACATCCTCGTGCCTTATGCGGCCGGCGGCGCAGTCGACGTGCTCGCGCGCACGCTCGGACAGGCGCTGGCCAAGACCTGGGGCCAGCAGCCCGTGGTCGACAACCGTCCCGGCGCCGGCGGCATCGTCGCCTCGCAGGCCTTGGTACAAGCCGCGCCCGACGGCTACACGCTGATTCTGGTCGCGAGCGGTCATCCGCTGAACCAATTCATCTATCCGAGCGTGCCCTACGACACGTTCGAGGATTTTACCGCGATTTCCGAAGTGGCGTCGTCGCCGCTTGCCATCGTGGTGGCCAAGGACAGTCCTTACAAGACGCTTGGCGATCTCCTGGCTGCCGCCAAGAAAGATCCTGACAAGCTCTCCTACGGCATGTCCGGCAACGGCACCTCGGCGCATCTTGCCGGCGAGCTGTTGAAATACATGTCCGGCACCAAGATCGTCGCGATCCCCTACAAGGGCGGCGCACCGGCGCTGACCGCGGTGATCGCCGGCGAAATCCCGCTCGGCATCAATCCGCTAGCGGAAGCAATCGGACAGCTCGAAGGCGGCTCGGTGCGCGCGCTCGCGGTCACCTCGGCCGAGCGCTCCAAGGCCCTGCCGGACGTTCCGACCGTCGCCGAGTCCGGCGTGCCCGGCTACGACGTGTCGGTCTGGTGGGGCGTGCTGGGCCCGGCAAAGATGCCGCCGGAGATCGTGGCGAAACTCGAAACCGATCTGAAGGCAGCGTTGCGGGACCCGAACGTGCTGTCGACACTCGGCAAGATCGGCGCTGCGCCCGTCGGCTCATCCGGCAAGGATTTCGACGCCTACATGCACGCGGAGGCAACCAAATGGGAGCCGGTGCTGAAGGCTGCCGACATTCGCGCGCAGTGAGGCGGGCTTCCCCATGATGACCGTCTCTTATCTTATGCGCGCAGCGCGCACCGCCCTGCTCGCGGTCGCAGTCATCGGCTCGCTCGGTGCATCCGCGCACGCCGATGGCGAAGCTAAACTCCTGGCGCCCAGTGGCACCTTGCGCATCGGCATCTATCCGGGCAGCCCGACCTCGATGGTGACCGACCCGAGCGGCAAGCCGCACGGCCTGAGCTACGACCTCGGCGGCGAACTGGCAAAGCGGCTCGGCGTCGGCGTCGACTATGTCAGGTTTCAGCGCGTCGCCGACATCGTCACCGCGATTCACGACGGCCAGATCGATTTCACCGTGACCAACGCCACGCCGGCCCGCGCCAACGAGGTCAGCTTCAGCCAGCCGGTGCTGGCGATCGAGCTCGGCTATCTCGTCCCGGCGAATTCGCCGATCGGCAAGATCGAGGATATCGATCGACCGGGCGTGAAGATCGGCGTCACCAAGGGCTCGACCTCCGAGCGCACCTTGCCCGCCAGGTTCAAGAATGCGACCATCGTTCCCGCCGAGAGCGTCAAGGTCGCCATCGCGATGTTCGGCCACGGCGAGATCGACCTCTACGCCACCAACAAGCCGACCTTGTTCGAGATGTCAGACCAGATGCCGGGCGCGCGGATCCTCGACGGCAATTGGGGCGCGGAGCATATGGCCATCGCGATCCCGAAGGGACGCGAAGACGCGCTTCCTATGCTCAACCGCTTCGTCACGGACGAGCAGTCGTCCGGCGCACTCGACACGATCCAGCAGCAGGCGGGCTTGCGCGGCGCGACGAAGGCCGCACGCGACTAAGCCTTAGTTCGCCACCTGCTCCGCGGGATGCTAAACGATCGCGGAAGGCGAAGCATCCGCCAATTTGCGCGCGCTCGCCCGCATCCTCGCGTGCAACCGTCGCCGAATTACGCTATTTCTTGGCAATCATGACTCGACGAACCGGCAGCGCCGACCTTCCCCTGCACACCGGCCGGGTTCCGCCCTGGCTAGCGACCCGTATGTCGACGCTCGGCGCGATCGTCACGCAGGCGATCGTGCATCATTATGGGCGCGACGCGTTCCTCCAGCGGCTGTCACATCCGTTCTGGTTCCAGTCGTTCGGCGCCGTGATGGGGATGGACTGGCACTCCTCCGGCATCACGACCTCCGTGATCGGCGCGCTGAAGCGCGGCCTCGGTCCACTCCAGGATGAGCTTGGCATCTATGTCTGCGGCGGCCGCGGCCAGCATTCGCGCAAGACGCCGGACGAGTTGTTGCAGCTCGGCGACCGCGTCGGCTTCGACGGCGCAAAACTGACGCGCGCAAGCCGTCTGGTGGCGAAGGTCGACAGCGCCGCTGTGCAGGATGGCTTTGATCTTTACTTGCACGGCTTCTTCGTCACCGCCGACGGCAAGTGGACGGTGGTGCAGCAGGGCATGAACGGCGACAAGCGCCAGGCCCGCCGCTATCACTGGCATTCCGAAGCGCTGAAGAGTTTTGTCGATGCGCCGCACAGCGCGATCGACGGCCCGCAGCAAGGCGAGATCGTCAATCTCACCGATCATCGCGCCGACGTCTCGCGCACCGCGCAGCTCGAACTACTGTCCGACCTCGGTCCCGACCGCATCATCACCGAATTCGAACGGCTCAGCCGCACCACGCCCGCACAGGCCATGCTGCCGCATTTGATCATGCCCGCCCATCACGACGTCCGGCCGAAGGACGTGTTCGCGCGGCGCCTGCACGGCACGCTGACTGCTGCAGCCGAGCGAGGCCCCGTCGATTTCCCGGATCTATTGCTGACGCCCGGCGTCGGCGCCCGCACCGTACGCTCGCTGGCAATGGTCGCCGAGATCGTGCACGGCGCGCCCTATCGCTTCAACGATCCCGCGCGCTTCTCGCTCGCCCATGGCGGCAAGGACCGGCATCCCTACCCCGTCCCGATCAAGGTCTATGACGAGACCATTCGCGTGCTGAAGGGCGCGATCCAGAACGCAAAGCTCGGACGCGAGGAAGAGTTGCAGGCGATCAAGCGCCTCGACGATCAGGCACGGCGGCTGGAGCGCACCGCGCGCGGGCCATCGGTCGAGGCCTACATCGCCGGCGAGCGCGCGGCCTCGCCCGATCTCGACGGCCGATCCGTGTTCGGCTGGGAGCGCGATCTCGTGGCATCCAAGACGTCGACTCGCGCCTGAAGGCGCGGCTCGGATTATCGCCTAATCTTCAGCCTCCTCATCGGTCAGCCGGTTCGCCGAATGATCCTGATACTGCTCCGTCTGGATGAACTTTCCGTCCATGCCGCGAATGTCCGAATGCTGCGCCTTGTCGCGGTTCGACAGAATCATGTTGTCGCCGATCTTGTCCTTTGAGATGTCCGTAAAAGCGCCGTTCCCCGCGCCCTTGCCGTGCGCGCCTGAACCGATATGCGTCTTGCCTCCACTGGGCATGGATTGCTCCATCTCTTGTTGTCCGCATTCGGCCAACGCCTGCACCGCGGAATTTGTTTCGCGGTTGCATGAGGGAACGGGGATCACGGTTCCGAGGTGAACGGCAACATCACGTCAACTGGCGAGCAATTGCGCGACATTGGCCGTAGCCGGGCTCGGTTGGCGCGTTTCGCCGGCATCGGCAATGACCGGCAATGTCGCGATTGCGCGGATCCCCGGCCGCTTGCGCCAATGGATTTGCGAGGCCTCCACCGCGAGACCAAGGCGCGGCCAGCGCGTGAACAAGGCTTGAAGCGCGCAAGCCGCCTCGATGCGCGCGAGCTGGTGGCCGAGGCAGAAATGGATTCCCGTGCCGAACGAGATGTGACGGTTGGGCTTGCGCTCGAGATCGAGCTGGTCCGGCCGGTCGTGCACCGCCGGGTCCATGTTCGCCGCGGCCAGCATCACCATGACGCGGTCGCCCTGCTTCAGCCGCACGCCCTCCAGCTCGACGTCCCGCCGCACATAGCGCGGCTTGGAGAATTGCACCGGCGACACGAAACGCAGGAATTCCTCGACGGCGAGCCCGGTGCGGCTCCAGTCCTCTTCCAGCCAATCGCGCAGGCCGGGATTCCTGAGCAGCTCGTAGACCGAACCGCTGATGAGATGAGTGGTGGTCTCCGAGCCCGCCGCGAGCAGCAGAAACACCATCGACACCATTTCGTCCGGCGTAATCTGGCCGCCCTCGCGCTCGACCTGGACCAGCTCGGCGATCAGGCCCTCGCCGCCGTGCACGCGCGCGAGCTCCAACTGCTGCTTGAGGTAGGTACGCATCTTGCGAAACGCGAACAGCAGGCGGAAGAGGCTGACAACGTTCGTCAGCAACGAGATCGCATTGGCCCAGGCGATGAATTTCGGACGATCGGCCGGAGGCAGGCCCAGAAGCTCCGAGATGACCGCCAGCGGCAGAATGCGCGCGTAGCGCTGGACGAGATCGGCCGGGCTTCCGCTTGCGAACAGCTCGGCCGCGAGATCATCGGCAATGGCACGGACGCGCGGCTCCATCGCGACGATCGCGCGGCGCCGAAAGGCCTCGTCCACAATGCTGCGCAGCCTTGTATGGTCCGGCTCGTCCATGGTCAGCATGTTGTTGGCAATGGTCGTGACGAGCCTTGGCATCCACCAGCGCAGGCCCGCGACCTCGCCATCCTCCTTGCGCAACGTGAATGTCGCGCCGTCCTTCAACACCTGCGCGGTGGCGTCATGGGTCGTGGTGATCCAGACGTCGCCAACCAGCGGAAAGCGCGTCGCGACCACGGGACCGGACGAGCGCAGCGTCGCGATCGCCTTGGGCGGATCGCGGAAGAAGGCCTCGCTGGTGAAATCGAGGCGCGGTGTCATGGGATCACCGGAGCAGTTGGTGGCGCCTCAACCAGATGGGATGCGGGGAACGCCGTACAAGGGCCGGAACCGGGCCCGCCCGAGCGGGGCGCTTGAGACGCGCCTAGCCGCCTCCCGGCGTGCGCTGGCCGGTCTTGCGCTGCTGCTGGTTGGTATAGGCGTCCCAATGGCTCCAGCTGCCGTTGCTGAGGCTTTGAAAGTCGGTGCCGAGCGGCCGGCGCGTACGCTTGTCGTAATCGGCGATTGCGCGCTCGGATTGCGCAATCTTGCGCTTGAGTTCCGCAGTCGCCTTTTGGGTCTGGCCGTTCCGCTTCGAGGTGGCGATCTCGCCGATCGTGAAGCGCGCGGTCTCGAGCGCCTTCAACTCGGTACGGTTCTTCTTCAACTGGACCCGGTGCCAGGCGATGTTGCTGTCGCTGTCCGCAACCATGTGGGAACTCCGCTGATTCGCAGCCACATAGTAACGCGCGCCGAATCGGGGCCGCAACGCCCGCGCGACGGCGAAAATGCGGTCTTATTGCGCAGCGGGCATGATCCGGACCCGGAGGGCCGCGTTAGCGCAAAGTGTGAAGCGGTTTTCCGAAGAGATCATGCCCCAATGAAGCCCGCGATCAGCGCTCGGCGAACGCCTTTTCGACCACGAACTGGGCCGGCTCGCCGTGATTGCCCTCGACGAAGCCGCGCTCGCCCAGGAGCACGCGGGTGTCCGCGACCAGCGCCGGGCTGCCGCAGATCATGACGCGGTCGTGGGCCGCTTCCAGGTCCGGCAGGCCGATATCGGCAAACAGCTTGCCCGAGGTGATGAGGTCGGTGATGCGGCCGCGGTTGCGGAAGGGATCGCGGGTCACGGTCGGATAGTAGATGAGCTGAGCGCGGATATAGTCGCCGAGCAGCTCGTCGTTCGGCAGATGCTCGGTGATCATCTCGCCATAGGCGAGTTCCTTGACGTGCCGGCAGCCGTGCAGGAGCACGACCTTCTCGAACCGCTCATAAGTCTCGGGGTCCTTGATCACGCTCAGGAACGGCGCAAGACCGGTGCCGGTGCCGATGAGATAGAGATTGCGACCCTCTTCCAGATTGTCGATCACCAGTGTGCCGGTGGCCTTGCGGCTGACGATGATCTCGTCGCCTTGCTTCAGGTGCTGGAGCCGCGAGGTCAGCGGGCCGTCAGGCACCTTGATCGAGAAGAACTCCAGCGTCTCCTCGTAATTGGCGCTGGCGACGCTGTAGGCCCGCAGCAGCGGCTTCTCGCCGACCTTGAGCCCGATCATGGTGAATTCGCCGTTGCGGAAGCGGAAGGTCGGGCTGCGGGTGGTCTTGAAAGAGAACAGCGTGTCGGTCCAGTGGTGGACGCTCAAAACGCTTTCCTGATTGAAATTGCTCATCTCACCCTTCCGTGTCGCTTCTGTGCGGTTCCGAGGCGGTCAGCTATGCGTCGTTAGTACACAATCATTCGTATACAAATGAATAATCCGGCTTGATCCCGCGGTCAAGGCTGCCCAAGATCGAAAGCGTTGCAGTTAAGGACAAGGACCCATTCCATGGCGCATGACGCACCCCAGGCCACCGGACCCTCGAAACTCGTGATCCGCAATATCGGCCTGATCCTGTCGGGCGCGCTGGAAAAGCCGATCCTGGACGGCGACACCATCGTCGCCGAGAACGGCAAGATCACCGCGATCGGCCGCTTCAAGGATCTCGACATCGAAGGCGCGACCACCATGGTCGATGCCAACGGCACGACCGTCGCACCTGGCCTGATCGACAGCCACGTCCACCCCGTCGCCGGCGACTGGACGCCGCGGCAGAACCAGATCGGCTGGATCGACAGCAACCTGCATGGCGGCGTCACCACGATGATTTCCGCCGGCGAAGTTCACATGCCCGGTCGCCCGCGTGACGTCGTCGGGCTGAAAGCCATGGCAATCTTCGCACAGCGCGCATTCTGGAATCTGCGGCCTGGCGGCGTGAAGGTTCACGCCGGCGCGCCCGTGATCGAATGCGAGATGGTCGAGGAGGATTTCAAGGAGTTGGCCGCGGCCGGTGTCAAGCTGCTCGGCGAAGTTGGCTTGGGCGGCGTCAAGGACGGCCCAACCGCGCGAAAAATGGTCGGCTGGGCCCGCAAATACGGCATCCAGAGCACGATCCACACCGGCGGCCCCTCGATCCCCGGCTCCGGCCTGATCGACAAGGACGTGGTGCTGGAGGCCGACACGGACGTGGTCGGCCACATCAATGGCGGCCACACGGCGCTACCCGACGACCAGATTCGCTGCATCTGTGAAGGCTGCAAGCGCGGCCTCGAGCTCGTGCACAACGGCAATGAGCGCTCGGCGCTATTCACACTGCGCACCGCGCGCGAGATGGGCGATCTGCACCGCGTCATCCTCGGCACCGACGCGCCCGCCGGCTCCGGCGTGCAGCCGCTCGGCATTTTACGCATGGTCTCGATGCTGTCCTCGCTCGGCGACCTGCCGGCCGAGATTGCCTTCTGTCTGGCCACCGGCAACACCGCGCGGATGCGCGAGCTCGATTGCGGCCTGATCGAGGTCGGCCGCTCCGCCGATTTCGTCATCATGGACAAGGCACAGCATTCGCCAGGCAAGAACATTTTGGAGAGCGTGCAGCTCGGCGACCTCCCCGGCATCGGCATGACCATCATCGACGGCATCGTGCGCACCCAGCGCAGCCGCAACACGCCGCCGGCGGGGAAAGTGCCGGAGGTGGTGGCGAAGTAAGCGGCCACTATGTAGCCCCGTCATCCTGAGGCGCTCGCCTTGCGCAGCGAGGCGAGCCTCGAAGGGTGGACGGCCGAGAAGGTGCAGCCAGGCTGTCGCCCTTCGAGGTCCGCTGAAGAAGCGGCCACCTCAGGGTGACGGTCAGAAACTTGAGTTCACCGCAGTTTATTCAACAATCCCATCAACGTCTCGCGCTCCTTGGCATCGAGCGGCGCCAGGGTCTCGCGGGTGATCGCCAGCGCATTCGGCGCCAGCTTCTCCGCAAGCTGCTGACCGCCGCGCGTCAGGCTGACCAGTAGCCGCCGCCCGTCCTCGGGATCCTGGCTCGTCTCCGTCAGGCCGCGCGCCGAGAGCCTGTCGATCACGCCCTTGATGGTCGCAACGTCCATCGACGTCAGCCGCCCGAGCTGGTTCTGTGAGCACGGCCCGGTCTCGGCGAGTTTTGACAGCGCCGCCCATTGCGTCGGCGTCAGATTGGTGCCGATGTCGCGGGAGAAGATCGAGCTGTGGCGCTGCCAGACCTGGCGCAGGATGAAGCCGACCTGCTCGTCGAGCACATAAGGCGGTTTTGCCGGTTTGACGCTCTTCTTCGCCGCGACGCTTCTCGCCATCCGCTCCCCGCCCTTCACAACGACAGATGCGCGTCGCGGATATCCGGACGCCCATCGAGCTCGGCCATGGTGCCGCCGAAGCAGATGCGGCCGCGCTCGATGATGTAAGCACGATCGGAGATCAGTCGCGCAAAGTGCAAATTCTGCTCGGAGACGACGATGCTGACGCCCTCCTTCTTCATGGTCAGGATGGCATCGACCATCTGCTCCACGATCTTCGGCGACAGCCCCTCCGACGGCTCATCGAGCAGCACCAGCGACGGATTCCCCATCAGCGTGCGCGCGATGGTGAGCATCTGCTGCTCGCCACCGCTCATGCGGCCGCCCGGACGGCTTTTCATCTCACCCAGATTTGGAAACAGCGCGAACAGCTTGTCGCGCGTCCAATATGGCGCGTTCGGACGCTTCGGCTGGCGGCCGACTTCGAGATTCTCTTCGACCGTCAGATCGGTGAAGATGCGCCGCTCCTCCGGCACATAGCCGAGCCCATCGCGCACGATCTCGTGCGTTGGCCGCGCCGAGACATCCTTGCCCTCGAACATGATGCGGCCGGAACGCTGCGCCACCAGGCCGACGATTGAGCGAAACGTCGTCGACTTGCCGGCACCGTTGCGGCCCAGAAGCGCCACCACCTCGCCCTCGCCGACCTCGAAGCCGATGTCGAACAGAATATGCGCTGGGCCATAATGGCTGTTGAGGTCTTGCACGGTGAGCTTCATGCTGAGGCCCCCTCGCGATGCTGGGCATCGTAGAGCAGGCCCTCGCCGAGATAGACCGCCTGCACCTGCGGATTGCCGCGTACCTCGGCCGGCGAGCCCTCGGCGATCAGCGTACCCCGATTCAGCACGATGATGCGGTCGGCATGCTCGAACACCACGTCCATGTCGTGCTCGGTGAAGAGCACACCGATCGACTTCTCCCGCGCGATCTGCGCGGTCAGCCGCATCAGGTCGACGCGCTCGCGCGGTGCCATGCCGGCGGTCGGCTCGTCCATCAACAGCAGTCTAGGTTGGTTGGCGAGCGCGACCGCGAGTTCGAGCCGCTTGAGGTCGCCATAGGCGAGCTCGCCGCAAGGGCGATCCGCATAGCCACCCATACCGACCAGCTCGAGCAAGCGCCCGGCCTCGCCGCGGTCGACATTCGGCGCCGAGCCCCAGAGATTGAACAGCTGCTTTCCGTGCGAGATCAGCGCGACCTGCACGTTCTCGCGCACCGTCATGGTGGCGAACGTCGCCGTGATCTGGAAGGTACGCCCAACGCCAAGTCGCCAGATCTCGCGCGGCTTCCTGCCTGTGGTCTCCTCGCCAAGCAGGCGGACATGACCCGTGTCAGGCTTGTTCTGGCCGTTGAGCATGTCGAAGCAGGTGCTCTTGCCCGCACCGTTCGGCCCGATCAGCGCCAGAATTTCGCCGGCGCGCAGCGAGAACGAGACGCCGCGCACGGCATGGATGCCGCCATAGGATTTGGTCAGGCCTTCGACCGCGAGAAGTGGGGGTGCGACACTCATTCGGCAAACCCGATCGGCTTGGCAAGCAGGGTTGCTGACCCCGGCGGCGTCGCCTTCCTGCGCCGCTGCGCGAGCATTTCCAGCATGCCGACGATACCCTTGGGGAACACGACGACGATCAGCACGATGAAGCCGCCGAGCACGAGTTTCGACAAGTCGGTCTGGCTGACCAGCCAGATGTTGAGCGCCTTGTAGACGATCGCACCGATCACCGCGCCCGACACCGTCTCGACGCCGCCGAGCAGCACCATGACCAGCGCGTCGACCGAGAGCGAGATGCCGAGATTGTCGGGGAAAACGCTGCCCTTGAGGTAGGCGAACAGCGCGCCGCCGATGCCCGCGGCCGTCCCCGCGATCACAAAGGCCGTCCATTGCATCCGCTTGGCGTTGATGCCGATCGCCTCGCTGCGCAGCACCGAGTCGCGTGTTGCCCGGAGCGCGTAGCCGAACGGCGAGAACACCATGACCCGCAGCGTGATCGTCACAAGAGCAGCGACGCCCAGCGCCAGCCAGTAGAAATGCGACGGGCTCGCCGCCCAGCTCGAAGGCCAGACGCCCAGAATGCCGTTGTCGCCGCCGGTCACGCTGACCCACTGAAACGCGATCGACCACACGATCTGGGCGAAGGCGAGCGTCAGCATGGCAAAGTAGACGCCCGAGAGCTGCACCGCGAAGAAACCGAACACGGCGGCGCCCATGCAGCCGAGCAGTGGCCCGAGCAACAGGCACACGATCATCGGCAACCCGGCCATCTTGGCAAGGAAAGCCACGCCATAGGCGCCGAGACCGAAATAGGCCGCGTGGCCGAAGGACGCGAGCCCGCCGACCGACATCAGGAAATGCAGGCTGACGGCGAAAATTACGAAGATCGCGATCTCCGACCCGACCGTGAGCGCATAATTGCCGGCAAACAGCGGCAGCGTCGCCGCGAGGACCAGCGCCGCAAGCGCGGCCAGCCGCTCGTTCGACGTCAGCGGCCGCCAGGGATTGACGGTGAGGCCTGGCGTCTTGCGCGCGGGTGCCTCGGGCCTGCCGAACAGGCCCCAGGGCCGCACGATCAGCACGGCCGCCATCACCAGGAAGACCAGGATGATCGAAATCTTCGGGAAGATCAGGATGCCGAAGGCATTGAGCTCGGAGACCAGCACCGCCGCGACAAAGGCGCCGATGATGCTGCCGAGACCGCCGATCACGACCACGACGAAGACCTCGACGATGATGCGCAGGTCCATGGCGTGATGAACGGCATCGCGCGGGATCTGGAGCGCGCCGCCGAGCGCGGCGAGGAACACGCCGACCGCAAACACCGAGGTGAACAGCCATTTCTGATTGACGCCGAGGGCTGCGACCATGTCGCGGTCCTGGGTCGCTGCGCGCACCAGCACGCCCCAGCGCGTGCGCTGGAACAGCAGCCAGAGAATGCCGAGCACGACCGGCCCGAGCACGATCAGGAACAAATCGTAGCTCGGGATGTTCTGACCGAAGAAATCGATCGCGCCCCTGAAGCCCGGCGCACGGCGGCCGACGAGATCGTCAGGCCCCCAGATCAGCACGACGAGATCTTCGACCATCAGGGTCAGGCCGAACGTCGCGAGCAACTGGAACAGCTCTGGTGCGTGATAGATGCGGCGGAGCAGCACCATCTCGACGATGACACCGATCAGCGCCACCGCCAGCGCCGCGACAACGATTCCGCCCCAGAAGCCGAAGGCGCCGGAAAGCCGTTCCGTCAGCGTGAATGCGATGTAAGCGCCGATCATGTAGAAGGCGCCATGCGCGAAATTCACGATCCGCGTCACGCCGAAAATAATCGACAGGCCCGACGCCACCAGGAACAGCGACGCTGCGCTGGCGAGACCGGTCAGAAACTGTACGACGTAAAAGGCCATCGGCGGTCCGGGTTGGGTTTGAAGTCACCTCTCCCCGCACTTGCGGGGAGAGGAAGAGGAACAAGCATCAATCCTTCGGACGCAGCTTCTCGACTTCGGCGTCGCTCGGCAGATAGTCCGAACCCTTCTTGTAGGACGAGTCCACCATGACGCCCTTGCCATCCTTCAGTGCGGTCTTGCCGACATAGGCACCGAGCGTCGACTGGTGGTCGATCTTGCGGAAGGTGATCTCGCCGAGCGGCGACGGCACCGACAGCCCTTCGGCGGCGGCAATCAGCTTCTCCGGATCGGTCGAGCCGGCCTTCGCAAGGATCGCGGCGGCCGATTTGATGGTCTGGTAGCCGACGATGGAGCCGAGGCGCGGATAGTCGTTGTACTTGGCCTGATAGGCCTTCAGGAACGCATCGTGCTCGGGCGTCTTGATCGAGTACCAGGGATAGCCGGTGACGATCCAGCCCTCGGGGGTCTCCTCCTTGAGCGGATCGAGGTATTCCGGCTCGCCGGTCAGGAACGAGACGACCTCGCGTCCCTTGAACAGGCCGCGGGTGTTGCCTTCGCGCACGAGCTTCACGAGATCGGCGCCGAACGTGACGTTGAGGATCGCTTCGGGATTGGCGGCGGCAACCGCCTGCACCACCGGGCCCGCATCGATCTTGCCCTGCGGCGGCCACTGCTCGTCGACCCACTGGATGTCGGGACGCTTCTCCGACATCAGCTTCTTGAACACCGCAACCGCGGATTGTCCGTATTCATAATTCGGCGCGATCGTCGCCCAGCGCTTGGCCGGCAGCTTTGCTGCGGCCTCGACCAACATCGCGGCCTGCATGTAGTTGGAGGGCCGCAGGCGGAAGGTGTACTTGTTGCCCTTCGACCAGGTGACGGCGTCCGTCAGCGGCTCGGCCGCGAGGAAGAACACCTTTTTCTGATTGGCGAAATCGCTGACCGCGAGGCCGATATTCGACAGAAACGTGCCCGTGAGCATCGCGACGCCCTCGCTTGAGACCAGCTCGTTGGCCGCCGTCTGCGCGTCGGCCGGCTTGCCGCCGTCGTCCTTGGAGATGACGACGAGCTTCTTGCCGTTGATGCCGCCGGCCGCGTTGATCTCTTCGACTGCGAGCTGCCATCCCTTGCGATAGGGCTCGGTGAAGGCGGGCAGCAGCGAGTAGCTGTTGATCTCACCGATCTTGATCTCCTGCGCCATCGCCGAATGAGCCATGCCGCCCGCCAGAAGCGCGAAGGCCGCGCCGACGAAATAGTTTCTTGCTCGCATCCCAACCTCCAGTTTTGAACTCTCTACGTCTTCAGCATGATCTGATCGGAGAACCGGTGCCCACTCCTCCGGATCATGCGCTATCTCAAACCGTCCTCGCCCTTGACCTCGCCAACCGTCAGCCCACCAACGCGCGGCAGCGGACGGCCGCTGTCGGTGACGGCCACTGCGACCATGATCTCGTTGGCGCGCGGCGCATCGTTGATCTGCACTTCCATCCCGTCGAAATGGCTGCGTACGAAGGCGGCATCCTTGTGCCCGAGCGGAATATCGAGCGTCGTGCCCGGACCGCTGCGCTTCTTGGACGACGGGATCAGCGCCGCGCCCTTGCTCAGGACTTTGCGCACAGGCGCGCCCATCTTGGGGTGAAGGATCGCGGCCGCATGTTCCAGCTCGCCGTTCTCGCCGACGGCGGCCGCCTTGCCATAGCTCTGCACCTTGGAACCCTCGATGCCGAGCGCCGCAACCGCGCGCTTCGACAGGAGATCGCCAAGCTCCTCGCCGATCGCGATCAGCGGCGAGAGATCCTCGACATATTTTCCGGCAAAGGGATTTTCGATCACGGCGATCGCTGCGGCGCGTCGCGTCGGCGGCGACACCTGGCGGCCCATCTCCATCTGCGTCTCTTCGACGACGGTGACGATCTTGCGAATGATCGCGCTCATAATTGTTTCCTTAGGCTCTTCCCTGCTCAGGCATGAACCGCATGCTCCGGCACAGCCGGGTGCGATCGTTGCCGCTCAATATCTTTAGTTCCGATGACAATCATATCACCACAAAGCTGCAGCACCGCACCCTCGATCAATCCGCGATCGAATAATCGCCGTGCACATTCCGCGCCAGATTCCAGCGCCATCGCGATTTCGACCCGCGACAATTCACCGACGCCGCGGGTGACGAGACACGCACCGAGGTCGCTGTCAGGCTGCAACTCGTTTGCGGGTTGCCGGATGATGGCGGGATGCCCGGGCAGGTCGACCGCGTTGGCGATCACTGTCGCGGCCGCATCGGCCTGTGACGACGTAGCCGCGAGCACCGTCACGGCATCCGCAATGCCGAGCGAAAAACTCCGGCCGTGGCGCCCGCTGGTCGCGATGCCCCGTACAGGATCGTTCGCATCGACCTTCATCGTCCGCATCACTCCGTCGCGATCGGGCCGATCCACAAGTCCGACCGAAAAATGCTCGCCCTTGCCGAGATGCAGCGCAATGTCGCCGCCATTGTTGACATAGGCCTGATCGAGCGATGCGGCCGTCAGCATCGCGCCAAGAATCTCCTCCGCCACGCTGCCGGCCACCGCGGCCATCGGCGTGATGAAGCAATCGGCGGCGTAGGGTGCGACGGCGGCATGCATACGACGCGCCACAACGCCCTTCAGTGAACACTTGCCGTGTTCCGCCTCTTTTCGCAGTCCCGGCAATTCCAAGCAGAGCTCGTCCAGCAGCCCGGTGAAACGGCGCGACGCCGCCTCGTAGGCCGCACGCACCTCGCCCGCATCTCCGCTCGCCTCGACGATCAGATCAATCGGACCATCCTGCAAATGCAGCCGCCGGCCATCAGACAGCAATGCGATTTGCGGGAGCCTTGTCATACCCGGCGCCCTGGAATCGGGTTCTGCCAGAGCAATTGGCGGACATCGTCACCGCCCCTCACCTCGGACAGCGGCTTCACGTAATCCATGTGCCCGCCGAGCGCGGCATAGTCGGTCAGCTTCATCGTGAATTCGATCGGCGCGACCAGCGCCGGGGTCGGTACATAGCCGAACGCGCCTGAAGGCATCTGCGTCACATCGACCATGTAGGTGATGCCGCCGCCCGGCCAGACATAGACCGCGGCTCCGCCGCTGGTGACGCGCGTCAGCGCGTCCTTCACCGAACGCGTCAACCGCACCGGGTTGTCGGTGACGCCGGCACGTAGTGAGCCCCCCGCTCCCGCCATGAACAGCACCGTGCACAGCGCCGGCTCGCAATTCTCCTGGATACGCTCGACCGAGAATTTCAGATCCGGCGGCATTTCAGTCTCGACCGGCTTCAAGGCCTCATCGAGCACGTAGTAGGACGAATGCTCGCCGGTCGTGGAGACCATCAGCATGGTCAGCCCCGCCTTCGCTTCCTTGGCGTCGAACGGTCCGAGAATCGCGAGCGGATCGGAGATGTTGGTGCCGCCCCATCCCGTTCCGGGATCGGCGACCTGGAAATAGCGGCCGGGCGTCGAGCGGCGGCCCTTCATCTTGATGCCGGTGTCGGCGATGTCGAGCAGCTTGCCGGCCTGGTGCTCGCTGAGCACGCCGGTGATGTGGTCATCGACCACGACGACCTCGTCGACCTTGCCATGCCATTGCTTGGCGAACATGCCGATCGTCGCCGAGCCGCAGCCGACGCGCATGCGCTCTTCCTTGGCGCCATTGACGATCGGTGGTTGGCCGGCCTGCACCACCACGCTCGCGCCGCCGTCGATGGTGAGCTCGACCGCCCTGCAATTGGCGAGGTCCATCAGCGTGTCGCAGGTGACGCGTCCCTCCTTCTTGGAGCCGCCGGTGAGATGATGCACGCCGCCGAGCGACAGCATCTGCGAGCCGTATTCGCTGGTGGTGACGTGGCCGACCGCTTCGCCCTGGGCGCGCACGGTCGCGGTTTCCGGCCCGAGATAGCGGTCGGTGTCGATCTTCACCTTGATGCCGCAATAGGAGAAGATGCCCTCGGTGACGACGGTGACCATGTCGACGCCGTCAACCTCGGACGAGACGATGAACGGCGCCGGCTTGTAATCGGGATAGGTCGTGCCCGCTCCGATTGCAGTCACGAAGGTCGAGGGCTCGTGAACGATCGTGCCGTCCCAATCCTCGGTGCGGCTGAACGGCACCAGCTTGCCGCCGTGCGACACCGTGCGCTCGAGGATGATGTGCGGATCGACGCGAACGAGCTTGCCATCATCATTGGCATAGCGGTCGCAGGCACCGGCCGCGCCAGGCTTGATGTAGCACATCACCGGACAGGCATCGCAGCGGATCTTGTCGGTGGCGGCGCTCGTCGTTTCAGTCACCATGTGCAAGCCAGCGGATCACGGGGGCTTATCATTCGTATACGAACGATGTTGCGCGCGCTCCCGATAGCTGTCAAGCGGCGGTGCAGGTGAAAAGATGCCGCTGCCGAATAAAACCTCATTTGCCTCCCTGCTCTGTCCACAAAGCGGGCAGTTGCGTTGCACTGCGGCATGCCGGCTTGCACGTTTGTGTACAAACGGTATCGTCGCGACGTACAATTTTCACGGTCGCAGGGCTTGAGAACGAGGATGATGCAGACACCGATCCGCCTCACCGTGAACGGCAGGATCCACGACGTCACGGCTGCGCCGCAGACGCCGCTGCTCTATGTGCTGCGCAACGATCTCGCGCTCAACGGCCCGAAATACGGTTGCGGCCTCGGCGAATGCGGCACTTGCACTGTCCTGATTGACGGAGCTGCGGCGCGCTCCTGCGTGATTCCAGTGAGCGGCTGCGCGGGGCGCGACATCGTCACGCTCGAAGGCCTCGGCACACGCGACAAGCCCGATGTCGTCCAGCAGGCCTTCATCGACGAGCAGGCCGCACAGTGCGGCTATTGCCTCAACGGCATGATCATGACCACCAAGGCACTGCTGGCGATCAATCCCCAGCCGACCGAGCAGGAGGCGCTGGCTGCGCTGCGCTACAATCTCTGCCGCTGCGGCACGCATGTCGAAATCCTCCGCGCCGTGATGCGCGCCTCTAGCCAACCCGCCGGGGCCGGTGATTGATGGCCTCCCCTCTCTCGAACGCAGCCGAGCGGCCATCGGGCTCGCTCGCCGTCGTCCGCGCGCTGGATACGGACGCATCTGAAACGTTCGTCCGGATCACCGCGGACGGTTCGGTCAACGCCTATAACGGCCATGTCGATCTCGGCACCGGCATCCGCACCGCGCTCGGCCAGATCGTCGCCGAAGAGCTCGACGTCTCCTTTGCCCGCGTCGTCGTCGTGCTCGGCGACACCGCCGTTGTGCCGAACCAGGGCGCGACGATCGCCAGCGAAACCATCCAGATCACCGCCGTTCCCCTGCGCAAGGCTGCTGCACAGGCGCGGCACTTCCTGATTGCCCGCGCAGCTGAGCGTCTTGAGTTGCCGGCCGCGGAGCTGACGATCGAGGATGGCCTCGTGCGCGGACACGACAATCGCAGCGTCAGCTATGGCGAGTTGATCGGCGGCGAGACCATCCGGCTCGAGCTTGCCGACGACGTCGCGGTCAAGCCTGTCGGCGACTATGCCATCGTCGGCCAATCGATGCCTCGCGTCGATCTGCCGGCCAAGGCCACGGGCGAGCTGACCTTCGTGCACGACATCCGCGTGCCCGACATGCTGCACGGACGCGTGGTGCGTCCGCCCTATGCCGGCGTGGATGCCGGGCCGTTTGTCGGCACCAGCCTGATCGCGGTCGACGAATCCTCGGTGCGCGATATCCCCGGGATCGTTGCCGTCGTGCGCATCGGCGATTTCGTCGGCGTGGTCGCGGAGCGCGAGGAGAATGCAATTCAGGCGGCGGCGCAGCTCAAGGTGAGTTGGAAGCCCACGCCCACACTGCCCGATCTCGCGGATGTCGAGACTGCGCTGCGCGCCAATCCGTCGACACCGCGCACGCTGATCGACAAGGGCGACGTCAACGCGGCGATCGCCGGCGCGGCCAAGCCGATTCAGCGCACCTATGTCTGGCCGTATCAGATGCACGCGTCGATCGGTCCATCCTGCGCGGTCGCTGATTTCAGGGACGGCAATATCCGCGTCTGGTCGGGCACGCAGAACCCGCACATCTTGCGCGGCGACCTCGCGCAGCTGATCGAGCGACCGGAGAGCGAGATCGAGGTCATCCGGCTCGAAGCAGCCGGCTGCTACGGCCGCAACTGCGCCGACGATGTCAGCGCCGACGCGCTGCTGTTGTCGCGCGCCGTCGGTCAGCCGGTGCGGGTGCAGCTGACGCGCGAGCAGGAGCACGCCTGGGAGCCGAAGGGCACCGCGCAACTCATCGACGTCAATGGTGGGTTGAACGCGGACGGCGGCGTCGCCGGCTACGATCTCGCCACGCGCTATCCGTCGAATGCCGCGCCGACGCTGGCCCTGCTGCTGACCGGGCGGATTCCGCCGGAGGCCGCGGTGCTCCAGATGGGCGACCGTACTGCGATCCCGCCATACGACTACGACCACATGCGCGTCGTCGCGCATGACATGGCGCCGATCGTGCGCGCCTCCTGGCTTCGCGGCGTCTCGGCGCTGCCGAACACGTTTGCGCATGAATCCTATATCGACGAGCTCGCGACCGAGGCCGCTGTCGATCCGATCGAATATCGCCTGCGCTATCTCAAAGACCAGCGTGCGGTCGATCTCGTCAACGCGGTGGCCGAGCGTGCGGGTTGGACACAGCGACCGGTTCGCGAAGAGAAAGATGGCGAGGTCGTGCGCGGGCGCGGATTTGCCTATGCGCTCTATGTCCACAGCAAGTTTCCCGGCTTTGGCGCGGCGTGGTCGGCCTGGGTTGCCGACGTCGCGGTGAACACGGCGACGGGCGACGTCAGCGTGACCCGCGTCGTTGCGGGACAGGACTCCGGCTTGATGATCAATCCGGACGGCGTGCGCCACCAGATCCACGGCAACGTCATCCAGTCGACCAGCCGCGCGCTGATGGAGGAGGTTTCGTTCGAGCGCGGCGCTGTGGCGGCGCGCGAATGGGGCGCCTATCCGATCATCCCCTTCCCTGACGTTCCCAAGATCGATGTGCTGATGCTGCCGCGGCCGGACCAGCCGCCGCTCGGCGTCGGCGAGTCCGCCTCGGTGCCCAGTGCTGCGGCGATTGCGAACGCGATCTTCGATGCCACCGGCGTTCGCTTTCGCGAGCCGCCGTTCACGCCGGAGCGTATCCTCAAGGGGCTTCGCGGCGATGCCCCGGCTACGCCGCAGGCACTGCCCGCTCCCGCTGCGCCGCAAGCATCTCGCATCTGGCAGAATCCGTTCGCCAAACGCGCCGGCATTTTTACAACGATCGCGGCTGTATGTACCGCTGCGATCGGCGTTGGCGCAGCGCTCTTGCCCGGACGCGCCATCGCGCCGATCGCACGGCCCGACGCGTCGGTCTATTCCGCGGCGACGATCGCACGCGGCGAGCTGCTCGCCGCGCTCGGCAATTGCGCGGAGTGCCACAGCACGATCGGCGGCGCGATCAACGCCGGAGGGCGCGCGCTGGAGACCCCGTTTGGCACGGTCTACGCGACCAACATCACGCCGGACGTCGAGACCGGCATCGGCGCCTGGTCCTATCCCGCCTTTGAGCGGGCGATGCAAGACGGGCTGCATCGCGACGGGCGCCAGCTCTATCCCGCTTTCCCTTACACGCATTTTTCGAAGACGAGCGAGGCCGACCTTCAGGCGCTCTACGCCTATCTGATGGCGCAGCCTGCGGTGCGCGCGACGATCCCAGCGAACACACTGTCCTTCCCGTTCAATCTCCGCCCGCTGCTCGCGGGATGGAATGCGCTGTTTCATCAGACACACGAATTCAAACCTGATCCCGCAAAGTCCGAGCAGTGGAATCGCGGCGCTTATCTCGTCGAAAGTCTCGGCCATTGCAGCGCCTGCCATTCGCCGCGCAATGCGCTCGGCGCCGAACAGCGCGATGCCTATCTCGCCGGAGGCTTCGCCGAGGGCTGGGAGGCACCGCCGCTGACCTCGCTCTCGCACGCGCCGATCCCGTGGAGTGAAGACGAGCTTTACAATTATTTGCGCACCGGCCAGTCGCGCTATCACGGCGTCGCGGCCGGTCCGATGGCGCCGATCGTCAGGGATCTCACGGCGCTACCCGACCACGACATTCGCGCGATGGCCGTTTATGTCAATTCGTTCAACGACTCCGCGACCGCCAGCCAGACGCAGGATGCGCTCGCCGCCAAGCTCGAGAGCGCCACACAAGTCACCGTCGCCGCTTCCACCGGCGCACGGCTCTATCAGGGTGCTTGCGCCGTCTGCCATGAGGTCGGCGGCCTGCCGCTGTTCGGCAGCCGGCCCTCGCTTGCGCTCAACAGCAATCTGCACAGCGTGACATCTGACAATCTCGTGCAGGTCATCCTGCACGGTATCGCCGAGCCTGCCTCAAGCGACCTCGGCTACATGCCCGCGTTCAAGAACAGCATGAGCGATGCGCAAGTCGAGGAGCTCGTGACGTTCCTGCGCAATCAGTTCGCGCCGGACAAACCGGCATGGACCGGCGTGCGCGACACGATCGCGCGCGTGCGCGCTTCTGCACATTAGGAATGCTTCTTCACCTCCACCGGCGGCGTGCCGTGGGTGTGGAAGGACTCGATCGTCTTTAGTCCCCACGCCTGACCTTTCTTGCGCTCCTCTTCCGTCCACACGATCGGCCTCCAGTCCGGCGCGAGGATGAGGCGCGCGCCGGCATTGGCGACTTCGACGCGATTGCCTCCGGGCTCGTAGACATAGAGGAAGAAGGTCTGCTGGATTGCGTGCTTGTGCGGGCCGGTCTCGATGTGGACGCCGTTCTCCAGGAAGATGTCGGCGGCGCGCAGGATCTCCTCGCGGCTGTCGAGCGCGTAGGTGACGTGGTGGAAGCGGCCGGACGTGCCGGAATGGTCGAGCGAATAGGCGAAATCGTAGCTCTTGTTCGACATGGTCAGCCACATCGCGGCTTCCCGTCCGTCGTTGAGCACGATCTGCTCGGTCAGCCGGCAGCCGAGATAGTTCTCGAAGAACTCGCGGTTGGCCTTGATGTTGACGGCAAGGCAGTTGAGATGATCGAGGCGACGGACATTGACGCCGCGCGCGGGAAAACGCTGGGCCTGGTTCTTCAGCGCGGGCTTCAGTTCCGGCGGCGCCTGATACCATTCGGTCTCGTAATAGAGCTCGACGATGTGGCCATCGGGATCGCGGCAGCGGAAGGTCGGCCCCTGCCCCATGTCGCCATCGATCCAGCCGATGTCGAAGCCGGAACCTTTGAGTGCGGCGACGCGGCGCTCCAGGGCCTGCTGGCTTCGCGCGCGCAGCGCCATATGCTCCATGCCGGAGGTCTTCGACGCCGTCAGCTTCAGCGAATAGCGCTCGTAGTCGTCCCAGCCGCGCAGATAGACTGACTCGCCCTTTTGGCCGCTGACGGTCATGCCCATGACGTCGACGAAGAATTTCAGGCTCTCGTCGGGCTTCGGCGTCAGCAGTTCCATGTGACCGAGATGGGCGAGATCGAAAATCGGTTCGGGCTGCATGGTTTCCTCCAAGGCATAATCTGCAATCCGCGTGACCGGATCGCGCAATCGGGCACAGGGCGCAATGACGATGCGCGCATGAGCCTGGGGGCGAGACTGACGTCCGCCGCTTCATTTGTACTAATGTACAAATGATTAGGTCTCGTCAACAAACCAAACCGCGTCTTCCGGCGAGCCAGCGCCACCGGCCGGCGCCGGTCTCGACCTGCGCGGCCATCGGCCGACTGCCCGAATGGTAAAATCTTCCTTAAGCCGATTTCGATCCATCGGCCTAGAAAAGCAGCACTCTTCGACCGCTTCCGCCTGCAAGTATGCATTGGGAACAAACCTATTGGCCGAATTGTCGCGGATTTAACGAAGCCGCCGCGCCAGCCGTTTAACCGTTTGTGCAGCCCCGGCTCGCATAGTCAGGGTTAAGCTCCTCACTCATGCCAGGTTCAATCCAGTGACATCCTTTGGACGCGTGATTTCGGTACGCGGATCGCTCGCCCGGGTCGGGCTTCTGGCGGCAAGCCAGATGCCGGTCTCGGAAGTTCGGGCCACCGTCGGCCGCTTCGTCAGCATCCGCTGCGCCAGCTCGGTCATCGTCGCCATGATCACCGAGGTGTCGTGCGAGAACCTCTCGAACGCTGATTACATTGCCGTCGCATCCGTCGACTTGCTCGGCGAAATCCTTAATGCCGCCGACAAGGCCAAGTTTCAGCGCGGTGTCACCAACTATCCGACCATCGGCGATTCCGTCGACCTGATCACGAGCCAGGAGCTGCGCACGATCTACGCGCCGACCGGTTCGGACCAGATCAATGTCGGCTTCCTTCAGCAGGACCGCTCCGTGGTCGCCTATGTCGACGTCGAGGAAATGCTGTCCAAGCATTTTGCGGTGCTGGGATCGACCGGCGTCGGCAAATCGACCGGCGTGTCGCTCCTGCTCAACGAGATCCTCAAAGCGCGGCCCAATCTGCGCATCTTCCTGCTCGACGTCCACAACGAATATGGCCGCTGCTTCGGCGACCGCGCGCTGGTGCTCAACCCGCGAAACCTGAAGCTGCCGTTCTGGCTGTTCAATTTCGAGGAAATCGTCGACGTGCTGTTCGGCGGCCGCGCCGGCGTGCCCGAAGAGCTCGATGTCCTCGCCGAGGTCATCCCGATCGCCAAGGGTATCTACACCCAGTACCAGAATGCCGACCGCCTCGGCCTGAAGCGCATCGACCCCAAGCAGGTCGGCTTCACCGTCGACACGCCGGTGCCGTATCGCCTGGTCGATTTGATCTCGCTGATCGACGAGCGCATGGGCAAGCTGGAAAACCGCTCCTCGCGCATCATCTATCACAAGCTGATCTCCCGCATCGAGGCTGTCCGCAACGACCCGCGCTACGCCTTCATGTTCGACAACGCCAATGTCGGCGGCGACACCATGGCCGAGGTGATCAGCCATCTGTTTCGCCTGCCCGCCAACGGCAAGCCGATGACGGTCATGCAGCTCGCCGGTTTCCCGGCAGAAGTGATCGACTCGGTCGTCTCGGTGCTGTGCCGCATGGCCTTCGATTTCGGCCTGTGGAGCGACGGCGTCTCGCCGATGCTGTTCGTCTGCGAGGAGGCGCACCGCTACGCCTCCGCCGACCGCAATGTCGGCTTCGGGCCGACCCGCAAGGCAGTGTCGCGCATCGCCAAGGAAGGCCGCAAATACGGCGTCTATCTCGGCCTCATCACGCAGCGGCCCGCAGAGCTCGACGCCACCATCATCTCCCAGTGCAACACGCTGTTCACGATGCGCCTTGCCAACGAACGCGACCAGGCGCTGCTGCGCGCCGCAGTGTCGGATGCGGCAGCGAACCTGCTGTCGTTCGTGCCCTCGCTCGGCACCCGCGAGGTGCTCGCGTTCGGCGAAGGCGTCGCGCTGCCGACGCGCTTGCGCTTCAAGGAGGTGCCCCCGCATCAATTGCCACGCGGCGAAGCCACCATCAGCAGCGTTCCTTCCGTAACGTCGGGTCACGACATGCATTTCGTCGGCGCGGTGCTCGAGCGCTGGCGCGGCGCCACCTCGCAGCGCGACGTGCCGAACGACCCGGTGTTTTCGCAACCGCCGGCCAAGACGCTCGCCCCCATCGAAACGCCGATGCTGCAACCGTCGATGGGGCTCGACCCAGACCGCTTCTCGCTGTTGAAGAAGCCGCTGCGGTAAGCCGGCTCGCTCTCCACACATTCCGCTGTCATGCCCCGCGAAAGCGGGGATCCAGTATGCCGCGGCCTCTCCGTATCCCATTGCTGTCTCTGAAATACTGGATCGCCCGCTTTTCGCGGGCGATGACAGTGATTGCGCGCAGACACACCTTCGCATTCTCGCGGCGCATTTCGCCCGAGCTTTGCTCTTCGTCGCTCCCTCCTTCGAACAGGAGGGCGCAGGGAAGGCCGGGCGCCGGCTGGCACCCGTGATCCGTGCGCCAAGGATATGCACACGGTTTTGACCACAGGTTTGACCGAGAACGCCCGGCCTTCCCTGCGCAATGGTTTGACGGCTTACTTCGCGCTCTCCCCGGGGAGTCGAACCCAATTGCCCCCGTTACCTTGCCGGTGGCTGACGCGCCGGCCCGGTTGAACCAGGCGCATCACGGCAAGACTTGACGCCAGATTCGGGCGTCAGGACCACGCGACTTGACCGTCCGCGCACGTCTTCGCCGGGAATTCGAGGGCTGGCCGTGTGCTCACCCGCGAACTCCTGTGAAGACGCCGTCAGCGCCGTGTCATCGCGCGAGAGCTCATTGCTCACGGAGCACCTGTGACGGATTCCCGCCCTGCAACGCCCTTCGCGCCCGACGCCGTCGCGGCCATCGCATTCCGGCCCGCGCCTCGTGACGATCGCGAAACGCCCCTGTCGCCGGTCCGGAACGGGCGATTTAATACGACAAATCCGAATTTCTGTAAATAGGAATATTTTTGTGCGCGCGCCTTGACGCGTCGGGCAAAACACCCGGATGTCTTGAACATATGCCCTCGGCTTCGTACCGGCTACGCGGCCATGCTCGGCCGCGCCGCGACCAGCGCGTACCAGCGCTGTGACGCAACGTTGGTTTCGGGGATCGGCAGTCCTAGCGCCTTGGCCGCAAAGTCGGTGGTGACGATGGCCGTGATGTCGGCGACGCTGAAGCGGTCGCCGGCAACGAACGGCACCTCAGTGAAACGCACCTCGAGGTCGGCATAGAAGTCCGCAATCCGTTGGCGGCCGCGCGCGACGAGTTCCGGAATCTGCGCGTAGTCGTGCGGACCGGAGATCGCGCGGCCCTTGAGGCCGGCAGCCGCGTTGCGAACAGTGTCCATCACCGCGGCAAAACCTTCGAGCTCCATCCGCCGCTCCCACATCGTCACCAGCGCCTTGTCCTTTGGCGAAGTGCCAAGCAGCGGCGTGCCGGGATAGACCTCCTCGAGATAGCGCAGGATGGCCGGCACCTCGCCGATCCCTGTTCCGTCTGCGAGCACCAGCGTCGGCACGACACGGCGCGGATTGATCCGGACATACGCCTCGGAGAACTGCTCCCTGGAACCGAGATCGACGGGAATGCGCGAGGCGGAGATGCCTTTCTCGGCAAGGAAGATGCGGACCCTGCGCGAGTTGGGGGAGCCGCTTGATTCATAAAGCTTCAGTTGATCGGATGACATGAAAAGTTTTCCACGATTGTACGAGATTGAAAGAGGCAGAGACGGGCCGGCTTGCCAGCCGGCCCGCCGCCGTCAGCCCGCCGACTTGCCGCCGTCGACCGTCAGGATGTGCCCCGTGACGAAGCTCGCATCCGCCGAGCTGATGTAGAGGATCGCTCGCGCGATCTCGTCGGGCTGGCCGATCCGCTTCTGGGCATTGAGCGTCGCGAGGTAGGCCTTGACGTCTTCGGTACCGGTGAAGCGGTCGAGCATGCCGGTCTGAACCGGTCCTGGCGCCACGGCGTTAACGCGTATTCCCAGGCTGCCGACTTCCAGCGCGACCGACTTGGTCAGCCCTTCGACCGCGTGCTTGCTCGCCGCATAGATCGAGGCATTCGCGCCACCCTCGTGTCCGAAGGTCGATGAGACGTTGACGATGCTGCCACTGCCCTGCGCCTGCATGATCCGCAGCTCGTGCTTCATGCTGAGCACGGTGCCGAGAACGTTGGTGTCGAAGGTGGCGGCATAGCTTTCCGGCGTCTGCTCGGTCGCCGGACCGGGCTTGCCTTCGGTGCCGGCTGAGTTAACGGCGATGTCGAGGCGACCAAAGCGCGCGACGGTCTTGTCGACCAGTGCACGGACATCGTCCTCGTGGCGTACGTCGGCGCGAACGAACTCCGCCTCCGCGCCTGCGGCGCGCAATTCGGCGGCAAGGGCATTGCCGGTCTCGTCGTGGCGGCCGGACGCGACGATTTTGGCGCCCTTCTGCGCAAAAGCGAAAGCGGTGGCGCGGGCGATGCCCGTCAGCGCGCCGGTGATCAGGACGACGGGGGTGTTGACTTGGGTAGTCATGACATTTCCTTTCGAAAGCAATTGACTATTCATGCCTCACGCGTCTGGATTCATGGTTCCTCTAAACCGGTAAACCCTTCAAACAGACCGCGATGAAGCCTGAAATAGGCCTTGCCGCGCCTCAGGAAAAAGACTTTGTTGCTAGGATCCCATGCCTAGAAAGTATCCCTCTTGGATCTGCGCCACCTCCGCTATTTCGTCGCCGTCGCCGAAGCGGGCAGCCTCACCGTCGCCGCCGAGAAGCGGCTGCACACGGCGCAGCCCTCGCTCAGCCGGCAGATGCGCGACCTCGAAGCCGAGCTTGGCTGCGAGCTGATGATTCGCGGCGCCAAGGGCGTCGGGCTGACGGCCGCCGGCCGCGTGTTCCTCGACCACGCCCGGGTGGTCTTGCTCCAGGTGGAAGCGGCGAAGGAGGCAACGCGGCGTGCGGCAACGCCAGCAAAAGCCTCATTCGTGCTTGGCTTCCTGACCGGGTACGAATTCGACTGGCTGCCGGCGGTGATGCGCATCATGCGCGACGAGCTTCCGAGCACCGAGGTGGTCATCCTCAGCCTGTCATCACCCGACCTCGCCGACGGCTTGATGCGCGGCAAGATTGATCTCGCCTTCCTGCGGCACGAACGGCGGGCGGCCGGCGTCGTGTTCACGCGGCTGATCGACGAGCCGCTGATCGTGCTGATGCCCTCGGAGCATCGCCTGGCCGCACGCGACGCGATCACGGCCGATGACATCGCACGCGAGCAACTGGTTGGCGTGCCCCACGACAAGTCTCCGGCGCTGCGCGCGGTGACCGACGCCTACGGACAACGCCTCGGCATCGATCTTACGCCCGACCATCTCGTCGACAATCTCTCGATGGCGATATCGCTCGTAGCATCGACCGGTGGAATCGCGTTGATGCCGCTCTACGCGCGCAATCTGCTGCCTTCCACGGTAACCTACCGGGTGCTGGGCGGCGTGCCACCGACGATCGACCTGTCGCTCGGCTACAACGAGGCCAACACGTCACCACTTCTGAAGACGATCGTGTCGAAAATCAGCGAGCTCAAATTCGCACGCGCGTAGGATCGCGTTCCCCGCGCGGCGTCCGCGCTTTGCGCGGCCGATGATGATCAACTATGGTCCGCCCGTCGCGAGATCAACCGGGAATAACCGTCATGCCGCAGCCTCCGTCCACAAAACGCTTCCCCGCCCCCGCCCTCGACAAGTTGCCCGACGACATCCGCACGCGCCTCCTCGCGGTGCAGGACAAGAGCGGCTTCGTGCCGAACGTGTTCCTGACGCTGGCCTATCGTCCGGACGAGTTCCGCGCCTTCTTCGCCTATCACGACGCGCTGATGGAGAAGGACGGCGGCCTCACCAAGGCCGAGCGCGAGATGATTGTGGTGGCGACCTCGGCGGCGAACCAGTGCCAGTATTGCGTGATCGCCCATGGCGCGATCCTGCGCATCCGCGCCAAGAACCCAGTGATCGCCGACCAGGTCGCGGTGAACTACCGCAAGGCCGACATCACGCCGCGACAGAAGGCGATGCTCGATTTCGCGATGAAGGTCTCGGCGGAGGCGCAGCTGATCTCCGAGGATGATTTCGCCGCGCTCCAGCCGCACGGCTTCAGCGACGACGACATCTGGGACATCGCCGCGATCTCGGCCTTCTTCGCGCTGTCGAACCGGCTGGCGAATTTCACCGGCATGCGGCCGAACGACGAGTTCTATCTGATGGGACGTTTGCCCAAAAAGTGACTTACAAGCCATGACGGAGCTCGACTGGCCCGACATCCTGCTGCGCCTTGGCGTTGCGACGCTTGCCGGCAGCGCGATCGGACTCAACCGCGACCTGCACGGCAAGCCAATCGGGTTAAAGACACTCGGCATCGTCGGCCTCTCCACCGCCACGGTGGTGCTGCTCGCCGTGCAGTTCGCAGAGCCCGGCAAGATCACCGATGCCGCAAGCCGAGTCATCCAGGGCATCCTCACCGGCATCGGCTTTCTCGGCGCCGGCGTCATCGTTCACGAGAGTCAACGTTTTCGCGTGCGCGGCCTGACCAGCGCCGCCTGCACCTTTCTCGCCGCCTGTCTCGGCATTGCCTGTGGTGTTGGCCAATGGAAGATCGTCCTGGCCGCGCTGGCGCTCGCCTTCTTGCTGCTCACGATCGGCCGGCGCATCGAGCGCCGGCTGCACCGAGCGCTCGGCGGCAGGGACGACCCGCACGAGGCGGAGACGCACGAGCGCTAGCGCTTCGCCATCAACTCAAGCGCCGGGGCAAAACGTTCGGAAAACGTCGCTGCCTTGGCCTCGCGAGCTGCCGCAAGCGAAGCCGAGATGAACGTGTGAAACCCTATTGAGGCGACCGCGAGCATCGCGGCGGCGAAGACCAGACGACGCATTTCTTCCTCCTTTGTGGGCTCGATCGCCACGAAGATGGAACGGCTTTGTTTCAGGACCTTTTCGTGCGGCCCGGAAAATGATTTCACTCAAAAGACTGTGATGTGGTGCGGTTCGTGACGCCGCCTGCCGCAATGCGGTTGGCATACCTTCGTATAGCCCGTTCATCCCTTTTTATGCCCTCTGCATAGGCTCGTACAATTGAGCGACGGCGAGAGGCCCTTATGCTCGCGGACTAATCCGAAGCGACGCATGGACAGCGCGAACTTCACTCACGAATAGCGCGACCAACAATAGTCACCGTCGTTTTGCAGTGGGCGCGAGCCGTGTTTGGAATTTTGCGCCCGCGATCACGATCGTGAATCGCAAGCCTGCAGCGACAAGCAGCTTTTGCCGAAATGCAGGGTTTTCGAGGAACACTCAAATGAACGTCGTCATTCAGAAGCTCAATGGCCTGTGGCACCTCATCGTCGGGTCATGTCAGATCCGGACTCCTTTCCTGGAAACCCAGGATCGCGGGCTGGTCGTGACTTACGCCCGCCGCATCTACCCCGGTGCCAGGATATTCCAACGCGACTGATGTGAGCGTTGTCTCCTGATTGCGTTGATTCTCGCGCAAACGATCGGGTTCCACTTCGTCGCTTGCGGCCAGGCACGATTATGTTCGGCATCGTCATCATCGCGCTTTAGATCGTTGTTCGATCACGATCTTTTCGAAAGCGACGGCATGCCTTCCTTGCATCGCGCGACAACGATTGCGCGCTGACACCCCCTCGACGTAATCGCTGCGACGTACCCGTGTCACATCCGCGTCGTCGGGCACGCTCGATAATCGCTCCCCGTTCCAGACCACATCCGCGCGAGAATCGCGCAGCGAGCTTGGGGGCGTTCACATGAACAAGAAGAGCCTTTTTTCCCTGATATCGGCTATGTCGCTCGCCACATCGCTGGCTGGCGTAGCAGTGCCGGCACGCGCCGACGGCGACGACCGCGACCGCGACTTCGGCAACTCCCGCAACCACGACCACGACGGCGATCATCACGGCCGCAAGTCGCAAGTCGTGCTGATCTCGCTCGACGGCGCCAAGCCCAATTTCATCCAGCAATTCATCGAAGAAGGCGTACTGGCGCGTGACGGCGGCCTGGCGCGGCTGAGCCGCCGCGGCGCAGTGGCACTGCAAAACGTGACGGCGTCGCCGTCGCTGACTGCCGTCTCGCATATCGAGATCGCCACCGGCTCGACCGCCGTCCACAACGATATCCTCAGGCCGCACGACGTCGACGGCGAGGTGCTGCATGAGATCCTGCGCTGAAGCGGCCTGTGTTTAGCGGCTGCTGTGGACCCTTACAGCAGCCGCTAAGCGCGAAATAATGTCACAGCCGGACGCGCACGCGCGTCAGACGGTGCCGATGATTCCCTCCACCAGATAGTCGGTGTGCTCGAGCGAGGGATCGTAGAGCCCCGTATCCTTGTCGCTGATGACCTTGCCGGTGTTGCTCTTCACGGTGCCGGCGAAGATCGGCTTGCCCGCCTTCAGTTCGGCAATCGCGGCCATGGCGGCGTTGCGGCCGGCGTCGCTGCAACCGGCGCCGAAGGCGGAGCTCGCCACCATGTCCTTGTCGTATCCACCGATCATCATGTTCGGCAGCTTCTCGCCCCTGGCGATCATGCCGGCAAAACTCTTGTAGATGGTGCCCCATTTCAGTTCGGCGCCGGTGATGAAGCCCTTCGGCGCCAGATTGGCCTGGTCGGCGTTGTGGCCGCAGCTCTTGACGCCGCGCTTTTCCGCGGTCTCGATCACGACCTTGGGGCTGTCGATGTGGCAGGCAATGACATCGCAACCGGCGTCGACCAGCGCATTGGCCGCCTCCGCCTCGCGCACCGGAAGCGCCCAATCGCCGGTGACGATCAGCTGCACCGTGACATTGGGATTGACCTTGCGCGCGCCCAGCATGAACGAATTGACATTGCGCAGCACCAGCGGAATCGGCTTTGCGGCAATGTAGCCGATCTTGTTGGACTTGGTCGAAAGACCGGCGGCGATGCCGTTCACATAATGGCCCTGGTCCAGATAGCAGAAATATCCGCCGGCATTGGACGGGTGCTTGTCGGCCTGCCAGAGCGACGTCGGGTGGCGAAACTCGACCTTGGGATATTTCTTGGCGGCGTCGACCATGAACGGGTTGAAATAGCCGAACGAGGTCGGAAACAGCAGCGATGCGCCGTCGATGTTGATCATCGATTCCATCGTCTTCGCCACCGCCGCCGTCTCCGGAACGTTCTCCTCCTCGACGACCTTGACGCCCGGAATTGCCCTCAGCGCCTGCGCGCCGACGGCATGGGCCTGGTTCCAGCCATAGTCGGCACGCGAGCCGACATAGATGATGCCGACGGTGATATCAGCGGCGCGTGCCGGTGCGCCGAGGCCGGAGAGCACGAAGGGACTTACGGCAACGCCGCCCAGAAAGCCGCGGCGGGAGAATGAATGCGTGGTCATTGGCAATACTCCGTGGTCGGCCGTGGCGTCGCGGCGCACGGCGATGGCAAACACAAGAAATGAAGCGGTGACGTCGAAGCGGCGGCTAAGGCGGGTTGGCGGTGATCATCGCTTCCCCCTCGCCTTGGATTTCGGAAGCGCCTTGGGTTTAGGAAGTCGCGCAACCTTGGTCGAGCCGCTGGCAGCAAGGGCTTCGCTGTAGCGCGACAGCACCGCGCCGAGATCAAATCCCGCCGCCGAATCCCCGTCGAGCAGCGCGCGTTGCTCGACCGAACCGAGATGATGATCCATGATCCTGATCGCGGCGTCGGCATTCCCTGCCCGCAAGGCCGCCACGATCTCGCGATGCTCGTTGACAGCACAATCGGCCGAGTGCGGCCGGCCATAGAGCGCAAGAATGAGCGAGCAGCGCGACACGACTTCGCCGAGATAGCGGCGGATCAGCGTATTGCCGGCCATCTCGCCGAGCCGGGTGTGGAATTCGCCGGCCAACCGGATCGACACCCGCGCTTCGCCGGCCTGACGCGCGGCTTCCTCGGCACGGACATGGCCCTCCAGCTCCGCGCCAAATCGCGGTTGCCAGCGCGCAATCACCAGGCGCACCACCTCGCGCTCCAGCATGCGGCGGGTCTCGAAGATCTCCTTGGCCTGGTCCAGCGTCGGCCTGGCCGTGGTCGCGGTCCGCCGCGGCGGCGCATCAACCAGGCCCTCCGACTGCAATTGCGCCAGCACCTCGCGCACCAGCGTTCGGCTCATGCCGAAGCGCATGCCGAGCTCATCCTCGGGAAGCTTAGTGCCCGGCGGCAACGCCTGCTCGATGATGGCCTGGCGCAGCGCCTGGCAGGCGAGATCGACGCGGGAGGATTTCTTGCTCATCGGACCGTCGCGCTGGGGATGCCGGTCGGCATTGATCGGCGAAATCTGGTGTACAATATCATCTTCAACTGTACACATAATGAGGGGATTTTAGCCGCGCAGCGCGAAGATTCGGCACTCGCCCGCTCAAAGTTTGCACTCGATTGATCGCTGAAACTGCCGATAATCGCCAAGAATGCAACCACCGCCGGGACGCCGCCACGGTCGCCGAGCGATTTACAACTGTATACAAGAATTGTCAGAAACCGCATTCCGGAGGCCAATTTGACCGAGACAATGATCAAACTGCGGCTCAACCAGCAGCAGCTCGAATTGATAGACCGGACCATCGCCAGCGGCGTCGCGCCGGACCGCGCCGCCCTGGTGCGGCTGGCCGTGCGCGAATACGCGGCTGCGCGGAAGGCGGAGACCAAGGCCAGGCCGAACGATCTGGAGCCGGTGCGATGAGCGAGCGCCCCATCCTGTTCGAACACGTTTTGGAGCCAGGCACCGGCAAGGCCATCGAGCTCCTGAAGGGGCAGATCCTGCGCATCGCGCAGGTCGAAGGCGGCCAGTGCGCCGATTTCAACTGCTTCAACCTGCACGACTACAAGGAGTTCATGCATTGCGGGCGAACCCGCACGGTGCACGGCTTTCATCCGACCAAAGGCACCTTCATGTGGTCGGCGCCGCCGCGGGAGCGCGCGATGCTCTACATTCTCGAGGACACGGTAGGCCGCAACGACGTGCTGTTCCCCCGATGCAGCGCCTATGTCTATGAGGCGTCCTACGGCTTCTCGGTGCACACCAATTGTCATGACATCCAGGCCGAAGCGCAGCGCGAATACGGATTGACGCCTGACGACGTGCACGATTCCTTCAACCTGTTCATGTGCACCGGCGTCGACGAGGATGGCCATGCCTACATGACGCGACAGACAACCAAGGCCGGCGACCATGTCGACCTGCTGGCGCTGATGGACGTGCTGGCGGTGCCCAATGTCTGCGGCGCGGACGTGATGCGCACCAGCAATTTCGCGCTGAAGCCGCTGAAGCTGACGGTGTTTGCGGCAACGGAAGCTGATCTCGCGCGCGTGCCGAAGACGCCGACGCTGGCAAGCCAGCGCACGCCGAAGGATTTCCGCAATCCGACCATCAAGACCGATCGGCCGCTGCGGCGCGACCCCGCCTACCGGCCGGAGTTCCCGAACACGCCGATCCGAATCACCGAACTGCCGGTCGCGCTGTCGGCCGAAGAGCTTGCGGCCTTCGACGCCGTCAAGCGCAGCGACATCTATGGCGAGGACGATGCCGCAGCACTGCGCGACATGCTGTTCTCGTGGTGGGAAGAGCGCTTCCTCCAGGCGCATGCCGGTGCGCCGTCGATCGAGAGTGAATGATGGATACGCCTGCTTACCAACCTGACGACGTGACCTTCGACTTCCGCGCGCTGTCGGCGCGCGACAAATACAAGCTGCTGATCGGAACCGTGGTGCCGCGGCCGATCGCGCTGGTGACGACGGTCGATCCCGAGGGACGCGTGAATGCGGCCCCCTTCAGCTTCTTCAATTGCCTGTCGGCCGATCCGCCGATCCTGGCGCTAGGGGTTGAGAACCATCCGGACATGCGCTTCAAGGACACCGGTCTCAACATCCGCCTGACCGAGGTCTTCACCGTCAACATCGTCTCGCATGCGATCGCGGAAGCCATGCATGTCTGCGCCGTGCCGTTCGCGCCGGAGCATGACGAGTTGAAGGCGGCGGGATTGACCGCGATGCCGGGCAAGACCGTGGCGTCGCCCTGGATCAAGGAGGCTCCGGCCGCATTCGAATGCCGCCGCCATATCACCCTTGAGCTCGGCAAGTCGCGCCAGATCATCATGGGCGAGATTTTGTTTGCGCATTATCACGCCGACGTCGTCGACGCCGAGCGCCTGCACATCGATCCTGCCCGGCTCGATGCCATCGCCCGGCTCGGCGGCAGCACCTGCTCGACCATCCGCGACCGTTTCGACATGGCGACGCCGACGCTCGATGACTGGAGCCAGCGGAAGTCGTAGAGGAGGTCCAATCAAAGCGTTGGCGACTGGTGCAGATAGCGTCCGTCGAAGTCCACAAGTTCCATAAATTTTCGCTCGTCGAGCACGGTAACGCTGCCGCGGTGCAGCTCGACGATGCCGTCCTGACGCAATTGCTTGATGACGCGGTTGGCATGCACCGCGGTGATGCCCAAGGCCTCGCCGATCTGCTCCTGGGTCAGCGGCATCTCGAAATTGTTGCCGTCCACGCGCCCGACGATCCGCAGGCGTTCGCGCAATTCGATCATGACATGGGCGAGCCGCGCGGGCGCCGGGCGCTGGCCGACATTGACGATCCATTCGCGAAACATCGCCGCGTGCAGCGTCTCATGGCTGATGCAGCCGAGCGTCGACGGCGCCGCCTCTCCCGGGGGCGCCGGCAGGCGTGAGCGCAATCCGCCGCAAACCAATCCGAACGAAGCAACCAGCAGCAGGATCGCAATCGGCACGAGATATGAATAGCGGGCCAGCAGCCACACCAGGACGCCGATCAGCAAGCTCACGAGCAATGCCCGAATATCCCGACGCAAAACGGCAATCAGCGGCGGAACGGCCGCCATCATCGTGAAGATGAAAACGCCCTGACTAGGCCACATCGCTGTTGCTGGGATTCCCGCGGCCCTAGTCGTCGTCCGCCGGCCCGCACCAGCCGGGCAGATAGATCGCATCCTTGCTCTTGGCCGCCGCCATCGCCTTCTCGAGCGCCTTGTCGAAATTGGCGTCGACCGCCTTGCGCGAGAGCTTTCGGCGCAGATAGTCGGCCCACAGGAATTCGGAGAACGGCGTGGTGTCTTTGGCGAAGCCGCCCATGCGGCGAAGCTCGCCGGCGAGGCTGCGGAAGGGATCGTCCTTGAGATCGACGACCGATTTCGGCAGATCGCGGAACGGCCGCCGCTCGCCCTTGGCGTCGTAAGGATAGACCCAGCGCTTGTTGTCCATCACGCCCCAGAACGCTTCGCGCTCGACCATCCGGAGATCGCCGACGATGGTCACCAGCACCTCCTTGATGCCTTCGTCGTGCAACGCACGGCCGAGATGATGATGGTCGATCACGTAATAGCGCTGGTCCGGCCCGTACACGACGGGAATCATGTGGGTGCCGAGCAGGTCGGACTGCTTCTTGTTGCCATGCTCGCGCCAGCGCTTGCGCTTCTCCTTGACCTCGCGCATGCCGACCGTCATTTGCGTCGGCCGAAGCGACAGGATCGGCACCGGATGCACTCTCGGTTCGCGCGCGTTGGTGGTCATGGTCGAAGGCCCCCTCATATGGTTGCAACTGATGGTCCAGGGTTCCCCGGATTATGCCACGGGCTCCGCCGCAACAAAATGCAGTCGGCTCGCCCAACGAGATCACAAGCCCATGTTCCGGCAGCGAGAGGCGCAAGCTCTTCGACTGTTGTTGCAGCGCAACCCACGCGTCCCTGACGCCGGGATGACAACCTGCCCTGCGATCGTTCACAGCCCCCGATGAAGGATCATGCGAACGCGCAATGCACGTGCGCGTTGAGAAGATTTTCTGCAACGCTTGTGCCACGTATGCTATCTAAAATTCGCTGCTTCGGAGTGATCCCCACGCCATGAAATCCCAGCGGCCCATAGCCTCGGGCGACGAGCATCAGGTGCTCCAGTTCAGGCCGCGGACCACACCCTCCCCGCCGATCCGGCGGGGCAGCGGCATTGTGCAGCCGCTGCACGCAGCACCCGAGCCGCTCGACCTGTCGCGCTACGAGCGGCCGCGCGAGGAGCCCGACGATTTCCGTCATCGCATGCTTGCCAACATCGCAGCGCTGGCCTTCACCATCGCGCTGACCGCGATCGGGATCTGGCTCGCGGTCAGCATCGCCGACCTGCGGCGGACCCAGGATTGCGTGCTGATGGGCCGGCGGGACTGCGCCAGGATCACGACGCCGCATATCTAGGCATGGCCGCTCGGAGGCCCCCTGGCCGAAGCCGCTCGCCGGAGGGCCGTTGGAACGGCATCCCCAGCTCTGTCCCCGGGCCTGTCCGGCTCCATTGAACTCAGGGCGGCGCTCCGATATACGGGCTTTCGACCCGGCCAGAGGGGGGTTGAGGGCGTCATTCGGGGCGCGATGCCCACCCACCGCGCCACTCTGGAAAATATGACAAATATCCGCAATATATCAAAGGCTTAGTGATGTCCTCCACATTCGATCAGGTCGCTACGATCATCGCTGAAACCTGCGACATCCCGCGCGACACGATCACGCCGGATAGCCATGCCATCGATGATCTCGGCATCGACAGCCTCGATTTCCTGGACATCGCGTTCGCGATCGACAAGCAGTTTGGCATCAAGCTACCGCTGGAAAAGTGGACCCAGGAGGTCAACGACGGCAAGGCGACCACCGAGCAGTATTTCGTGCTGAAGAACCTGTGCGCGCGCATCGACGAGCTGGTTGCGGCCAAGGGCGCGAGCGCCTAAGCGCGCTGTCATGCAACTCGAATACTTCCACATGATCGATCGCATCGTCGACCTCAACGTCGACGAGAAGAAGATCGTCGTCGAAGCCCAGGTCCCGAAGGAGAGCACCATCTTCGAGGGGCACTTCCCGGGCTATCCCTTGATGCCCGGCGTGCTCCTGATCGAATCGATGGCGCAGGCTTCGGGCTGGCTTCAGCTCGGCGTGTTCAAGTTCGAACGCATGCCGATCCTGGCCGCCGTCAAGGAGGCCAAGGTCCGCGGCTCGGTCTTCCCCGGCGATCTCATGAGCATCGAGGCGAGCATGGCCCACGAAGGCTCGGGCTATGCCGTGACCGAAGCCAAGATCAGAGTCGGCGGCAAGCTGCGCGCGAATTCGACGCTGACCTTCACGCTGATCCCCTTCCCCAATGCGGATATGCGCTCCCATATGGACGCGATCGCCAAGCGCGTCGGCTTTCCGCAACAGGCCGTATCGCCATGACTGACACTCCCGCTTCGAAACCGGGCCAGACGGAAGTCTGGATCACCGGCATTGGGCTCGCCACCTCGCTCGGCGAGGGGCTGGACGCCAACTGGGCCGCGCTCCAGGAGCGGCGCATCAATGTCGACGAGAAGGGTTTTGCACCCTGCGTCGTGCATCCGCTGATGCCGGTCTCCTTCGACGCCCAGATCCCGAAGAAGGGCGACCAGCGCCAGATGGAAGCCTGGCAGCGCATCGGCACCTATGCCGCAGGCCTGGCGCTGGATTCCGCTGGCATCAAGGGCAACAAGGATATCCTGTCGAAGATCGACATGGTGGTGGCCGCCGGCGGCGGCGAGCGCGATCTCAATGTCGACAGCGGCGTGCTCACGGCCGAGGCCAAGGGCGCCAATGCGCCCGGCTTCCTCAATGAGCGGCTGATGAGCGATCTGCGGCCGACGCTGTTTTTGGCCCAGCTCTCCAACCTGCTGGCCGGCAACATCGCCATCGTGCACGGCCTCGGCGGTACCTCGCGCACCTTCATGGGCGAGGAGGTCGCGGGCGCAGACGCGGCACGCATCGCGCTGTCGCGCATCGCCTCGGGCGAGAGCGACATTGCGCTCATCGGCGGCTCGCATAACGGCGAGCGCAAGGACCTCATGGTTCTCTACGAATTCGGCGACTTCAACCTGAAGGACAAGTTCGCGCCGGTCTGGGCGCGCAAGGATCACGCCGGCTTCGCACTCGGCTCGGCCGGCGCGTTCCTGGTGCTGGAATCGAGGGCGCACGCGGAAGCGCGCGGCGCAAAGCCGTTCGCTAAACTCTCGAGCGTCGTCGCCGACCTGGCCCGGCGCAAGCAGCCCGGCGACACGGCGGCGACGCTGGAGAAGCTGTGGGCCAAGCTGCCGATGCACGCGGGCAAGGGCGCGATCATATCAGGCGCGACCGGCGCGGAGCCCGCGACCTCAGAAGAGCACGGCTTCCTACAAAGCCACGCCGACTTCCCGGTGCGATCGACCGGTACGATGTTCGGCCACACCATGGAGACGCAATTCCCGCTCGGGATTGCGCTCGCTGCGCTCTCGATCTCGCGCGGCGCGCTGTTCCCGCCGAACGATTCCACGGGGACCGAGATTGAAATGCAGGGAGCGCCCACCCAGATTGTGGTGGTGGGGGCCGGACACTGGCGCGGCGAAGGCATGGCGCTGGTCGAGGCCGTGAGCTAGCTCTAGCGGGGGATCGACATGACTACACCACGCGACAAACTCGGGCGCCCCGTCGTCGTCGTCACCGGCATGGGCATCATGACCTCGCTCGGTGCCGGCAAGGCCGACAATTGGGCGAAGCTCGTGGCCGGCGAATCCGGCATCCGCACCATCACGCGCTTTCCGACCGATGGGCTGAGGACGACGATGGCCGGCACGGTCGATTTCGTCAGCGTCGATCCGTTCTCCTCCACCGCCCTGTCCGAGCGGATGGCCGATCTGGTTACGCAGGAAGCGCTCGACCAGGCCGGCATCGGCGCCAAGGGCGATTTCCCGGGCCCGCTGTTCCTGGCAGTCGCGCCGGTCGAGGTGGAGTGGCCGCAGCGCCGCGAGCTCGGCCGCGCCGTCGGCAAGCTCGACATCAACTACGACGACCTCTTGCGCATCTCCGGCGGCGGCAAATACAGCGCCTATCATCACCGCTTCATGTTCGGCTCGGTTGCCGCCTATCTCGCCGAAACATTCGGCACCAAGGGTTCGCCGATCTCGCTGTCGACGGCCTGCGCCTCGGGCGCAACCTCGATCCAGCTCGGCGTCGAGGCGATCCGCCGCGGCGAGACCGATGCCGCGCTGTGCGTGGCGACCGACGGCACTGTGAATCCCGAAGCGCTGGTGCGCTTCTCGCTGCTCTCGGCGCTGTCGACCCAGAACGATCCGCCGCAGGCGGCCTCCCGCCCCTTCTCCAAGAATCGCGACGGTTTTGTCATGGCCGAAGGCGCAGGCGCCCTCGTGCTGGAAAGCTATGAAGCCGCGACCGCGCGCGGCGCAAAGATTCTCGGGGTGATCGCCGGCTGCGGCGAGCTCACCGATTCCTTCCATCGCACCCGCTCTTCACCGGACGGCAAGCCGATCATCGGCTGCATGAAGAAGACGCTGGCCGACGCCGGAATGGAGCCGGACCAGATCGACCACATCAACGCGCACGGCACCGCGACGCCCGAAAACGACAAGATGGAATTCAACACGACATCGGCCGTGTTCGGCGATCTCGCGCAGAAGATTCCGGTCACCTCCAACAAGTCGATGGTCGGCCACACCATCTCGGCCGCCGGCGCGGTCGAGGCGATCTTCTCGCTGCTCACGCTCGAGCATCAGCGCATTCCGCCGACGATCAACTACGACAATCCGGATCCGACGATCCTGTTCGACGTCGTCGGCAACAAGGCGCGCGACGCCCGCGTCACCGCGGTCATGTCGAACTCGTTCGGCTTCGGCGGCCAGAACGCCTCGTTGATCCTGACCCGCGAACCGGCCTGACCGGACGCATGGCGCTGTTACCTGCGAGCATCAAGGCCCGCGCGCGGGAGGCTGCCAAATCGCTCGGCGGAGGCCTGATCGGCGCCGCCACCGTCGGCATGCTTCGCACCACGCGCTATTTCGATCCGGTCAAGACCTCGGACTTCTTCGCGCGCGTCACGAAGCTGATCGGCCCGCGCCTGCGCGAGCACCGCATCGGCCGCGCCAACCTGGCGGCTGCCTTTCCCGAGAAGTCGCCGGAGGAGATCGAACAAATCCTGATGGGCGTCTGGGACAATCTCGGCCGCGTCGGCGCCGAGTTCGCCCATATGGACCATGTCTGGGATTATGACCGCGACCATCCGGAGAAGAGCCGGATCGAATTGCCGCCGCGCAGCGTCGAACTGTTCGACCAGATCAGGGACGACGGCAAGCCGGCGCTGATTTTTGCGGCCCATCTTGCCAATTGGGAATTGCCCGCCCTCGCCGCCGTCGCGCATGGGCTCGATGCCGCGATCCTCTACCGCCGGCCGAACATTGCGTCAGCCGACCGCATCATCCAGGAGATGCGCCAGGTCAACATGGGCACGCTGATCCCTGCGGGGCGCGACGCGCCGCTGCGGCTCGCGCAGGCGCTCCAGGACGGCAAGCACGTCGCCATGCTGATCGACCAGTATTTGACCGGCGGCGTCGAGGTTACCTTCTTTGGCCGCAAGACCCGCGCCAACCCGATGCTGGCGCGCCTGCTGCGCCAGGTCGAATGCCCCATCCACGGAGTCCGCATCATCCGCCAGCCCGGCGGCCGCTTCGGCGGCGAGCTCACCGAGGAGGTTAAGCCGGTACGCGACGCCGATGGCAAGATCGACATCCAGGGCACGACGCAGGCAATCACGAGCGTGGTGGAAGGCTGGGTCCGCGAGCATCCGGAACAGTGGCTGTGGCTGCACCGGCGGTGGCGGTAGGCAATTAGTCAAAGCAACATAATCCGGCCGCATGTTCCTCATCCTGAGAGCCCGACCGAAAATGAAGTCGAGTCATTTCAATGGCTTGAATCGCTTCTCACCCAACGGAGAGGACTCAAGTCATTGCGCTTTTTCGAAGTCGCCCGGCTTCCAGCTATAGTTGACGGCCGCCTCTTCTGAGCCGTAGAGGCGCAAGATCGAGAAGAATCCCCGGCCAGGCGCCAGCTCGGCTCCAGCATGGGTGCGTCACGCCTTCCGAATGACCGGCGGCTTCCATGAACCATCGATCACTTCCTGCTTCGGCCAATAAGCGCGGATGTAGAGTGAGAACGGTGTCGCCGGCGCGGGAAGCCAGTTTGATTCCTTGTCGCTCCCGGGAGACTTCGCGCCCGCGTAGAGGGTCAGCGAACCGTCCGCGTTTTTCTGCAGTCCCTGATTCTTTGTTCCTAGCGAGAAGCGTTGCAGGGGATTGGGATTGAAGAAGTGGTGCTTGTTGTAGAGAGTGAGCGACCAAAAGCCGTTGACCGGCGGAAGCTGACCAGACGGGAAGGTCAACGCGTATGTCGAGTTGCCGTTTAATGGCGTGCCTTCGGCATCGGTATCAGTGAAGACGTACTTTGTTTCGTTGAACCGGTTCTCGTACATGTTCGATTTCGAGACGGCTGTGCGGACGACATAGTCTGCACCGAAATCGGCATTTTTGACCGGTGAATACCAAGCATTGCCTGCAGCGGGCCCGTTGTGCTTCCAGTGGAAGAGCGGGGGGATGAGTTCTTTATCCGCAGCAATGGCCGCCTCCTTTAGCGCCTGCTTTAATTCTGGATCTTTCTCTGCGGCTGTCAGCACCGAACGGACCATCGCGTAGGTGGTGTCTTCACCAGGCAACGGCGGAACCCTGTCGAGCACGTCAGGGAGCTCGCCGAAGAACTTCTCCGGATCGACCCACTTGACCTCGCCCGACTCCGCTCCGGAAGGCGTCGGGAAGTGCGGAACTTTGGTCCAGTCCTTCGTCTTCATTTTGCCGTCGAACTGGCTGAGCGGGTAGGCCATGACTTGACTCAGGATAGGCAGGACCGCGCGCTTGTCCTCGGCGGTATCATTCAGAAAGACGCGCGGGCACAGCGCAGCGAGTTCGGTGGAGGAGCGGAATGTCTTGATGATTCCCTCCGGCACCTTCCCCGTCCAGTTGGGGCCGACCAGAAGGTAGAAGCCCGGCTTCGAGCCGTACTGCTGGCCGATCTCCGCAAACGAGTCGGTTCTTGCGTCCCAGGCGGCGTATACGAAGAAGCGATTGCCGAAGTCCGGCACTTGGTAGATCACCGGGTTCTCGTCGAGCGAGGCGAAGCCGAAGCCGTAGGCGACGTCCTGGTTTGGACACGCGACAAATCGCTGCTCTGGAGAAATGTAATCGGTCAGCATGCAAACCTGGCCAAGAGGCGCGTTCGGAAGCACGCCTCCGCGCAAGCCCGGCTCCGGAACGGACGTCAGGGCAACGCGCCGATTGAAGCTGTTGACCAGTGGCCACGCCCAGAAGTAGGCGAAGCGGCCGACCATCTGGACGTATTCCTTGGAGAGTGCCGTGTTTGCAGTCGCGGATAACGATTTCGCAGTTGAATTGGTGGGAGGCGGAACAGCACCCTTTGCAGATTGCTGCGCCTGCGCCACATCGGGCGCAACGGCTACTGAAGCGGCGGCTCCCGCGCCCATTGTTGCGAGCGCGGCCGTGCCAACGCCGAGCTTCATTGTGTCGCGACGATTCATCTTTGATTGATCGATCGGTGCGGTTTTCATCGAGCGCTCCTGTTCAGATCAGACATTCTTTCGATCAGTTGACTTTCTTGATGTCGCCGGGCTTCCAACTGCCATCGATCGCGGGTTCTGTCGGGGCGTACAGCCTGAGGATTGCGAAGAAGCCTCTGCCGGGCACTGTCGCAAGCCAATTGCCTTCCTTGCCTTCAGGTGCCTTTGGCCCGATATACATGTCGGTGCTGCCATCGGCATTCTTCACGGGATTGTCCAGCTTGCCCCGCGACGGGAATGGTTGGCCATTGTCAAGGCCGGATGCGTTCTCCGCTTCGTAGAGCGTCACCGACCAGAACAACGCGGCGGGAATATCCTTCGGTAGGTTCACGACATAGCTTCGATCGCCCACGAGCGGGTCGCCGTCGGCATCCTCGAAGCCGATCATGTAGAATGCGCCCTTGCCCGGCGTCATCGAGACCATGCCGGGACTGATCGAATAATAATCGGTGAAGAACCAGGTCCGCGCATCCAGCGCGCGATAACCGGCACCTCTTTCGGTGAAACTCAGGTCGGTCATCGCCTTCGGCCAACGGGACTTCATGTTGTTGACCGGATTGAGCCACTTGCGATCCGGGTAGACACGGAAATCAGCGCCCTCGACCCCACCCTGGAATCCAATGACGCGGCTCGTCTTGTAGGCCGTTTTCGCCGCGGCATCGAGAATGGCGCGAGTCTTGTCGTCGGGCTTGAAGGGCCGATCCTGGGAGATGCCGATGCCGTCAAGCATGCCGAGCCAGTCCGGCTCCGCGAGGTTGGCACCTTCAATGTCGAGCAACTGCTGCAGTTGCTCGAACGCCGCCACGCTATTGCGGGGGAGCATGTTCAGAGATTTTCCGGACGCATCGGGAAAGCTCATCGGCTTCGCGGAGGACTCCTTGCCCAAAGGATAAATCCGCGTCTGCTTGATCACGTCGACGGCAGGTGCGGTATTCTTGGGATCCTGATAGAACGATCGCAAGAAGATGAATACGCTGTTGGTGCCGGAACGATAGACGTAATAGCCGCTCGGCACCTTTCCCTTGTAGCCTGGCGGCAGAAGCAGAAACTTGCCACCCGCGCCGCCGTCCGGCCCGGGGAGTCCTACGTCGCCGAAATATTCGCCGCCGTCCATGGGAATGGGGCGCTGCCAGAAGTCGAGCAAAATGCCTTGCAGCTTGGGCGGCGCCTCGAACACCAGCGGGCCGGTCTCGGCAAGGTTCGCGAAGGTCATCGCGTAGATCAAATCGGAATTGGGCGTCGTGATGTGTGTTTTGGCATCCAGCCGCTTGGTCCAGACCGGCATCACGTTGTAGCCGGTGCCGAAAGCCTCTTCGGCGCCGACCTTCATGCCCAGCGTGTTGATGAGCGGCATCGCCCACAAATAGGTTTGGGTCGCCCGCTGAAACAGCAGCTCGTCCTTCAGCGTCTGCGCTGTTTGCTTGGTCGGACGGTTCTGCTCGAATGGAAGATTGGACAGCTCATCGAAACGGCCGGATTGGGCACGAGCTGACGCGATCGCGATGACGGTCGCGCCGACGAGAGCAGACAATGACAGAAAACGGCTGCGAACTGAGGTCATCTTGCATTCTCCACTGATGATCCTGTGGTTACGTCGTCACGACACTTTCTTGATCACCGGCGGCTTCCAGGAGCCGTCGAGAATGCCTTCCTTGCCCCAATAGGCGCGAATGTAGAGCGAGAAGTTGCCGCCCGGCGCCGGCAGCCAGTTCGCCTCCTTGTCCCCGCCCGGCGACTTCGCGCCTGCATAGAGCGTGAGCGAGCCGTCGGCGTTGCGTTTGAGGTTCTTGTTCTTGGTGCCGAGCGAATAGCGCTTGAGATCGTTCGGATAGAACAGATGCTTGTCGTTGTAGAGCGTCAGCGACCAGAATCCGTCGACCGGCGGTTCCTCTCCCTTCGCGAAGGTGATCTCGTATTTGCCGTTGCCAGTCAGTTCTCCACCCGCACCATCCAGGTCGGTGTAAAAATACTGAGTTTCGTTCGGCCGGTTGTCGAACATGTTCGATCTGGCCGTGCCCGTTCGGTTGTAATAGTCGATGCCCCACTGCGCGTTGTTGGTCGAGCGGTTCCACCCATTGCCAGCTGGTCGTCCGTTGTACTTCCACTGGAAGAACGGGTGGATGATCTTCTCCTCCGTGTCGATGGCGGTCGCAATCAGCACCTTCCTCAATTCCGGGTCTTTGGCGGCCACGTCGAGCAGCAGACGGAACTGCTGATACATCGCCTCCTCTCCCGGCAAGGGATCGACGGTGTCGAGCGCCTGACCGAGCTCTTCGAAGAACTTATCCGGCACCACCCATTTCGTTTCCTCGCCGGTTGATTTCGGGCCGGGAATGTTGGGAGCCTTGCTCCATTCGATGGTCTTCATCGTGCCGGTAAAATCCTTTAGCGGGTAGAAGACGACCTGATTGAGCACCGGCTGAACTGCCTTTTTGTCCTCAGGGGTGTCATCCTGGAAAATGCGCGGAATGGCATTGGCCAATGACGTAGGACACCGAATGACATCCGTGATGCCGTCCGGCTTAAGTCCTTTCCAATTCGGACCGACAAGTAGATAAAATCCGGGCTTCGAATTGTAGGGCTTGCCGAGCTGGCCGAACTGATCGGTACGCGCATCGTACAGGGCATAAACCCAGAAGCGGTCGCCGAAATCGGGCACCTGCGCGACCACCGGCTCCTCGTCGAGTGAAAAGAACCCGAGACCGTAGACAACGTCCTGGTTCGGGCATGTCACAAATGTTTCCGCCGGGTCGACATAGTCGGAAAGCATGCCGACCTGGCCCGTTGGCGCCACTGGAACGACGCCGTTGAGGTGGCCCGGATGCGGCGCCTGTGCGAACATCGCCTTTCGGTTCATCATGTTCACGATCGGCCAGCCCCAGACATAGGCCATCTGCGCAATCGTCCGGGCGTAGTCCGGGTGCATTTTGATGCCAGTCGCCGGCTGTGTGAGTGTCCCGAATGCGATGGCCTGCTCTGCCTGCGCCGTCGTCGTATCGGTCGTGATGGTCATCGCCGCTGTCGTGATCGCGACGGGAACAGCCGCGCTGGTACCGAGGGCAGCGAGCGATGCCGCACCAATACCGCCCTTCATCGCGTCGCGCCGGGTGGTGCCGATTTGATTTTCAGATGGATTTTTCATTGCACGTTCCTCTCTGGCCAACCGTCTGAGTTGAGCCCGGTTTGGGTCGGTAATTGGCAGCCTCAATTCACTTTCACGACGTCATCCGGTTTCCAGGTCTGATCAAAGAATTCGACGCCGGTGCCGTAGAGGCGCAATGCCGCCAAAAAGTTTCGGCCGCCGACGGTCTGGATCCAATTCGAGTCAGGGGCGCCGGCGGGCTTCGAGGGGCTGAACCAGATATCGATCGATCCGTCGCCGTTCGTCGCGACCTTGTTGAATCCGTTGATCGAGGGCAGCAGTTGCGGCGTCTCCGGCATCGTTCCGTCGGTGACGTTGTAGGCTGTGACGGCCCAGAACAGCGCCGCCGGAGGATGGGGCGGCAGGTGCATTTTGTAGGTGTTCGAACCGTTGAGGAACTCGCCGTTCGCATCGCGTGCCGTGAACGGATATTTGGACCCGGCGCCCAGTGTTCTCATGACCATTGCAGACGCCGACGAATAGGCGAACTGGAAATAACTCGCTCGTTGATTGACATCGAGATATCCGTCCTGAAGCCATTCGGAGGTCCCGCCGGCCCAGGTGTTTTCGTACTGTCTGTCCTTGTAGTAGAGCTGGCGTCCGTCCGGACGGCCGAGCTGTCGCGTGGCCAAGATCATCTTGGGCGCTGTCTCGACCGCCTTTTTCAGCAGCTCTTGTTGCTGGTTGGTCGGATTGAACGGCTGCCCCTTGATGATGCCGATCGACGCGAGCACGCCACGCAATTCGGGATTGATGGTTGAGTCCGGTTCGTAATCGACGAACGCCTTGAGCTTGCTCCAATACGCATTGTCGGTCGGATACATCATGTTGACGCGCTTACCGCTTCCGTTGGGAAACTGCATCGGCTTGACGTCCTTCTCCGGGACCCACAGCGGATAGATGCGCGTCTGCTCGGCAAGGGCGACAGCCGGTTTCGGATCTGGTCCGTTCTCGCCTTTTGCCATGACCGTGCGAAAGAAAAGAAAAACATTGTAGGTTTTCGACTTAAACGCGAAGTAACCCTGCGGTATTTCGCCGTCATAGTCTGGGGGCAGCAAGAGATAGAGCCCGCCTCGTGCGCGATCGGGCCCGACCAGCCCGACGTCGGTGATCGTGCGCTGGAAAAAGTCGGTGAACATACCGATGACGTTAGGCGGCGCGGCGACGACCAGCGGTCCGGTCTCCTTGAGGTCGAGATAGCTCATGGAATAGATGACATCGGCGTTGGGCGTTGGTACCCAGGCACGCGAGTCCATGCGGTCTTTCCAGATCGGCAGGACATTGTAGCCTTTTCCGAATGCCGCCTCCGACCCATCGCGCATTCCGATGACGTTGAGCGCGGGCTGCATGGTCATGTAGGCCTGAACGGCGTGCTGGTAAAACAACTCGTCGCGCAGCGATTCCGCCTCCTTCTGCGGCAGCCAATTTCCGTTGTTGATCTGCTTGAGCAGGGGTGGCGCTGCCTGATCCTGTTGCGCCAATGCCGGCGCGACGCCATACAGAGATGAGATCAGCAGAGCAGATGTCAGGATCGAGCTTCCGGTTCTCATGCCTTGCTCCTTGAGTTAGATTGAAGGCTCTCTCGCTCTTGAAATGCTCAGCTTTGGGACCGAGTTTCTGGCCTCAAATGCGATGTGTGTCCGATCTCGTCGGCGTGTGTTCTGCGAACCCCGTCCGCCACTCGGTGGACAAATGCAGCCCGGCTTGGTCGTGCTCCAGGTCGAGGATGGCTCGGCGCACCTGTCGGGCTCCTTCGGTGAACTGGGAATGTTCAGCAGCGTAGCCGGCCGATAACACCCGTCTACGTAGTTTGTGCCAATCTCGTTACAGCCATGCGTCATCTCGCAGCAGCGTGCGGCCAAGCGCGAGCGTGTCGCTCGGATTTTCTCCGAAGAGATCTCGATAATTCCGCGACAGGCGCCCGAGATCCCCGCTCATTCCCCAATTGTGCGCCGCATCCGATACAGTGCGTGCACCCGAAATCAGTTCCCTTCTGATCCGGTGCAGTCGCAGCCGGCGTACATAGCCTTGAGGTGACTCGCCCAGAACTTCCGAAAAGGCACGGAACAGGCTACGTCGCGATGTCGCGGTCGCCCTCGACAGGGCATCGACCGAGATCGGCCGGCCAAGATTCCTCCTGATGTATTCGCCCGCGGTGTTCACGATCTCGGCAGCGCCCGCGGGACGGAGTCGTGCATCGTCTATTCGGGGAAAGTCCGCATAGTGCTTCAGCACCGCGCGCAGCATCTCGCTGCCGACCGCCGACTTTCCATTCTTGTTGGATCGAGAACGGTGGATGCCGGCGACCTGCTTCCTGAGGTGGTTCAGCGCGAGCGACTTCATGGGCGTCGAGTGAAGCCCGGTCGTGCTCACCAGCCTGGAGTCCAGAGCCAGCCCCTCGTTCGCCGCTTCCTTTCTCAGCCGTCTCGGTGTGAGCGTCGCGGCAACGTAGAGCGAACCCGGAGTGCAGATGATGTCGCATTCGTCGCCAGGCTGGACGACGCCGACATCGCCGGCCACCAACTCGCTCAGCCAGAGGCGCGTGCCAGGACCGGTTTGCACGATCGCGCCCAAGGTGATTCCGTTCGCGGAAAGTGGTCCCCTTATCGAGACGCTGCCGCCAATCAAGCCGCTGCTGAAGATGATGCCGTCGTGTGCGGCGAAGGCGAGGCTTCCATGAACGCGCGCGCCAGCCAACTGGATGGCTTCCAGATCGGCGCCCAACACCGCATTGCTCAGATCATCGATCCGGCGAATATCAAAGCGGTGCCACGATTCGACGACGGCCGACAAAGCCCACCTCTTCGGTCGGTTTCCGAGGCAGGATAGGAAAGCGAAGCATAGCCTTCTACGTGGTTCGTGCCATTCTTCTATGGAACCTTTGGTACACCAGCGACCGTCTCACTCGGTTTTTCGCCGAACAACTCGCGATACCAGCCAGACATCCGCCCCAGATCGCTCATGCCCCACTGATTGGCGATAAGCGCGATCGTGCAGGCCTTTTCGGCTTCGCTCGCGAGGTCGTGCCGGATGCGATGAAGCCTCAGCCTGCGGACATAGTGGCGTGGCGACTCGCCCAAAACATCTTCGAACGCTCGAAACAGAGTACGCCTGGACGAATATGCGGCCGCAGCGATCTCGTCGACCGACATGGGCTCACACAGATGATCCTGAATGTAGGCTCGGGCCCTCTCAACAATCTTGCCGTGATGCCTCGGGTGCGTGCCACCGTTTCCGCAATGCGGCGGACGAGCAAGGTGCAGAATGAGCGCATCGAGCATTTGCCTTCCGACGTTGACGTTACCAGGGACGCCACTGTCGTGAATCCGTTGGAATGATCTTTGAAGCTCCAATAGCCTGGTCGGGGCAAGATTGCGCGCATGCACGCCGGTCCCACCGAGAATGCCCCTGTCGAGAACGAGATCTTCCTTTGCAGCTTCCTCCTCCAGCTTTTCGGCCGTCAGCGTGATGGCCGAATACATCGACCCCGCCGTGTAAATCGAGTCGTGGTCGTCGCCCGGGAGGAAGACGCCGACATTGCCCGTCTCGACCTCGCTCAGCCAATGGCGCGTGCCCGGTTCAAGTCTCAGGCCGACGCCGAGCGTGATCATGTTTGCGGACAGAGGTCCATACAGCGCAACCCGGCCATCGATCAGCCCGCTGGTGCAAATGATCCCGTCCTGCTCGGAAAAGGCTAAATCGCCGGAGAGGTAGCCGGCAGACATTTGCGTCGCCTCAAGGCCAGCACCGTGAACAGCGTCACTCAGGTTCTCAATTCGCGAGATTGAAATGCGTGTCCAAATCTCAGCAGGCTGCATTTTCGCACCCTTCGCTTGAACGAGCCCGTTGCCACGATGCCCTTTTGCCGCTGTTTTGCCCGACGAGTCAAATGACCGGAGCCGGATGATCTTAGGCGCCGCCGGCCGGTCATTTCCCGCCGCTCGCAAGCTGCTTCAAGGACTCGCGCTCACGCGTCGATTAAGCCAGACCGCATCGCGACTTGCGCACCTCCACCGCCACACAACCCGAAGGTGGCGATTCTACTGTGCATGGGGTTGTTTTGCAGAATTTAATTTAGTTGCTGGGTTGATCCGAGGTCTGACTGCCGCCCCTCAGCGCCCCGTCTTCACCTTGGTCCACAGCCGGTTGATGATCCGCTGCGTCGCCGGCTCACGCGCCGTGATGACGAACAACTTTGCGAGCGTCGCCTCGTCCGGATAGATGTTCTTGTCGTTCAGAATTTTGGGATCGACCAGCTTCTGGCTGGCGAGGTTGCCGTTGGCGTAGGCCAGGAAGTCCGAGTTCTTGGCGGCGACGTCAGGGCGGTAGAGATAGTTGATCAGCTCGTAGGCTTCCTTGACGTTCTTGGCGTCGGCGGGGATGGCCAGATTGTCGAAGAACATCTGCGCGCCCTCCTTCGGGATCGTGTAGCCGATCTCGATGCCACTGCTATTGTCTTTCTTGGCTTCGGCAGCGCGAGCGCGGGCCTGCATGATGTCGCCGGACCAGCCGACCACGAAGCAGATCTCGCCGGTCGCAAGCGCGCTGAGATACTCCGACGAGTGAAATTTACGCACGGACGGGCGGACTTTTGCGACAACGTCGGCGGCCTTCTCGAGATCCACCTGCCTGGTCGAGTTCGGATCGAGTCCCAGATAATTCAACGCCGCCGGAAAGATGTCGTCGGCGGAATCGAGCATATGGACGCCGCAGTCTTTGAATTTTGCCAAATTCTCCGGCTTGAAGACCATGTCCCAGCTGTCGATCCTGGCATCCGGCCCGAGGATCTCCTTCACCTTGGCGACGTTGTAACCGATGCCGGTCGTGCCCCACATGTAGTTGGCGGCGTAGTCATTGCCGGGATCGTAGGTCGCAAGGTGCTGGTTCACCATTGGCCAGGCATTGGCGAGGTTCGGCAGCTTCGACTTGTCGAGCTTCTGGAAGATGTTCGCCTTGATCTGGCGCTGGAGGAAATAGGCGGTCGGCACCACGACGTCGTAGCCGGACTTGCCGGCCATCAGGCGCGTCTCCAGCGTCTCGTTGGCGTCGAAGGTGTCGTAGACCACCTTGATGCCGGTCTCCCTGGTGAAGGCCTCAAGGACGTCCGGCGCCATGTAGTTGGACCAGTTGTAGAAGTTGACGACCCGCTCCGCGGCGGCCGCGCCATGTGAGAGGAACGTCAGCGCTGCGGCGATCGCCAGACCAAGGCCAAATCCGGAGCGGCGGACGTTCGTCATCTTCACCTCTTGCGCCGGCGCACCGCGTCCGACAGCCGCTCCAAGGCGGTGTCGAGGGTCTCATCCTTCTTGGCGAAGCAGAAGCGGACCACCGAGGTCACCGGGTCTTGCTCATAGAAGGCCGAAACCGGGATCGCCGCGACCTTGTAGTCCTTCACGATCCGCCAGCAGAACTCGGCATCGCTCTCGTTGAGCCCGAGCGGCGACAGGTCGACGGTGAGGAAGTAGGTGCCCTGCGACTTCAGCACGGGGAAGCCGAGGCTTTCGAGCCCCTTGGTGAGACGGTCCCTGCTCCGCGTCAAATCCTTGCGCATCGACAGGAAATACTCATCGGGCTTGCCGAGGCCATAGGCCACGGCGGCCTGAAGGTTCGGCGCGGTCGTAAAGGTCAGGAACTGGTGCACCTTGGCCGCGACACGCAGCAGCGGCGGCGCGGCGCAGACGAAGCCGATCTTCCAGCCTGTCAGCGAGAAGATCTTGCCGGCCGAGCCGACCTTGATGGTGCGCTCCCGCATGCCCGGGATGGTGATCAGCGGGATGTGCTTGTGCTCGTCGAAGGTAACGTGCTCCCAGACCTCGTCGGTGATCGCGATGACGTCGAACTCCTGGCAGTAGCGCGCCAAGAGCTCGAGATCCTCGCGCGGATAGACCACCGCGGAGGGATTCAGGGGATTGTTGAAGAGCACCGCCTTGGTCTTTGAATTGAATACGCTTTTCAGCATGTCCTCATTCAGCCGCCAGCCCGGCGGCTCGAGCCGCACCAGGCGTGGAATGCCGCCGGCCTGGCGGATAATCGGCAGGTAGGAATCATAGACCGGCTGGAAGCAGACCACTTCGTCACCGGGCTGCACCACCGAGAGGATGGCCGAGGTCAGGGCCTCGGTGCCGCCGGAGGTGACCATCACCTCGCTCATCGGATCGAGCTTGAGGCCGTGCCAGTGGCCGTAGTGGGTCGCGATCGCCTGGCGCAGCTCCGGGATGCCCATCATCGACGGATACTGGTTGTAGCCGTTGAGCGAGGCATCGGCCGCAGCGCGGCGGATGTCCTCCGGACCGGGATCGTCGGGAAAGCCCTGGCCGAGATTGATGGCGTTGTTGTCGCGCGCGGCCTGCGACATCGCCTCGAAGATGGTGACGGGAAGGTCGGCAAAGACCTTGTTCAGGGAAGAGCTTTTGGACATCGGCTCGATCAGCCACCGACCTTGGTGGGAAGACCCGCCGCCTTCCAGCCCAACATGCCGCCGGCGAGATGCTTGTCGTAAGGAAGGCCCACTCCCTGCGCCGCGAGCGAGGCCGTCACGGAGCGCTTGCCGGAGCGGCAGGCGAACACGACCTCCTTGCCTTGGGGATCGGGGATCGCCTTGGGATCGAAGGTCGAGAGCGGCACGACCACACCATAGGGGTAGGCCTCGGCCTCGACCTCGTTCGGCTCGCGGACGTCGACGAGGAGATAGCGTCCTTCTGCGACACCCTTGGAGACCTCGTCCGGGGTCAGATCCTGTACCTGGTTTGCCACATCATCCTCCAACGTCCGAGCCTGCGCCGGGGCGATCCCGGCCGGCGGCAACCTCGCCTCTCGGCCAACGAAAATCAAGCGCTACAAAGGCTTGAGCTGCAGCTTGCAAGTTAAAGCTAAATCGCAGCGACTTGAAGCGCGACCTTCAAATGGAGGATCAGATCGTCACCTGCGTGCCGACCTCGACCACGCGGCCGCTGGGGATCTGGAAATAGTCGGTGGCGTCGTTGGCCGAGCGGCTCAGCGAAATGAACAGCCGGTCCTGCCAGCGCGGCATGCCGGAATGGGCGGCGGGCTTGAGCGCCCGGCGCGACAGGAAGAACGAGGTCGACATGATGTCGAACTGCCAGCCGAGCTTGCGGGCGATCGCCAGCGCCTTCGGCACGTTGGGCGATTCCATGAAGCCGAACTTCAGGGTCACCTTGGTGAAGGTCGGGCTGATCTGCTCCAGCTTCACGCGCTCGGCCGGATCGATGCGCGGGGTCTGCGCAGTCTCGATGGTGAGAATGACATTTTTCTCGTGAAGCACCTTGTAGTGTTTCAGACTATGCATCAGCGCAGTCGGCGCACTCAGGGGATCGCTGGTCAGGAACACGGCGGTACCGGGCACGCGCTGTGGCGGCCGCTTCTCCAGCATCGCCACGAGGTCGGCAAGCGGGAATTCGAGCTTGCGCGACTTCTCGAACAGCAGCCGGCTGCCGCGCCGCCACGTATACATCATCATGATCATGAGCGCGCCGAGCGCGAGCGGCACCCAGCCGCCCTCGAACACCTTGAGCAGATTGGCCGCCAGGAAGGTCAGGTCGAGGAACAGGAACGGCGTGATCAGGGCGGCTGCAGCGAACGGCGACCACCTCCAGACCTTCCAGATCACGACAAAGCCCATCATCGCCGTGACCACCATGGTCCCGGTGACGGAGATGCCATAGGCCGACGCCAGCGCGCTGGAGGAGCGGAACAGCAGCACCAGCAGCACCACCGCGACCAGCAGCAGCTGGTTGATACGCGGGATGAATATCTGGCCGGAATGAGCTTCGGACGTATGGCGAATTTCAAACCGCGGCAGCAGCCCGAGTTGAATCGCCTGGCGCGTCAGCGAATAGGCGCCGGTGATGACGGCCTGGCTCGCGATGACGGTGGCGGCGGTGGCGAGGACGACCATGCCGCCGCGGGCCAGGCCTTGGGGAAACAACTGGAAGAACGGACTGTCGATCGCCCCGGGATCGCCGAGGACGAGCGCCCCCTGCCCCAGATAGTTCAGCGCCAGCGACGGCAACACGATGAACAACCAGGCGGTCTGGATCGGGCGCTTGCCGAAATGGCCGAGGTCGGCATAGAGCGCCTCGGCGCCGGTAACCGCGAGGAACACAGCGCCCAGCGTCACGAAGCCGATGATGCCGTGATGGAGCATGAAGGACACCGCATGCACCGGGTTCAAGGCAAACAGAACTTGCGGCTGCTGGATGATGGGATGGATCGCCGCCACCGCGATCACGGCAAACCAGACGCACATCACCGGGCCGAAGAAGGCAGCGACGCGGGCAGTGCCACGCGATTGCACGGCGAACAGGCAGACCAGGATGATCACCGTCAGCGGCACGACGTAAGGCTCGAACGTCGCGGTGACGTCTTTCATGCCTTCCACGGCCGACAGCACCGACAGTGCCGGCGTGATCACGGCATCGCCGTAGAATAGGGCACCGGAGATGATGCCGAGCAGGACGATGGTCGCCCCGCCGGTGCCAACCGCGCGCTGGGCCAGCGCCATCAAGGCGAGCGTGCCGCCTTCTCCGTTGTTGTCGGCGCGCAGCAGGATCACGACGTATTTCAGCGTCACCACGACGATGAGCGCCCACAGGATGAGGGAGACCACGCCGAGAACAGCTGCCGGCGTGGCCGCGCCTTCCGCGCCCGACGCGGCCATCACCGCCTCGCGGAACGCGTAGAGCGGGCTGGTACCGATATCGCCATAGACGACGCCGATGCTGCCGAGCGTCAGCGCACCGAAACCGGCGGTGGTGTGGGCGTCGCCATGCCCATTGGCCGCCGCCGTTTCCGGGGCGGGAATTGCCACGTCACTTGTCATGGGAGAGCCTGGTGGCCTCTAAAATGCTTCACTGCACAACGGCGGAGGAGCGCGCGGCTTATAGTCCTGCGCTGCTGACATAGCCTAGCCCGATTTTGGGCCCTCGCCATGCAAAAATCGCATAGGTCCACCGATTGCGTTCAAATAGTTACTTGGGTTCCGACTTCAACCACCCGCCCGGTTGGAATCTGGAAATAGTCGGTCGCATCATTCGCGGACCGGCTCAGTGCGATGAACAGATGGTCCTGCCAGAGCGGCATGCCCGACTGCGCCGAGGCCTTCAGCGAGCGACGCGACACGAAGAACGACGTCGACATGATGTCGAACTGCCAGCCCTGCTTGCGCGCGATCGCCAGCGCCTTGGGGACGTTCGGCTGCTCCATGAAGCCGAAGCGCAGGCGGACCTTTGAGAACTTGTCGCTGATCTTCTCCATGCGGAAACGCTCCGACAGATCGACCCGCGGCGTGTGCGCAGTCTCGATGGTCAAGACCACATTGTGCTCGTGCAGCACCTTGTTGTGCTTGAGATTGTGCAACAGTGCGGTCGGCACGAAGGCGGGATCGCTGGTCAGGAATACCGCCGTTCCCTTGACGATGTGCGGCGGCCGCTTCTCCAGGCTGCGGATCAAATCATCCAGCGGCACCTCGATCCGGCGCGTCTTCTGGATCAGGATTCCCGAGCCGCGCCGCCAGGTCCAGATCGTCCCCGCCATCGCCGCGCCGAACAGCAGCGGCACCCAGGCGCCCTCGAGCAGCTTGAGCAGATTGGCGCTGAAGAAGGTCATGTCGACCACGACGAAGGGCATGATCACGGCCGCCGCCGTCGCGGCGCGCCAGTTCCACAATTTCCAGATCACGATGAAGCCCATGATGCCGTCGGCGACCATGGTGGTGGAGACCGCGATGCCGTAGGCCGAAGCTAGGTTGCTGGGGGTGTGGAATAACAGCACCAGCAGCATCACGCCGATCAGGAGCAGCCGGTTCACGCGTGGCAGGTAGATCTGGCCGGCGTGCGTTTCCGAGGTGTAGCGCACCTCAAAGCGCGGGAGCAGGCCGAGTTGCACCGCCTGATAGACCAGCGAATAGGCGCCGGTGATCACCGCCTGGCTCGCGATCACCGTCGCCGCGGTCGCAAGTCCGACCAGCGGCAACACGAAATGCTCGGGCACCATGCGATAGAATGAATGTTCGATCGCGCTGGGATCGGACAGCACCAGCGCGCCCTGCCCGAAATAGTTGATCAGCAGCGAGGGCAGCACGAAGAACATCCAGGCCGACTGGATCGGCTTGCGGCCGAAATGGCCGAGATCGGCATAGAGCGCCTCGCCGCCGGTCACCGCCAGGAACACGGCCCCCAGCGTCACCAGGCCGATCGTGCCGTGCGAGAGCAGGAATTGCAGCGCGTAATAGGGATTGATCGCAGCCAGCACCGACGGATCGTCGGCGATGTGGACGACGCCCAACACCGCGAGGCAGGTGAACCAGACCACCATGACCGGCCCGAAGGCGGAGGCGACCAACGCGGTCCCCTTGCTCTGGACCGCGAACAGCAGCGCCAGGATGATGACGGTGAGCGGCACGACGTAGTGCTCGAAGGCGGGCGTCGCAAGCTTCAGGCCTTCCACCGCCGACAGCACCGAGATTGCCGGCGTGATCATGGAATCGCCGATGAACATGGACGCGCCGACCACGCCGAGCGCGAGCAGGAACCAGCTTCGCCGCCCGAGCGCACGCTGGCCGAGCGCCATCAAAGAGAGCGTACCGCCCTCCCCATTGTTGTCGGCGCGCAGCAGCAGCAGCACGTATTTGGCGGTGACGACGATCAGGAGCGCCCACAGGATCAGCGAAAGCACGCCGAGCACCATGACCCGCGTGACCGGCTGACCATGGGCCGCGCCCCTGACTGCCTCATGGAACGCGTAGAGCGGCGAGGTGCCGATGTCGCCGAAAACGACGCCGATGCTCCCGAGCGTCAGGGACCAAAAACCGGAGGTGACCGGCCCGTCCTGGGTCTCGGTCGATGTGATGCTCGCCGTCATGTGAGGTGGAAAACGCTTCGTCCCTGGAATTGATCCGGCGCCTTTTGACGCTTCCGGCGCGCCTGTCAATCGGCACACCACCATAGCAGGCGCCGCGGCAGATGCTGTGACGGCGCGGCCACGTTCGTCGCTATCGCGACGACATGCCTCAGGTAAAATGGTAGCGCAAGGGGTCTAGAGCCTTTTCCGTTCTGATGGAATCGGAACGGGGCTCTAGATTTTTGCTTTAACGCGTTTTCTTTACGCGAACCGGTCTCCACTTCGCTGGAAACCACTCTACGGCTTCAGATTCGGCGGCAGCGGCGGATCTTCACGCATCAAGGTGATGGTCACCCGGCGGTTGGCAGCGAGCGAAGGATCGTCCGGGAACAGCGGCTGGGTGTCCGCCTTGCCGGAGACGGCAAAGACGTGCGCCGGCGGCAGCCCCTCGCGTTCGAGGATCTGCCGCACGGCGTTGGCGCGGTCGGCCGACAGATCGAAGGCGCCGTAGTCGCTGCGGGTCGGCACGAAGCCGGCCGCGGTGTGGCCGGCGATGGAGACGCGCAAGGGGGTCGCCTTGAGCGGGATCGCGAGCTTTTCGATCAGGCGACGGGTGCGGTCGTAAGGCACCTTGGAGCCATCTGCAAACATCGAGCGGCCGTCCTGATCGACGATCTCGAGGTTGAGGCCCTGCTTGGTCTCCTCGAACATGACATGCTTGGACATCTCGGTCAGTTCCGGCATGTCCTGCAAGGCTTGCCGCAGCGAGGCGGCCGCGAGCGCAAAATTGCGGTCGATCTTGATCTTCGCGCCCGAGGTGCGGTCGCGGTCCTCCTGGTCCGGTGTCGGCGTGTTGGAGGAATCCTCCGGCTCGATATGATCGACGTTCTTGAGCCGCGGGCGGGTCGGCAGGCCGTCCGATTCGACGATGCCGGCGTAGCGCGCCTCGCTCTGGACGCCGAAGGCGTCGCGCATGGAGCCGGCGACGACCTTCAGCTTGTTGGCATCCTGGGTCGAGAACGCGACGAGCATCACGAAGAAGCTCATCATCAGGCCCATCAGGTCGGCGAAGGTCACGAACCAGCCGTGACCGCCTCCATGTGCATCGCCGCGCTTCTTCTTGGCCATGGCTCAGGTCCCGGAGTCCGGCCCTCAGGCCGGAACCGGCTCGCCTTCGGCGTGCCGGTGCTTCTCGGGCAGATAGGCGAGCAGCATTTCGCGCACCAGCGTCGGGCTCTTGGAGTCGCGGATCATCAAAATGCCGTCGATGATCAGCGTGCGGTTGGTCTCTTCGTCCAGGAGCTTGCCATGCAACTTGTCTGCGATCGGTATGCAGAACAGGTTCGCGACCAGCGCGCCGTACAGCGTCGCGAGCAACGCGGTCGCCATGAACGGGCCGAGCTTGGAGGGGTCGGTCATGTTGGCGAACATCTGCACCATGCCGATCAGCGTGCCGACCATGCCGAACGCAGGGGCGCAGTCGCCGACGGCGCGGTAGATCTTGCTGCCTTCGTCCAGATGCATCAGGAAATTGTCGCGGTCGCGCTCGAGATTGTCGCGGATGAAATCGAGGTCGTAGCCATCAGCGACGTAGCGGATGCCCTTGGCGAGGAACGGCTCGTCGGTCTCGACCTTTTCCAATCCCACCGGGCCCTGCTTGCGGGCGATCTCGGCGATGCGGGCGAGTTCGTCGACCAGATCGTGCGCCGACAGGCGGCTCATCGTGAAGGCGAACTTGGCGCCGAGCGGCAGGCCGTGCATCAGCGCCGAGAGCGGAAAGCGGATCATGGTCGCTGCGGTCGATCCGCCGAAGATGATGATCATCGCATGCTCGGAAACGAACATGTGAAGATCGCCGCCCAGCAGCATCATCACCGCGATGACGATAATGCCCGCCACGAGGCCGACGCTCGTCATGATATCCATGGGAGACTCCAACGCGAACGCAACAACGGCCGTCCTGGCCGATGGCGCAGTCCAACCCCGAACCGCATTGAAAACCCTAGTGGGCCGCGATTAAAGACGCGTAAAGGTTAAGTCGAGCCTGTGCGGCACGCCGCCGCTGATCGCGCAGCGATTTGCCGTCCAGCGACAAGAACCTCAACACTTCGCTAACCATAACCGGGCGCGCTAGGACGACAGGCCTATCAGCTCCAGGCTCAGCTCGCGCAGGCGCTTGCGCGCGTCGGCATCGTAGGCCTGCGGATTGGCGCGCGCCTCGTTCATGCCGTTGAAGAACAGGCCGCTCTTGCCCGCGACATCGTCTCCCTGCACGAGGTGCAGGATCGCCGCGCCGCCGTGCTCCACCGTCGAGATCGGCGTGATGCCGCCGGCGCGTACCATCGTGGTGTTCATGTAGGTGGCCGGATGCAGCGTGTTCACGGTGATGCCGGCGTCGTTGAGCTCGGCTGCAAGATCGATCGTGAACATGATCTGCGCGAGCTTACTCTGGGCATAGGCGCGAGAGCCGCTGTAGCCCTTGGTGATCATGACGTCGTCGAAATCGATCGGATGCTGGCCGAGCGAGGCGACATTGACGATGCGCGCCGGCGCCGCGACCTTCAGCAACGGCAACAACAGATGGGCGAGCAGGAAGCCCGAGAGATAGTTCACGGCAAAGCGCAGCTCGTGACCGTCGCGGCTCTCCCGCCGTTGCGGACCATCGTTCTGCGAGCCGATGCCGGCATTGCTGACCAAGACGTCGAGACGACGGTGGTCTCGGATCACGGCCGCAGCAAGCTCGCGTGTGCCTGCCATCGACGACAGATCGGCCTGATAAAAGGTTGGCGCGGCGTGGCCGGCCTTCACGACCTGGTCGATCAGCGTCTTCGCGCGTGCGGCATCGCGTCCATGGATCAGGACGTGGGCGCCCTCGGCGGCAAGACGGCTTGCGACATAGCGCCCGACACCGTCGGTCGAGCCCGTGATCAGAACCGTCTTGCCGGCCATGTCCATGGCGTCACTCCATCGTTAGAAGGGCACCGCTGCCCACCTCTCCCTCCGGGAGAGGTGCACACCACCGTCGCGGACATATTCGTCTCTATCGCCTAGTGGATCTCCGCCGAGCGCTTCAGCGCGGCCTTGAGCTTCTCCAGCGAGAAATCGGGGCTGCGGGCGATCTCGAGGATCGGCGTCTCGCGGCGGCCGCAGAGTTCGGCGGCCTCGGGCAGTTTTGCGGCGACGTCGAGCGGGATGATGATGGCGCCATGCTGGTCGGCATGGATCAGATCGTCCGACTTCACCGTCATGCCGGCGACGCGCACCTCGCCGCCAAAACTCTCCGCATGCACCCATGCATGCGACGGGCCGATCGAGCCGGCCAGCGCCTGGAAGCCCGGCGCCCATTGCGGGATGTCGCGGATCGAGCCATCGGTGATGACGCCGAGACAGCCGAGCGCCTTGTGCACGTTGCTCTGGACCTCGCCCCAGAACGCGCCGTAGCCGACGTCGGGACCGTCGATGTCCTGGATCACCGAAATGCGCGGGCCGTGGCCGGTGCCGACATATTCGTAATAGTCGATGCGGCGCCTGGACTGCTCTTCGGGTGCAAGTGAGGATTTCAGCACCGAGCGGATCGCAACCGTGCGGGCATAGCCGACGATCGGCGGCAGATCGGGGAACGGACAAACGAGCTGCTTGGTGGTGTAGCCGATCAGCCGGCGCTCCGGCGCCACGATCTCCATGGCGTTGCAGATCGTCGGCGTGTCATAGCGGCCCAGCGCTTCGAGGACGGAAGCGGGCAGCGGCCCGGTCACGGTATCAGTCACGGCGTTCTCTCCCAGATTGGCGGCTGATTAACGCAATGCCGCCGGCACAGGGCGATATAGCCGAGATCGGGCCTCAACCCAACTCAGGAAGCCTTCATGGCAGATATCCGCGAGATGCCGCTCAGTGCAGCCGATCGGGCCGGTCGTCGCGCGGCGGCTCCGACAGGCTGGCCAACGTCGACGCCGAAGGCGGCGACGAGACCTCGCCCCCCGCCGCCGCAGTGGCTTCCATCGCGCGCGCCTGGTCACGATAGGATTTGTAGCCGAGCGGCAGGCCGAGCAGATACAGCACTGTCCCGATCGACAGCACATGCCAGGGATAGGCGATCACAACCGCGATGAAGACGATCACCGCGACGAACGCCGGCAGGACCAGTTCGGGCGGCACGCGCATGCGCTTGGTCTTGCCGGAGAACACCGGCAGGCGCGACACCATCAGGAAGGCTATCAGCAGCGTATAGGCGGCCGTCAGCGCCGCGGGCCAGCGGCCGAGATCAAGGAACGCGATATAGATCGGCAGCAGCACCGTGATCGCGCCGGCGGGCGCCGGCACGCCGGTGAAGAAATTGGAGGCGAAGGCCGGCTTGTTCGGATCGTCCATGGTGGCGTTGAAGCGGGCGAGCCTCAGGCCCCCGGAGATCGCGAACACCATCGCGGCGATCCAGCCGGCATTGCCGAGCTCGTGCAGCTGCCAGAAATACAGCATCAAGCCGGGCGCGACGCCGAAATTGACGAAGTCGGCAAGGCTGTCGAGTTCCGCGCCGAACTTCGACTGGCCCTTGATCATGCGGGCGACGCGGCCGTCGATGCCGTCGAGCGCGGCCGCGAACACGATGGCGTAGACGGCGAGCGACATCCGCCCCTCGATCGACAGCCGTATGGACGTCAGGCCGGCACAGATCGCAAGTAGCGTGATGACGTTGGGCACCAGCATCCGCACCGGGATCGGACGGAACCGCCGGCGGCGTATGTCGGGATCTTTGTAATCATAGGGCGTCATGGCTCGTCCTCACCTCACAGCGAGATATAGCAAGCCGCCTTCGCCTCCGCCATTGCGGCGGAAAGCCCGTTACACCGACTTAATGGTTAATTGGCGCGATAGGCGCGGCTCGGATCGTCCCCGGCGAGATCGGCCAGGATGGTCTCGCCGGCGATCGCGGTCTGCCCTTCCGAGACCAGCGCGTTGGTGCCGACCGGCAGATAGACATCGAGCCGCGAGCCGAAACGGATCAGGCCGAACCGCTCGCCGGCGCCAACCGCCTGCCCTTCCTTGACGAAACAGACGATGCGTTTGGCCACCAGGCCCGCGATCTGGATCACGCCGATGCGTCCCTGCGGCGTCGAGATCACGAGCGAATTGCGCTCATTGTCTTCGCTCGCCTTGTCCAGCTCGGCATTGATGAAAAGGCCGGGCCGATAGGCGATACGGTCCACCCTGCCCGCCACCGGGCTACGGTTCACGTGGCAGTTGAACACGCTCATGAAGACCGAGATGCGCGGCAGCGGCCGGTCGCCGAGCCCGAGCTCGGCCGGCGGCAGCGCCATGGTGATCATCGAGACGCGGCCGTCGGCCGGCGACACCACGAGCCCGTCGCGCACCGGCGTCACCCGCACGGGGTCGCGGAAGAACAGTGCGCACCACACCGTGAGGATAGTGCCGATCCACCCCAACGGCGACCACAGCCAGAACAGGACCAGGCTTGCCAGCGCAAAGCCGCCAATGAAGGGATAGCCCTCCTTGTGGATCGGCGGGATCTGACGCTGGATCGAATCGAGAATGGACATCGCTATCTGCCGCAAAAGGGGTGATGGCGCGGGTCGTCTCGCGCGGTGGAGTTGTTTAGGCCAGAGTTGGGACCGGAGACAAGCTCACTCCGCGGCCACCGGCGTCGTGAAAACGTCCTCGACCGGCGGCGGCTCCCGATTGGGCGCCTCGCTGCTGTCGGCCATCTTGGCCAGTTTCTCGCGTGCAGCCTCGGCCTCGCGCTGCCTGTTCCACATGCTGGCATAGAGACCACCCTGCGCGAGGAGATTTGCGTGGGTGCCGCGCTCGGCGATGCGGCCCTGGTCCAGCACGATGATCTCGTCGGCCCCGACGATGGTCGACAGCCGGTGCGCGATCACGAGCGAGGTGCGGTTCTTGGCGACGCGATCGAGCGCGCCCTGGATTTCGTGCTCGGTGTGGGTGTCGAGCGCCGAGGTTGCCTCGTCCAGCACCAGGATCGGCGGCGCCTTCAACACGGTGCGCGCGATCGCAACCCGCTGCTTCTCGCCGCCCGACAGCTTCAGGCCGCGCTCGCCGACCTGGGTCTCATAGCCTTTCGGCGCCATGCGGATGAAATGGTCGATCTGCGCCAGCCGCGCCGCCTGCTCGACCTCAGCGTCGCTGGCGTCCCAGCGGCCGTAGCGGATGTTGTAGCGGATGGTGTCGTTGAACAGCACGGTGTCCTGCGGCACCATGCCGATCGAGGCGCGCAGCGAGGCCTGCGTGACCTCGCGAATGTCGTGGCCGTCGATCAGGATTCTGCCGCCGGAGATATCGTAGAGGCGGAACAGCAGCCGCGAGATGGTCGACTTGCCGGCGCCGGACGGACCGACGATCGCAACGGTCTTGCCGGCGGGCACCTCGAAGCTGATGCCCTTGAGGATCGGTCGTGCGGGCTCGTAGGCAAAGCGCACGTCCTCGAAGCGCACATTACCGGCGGAGACAATCAGCGGCTTTGCATCGGGCGCGTCCTTGATCTCGGCCTCGCGTCCAATCACGCCAAACATCTTCTCGATGTCGATGATCGCCTGCTTGATCTCGCGATAGACCATGCCCATGAAATTCAACGGCTGGTAGAGCTGGATCATCATGGCGTTGACCAGCACGAAATCGCCGACCGTGTTGGTGCCGTTGCGCACGCCGATCGCGCACATCAGCATGGTCGCGGTCAGCCCGAGCGTGAAGATCACGGCCTGTCCGGTGTTGAGCACGGCGAGCGAGGTATAGGCGTGGACGCTAGACTCCTCGTAGCGCGCGACCGATCGGTCATAACGCTGCGCTTCGCGGGCCTCGGCGGTGAAATATTTCACGGTCTCGTAGTTGAGCAGCGAGTCGATCGCCTTGGTATTCGCCTCGGTGTCGGAATCGTTCATCTTGCGGCGGATGCCGATCCGCCATTCGGTCGCGATATAGGTGTAGTACATGTAGACCGCCACCGTGATCAGCGTCGCGAGCACGTAGCGCCAGTCGAACTGCCAGAGCAGCACGGCCAGCAGCAGCGAGACCTCGACGATGGTCGGGATCAGCTGGAGGATCACCATGCGCACGATGACCTCGATGCCCTCGCGGCCGCGCTCGAGCACGCGGGTCAGGCCACCGGTCTTGCGCTCGAGGTGAAAGCGCAGCGAGAGCTCGTGCATATGGATGAAGGTGATGGTGGCGAGCTTGCGCACCGCATGCATGGCGACGCGCGCAAAAATGCCGTCGCGCCACTGCGTCAGCACCGCCATCACGATGCGCATCGTGCCATAGCTCGCCGTCAATAGCAGGGGCGATGCGACCACCCAGAGATGCCAATTGTCGGGCTGCACCGGCGCGGTGTTGGCGCCGGTCAGCGCATCCGTTGCCCATTTGAAGCTGAAAGGAACCGTCAGCGTGATCAGCTTGGCGGCGAGCAGCAGCACCATCGACCAGACCACGCGCATCTTGAGGTCGAAGCGGTCGCCTGGCCAGATGTAAGGCCACAGATGCGCCAGCGTGCCCATCAATGTGGCCCGCTCCAGCGGTCCGCCGGCAGGATCGGGCACTTCGGCGCCGGGAGGCGAGTGAGGGTTCATCAAAAAGCCTGAAGACCCGCCGGATGCGGGCGCGTTGCGATTAACTGTTTTCGCTCGTCATATAGAAGCTTCCGGAGGCGAGCGCACCCCGCCAGATGGCGAATCTTCGATTGTTTGTCGCCATTTACCGGTAGATTTCCGGGTAGTCCGAATCATCGATTGGGCTTGACGCCCCTTCGCTGCAATGCATCATGGCACCAATGAGCACGATCAAAACCGTCTGTGTCTATTGCGGCTCCGGTCCCGGAACCAATCCCCACTTCACCGAAGGCGCCAAGGCGTTTGGCAAGGCGCTGGCCGAGAACAACATCCGCCTGGTCTATGGCGGCGGTTCGCTCGGTCTGATGGGCGCGGTCGCGACCTCCGTGCTCGATCACGGCGGCACCGTCACCGGCATCATCCCCGACTTCCTGCGGATGCGCGAGAACGCGCTGACCCGCGTGCAGGAGATGATCGTCACCCCCGACATGCACGAGCGCAAGCGGCTGATGTTCGAACGCTCCGATGCCTTCGTGGCGCTGCCGGGCGGCGTCGGCACGCTGGAGGAACTGGTCGAGCAACTGACCTGGAAGCAGCTCGGCCGTCACGCCAAGCCGGTGCTGCTCGCCAATATCGACAATTTCTGGGAACCGCTGTTCTCGCTGCTGTCGCATATGCGCCAGACGGAGTTCATCCGCGCCGGCCTCTCGGTCGACATCCTCAAGGCCGATCGCGTCGAGGAGATCTTGCCGAAGCTGAAGGCCGCGGCGGCACAGATCGCCGACGCGGAAAAGCAGCTCGCCCCGGAAGTGGCGCGCAGGCTCTAAAGATCACTCGCTCGGAAACGTCACCGCCTCGATCCGGTTGCCGTCGGGATCGACGACGAAAGCCGCGTAGTAGCGCACGCGGTCGTGCGGGCGGATGCCCGGCGCACCGTCGGAGGCGCCACCGGCCGCAAGTGCCGCGGCATGAAACGCATCGACCTCGCTCGTCGTCTTCGCCCGCAAGCAGATGTGCACGCCGCTCTCCGGTGCTCCGCGCGGCATACCCTCGCGCAAATTGATCCAGAATTCCGGGTAGGCCTTGCCGAAGCCGATCGTCCGCGGTCGCGTGACGAGGCGCGCGAGTCCAAGGGATGCGAGCGTTGCCTCGTAGAATTTTGCCGAGCGTTCGAGATCGCTGACGCCGACGGAGATGTGGTCGATCATGGGTCGTGCTCCCCTCTCCTCCTCGTCATTGCGAGCGAAGCGAAGCAATCCAGACTGTATCTGCATCTGCGGAGACAGTCTGGATTGCTTCGTCGCTTCGCTCCTCGCAATGACGGCGTTTGTGGCGACGCCGTCGTCCTACGCCGGTGCGCCCGATTTCACGAGCTTGTAGATCACCGAATCCATCAACGCCTGGAACGAGGCGTCGATGATATTCGGGGAGACGCCGACCGTGGTCCAGACATCGCCATTCTCGTCCTCGCTCTCGATCAGGACGCGCGTGACCGCGCCGGTGCCGCCATTGAGGATGCGGACGCGGTAGTCGATCAGCTTCAGGCCCTCGATGTATTTCTGGTATTTGCCGAGGTCTTTGCGCAGCGCGACGTCGAGCGCGTTGACGGGGCCATTGCCTTCGGCCGCCGAGATCAAATGCTCGCCGGCAACGTCGACCTTGACCACGGCCAAGGCGACGGTGACGCGCTCGCCATGCGAATTGTAGCGCTGCTCGACATTAACGTCGAACTGCTCGACCTCGAAATAATGCGGCACCTTGCCGAGCGTGCGCCGCGCCAGCAGATCGAACGAGGCGTTGGCGGATTCATAGGCGTAGCCCGCCGCCTCGCGCTCCTTCAGCTCCTCGACCAGCCGCGTCAGCTTCGGATCGCTCTTCTCATAAGCGATGCCGGCGCGGTCGAGCTCGGCGATGACGTTGGAGCGGCCGGCCTGGTCGGACACCAGCACCTTGCGGTGATTGCCGACCAGCTCCGGCAACACGTGCTCATAGGTCTGCGGATCCTTCATCACCGCGGAAGCGTGAATGCCGGTCTTGGTGACGAAGGCGCTCTCGCCGACATAGGCGGCGTGCCGGTTCGGCACGCGGTTGAGCATGTCGTCGAGGGTGCGCGAGACCTTGACCAGGGTCGCCAGCTTCTCGGGCGTGACGCTGATCTCGAAGGCGTCGGCAAACTCCTGCTTCAGCTTCAGGGTCGGGATCAGCGAGCAGAGATTGGCATTGCCGCAGCGCTCGCCGAGGCCGTTCAGCGTGCCCTGGATCTGCCTAGCGCCGGCGCGCACCGCGGCGAGCGAATTCGCCACCGCCTGCTCGGTGTCGTTATGGGCGTGGATGCCGAGATGATCGCCCGGGATGTGCTTCGTGACCTCAGTGACGATCGTCTCGATCTCGTTCGGCATGGTGCCGCCATTGGTGTCGCACAGCACGACCCAGCGCGCGCCGGCCTCATAGGCGGCCTTGGCGCAGGCGAGCGCGAAGCTCGAATCCTCCTTGTAGCCGTCGAAGAAGTGCTCGCAGTCGAGCATCACCTCGCGGCCAGCGGCCTTTGCGGCACTGACGCTGTCACGGATCGAGGCAAGATTCTCTTCCTTCGTCGTCTCCAGCGCGACGCGCACCTGATAGGCCGAGGACTTTGCCACGAAGCAGATCGCATCGGCTTTCGCTTCCAGAAGACCGGCGACACCGGGATCATTGGAGACCGAGCGCCCTGCCCGCCGCGTCATGCCGAAGGCGGTGAAGCGCGCATGGGAGAACTTCGGCTTGGCGCCGAAAAATTCCGTATCGGTCGGATTGGCGCCGGGATAGCCGCCCTCGACATAGTCGATGCCGAGTTCGTCCAGCATCGCGGCGATGATCTGCTTGTCGGCCAGCGTGAAATCGACGCCATTGGTCTGCGCACCGTCACGCAGAGTGGTGTCGAACAGATACAGACGCTCCTTGCTCATTGCAGTGCTCCCGACGCGGGGCCGGTGCCGAGCGTCTTCTGCATGGTGGTGTTGGCGAGCCACTCGTCGTTGACGGTGATGCTGTTGCGCTGCATGGCGACATAGCCGCGCTTGGCGAAAAAACCTTGCGCCGTATCGCTGGCATCAACCGTCAGCTTTTCCGCACCACGACTACTGGCGAGCCTTTCCAGCGCATCGACCAGCATGGTCGCAATGCCCTGCTCGGCCACGGCTGGATGCACATAGAGCATGCGGATGTGATCAGCGCCACGCAGCGAGGCGAAACCCACGGGCGAGCCCTCAAGCGTGGCGATCAGCGTCAGGTCGGCCGCGAGCCGCTTGCCGAACTCTTCGGTTTCGGCTGCAGCCATCCAGGCTTGCTGCTGCGCCTCGCTGTAGTCACCACCGGTCAGCTCCTCGATGCTGGCGGTGAAGATCGCGGCGAGGATCGGAACGTCGGCCGGCAAGAACGGCCGCAGCGCTGGTTTTGGGTGCGCCTGTGCCATCACGCGAGCTCCCAGGTCGTCACCGGCTTGCCGTCGGCGTCCTTGCCGTCTTTCAGCACCACACCTTTGGCGACGAGTTCATCACGGATACGATCGGACTCCTTGAAGTCCTTTCGCGCACGCGCGGCGGCGCGATCCGCGATCAGGCGGTCGATCTCGCTTGCGTCGACACCGCTCGCCTGTCGCTTGCGGCCTTCCCATTGCGCAGCGCTCTCGGAGAGGAAGCCGAGCAGACGCAGCGACGCCGCCAGGCTACCGGAGTCGGAACTGTTGCGCAGGCCGTGCAGCGCTGCGATCGTCAGCGGCGTGTTGAGGTCGTCAAGCAGCGGCTCGACCACGGACGCGGCCGGCTTGCCGGGCTCCACGTTGGCGGCGACGCGATACCAGTCGTCGAGCGTCCTGGCGCTCTCCTCCAGCGACTTCATGGTCCAGTCGATCGGCGAACGGTAATGCGTCTTCAACATGTTCAGGCGCAGCACTTCGCCCGGCCAGTCCGCGAGCAATTCGTGGATTGTGGTGAAGTTGCCGAGCGACTTCGACATCTTCTCGCTCTCGACCTGGAGGAATCCGTTGTGCATCCAGTAGTTCGCCATGCGCTCCCGATGAAAGGCGCAGCAGGTCTGCGCCACTTCGTTCTCGTGATGCGGAAACACGAGATCGATGCCGCCGCCATGGATGTCGAAATATTCGCCGAGATGCTTCCAGGCCATGGCCGAGCACTCGATGTGCCAGCCCGGACGCCCCTGCGCGGCGATGCCGGCCGGCGACGGCCATGACGGCTCACCGGGCTTCGACGGCTTCCACAGCACGAAGTCGGTCGCATCGCGCTTGTAGGGCGCGACGTCGACGCGGGCACCTGCGATCATCTCGTCCAGCGAGCGCTTCGACAGCGCGCCATAGCGCGGCAGCGACGAGTTGGCCGCGTTCATCGCTTGCGGCGAAAACAGCACGTGGTCCTCGGCGACATAGGCAAAGCCGCCGGCGACCAGCTTTTCGATGATCTCGCGCATCTCTGCGATATGCTCGGTCGCACGCGGCTCGACGCTCGGCCGGAGCGCGCCCAGCGCGTCGACGTCGGCATGAAACTGCTTGCCGGTCTGCTCGGTGACCTTGCGGATCGCCTCGTTCAGCGGCAGGCCAGGGAAATCACGCGCGGCGCGGTCGTTGATCTTGTCGTCGACGTCGGTGATGTTGCGGACATATTTGACGTGCGCCTCGCCATAGAGATGGCGCAGCAGCCGAAACAGCACGTCGAACACGATCACCGGCCGCGCATTGCCGATATGGGCGAAGTCATAGACGGTCGGTCCGCAGACATACATGCGGACATCGTTCGCATCGAGCGGCACGAACGGCCGCTTCTCCTTCGTCAGCGTATCGTAAAGACGCAATTCCATATGACACCCGTCGTAGTGCCGAATGCGATTTGAAGTTCCGGCAGAGATAGCAGCAAGCTCGACCAGGAACTTCAAATCGCAAGCGGCACAAAACCTTTATTTCTTCGCAACGGTTCGGTTCTCGCATTCGCAACCCCATTCGCCGCGACGACATGCGAATGCGAGAACCGGACCGTTGCGCGGCCGGGCGTCCAGTACTCTCAATGGTTTTGAGAAAAGACGGCTCCAGCCAGCGAATCGCTAGCTCGTAATCTCGCGGCAAATGGCGCAAATGGCGAGGAGACCGTTCATGCGGCGACATATGGGCCACGAAGGGCCCTTGCGTCAAGAGAGCCGCGAAGATGCCGTTTTATCTCCGCAAAGCGGCCCGCCCTGCCATGATGGTTCGTTATCCTTAACCTTTTGAGTTTATTCGGGAGCTGGCGGTTCCCCTAAGCTCCCAGGTGCACCATGCGATCCCTGCTCGCGCTCGCCTCCTGTGCCTTCATTGTCTCGGCATCCAGCGCTTTCGCCGAGAGCCGCGTCTTCATCATCGCCAATCAGGCCGATGGCTACGGCGTCGACCAGTGCCTGGCCAAGGGCGAGACATGCGGCGCGCAGGTCGCGCGCACCTACTGCCAGTCACGGGACTTTGCGCAGGCCTCGGCCTACCGCCGGGTCGATCCCGACGAAATTACCGGCTCTGTCCCCAAATCCGGCGCAAACTGCTCCCATGGCCATTGCGACGAATATGTCGCAATCACCTGCCAGCGCTGAATTCGCTCGGAACTGGCGGACCTTAGGACCAATCTTCGGCCCCTGAAACGACGTGACGATGCCGCAGGAAGCGGCTATGGGAGGGCGCGCTTCGGCCCCCCAAATCATGCTGGGCCGTGACCTCGCTAGAATGGCGGATATGCCTGAATTTTTGTCTCTGTCCCGTCCCCGCTCCCTCCTTGCCTGTGCGGTGCTCCTAAGCACGGTCATGCTCGCCAGCGATGCTCTCGCGCAAGCCGGCCCCCCCGGACCGCCGCCTCCGCCAGCCCAAGGCGGCCTCGGGCCGAACCCGATGTGCGCACGGCTGGAAGGACAACTTTCCGCGCTCGACCGTGGTGGGAGCAGCGATCCGACCAAGGACGACCAGATCCGCCGCTACCAGGATTCGCAGACCCGCCAGCAGGCCGAACTCGACCGCGTCACCATGCAGGCCAAGCGCATGGGCTGCGATTCCTCCGGCTTCTTCTCGCTGTTCAACGGCCAGTCGGCGCAATGCGGTCCGGTCAACACCCAGATCCAGCAGATGCGCGCCAATCTGGACCAGATCACCGGCAATCTCGAGCGCTTGCGTGGCGGCGGCTCCAGCCCCGAGCGCGACAGCCAGCGCCGCTCGGTGCTGATTGCGCTCGCGCAGAACAATTGCGGCCCGCAATACGCCAATGCCGCGCAGTCGCAGGGCGGCAACTTCCTGAGCAACCTGTTTGGCGGCGGCAACAACGCCAACAATCCGCCGGGCGCACCGCCGTCCGATCTCGGCCCGCAATCCGGCACCTACCGCACGGTGTGCGTGCGCACCTGCGACGGCGCCTATTTCCCGATCTCGTTTGCGACCGTGCCGGCGCGTTTCCCCGACGACGAGAAGACCTGCAAGGCGTTGTGCCCTGCGGCCGAAGCCGTGCTCTACGCCCATCGCAATCCCGGCGAGGACATGAGTTCCGCGGTCTCCATCAGCGGCCAGCCCTACACGGCGCTGCCGACCGCCTTCAAATTCCGCAGCGAGTTCAACCCGTCCTGCTCCTGCAAGGCCGCCGGCCAGAGCTGGGCCGACGCGCTGAAATCGGTCGACGACAAGGCCGCGGCCGAGCAGCAGGGTGACATCATCGTCACCGAGGAGAGCGCCAAGAAGATGCAGCAGCGGCAGCTCACCAAGGGCGCGCCGGCCGCGACTGCCAAGAAGGGCGCAACTCCCGCGCCGACGACCGCCAATGCTCCAGCGGCGACGCCGCCTGCGGATGCCAGCGCCACGACCACCTCGGAGAACAAGCCGATCCGCTCAGTGGGTCCGAGCTTCCTGCCGCAGCAGCAGCAACAGAAGTAGCTTAACCCTCGAACGCGTCGATCGAAGCGCGGCTGCCGCGCGAGACCAGCGTCTCGTCGGGCGCGGACAGCGGCTCGCCGCTGTCGCGAAAACGGTTGGTGATGGGATAGCGGCGATCGCGGCCAAAATTCTTGCGCGTCACCTTCACGCCGGGGGCAGCCTGGCGGCGCTTGTATTCGGCGACGTTGAGCAGGTGGTCGATGCGGGTCACCGTTTCGCGGTCGAAGCCGGCGGCGACGATCTTATCGAGCGGCTCCTCGCGCTCGATCAGACGCTCGAGGATCGCATCAAGCACTTCATAGGGCGGCAATGAATCCTGATCGGTCTGGTTCTCGCGCAGTTCGGCCGTCGGCGGGCGCGTGATGATGTCGGGCGGGATGACCTCGCCCGCAGGCCCGAGCGCACCTTCGGGCTTCCACGCATTGCGCAGCGCCGCCAGACGGAACAGCTGCGTCTTGTAGATGTCCTTGATCGGGTTGAAGCCGCCGTTCATGTCGCCATAGAGCGTGGCGTAGCCGACCGACATTTCCGACTTGTTGCCGGTGGTCACCACCATCAGCCCGGTCTTGTTGGAGATCGCCATCAAGAGCGTGCCGCGGGTGCGGGCCTGGAGGTTTTCCTCGGTGATATCAGACGGCAGATTCTTGAAGATGCCGGAAAGGATCGTCTCGAAACCGTTCACCGCCTCGGCGATCGGCAGCACCTCGTATCGTAGGCCGAGGTGGCCTGCGAGCTCGCCGGCGTCGGCGATCGAGCTCGGCGCGGTGTAGCGATAAGGCAGCATCACGCCATGCACCTGGTCGGCGCCGAGCGCATCGACAGCGATCGCCGCACAGAGCGCAGAATCGATGCCGCCGGAGATGCCGAGCAGCACGCCGGGAAAGCCGTTCTTCGTGACGTAGTCGCGCAGGCCGAGCACGCAGGCGGCGTAATCGGCGTAGTCACCCTCGGGCTGCTCGGCGATCGGACCGGCGCAGCGCCAATCCTCGCCATTTCTGGTGAAGCGCAGCGTCGTGACGCTCTCCTCGAACGCCGGCAGTTGCGCGGCCAGCGAGAGATCGCCGTTGAGCGCGAAGGAGGCGCCGTCGAACACCAATTCGTCCTGGCCGCAGACCTGGTTGAGATAGACCAGCGGCAAACCGCTCTCGGTGACCCGCGCCACGGCCACCGACAAGCGCACGTCGTTCTTGTCGCGGGCATAGGGCGAGCCGTTCGGCACCAGAATGATCTCGGCACCGGTCTCGGCCAGCGTCTCGACCACGTTCTCGTAGTCCTCGGACTCCTCCAGCCAGATGTCCTCGCAGATCGGCACGCCGATGCGCACGCCACGCACGGTCACCGGCCCCGCGGCAGGCCCGCGCGAAAACAGCCGCTTCTCGTCGAACACGCCGTAATTCGGCAGATTGCATTTGAAGCGCAGGGCCGCGATACGGCCGCCGTCGAGCAGCGCGCAGGCATTGTAGAGCCTGTTATCCTCGACCCAGGGCGTACCGACCAGCATCGCCGGCCCTCCATCGGCGGTCTCGCGGGCCAGGTTTTCGATGGCGGCGCGACAGGCGGCCTGAAAGGAAGGCTTCTGCACGAGGTCTTCTGGCGGATAGCCGGCGATGAACAATTCCGGAAACAGCACGAGATCGGCGCCGTCGGTGATAGCTTGCACGCGCGCGGCCCGCGCCTTCGCGGCATTGCCCGCGATGTCGCCCATGATCGGATTGAGCTGGGCGAGCGTGACCGCAAATGCGTTGAGACGTTCGATCATGGCCGCCGCGCTCCGATCATCGGGCTAGAGGAGCCCCAACCGCTCGACGATGGCAAGGATCCAGAATGCCCCGGCCATCAACAGCGCGACGCCGACCGCGGCCGAACCCATGTCCTTGACCCGGCCGATCTGCTTGTCGTGATCCATGGTCAGGCGATCGGCGAGCTTCTCGATCGCCGTGTTGAGCAGCTCGACCACCAGCACGAAGGCGACCGCGCAAACCAGTTCGACCGCACGCGTCGCGGTCGAGCCGACGAACCAGGCGAGCGGCAGCGACAAGATCAGCGCGAAAATCTCTTCGCGGACGGCCTGCTCCGAACGGAACGCAAAGGCCAGACCGTTGCGGGAATTGATCGTGGCCTTCCAGATTCGCAGCAAGATCTTAGAGCCCCGCTGCGGCCGGCATCGGCCTGACCTTGCCGGCGCGTTCCTGCTTCAACAGCTCCGCGACCAGAAAGGCCATGTCGATGGATTGCTCTGCGTTGAGGCGGGGATCGCAGACCGTGTGGTAACGGTCGTTGAGATCCTCGTCGGTGATGGCGCGGGCGCCGCCGATACACTCGGTGACGTCCTGGCCGGTCATCTCCAGATGCACGCCGCCGGCATGGGTTCCTTCCGCGGCGTGGATCGTGAAGAACGACTTCACCTCCGACAGGACGCGGTCGAAGGGCCGCGTCTTGTAGCCTGAGGTGGAGGTGATGGTGTTGCCGTGCATGGGATCGCACGACCAGACCACCACCCTGCCCTCGCGCTTCACCGCGCGGATCAGGTTCGGCAGGTGGTCGGCGACCTTGTCGGAGCCAAAACGGTTGATCAGGGTCAGCCGGCCCGGCTCATTGTCGGGGTTAAGCACGTCGATCAGCTTCAGCAGCTCGTCCGGCTTCAGCGACGGGCCGCACTTCAACCCGATCGGGTTCTTGATGCCGCGGAAATATTCGACATGGCCGTGATCGAGCTGGCGGGTACGGTCGCCGATCCAGATCATGTGGCCCGACGTCGCGTACCAGTCGCCGGTGGTGGAATCGACGCGGGTCATCGCCTGCTCGTAGCCGAGCAGGAGCGCCTCGTGGCTGGTGTAGAAATCGGTGGCGCGCAGCTCGGGATGGGCTTCGAGATCAAGGCCGCAGGCGCGCATGAAATTCAGCGCGTCCGAGATGCGGTCGGCCAATTCCTTGTAGCGGCGGGACTGCGGCGAGTCCTTCAGGAAGCCGAGCATCCATTGATGCACGCTGCCGAGATTGGCGTAGCCGCCGGTGGCGAAGGCGCGAAGCAGGTTCAGCGTCGCGGCCGACTGGCGATAGGCCATCAGCTGGCGCTGCGGATCCGGCACGCGCGCTTCCTTGGTGAAGGCGATGTCGTTGACGATGTCGCCGCGATAGCTCGGCAGCTCGACGCCGTTGAGCTTTTCGGTCGGCGATGACCGCGGCTTGGCGAACTGGCCGGCGACGCGACCGACCTTCACGACGGGGACGGCGCCGGCATAGGTCAGCACCACCGCCATCTGGAGCAACACGCGGAAGAAATCGCGGATGTTGTTGGCGCCGTGCTCGGCAAAGCTTTCGGCGCAGTCGCCGCCCTGGAGCAGGAAGGCGTCGCCGGCCGCAACGCGGGCCAGCGCCTTCTTCAAGTTGCGCGCCTCGCCCGCGAACACCAGCGGCGGAAAGGTCGCAAGCTGCGCCTCGACGTCGGCCAGGGCCTTGGCGTCGGGATAATCGGGCACCTGTAGCACCGGCTTGCTGCGCCAGGACTCGGGCGTCCACCGCTCGGACATCGCAATCTCTCCGTGAAGCGAAAAGTACAACCTGATCTGTGGGTTGCGAGGGCCGCCTTATACACAGGCTCGTCCCCGGCCGCCAGTTGTAAATCCGTTTCGCACTGCAAACCCTTGTGGGGAAAGCCGAATTCGCATTTGCTGGGGAATTGAGGAAACCCGGCTAGGACACCGGCTGCCGTGGACGCCGCAAGCGACGACGTTTTCATCGACGAGATCAGCTTCCCGGCGACCGACGGGTATGCGCTGACCGGCACCCTGTTCCTGCCGCGCGCCACCAAGCGCCACGCCGTGCTGCTCAACTCCGCCACCGCCGTCCCGCGAAAAATCTATCGCGGCTTTGCCTCCTACCTCGCCCATCGCGGCTGCGCGGTCATGACCTACGACTATCGCGGCATCGGCGATTCCCGGCAGCCGGCCATGGTCGGTCACAACCAGCCGAAATCGCTGGTGCGCAATTGCGCACTGGGCCGGGACGACGTTGGAGGACGTTGGTGCGCTCTCTCAGCTGTTCTCCGCGAGTGGCAGTTTGACGACGACCCGCAATCCAGTTCGACCGGACTCGGTGATGTTCGCGGCTTCGATCGTCCCACCAAGCCGATCGACGATCCGCTTGACGATCGAGAGGCCGAGACCGACCCCATCGCCTTCCGGACGTTGACCACGGAAGAACGGCTCAAAAATCCGACCGATCTCTTCGGGGGAAACACCGGGACCAGTGTCCTCGATCTGGAGCACGGCCGTCGCGCCGTCCTGGTAAATCGTCACATCGATCCTGCCGCCCTCCGGCGTGAACCGGAGCGCGTTATCGATGAGATTACGGATAACCGCGGCGAGCATGACAGGCTCGCCGTGCACTGGAACAGGCTCGGCTCGTTCGAAGCCAAGATCGACGCCGCGGCTGATCGCCTCCCGCAAGAGATCGGCGATAACCCCTCTCGCCATGCGATCGAGCTCCACGACCTCCCATTGCGCGCGATCGGGGGGCGCAGCGTCGTGCCGCGCCAACGCGAGCAACTGCTCCAGAAGGTGCTTGCTGCGACGCATGCCCTGCCGAAGCAGCGCAAGGCGCTCGCGTGCCGCCGGCGGCAGTTCGACCTGATCGAGATTCTCAGCCTGCAGGCTCAATGCCGTAAGCGGCGTTCGCAATTCGTGCGCCGCATCCGCTATAAACCTTCGTTGTAGCTCCATCATCTCGTGCATACGCCGCAACAGACCGTTGATCGAGGACACGAACGGATTCAGTTCACTCGGGAGGTCGCGGAGCGGGAGGGTCGTCACGTCGTCCGCGCGCCGGACGTCAAGCTCGTCCGCCAGCCGGACCATCGGTCGAAGCGATCGCGCAATCACAAAGGCGATCACCAGCATCAGGCAAGGGATCAGCGCGGCGATCGGAAGCACAGTGCGAAGCGCCATGTCGCCTGCGATCTCGTCCCTGACCCCCGTGCTTTGCGCCACCGCAAACCGGCTGCCGTCGGACCGCGTCCTCAGCACCACCCGGACCGGCTTTCCCTTTCGCGTCGCGTCGCGCATCCCATCCTGAAGCCGCCACAGCCGGCGCTCCTCGGGAGTGCCTTGCGGCGTCTTGCCCAATTCCATCAGCCAGACTTCGGAGTCCTCATCGACGCCGTGGAGGTCCTGAGCTCCCGTCAAACCACCGCTCTGAACGAGGCCAGCGATCTGGATCAGCACGGAGTCCTGCGTCTCGATGGCTTCGTCGAAGGCCCACCGATGCGCAAAGACGCCTCCCACGAGCCCGGTCAACAGCACGATCGTCGTCAGGCTTATGAACAGCCGGCCGCGCAACGACTTGATCACGGCGCGCGATCCACCATCCATCCCATCCCGCGCACGTTACGGATCGCCTCCGTGCCGAGCTTCTTTCGGATGGTGTGGATTAGGAATTCGACCGCGTTGCTTTCGACCTCCTCGTTCCAGCCGTAAAGCTGCCGCTCGAGCTCGCTCCGCGACAGGATGGTGCCGGGCCGTATCAGCAAGGCCTGGAGCAGCGCGAACTCGCGCGCGGTCAGGACGGCCGTTTGGCCACACAGCGAGGCCTCGCGCGTCGCCGGATCGAGGATGAGCTTGCCGTTGCCAAGCACAGCGGGCGCGCCACTGCCTTCACGGCGAAGCACCGCCCGCATGCGCGCGAGCAGTTCTCGGATCTCGAACGGCTTGACCAGATAGTCGTCTGCGCCGAGATCGAGGCCTTCGATCCTGTGATCGACGCCGTCCCGCGCGGTGACAATAATGACGGGGCACTTGCAGCCATTTGTGCGCAATTGCCTCAGGACATCGCGGCCGTCCGCGTTCGGCAGGCCGAGATCGAGCAGCAGCACCTCATAGGCCTCGCTCGCGGCCGCAAGCAGCGCGGTCTCGCCGTCCCTCACCCAATCGACGGCGTAGGCGGCATCCTTCAGCGCCTGCTCGACGGCGGCTCCGACCATCTTGTCGTCTTCGATCAGCAGAACCCGCAAGACTCAATCCTCAAAACCGCCGGGCCATCCGGCCGTCAAAATCATGACTACTCCGACTTAGCGCCGAGTTAGGGAGCCTCAGCGGGCCCAAATTGCGGCGAAGGCCACGCTCTTTCGAAAATTCTCATCCCTAAGCCGGGCCTAAGTCGCCTGCGCGACGGTCCGGCATCGCTTCGATCGGACATCGGCTTTGGGAGATTTGGGCGTGTCGCAATATTCAGGCCTTGATTCAGGCCTTGGCGCAAGACGGATGCTGAACAAGGTTCCGGAGGTCACCGCGATCTTCTGGGGCATCAAGATTCTCTCGACCACGGTCGGCGAGACCGGCGCTGACTATCTCGCGGTGCATGTCGGCCTCGGCGCCAGCCTGACCGCGATCTGCATGTCCGGCCTGCTGGCTGCCGCGCTTGTCCTGCAACTGAGCCGCCGCGCCTACGTGCCCTGGATTTACTGGCTCACCGTCGTCCTCGTCAGCATCGTCGGCACGCAGCTCACGGATCTGTTGACCGACAAGCTCGAGATCAGCCTCTATGTCAGCACCGCCGCATTCGCCTGCGCACTCGCGGCGACCTTCGCGGTCTGGTACGGCGTCGAGCGCACGCTGTCGATCCACACCATCGTCACGACGCGGCGCGAGCTGTTCTACTGGACCGCGATCCTTTTCACTTTCGCGCTCGGCACCGCCGCCGGCGATCTCGCGACCGAAGCGCTCGGCCTCGGTTTCCAGCTCGGCGTCGTCGCCTTTGCATTGCTGATCGCCGCGGCGGCGTTTGCCTTCTACATCGGCGCCAACCCCGTCCTCACCTTCTGGCTCGCCTACATCCTCACCCGCCCGCTCGGCGCCTCGCTCGGCGATCTGCTGTCGCAGTCGCGCGAGTATGGCGGCCTGGGCCTCGGCACGATCCAGACCAGCATCGCCTTCCTGACCGTGATCGTCGGCCTCGTCGCCTGGGTAACGTTCGAGGGCGACGGCGCGCGCCGGGCCGATCCGGCGCAATAGCTTCGATCGCAGAGTCTTCACCGCTCCCTGCATGGACGCAGGAGCGACAACAGGAGAAACCACATGATGAAACTCATTCCCGCTGTCGCCGTTTGTCTGGTGACAACCTTTACCGGCGAGCCGCGAATGCATGCGAGCCAACACTTCACGTTTGTGCCGCTCGCGGAAGCCGCGACCGCCAAGCTCGGTGACCTCACACCGTTCCGGAGCATCGTGGTCGATGTCGCCGCGCTGATCGACAAGGGCGACCTCGCGGGCGCCAAGACCCGGATCAAGGACCTCGAGACCAAATGGGACGAGGCCGAAGCGGGATTGAAGCCGCGCGCGGCCGCCGACTGGCACACCGTCGACAAGGCAATCGATCGCGCACTGGAGGCGCTGCGCGCGGGCACGCCGGACGCCGCGAAATGCAAGCAGGCCGTCATCGATCTGCTCTCGGTCATGGATGGAGTCGGCAAAGCCTGACCCTTTCCGCGCGCCGTCATCCCGTCAGCCGCGGACCGCAGTCGCGGCTGACGCAGCAAAGAGGACACTATGGACGATCACACCAAGAGCAGCATCATCAGCGAAAGCAAGGTCCCCGAGGTTACGCTCGGCTTCTGGATCATCAAGATCGCCGCAACGACACTGGGCGAGACTGGCGGCGACACCGTTACGATGACGCTGAACTGGGGTTACCTCGCAGGGACATGCCTGTTCCTGGCGGCCATGATCGTCCTGGTCGCGGCACAAATCCGCGCGCGAAAATTCCATCCAGCCCTATACTGGGCCACCATCGTGGCATCGACCACCTTCGGTACGACGATGGCCGACTTCGCCGACCGCTCGCTCGGCATTGGCTATACTGGCGGTTCGACGCTGCTGTTGACCTGCCTAGTGCTGGTGCTCGGTCTCTGGTATCGCGCCGAGGGAACGATTTCGGTCAACAGCGTCAGCACGCCGCGTGTCGAGGTGTTCTATTGGGGCGCGATCACCTTTTCGCAGACGCTGGGCACCGCGCTTGGCGACTGGATCGCCGACACCGGCGACATGGGCTATCGCGGCGGCGCGCTGATATTTGCGGCGGGACTTGCCGTCATCGCAGCGCTGTATTTCTGGACACGTGTCTCGCGGGTCACGCTGTTCTGGGCAGCCTTTATCCTGACGCGACCACTCGGTGCGACCGTCGGCGATTTCCTCGACAAGCCGCTCGACCACGGCGGCCTCGCCTTGAGCCGGCCGCTGGCCTCCGCCGTGATCGCGGCATTCATGGTGGCCTGCCTGTTGCTGCTCCCGCAGCGTGCGGGACAGCACCCCGGCGAGACGCAGGCGCTTGAAGAGGCCTGAGAAGGTTAGCGAATGATCGTCGTCAGAGACGAGTAACGCTTGTTCGGCTTGGCTTCGGCCGGCGAAAATTGCCCGAAGGCGTCGCTGACGCGCACCGCCGGCGGCGTGTCGCCTGCGAAGCGAAATTCCTTCGGCCGCGGCTTGTAGAAGTCGCTGGTGTAGTAGGCGTCGTCAAAGCGCGCCTCGCCGACGCCGAACACTGCGTCGCAGACGAACAGGAGCGCGTAGACTCCCGCGATCGCAGCGACGATCTCCTTGAGAACTGACATGTTGATGCCCCAGCCTTTTGTCGGGAAGCATGCACGTTGGTTCCAAAACCCAGGTTTAAGGCGGCGCGGTTCTTGTCCGCAGGGTTTTCCGCTGTTGAGCGGATTGCAGACAATTTTATCGATCTCGAAAACGGAGCCCGCCTGACCGGGTGGACCAGGCGGGCTCCAGGGCTGGCCGGCTCGGGAGGTTGTCAGACGGCCAGGTTCATCCACACCGCTTTGGGTTCGGTGAAATTGTCGATCGCGGCGGTGCCGTGCTCGCGGCCGAGGCCGGAGTCGCGCTCACCGCCCCAGGGCAGGCGCACGTCGGTATAGCCATAGGTGTTCATCCAGACCGTGCCCGCGCGCGCCCGCTTGGCGAAGCGCTGCAGCTTGCCGATGTCGCGGCTCCAGACGCCGGCGGCGAGGCTGTAGGCGGTGCCGTTGGCGATCCGCAGCGCATCGGCCTCGTCCTTGAACTTGATGACGCTGACGACGGGACCAAAGATCTCCTCCTGCGAGATCCGCATCTCGTGCGCGACATTCGCGAACACCGCGGGGCTGATGAAGTAGCCGCGCTCGCCGACCCGCTCACCGCCGGTAACGAGGGTCGCGCCCTCCTTCTGGCCAATGTCGACATAGTCGAGGATCGACTTCATCTGCTTCTCGGAGATGACGGGGCCGAGCGCGGTCCTGCGATCGAGCGGATCGCCCATCTTTATTGATTTGGCACGCGCCGCGAGCCGCTCGACGACTTCGTCATAGGCCTTCTCCTGCACCAGCACGCGCGAACCGGCCGAGCACACCTGGCCGGCATTGAAGAAGATGCCGGAGGCGGCCGCCTTCGATGCCGCTTCGAGGTCCGCGTCGTCGAAGATCACGTTGGCCGACTTGCCGCCGAGCTCGAGCGAGACGCGCTTGAAATTGCTGGCTGCCCCCTTCATGATTCCGCGCCCTACGCCGGGCGAACCAGTGAAGGTCACCTTGTCGACATCGGGATGATTGACCAGCGCGTCGCCGACGACGCGGCCCGGCCCCGTCACGACGTTGAAGACGCCTGCCGGCAGGCCGGCTTCAAGTGCCAGCTCGGCGATGCGCAGTGCCGACAGCGAGGTCAGCTCGGCTGGCTTCATCACGATCGTACAGCCGCAGGCCAGCGCCGGCGCGAGCTTCCACATCCCGATCATCAGCGGGAAATTCCAGGGCACGATCGCCGCGACCACGCCAACGGGCTCGCGCACGGTGTAGGTCAACGCGTCGTCACGCACCGGCACGACATCGCCGCTGATCTTGTCGGCCCAGCCGGCGTAGTAGATCAGGGTGTCGACGGCAGCCGGAAAGTCCTGGCGCATCGTCGCGGAAATCGGTTTGCCAGCGTCGATCGACTCGATCTCGATGATTTCTTCCGCATGCGCCTTGAGCAAGTCCGCCCAACGCAACAGGATCAGACCGCGCTCGGAGGCGCGCATCGTGCGCCACGGGCCTTCGAATGCCCGACGCGCGGCCGCCACCGCATGCTCGACATCGGCCTCGTTGCCCTCGGCGACGGTGGCGATGACCTGCCCGGTCGCGGGATTGAGGGATTTAAAAGTGCGGCCGGAGCTCGCGGGGACGCGGCGGCCGTCGATGAGCAGATGCTGCGGCCGGGCCATGAACTCGCTCGCCGGCGAATGCGCAAAATCATATGCAACTGACATCATATTTCCTCCTGTTCTGGTATACCAGATTAGGACGGCATTTGCCGTAGTAAATATGATATGGTGTGCCTATGAACGTCCCACTATATGAATTACGCTTCATAAAGGCTGCTTCATGCTGCAGATCGAGATCGAGGCTGTTTGGCGGTTTCGCCGGGAGGGCAGTCCCCGCACGGCCGTGGTCATGCTCGGCATCCTCAATGAAATCCGGAAGACCGGAAAAATCTCCAGCGCGGCCAGCGATGCGCATCTGTCCTACCGGCATGTCTGGAATCTGATCGAGCAATGGTCGGAATTCTTCGGAACCCCGCTGGTCGAAACCCAGCGCGGCAAGGGCACCAAGCTCACCGCGTTCGGCGAACGGCTGGTGTGGGCCGGCGAGCGCATGCAGGCGCGGCTCGGCCCGCAACTCGAAAACCTGGCGCAGGAGCTCGCAAGCGAGATCAAGCCGTTCCTCGAACAGCGGCCCTCGGTGATCCGCGTCCATGCCAGCCACGGTTTTGCGGTGGCCAAGCTGCGCGAATTCCTCGACCGCGAGCCCGGCATCGGCGTCGACCTACGCTATGTCAGCAACCAGAATTCGCTGGTCTCGCTTGCCCAGGGCGCCTGCGACCTCTCCGGCCTGCATCTGCCACACGGCGCGCTGCGGGCGCAGGGCATCAAGGCGGCGCGCGAATGGCTCGACCCGCGCGAGGACCGCATCGTCAGTTTCGTCACGCGCGAGATGGGATTGATGGTCGCGCGCGGCAATCCGCTGCGCATTGGTTCGCTCAACGAGCTCACCGGGCCAAAAGTCCGCTTCGTCAACCGCGACCATGATTCCGGCACGCGCCTGCTGTTCGACCAGCTCCTCGCCGCGCACGGCATCGACGAGAGCCGCATCAACGGCGCGCAGCAGATCGAATTCACCCACGCCGCAGTCGCGGCCTATGTCGCGAGCGGCATGGCGGATGCGAGTTTTGGTGTCGAGGCGGCCGCAGGACATTTTGGCCTCGATTTCATCCGGATCCTGACCGAGGATTATTTCTTCGTCTGCAAGCGCGCGTTCCTGGAGACCGGGCCGATGCAGCGCATCCTCGAGATCATGCGCAGCGCCGATTTTCGCGCGGCCGTTGCGACCCTGCGCGGCTACGTGCCTTCGGATACGGGCACCGTGACCGGCGTGAAGGCGTTTCTGGAGATGCACGCCGTCCGCTGATGCCGCATGCAGGGCATGCGCAGGGCATATCCACCAGCCGAACCGTCTGGACGAGGCGCGCAATTCGACCAACGTCGGCCGTTGCCGATAGTGCCTGCGCATCCCATCGCTTCGACGTTACCGAGATAGTCCTCGCAACATCGTACCACGTCGTCACTAACGAAACTCCAGGCCGAAAATGGAGCCGGCGCGGCGCCTTATTGCCGAACGCTCGGACTGAGCAGGCAGGCAGCGAGCTCGGTGCGATTGTGCACGCCAAAGCGGCGGCATAGGTTCGCGACGTGCTCCTTCACGGTCTGATCGGAAATCCCCATCTGGCGAGCGATTTCCTTGTTGGTCTGGCCACGGCAGACCCGGATGGCGACATCCGCCGACCGCGGCGGAAGTGAAGCCGAGCGCGTCACTGCCGGTTCAGGGACCCGGATGCCGGCATGATGGGCATCGATCTCGCCCGCGTTCGTCATGTTGGTCAAAGCGAGTGAGCCGGCCCGACACAGCATCTCCATGCGCTGCCGCGACCGCCCTGTGTAGGGCGCGTCCGTATCCGTCGTCGCCGTAAACAGCACGCCGACGATCTTCTGCCCGCACCACAACGGCCCGCCCATGTTGTATGCAAAACCCCACTCGTGCAGCATCTCGAAGGACGGACTGTGCCGCCACTGCTGCGGACCGATCACCGTTTCGCCGTCGACTGCGCGGCCCTGGGTCATGATGCAGTCGAGCACGGGATCGCGCTTCCAGAAGCCGGCCCTGTAATTGTCGAGCAGGCCTTCCGCGACGTGCCGGCTGTAGACCAGTTCCGGCTCAAGCCCGTCGAGCAAATAGAGGCCGACGGTCGGCGATCCCGTCAATTCCGTGATCGCCGAGCAGCAGGCGATGCCTAGCGCGCGCACCGAGCGGCTCTCGGCAATGGACATCAGCCGATCCGCGAGCTGGCGCTCGGGCAGACCATCCAAATGCTCCTGCTCGGCTCTCACCGCCACTCCTCGCGTGAACGCGCCAAGCCCTCGGGCACAGACGCGTCATTGCCGATTGTTATAGGCTTAAAATTTCTGCCTCGCCTGATCTTTGGTCAAGCGAAAAGAAGCGGCATTGCGCTGCTCTCCCGGCCCAGCTTTGCGGCAAGGCACCATGGCTAACACCCCCCATGATGGGGGATTGCCGGTTTAGCCGCCTCATCTCTAGCATCTTGGCCATCGGGATCGCGCAGCGACATCGCGCGGTTCCGACGGGGACATTTCGACACCAACGCGAGCCGTTCGTCGCGCGCGCCAACCGGCATTGGCGCGTGTAGGCGGAGTCTTGCCCGCGACCGGAATCTGTTCCGTGCGATCCAGATCTTCGCGTCCAGTAGTGCTGCGCGAAGAACCAACAACCCGACGTGGAGACACCGACCATGAGTCCTTCCGTGCAACTCGCCGTAAAACCTACCGCGACCCCGACGGTGGCCGAGTTTCATGCGCGCCTCGACGCACTGCTGCCGCTGGTCGAATCCAGGGCTGCCGAGGCCGAGGTGCAGGGCTATCTGACTGACGACGTGGTGGCGGCGCTGCGCAAGGCCGGCATCTACACCATGCTGTTCCCGAAGGAGGTCGGCGGCGCCGAGCTTCTGCCCTACGACGCGATGACCGTGATCGAGCGTCTCGCGTACGCGCACGCCTCCGCCGGCTGGTGCGTCATCGGCAACAACATGGAAGGCACGACGCTAGCGATCTACATTGAGGATGAGGGCATCAAGAAAGTCTTCGCCGGCGGACCTGATATCACCATCGCCGGCAACGGTGTGCCGCGCGGCTTCGCCCGCCCAGTCGATGGCGGGTACATGATTCGCGGCAACTGGGCCTATGGCAGCGGCATCCAGCATGCCGAGTGGGTCCATTCAGGCTGCTTCGTCACCGACGCATCCGGCAAGGACATGGTGTTCGGCCCAAACGGCCAGCCCAAGATCGTCGTCACCCACCATCCGCGCGCGACCATCAAGTTGATGGGCAATTGGGATGTCCTCGGCCTTCGCGCCACCGGAAGCTTCGACTACACCTTGAGCGAGGGCGACGAGTTGTTCGTGCCCACGCACATGACCTACGACTTTGACATTGGCGCGCCGCGCCGCGGTGGCGTGCAGGGTGCGCTGGGACTGGCGGGTTACAGTGCCTGGGCGCACTCCGCCTGGGCCGTCGGTGTCGGCCGCCGCATGCTCGACGAACTCGTCAAGGTGATCGTCCAACGCCAGGATCCATTCGGCAAGTCGCGCGACAGCGCGAGCTTCAAGTTCCAGTTCGCGCAGGCCGAAGCGCGTTTCCGCGCGGCGCGGGCGCTGGTCCATGAAACCTGGACGGACGTCTCGGAAACTTGCGCCAGCGGTGAAAGCCCGTCGCTTGAACAGATGACCATGATCAAGCTATCGCTGCGCCACATCCACGACGTCCTGTCCGACGTCGCTACCTTCGCGCATCGCGCCGCCCGCGGCGCCTCGCTACACAACACGCCGATGCAGCGGTTCTATCGCGACATCCATTCGGGCACGCAGCACATCCTGATGGCCGACCAGATCGTCGAAGAATGCGGCCGTGCGCTCCTCGGCCTTCCTGGCCCTGACGCGCAATGGACAGTCTTCGGAGTGACGGGCTGAGCAAGCAATCAGGCACGAGGGCGTCGAGGTGAGGACATCCCGCATCGTTGGCTTCTGCGGCAATAGTTGGCGCCCGGCGAAGTCGCGCGTGCTGGTGGAAGCCGTTGCCACCGATCTTCAGACGCAGCATGGACTGAAGACCGCCGTCCTCGATCTTGTCGATGCCGGTTGCGGCATCGCCGCCTTCACCCGGACTGCGCTCGATGACAACGCGCGCGCTGTCGTCGAAGCCATCGAACAGGCCGACGGCCTCGTGATCGGGTGCCCGGTGTTCCAGGGCTCCTATCCTGGACTGTTCAAGCACGTGTTCGACTTGATCGAACCCAGCATACTGCGCAACCGTCCGGTGCTGCTTACCGCGGTCGGCGGCGGCCTGCGCCACTCGCTGGTGGTCGAGCACCAGCTTCGCCCGCTGTTCGGCTTCTTCGAGGCCTGCACCGTTTCGACGGCGATCTACGCCAGCAGCGGCGAGGTCGTACCGGGCGAGCCGCTCGCACCAATGACCGCCGCGCGGCTCGCCAACGCCGTCGAGCAATTCGCTTCACTTCTCAGCGGTCGTCAGGCGGACGCCGCATGACTCGCCGCCAATGCCGGGCTCTGCTGCCTTCAACCGGAGACTTCGACCATGCTTGACGCCGTCCGACCCTCGCCTGACCTCACCGGCTTCGCCCGCGCGGAATATGCCATCAACGGCGTGCGCACCGTCGTCCACAGCATCGGAAGCGGCCCGGCGCTGGTGTTCCTGCACGGCACCGGCACCTTCACCGGCTTCGAGATGGCGCGCGACTGGGCGAAGCGGCACACCGTCATCATCCCCTATCACGCGGGCTTTGGCGATTCCGGCGATGCTGAGGCGATCGACACGGTCGAGGATCACGTCCTTCACTACATGGATCTGTTCGACAAGCTTGGCCTGGAGCAGTTCGACCTCACCGGCTTTTCGCTCGGCGGATGGCTTGCCGCGGAGTTCGCGATCCGTCAGCCGCAGCGCGTGCGCAAGCTGGTGCTGGTTGCGCCCGCCGGACTCGTGGTCGCGAGCGCGCCGGCTCCGGGATTGTTCGAGATCGCACCGCAAGAACTGCCCGCCTATCTCGCCCACGATCCGGCCGTGGCACTCCGGTACTTTCCAAAGGCGCCCGACCCGGCCTTCGACGCACGCCTCGGGCGCGAGGTCACGGGCTTTGCCAAGCTGATCCGCAGCGAACCGCAGGGCAATCCCAAGCTCGCGCACTGGCTGCATCGGATCGCGATGCCGACGCTGGTGCTGTGGGGCGCCGCGGATCGCCTGCGCCCGATCGCCCAAGCAGAGGCCTGGAAAGCGGGCATCCCCGACGCGCGCGTGACGCTGGTGCCGGCGACGGGCCATCTCGTGTTCGAGGAGACGCCCTCTTCCGCACACTACGTCACCGACTTTCTCGCCGATTGACTGCACACAACAGAGGACACCACCATGATCGAGATGCCTCCGGGCGTGACCCCTGCCAAGGAAGGTTTTGGCAACATCGTCTGGAACATTCTGGGCCAGACCTACACGTTGAAGCAGCATTCCGAGGCATCCATGGCCTGGCATGCCGTGTTTCCGGATGGCACCTTCGTGCCGCCGCACGTGCATCCGACCCAGGACGAGTTTGTGTACGTCCTGAGTGGCAGCTACGACCTTTGGCTCGACGGCAAGGACTTCGTCGCCAGGACCGGCGACCTCGTCCGCATGCCCAGGGGCATCCCGCATGGCATCTTCAATAAGTCGGGCGAGACCGCGACCAGCCTGTTCTGGGTAGCGCCGACGCGCTCGCTGAAAGAACTGTTCGAACGCATCCACAACTTGCCCGATCCGCAAGAAGTCGTGCGCCGCGCCGCCGAGCACGAAGTCAACTTCCTGCCGCCGCCGGCCTGACGCCGCAAAGACTTCATCGACACGCCAATCGCGAGGACCGTGATGACCATGCCAATCACCAATTGGACAACAATATCCGGAACCGACCGCCAGCGGATTGCGCGCTGGCAGAGGGGAATGCTGGCACTCGCCATCCTCTGCGAGATATTCCTCGCCGCCGACTGGTATGCCTTCGCTGCCGTACTGCCCTTCGTCTCCGAGAGCCTCAAGCTCAATCCCGCCGAGGCGGGGCTGGCCCAAGGCATCTTCGCACTGACCTACGGCATTGGCATGGTGGTCTGGTCGCCGGTCAGCCGGTCGATGACGGCACGTAATATGCTGCTGATCGGGCTTGCGGGCACCGGCATCGGCATGGTGCTACAGGTGTTCGTGCAGAGCTATACGCAACTCGTGATGCTCCGGCTCGCGATCGGATTCTTCGACGCCGCCATCTTCATCGGTAACATGAAGCTGATCTTTGGCTGGTTCCCGCAGAGCCGTCGCGGCTCGGTGGTGGGTATCATCCTCGCCGCCTACAGCCTCGCCATCACCATGGATTTCGCGCTCGGCATTCCACTGACGATTGCGACGGGATGGCGGACCTTCTTCGCGGTGCTGGCGATCGGCACCCTCATCGTCGCCGCGACCGATGCGCTTGTCGTCCGCAACAGCCCACGCGAGCTCGGTATCGCCAATTTCAGCTGGGAGAATGAGACAGCGCAGGAGCACCTGCCCCTGGGGGAGATCTTCCGCTCGAAATGGATCGCAGTTGGCGGCTTCGGCATCGTGGCCTGCACCTTCGCAATCGCCGGCACCGCCACCTGGGTGGTGCCGGCCTTCATCACCGTACAGCACATGCCGCCGCAGGCCGGCGCTGTCATCGGCACCGTCATGGGGCTGTCGCAGGTACTGTTCCTGGTGATTGGCGGCTACATGTCCGATCGGCTCGGCAAGCCCTTTATGATCAAGCTCACCGCGTGTCTCGCTTTCCTGACCGCGCTAATGTTCCTGTGGAGCGTGGTCACGCCGATGCCGTTCTCGATGCTGGTGCTGTTTGCAGCACTCAGCGGCATCGCGCTGCTTGGCGGCGGTGCGATCTTCGCGCTGCTCAGCGAAAAATACTCCGACGCGCTCGCACCGGCCGCGATCGGATACGCCGAGGTGTTTGGCATCTTCTCGGCCTTCGTGGCGCCATGGATGATGGGCGCCATCATCAACGCCTCGGCCGGCTCGTTCACCGGCGCTTTCATCGCTTTCGTGGTGGTCGAGCTCATCATCGTCGGCCTCTTGATGATCCTCGCCCGCGAGGATGTCAGTCAGGGCGCGGTGGTCGGGAGCCCCGCGGAATAAGGTGCAACGATCAAGGGCGCGGGCTGAAGCCCGTGCTCCGCGGGCTTCGACCAAGGTCTATCTCTTGGGAAATCCGGCGCCCTCACCTTGTCCGCAGTGGGCAAGAGTGGCAATCTCGTAGAGGAGTGGCCCAAGAGGTTGGCCGAAGAGACCCCATCATGTCGCGCGCGAGCGCCAAATCGCTTCCCCAATTGAGCGTTCGGATCGACCTCGACAGCGAGGACCGGATCGGGCCCGGCAAGATCGAGCTTTTGGAGCAGATCCGGGACCAGGGCTCGATCTCGGCCGCCGGCCGCGCCATGGACATGTCCTACAAGCGAGCCTGGGATCTCGTCGACGAGATCAACCGCATCTGCGGACATTCCGCGGTCGAGCCTCAGGCCGGCGGCAAGAACGGCGGCGGCGCGATGCTCACGCCGTTCGGCGAGGGCTTGGTCGCACGCTATCGCAAGATCGAGCGCGACGCCGCGCGCGCGGTGCGCAAGGAGTTGGAGGCGCTCCAGACCGACATCGGCCGTTCGCGCAAATCCTGACCGCCGCTAGTTCGGCCGCACCGTCACTTCAGGCATCGGCTGGGTCAGGGCCTCACCCAACAAGCTCTGCTCGGCCTTCGGGATCGAGAAACGGACCTTGAAGCCGTCCTCGGTCTCCAGCGTGATGATGCGCTGGGACGTGTCGGTCGACTGCTCCAGCACCCAGGACGCCAGCGGATAGGCGTAGCGCAGGCTCTGATCGCCGTAACGAGCCTTCAGCGCCGCCTCGAGCAATCCCGGAAGCGTCATGATCAGGGCGCCGACCTGGTTGAGCGAGACGCTGACGGCGGCGGGATTGCCCGCGACGTCCTCGAAGCCCAGCGAGATCGCACCGCCGTCGGCCGCCACCTCGCAATTCGTGAGCAATCTGACCTTGATTTCCATTTCGAACCCCGGAACGCAATTCCGCTATATTCATAAGAATATATCGATATGCCCGCCAGCGTCCAGCCCGCCCTGTCTGGAATACTTTAGATGCCATGGTCGGCCCGGCGGGAACGTGATATACAGCAAGATATAACGAGGCCCGAACGGCCCGTTCTTCAAGGGAGTGCAAAGCCAATGAGTGACTACAATCTTCTCATCGACGGCAAGATGGTGCCCGGCGACCAGACCATGCCGGTTCTCAATCCCGCGACCGAAGAGGTGCTGGCGCAGTGCCCGCGCGCCTCGAAGTCGCAGCTCGATGCAGCCGTCGCCGCGGCGAAAGCCGCCTTCCCGGCCTGGGCCGCGACCCCGATGGAGGAACGCCGCAAGCTCGTGAACAAGATGGCCGATGTGATCGAGGCCAATTCGGGCGAGCTCGCCCACATCCTCACCAGCGAGCAAGGCAAGCCGCTTGGCGATGCCACCGGCGAAGTCCTCGGCATGGCCGCGTTCTTCCGCTACCTCAGCTCGCTCGAACTGCCGATGAAGGTGATCGAAAATTCCGGCGACCGCAAGGTGGAAGCCTACCGCCGCCCGCTAGGCGTCGTCGGCGCCATCATTCCCTGGAACTATCCGCTGCTGATCCTCAGCTTCAAGCTGCCGTCGGCACTGCTCGCCGGCAACACGCTGGTGGTGAAGCCCGCGCCGACCACGCCGCTTGCGACCTTGCGCTTCGCCGAGCTGATCAAGGACATCCTGCCGAAGGGCGTCCTCAATTTCATCACCGACGCCAACGATCTCGGCGGCGAGATGACCAAGCATCCTGATATCCGCAAGATCTCCTTCACCGGCTCGTCCGCCACGGGACAGAAGGTGATGGCGAGCGCGGCGCAGACGCTCAAGCGCATCACGCTCGAGCTCGGCGGCAACGACGCCGGCATCGTGCTCGACGACGTCGACCCGAAGAAGGTCGCGCCCGGCATCTTCGAGGGCGCTTTCCAGAACTCCGGCCAGGTCTGCCTCGCTATCAAGCGGCTCTATGTGCACGAATCCGTCTATGACGAGCTCTGCAACGAGCTGGTCGCGATCGCCAAGAGCACGGTGGTCGACGACGGCGCCAAGCAGGGCACCAAGCTCGGGCCGCTGCAGAACAAGATGCAGTACGAAAAGGTCAAGGCGTTCCTCGAGGACGCCCGCAAGAACGGCAAGGTGGTCGCCGGCGGTTCGGCGATGGATCGGCCCGGCTACTTCATCGAGCCGACCATCGTACGCGACATCCAGGAAGGCTCGAAGCTGGTCGACGAGGAGCAGTTCGGCCCCGTGCTGCCGCTGATCAAATATTCCGACAAGAATGACGCGATCCGCCGCGCCAATGCCACCACCTACGGCCTCGGCGCGTCGGTGTGGTCGTCCGACATCAAGCGCGCCCACGAGGTCGCCACCCAGCTCGAGTCCGGCACGGTCTGGATCAACAAGCATCTCGACATGGCCCCGCACATCCCGTTCGGCGGCGCCAAGCAATCGGGCATCGGTACCGAATTCGCCGAGGAAGGTCTCGCTGAATTCACCCAGCTCCAGATCATCAATGGGCCGCCGGCGGCCTGATCCAAAAAATCGGGGCCGCGGCGAAAGCGCCGCGGCCCCGATCTCTTTGCAGTGAAACGGAGGCGGACCATGTTCGATGCGCAATGCGACCTTGCCGCCCTCGTCTACGAGCCGCATCAGGATCCCGACGCTGTCCTGCGCAGCTTTGCCTCGGACGTGAATGCGCGCGGCTATCGCGTGGTCGGCATGGTGCAGGCCGGCCAATGCGCGGACTCCAGCCTGTCGGCGGTGCTGCTTCACAGCGGCGAGAAGCTTTTGCTGGCGCAGGATTTCGATCCGGCCGCGCAGGGCTGCCGGCTTGATCTTGCAAGGCTGCAAAATGCCGGCGAACGCATCGCGGACGCGCTGATGCACGGCGCCGATCTCGTCATCATCAACCGCTTCGGCAAACGCGAACGCGACGGCAATGGGCTGGCCTACCTGATCGAGCGTGCGCTCGATGCCGACATTCCCGTGGTGATCGCGGTCGGCAAGAACCACTTCGCCGACTGGATCAAATTCGCCGGCGGCATGAGCGTCAAGCTCCGCTGCGACCGCGATGCGCTGGACATTTGGTGGCAACGCGTCTCCGCAGGCGAGCCGCAGCCTGCCGTCGGAGCGCATCAGACGGTTTGCGAAGTCCTCAAATAAGCCGCCCGTTGGGTCAAATCGCGGGCTCGTCCTTCAGCGCGGAGATCACTTGCTCGCCCTGCGCGGTCAGGCGATAGGTCACCAGCGGGCGGCTCGAGGGCGGCTTGCGGTCGAGTTCGACGATGTAGCCGCGCACCATCAGGGCTTCAAAGCTGCCGTAGTAGCCGAACATGCTGATCTGGTTCTGCTTGAGCACCTTGAACTCGCGCAGCAGGCGGATTTCGTTGCCTGACAGCAGCGACCGGCGAACGCGCTGAACGAAACTCACGCGCTGCTCGAACCAGGCCTGATCGGGCAGCTCGCGCTGGAGCGGCACGGTGTCGCGCTCGCAGGGACGCGCCTCGGCGACGACCGCGACAGGCGGCGGGCATGGCATGCTGCTTCCGACCGCATCCTTCGCGACGTCGAGCAAGGCAATGGGCCAGCGCCGCTTGTTGTCGACCATGACCGGCGGGGGCACGACGTTGTCGCGCACCAGCTGTTCAAAGCGACCGGCGGTCACGCCGACATAGGCGGCCGCGCGGCGACGGTCGACCAGACGGGCGTCCCGCCCGGGCTCCAGCTCGCAAGCGATAGTCTCGTCCACCCCAAAATCCCCTGCCGCATCGTTGCGGGCGCGCTGCTGCGCGGGCCCGACAGGCCCGTCCGCACACGACACTAGGGTGAAACCAGCGGTCTCAAAAGGCAGAGAATTTCGTACATGTTGCTGCCGTTTCGGCAACAGCTATAGTCTGGCCGGGGGTCCCATGCGATTTCACTCACCGGCCATCCAGTACTTTCACGCCGTCCGCCGCACCGGCTCGATCCGGGCCGCCGCGCGCGTCCTGAACGTTGCCTCGTCCGCGGTGAGCCGCCAAATTCTCAAGCTCGAACAAGAGGTTGGATCACCGTTGTTCGAGCGGACGGCACGCGGCCTGACCCTGACGACGGTCGGCGAAATGCTGGCCCGGCACGTCATGAACGTGCTCCAGGATCTCGACCGTTTCCGCTCGGACGTAGCGTCGCTGTCCGGCACCTGGCATGGCACCGTCAGCATCGCCTGCATCGAGTCGCTGACGGAATCCGTGCTTCCGGACCTGATCGCGTCGCACCGCGGCCGTGCCCGGCGCGTCAGCTTCACCACTGAGGTGATGGGATCCTCGGACGTGCTGGAAGCCCTCAGCCGCGGCGAGGCCGACATCGGAATTGCCATCGCGCTGAGGCATCCCCAGGACCTGCGGCAGGTCGCGCTGAAGCGGTTTCGTCTCGGCGCCGTGGTGGCCCGCGAGCACCCGCTGGCGCGCCGCAAGACCGTCACGCTGGAGCAATGCCTCGCCTTCCCCCTCATCAACGCGCTGCCCGAGCTGTCGATCTATCATTTGCTCCAGCCCTTGATCGCGCAGCTCCCCGAGACCCCGGAGCCGGCGATCCAGGCCAACTCGATCGACCTGATGCGCGAGCTCGCCGCGCGCGGCGTCGGCGTCGCCTTTCAGACCCAGCTCGGCATCGGCCGGCTGTCGCGCGACAGCCAGCTGGTGTTCCTGCCGCTCGATAATGCCGGCAGCCCGGTGTGGTCGGATCTCGGCATCTATGTCCGCGCCGAACGGACCCTGCCCGCCTACACGGAGTCCTTCCTCCAGGAATTGGTGCGCGAGCTCGGCGAGCGCGAGCGTCGCGAGAGCGCGGGCTACCCGCAGGTCGGCTGATGAAGCGCCGCAGTAGTTTCCCGGAATATGGCTGCTGGTCAGTCGTCTGATACCTTTTGCAGATTCAACCCGCCCAACCCTGATTGGGATCCCGAAATGCCGGTAGGTCGGCTGAAGCCTTCGCGAGTCCTTCGCATCGAGCGCTTCTCGGACTTCGGCGAGTTTCGCGCCAATGAAGTTCTCGGCCTCGGCACCAGCACGCCGCTTCGCCCGCGGGATTTCTCGCTTTCCCGCGCCATCCTGCCGCTCCAGGATGGGCTCTTCGTGCTCCAGCGCGCCTTTGCCCGCCGGCTTGAGGTCGATATCGGCACCGATCGCGGCGTCGGCCTCGTGGTCCCGTTCTCGTTTCACTCCATCACCAACGGCCGCGAAGTCGACAGTGCGACGGTGAACGTCGTGCGCGGCAGGGTTCCGATCAAATCCGTCGAGCAACGCGCCAACACTTACCTGATGATGCGGTTCAACTCGGACATGCGCCATCGCGGCTGGGCCGATTACACCAGCGGGCTCGGGTTCTTCCGCTCGCATGACGCGCCGATGGCACGCCTGCGTGCCACCATCCTCAACATGTTCTGCCTGGCCTCGGACCTCAACGATCCCAGGCAGTTCGACGCACTCAACCGTCCGATCCAGGAAACTCTGCTCGCCTGCCTCGACGACACCCTGGTGCCGGCCGACGGGCTGGCCGCGCGACGCGGGTCGTTCGACAAGCACCGCAAGCTGATCGCGCGCCTCGACGAACTGGTCGCGTGGTCCGGCAGCAAGGCGCTCTACAGTGACGACCTCGCCGCCGCGCTCTGCGTCTCCGTGCGCACGCTCCAGACCGCCACGCGCGCGGTGCACGGGGTGAGCCTGCACCACTATCTGCGTCTCAAGCGGCTGTGGTCCACCCGTCTCCAGCTCATCACCGGAAGCGCCGGCGTGAGCGTCAAGGCCGCAGCACTTGGCAACGGCTTCTGGCACCTCGGTGACTTCTCGCGCGGCTACAGATTGGCGTTCGGCGAGACGCCCTCCGAGACGCTGGCGCGAGGCCGGCGTCTCTGAGCGCAGCCTTTGACCTCCGAGAGGCGGAATCACGCTCAGCCGTGACCGGCCTCCTTGCGATGCCCGCTCTCGCTGAGGCGGTCGACCCAGGCGATGCCGATCGCGGAGATGATGAAGGTCAGGTGGATCAGCACCTGCCACATCACGCCGGTCTCGGTGAAATTGCTGCGCGTGGTGCCGAGATTGCCGGCCTCGATGAAGGTCCGGAGCAGCGAGATCGAGGAGATGCCGATGATCGCCATCGCGAGCTTGATCTTGAGCACGCTGGCGTTGACGTGGCTCAGCCATTCCGGCTCGTCGGGATGGCCGCGCAGATTGAGGCGGGAAACGAAGGTCTCGTAGCCGCCGACGATCACCATCACCAGCAGGTTCGAGATCATCACGACGTCGATCAGGCCGAGCACGATCAGCATGATCTGCTGCTCGCTGGCGTCGAACGAGTGCGCGACCAGGTGCCAGAGCTCTTTCAGGAACAGCAGCACGTAGACGGCCTGCGCGATGATGAGGCCGACATAGAGCGGCACTTGCAGCCAGCGCGAGCCAAAGATGAGTTGGGCGAACGGGCCGATTTGCGGTCGCGGCGTGGCGTGCGCCGAAGGGTGCTTTGGGTTCAGACGGCATTGATCGCTCCGGATTGCAGACAGGAAACGCGCCTTACAGACTTGCGATGACCGGCGCGAGCTCGAGCGAGCCGCGATAGATCATCTCGAAGGCGACGTAGACGATGATGGCGAGGCCGACATAGGCGATCCAGCGTTGCTTCTGGAGCACGCGGCCGAGCAGGTCGGCGGCGACGCCCATCAACGCGACCGACAGCAACAGGCCGAAGACGAGGATGTAGGGATGCTCGCGCGCGGCACCCGCGACCGCGAGCACGTTGTCGAGCGACATCGAGACGTCGGCGGCGACGATCTGCGCCGCGGCCTGGCCGAAGGTTTTTCGTGGCGCCGATGCTGTGCTCGCGCCGCCGTCATGGCTGAACGCGAGTTCTGCGTGCGCAGCCTGTTCGCGCAGCTCGCGCCACATCTTCCAGCACACCCACAGCAGCAGCACGCCGCCGGCGAGCAGCAGGCCGATCACCTGCAACAGCTGGGCCGCGACGCCGGCAAAGACGATGCGCAGCGCGGTAGCGGCAACAATGCCGACGACGATGGCGCGCCGGCGCTGCTCGGCCGGCAGGCCCGCGGCGGCAAGGCCGATGACGACGGCGTTGTCGCCGGCGAGCACGAGGTCGATCAGGACGACCTGGAGCAGCGCGGACAGCGCGTCAGCGGTGATGAATTCGGTCATGATTGATCATTTTTCGGTGCGGACGGGTCGAGCCAGTACGGCTTGCGACGCTCGATCCAGTCGAAGACTTTTGAACGGGAAGAGCGCAGCGCGGGCACGTCCTCGGCGAGCAGCGCGAGGCCGAGCGGCAGCATCCAGATGCCGAGCACCGGCAGAAAGGACAGCACGCCGCCGACGATGAGCAGCACGCCGGAGGGGATCCTCACCCAGCGGCTGGACGGTTGCAGGAGATAACTGACGGTGGCGGCAAGGCGCGGTGGCAGCCGATGGACGAGCGCGTCGAGGCGCGGATCACCACCGGCTGGCTGGCCGGTAGTCCCCTCGGATCCCGTCCCGTGCTCGTCCGAAGCTGTACTCACGCTCACTCCTCGGTCGCTGCACGCTGTTCGGCGCGCACCGCACTCGGCGTAACCTGCTTCGCGCGCGGCAACACCAGCGTCAGCAGGCGCAACAGCTTGATCGCCTGTACCTCATGCGGATGCACGTCCTCGTCGGCGGCGGCGACGCGCTCCGACAGCTCGATGAGATGGGACGAGAGCGACAGGTTCGAGATCGGCCGCAGCGTGTCGATCACAACATTGGCGAAGTCCGGCTCTTCGAGCCGCTCGGTGAGTTCGTCGAACATCGCGAACAGCCGATCATCGGAGATGTGCGGCGCCAGCTTGCGATCGCTGATGAAGCGGATCACCTCGTCGCGCTCAACCGGCGAGACCCGCCGGTCGGCGACTGCGACGAGCGCGCCGGCAATCACCAGTGCCACCGCCGCCTGCTCATTGAGGCTGGACGGTTCGGTGATCTCGAGTTCGATCGGATTTGAAGTGGCGGCGTCAGACATCGTTGCTCCCTTGTCTTGCGAAATAGCCGCACGGAGCTGCGATGGGGACGATTGGGTCGGAAGGACAAGAGAAGGCCCGACGATCGGCCGATCCATCGCATTCGCGCGGGACAGGTCATCCGACATCACGAGGTTTGCCGACATCGTCGGCGTCCTCGCCAGAGGGGCCCGGATTCTTGTTCCTCTCACAGATAAAGCCGGGGATGCCGGAATCAAGGCGATGGAAGTGCGACCAGCCGCCGCATCGGTTCCATGCTGCGATTTGCGGGTGAGACCGTTTGGCAACCATTGCGGTCATTCGATCCGTCATCCTGAGTGAGAAACCATGCACTGCATGGCGAGCCTCGAAGGATGAGCGGCCGGGATGCAGCCGGGCCGTAGCCCTTCGAGGCCTCCGCTTCGCTCCGGCACCTCAGGATGACGGAGATGCATGAGCGCACGCGGCAGCATTCGATCTCCAAAGCAGGAGGCGCATCCTCGCGGCGCGTTTCACCGGAGCACGACCTTGCCGTACGCGAGCCGCACCGGTCGTGTGCGCCGACGAGGCCGCGACTGCCGCGCCTTTCAAAACGAAACGTTAGATCAGTACGTGCAAATGCAGTAAGCCGATCCAACGCCGTGCAACCAGAGCCCCGGTTACGTCAGTGAGCCCTCACCTCGCCAGAACCTGCGGAAGCTGCACGGCCTGCTGCGATGGCTGGCTTCAGATCGAGGTGCGCGGACACAAGGTGCGCAAGGGGCAGCCGTGTCCGTTCAGCGTGGCGCAGCAATGCTCGATCTATCCTGAACGCCCACAACATCCTTGCCGGGAATTCGCCTGCGGCTGGCTGGTGGCGTCCAGCCCGCTGCCGGATTGGATGCGGCCGGACCAATCCGACATGATCATGCTGGCTGCCAATTTCTTCTGGCGCGGCCTGCCGGTCGACGTCGTGGTGCCGGTCGGCGAGCAGCCGAAGAAGAAGGCCCTGGATTGGCTGACCCGGTTTTGCGCCGAAAACAGGCGTCTCCTCGTCTACCAGATCGGCGATGAATGGTTCGCGTTCGGGCCGACAGCGTTCCAGGCCGACATCGCCGACCGTCTCGGACGCGGCGAAACGCCGTGGGGCGATTGAAGCAAGTCACGGAAGCTATTCGCCTTTCGGCTCAGAACCGTTGGGTGCATCGCAATGCGGCAGATCGCCGCGCGACACACTTTGTCGGGAATAGTTGCGATTCAGACACACGCGCCGAGAAAGCGCACACAGCCCCGTGATGTATGTTGTATACGGCATCTGGCATACAATACCTTCCGCTTAATCCCGGGCCCATCAGACGGCCCGCGGCATAAAGGGGAAACGACATGAGGAAGGCCTTCCTGCTTGGAACAGGCTTCGCGGCCCTGTGCGCAACGGCTCTCAACCAACCACTGCGAGCGGCAACCATCGACGACGTCGTCGCGCGTCTCGACGCACTCGAGCGCAGCAACGCAAAGCTCGCGAAAGAGAACGCGCAGCTTCGCGAACGCGTCAATCACATCAGTGAGCCGAAGACCACGGTGACGGCGGTCGCACCTGGATCGCCCAAGGGCAATCCGGTCCTGCATGCGGCGGTCGCGCCATCGCCGGCACCTGCGCCGGAGCACACGGTCGTCAGCGTCGGCGGCGCTCCGCTTTACAGCAAGGCGCCCGGCACCAATGCGTTCATCGACAACACGACCGTGACGCTCTACGGCCATGTTGATCTCTCCGGCGACGTCTTCAACGCGGGAGTCTACGACCAGGGCACAAAGCTCGGCGTCTCCAGCAACCTCACCTATTTCGGCGTTCGGGCGCGCCACAACCTCGAACCCTATGGCATGCCGGGCTGGGCGGCAGTCGCGCAGTTCGAATCTCTGGTGGAGGTCGCAGCCGTTCCGACCGAACGCGCGGCGTTCGGCACGCGCGACAGCTTCCTCGGCATGGAAAGCCCCTGGGGCACGATCAAGGCCGGCAAGGCGGACACGCCCTACAAGAAGGCGACTGCGAAGTTCGATCCGTTCTCGGCGACGCTCGGCGACTACAACTCGATCATGGGCAACACCGGCGGCGACCTCCGCGCCGAGTTCGATTGGCGCGCGGCTCACGCGATCTGGTATGAATCGCCGGTGTGGAACGGCTTCCAGGCCACCATCATGCTGTCGCCCGGACAGAACACGGCGAAGGACAACAGTGACTTTGCGCTCGGCGATTTCAACTGCCCCGCCACGTCGTCACGCGGCAGCGGCTCGGGCTTCCCGCTGACATCGGCACCGGAAGGCTGCACCGACGGGTCATACGGCAATCTCTACAGCGCATCGCTGACCTACAACCAGGGGCCGTTCACGGCGGTCGCTGCTTACGAACTGCACGAAGGAACCAACCGAACCGGCGACGAGGCGGTGACGCCGCTGAGCAATGGCGGCGTTCTGACCGTGCCAACAGGCGCAGTCGGCATCGCCAACGAATGGGCTGCAAAAGTCGGCGCGGGCTACCGGTTCAACGACATGATCGGCAACCTCCAACTCTACGGCATTTACGAGATCATGCGCCGCGAAAATACGGTTGCCGCCTTCAACGAGCGTTCGCGCGACGGCTACTTCCTGAGCGCGACCCAGACGGTCGACAAATGGGACGTCAGCGCGTCGTGGGCCCACGCCAACGCGTCGCCGGGCTCGCCGGGCACCGGTGTCCTGAACGCCTATCCCACCCCAGGGGTCGCGGTCTCGGCGCCGGCCGGTTCCGCCGACTTCGCCCTCAACACCGTGGACTCCAGCGCCGACCAGTACGCACTCGGCGTGAAATATCATCTCAGCCCGTTCGTGAGCTGGTACGTGGTGGGCAGCTATCTGCGCAACGGGCCGGGCGCGCATTACTGCCTCGGCGTCAGCGGACATGGCTACGGCGTCTGCGGACGCGACGCCAACAACAATGTTGTTGCGGGCAACAAGGCAGAAGCCGTTACCACCGGCATGACGTTCGACTTCTGAACGTGAGAAGGCTGCGGGGAGCCAGTTATGGCTCCCCGCGCTGCCGTCGGGCACTTCATCTCACCCGGTCGACAATATCCTGAATGTTCCTTCGCCCGTGACCAGCAGCGCCATGGCCGCCGGCCCGATGCTCGCGGACACCACGTCAATTTTCGATCTCTTTGCGCCGGCGCTGGGCGTATTCCGCTCCCCATCCGAGCCCGAGCGTCACGGAGATGAGCGATCCGAGGAGCACGCCGAGCTTTGCTGCATCCAGCAGCTTGTCGTCGGCGAAGGCGAGCATGGCGATGAAGAGCGACATCGTGAAACCGATGCCGGCCAATAGCCCGATAAGGCAGACACCGGCCCACGAGACATCTGGCGCCAATCTGCACCAGCCCGTGCGCACCGCGAGCCACGTTGCGCCGATCACACCGATCGGCTTTCCCGCGCAGAGCGCAAGCGCAACGCCGAGTGTCACGAACTGCGCGCCGTCCGTGAGTTTCGTGCCGGTAAAATTGACGCCGGCATTCGCCAGCGCGAACATCGGCATGATCCCATAGGCGACCCAGGGATGCAGCGCGGCCTGAACGCGGACAACGGGTGGCAATGTCTCTCGACGGGCCGTTCGCACCGGCGTTATCAAGCCGAGCACGACACCTGCCAGCGTCGGGTGAACACCGGCCAGGAGGAAGCCCGCCCAGACGACGAGGGCCGGCAGGATGTAGGCAAACGCGGAGGCAAAGCCGAGCCGCTGAAAGCCGAACGTCATCAGAACGCCAAGCGACGCGACGGCGAAGCCGTTGAAGTCGAGTCCGCTGGTGTAGAACAGGGCGATGATGAGAACTGCGATGATATCGTCGATGATGGCCAGGGCGAGCAGAAAGACCCGGACACTGGCAGGGATTGATCGTCCGAGCAGCGCGAGCACACCTACGGCAAACGCGATGTCGGTTGCGGTGGGTATCGCCCAGCCATGGTCGCGCCCCGCAACGTTGTTGAAGCCCAGGTAGATCAGCGCGGGGACGACGACACCGCCTAAAGCGGCGAGCACCGGCAGAATGGCCTGATCGAATTTGCTGAGCGCACCCTCGTGCATCTCACGACGGATTTCCATGCCGACGACGAGAAAGAACACCGTCATCAGCGCGTCGTTGATCCAGAAGTGCAATGATCGGGCGAAGACGAATTCGCCCAGACGAAGCGAAATCGCCTGGTTCCAGAAATCATGATACGCGTGGGCAAAGGGCGAGTTGGCCCACAGCAGCGCGGCGGCCGCGGCCAGCAGCAGCACGGCGCCGCTGACAGCCTCGACATGCAGGAAGTGCTGGAGCGTTGAGAGTGCTCGCTCGACGAGAAGTTGGGATTTGGACAGGTCTCTGCCGGGCAGCTGATCGTTCATGGGCGCACGCTTTCTGCGTGGCGGCCCGACCATCGCTTGACCTGTCGCTGCCGTATGCAGCGAGCACCCGGGAGCTTTTCTACACAGCGATGCTATTAAGGCAACCCCACTTCGGGCACATCTGCTTCGGGGCAGCGGCTGGAACCCTGAGGCGGTAGGCTTCGTTGATGGACTTCACGACGCATCCACCGTCGGACAGGAACTTGCACTTTCCAGCACGTCCGAAGCGGAACCCGCTCCTGTCAGAAGGATTAACGCCGGCAACTATCGGTAATGCCTTTAGCCGGGTGGCACATGACATTTGCTTCGGACGTTTTGAAACTGCTGCGACTGGATCCCTCCGACGACAAACGGCATCTCGTGATTCGCTCTGCCGGCGGACGCGGCAAGGCGACCGACTATTCCTTCGGCATCGAGGAGGAATACTTTCTCGCCGATCGCCGCACCTTCGAGGTCGCGATCGAGACCCCGAACGAGCTGTTCGAATCTGCGAACTGGTCGACCGGTGGCCAGGCCATGCGGGAGATGCTGCAATCCCAGCTCGAGGTCGCCACCAACGTTCACGTCGACGTCAATGACGCGCGTGAGGAGCTGCGCTTCCTCCGCCGCGAGGTTGCCAACGTCGCCGCGCAATACGGCTTCGTCATCATGGCATGCGGCACGCACCCGAGCGCGGTCTGGCGCATGTCGCAGCCGAGCCCGAAGCCACGATACGAGGAGATGATCGAGGATCTGCGCAGCATCGGCCACCGCAACATGATGTGCGGCATGCATGTCCATGTTCAACTGCCCGATCCCGAGAAGCGAATGGCGGTGATGCGGGCGATGCTGCCGCATCTGCCGCTGTTCATCGCGCTGTCCGCCTCGTCCCCGTTCTGGAATTCCCACAAGACGGGACTAAAGGGCTACCGGCTCGCCGCCTATTCAGAACTGCCGCGCACCGGCCTTCCCGAACTGTTCGAAAGCAGGCAGGACTACGACGACTATGTCGGCGCGTTGCAGCGCTCCGGCGTGATCCCCGACGAAAGCCACATCTGGTGGGCGATGCGCCCCTCCATGCGGCACCCGACGCTCGAGCTCCGCGCGCCCGACACCTGCACCTTCGTCGACGACGCAATTGCCATTGCCTCGCTTTATCGCTGCCTGACGCGGCACCTCTGTCAACGGCCGCATCTGTCGAAGGAGGTCAGCGCGGTCGAACGCGCGATTGCGGTGGAGAACAAATGGCGGGCGCAGCGCTACGGCACCGATTGCATCTTCGCCTCGAAGGACGGGCCGGTCACGATCTCGGAGCTTCTCTTTGGGGTCATCGATGATGTCGCCGGGGACGCGGCCGTGCTGAACTGCGCGTCCGAGGTCGAGCACTGCCGCACGATCGTCGCGCGCGGAAGCTCGGCCGAATTCCAGCTTCGCGCCTATCGCGACAATGGAGATGACATCGCGGCCGTGTCGCGATGGATCGCGACATCGTCGATATCCGAGACCCGCGCCGACGCCGGACGCCGCGCTCAAGCGCCGTCATAGCGCCCACACAAGCTTGGGAAGCGAAAACATCACTTCTGAACTTGGAATGTCGTAGAGAAACGCATGACTCACATCACCCGTTGCGCCGGTTGCGGCCACAGCCTGGTCCCCATCCTGTCCGAGAAAGGCCGCACAGAGCCGAGCTGCTTCTGGTGCGAGAGCATTGACGCGCGGACGATGGAGATGGCGAAGTGGGCGGACAGCCCGGCAGGCAGGCCGGATCTGGCCGCGCGTCAGTCCTTTGAGTGAACTGTTCTCCGCGTCAAACCCTCTCCGCCAAGCGGTGACGGGGAACAGAACCGTATGTCAGTGACAGAACAGCTACCGGTTTCCGCGTCGGCCGGCGCCGCGGAATGAAGAAGCTGTTCACGAGGATCGGCTCGTCATCGCCGAGCGTGGTTCGCTCCCTCGCGAGCAAGCTCATGACCGAGCGCATCTTGAGGATTTCCTGCGCCACGAAGCTGCAGTCCTCGTCCCGGTTGATCTGCTCACGCATGATGGCTTCAGCCTCGAGCATGCTGACGCGAAGCGCTCGAATGGTTCTGCGAATTTCGTTGATCCGGTTGTCCATGGCCTGTCTCCATCACGGGTGCAGCATAAGAACAAATCATGAACAATATGTCAATCGACGCGCTGATCAATTTTGCCCGCCGTGCGGCTATGTCCCCCGGTTCGGTGCGACACCTCATCGCTGATCCGCAGGCTGCATCACGCTGATCTGCCATCGGCGCAACTGCACGCTCGCTGGCAAGGCTTGCCGACAAATTAGACAGCATACCTCTGGTTACGTCATGGAATTGCGAGGGCTTGCGAGGAGGGCAACGCAACGGCCGATCTAACATCCGGAGCAACCTCGATTTTCCCAGTCGGACTAGCGGCAAAGTCCATGCACCGCTTTGCGGCTCAACTGGCCCAAGATTCGCAAGGCAGCATCAGGCCCGATTCCCGGCAGTCCCCGCCAAGCGGATTGCCCAGATTGGAGGATGTCATGAACGTGCATGCTGCGGGCGATCTCAAAATCACTGGCCTCACCCACCCGAACGGCGCGCCGCTCCGCCTCAATCATCAGGATTTCGTCGCGATCGATCGCGACCGGAATGCAAAGTACGAAGCGACCTATCGTCCGCAAGCGCTCTACAACCGCGGCAACGAGGGCTTCCACGCCAACAACGAAACCTTCCTGCTTCACGAGGTTGCGACAAATCTGCCGATCTACCTTCCCGACACCGGCCCCACCGATTTCCATCTGCATCTTCCGCCTGGCGGCTTCCAGCTCGTACTGGTCACCTCGGGCGCGTTCACCTTCGACTATGATGGGCGCTTCTACAATGTCGGCCCCGGCGCGGTGATGCTGCAGAGCGCGATCGTGCACCGCCAGCTGTTCTACACCTGGTCCGGATTGTCGACCGAAGAGAACCTGAAGACGCCGCAGACGGTGGCGCCGGATCCGATTTCCATGGGCTACTCCGGCAAATTCCTCGAAGCCTTCATCACCGATCCGACGACCTTTCCGAACCCGACCATCGTCGGTCCGGATCAGATCAACGAAGACGAGACGCCACGGGTGGCCTGGAGCCACCCCCTGCATGATCGCCCTGCCAATGCAGGCTTCTGGCTTCAGGATCCCTTGGCGCTGGATGCGCTGTTCAAGCCGCTCACCGATAGTCCGATCAAATCGGCCATGCCGGTTTACGTCCGCGATATCGGAATCGAGGTCCCGAGCGGTCATCTCGTCACCGGCCACGTCATCGCAACCGACCCGCGCGGCCAGTCGCTGTTGCCAAAGAGCACATCGGCAGCCGCGGACGCCGCCTCTTTTGCCAAGGGCGAGGTCGTTATCTATCGCGTTATCCGCGGCACGGCCGAATTCAAGAACAAGGCTGGCGAGACGTTCGAACTCGCGGCTGGCGACGTCGTGACAGCCGGCAAGACCTCGATAAGCCTCATCGGACTGGGTGAAAATACCCAAGTCCTCCGGCTCGGCCTTCTGAAGGGTATGAACGATCTTCGCAGTTGGACGCCGACCCAACGCGACGAGATCGATGGCCTGGCTGGTCAGATCATCACGCAGAAGGACATTCGACCCCTGCGCACCGAAGGGATGCCGGTCGGGTATCTCTACGGCTAGGCGCCGCCCTACTCTGCCGCCTCACGTACGTGACGCGCGGTCGGCGTGCGCATCGTTACCAGTTCTTCGGCTGCGGTCGGATGCAGCGCGATCGCCGCGTCGAAATCGGCCTTGGTCGCCTTCATCTTCACCGCGATCGCGACCGCCTGGGTGATCTCGGCGGCGGCATCGCCGACGATGTGGCAGCCGAGCACGCGGTCGGAGGCACCGTCGACGACCAGCTTCATCAGCACGCGGGTGTCGCGGCCGGACATCGTCGCCTTGATCGGGCGGAACGTCGTCTTGTAGATGTCGACATGGCCAAATTGCGCGCGCGCTTCGGTCTCGGTGAGACCGACGGTGCCGACCTCCGGCTGCGAGAACACGGCGGTCGGGATCGTCGAATGATCCACTTTCACCTCGCGCTTGCCGAACACGGTGTCGGCGAACGCATGGCCCTCGCGGATCGCGACCGGCGTCAGATTGTGGCGATGGGTGACGTCGCCGATCGCATAGATGCTGTCGACCGAGCTCTTCGAGAAACCGTCCACCGCGATGCCGCCGTTGTGCGGATTGATGGCGACGCCAGCCTTGTCCAGGCCGAGATTGGCAACAGCGGGATGCCGGCCGATCGCGAACATCACCTGGTTGGAAGCGACGCTCGAGCCGTTCGACAGATGGGTGGTGAATTCATCGCCATGGCGATCGACCTTGGTCACGGTGCAGCCGGTGAGGATGGTGATGCCCTGCTTCTCCATCTCGCTGCGGACATGGGCGCGGACGTCCTCGTCGAAGCCGCGCAAGATGTTGTCGCCGCGGTAGATCACGGTGACGTCGGATCCGTAGCCGGCAAAGATGCCGGCGAATTCCAGCGCAATATAGCCGCCGCCCTGGATCACGATCCGCTTCGGCAGCTTCTTCAGATGGAAAGCCTCATTGGAGGAGATCACGTGCTCAAGGCCGGGGATCGAGTGGCCGTGATTGGGTGCGCCTCCGGTGGCGATCAGGATGTATTTTGCGGTGACCTTCTTGTCGTTTTCGAGCAGGCGAACGGTGTGCTTGTCCTCGATCACAGCGCGGCTCTTGACGATCTGCGCGCCCGACTTCTCGACGTTCGTGGTGTAGGCCGCCTCCAGCCGCGCGATCTCCTTGTCCTTGTTGGCGATCAGCGTCGGCCAGTCGAAGGTTACGGGCGGAATGGTCCAGCCGAAGCCGGCGGCGTCCTCGATCTCGTGACGGACATGCGAGCCGATCACAAACAGCTTCTTCGGCACGCAGCCGCGGATCACGCAGGTGCCGCCCATGCGGTACTCTTCCGCGATCATCACCCGGGCGCCGTAGCCGGCCGCAATGCGGGCGGCGCGCACGCCGCCCGAACCACCACCGATGACAAAGAGGTCGACGTCGAATTCAGCCATTGTCCACTCCGACCTCTTTCAGGGATTCCCGTTCAGGTATCCTCTGTTAGATAGGTATCGTCAGATTTCCTTGCCACGCTTGCGCATCTCGGCGCGGAAAGCACCCATCACGGTCTCGGAGAAGTTCTGGGCCCAGGAGTTCATGAAGGCCATGCTGAGACCGATGGCGCGCGGCTCGGCGGCGATCAGCTTCTGTCCAAGCGGCGACTTGTAGAAGACGACGAGGTCCTTCAGTTCCTGCTCGGTGAACTCGCTGGCGTAGATCTGCGCCATGCCTTCGCCGATCTCGTTCTGGCGACCTTGGAGCTGCTGGGCCACGATCGGCGCGACCTCGTTGAGGTCCTTCTGGTAATTGAGGTTCTGCTGGGTCAGCGCGATCTTGGTCTTCTCGACCAGGCCGGGCACGGCGCCGGCGTACATCGCACCGGCGTTTTTGATCTGGAGGATCTCCTTGGCCGCCGCAATTGCCGCCGGCGAGGCTTTCGGCGGGGCCGACTGCGCCATGGCCGGGGCGGCCGAAAGGGCCAGTCCCACAGCGAGCGTCGCGGCCGGCAACAATTTCAACAGGCTCTTCATTCCTAGTCTCCTTTCGGCTTTCGCCGTTCAACCACGCGGATTCCCTCGCCACCCGCCAAAACAGCCGAGCTGGCCAAGCCGATAAACAACCCATGCTCGACCACGCCGGGGATCGCGCTCAACGCCGTGGCGAGATGAGCCGGGTCCGCAATTCGTCCGAGTTGGGCATCGACGATCCAGTGGCCGCCATCGGTGACGAAAACGTGGCCATCCTTGGCCTTGCGGACCGCCATTTGCCCGGAAACGCCGCATTCCGCAAATGCCTTCTCGATTGCCCGGCGTGTCGCCCCTAACCCGAACGGGATGACCTCGACCGGCAGCGGAAAGCGACCGAGCATCGGCACCCATTTGGTGTCGTCGGCAATCACGATCATGCGATCCGAGGCTGCCGCCACGATCTTCTCGCGCAGCAGCGCGCCGCCGCCGCCCTTGATCAGATTGAGCGCGGGATCGATCTCGTCGGCGCCGTCGATCGTAATGTCGAGATGCTCGATCTCGTCGAGCGTGGTCAGCGGCACGCCGCAACGCACGGCGTCAGTGCGCGTCGTCTCCGAGGTCGGCACGCCGATCACTTTCAGCCCGCCGCGCACACGCTCGCCGAGCAGCTCGACGAAGTGTTTTGCGGTCGACCCGGTACCGAGCCCGAGCTGCATGCCGTCACGCACCTCCTCGAGGGCGCGCGCCGCAGCCTGCCGCTTCAACTGGTCCATGTCCAAATCGCGCCCGCCTCTGGGTTAAGGGTGTGCCGCCAATATCGGGCACTTGCGGCGGCCTATGTAGCCTCGTTTTCCCTCGGAGAACAGGTCTGGGGAACAAGCCTATCAGCTGATCTTATGGGCGCGCCCCTTGCGCGGGCCGGGCCGGACCGATAGCGCTTGGACCATGACCTCCCCTCACACCATCGTCTTCGATCTCGACGGCACGCTTGTGGATACGGCGCCCGACCTGATCACCGCGCTGAATTACGTGCTCGACCGCGAAGGGCTGCCGCCGGTGCCGATGGCCTCGGCCCGCAACATGATCGGCGCCGGCGCCCGCAAGCTGATCGAGCGGGGGCTGGAGGCCGAGGGGCGCAGCGTCACGCCTGCGGACATGGACCGGCTGACGTCGGATTTCATCGCCTATTACGCCGACCATATCGCCGTCGAATCCCGGCCCTTCGAGGGGCTGGAGGCGGCCCTCGACCATTTTTCGGCGCAAGGCCATCGGCTGGCGGTCTGCACCAACAAGCTGGAATGGCTGTCGAAGCGACTCTTGGACCAGCTCGGCCTGAGCCGCCGGTTTGCGGCAATCTGCGGTGCTGACACCTTTGGCGTCCAGAAGCCCGATCCGACCATTTTTCGCGAGACGGTGGCGCGCGCGGGCGGACAGCTCAACGCCAGCATCATGGTCGGGGATGCCGGAACCGATGTCGGGGTGGCCCGGCGGGCCGGGGTACCCGTGATCGGGGTCAGCTTCGGCTACACGGATGTGCCGATCGCCGAGTTGAACCCGGACCGGCTGATCCATCACATGCGCGACCTGCCGGCGGCAGCCCAGAGTTTGATGACGGCCTAGGGGGTACGTAACACACTGAAATTGCTAACTACTCTACGGGAATCCTGCGTTAACCATCTGTTAACTATGCGCGCGCCGCCGGTTGCCTGCCTGGAACGACGCTCTTATGGTCGCCGCGGATGTGGCGGTTCGTCGCAGTAGAAGTGGGTGGTCATGCGTCGTGTCATCGCGATTGCGCTAGCGGGAGCGAGCCTTGGTGGCTGCTCATCAGTCTCCTGGAACATGTTCAAAACGGCTCCGCCGGCCGCCCAGGTCCGGCTCGAATCCAATCCCCCGGGCGCCGACGCAAACACCTCGCTCGGACCGGGCTGCAAGACCCCCTGCTCGGTCTCGGTTCCCGCTCCCGACGCCCCGTTCACGGTCAACTACGCCCTCAATAAATACCAGCCGGTCAGCGTGACGGTGACCGTCATCAAGAACCCCGGCGATTTCACTACGGCCGCCTCCGTCACCACCGATCCGAACCCAGTGTTCGCAGAACTCCAGTCGGCGGTGCCGCCCAAGCCGGTCAGGAAGCCGCACCGGCCGAAGAAGCCGAAGCCGGCTGCGGCGGCGCCCACAGCTGCGCCGGCTGACGCCGCGCCGACCGCAGGCTCGCCGTTCCCCGATCCGAACGCGGCCAAACGCTAACCCCCCGTGCAGCGCACGATTGTCCTTGACGCTTCCGATGCTTAGATTGCTTCTAGAGCACCGCTGAAGCAAAGGTGCGCCCGTCGCCGTAAGGGACAAGGCATTTGGTATGAACGGACCTTCCGCGAGCCCCCGCGCCGCACTGTCGAGCGCGATGACCGATCCGTTCGGGCGGACCATCTCCTATTTGCGCGTCTCCGTCACCGACCGCTGCGACCTGCGCTGCTTCTACTGCATGTCGGAAGACATGACGTTCCTGCCCAAGGCTGACCTGCTGACGCTCGAGGAACTCGACCGGCTCTGCTCCGCCTTCATCGCCAAGGGCGTCAAGAAGCTGCGGCTCACCGGCGGCGAGCCGCTGGTCCGCCGCAACGTGATGTCACTGGTCCGCTCGCTGTCGCGCCATCTTTCGACCGGCGCCTTGCGCGAGCTGACGCTGACCACCAACGGCACCCAGCTTGCGAAATATGCCCACGAGCTCGCCGATTGTGGCGTCCGCCGCATCAACGTCTCGCTCGACACGCTCGACCCCAAAAAGTTTCGCGAGATCACGCGCTGGGGCGAGATCGACAAGGTGCTGGAAGGCATCGAGGCGGCGCGCGCCGCGGGCCTTGCCGTGAAGATCAACGCGGTGGCGCTGAAGAACCTCAACGAGGACGAGCTCCCCGACCTGATGCGCTGGGCGCACGGCAAGGGCATGGGGCTGACGCTGATCGAGGTGATGCCGATGGGCGAGATCGGCTCGGGCCGCATCGACCAATATCTGCCGCTGTCGCTGATGCGCGCGCGGCTTGCCCAGCAATTCACGCTGACGGATCTCGCCGAGACCACCGGCGGCCCGGCGCGCTATGTCAGCGTCGCCGAGACCGGCGGCAAGCTCGGCTTCATCACGCCGATGACCCATAATTTCTGCGAATCCTGCAACCGGGTGCGCATCACCTGCACGGGAACGCTGCACACCTGCCTCGGCCACGAGGATGCCTCCGATCTGCGCAAACCTCTGCGTGCATCGGACGACGATACGCTGCTTGCGGCTGCGATCGACCGCGCCATCGGGCTCAAGCCCAAGGGCCACGATTTCATCATCGACCGCCGCCACGACCGGCCCAGCGTCTCCAGGCACATGAGCGTCACCGGCGGCTGACATTAACCTGCTGGCGCAGCGGGGCAAATTCCCTTAACTATCAACAAACTTCCGATTGACTGACGGCACGCCCGCTGGTTTTGTGCGCCTGCCTCATGCCTGCGCGGCGAGACAAGCCGATGCGCCCAAGTCGGCGCAGACAAGACGGTCGGGGCAAAATCGGGGGAGGACCTATCATTGACAGCGCTCCTGAAGCTGAGCGGCGGAATTGACGCGTTTACACGTTGGACCGGCAAACGCCTGGCCTGGTTGATTCTGGTTGCCGTCATCATCTCGGCCATCAACGCGATCGTACGCAAGACCTTCGACACGTCGTCCAATTCCTGGCTCGAGCTGCAATGGGTCCTGTTCAGCGTCGTTTTCCTCCTGTGCTCGCCCTGGACGCTGCTCGACAACGAGCACATCCGGATCGACATCTTCAACACCATGATGCCGAAGCGGATTCGCAACGTCATCGACGTGATCGGGCACCTGTTCTTCCTGATGCCGCTGACGATTGTCATGATCGTCACCGGAGTACCGTTCTTCCTGCGCTCGTTCCAGATCAACGAGCAATCCGGCAATGCCGGCGGCCTGCCGCAATGGCCGGCCAAGTCGCTCATCATGATCGGCTTCGCGATGCTGCTTGTTCAAGGCATCTCCGAGCTGATCAAGCGGATCGCCATCATCCGCGGCATGATTCCCGATCCCCACGAGTCGCAGGTTTCGGCGCTGGAGGCCGAGGTCGAGCATCTCGTTGAAGCGATCGAACAGAAGTGATCGGCGCGCGGTATCGTAGGGGAGTTCAATGACCGCATTTCTCATCGCCAATATGGCGCCGATCATGTTCGCCTCGCTGGTGGTCGTACTGCTGCTTGGCTACCCGGCTGCATTTTCGCTCGGCGCCGTAGGCCTGTTCTTCGCCGTGATCGGCATCCAGCTCGGGCAATTCCATCCGGATTTCCTGCAGGCCCTGCCCGAGCGCGTTTACGGCGTGATGAACAACGACACGCTGCTCGCCATTCCGTTTTTCACGTTCATGGGACTGGTGCTCGAGCGCTCCGGCATGGCCGAGGACCTGCTCGACACGATCGGCCAGCTGTTCGGCACGATCCGTGGCGGTCTTGCCTATGCCGTCGTCTTCGTCGGCGCCCTGCTTGCAGCGACCACCGGTGTGGTCGCGGCCTCGGTGATCTCGATGGGCCTGATCTCGCTGCCGATCATGCTGCGCTACGGCTACGACCGCCGCATGGCAACGGGCATCATCGCCGCGTCCGGAACGCTGGCGCAGATCATCCCGCCGTCACTCGTTCTGATCGTGATGGCGGACCAGCTCGGCAAGTCGGTCGGCGACATGTACGAGGGCGCGTTCATTCCGGGTCTGGTGCTCGCAGGCCTCTACGCCGGATATGCCTTTCTCGTCACCTTGATCTTCCCGAAAGCGGCGCCAGGCCTTCCCAAAGAGGCGATCGGCTTCCGCGAGGACAGCGGCAACCGCGGCCTGACGTCGCTCGGCGTGCTGTTCCTCGCAAGCTGCGTGTTCGGATGGTTCATGATGCGGAATTCGGAGACGCATGGCGCCGATTTCGTGGTGCTGAGCATGTTCTTCGGCATCATCTTCGCGTTCGCCGTCGCCGTCGTGAACTGGATCATCGACAAGCTCACGGGATTCCGCTTCCTGTCGCGGATGGCACAGCAGACGACTTTCGTGATGGTGCCGCCGCTGTTCCTGATCTTCCTGGTGCTGGGCACGATCTTCATCGGCGTGGCCACCCCGACCGAAGGCGGCGCGATGGGTGCCGCCGGCGCTCTCATTCTCGGCGCCGCGAAGCGGCGCCTGAACTGGGACCTCATTCGCCAGGCCACCGAGGCGACGGCAAAGCTCTCCGCTTTCGTCGTCTTCATCCTGGTCGGCGCGCGTGTGTTCTCGCTCACCTTCTACGGCGTCAGCGGCCACGTCTGGGTCGAGAACCTCCTGACCTCGCTGCCCGGCGGCCAGATCGGCTTCCTGCTGTTCGTCAACGCCTTCGTGTTCGTGCTGGCGTTCTTCCTCGACTTCTTCGAGCTCGCCTTCATCGTGATCCCCCTGCTCGGCCCCGCCGCCGAGCACCTCGGCATCGACCTGATCTGGTTCGGCGTCATCCTCGGCGTGAACATGCAGACATCGTTCATGCATCCGCCGTTCGGCTTTGCGTTGTTCTACCTGCGCTCGGTCGCGCCGAAGGAGCGCTATACCGACCGTGTCACCGGCAAGAAGATGGATCCGGTCACGACCGGGCAGATCTATTGGGGCGCAGTGCCATTCGTGGTGATTCAGGTCATCATGGTCGTGCTCGTCATCACGTTCCCGTCGATGGTGATGCACTACAAGGGCGTGCAGTCCACCGTCGACCCGAACAGCATCAAGATCGAGATTCCTCAGATCGATCTGCCGCCGCTCGATTTCGGCCAGCCACAGAAGTAGCCGACGCGGATCCCGTTGCCTTCTTCCTTCCCCCTCATGTCCGCCGAAGCCTTGGCGAAGGCGGATGTGGGGGGAAGGTGGCACGCACGATCGAGAAGCCGACCGGCGTGACAAGCGCCGGAAACACAGGCATACCGGGCCATCCTCCAACCTATGGCCCGCGCTCATGCCCCGATCGTCCTCTGCTCCATCGCTCGCTCGTCCGTTGATCGCCTCGCTCTGGCTGGCATGTGCCGCAACCCTCGCGCAGGCCGAACCGGTGGCCGATGTCTATGCGCTGGCGCAAAAGGAGCAGCAGCCGCTGCTCGACACGCTGCGCGATCTCGTCAGCATCGAAACCGGCAGCAAGGACATCGACGGCCTGAACCAAATCGCCGAGCGCGTTGCCGGCCAGCTCAGGCAGCTCGGCGGCACTGTGGAGATCCTGCAACCCACCGACATCTATCGCCTCGACGACACGCCCGAGAAGATAGGCCCCGCCGTGCACGCAATATTCAAGGGCACCGGCAGCAAGAAGATCATGCTGATCGCCCACATGGACACGGTGTACCTGAAGGGCATGCTGAAGGACCAACCGTTCCGCATCGACGGCGACAAGGCCTACGGCCTCGGCATTGCCGACGACAAGCAGGGTGTCGCGCTCATTCTCCATACCGTGGCGTTGCTCCAGAAGCTGAACTTTAGGGATTACGGCACGCTCACGGTGCTCACCAACAGCGACGAGGAGATCTCCTCGCCCGGCTGGCGCAGCACCATCACCAAGTTCGCCTCGGATCAGGATGTGGTGTTCTCGTTTGAGGGCGGCGGCACCGATGGCACGCTGCGCCTCGCCACCAGCGGCATCGGCTCGGCCTATCTCACGGTGCAGGGCAAGTCGTCGCATGCGGGCGCCCGGCCCGAGGGCGGCGTCAACGCGCTGTACGAGCTCTCACACCAGGTGCTGCAGATGAAGGACCTGTCCAAGCCCGAGCAGGGCCTGAAGCTGAACTGGACCGTCTCCAAGGCCGGCACCAACCGCAACGTGATCCCGGCCGAAGCCACGGCCCAGGCCGATGCGCGCGCGCTCAAGGTCGCTGATTTCGACGATCTGGAGAAGGCGATGCAGGACAAGATCAAAAATCATCTGCTGCCCGATTCCAAGGTCGAGCTGAAATTCGAGGTGCGCCGCCCGCCGCTCGAGGCCAACGACGCCTCGCGCCGCGTGGCGACCTACGGCAAGACGATCTATCAGGAACTCGGAATGCCCCTCAAGGTCGACGAGAAGGCGACCGGTGGCGGCACCGACGCCGCGTTTGCTGCGCTCAAGACCAGGGGCGCCGTGGTCGAAGGCATGGGCCTGTCGGGTTTCGGGGCGCACTCCAACGATGCTGAATATGTGCAGCTCAACAGCATCGTGCCGCGTCTTTATCTGACCACGCGCATGATCATGGATTTGTCCACCGGCAAGCTGAAATAGCGGCGCCCGCCGCTTCTTCCGGATTCACAAACGAACGACCCCGGAGCTCGCGCTCCGAGGTCGTTTTTGCCGTTGCGTTTGTTCGGCGGTCAGCTTTGACCAGGGGAGGCTGAACACACGGCTCCCTCCGCCAACCTGAACCGCAGCGTAAACTCCGCACCGCCACCGGGGAGGTTTTCCACCGCGACCGTCGCGGCGTGATCATCGGCGACGCCGCGCACGATCGAGAGCCCCAGGCCCGCGCCGTCGCTGCGCTGGCGGTCGCGGCGCCAGAAGCGCTGGAAGATCAGCTCGCGCTCGGCCTCGGCAATGCCCGGGCCGCAATCGCGCACCCGCACCGAACCGTCCTCACCCACGTCGACGTCGACCGACGTATCCTTCGCGGTGAACTTGATGGCGTTTTCGGCAAGGTTGAAGATCGCGCGCTGGAGCATCTCGGAATTGCCGTGGATCATCACGGGCGCGTCGCTGCCCTTGAGTGCGATGTCCTTGTGCTGGGCGATCGCGAATGGCGCGATCGCGCCGACCACTTCGGCGCAGACGGCGCGCAAATCCGCGCTCTCGCCGGGATCGAGCACCAGGGTGTCGAGCTCGGCGATCTCGAGGAGCTGGGCGACGATCCGGCTCATGCCCTCGATATCGGCATGGAGCGCCTGCTTTGCTGTGCCGTCGCCGAGCGTTTCGATCCGGGTGCGCAGGATCGCGAGCGGCGTGCGCAATTGATGCGCGGCGTCCGCCGTGAACTGGCGCTGCACGCGAAAACCGTCCTCGAGGCGATCAAGCGCCTGGTTGACGGCGGTGACCAGCGGCATGATCTCGCGCGGGATCTGCTCGGTCGGCAGGCGGATGTGGGTGCGCGCCGGGCCGATATTGCTTGCCTCTTCCGAGGCCTTCCACAACGGCGCGACCGCGCGGCGGAAGATGAAGATGTCGGTGGCGAGCAGGATCAGCAGGATCGGGATCGTGATCCACCCCACCCGCCGGAAAAAGTTCGAGATGATGTCGTCGATGATGACGTCGCGATGCGCCAGGTCCTCGGCGACCTGGATGCGCACCGTCTGGCCGTCGATGATGCGGGTGACGCCGGCGCCGGAAATGGTCTCGGACAGGCGCGGCACCGCTGCTGCGGCGCCGGCCCGCCGGTGCGAGGAAAACAGCAACCGCCCCTCGCCATCGCGAATGTCGTACTGGTAACGGCCGTAAGCATCCGAGTAGAGCCCGCGCAGGCTGTCGGGCAAATTGAACGCCAGCGTGCCGTCCGGCTGCGGGACGATGCGCTCCGCGAGCACTTCGGCCTGGGCGCGCATGGCGTCGCGGTGCAGCTGGTCGACCTCCGAGTTCAACAGCCAGAACAGCACCAGCGGCAGGAAGATCGCAACCACCGCGACCGCGACGATGTGCATGAACACGATGCGCGAGATCAGCGATTTGAACGTCGGCGACCTGCCAAAGGGCCCGGCGGCTGACACGCTATTTCTCCTCGGACATCAGATAGCCGACGCCGCGGATGGTGTGGATCACGACCTTGGCGCCGAGCTCGGCGAGCTGCTTGCGCAGCCGCGAAACATAGACCTCGACCGCATTGGAGGCGACCTCGCCCTCCAGCCCGAAGATGTGGTCCTCGACGTTTTTCTTCGGCACCACCCGCCCCTGCCGCCGCAGCAGGATCTCCAGCACCGACGTCTCGCGCGACGAGATGATCCGCGGCTGGTCGTCGACGAAGATCTGGCGGCTCTCGGTGTCGTAGACGAGGTTGGCCAGTCGCAGCGAGCGGCCGAGCAGCTGGCCCGGACGGCGCAGAATCGCCTCCAGCCGCGCCACCAGTTCCTCCATCGCGAACGGCTTTGCGAGATAGTCGTCGGCGCCGCTGCGCAGCCCACTGACGCGGTCCTGCAAGCCGCCGCGCGCGGTCAGCACCAGGACCGGCAGCGGCTCCATCTGGCGGCGCAGCTCACGCAGCACCGACAGGCCGTCGCCGTCGGGCAGGCCGAGGTCGAGGATCATCGCGGCATAGCTGACATTGCGCACCGCGCCGCGCGCCTCGTCCGCGCTGCTCACGATATCGCTCTCATAGCCGGCCGCCGCCAGCCCGCTGGCGACGAGCCGCGACAGCTCGGCATTGTCCTCGACGATCAGAAGGCGCATCGCGTACCCGCCGGATGTTCCGGTGCAATCGCACGGCTCGCGCCGCTTCTTCGATCTCTTCCACCATTCCGGGCGCCTCGGCCAGCGAAAAAGCACCCGGCCAAGGCCCGCCGCTCCCTTCTGTCAGGTTCGTGTAAGTAAATTAGGGCGTGTGCTCATAAGTCGCGGATGGCGGCTGTTGGGGCACAAGCAGAGCTCCCGTGCTCGATCAGCCATTGCCGCTTCTGGCCCCAAAGCGGACCTTCAGACAGGCTACGATCAAGCTACGAAAAAAGAGGCCGGCGAAAGCTACGCCTGCGTTTGCACGGCGTAGATCGTGAACTCACTTCCGTGCACGTCGAAAGATATCCGCCATCTTGGTGCACACACCGTTGCGAGCACCCTGTGCGGCGGGCGCGCATCGGTCATGAAGTGATCAGGCATCTGCCCGAAAGTCGAAGCACCGGTAGGGTGTGATCGCCTTCTCGTCGATCTGCACGCCCAGGCCAGGATCGGTCGGCACGTTCAATCGGCCTTTCACGACGGCCTTCTCGGGAGGATTGGCAAGGACCTGCACGTAGTCGTTCGCATCGGGGAAGTACGGATAGGTTTCGAGCGGCATCCCGAGAGCGGAAGCAGCCCAGACCTGGACGGTCGCAGCGGTGCAGAGCGAGCTCGCGCAGTTGTGCGGTGAAACGCGCACATTGTAGCTTTCGGCCATCGCAGCGATCTGGACGGCCTCGAAGATGCCGCCGCAGTTGCCGACATCGGGCATGACGATATCGACCCCACCCGTCTCGAGAAGGTTCCGGAATCCCTGGCGCGTATAGACGCGCTCGCCGGCCGCGATCGGGATTGACCACCGTCCGGCGAGATTGCGCAGGCCCTGCAGGTTGAAGGGGTCAACCGGCTCCTCGACCCAGGTCACGTCCAACTCGCCGCAGACATCCATGAAGCGGATCAACTGGTCGTTGTTCAATCCTCCGCTGAGGTCGAACATCAGGCTGATATCCGGTCCGACGACCTTCCGCAGGTTGCGGACGCGATCGATGGCGCGCTTGAACTCGTCCGTACCGAGCGCGCGCCGCTGCACATGTCGCAGCGTGCCGCCCTCCTGCCGGGTTGCGAGCGGATAGCACTTCAGGATCGTGTAGCCGTCCTTCAGAGGCCGCTCGGCGGCCTTCGCCCATTGCAGCGCATCATCGTGGGCGCTATTCCAGCCATTTGCGTAAACTTCAAGCGAAGCCTCGAACTTCGCGCCGAACAATTCGTAAACGGGAACGCCGAGAGACTGGGCCTTGATATCCCAAAGCGCCTGATCAATTGCACTGACGGCCGCAAACACGATCGCCCCGCCGCCCTTCGTCCAGAAAGAATTGTCGTAGATTTCGTGCCAGATGTTTCGCGGATAGGTCGCGTCCGCTCCGACGACCTTGTGTGCGAGATCACTCAGCATGCCCGCAGCGGCGTTCGCGCCAATGCCGTAGGCGACAGCCGCTTCACCGTAGCCGCGAAGCCCGTCTTTCGTGGTCAATTCGACGATGACGGGATGCAATCCGCCACCGCGGATGTTGAATACGCGCATGTTGTCGATGGTCGGCAAGGGAAGGTCCTTTCGGCTTGAGGCAACAAAAGCTCTTCGCGCCGGCGTGCCTGACGCTGCGAACCCCGCTACCGGAGATGAGAAGTTCAGTGTGTGAGGATGCGTCTTAGGAAAAGCGCGAGGCGTTCCGATGATGGGGAGTTGAACAGCTGATCCGGAGGGCCGACCTCGGCGATTGCGCCCTGATCCATGAAGACCACCCGATCGGCCACCTTTTGCGCAAAGCCCATCTCATGCGTCACGCAGACCATCGTCATGCCGGACGCGGCGAGTTCGATCATGGTGTCGAGCACCTCGGAGATCATCTCCGGGTCGAGCGCTGAAGTGGGCTCGTCGAAGAGCATGATCCGCGGCTCCATGCAGAGTGCACGCGCGATCGCCGCGCGCTGCTGCTGGCCGCCGGAGAGTTGAGCCGGATATTTATGCGCATGCTCGGTGATATGAACGCGCTTCAGATATTCGAGACTGCGCTGCTCTGCCTCATTCTTCGACAATCCCCGCGCCTCCATCGGTGCGAGCATGCAGTTTTCCTTGATGGTCAGGTGTGGGAACAGGTTGAAGGACTGGAAAACCATGCCGACCTCGCGCCGAACCGTGGACAGGGTTTTCGGCCCGAGTTCGACGCCTTCGACGCATACTTGCCCGCCCTGATGGCCTTCGAGTCCGTTGATGCACCTGATCAAGGTCGATTTGCCTGACCCGGAAGGGCCACAGATCACCACCTTCTCGCCCTTGCCGACGGACAGTGAGACGCTCTTCAGAATGTGAACGGCCCCAAACCATTTGTTGAGCCCTTCGAGGACGATCACTGGCTCGCGGGTCGAACCTTCTGTGGGCCTGCTATTTGGCATCTGCCGCCACCATCCCAAGCACCCTCTCCCCCTCGCTCATCACGTGGTCCTCGCTGAGGCGAGCCGCCGCCTGGCTGTCGCCTGCGAGAATCGCATCGACGATCGGTGCGTGATGGGCGATGGCGACCGAAACATTCGGCGCGGATCCGTAGGTCGAGTTTATGAAAAGCCGGATCTGCTGCTCGACCATCATGTATTGGCTGGCCAGGCGCCCGTTCCCGGAGAGCTCGATAATGCTCCGGTGCAGAGCGAAGTCCAATTCGATGGCTGCTTTCAGATCATAGCGCTCACAGGCAGCGAAGAAGACGTCGCGCGCTCCGGCGAGGCGGATTCGGCCGTTGTCGGTTATCCGCTCGGCAGCCAACCGCGCGGCGAGGCGTTCGAGGCTGCTGCGCAGGGTGTAAATTTCCCAGAGGTCCTGCCGATCAATCGTCGCGACTGACCAGCCCGTATACGGAGTCAGAACGACGAGGCCATCATTGCTGAGCTGGTGCAGAGCCGTCCGGACCGTCCCGCGCGAGACGGCAAACTGGTCGGCTAGCGCCGCCTCCGTGAGACGCTCGCCCAGCTTGAGTTCTCCGGCAAGGATGGAATCCTTGAGGGCTTGAGCAGCCAGCTGCTCGGCCGGTTGTCGCTTGAGTGCCTTCAGGCTCATCGCATCTGTACTCTCATTGCGGTCACGCCGGCAGTTCAGGCTGCCGCGAAGTCGTAGAGATTTCTCCGCCCCTTGGCGAAGCGGCGCTCCACGGCCCGCTGGATGAAGCCGTAACCAATGGCAATCAGAAGATACCAGATGGCCACGACCGCGATGACCTCAAAGTATTTGAAATTGGCGCTGAATATATTTGTGCCAGTCGCAAATATCTCGGGGATCGCGATGGTGAAGAGCAGCGAGGTATTCTTGATAAGGTTGACGACTTGGTTGCCGGTTGGCGGAATCGCGATGCGAACCGCCTGGGGCAGGATGACCTTCATCATCATCGAGCGATAGCTCAGGCTGAGGGCCTGGGAGGCCTCACGCTGTCCCCGGTCGACCGATTGAATGCCGGAGCGCACGATTTCCGTCATGTAGGCTCCCTCGTTAATTCCCAGGGCGATGATACCTGCGGCGTAAGCCGACAGGTTGATTGCGCCTCCCGTGAGTGCCGGCAGTCCGTTGTACCAGAACACGATCTGGACGAGGACGGGGACTCCCCGGACCGTCGTCACGTAAAGGCGCACCAGGCGCTGGAGCAGCGGCAGAGGCGAATTCAATACGATGCCACCGACAGTTCCGACGATGATACCAATCATCATGGCTATCGCAGCCACGATGACGACGATGGCGACAGGCTCAAAGAAGCGTGTCGAGAAGAGCAGACTCAAGAAGTAATCGAGATCGAAGCGCATCTCATCGGTCCGCCTGTTTTGGACGCTTCGCGTCAATTCACCTTGCGAACGTCGCCATCAGCGAGATTCCAGCGCTTGAGGATCTCGTCATAGGCGCCCGCGTTCATCGCGGCCTTTACGGCCGCGGCGATTGCGTCCTGCGTCGCGGTCTCGTTCTTGCGAATGACGATGCCATTGCGGTTGCGCTCGGTATTCGGACCTTTGCCGCTGAGCACGGGGCTCGCCTCGACGAAGTCCTGTGGCCTTTGCTGGATGAGGTAGGCTGCGACCGGCCAGTCGACATAGGCGACATCAACGGCCCGCTTGGCCACCTCGTTCAAGGCCTCGCTCTGGTTGGAGAAGACCTTGAGCGTCATGGGTTTGCCGGTCGGGCAGTCTCCCTTGACCCTCTCAAGCGCCGCCATCTGCGTGGAGCCCGCGACGATGCTCGCTGCATGGCCGCAGACATCGCTCTCCGTCTGAAACTTCAGTCCGCTGCCCTTCTGGGTGACGAGGCGCAGCCCGCCGACGAAGACGGGCACAAAGTCGAACATTTCCTTGCGCGGGTCAGTGATCCCGATCTGAGAGGCGATCACATCGAATTTCTTTGCGACCAGGCCGGGAAACAGCCCCTGAAATGTCAGGTTCACCATTTTCGCCTTGAGGCACATCTTCTCGGCGACGGCCGAGATGAATTCCGGATCGAAGCCTGAAGGCTTGTCGTCGTTCATGAACCCCATGGGCGGAGCGGTCAGCGAGGTTCCGACCGTGAGATAGCCCGCCTCCACGAGGCTGGGCGGCGCGGGCAGGCATTGGGCCTGCGATTGCAAAATGTTCCCGAAAGGCCCGAAAACCGATCCAACAGCAGCAGCAATGACCCAGCCAAACACCTTCATGACGCACGTTCCCCTTCGCTCATGGTCGATTGTCAGCAATCGACCATTCATCGAAACATGATCATGCGCACCTGTCAATCATATGATCTAGGGCTGGGGATGCCTGTGGCCGACTGCGCGATGATCGCGCCTTCGCACTGATTTGCCTTGACGTGTCAAACGGTTCGTAGAATCCACAGGGGATCACGCCCACGCTGCTCTTCTACTTTGCATGGAGTTGTTTTCGAGATTTTTGGTGGGCACCCGCTACCGCGAAAACGCCAAAGCCCCGGAGCCTTCGCTCCGGGGCCTTGCATGCGAGATGCGACGTGATCAGCTCTGCGAGTTGCGCGCCATGAAGTTGTCGTAGCCGACTTCGGCGACCTGGAACCACTGATAGCCGTTGTTCGAGAAGGCCGTCAGCGACTCGTACACCTTCTTGAAGTCCGCGTTGGTGGACGAGACCTCGGCATGCAGCTCCTTGGCCGCCTTGAAGGAGACCTGCATGATCTCCGGCGAGAACGGATGCAGCTTGGCGCCCGCGGCAAGCAAGCGACGCAACGCTTGCGGATTGGATTGATCGTACTTCGCCATCATCCAGTTGTTGGCAAAGTGCCCCGCCTGCTCGAGAACGCTCTGATAGTGCTTCGGCAGCGCATTCCATTTGTCCTGGTTGACGAACGCCAGCAGCATCGGTCCGCCTTCCCACCAGCCCGGGAAGTAATAATGCGGCGCCACCTTGACGAAGCCGAGCTTCTCGTCGTCGTAAGGCCCGACCCATTCAGCGGCGTCGATGGTGCCCTTCTCCAGCGCCGGATAGATGTCGCCGCCGGCGATCTGCTGCGGCACCGCGCCGAGCTTCTGCAAGACGCGGCCGGCAAAGCCGCCGATGCGGAACTTCAGGCCATTGAAGTCCTGAGGCACTTTGACTTCCTTGCGAAACCAGCCGCCCATCTGGCAGCCGGTGTTGCCGGCGAGCAGCGAAACGACGTTGTACTTCTTGTAGAACTCGTTGAGGATTTCCCTGCCACCGCCCAGCGTGTACCAGGCTTGGTTGATGCGCATGTTCGGACCGAACGGCACCGACGAGCCGAAGGTGAAAGTCGGATCCTTGCCGAAATAGTAGTAGGACGCCGTGTGACCGATTTCGCAGGTGCCGTTCTGCACGGCATCGAGCACCTGGAGGCCAGGCACGATTTCGCCGCCCGCAAAGGTCTGGATCTGAAATTTGTTGTCGGTCGCTTCCGCCACCATCTTGGCCATCATCTCGGCACCGCCATAGAGCGTGTCGAGCGATTTCGGCCAGCTGGTCGGCATACGCCATTTGATCTCCGGCGACGACTGCGCGATCGCCGGGGCGGCAAGCGTCGCCGCTCCCACCGCACCAAGTCCTGTGACTTTGATGAAGTCTCTTCTTTTCATGATTTCCTACCCTGATGGATTGTGATTGTGCGCCTTCTTAAAGAGGCTTCCTCACCAGCATGGAACAAGTGTCGCCGGATTGCCATCGCATTGGCGCTTGGAGGCGAAAAAATGCCGGGCCTCCCCGCCATTCCAGCCCTACGACTTTAGGCTTAGACGGGCCGACGCAGGTCAGCCGGCCGCCACCAAGGCCGCCGAATTGGGGCCGGCCGCCCGCGTGCCGTTCGCCGGCCTGAATCGCAGCGTGAACTCCGCGCCGCCGCCCGGCAGGTTCCTCCACTGCCACGGTCGCCGCATGATCGTCCGCCACCCCGCGCACGATCGAGAGCCCGAGGCCTGCGCCGTCGCTGCGCTGGCGGTCGGCGCGCCAGAAGCGCTGGAAGATCAGCTTGCGCTCGGCTTTCGCGATGCCCGGCCCGCAATCGCGCACGCGTACCGAGCCGTCCTCGCCCACCTCGACGTCGACCGAGGTGTCCTTCGCGGTGAACTTGATGGCGTTTTCGGCGAGGTTGAAGATCGCCCGCTGAAGCATCTCGGAATTGCCGTGGATTATCACCGGCGCATCCGGGAGCATTTGGCAGGAGTTGGTCATTAGCTCCCAGGATGGTCGTTACCGTCTGTTCCATTGACGAAGTTGCGACCCAACAGCTAGATTGGGCGCGTCGGAAAAGGCAGACTTGGTTTGGTAAGCCCAAGTCCTTTCGGTAACGAAAGCTCTGGTCTTTGGCCTCATGCCTGAGATCCCCACGACGAACACGGTCGCTGTTCAAGCGATCATTGGTTCGTCCGTGAGGTCCTCAGGTCTGGGAAACGCTCCGGTCGAACATCGACAACGGAGCATTTTATGCAAGCCCCCGACACAATCCCGTATGACGTGATCATCGCCGGAGCCAGTCCCGTCGGCCTCTTTCTGGCTTGCGAGCTACGGCTTGCCGGCTGTTCAGTGCTCGTGCTGGAAAAGGTGCAAGACGCGCACGCGCCGCTGAAGAGCCTTCCATTTGGTTTGCGCGGCCTCTCGGTGCCGACCATCGAGAGCTTCGACCGCCGCGGTTTGCTGGATAGTCTGAAAGCTCGCGCGGCGAGCCGCGACACGCCGGCAGCTGCGCACTGGATGCAGCAGCAGCGTCGCCCCGGCGGTCATTTCGCCGGCATCCAGTTCTTCCACGACCAGATCGACGGCACGCAGTGGCCGTATCGCCTCCCCGGCCCGATCGGCAGCGTGGCGGCCGACATGGCGAGCATCGAGTCCGTCCTCGCGATCCGCGCCGAGACGCTGGGTGCGGAGATCCGGCGCGGCTGCGGCGTGGAGGCTTTCAAGCATTCGATCGATGGCGTTACCGTCGAGTTGGCGAGCGAAACCGTCCGTTGCCGCTGGCTCGTTGGCTGCGACGGCGGGCGCAGCAGCGTGCGAAAGGCAGCCGGTATCGGCTTCATAGGCACCGATCCTGAGTTCACCGGCTATTCGCTACAGGTCGAACTGGCCGATCCGAGCACGCTCAAGTCGGGCCGCCATTACACGCCTTCGGGCATGTACACATTCGCGGCGCCCGGGACGATCGCGATGGTCGATTTCGACGGCGGCGCCGCGCACCGCACCGAGCCGCAGCGCGACCATGTCGAGGCGGTGCTCCGCAAGGTCTCAGGTCTCGACGTGACGGTGACTGCCCTGCTGCTCGCCACCACCTGGACCGACCGCGCTTATCAGGCAACCGGCTATCGCGCGGGCCGCGTCTTGCTGGCGGGTGACGCCGCGCATGTCCATTCGCCGCTGGGCGGCCAAGGCCTGAACCTCGGCCTCGGCGATGCCATGAACCTTGGATGGAAGCTCGCGGCGACCATTCGTGGCGATGCGCCTGTAGGCCTGCTCGACAGCTATTCGACCGAGCGACATCCGGTGGGAGCACAGATCCTCGACTGGTCGCGCGCCCAGGTCGGACTGATGCGCCCCAGCAGGAGCTCGCGCGCACTCGAAGCGATCGTTCGTGACCTGATCGATACCCGCGACGGCGCGACCTACTTCGCCGAGCGCGTGTGGGGCGTTTCCCTCCGTTATGACCTTGGCGGTGGTCATCCTCTGGTCGGGCGGACTGCGCCCGACTTCGAATTGGCCGACGGGACAAGACTGAACGAGCGCCTCAGAACGGGACAAGGGCTGCTATTGGATTTTGGCGCCCGGTCATCGCTTCAAGCGCTTGCGAGCCGCTGGAGCGGCCGGATCAACTATGCCGCGAGCGACGCCAAGGATCGATTGGGCGTGACCGCTCTGCTCGTGCGGCCCGACGGCGTCGTGGCCTGGGCCGGCGAGGAGATTCCTGTCAGTGCGGAAGCGTCTCAGGCCGCAGCGCGATGGTTCGGTGAGCCTGATGACAGCTAGCTGCAATTCGCGGCGTCCACAGCTGGACTCCGACGTGAGCAAGATTTCGTTTCCCGATGAGGCCTGCCAGCCTTACGCACTCGGTGCGCGAGCAAAGAAATTCTGCGCCAAATACATCGGGGCCTTTGAGCGCATTAAGGAACAGTGTGGGGACAACAGCCGATGACCGACGGCGAACAGAAGCTCCTGATCGCGCTCGTTCTGATGGTCAACCAGCATCTGGACGAGCACGGCGACGAAGTCGACTCCATTTCGGAATCTGCTGGCGAACATGCGATTGACGCCCTGGCGGATTATGGCCTGATGGAGGTCGTCAACACTCGGTTCGGCCGATGGACGGATGCGGGTAAGCAGTTTCGCCGGCAGGTAGCCGGAATACGCGATCCGCAACCGACCGAGACAAGATTGGTCGGGAAGCCGGAGCCGGATGCCGATTGATGGTCGCCGGACAAGTCCGCCGGCACGTGGTCTGCCAAAACAACAATCGGAGTAGAGATGATGGTTTTCACTGCGCTCCACCCATCCTGCGGTCTGCTCACCCTACCCTCACTCGGTGCGATGCTCCCGAAACGCCGCTCTGCGTTCAGCCAGTTGGTCGCTCGTTGCTCCAAGCTCCGCGTCGGCCCGATCTGTCGGCAGGTCCAGATAGGCGATCGCCTGATCGAACTGGTTCGCCGTGAAGTCGTACCTCCGTCCTCCAATACGATTGTAAAAATGTTCGCCTGCCGGCAGAGGCGTTTTCAGCAATTCGCCGCCGAAGAGGTCGTGGATCAGCAGCGCCGTGACGTTGCATTGCCCCGCGGCTGGATTGTCGCGGTCCATTGGCTGGCCGTCGACGACGACAGGCCTTGCGCAGCGCGTTTTGAACCTCGCCCGGATCGAAGCCCATCATCAGCCCCAAGGATCGGCGCCACTCGCCAATTTCGGATTATGCGATGATCGGTTGTTACCACTGTTTTGCCCGACGGGTCAAAGGACTTTTGCCGGTCGATGCGCCGAGCGAGTTGAAGCGGCAGAGCGGGCCAACTCCATCCACCCGTCATTGCGAGCGCAGCGAAGCAATCCAGAGTCCCTCCGCGGAAAGATTCTGGATTGCTTCGCTGCGCTCGCAATGACGATGTGGAGGCAGGCGCGCACCACATAACGACGTTCGTTCCGGTCGCCGTCGGGCAAATCGCGTCGTCGGCACCGGCTGCGGCATGATTGCTCTGTCCCGCTGATTTGCTCCAACGCGTCAAACTGTTGGCCGCATCCGCCGAGCAACATGCCCCCGCCCCATTTCTACTGTGCATGGGGTTGTTTTCGACATTTTTTATTTCAGCACCTTCGGACGCGCCCGCTCCAAAGAAAAAGCCCGGCCTCTTCTGGAGGCCGGGCGTTCCGGTCTTGCGACGTCTTCGAAAGATCAGCCGCGGGTGCGCGAGCGGATCATGAAGCTGTCGTAGGTGTATTCGGCGACCTGCCACCACAGATATTCGTCGGAGCGGTAGGCCTGCATGGCGTCGATCGACTTCTTGAAGTCGGGGTTCTTGGCCGAGATCTCGGCCCACAATTCGTTGGTCGCCTTGAGGCAGGCTTCGAGCACTTCGTTGGTGAATGGGCGAAGCTGGGTGCCGCCGGCCACAAGACGCTTCAGGGCGGTCGGGTTCACCATGTCGTAGCGCGCGGCCATCCAGGTGTTGGTGTTGACGGTCGCGTTGGTGAGGATCGCCTGGTAGTTCTTCGGCAGCTCGTTCCACTTGTCGATATTGGCGAAGGCGTGAACGGTCGGGCCGCCTTCCCAGAAGCCCGGATAGTAGTAGTACTTGGCGACCTTGGCGAAGCCGAGCTTCTCGTCATCGTAGGGACCGACCCATTCGGCGGCGTCGATGGTGCCCTTTTCCAGCGATGGATAAATGTCGCCGCCGGCGAGCTGCTGCGGCACCACGCCGACCTTCTGAAGCACCTGACCGGCGATGCCGCCGATACGGAATTTCAAGCCGGAGAGATCGGCAACCGTCTTGATCTCCTTGCGGAACCAGCCGCCCATCTGGGTGCCGGTGTTGCCGCAGGGGAAGCCGATCACGTTCGACTTCTTGAAGAACTCGTTGGCGAGCTCGTTGCCGCCGCCCTGGTAGAGCCAGGAATTCTGCTGGCGCGCGTTGAGGCCGAAGGGCACCGACGCAAAGATTGCAAAGGTCGGGTCCTTGCCGACATAATAATACGACACGGTGTGGCACATCTCGACGGTGCCCTTCTGCGTCGCATCCAGCGCCTGGAGGCCGGGAACGATTTCACCGGCCTGGAAGACCTGGATCTGAAACTTGTTGTCGGTCATTTCGGCGACGTACTTCGCCAACTGCTCGGCGCCGCCATAGATGGTATCGAGCGACTTCGGAAAGCTCGACGTCAGGCGCCACTTCACCTCGGGCGAAGACTGCGCAATCGCCGGCGAGGCCACCGCGGTCGCCGCCGCGCCTGCTGCCGACACTTTCAAGAAATCACGACGCTTCATCTTCTGGTCTCTCCTTGTTGGGGCGGTTTCCCCTTGGCTTCTCTTTAGCCGCCGCTGATTTCGGCGATGCGTTTTGGGCCGCGTCGAACCGAAGGCGCTTGACTGCCGTGGGCCTTTAACACGGAAGCCCCTGTTGCGGAACGCGACAATGGCATGACGGGGCCGTACGAAAGTCGTATGTCCCAGAAAGACCGGCTCAGGCCGCGGCAATGACGCCCTTGAGCTGGTCCCGGACCTGTCCCGCAATGGCGCGGTAGATCGCCGCATGGGGGCCATCCGGCTCGCTGTCGACCACCGGGCTACCGGCATCTGAGCTGGCGCGAATCGCCATGTGCAGCGGGATCTCGCCCAGGAATGGTACGCCGAGCTTCTCGGCTTCGTGGCGCGCCCCACCATGGCCGAAGATGTCCGACTTCGTGCCGCAATGCGGGCACTGGAAGTAGCTCATGTTCTCGACGATGCCGAGCACGGGCACGTTGACCTTTTTGAACATGGCAAGCCCGCGCCGTGCGTCGATCAGCGACAGGTCCTGCGGGGTCGAGATGATGACGGCACCTTTGAGCGGCACGTTCTGCGCCAGCGTGAGCTGGGCGTCGCCCGTGCCCGGCGGCATGTCGACCACCAGCACATCGAGCGCGCCCCATGCGACGTCGCGCAGCATCTGCGTCACCGCCGACATCACCATCGGGCCGCGCCAGATCATCGCGGTCTCTTCCTCGACCAGGAAGCCGATCGACATGATCGCGAGGCCAAAGCGCCTGAGCGGAATCATCTTGCGCTCGCCATCCAGCTCCGGCTTCTGGTGCAGGCCCGTCAGCCGCGGCACCGAGGGGCCGTAGATGTCGGCGTCGAGCAGCCCGACCTTGAGGCCGAGGTCGCGCAGGCCGAGCGCCAGATTGAGCGCCGTGGTCGACTTGCCGACGCCGCCCTTGCCGGAGGCCACCGCGATCACGGCGGCAACGCCCGGAATCTCGGACTGCCGTGCCATCGGCGATTGGCCGCCCTGCGGCGGCTTGTGGGCATGGACCGGCTGCACGCCCGGCGTGCCGCGACTCGGCGTTGGCAGCGGAGGCGGTGCGGCGCCGGCCTTGCGCTCGGCGGTCAGCGCCACCATCACGGTGGTGACGCCGGGAATGGCGCGCACCACGGCCTCCGCTTCGGCCCGGACGGATTCCCAGGCCCGCGCCTCGGCGGCATCGACATTGATCGAGAAGAACACCTTGCCGTCGGCAGCGCTGATCGCACTCAGCACATTGGCATTGGTGAGCGCGACCCCGCGCGGCGACTTGATCCGGCCGAGGCTGTCGAGAACCTGTTGCTGCGTCACGCTCAAAGCGCATCTCCTGACTTCAAGATGTGCCCCATTAGAGCGGAAACGGCCAAAAGGCTACTGCCTGCCGATATCGTCAGCCATCTCCGCAGGCGCGGCCCCCTGCTCCTTCGCCGCCTCATAATTGAGTTCGATCATCACCCCGTTGGGGTCATAGACGAATATCTGCCAGAGGTCGCCGCCGGGCACCTGGCGGGACTCGAATTTCATCCCCTTGGAGGCCAGCCGCTGCCTCATGCCGTCAAAGCCACGGCTGACGAAGGCGACGTGGTGGACAACGCCCGAATCCGGCTTCTGCGGCTCCGCGGTCGGCGAAATATCGACGAGATGCACGACCGGCTTGCCCTCGCTGTACATCCAGGCCCCCGGAAAGGCGAAATTCGGCCGGGCGCCTTTTTCCAGGCCCAGCACATCCTCGTAGAAGCGAACCGTCTCGGCCAGATTCCGGGTCCGGATGTTGAAATGATCGAGGACGCCAACGCTCACGCCGCCCATGCCTTCGCTCCCTTTTTTTGAAGTCCTTAGGTCCGCCATCCTAGCACAGGCGGGGGCCAAACGAAGCCGTTGCCCTCCGGCCTCAAGGGTTTATGGTGCGCCCGATCTGCCGCAATGGCGGAACCTGGCGCCCCTCGCCCGGCAAGAACCGTAAAACCCAAACTACGGACAAGGTACCACACATGGCTAAAGTCGCTTTCCTCGGTCTCGGCGTGATGGGCTTCCCCATGGCCGGACACCTCGTGAAAAAAGGGGGCCATGAGGTCACCGTCTACAACCGCACCGCGGCCAAGGCGAAGGAATGGGCGGACAAGTTCGGCGGCAAGACCGCGGCCACCCCGAAGGCGGCTACCGAAGGCCAGGACTTCGTGATGTGCTGCGTCGGCAACGACAACGATTTGCGCGCGGTCACGATCGGCGCCGACGGCGCCTTTGCCGGCATGAAGAAGGGCGCGACCTTCGTCGACCACACCACCGCCTCCGCCGAGGTCGCGCGCGAGCTCGATGCGGCCGCGACCAAGGCCGGCTTCAAATTCATCGACGCCCCGGTCTCCGGCGGCCAGGCCGGCGCCGAGAACGGCGTGCTGACGGTGATGTGCGGCGGTGCGGCGGACGCTTATGCCGGCGCCGAGCCGGTCATCGCGGCCTATGCGCGGATGTGCAAGCTGCTGGGGCCCGCCGGCTCCGGCCAACTGACAAAAATGGTCAACCAGATCTGCATCGCGGGCCTGGTGCAGGGCCTCTCCGAGGGCATCCATTTCGCCAAGAAGTCGGGTCTCGACGTCGCGGCCGTGATCGACACCATCTCCAAGGGCGCGGCGCAGTCCTGGCAGATGGAGAACCGCTACAAGACCATGAACGATGACAAGTACGATTTCGGCTTCGCGGTCGAATGGATGCGCAAGGACCTCTCGATCTGCATCGCGGAAGCCCGCCGCAACGGCGCCAATTTGCCGGTCACCGCGCTGGTCGACCAGTTCTACGCCGAGGTCGAGAAGATGGGCGGCAAGCGCTGGGACACGTCGAGCCTGCTTGCGCGCCTGGCGCGCTGACATCTAACGTTTCGGACGCCTCTTGCTGATCGCGATCGCCGCAATCTTCGTCGTTGCCTATATGGCGATCGCGCTCGAGCATCCTCTCGGCGTCAACAAGAGCGCGTCCGCACTGCTCGGCGCGGGGCTGCTCTGGACGATCTACGCGATCGCGACAGGCGACCACGCGCTGGTCGGTCGACAGCTCGACGAGTCCGTCGCCTCCACCGCGCAGATCGTCTTCTTCCTGATCGGCGCGATGACCATCGTCGAGGTGATCGACGCCCACGACGGTTTTGAGGTCATCACCTCCCGCATCAGCACGACGAACCAAATCATACTGATGTGGCTGGTCGGCTTCGTGGCCTTCTTCCTCAGCTCTATCCTGGACAATCTAACCACCACCATCGTGATGGTCTCCCTGATACAGCGACTGATCGCCCGGCGTGAAGATCGCCTGCTGTTCGCCTCCCTCATCGTCATCGCTGCGAACGCCGGCGGCGCATGGACCGTGATCGGCGACGTCACCACGACCATGCTGTGGATCGGCGGACAGATCTCGCCGCTGAAGATCATGGGCGCGGTGTTCCTGCCTTCGCTGGTCAATTTGCTCGTGCCGCTCGCCTTCATCAGCTTTTCGTTGAAGGGCAAGACCGTCGCGCCGCCGCCGAGCGACGGATTGCAGGGCGTCAACCGGTTCGAGCGAAACCTGATGTTCTGTCTCGGACTCGGCGTGCTGATCGCCGTGCCCGCCTTCAAGACGGTTACGCATCTGCCGCCGTTCATGGGCGTCCTGCTTGGGCTCGGCGCCGTCTGGCTGGTGGGAGAGATCGTTCACCGCGACAAGGACGAACACGTGCGGCGTCCCCTTTCGCTCGCGCACGCCCTGACGCAGATCGATATGGGATCGATCGTGTTCTTCGTAGGTATTTTGCTTGCGGTCGCCTGCCTCGAACATGCCGGCCTGCTGTCCATGCTGGCCAAATGGCTCAATGCCGCGCTCGGTCGCCAGGACATCATCGTCGTCGTGCTCGGGCTGCTCAGTGCCGTCATCGATAACGTGCCGCTGGTGGCGGCGACCATGGGCATGTACGACCTCGCGCACCATCCGGCCGACAGCTTCCTCTGGGAGTTCATCGCCTATTGCGCCGGCACCGGTGGGTCGATCCTGATCATCGGCTCGGCCGCCGGCGTCGCAGCCATGGGGCTCGAGCGGATCGAGTTCCTCTGGTACGCCCGCCGCATCGCGGTGCCGGCGCTGGCGGGATATCTGGCAGGCGCGGTGGTCTACGTCGCGCAGCATGCATGGCTGCACTGAACGGCACTCGCGCGTTCAAAATTAACGCCCGGTTAACGTAATTCTTTAGCTCCTTAAGTCACCTCTTAAGGATTTCTTGCCAGAGATAGACAATGCAGAAGGCCCGCGTCCAGCGTGGGCAGGAATCGTGTTGCTTGATGAGTAACCCCGCTGAAAAGCCTGAGGTTGTGCAGCTTCCGGCCGAGCCAGTCAGCGCTCCATCGGCGAGCAGCCGAAGGGCTGCGGCGCAGCGGGTGCGCGAGGCGCGCGACAAGTTAACGTCGACGAGCGGAACCCGGCCGGCCTTCGACGCCGAGCTGCTGCGCCAATATGCCCAGACCCGGCTGTCGGCCTCCTATGTCGTGATGCTGCTGGTGGTCGCGACCGGCGTGCTGTTCGGACTTTGGATGCAGCCGATCCCGGCTGCAGCCTGGACCGCCGGCATGCTCTGCATCCACGGCGCAATGATCCGCAGTTGCCAACGGTTCCTGACCGAGCCCGCCTCGCCCACGGCGACGCGGGCCTGGCGGACACGCTTCGTCGTGCTCGACCTGCTCTATGGCCTGTGCTGGATGGCGATCCTGATCCATCCCGTGCTCGACATGGTCACGGAAACGCTGATGATGTTCCTGATGCTGCTGGTGATCGCAGTATCGAGCATGCTCGCCGCCAATCTGCCGATCGCAGCGCTCGCCGCAACCGCGCCTGTCGCCGTCGCGATGGCGCTGAGCTTCGCAATGAGCGGCTCGCTGGACAACTACATCCTGGCGGCGCTCGCTCTCGCGGCTGAGGGCTATTTCGTGCTTCTCGCGCATCGGCTGCACTCCTCGACCTTCGCGACGCTCGAGGCGCGCGCGGAGAAGGACGCACTGATCGGCGAGCTTGAACAGGCCAAGGCAATTTCGGATGAAGCCCGCCACCGTGCCGAATCCGCCAACGTCGCAAAATCGCGCTTCCTCGCGCAGATGAGCCACGAGCTGCGCACGCCGCTCAACGCGATCCTCGGCTTCTCCGAGGTGATGAAGAGCGAGATTTTTGGCGCGCATGCCGTGCCGGTCTACAAGGAATATTCCGGCGACATCCATAATTCCGGCGTGCACCTGCTCAACCTCATCAACGAGATCCTCGACCTGTCGCGGATCGAGGCCGGCCGCTACGAGCTGAACGAGGAAGCAGTGTCGCTGGTCGGCATCGTCGCCGACTGCCATCATTTGATGAAGCTGCGCGCCACGAGCCGCGGCATCACCATCCACGAGGTGTTCGAGCAGGCCATGCCGCGGCTCTGGGCCGACGAGCGCGCCATCCGCCAGGTCGTGCTCAATCTGCTTTCCAACTCGATCAAGTTCACCCCGCAAGGCAGCGAGATCTGGCTCAAGGCCGGCTGGACTGCTTCCGGCGGCCAATATCTCTCGGTGAAGGATACCGGCTCCGGCATTCCCGAGGACGAGATCCCGGTCGTGCTCGCCTCGTTCGGCCAGGGCTCCAACTCGATCAAATCGGCTGAACAGGGCGCAGGCCTCGGCCTGCCCATCGCGAAAAACCTGATCGACCTGCATGGCGGCACGTTCACGCTGAAATCGAAGCTGCGCATCGGAACCGAGGTGATCGTCACCTTCCCGCCGGAGCGCGTGATGAGCGCGCTGGCACCGCTTTCGGAGGATGCCCCGCCGCTCCAGCCCGACAGTTCCACCGTGCCGGACGAGAAGCGCCGGCCACGTCACAAGCCGATCATGAGCGCAGGCACGGGCTCTTAACACATGCTTGCAGAAATCCCCGACAATCCCTCACTATGCCAAGATGAGCAAAGAAACGCCGTGCGTCGCCGTCTGCATGATCGATCCCAAGACCAAACTGTGCTTCGGCTGCGGCCGCACGCTGCCGGAGATCGCGCGCTGGCACGCCATGGAGAGCACAGAGCGGCTCGCGGTGATGGCGCAGTTGCCGGTGCGCATGGCGGATGCAGGATTGCAGCCGATCGCGGGATCGCCCAGGCGCAGTTGATCAGCGTGCGCGCCTTCGGAGGCTCGCGATGATCCGCTTCCTGCTCGTCCTCATGATGCTCGCCGGCACCGCCGGTGCCGTCGTCGCCTATGGCGATCCCGACCAGTTCGCGCGCGCGAGCCACAAGGTCTCGCACATGTTCCGCGGGCAGACCGCGTCCCCCGTCCCGGCCGTGCAGATCGCGCGCGGCCAGGGCGGCGAATTCGCGCTGCGCGCCAAGATCAACGGCGTGACCGCCCCGATGGTGATCGACACCGGCGCAACCTCCGTGGTGCTGACCTGGGAAACCGCAAAGGCGATCGGGCTGCCGCTCGAGATGCTCGAATATGACGTCGACCTCGATACCGCCGGCGGTCACACCAAGGCGGCGCGGCTCACGATCGATCGTCTCGCCGTAGGCCATCTCGTCGAGAAGTCGGTGCCGGCCCTCGTCGTGCAGCGCGGACAGATGAAGACCAATCTGCTCGGCATGAGCTTCCTCGATCGCCTCGAAAGCTGGGGCGTCCGCTCCGACAAGCTGATGCTCACTGGCTATCCGGAGCTGCAAGGCAGCCATCGGCGTTCACGGACAGTGGTCGATTAGACCGCGGACGGTCCACGCCGCAGCGTTGGCTGCGCTATTGCCCGCACACCCGATTGCAGCCGCCGCACAGGCCCGATCGAACACGCAACGCGCCGCCACGCCGTAAAACGAATGCCACTGTGGCATTTCCGCTATTTACAAACCGACTAGTCGGTTTATAACGAGAACCATCCCGGATCGGGGTTGGACAAGCGCTGCTCCCTGACGGAGGCGGCCAATTGGGAGATCGAGAGTCATGATTGCGAGAGCCGCCTTACACCGCGCGATGTGCGCCCTGCCCTTTGCGACGGCCCTCGCCGCGGGTAGCGCCAGTGCTGCGGACCTGTCGCCGCGCTATGCGGCGCCCGCCTATACGGCACCGCAGCCGGTCTATTCCTGGACGGGCCTCTATGCCGGCCTCAACGCGGGCTATGCCACGAGCTCCGATGATGCCTTCAACAATCTCGTCGGCACCAGCGGCGGCAAGATCAAGGGGGCCGTCGGCGGCGTGCAGATCGGCTACAACTACCAGCTCTCGCCGATGTTCGTGGTCGGCATCGAGAACGATTTCGAGGGCGGCGACCTGAAGAACCACGACGCCATCAACAGCGCCGCGGTGAGCCTTCCCTGGTACATGACCGGCCGCGCCCGCGCCGGCATCGCGATGATGGATTCACGGCTGCTGTTCTTCGGGACCGCAGGCCTTGCCACCGGCGAATTGAAGGACGGCGGCCTCAACAAGATGAAGATCGGCTGGACCGCGGGCGGCGGCGTCGAATGGGCGTTCCTGCCGAAATGGTCGGCCAAGGCCGAGTATCTCTACACCGAGTTCAAGCACGACAATTTGTCGGACTGGAACGCCGCGAAGTTCCACAGCTTCCGCGTCGGCGTGAACTATCATTTCGACCTGTTCCGCTGAGATCGGTCGAGGAAGAGCCGGATCTTGCGTTCCGGCTCTTCGTGGCGGCTACGGCTAGGCAGCCTCTGCCGGCGTGCGCGCACCAACGCGCGCGATCGCATCGCGCAGCACCTCGACGCCGGCGCCCGGCTTCACACCCTGCTCGGCGAGATGGCGGCGGAAAGCACGCGCACCGGGCACGGCGTGGAATGCTCCGACGAAATGCCGAGTGATGGCGTGCAGCCGCGTACCCCGCGCGAGCTGCTGTTCGATATAGGGCATCATCGCATCGAGCGCGTCCTGCATCGTTGCATGCGGCGGCGTTTCGCCAAAGATTTCATTATCAACCGAGAGCAGCCGCCACGGCTCCTGATAGGCGGCGCGGCCGAGCATCACGCCATCGACATGGGCAAGATGCACTTTCGCCTCATCAATGCTCGGGATGCCGCCGTTGATGATGACAGGCACGTCCGGCATCGCGCGCTTGAGCCGATAGACGCGATCATAGTCGAGCGGCGGGATGTCGCGGTTCTCCTTCGGCGACAGACCGTTGAGCCAGGCTTTTCGAGCATGCACAATCAGCGCATCGCAGCCCGCGGCAACCACCGCACGCGCCAACACATCGAGCGCAACCTCCGGATCCTGGTCGTCGATGCCGATGCGGCACTTCACCGTGACGGGCACGGCAACCGCGGCCTTGATCGCATCGACGCCGGCCGCCACGAGGTCGGGCTCCGCCATCAGGCAGGCGCCGAAGCGGCCGTCTTTCACGCGATCGGACGGGCAGCCGACATTGAGATTGATCTCGTCATAGCCAAAGTCCTCTCCAATGCGTGCAGCCAGCGCGAGGTCGCGCGGATCCGAGCCGCCAAGCTGAAGTGCGACCGGATGCTCCATCGCGTCGAACCCGAGCAAGCGCTCCCGATCGCCATGAATGATGGCGCCGGTCGTCAGCATCTCCGTATAAAGCAGCGCCCGTCGCGTCAGGTGACGGTGGAACACCCGGCAATGCCGGTCAGTCCAATCCATCATGGGCGCAATGGAGAAGCGGCGCACTAACATATTGTTTTCATTCAACTTAACTATCTCTGTCGGTCCAATCGACAATCCGAAGCGTTAGACCTAAAGCATTTTCCTTTCTTTTCAACGGCTTGATCGCATCGATTATTTTCGCTCATTTCGACCATGTCCGGTACTGCACGGCAGTACCAAAATGCCCGTGCAGTACCGCGCCTCGTCGGAATGCTTTGACCGCGCTCAACTACGCCAGATCCGTCGAATTTGAAATCGGAATGGGAGGAATGGCACTGCGCGGAGCGGCCGGCCTGCATGTTGAAGTGCGCATCTCGGACGCAGCCTAATCCAAAGCCGGCTCGCCGATGGCATCAGTACAGCATTTGGTACTGCATGGCTGGGCGCGATCCCGTTTAAGTGTTGATCGCGCGCTTCGCTTTTCCCGCTCAGTCGCTCCAGTCCATCATGGGCAAGTTTGAGCTAGCTCCAGCAACTGATGTCCAGTTAGAGATAGTGTCATCCCATCAATGACTAAACAGAAGTCCGCCCCCCTCCCTGCCGCGACCGGTCACACCATCGCCCACGCTGCCCCTCACCAGATTTTACTCAATCCCCAGTGCAACCGGCGTGCACATTGAAAGGCCTGCGCTGAGTGGGAACGATTGACCAGCACTCACGATTTGATCAGAGCCGCCTGTGGCGTTTGCGCATGTGTCGATCGTGCCTGCTGACCGCCTCAACCGTGACGTCTATTTGGTGCTTGAAGACTTCGGCTCCGAAGCAGAAATCTGATCCCGCAACGGTGTCAGCCATAACCGAGGGAGCCAACGCGGAAATCCCCGGACGCGACTAGTGCAAGTCGAACGTGGGAGGCGTCAGTTCAGCGCTTCGGTGGCACCCGAGATAGTGGCATGGTGCGACGACATCCAACGTCGGCAAACGCTGCCGACAGACGTCGATGGCGGATGGGCAGCGCTCGACAAAGCGGCAGCCGGGCAACGGGTCGACCGGACTAGGCGGATCGCCCTTGACGAGATAGCGCCGCTTGAGCTCATCGCGCATCGGTCCCGGAGGAGCGGCTGCGGCAAGCAGCGACCAGGTGTACGGATGTCGCGGTGCGCGGAAGATTTCGGCCGCCGGCGCCTGCTCGACGATCTTGCCAAGATACATCACTGCGACCTCGTCGCAGAATTGCTGGATCACGGCGAGGTCATGCGAGATGAAGATATAGGTGAGATTGCGCTCGCGCTGCAACCGCTTCAGCAGATTGAGGATCTGCGCCTGGATCGCGACGTCGAGCGCAGACACGGCCTCGTCGCAGACGATGAGGTCCGGCTCGGGCGCGAGCGCGCGCGCGATGCAAAGCCGCTGACGCTGACCGCCCGAGAACTGATGCGGAAACAGGTCTGCGGCCTGCGGCGGCAGGCCGACCTCCGCCAGAAGCTTGTGCACCCGCTCGTCGCGATCGCTGCGGCTTCCGATCCCGAGCAAGTCCAAGGGCTCGCGGATCTGGTCGCCGGCACGGCGGCGCGGATTGAGTGCGGAGAACGGATCCTGAAACACGATCTGGAGGCGACGGCGCGCAGCGCGCAGCGGCGCCCCCGAGAGTTCGACGATATTTGTGTTTCCAAACACGACCTGACCTGACGTGACCGGGACCAGCCGCATCACTGCCTGCGCCGTGGTGGACTTTCCGGAGCCGCTCTCGCCGACGATGCCGAAGGTCGTACCGCGCCGGACGCGAAAGCTGACGCCGTCGACCGCGTGAACGAAAGACGGCTTGCCGGATTTGCGGCCAGCCGGGAAATGAACCACGAGGTCGTTGACGTCGAGCAAAACGTCCGATGCGTCGTGGATCTGTGCCGCCTCAAGCGCCGTCATGCCGCAACATCCGCGTTGCACCAGCACGATACGGCGTGACCAGCCGCAATCGGTTCGAGTATCGGCTGTGGGCTCGACCGGCAGACATCGGCGGCCTTGGCACATCGGGCCAGAAACGCGCATTCGCCCCCGCGCGCACCGAGCGGCGGCACCATGCCGGGAATTTCGCCGAGGTCGATCCAGGATTTCGGCGCCTGTCCGAGTTGGAGATGCGGCACGCAGCGTAGAAGTCCGCGGGTATAGGGATGGCGTGGCTGCGCCACGATCCCGGCCGACGCCCCGGCCTCGATACAGCGGCCGGCGTAGAGCACGAGGATCTCGTTGGCTAATTCGCCGACGGCACCGAGATCGTGGGTGATGAGCAGGATGGCCGTCCCGGTCTCGCGTTGCAGCTGCGCGAGGAGATCGAAGATCTGCGCCTGCACGGTGACGTCGAGCGCCGTGGTCGGCTCGTCCGCGATCAGGAGCTTTGGCTTACCAGCAAGCGCCATCGCGATCATCACGCGCTGACGCATGCCGCCGGAAAGCTGATGCGGATAGGCGTCGATGCGCCGCTCCGGCGCCGGAATCTGCACGGCACGGAGCAGCGCGAGAACCTGTTCGCGCGCCGCGGCGCCGCCGAGACCCTGATGCCAGTGCAGCACCTCGCCGATCTGGTCGCCGACCGTGAACAGCGGGTTGAGCGCGGTCATCGGTTCCTGGAAAATCATCGACATCGCGCTGCCGCGCAGCGCACGCATGTCCCTCGCCGGCAGCGACAGGATATCCCTGCCCTCCAGCAGGATGCGGCCGCTGGTGATGACGAAATCCTCTGGCAGAAGGCCCATCAGGGCGAGCGCGGTCATGCTCTTGCCGCAACCGGACTCGCCGACGAGGGCGAGCGTCTGCGCCGGCGCGACTGCGAACGACAGGTTCTCGATCACCGGCACAAGGCGGCCGGCTTCGCTGCGCATGCTGACGTTGAGCTGGTCGACCTCAAGCAGCATGTCCATCACGACCTCCGCCTGAGACGCGGATTGATCGCATCATTGAGGCCGTCGCCGACCAGGCTGATGGCAAGGACCGCAAGGAAGATCGCCATCCCGGGAAATATGACGGCCCACCAGGCATCGAGGATGTAGTTGCGGTTCTGTCCGAGCATGAGCCCCCAGCTCATCACGTTGGGATCGCCAAGGCCCAGGAAGCTCAAGCCGCCTTCGAACAGGATGGCCACACCGATCGCAAGCGTGGCCGACACGATCACTGCGGGCAACGCGTTCGGCAACAACACGCGCAGCATCAGATGTCGGTCGCTGGCGCCGGCCGCACGCGACGCCTTGACGAAATCGAGATCGCGAAGTCGCATGAACTCCGCCCGCGTCAGCCGCGCGGCCGACGTCCAGCTCACCGCGCCGATCGCCACCGTAATCGTCGACAGCTTCGACCCGAACAAGGTCACCAGGACCATTGCAAACAGGAGCGGCGGCAGGATCTGGAAGAACTCGGTAATCTTGACCAGCACCGCATCCACCGCGCCGCCAAAGAAACCGCTCAAGGATCCGACGACCAGACCGATGGTGATCGTGATCAGGGCGGCGACAGCGCCGACCGCCAGGGTTGCGCGCCCGCCGTAAATCAGACCCGCCAGCACGTCGCGGCCGAGATAATCCGTGCCGAGCCATGCATCAGAATCGGGCGGCATGAACGGCGCGCCAACCAGATCGAGCGGATCGACCCGGTAGAGATGCGGCCCAACCAGGGTCCCGACGATGATCAGTACGAGCAGGCAGAGGCCGACGACGCCGGACGGGCTCTTCAGGAACTGCCGCATTGCGATGCCAGCTGGCGACGTCGCACGCCTGGCCGGCATGTCGATGGCCGGAACGACCGTCAAGGTTGGTGCCTCCAGGGCCGTCATCGTTGCCCCATCCGGATGCGCGGGTCGACCAGCCGGTAAACAATGTCAGTCAGAATGTTTGCGGCCATGACCATCAATGCAGAGAAGAACAGCACGGCCATCAAGGTCGGATAATCGCGGCGCAGGATCGAATCGAACACCAGCCGACCCATGCCGGGCCAGCTGAACACCGTCTCGACCAGCACCGCGCCGGCAAACAGATTGCCGAACTGGTGGCCGGCGACCGTGACGGTCGGGATCAGCGTGTTACGCAGCGCATGCTTGCCGATCACGACCCACTCCGGCAGGCCCTTGGCCCGCGCGGTCCGGACGTAGTCGGACGACAGCGCATCGATCATGTTGACCCGCGCGAGCCGACTGTATTGGGCGATGAAGACCAGTGCCAATGTCAGCGACGGCAGCAGGAGATGCTGCGCAACGTCGAGCACATAGGCCAGGCCCTGCTTGCGATGCACGACATCGGACATGCCGACGACGGGCAGGATCGGCCAGACCGATCCGAACAGGAGCAGCAACATCAATCCGGTCCAGAAGATCGGCGCGGCATAGCCGGCCAGGGAGAACACGGTCACGGTGTGGCTGAACAGACCATTCGGACGACGTGCGCTGACGACACCGAGGAAGGTGCCGATCACGAGCGCACTGACCAGCGCACAGGACGTAAGATAGAGCGTCGCAGGCAGCCGCTGCAGGACGAGGCCGAGCACCGGCTCGTTGAAATAGTAGGAGTAGCCGAAGTCGCCCGTCACGACGTTGCGAAGATAGATCGCAAGCTGCTCCATCAGGCTGTGGTCGAGCCCGTATTTGGTCCGCAGCGCCGTAACGACGTCAGCCGAGGCGCCCCCCATCTCACCGGCGATCACCTGAACGGGATCGCCGGGCGCGAGGTGGATCAGGCAGAAGTTCAGAACCAGCACCGCGAGCAGCAGCGCGGCGGCATTGGCAATCTGCCTTGTTAGGTGGATGGCCAAAGCCATGATGTCGGAGGGCTCCTCACAGTCTCGATCGTGGTCGGGGTGACGTCATCAGGTCTTGGTTAAGTCTTGGGCGGCGTCTCCCAGTACATCTCGTCCAGCGGAGACATCATGCCCCAGATCGTGGTGGGAAGGCCACCGAGCCCCTTGCTGAACGCATTGTAGTACGGCGACACGTTGACGTAGTAGATCGGCGTATCCTGGACCACGATCTTCTGGAACTCGGAATAGAGCGCCTTTCGCTTCTCCGGCGAGGTCTCCACTGCCGCCGCCTGCAGCAGCTCATCGACTTTCGGATTGCTGTATTGCTGAGTGTTGGACCAGATGATGCCCTTGCGGATGTTGGAGGACAGGTAGGTCCGGTTGACCCCGATGACGGGATCGCCCCAGTTGTAGACGGTGTCCATGGTCAGATCGAAATCGAAGTTGGACACACGCTGCGCCCAGGTCGGAAAGTCGGGTGCCGCCCGCACCTCGAGATTGATGCCGACCCGCTTCATCTGCGAGCGGAGATATTCGGCGACGTTGCGCTGCTGCTCGTCGCCGCCGGGAATATAGTCGATGGTGAGCGCGAAGCGCGAACCATCCGCCCCCTTCGGATAGCCCGCGGCGTCCAGCAGCGTCGCCGACTTGGCATAGTCGACCTTGTAGGGTTCGACGTTCGCCTCGGCGAGCGGTGAATCCGGCGCGATCGGCCCCAGCGCCGGGGCAGCCTTGCCGCCCATCAGTTTGGAGACGATGAAGTCGCGATTGGCCGCGTAGGCGATAGCCTGACGAACGCGGACGTCGTCGAGCGGCTTCTTCGTGGTGTTGAAGGCGAGCCAGTTGAGCGGGCCGATACCGGCAAAGCCCTTGTCAGTCACGACGATGTTCGGCGCCTTCTGCAGCCGGTCGATATCGCGAACGCCCGCGACGAACGGCAGGGCCTGGACGTCGCCCCGCTCCATCGAGACCAGGGCAGCATTCTGATCCGAGACCAGCCGAACCACGATCTTCTCCAGCTTGGGGCGGCCGGGCAGGAAGAACTTATCGAACTTCTCCAGCGTGTAATATTCGCCCTGCTTGTATTCGGTCAGCTTGAAAGGCCCGGAGCCGATCGGCTTGAGATTGGCAGGATGCGTCTTCAGATCCTGACCGTCACCGTAAATGTGTTTCGGCAGGATCGGCATCAGCGCCGGGGACATTGCCAGCAGCAGCGAGGGGCTGGGGTGCGATAGCCGGATGATCGCTGTCGCCGGATCCGGCGTCTCGACCTTCTCCACCGCCGCCAGCATGGTCTGGAACGGATGATTGGCCTTGATCGCCATGATCGAGAAGGCGACGTCGTCCGATGTCACGGGTTTGCCGTCGTGGAACACGGCATCCTTGACGAGATGCAGGGTCACGGACAGCCCGTCGGGCGCAACCTCCCAGGACTGGGCCAGATAGGGCTGCGGCTTCCAGTTCTCGTCATAGCGCAGCGGGCTCGCGAAGATCTGCGCCGTCGGCATGGCCGTCGCCATGCCCGACTGCACCGCACCGTTGAAGTGGCGCGGCACCTGGGTGGTTGCCACAACGAGCGTATTGCTGCCCGCCGATTGCGCTCGCGCATCGGGTGACGCAATGCCGGTTGCAACGAGACCGAGGACTCCCAGCACAAACGTCCGTCTGATCAACATGGCTCTATCCCCTGTTCGATTTGATGATCGGCAAGTCGAGGTCGTGCATCGATCGATATCTGCTTGTCGTCATGCAGCGGCCGTTACGGCCAATGCACGGTCAAGAATGGCATCCAGTTCATGATCTGCCGGAAGATCAGCGGTCCCGACGCCCACCAGCACGATCGCGTCCGCGCCCTGCCCGGCGTCGCGCTCGGGCTGCGCCAGCGACCAGATCCGCGACACCATCTGGAATACCTGCGGCCGCGCTTGGTCGCCGATCCGGCAGACGCCCTTCAATCGCAGCAGTTGCGGCGGCAATGCGCTCACAGCCGCGGCCAACAGATCGCGGTCGAAGCTGCCGGCGCGCCGATAGGTCCAGCGCCGGAACTCGCCTTCGTGATCGACGTCCTCATCGACGGCCACGGCGCGAAACTGTGGCGCCTCGCGTCGGCCGAACACAACGGTGTCCAGCGCCCCATCCGGGAGGATTTCGATCCGGACGTCCTGCCGTACCGCGCGGATCGCACCGCGCGCCGCTTCAAGCTGCGCCTCCGTCACCAGATCGCGCTTGCTGAGCAGCACCACGTCGCATTTTGCGAACTGATTGCGAACGGTATCGCCCACCTGGCGATCCTCCATGAGGGCTGAGATCCGGCATGCATCGGCGAGCACGACCACGCCATCGAGCCGCAGCGCCGGCTCAACCAGCGCGATCTCGGCGATGCGCCAGGGATCGCCGACCCCACTCGCCTCGATCACGATGCGCTCGAAACGCCCGCTTTCGTCAAGCAGGCTGCCGAGCGTGTCCAGAAAGCCTGAACCGATGCTGCAGCAGACGCAGCCATTGGTCAGCGACATCGTCGTGCCGTCGTGGCTCTCGATCAGGGCCGCATCGATATTGATTTCGCCGAAATCGTTCACCAGCACCGCGCAACGCGTGCGACCGTTCGCCAGCAGCCGATTGATCAGCGTCGTCTTACCGGCGCCGAGAAAGCCTCCAATCACCGTCACTGGGATGGGCGCGGACCGGATCATGCGCGCGGAGCTTTCCTGACATGGCCGCCGACGACCGTGCCCCACACGGGCACGTCCCTCAGCCCAGCGGGAGCGACCGCGAGCGGATCGTCATCCAGGACGGCGAAGTCCGCAAATTTGCCGCACTCGATGCTGCCGATCAGGTGATCGAGCTTCAGTGTGTAGGCGGCGCCGATCGTGATCGCAGCGAGGGCCTGCTCGACGCCGAGAGCTTCCGTCTCGGTCCCGAGCTTGCGGCCTGACGACGAGACCCGATTGACCGCGCACCAGGCGGTAAACAGCGGCGAAAGCGGCGTAACCGGTGCATCCGAGTGGATCGCGAACAGAACGCCGCTGCGCAGAGCGGTACCGGTTGCGTCCAGTCTCCCGGCGCGCTCCGGCCCCATTGTCAGATCGTGGTGGGAGTCACCCCAGTAGAACAGGTGGTTGGCGAACAGATTGACGCAGACGCCGAGCGCCTTCATGCGCCGGAACTGCGCGGCGTCCGCCATCTGGCAATGCTGCAGGGTGTGGCGGTGATCCGCGCGGGGCGTCGCGGCCAGCGCCTTCTCGATGGCATCGAGCGCCAGCTCCGTGGCCTCATCGCCATTGGTGTGGATGTGAAGCTGAATGCCCGCCTTGTGATAGAGGTCGACCAGCCGCGGCAGATCCTCGGGCGCGATGTACCAAAGTCCGTTCGGGGCGCCGTTGTGATAGCCGGGCCATCGCAATCGCGCGGTGAAGCCCTGGATTGAGCCGTCCACGACCAGCTTGACGATGCCGTAGTGCAGGCGGTCGTTGCCGCTCTCCCGCAATATCGCGATCTTCGCGATCGCCTGCTCGGGCGTGTGCGAGGCCGAAGCCAATGCGGGCACCAGCCGCACACCGAACTCGGGCGAACGGGTGGCCGCCGCGTAGAGCTCGATCGTCGGATCCGTGAGATCATTGTGCAGATCGGTGATCGTGGTCACGCCCTGCACGCAGGCAGACGCGGCATAGCGGTCGACGTCGTCTATCGTGATGCCGGAGGACAACGGATTGCCGAGCACGCGAAAGACGCGAAACCGCGCGGCGATGCCCTGTAGCTCTCCGCTGGCCAGACCGTCCTCGCCGGCGACGACGCCGGAAATCTCGATCGCGCGTAGCAATTCGGTGCGCTCCAGCACCAGCGTGTTGACATTGCTGATGTGGAAGCTCGCATGGATCACCACGATCGGCCGCGCGGTCGAGACGCGATCGAGATCCCGGCGGGTCAGCATGCGTCCGCCGATATGCAGCGGATCGAAGCCCCAGGCGAACAGCGTTGCGTTGGGATCGCCGATCCTGGATTCGGCCTCCTGCAGCCGGGCGACTATCGCGTCGATGTCACGCACGCCCGATACGACCTTGCCCTCCGGCGAGCGACGATCAAACGCCCCGACATAGGGCAGCGACCACATCATGCCCTCCATGATATGGCTGTGGCCCTCGACGAACCCGGGCAGCAGCACCTTGTCGCGGAAGCGGTCGTCGATCGCTCCGCCGGCGAATGGTGCAATCTCCGCAGCATTGCCGACCGCAACGATGCGGCCATCGCGCACCGCGACATGGGTCGCGAGCGGGCGCGACGGATTCATCGTCACGATCTTGCGGGCTGAGTAAACGACCGTCTCCGCGCTCACATTGAACTCCCAGATGTCACGCTATCGACCCTGGGACCTCGCGTGGCCCTAGACCAGCGCCAGATGCCATGCACAAATGGAGCCAGCCCATGCACAGCAACACGTCATTCTTGCCGCTATGGCGTGGTTTTTGCTTTGTTTTTTGTGTTTACGCGACCCACACTGGACAAGCCCCGATGGGAAAATTTGCACTCCTGCGGCAATCCGAAGCAACGGCACCGGCCGCCCCACCCAACGATGTCCTGTTCTGGGGATCGCTGTTCCAGGGCCTGGATCGGGGCGGCAGTTTCCTGCAGCTCCAGATTCGCCAGATGATCGTGACGGCCATCGAGGACGGCCGGCTTCCCCTCGGCGTGCGCATGCCGTCCAGCCGCGATCTTGCCGCGCTCCTCAAGTGCTCGCGCAACACCATCGTCATCGCCTATGAGCAACTCGTCGACCAGAACTTCCTGGTCTCGCGCGAGCGCAGCGGCTATTTCGTCGCCGGCCTGCCCAAGCAGATTGGCGAGGCCAAACTGCCTGCGACCGAGGCTTACAGCCGGCGCTGGACCGAGCGCTTCGCGCTCCAGCCTTCGACGTTCCGCAACATCGTCAAGCCGCTCGACTGGCAGACATACCCCTACCCCTTTATCTTCGGCCAGTTCGACCCGAGCCTGTTTCCCACCAACGACTGGCGGGAGAGCGCGCGCGCCGCGCTCAGCGTGCCCGAGATCAACAACTGGGCGCGCGACATGATCGACGGCGACGATCCCGCGCTGATCGAGCAATTACAGCGGCAGGTGCTGCCGCGCCGCGGCATTCGCGCACGCGCCGACGAGATCATGATCACGATCGGGGCGCAGCATGCCCTCTATCTGATCGCCAAGCTGTTCGTGCGACCGACGACAACCATCGGCATGGAAGATCCGGGGTATCCGGACGCCCGCAACATCTTCGGCATGATGACGTCGGACGTCGTTCCGCTGCGGGTCGATGACGACGGAATGGTGCCTGACGACGATTTTGCACGCTGCTCGCTTGCCTACGTCACCGCCAGCCATCAATGCCCGACCACGGCCGCGATGTCGCACGCGCGCCGCGACGATATTCTGCGAGCGGCGCGGGACCGCGACATCGTCCTGATCGAGGACGACTATGAAAGCGAGTTGATCCCGGAAGGCGATGCGCTGCCGCCGCTGATGAGCCTCGACCACGACCAGACCGTCCTCTATGTCGGCAGCCTCTCGAAAGCCCTGGCGCCGGGACTGCGGCTCGGCTACGTCGTTGCGCCGGCGCCCGTGGTCCGCGAATTGCGGGCATTACGGCGGCTGATGCTGCGGCACCCGCCCCTCAACAACCAGCGCGTCGCCGCGCTGTTCATCGGCCTCGGCCATTACCGCTCGCACTTGCAACAAGTCGGCCGCGTGCTGCTGGAGCGCGCCAGGTTGGTCGACGAGTTGCTGCCGCAGACGCTGCCGGCATGCCGCTGGGCGCGTGGATCCGGCAGCACAAGCTATTGGATTTCCTGCCCCGACGGAACCGACAGCGCAAAGCTGTCGGAAGCCGCGCGCGCCGAGGGCGTCGTGATCGAGCCCGGCGACGTGTTTTCGATGAGCCCCGACGCGACACGGCATTGCTTCCGGCTCGGCTTCTCGTCGATCCGGACCGACCGGATCGCCGCCGGCATGGCCAAGCTCGGCGAGGTCTTCGCACGACACGGCTAGTTTAGAGCAGATCGCTCACACCCTTGATGGCACTGCCCAGCGCCACCACGGCGAGGCTGGCGATCGAGACGCGGCGATGCAGCCAGTCGCTGCCGCGGTGAAAGCCGAGATCGCCGAGCCAGGTTCCGAACAACATGACCGGAACGCCAAGCGCGGTCAGCACCGCCGTGCTCCGGTCCAACAGCCCCAGCATGGCAGTGCTGATGAGCACGGCAACAGACGAGACCAGGAAGAACACCATCATCGAGGCGCGCGCCGCGACGCGGCCGAAGGGACCAGTGCTGTAATAGACAATGACCGGCGGCCCCGGCATCGCCGCCAGGCCGTTGAACAGGCCCGCGGTCATGCCGACCAATGCCGTGACGCTCCGCGATGGAGCCACCGCGAGCCGGAAGCCGGCATTGAGCGCCACGACCGCGCCAGCCGTGATCAGCGCGATCATGATGCGTGCAGCCGGCGCGGACGCCGCGCGCAGAATGAGCGCGCCGAGCGGCGAGCCGATCACCCCGCCGATGACGAGCCAGCGCAGCGACGGCCAATCGCAGACGCGCGAGGCGCGCGGGAGATCGCCGAGGCCGATGATGAGCTGAAGACACACCGCGACCGGAACCGATTGTATCGGCGGCATGAACAGCCCGAGCAGCGGCACCGCCGTCAGCGCGAAGCCGAAACCGGTGAAGCCGCGCACCAGAGCCGCCGCCAGAATCGACATCGCAGCCGCCAGCATCACGGCAGGCGTCGGAAGCGCCGTCGCGGCGATATCGCGGATCGCGGCAGCGATTTCCTGAATCGTCATCATCGATGCAGGGCGAGAGAGGGGAGATTGGCGGCCATCGCCGGCTATCAACAGGGCGGAACTTCGCTGCGGAAGTGCCAGCTGCCTCAGCCTCGCCATGCCAGTCTGGCCGCAGAGCTCGCGCGGTCTGGTTCTACGGCCACCTCCTCACCGCGTGGCAGATGTCCAGATGCCCCCATCAGGCTGTAACGGCGCGCGTTGGCGCGCGAGGATACCGGCATGCGCAACATCAATACCGTCAGGCAAGAGCTGCTCGAAACCCTGTTCGCCGCCTTCAACCGGCACGACGGCGCGGGTGTAATGGCCTGCATGACCGAGGACATCTTGTTCGATACGGCCGCGGGTCCCGACATCTGCGGCCGACGGCTGGCCGGCACGAGCGCGGTTCGGGCCGCTTTCGAGGCAACCTGGACCGCGATGCCCGATGTGAGCTGGGAGTGCACGCGGCACACCGTGTTCGGCGACCGCGCCGTCTCCGAATGGATTTTTCGCGCCACCTCGCCGGACGGAGCGCGCATCGAGGTCGAAGGCTGCGATCTCTTCGGATTCCGCGGCGAGAGGATCTGCACCAAGAGCGCCTTCCGCAAGGACAGGCCGGCGCAGCCGGCAGCGCAGCGGAGCGACGCGCGATGAACGTGCACGCCGCGCCGCCGGCGGCGGCCTATGATCCGCACTATGATCCGCTGGTTTCCAGTGGTCCCGGCCACAATCGGCAATATGCGCCGACCTACTGGATCGCCACGGCCGGCACACCTCCGCCGGACGACGGCCCGATCACCAACGACACGGTCGCCGACGTCGCGATCATCGGCTCGGGCTATACGGGACTCGCCTGCGCGATCTTCCTTGCGCGCGAATACGGCATCAAGGCCGTCGTGCTCGAGGCCAATCGCGTCGCCTGGGGCTGTAGCACCCGGAATGGCGGCCAGGCGCAGAATGCCTCGGGCCGCCTGACGCGCTCGCAATGGATCAAGCGCTGGGGTCTCGATACTGCGCGGCGCATGCATGCCGAGATCACCGAAGGTTTTGAGACGTTTGAAGAGCTGGTGCGCGCGAGTCCGGTCGATTGCGAGCCGCAGCGTGGCGGGCATCTCTATCTTGCCCATCGTCAGCGTCACCTCGACAAGATCGCAGCCGAATCAAGGGTCCTCAACGAGCTGTTCGGCTATGCGACGCGCGTCGTGTCACACGATGAGCTGCGCCGTGATTTCGTCGACGAGGCCGAGGCCGTCGGCGCGGTCCACGAGCCGCTCGGAACCGGGGTCCATCCCGCCAAGCTTGCGTTCGGCTATCTGCGCATGGCACGCGATCTCGGCGTGCGCGTACACACGGCAAGCCCGGTGCAGCGGGTCGAACGGCATGACGGCGCATATCTTCTGCGCACGCCGGGCGGAACGGTGCGCGCTGCCGCAGTGGGGATCGCGACCGGCGCCTACACATCGCTCGGCCTGACGCCGGAGCTCGGCGGCCGCTGCATGCCGATCCTCTCCAATTCGCTGGTGACACGGCCGCTGACACAGGCCGAAATCGATGCGACCGGGTTCCGCACCAGGCAGGTGATCACGGACACCCGCACGCTTCGCTTCTACTACCGCCTGCTGCCGGACAATCGTCTCCAGATCGGCAGTCGCAGCGCGATCACCGGCGCGGACGCGGCCCACGACCGCCATCTTCAACTCCTGATCGGCGGCCTTCACCGCAAATTCCCGCCGCTCGAGGGGATCGCGATCGACTACTCCTGGTGGGGCTGGGTCGACGTCAGCCATGACATGATGCCCCGCATCTTCCGGCCCGACGCAAAGCAGAAGCTGGTCTATGCACTCGGCTATGGTGGCAACGGCGTGTCCTATTCTGCGCAAGCGGGCCGGCGCATGGCCCAGATGCTCGCGGGCAAGACATTCAAAGGCCAAGGGCTACCTATCTTCACCTCCCCGCTCCCGACGCATCCCTTCGCGCCATTCCGCCGTCTCGGTCAGCGCATGCTCTATCATTGGTATCATCTGCGCGATGAAGCCCGCTGATTCCCAGCATCTTTCAGATGCTGCTGGCTAGCTGTAATTTCTACAGGGAACCCCCGAGAGCTTGATGCAAACTCAATACGCCGTGCTTGTCGACAACTTCACACTTTCCGGAGTGTAGATTCTTCTTGATCTCCCGGTGCACACGCTACCTTCTAGCCAGTTGAAAAACCTAAACTCTCGTTCCAATCCATCATGGGCCAATTTGAGCCAGTCGTGGCCAAGGAGCTCGAGGTCGATCAAAAGTGATCCACAGTGATCAGAAGCCGGACTGACCGCCTTCGTTCAACCAAAGGCCCGGCACCATGGCGGAGAAATACGGCCCCCACACCCGGGGTACGAAGGCTCCATCATTGGTCGAGGACATCGTGCAGGCCGAGGTACCGAACCCGGCCCGCCACGCGCGCCGACCGTTCCAACTCCGCCGGCATGGGCGTCGATCAGCCCGGCGGCGACCGGCGTTTCAGGCATCAAGCCAAGTTGCGCGGCCGCGACGGCGGTCAAACCGCTGCCTTGCACGCAGGCACACACAGCGCACCAGATATCGTTGCTGGACTGCTCGATAATTTGGCCTGCCTCGTGCCACAACGCAATGTCCGCCTTGGCGGATCCGAGCAACGTGCCGAACTCATCGAAGACACTACGGCGCGCGCGCTGCCCGTGCCGACGTCGATGCCGAGGAAATGCTTTTCGGGCATGCCCCGTGATTCCTACCGTGTTTGGCGATGACGCGTCTTACAAGTCGTTGCTCTGCGGCAGAATGACGAGATCGCGGATGGTGACGTTCCTCGGCCGCGTCAGCATGAACAGCACGGCCTCGGCCACTTCGACCGGCTGCATCAAGCCTCCGGCCGCCAATTCGTCATCGAGCTTGTCCTTGGGCCAATCCTTGATCAGGGCCGTGACCACGGGACCTGGAGCCACGGCGCCGACGCGCAGCCCATGCTTGGCGACCTGCCGCCTGACCGTATGTACGAACGCCTGAACCGCGTGCTTGGAAGCGGAGTAGATCGGCTCCCAAACCACCGGCACCAGACCGGCAATCGAGCTCGTCACGATGATGTCGCCTGTCCCACGCGCGATCATGTGCGGCAGGACGGCGTGGACCGAGCGGAAGGCAGCGTTGACGTTGAGGTTCAGCACGCGGTCCCAGATATCGGGGTCGCCGTCCACGATATCGCCGCCGACGTAGGTTCCTGCATTGGCGTGGAAGATGTCGAGTTGGCCCGCGAGGTCCAGTATCCGCGGCATCATACGGCTGACGCTTTCAGGCTTGGTGAGGTCGATCGTCAACGGGATCGCCTCCTGGCCGAGGATTGCGCAAGCCGACTTCAAGGCATCCTCGTCACGGTCGACCAGCACAACGCGCGCGCCCTCGCGCAGCAGAATCCTGGAGCATTCCAGACCGATCCCCGAAGCCGCTCCCGTGATAGCGGCCACTTTTCCGGACAGCGTGAGAGTCATGGCGTTCCTGTTGCTTGGGATGATTTCAGGCCCGGCCATGGGACATGCGTGAGCGGCGGGCCAGCGAATCGACGATGACGGCAACGGCCAGCACGGCGCCCGTGATCATGTACCGGAGCGAAGATGATAGATCGAGCAGCGTCAGACCACTCGTGATCGATTGAATTACGATGATGCCAAGCAGCGCGGAATAGGCGCTGCCGCGACCGCCGAACAGGCTGGTTCCACCGATCACGGCGGCCGCGATGGCGTTGAGATTGACATCGCCGGTGCCGGCCTGCTGGCTCGCGGACGCCAGGCGCGCCGCCGAAAGGATGCCGCCAGCGGCCGCGAAGGTCGCGCACAGCACGAAGGCCGTCATGTAGGTCCGACCCACACTGATGCCGGCGCGGCGCGCCGCCTCCCGATTGCCCCCTACTGCATTCATCGAGCGTCCCCACTTCGTTCGGGTCAACGCATAGTTCATCGCTACGACCAGAGCGACGAACAGACCGAACATCCAGGGCACGCCGCGATCCTGATTGAGATAATAGACGACGAGTTCGAGGATAATCGTGATCACAGTGGCGCGAAGCAACAGGCTGCTCAGCGATCTCGCCGACAATCCAGCCTGCTTGCGGCGGACGGCCGTTCGAAACGTCGTTGCGAAGATCACCGCACCGGTCACCGCAGCCAGCGTGTAGCCGACCGCGGGCGGCATGACCAGCATCTGACCAAAATTCACGAGCGGCGAGCCGTACGGCAGATTGATCGACCCGGTCGAGCCCAGAAGATAAAGTTGCAAGCCCAGAACCGCGAGCAGGCCGGCCAGTGTCGAGACGAAGCTTGGCATCCCGAAGCGGTTAAGCAACACCGCGTAGAGTGCGCCAATGGCTCCGCCGACGACGAGCGCAGCGAAAATAGCGAACCACGCTGGCCATTCCATGTTGACCCAGAGCACACCAACCATGGCCGAAGCGAAACCGCTGACCGAGCCGACCGACAGATCGATTTCGCCGATCATCAGGATGCAGACAATCCCAAGCGCGATCACCCCCACCGTCGAACAGTCGAACAACAGGTTGACGAGATTATTGCTCGACAGGAACACCGGATTGAGGCTCTGAAACGCCGTGCAGATGATCACCAGCCCGATCACGACCGGAAGCGCGCCGAGATCGCCGGAGCGGACCCGGTCCAGGAAGGCGCGCGTGGCGCCGGCAAGACCCGCATCGCTGCGAATCCGCTCGTCGGCGCGATCGAGCGGCGCCGACGTTGCGCGACGTTCCGTGTCGCCGTTCACGGCCGCGGCTCCCCTGAATGTTCACGTGAGCCCTGTCGCCGCTCTGCGCGGCGGGACACGGCGTTGTTCGAGGCTCCCGTGATGGCGCTCACAAGTTCCTGATTGGATGCGTCGGGATCGAAGATGCCGTTGTTGCGTCCGAGCCGCAGCACCACGATCCGGTCCGCGACCGCGCGAACGTCTTCCATATTGTGACTGATCATCACGACGGCGAGACCACGATCGCGAACGCGCTCGATCAGATCAAGCACCTCGGCGGTCTGCGCCACGCCAAGCGCAGCCGTTGGTTCGTCGAGCAGGATCAGCTTCGGCTCGAGCAGCAGCGAACGGGCGATTGCGACCGTCTGGCGCTGGCCGCCGGAAAGCGATGCCACCGGCTCGCGAACACTGGGGATGCGCGCCGACAGTTCGTTGAGCAGGGTCCAAGCCCGAATCTCCATCGCCACCTCGTCGAGGCGCCATGGATCGAGTTCCCGTCCGAGGAAAATGTTAGCGACGACGTCGAGATTCTCACACAGCGCCAGATCCTGGAATACGGTCGCGATACCGAGCCGCAGCGACGCGGCCGGATCGTCGAGGACCACGATATCGCCGCAGAAGGTGATCGTTCCCGAATCCGGCAGATGAACGCCGGCGAGGATCTTCACCAGGGTCGACTTGCCGGCGCCATTGTCGCCGACCAACGCGACGACCTCGCCGGCGTGGACATCAAGATCGATATTGGTCAAGGCGGAGACGGCGCCGAAGTTTTTTGAAATCCCGCGCAGGCTAAGCACCAGGTCGTTCTGCGAATTGGATTGCGATGCTGGGTCGGTCATGCATGGCGTTCCGTGATCGTCCCGGCCATGCGGTGAACCGAACCGCATCGCCGGGCCAAAAAATACCTTGACGAATCTCTACTTGGTAATGCCGAGTTTCTTGCAGCCTTCGGCATAGCGGCCCGCGCAGAGCACCTCGGGCTTCTGGATCGGTTTGCCGTTGATCCGCTTGTCGACGATCTCTGCCTTGAGGTTGTCGGCCGTGACCAGCGTCGGCGTGAACAGCTGCGACGGCGTGTTGAACAGCGTAGTTTCGGATTTTGGCTTCTCCCCCGCGAGCAATTGGACGGCCACATTGGCCGCCGCGGCCGCGACGATCTCGCTTGGCTTGTTGATGGTATTGTATTGGTCCCCGGCAATAATGAGTTGAAGGCCGGCGATCGTAGCGTCGTTGCCGGTGACCGGCGGCACCGGATTGACCCCTGCGGCCTTGAGAGCGGCGATCGCGGCACCGCCGGTTCCGTCGTTGGCGGCCACGACGCCCATAATCTTCTTTCCGAAACGGGTAATCTGGCCGCTGGCCCACTGCTGCGCCTTCGGCGGCGCCCAATCCGGCGTGTCGTACTCGGCGAGTGTCTTGTATCCACTGCCGGCCAGACCGTCGTGGATACCGTCCCTGATCAGCCCGGCCGCGGCATCGGTCGGTGAGCCGTTGATTTCCAGCACGCCGATATCGTCGGTCGGCACGTTGGTCGCCTTCAGATGGTCGACCAGCGATTTAGCGATCGCCTTGCCGATCGCCTTGTTGTCGAAAGACACGTAGAAGTCTGCCGGCGTGGAGGGGATCGGCCGGTCATAGGCAATGACCTTCACGCCCTGCTCCTGGGCCTGCTTCACGAGCGACGCCGCAGCGATGGAATCGACGGGGTCGATGACGATGACCTTGGCGCCCTGCGAAATGACGGAATTGAACTGCTGCTGTTGGCGCGACGCATTCGCGTCGGCGTTCTGGTAGAGCACCTTACAGGTCGGGCACAGCTTGCTCATCTCAGCCACGAAACCGGGGCGATCGTGTTCCTCGTAACGTGTCGAAGCCTGGTCCGGCATCAGAAAAGCGACCGTCGCGCCCGGTACCTTGGCATTCTGACCGAAAGCGGGACCGCCAGCCAGGATGCACAAGGCGAGCGCCGCCATCCCGAGTCCGTTCAATGATGCTAGTGTCATATGGTCTTCTCCCTAGGGTAAGAGCAACCCTTGCGGTTGCCTTGAATGCGGGAGGTCGGCGCCGGCGATCCCGGACAGTCCCCCTTCTTTTTTGTCGATCCTGCACACAGCAGTCTTCCTTCGCCGAACCGCTGGAAGCCGGTCCGCGCCGTGATTGTCAATAATGCGTCGTCTCCCTCGACGAGCTATGCGGCCAAGCCGTAGAACATTCTCATGCGGCTTTGGGCGCGTTGATGTTGTCGAGCAGCAATCGCCGGAACTGTGACGGTGTCATTCCCTTCTCGGCGAGGAATTGTCGGTTGAAATTCGACATGTTGTTGTAGCCGACCTCGTAGCAGATACTTGCAATCGAGGCGTGCTCATCGCTCATCAGAATCTGGCAGGCAAGATTGATGCGCAGCCGTTTTACATATTGCATCAGCGACATGCCGGTGTGCTGGCGGAACGCACGCGAGAAGGCGCTTGTGCTCTGACCTGCGATCTCGGCGAGATCCATCTCGCTGAACGGCTTGGTCAGATGCTTGCGGAGATAGGCGAGCGCTTTGTTGATGCCTGCGGACATATAGCCGGACGGATCGGGCAGATAGCTAGCGCTGGCCAGCATGCGCGATCCCCGTGCCCGGCTCAACACGCCGGCGATCAGCATAAACAACTCGATGCGGCGCATGCCGTTGGCTTGCATCGTCTCTTCGAGCAGCGGCGACAGCCGCCGGCTGGTTTCGCTGCTGAACAGCACACCTCGCCGGGACGATTCCAGCACCGGCCGCAGTGCCGCGAGTTCCGGCAGGCCTTTGATGGCGCCGTCGATGAACTCCTCGCTGAACTGGATAATGCGGCAGCGCAGCGGAATGCTGGTCCCTGGCGGAATGTCGCTGACCCAATTATGCGGCAGATTGGGCCCGGTCAGCACGAGGTTGCCGGGCGCGAAATCGCCGATGAAATCGCCGACGAAATAGCGGCCGGTGGTCGCCGCCACCATGTGCAGCTCATATTCCGGGTGAAAATGCCATCGTACGGTGCGGAAAGGATAACCGTGTGACCAGGCGGCGAACGACTCCCCCGGCCTTATCTGGACCAGCTCAAGATCCGGCTCCATGTCCTTCCTCCCGGTCGCGTGCACGCACCCGCAACGACCTCGTTCCTAGCCGGCCGATTTTCTTGATACCGGCTCTTGCTTGACCGCCACGGTAGGTGACGAAATAGACGCGTACCACCACATTTGGCGGCCAATCGTGGTACTTTTTTTACCTGACTGGCACCCCGGATGCAAAAAGCGAGTTCACGCCTTGGGAGCTTCGTCCGGTTTTACGGCTGGGAGGCAGAAGACGATGGTCAGATGTGCGTGCATGACCGCCTTGATGATCCCATCGCGACGGCGACCTGCTGCTCGAACGCCGCCGGCGCCTGGTCGAGCGAAAAGTGGTGCGTGGCCAGTGGGGAAACGTTGACGCGTCTGCCACTCCTTCTGGCCTCAGGTTCCTCTTCAGCTCCCTCGGCCTCCAATGGTGCTCATTCCGAAGGTTTGAACGCCCGAGCGCTAGGAGGGGCTCAAATCGGGTACCATCGCAATCCGTGGTCAGGTCTTCACATCCGGTCATTGGCATTTTTTGAGGAGCAACAACATGAAGCAACACATCCCCGAGGTCTTTTTTCCTGGGTTGATCGACAGGAGTCGACTCGTGATCATGGGCAAGGCGATGCCGCCCCGCGATCCCGATGAAGATGAAGACGAAGATGACGACGAGGAAGAAGAAGACCTCGCCGACGAACCGCCGGTCGTGCGCGAGCCAGACGAAGACTAGACTAGCCGGTCGTTGGCAGCCGGCGTTATAGTATCTCCCATGAGTTGGGATGAGAGAGACATAAAGCTGCTCAAAGAACTCTGGGCATTGGGACACAGCGCCGCACAGATCGCGCGCGCACTCGGGTGTAGCCGTAACGCAGTTTGCGGGAGGCTGACTCGCTTGCGCCTGAAGCGTGGTCACAAGCCGCCAGCAGCAAAGCCCAGAATAAGACCAGTCCCGAAGCGAAGGCCGGCATTGTCGGCCGCCTGTGCCAGCCCGGTGGAAAAGAAGGTATCGAAACCGCTAGAGAGGCAGCAGCCTAATGAATTCAGCAAGCGCGAGCTTTACGCCATGCTAGCTGAGGCGGTCAAGAATACGGGCTAAGGATTCATCGCGAAATACAGCAAGACCGGGACGCGGCGAGGCCGTCCTCAACGGTCGACTCGCGCTCGCGATCACGCGTTGAGCGTGATCGACGAGGACGGTCTTGACCGCCGAGGTGCCGAGATCGATGCCGAGATACACGATCCTTGCAAATCGTGGACGTCGATATGGACGACGGCACCGCAACGTCGGATAGTCAATCAATCCAAGAAGCCTGATCTCGTCAAGGGAGACGCCGCATGCTGAAATCGATCGATCCGCTTTTGAATGCCGATGTTCTCTATGCGCTGCGGTCCATGGGGCATGGCGACGATCTCGTTCTCTGCGACACGAACTTTCCCGCCGACGCGGTCGCGCGCCGGACCGTGCTGGGGCGGCTGTTGCGCATCGACAACGTCACCGCAAGCCGCGCCGCGCGCGCGATCCTGTCGGTGCTGCCGCTCGACAGTTTCGTGGACAAGCCGGCATCCCGCATGGAGATCGTCGGTCAGCCCAATGAAATTCCGCCTGTGCAGAGCGAGGTCCAGGCCGAACTCGATGCGGCGCAGGGCCGATCTTTTCCGATGGCCTCAGTCGAGCGCTTTGCATTCTACGAGCTTGCGAAGAGATCCTATTGCGTGATCCAGACCGGAGAGCGGCGCTTTTATGGTTGCTTCATCTTCAAGAAGGGCGTCATCCCGCCTGATGCGGTTTGAGGTGAACACCTCAAACCGTCTGGACGGCGGCACGGCTGCACGAGCCGTCTGACATAAATACGACGTCGAGATGATGTCACGCTCGCGGAACCTGCTCATTCACGATCACCGCGACGGTGATCGGCGCTGCACGGCATCAATCATCTTGCAGCGCGGCATTGCGAAGACTCTGCTCATCGTTCGCGCACCGACGGCACGCGCGACCTCAACTTCACGCGCATTCGTTGACTTTGATGTGTGCCGCTGCATACTCGACAGGCCTCTGCCGCCATCGCCACGACGCGGAAGTCCGCCGAGCGTCACGTCATCGAGGTGCTCGGGCGAATTAGACTTCACAAAAGAAAGTCACGCAAAGAAAGTCAAAAACGGGAGGGTATCGCGGTGAAACAGCACGATCACGATCAGCATTCCGCATTCCAGCCGAACCGGCGAACGGTGCTGAGAGGCGCGGCGAGCGCCGCAGCACTCGGGACCAGCAGCGCGCTCGGCACGTTCTCGGAGCTCGCATTGGCGCAAGCCAACCTACGCGCGCAGATCGCGCAAATCCCGGGTGTCGGCAAGGGCGCACCGACGGACGGCGACTGGCAGAAGGTCGGCGAACTCTGCCTCGGCCCGACCAAAGCGAGCATCAAGGAAGGCGAATTCAAGGGCGTCGAGCTCTCGTTTATGGGACTCAACAATCAGAACCTACATAATCTCCTGTTCCGCGGCTTCCTCAAGCCGTGGGAAGCTTATACGGGCGCGAAAATCTCCTGGATCGATCTCGCCCAGGCCGACTACAACCCGCGGCTCCAGCAGGCGATCGCAACCGGCACGGTCGATTTCGACATCCTCGAGATGGGCGCGCCGTTCGAGGGCGATGTCTGTGGCAAGGGACTGGCATCGGAGATGCCGGACTGGGTCAAAAAGCAGATCGATATCGATGACTATGTCGACTATCTGAAACCGCCGGTCGGAACCTGGAACGGCAAGACCTATCGCGTCACCATCGACGGCGACTGCCACAACTTCAACTACCGCACCGACGTCTTCTCCGACGCAGCCCTTGCCAAGGCCTGGAAGGACGCCGGCAACACGGGCGAATGGGGCGTGCCGAAAACCTGGCAGCAGGTCCAGGCGGTGACGAAATTCCTCAAAGGCAAGAAGATCAAGAACCAGAACGCGTTCGGCTATCTCGATGCGCCAAAACCCTGGGGCGGCTTCGGCTTCTATTTCCTCGGCAGCCGCGCCTCTGCCTATGCCAAACATCCCGACGACAAGGCTTGGCTGTTCGACATCGATACGATGAAGCCGCGCATCAACAATCCGGCCTGGGTGCGCGCTATCCAGGACGTCATTGACTCGCTGCCGTTCGAGCCGGCCGACCAGCTCAACGCCGATCCGAACACCACCGGCTTCCAGCAATTTCTCGCCGGCATCGGCTCGATGATCCCCTGGTGGGGCGACATCGGCCAGGTCGCCAAGGCGAGCGACACCTCGGTCATCGGCGATATCGTCGGCTTCGACATCCTGCCGGGATCGGACGATGTCTATAATTCCAAGACCGGACAGTGGGACAAGCTCGCGAGCGGTCCGAACCACGCGCCGAACTGCGCCTATCTCGGCTGGGGCGTCTACGTGATGGCCAGGGTCAATGGCGACGAGAAGAAGCACAAGGCCGCCTGGAGCGCGGCTGCGCATCTCGGCGGCAAGGATCTGTCGCTGTGGATGGTGATGTATCCGTCGGGCTTTCAAGCCCACCGCACCAGCCACTTCCAGTTCGACGAATGGGTGGCTGCGGGCTATGACCGCAAATACATCACCTCCTACCTCAACTCGCAGCTTGGCTCCTATAATCATCCGAACCGGGCGGTCGAGCCGCGCATCCCCGGCATCTTTCAGTACTACAGCATCGCGGAGGACGAGCTGACGAAGATTTTTGCCGGCAAGGTCGACGCGCAGACCGGCGCGAACAACATCGCCGCCGCCTGGGAGAAGCTGACCAACCAGATCGGCCGCGAGCGGCAGGTCGGACTCTACAAGGCCTCGCTCGGCGTGTAGCCGCATGAGCATCACGAAGACCCTCGGCTGGCGTCGCTCTCGCGGTGCCAGCCGAAAACTTGCCCGGCGGCCGGCCGGGCATTCAGGATCGGCAGAGTTCGATTGCCATGCAGAATTCAGCTCCCGTGACCGACGACCTGCACCACCAGCCCGCGGTAGCGCGCGCGCCGGCCAGGCGGAAGGCCGCGGGCCGCGCGCTTATCGCGCTGGCGTCGCTCGGCCTTCTGCTCGTGCTCCTCGTCCAGATCCTGCACACGACCAGTGCGACCGCGGCGGGGTTCTCCGATTGGCGACCGATCCTCATCGCCTATCTCATCTGGGCCGTCGCCTTCGCCATCGCCCAAGTGCTGATCCGCGGCGAGCGCGGCCAGCGCGCGCTGTTCCTGCTACCGGCAGTGTTCTTCACCATTGCGGTGGTGATCTTCCCGACCATCTTCGGGATCTATATCGCCTCGCTCGACTGGAATCTCAGCTCGGTCGAAGGCCCGCGCTTCAGCGGCTTCGGCAATCTCGTCGGGATGCTCAACGATACCTATTACTGGAACGCGCTGGGCAACATGATCTTCTACGCGGTCGCAGTTCTCGGCGAGTACGCGATCGCGTTCGGCCTCGCGCTGCTGCTCAGCGCCGAGATCCGCGCGCGCAAGTTCTTCCGTGTGGTGTTCCTGCTGCCGATGATGCTGAGCCCTGTCGCGGTGAGCTGGATGATCGGCAAGTCGCTCCTCGAATATCGCTTCGGGCCCGCTGCGACGCTGGCGCGCTATATTGGATGGGAGAACCCGGCGTTCTTCGCTTCGCCCTGGATGGCGCGCTTGAGCATCCAGGCGATGGACGCCTGGGTATCAATCCCCTTCATCATGATCATCCTGCTCGCCGGCCTCCAGGCCATGCCGCGGGAGGTACAGGAGGCCGCCAAGGTCGATGGCGCCAACGGCTGGCAGTCGTTCTGGCACGTCACCTTTCCGATCATGCTGCCGGTCAGCATCACTGTCCTTATCATCCGCATCATCTTCAAGCTGAAGCTTGCGGACATCGTAATCAACGTGACGGCCGGCGGGCCCGGGGGCGCCACCGACACCGTGTCGAGCTTCATCTATCGCGTGTACCGTGACCGCTCCAATGTCGGATACGGCACGGCGCTCGCCATGGTCTATCTGGTGCTGATCATCGTCCTCCTGACGCTGCTCTTGCGCCTGTCCAAGCGTTGGACCCAGAGAGTCGTCTAGAACCAAGGAGCCCACGCGCGTGTCGATATCGACATCGGCATTGAAGCCCGTCCGGCGGCATCCCGCGGCACTGCGCGCCAAGCGGGTACTTGGCCGCGTGCTGATCTATGCCGCGCTCTTGTTCTGGACGTTCATTTGCCTGTTCCCGATTTACTGGACGGTGACGACGTCGTTCAAATCGGCAGTCGACGTCACGCAGGCGCATCTGATCCCATGGGTCGATTTCCAGCCGGACTGGAAGGGATGGCGCTCGCTCGGGCTGTCGCCAGACACGCTGTTCGGCACCTCGACCGCCCGCGCGGAGTTCACGAGCCGGTTCGTCAACAGCATCATCACCTCGGTCGGCGCGTCCCTGCTCTCACTGATCCTCGGTTCGCTCGCCGCCTACGGCCTCAGCCGCTTCCGCTACAAATTCGCCTGGATGCGCAACGACGACATCCTGTTCTTCTTCATGTCGCAACTGATCCTGCCGCCGGTCGTGCTCGCCCTGCCCTTCCTCGTGCTCTACAAGGCGCTCGCACTGCTCGACACCCGCTTCGGCCTGATCCTGCTCTATACGCTCTCGGTCCTGCCCATCGTCATCTGGATCATGCGCGACCAGTTCAATGGGATCCCGATCGAGCTCGATGAAGCCGCCTTCGTCGATGGACTGTCGACCTGGGGCGCGTTCCTGCGCATCATCCTGCCGCTTGCAGTGCCCGGGATGGTGGCCGCCTTCATCCTGTCGCTGGTGCTGTGCTGGAACGAGTATTTCTTCGCGGCTCTCCTCACCAGCACGGATGCGAAGACGCTTCCGGTGATGGTGGCGAGCCAGACCGGCTCGCAAGGCATCAACTGGTGGTCGATGGCAGCGCTGTCGACGGCGGCAATCGCCCCGCTCGTCCTGGTCGGCATCCTCCTCGAGCGCTACATTGTCAGCGGGCTGACGACAGGCGCGGGAAAGTAGCACGGTCCCGCAATTGTACCGAAGATGTGGCGACGGGCGCGCCGGCCACACGCAACGTTGCATACGATACTCGCCGCCCGGCGCGGACCGGACTAACCTCCGGGTTGCTGGGCCGGTCAGCCGGCCGGCAGGGCCGAACCGCGAGGACGCAAAGACGACGGGCGTGATCACGCTCATGTTTCACGACGAACCTCCACCAAGGCTCAGCTATCGCCGGCGGCGCCACGATGATAGGCGCCGGCGGCGGCGCCCCGCTGGCGCAGAACGTGCGCGACGCCGCCGACGACGATCACCACGCCGCCGCGTGATTTCGGCCCTCACAGCGCAGCAACTACCTACTTCAGGGCCCGCGAGACCGTCAGGCCTCGCTGCCGGACGAGATTCTCAATGGAGCGAAAGTCAGCGAGCTTCCGTTCGAGCGACCGACGCTTTTCAAGCTGGCGGTGAACCTTGTCGCCGATTCTCCTTGCCCGCGCTGATGAAGATGAAGTTTCAAGTGGGCGCCGGGTTTCCGATCGCGTCAAGCGCTCCAAACGCTACCACCAGGAGCACAACATCGGCGTAGGAACGTGGCGGGGCGTAGCGGGAGAGCGCTACCGCATTTCCCCACACCCGCCGGCGCTGCGATACCTTATTCAGTCTTCCGCGTGAGGCACTCACGCAGTGATCAACGTGGCTTTGGCCAGACGCTGCAGCGCTTTTCGAACGCGACCAAGGGAATCGCGCCTACCTGAGCTTCTAAGCAGCGAACTTGGGGCTCTCGTCTCGTTTCGGCCGCAGCGGATCAGACAACCGAGTGGCGGAATCAAAATCCGCTCGATTATCCAACGATTTCAATCCGTGTTTGGAAAAAATGGCCGCCTTTACGTCTACTAATATCAATTGCTTAGCAGGCACTTCCAAATAAGAATTCCTCCTACAGGAACTGCTCCGAGCAATACGGAGCGCGCGCGCATGCGAGTGCATAGTAGCGGACTGATACATCCGGGGGCGTCGGGGGTTCGAGTCCCTAGACCGTTACCGCCTTTCCCCACACAGCGTAGACCTGCGATATTTCCTCCGATCGTCCGCCTGAAAGGGATGTTTTCGAGGAACCTGAATCAAACAGCGCCGCAAAGATTCCGATGTAAGGCTTGCTCGCCTTGCTCGGTCGCCAGACGCAACCTACACGCCCGGTCAAATTGCACTCGCAGATCGACCGGACGGAGAGGTGATCTGAGATATATTTCGTTAGCAAGCAGCACTAATTTGCTTCTCTTGATCAATGTTTGTGCACTTGTAGGCATTCAGTTGGTCCCCCGAGGAAATGCTCGCACGGTCGATTGCAACCTTGGCGTCTCGGCTGGGCCAAGGTCAAGCGGCCGCTCGTTTTCCAAGGAGGTGGGCGCAGCCCATCAACACGACCGTCAGCACGATGGTCAGGGTTGAGACCGCTGCGATGGTCGGCTCGATCTGATAGAGCAAATCGTCCCACATGCGGCGCGGCAGCGTAACCGCGCCCGAGCCGGATATGAACAGCGCAACGACCAGCTCATCGAACGATGTGATGAAAGCGAACAGGGCACCGACCAGAACGCCAGGGCGGATCAGTGGCAGCGTGATCTGGAAAAAAGTGCCGGTGGGTGTGGCGCCGAGGCTAAGCGCCGCCTGCTCCAGGCGGGGGTCGATGCCCGCCAGGCTAGCGTTCACGCTGGTGACGACGAAGGGCACCGCAAGACAGGTATGGGCGAGGATCAGGCCGGCCGGCGTGCCGACCAGGCCGTAACGGGCGAAGGCGTAGTAGATGCCGATGGCCACGACGATCACCGGCACGATCAACGGCGACAGGATCAGCGCAGAGGCCAGAACGCGGAGTCCTTTGGGCAGTCGGGCGATGCCAAGCGCTGCCAGCGTACCGAGTAGCGTCGCCAGCACGACCACGGAGGCTGCGACCCAGAGGCTGAGCCAGGTGGAGCGCAACCAATCGTCGCTGGCGAAATAGGCGCTGTACCAGCGCAACCCGAAAGCCGGCGGTGGAAACGTCAGGTAGGTCGCCGAAGAAAACGAGACCACCATCACGACGACGATGGGCAAGGCGAGGAACATGAGAATGAGGCCTACGAGCGTCGCCGGTAGCACGCGGGCGACTGTCATCGTGCGCTCGTTCGGAGCGTATGGCCGACACCAGGCAGCCGATAGAAAGCCGCGATGATGGCGAGCGCCGTTGCCAGCAGTAGGACCGAAAGGGTCGCTGCATAGGCCCAGTTGAGCTGATCGACCTGTTGGGCGATCAGCATCGATAGCGTGATCTCGCGCGTGCCGCCGACCATGGCCGGCGTGATATAGAAGCCCAGCGCCAGTACGAATACCAGCAGCACGCCGGCGGCGACGCCCGGCATGGAGAGCGGCAGCGTTATCTGCCGAAAGGTCGCCCACGGCGTGGCGCCAAGCCCGGACGCCGCGCGCGCCAGCGACGGATCGATCTGTCGGAGCGCATTGGCGATCGGGAGAACCATGTACGGTAGCAGGATGTGAACCATCGCGATCTGGGTCGCCAGCGGCGTATTGAGGATACGCAACGGCTGGTTGATCATGCCTACCGCGAGCAGCGCCTCATTGATTAGGCCGTGCCGGCCCAGCAGCACCATCCAGGCGTAGCTGCGGACCAACACGCTGGTCCAGAATGGCAGCAGGATCAGGAACAGGATCACCGGCGCGTAGCGCGGCGCGCGCACCAGCGAGAGAGCGACAGGATAGCCCAGCAGCAGCGCCCCCGCGGTGACGCTCAACGACGTGTAAAGCGTGTTCGAGAAGACTTTCAGGAACACCGTGTCGTCCGTCAGGGAGGCATAGTGCGACAGCGTCCAGTTGGGATCGTTGACGCTGCGCATCAACATCGACAGCACCGGCAATGCGTAGAACACGAGCATGAACAGCAGAAGCGGCGCTGCCAGCAGCAGCGGCATGACCGGCCGCCGGGACAGCCGCCGGGGCAGCCACACGCCGCTCTGCCGCGTGGCGGCCAGTCCTTCGAAACGGATTTCGACCCCCTCAGACAAGGATCGTATCCGCAACCGACCAAGCGATCTCCGTCCGCTCGCCGACCGCGCGGCGCCGGATTGCCGCACTCGACGGCTCTTTCAGCACCATCGCGGTGCCGTCGCGTGCCTGCAACATGTAGCGGCAGCGTTCGCCGGCAAACACCGCCTCGGTCACGGTGACGCTGAGACGGTTCTGCGGCGCGGTCGAAGCAAAGGCGCCGTCGGCGAAGCGGATACGCTCCGGACGCGTCGTCAGCATGACCTTCTCGCCAGTACCGGGCCGGCCGGGACACAAAGCACGGACGATCGCCCCTTCGCACTCGGCCACCACGACATCGTCCTCGATGCCGCGCACGATGGCCGGGAGGAAATTCGACTCGCCGAGGAAGGAGGCGACGAAGCGGCTGCCCGGCCGGTCATACAGATCCTCAGGCCGTCCGACCTGTGCCACCAGCCCTCCATTCATGACGGCGATACGGTCCGACATGGTGAGAGCCTCCTCCTGGTCGTGGGTGACATAGATGAAGGTGATGCCCAGACCGGCATGAAGGCGGCGCATCTCCAGCTGCAGGTTCTCGCGGAGCTGCTTGTCGAGCGCGCCCAAGGGTTCGTCCATCAGAAGAAGGCGCGGCTTGAACACGATGGCGCGCGCGAGAGCGACCCGCTGTTGCTGGCCACCGGACAATTGGCGCGGGTAGCGCTCACCGTGGTCGGGCAATTGCATCAGCGCCAGCGCCTCGCGGACCAGCTTTTCCCGCTCCGCCTTGCCGACGCCGCGCTGCTTCAGCGGAAATCCGATATTGTCGGCAGCGGTGAGATGAGGAAACAGAGCGTAGTTCTGGAACACCATGCCGATGTTGCGGCGATAGGGCGGCATGGCGACGACCGACTTCCCGTCGATGGCGATGTCGCCGCCGGTCGGCGTCTCGAAGCCGGCGATCATCATCAAGGTCGTCGACTTGCCGGATCCGCTCGGTCCCAGCAGCGTCAGGAACTCGCCGGAGAGAATGTCTAACGAAACGCCGGCCACCGCGGCCACGCGATCATAGCGCCTTTCCAGGTTGCTGAGCGATACCGACGCGCCGCGGCCAGCCCCGGTCATCGTCGTCAGCTCAGCAGCCATTTGTTGAAACGACTAACGACCGTGTCGCGATTGTCGATCCACCAATCATAGTCATAGTTCACGAGCTGCGATTTGATGGCGGGGGCGCTGGGCAGCACGGCCAGCCGTTCGGGCGGGATGTAGTCGTTCGACTTGGCGTTGACCTGACCGTAGGGGATTCCGAAGGCGATGCGTGCCTGCGGGATCGCCATGGTCGAATAGGCTGCGAACTTCATGGCATTCGTGGCGTTCTTGGCGCCCTTGGGGATGCCCCAGGCGTCGCGCTTCATCAGCCCCTGATTCCAGCATATTGCGGCGGGAACGTTCGCCGCCTGCAGCGCAGCCATGCGGCCGTTCCAGACGGTTGTCATGGCGATCTCGCGGTCGGTCAGAAGCTGGATCGGCACGGCGCCGGTGTCCCACCATTTGACGACCGCCTTCTTGATCCCGTCGTAGCTTGCAAAAGCCTTGTCGATATCGAGCGGATAGAGCTTGTCGGCCGGCACGCCGGCCGCCATCAGGGCGAATTCCATCTCGGGCCAGCCGCCGGCGCCGGTGCCGCCCATGGCCCGGTCGCCGGGAAACTTCTTGGTGTCCCAGAAATCTACCCAGCCTTTAGGCGCGTCGCCCTTGAAGGCATCGGTCCGATAGCCCATCACCTGCGCCCACACCAGCATCTCGAGGCCGTATTCGAAGCGGTAGGCGGTGCCGACACCGTCGTCGACCAGGGAATAGTCGATCTTCTCGAAGTAGTCGCCTTGCTTCTGCAGATTCATGATCGAGCCGCGGCTGAGCTGGGCGATGTCCCATTCGACGTTGCCGGTCTCGACCATGGCCTTGATCTTGGTCGGGTTGGTACCGGGAAAGGCATGCACCTTGATGCCGGACAGCCTCTCGAATGGCTCGAAATAGGCCCTTTGCTGGGTTTCCTGCATCGTGCCGCCGAAGGTGGCGATGCGGACCTCGCCACTGCCCTTCAGGATGTCGGGGATCGTGGTCTGCTCCGGCCACACCGCCTCGGCATGACCGGGGCGGATGAACGGCGCCGCAAGGCCTGCTCCCAGCAGACCGATTGCCGCGCGGCGATTGAATTTGGTCGGAGAACGATGATCGCGCATGACGGCTTTCTGCCTTCCTGCTTGGGTTAATCAGTACGCCAGAAGATTGTCGCGGAAATGCTTGTGCTCGTAGGCTTTGCGCATCAGTCCGCGATCCTGCAGCGCCGGCACCAGCCCGTCCTCGATCTCGGCGAGCGTGCGCCTGTTGAGGTTGGGCATCGAGAACAGGAAACCGTCACCGCCCACCTCCTGCATCACCTCGCCCATCTGTGCGGCGACGGCGTCGGGCGTGCCGCAGAGCTCGACCGACAGGTCGACCGCACTGAAGCTGGCCATCGTTTCCCGGATCGAGCGCCCTTTCGCCGTCAGGCGGTACTGCTCGAGATTCTGCTGGTGGCCGTTGGTGGTCACATCGTCGGGCAGCGGCTTGTCGAGGTCGAACTTGCCGAAATCGATATTGGTAATCTTGCCAAAATGCGCAAGCCGCTCCTCGATGCGTTGCATCGCGATGGCGGCCCGCCTCTTCTTGCGCTCCTGGGCGTCCTGCATGGTGTCGCCGAGGATCGGGTTGATGAGATAGAGCACCTTGCAATCGGAAGGTTTGCGGCCACATGCGATCATGTGCTTGTGGACGTCGTCGCGGTAGGAACGCATCGCCTCGATGCCCTTGACGTGGACCACGATCGCGTCGGCATGGGCGGCCGCGAACTTGCGTCCGCGCGGCGAGCCGCCGGCCTGGGCAATCACCGGCCGGCCCTGCGGCGCCGGCCCGGAATTCAGCGGCCCGCGCGTCTTGTAGTGCTTGCCGTTGTAGTTGACGGCGTGGACCTTGGTGGGGTCGATCAACACGCCGCTCTTGCGGTCGGCGATAACAGCGCCCGGCTCCCAGGAGTCCCACAGGCCATTACAGACCTCCATGTATTCGTCAGCCATGTCGTAGCGCAGATCGTGCTCCGGCATGCCTGGCATGCCGAAGTTCATGGCCGCGAAGTCCGAACTGCCGGTGACGGCATTCCAGCCGATACGCCCGCCCGACACCTGGTCGAGCGTCGCCACCAGGCGGGAGAGTAAATAGGGGTGATAGGCGTATGTTCCAAAAGTAGGCACGATGCCGATGCGCGATGTCACCTGCGTCATCAACGCCGCCACCACCGACGGATCCTGACGCGGCACCGCGATGCCGTTCTTGAGATAGATATCGGTCGAGCCACCGAAGCTCTCGCCGACGTAGGACGAATCTTCGAGCAGGATGTAGTCGAAGCAGGCACGCTCGAGCGCGCGCGCCGCGTTCAGGAACAGCTCAGGCTCCATCCAGGTCTGGCCGATATGTCCGGTCCAGGCCTCGCCCCAGGCCTGCACACTCGATCCCTGAAGGAACCAAGCCAAGTGAAATGGTTTGGTGGGCATGTCGGCTCCATGACCGCGATCAAGTTGCGGGATCGACCGAAATAAGCAAATACTGTGCCGACCTCCTATGCGTTGTTGTCGTGGAGGCTGGCAACAGCACTCCGGTTCGGTGTCTGGAGAGGCGGTCTGGCCCAATCGCTTCGGGTAGGTTTGGAGCTCCGTGCGTGCCGAAAACTTAAGCTCGGGCAAAGTGGCGATGAAGTCCGCCCGGAATGGCGCGGTGCGCCTCACGTCGAGAAGAGAGGGACGCGACACGGCGACCGGCGCTTGACTCCCCCGGCGACAGCACTTCGACGCGGCAACGTTCCATCGCAAATGCGCAGCGCGCGTGGAAACAGCATCTGGGCGGCGGGTCGAGCAGGTTCGGCACTTCACCGGCGACGACCGGATGTCGGACAAAATCCGGATCAGCGCGCGAAGGTGCGTCGAGCAGCGCGCGCGAATAAGGATGCTGCGGATCGGAATAGATCTGCGCTTTCGGCGCCGTCTCGACGATCGCGCCGGCATACATCACGGCGACGCGATTCGAGACCGCGCGCACCACCGCCAGGTCATGCGCGATGAACAGATAGTTCAGCCCGAGCCGGTCCTGCAGGTCGAGGCGCTGCCAAAGCAGACAACATGCAGAAGGACTCCAACGACGGCGAGGTGCGGAGTTTCTAATCCGCTTTTGGCCAAGGCACGTTGGTCCACATGACGATGGCGCCGAGAAAGACAATCGGAATCAACAGTCGAGTTGTCTGTACGTCATCGGCCCGGCCCAGAGGGTGCCACCACTTCTGGATTGCTGCGGCTGAACCGGAGGTACGGCGGATCGCCTTGGACGACGCTTTTACGCCGTCGAAAATGAGTAGTCTTGGCATCGTCGGGGCGAGCCCGTGCGGAACCGGATTGTCCAGCAGGGCCGGAACGATGTGCAACGAGGTTTCTGTGAGTTTACCATTGAGAGCAGACTCTCACGGCGACGGATTCGACGCGCGATCAGCCGGTAGAGCCCGGCAAGATCACACCTTGTCTTCCATTCGGCGTCGACGTTGGCGTCACTCATTGTGATAGCTTCCATCACAGGGCCATCTCAACGGAATTGGACGATAGCTCGGCCCATGTCGCATCGAGCGCACCACGCAAGCGCGCGGCCATTTCCTCGATCTCATCCGCCGAAATGATCAGCGGGGGCGACAGCGCGACCCGGTTGCCGACCAGCCGCAGGATCAATCCCTGCTGCTCCCGCGCATAATATTCGACGCGCGCCGCTATGCTGGCCGGGGCGGCACGCCGCGTGGCCTTGTCGGTCACGAGCTCGACGCCACCGATCAGGCCGATGCCCGAGAAGTCGCCGACCAGCGGATGATCGGTCAAAGCACCGAACGCCCGCAGGAACACCGGCTCGAGCGCCCCCACCCGGCCAACGAGGTCCATCTCGTCGTAGATGCGCAACGTCTCCAGCGCTACGGCCGAAGCCACGGGATGACCGGCATAGGTGTAGCCGTGCACGAACGAGCCAAGCCGATCGCTCTGCACCAGCATCGACCGGAAGATGCGGTCATTCATCAGCACTGCCGAGATCGGCTGCATAGCCGCCGAAAGCGCCTTGGCACAGGTGATGATGTCAGGGACCATGCCGTAGGTTTCACAGCCCCACATCCGTCCGGTGCGCCCGAAGCCGCAGATGACCTCGTCGGCGACCAGCAGGATATCGTAGCGGCGCAGCACAGCCTGGATCTTTTCGAAATAGCCGGCAGGCGGCGGCAACGCGCCCGCGGCCCCCTGAACCGGATCGGCCCAGAAGGCCGCGATAGTCTCCGGTCCCTCGGACAGGATTAGCTTCTCGAGGGAATCCGCCATGCGGGTCGAGAAAGCGTCCTCGCTCTCGCCCTCCAGTCGGTCGCGATAGTAGTGAGGGCAATCGGTGTACAGGAAGCCGTCGAAAGGCAATCCGAATCCCCGGTGGTATTCAGGCTTTCCGGTCAGGCACACGGCGACGCAGGTCGAGCCGTGATAGCTAGACAGCCGGCTGATGATCTTCCGCTTTTCCGGCCGCTCCTGGGCATTCCAATGATACCAGACCAGTTTGACCGCGGTATCGTTGGCTTCGGATCCGGAGCACTGCAGCAGCACCTTCGACATCGGAACCGGCGCAATCTGCAGCAGCTTCTCGCACAGATCGATGGCCGGTTCGTTCGATGCGTGACGGAAGATCTGATAATAGCCAAGCGTACGCATCGCCTCATAAGCGACTTTGGCCAACCGTTCACTCTTGAACCCGAGGGAAGCGCACCACAGCGCGGCGGTCGCCTCCATGTAGCGCTTTCCATTGATGTCCGTGACCCAGATGCCCTCGCCGCCTGTAATGATCGAGGGGCCGACCTCAAGGTGCTTGCGAAGGTTCGTTTGCGGATGCAGCACGGATGCAATGTCGCGAGCATGAGGACTGTTGGCGAGCAATTGGGGCAAGACGTTCTCCTTCGAGGGGTAGGCGGGGCGGCTAGGTCCGGCCGTAACGCGCGCGGGCGCCTTCCGGGGTGACGTAGCCATCGGCAATATCTTGTTCGATTGCGGAACTGGTCCGCTCGTCCGGCGAGCCATAGCCGCCGGCACCTGCGAGCCTGAGACTGAGGACATCGCCTTTGCGCAAGGTCGCGGTCTGCTTGGACAACAGGTCTTCGGCCGCGCCGTCGGGATTCAGGACTGTTCGCGCGAGCGCGCCAGGCTCGCCTCCAAACAGGCCGTAGGGCGGCCGCATGTGCCGATCACCAAGCAGCGTGACCGTCGCCTCGTCGACGAGCAGCTCGATGTCCTTGCGAACGCCGCAGCCGCCCCGGTGCGTACCGGCGCCACCCGAATCCGGAATGGCTTCAAGGCACCGGATCAGGACCGGATTATACGCCTCGTGGACCTCAACCGGAATGTTGGCGCAGTTGAGAACCGGAGCGAGCCCTTCGATACCGTCGACACCTTCGCGCGCACCATACCCGGCGAAAATCAGATCGTAATAGATGAACCGCCCGCCGGTGCGTGGATGCGTACCGCTGATGATCGGATTGCTCCAATGCGAGAATCCTGCCATCGCGCGCGACGGCAGTGCTTTTGCCAGCGCCCCATTGATGACCTCGAATATACGGATCTGTATGGCGGCCCGGCCGCCGCTCGGCGCGGGAAAGCGCGGATTGAAGAAGCTTCCCTCCCGCGCGATCACCCTGATCGGGCGAAGCCCGCCCTCGTTGTGCGGCAGCCGCGCGCCGGTGAACACCTTGATGGCGAAGAAGCCGTGCGCGCGCGTAAAATTGATGTAGGCGTTGATGGCGGCGGCCACCTGATCGCCACTGCGGGAAAAATCGACGACGACCTCCCCGTCCGCCACCGTGACGTCGACCGCGACGCGGACCAGCGGATCGCCGGGGATGCAGGTCTCAAGCACGTCCTCGAATGCGTAGCTGCCCTCGGGCACGGCGCGGATCAACTCGCGTGTACGCTGCTCGGAGCGGTCGAGAATTTCATCCACGACCGCTTCGACCTTCGCGCTGCCATAGGAGCCGATCAGTTCGCGAAACCGCGTGGCACCCGTGAAGTTCGCATTGCGCTGTGCGTCCAGGTCGCCACGGACGATGTCGGGAAGCCGGACATTGGCAAGCAGAACGCGCAACAGCTCTTCGTCCCATTTGCCGCCGCGCAGCGCGCGAACCGGAAGGATGCGAATGCCCTCCTGGAAGGCCTCCGTTACGCCCATCACCTTCTGGCTGCCCGGCGCCGCGCCGCCGACATCGACGTGATGGGCGATATTGACGACGTATCCGCAGAACTGCGCCTCCACGAAAACCGGCGTCACCATGTAGAAATCCGGGAAGTGGCCTGATCCCATCCAGCTGTCGTTGAGGATCACGCTGTCGCCGGGTTCCAGGGTACCCCGTGGATAATAATGTTCGACGGCCTGGACCACGTAGGGCATCGAGCCGAGATGGCCCGGCGTGAAATTGCCTTGCGAGATCAGGCGGCCGTGCCGGTCGAACAGGCCGGTCGAGAAATCATCCGCCTCCCGCACAGCCTCGGAAAACGCCGTTGAGCGCAGCGTCGTCCCCATCTCCTCCGCGATCGAGACCAGCGTGCTCCAGATCACCGAAAGATCGATCGCATCGACCGTGGGTGTCCCGGCGAGCTGAAGAGAAATGGCGCTCATGACGACTCCCGTTCCCGGATCGAAACGATCAGATGGCCGGCCGCGCTCGTCCGTGCGACGTCGCCGGGCAAGAGCACAATGGTCGATTCCCGCTCCTCCACGATGGCAGGCCCCTCGACCGCTTCGTTCACCTTGAGCGCGTAGCGATCGTGAATGGCGCATTCGCTGTATCCGCCGCACTCCGGAAAATAGACCGGCCTGCTCCGCGCCGCAGCGCGCCGCTCCGGCGATGACGGCGATGGACGCAGCACTGGCGAGACCTCCGGTGCCTCAACACATGCGGTCACCGACCAGTCGATGATCTCGATGGCGCGAGACGGATCATCAAAGCCGTACAGGGCCCGATAAGCGGCGCCGAACCGACGTCCGAACTCGACGCTGAAAGCGCTCTCGCCCGCGGCCACCGACGGGAGATCGAAGGCGACTTCGTAGCCTTGACCGACGTAGCGCGCCGTGACGCCGTAGCGCAACGTCGCCGCGCTTGCGCCCTCCAATCGCGCGAGATTCGTTCGGGCCCAACTTTCGAGTTCCTGCAGCGTCGCCTGTGCGACGCGCAGGCATCCCGCTGTTAGCAGCGTGATACGAGTCAGCGCATGGTCCAGTTTCGGTGCGGCCTCCATCAGTCCGACCGCGGAGCCCAACCCCGCGCCGTGCGGGATGATCACCCTGGGGATGCCGACCTGTCTGGCAAGACGCGCGGCATGAAGCGGACCAGCGCCGCCAAATCCGACCAGCGCATAACGACGAGGATCGCGGCCGCGCTCGACCGATACGATCCGAAGCGCTCGCTCCATATTCGCCGTCGCCATGCGGTGAATGCCCCAGGCGGCGCTGGCCGTATCGAGGCCGAGCGGCCTCGCCAATACGGCTTCAATTCCGCGCCGCGCCGCCTCGACGTCCAATCCCATCCGGCCGCCGTTGAAGAATGCAGGGTTGAGGTAGCCGAGAACCGCGTTGGCGTCCGTAACCGTGGGCAGCTCGCCCCCGCGACCGTAGCAGATCGGACCGGGTTCGGAGCCCGCGCTTGCAGGCCCAACCGCAATCGTTCCTAATTCCGCCCGCGCGATGCTGCCGCCGCCTGCGCCAATCTCGAGCATCTCGATTGCGGAGATATTGAGCGGCAGCCCGCTTCCCTTGGTATAGCGAACCTGGTCAACCTCGAAGGTGGCGAGCGTCGCGGGTTCGCCATTGTCGATGGCGCCGAGCTTGGCGGTCGTGCCGCCCATGTCGAAGGTCAGGAGATTGGCGATCCCTTCCTGGAGGCCGACTGAACGGCACATCAGGACACCGGCCGCCGGACCAGATTCGACGACGCGGATCGGTGTCTCGCATGCAAGCGCCGGAGAAACCAAGCCGCCGTTGGACTGCATCACCATCAGATCCGGCCGCAGGCCGCGTCCTCTCAGCGCCTCGCTCAGCCGGGTGACGTACCGCGTGACGATCGGCTGCACGTAGGCATTGGCAACCGTGGTGCTGGTGCGTTCGTATTCCCGGAATTTTGGCGACACCGCGCTGGAGAGAGAGACGCAGATTCCGGGTGCGGCGCGCCGCAAGGCCATCGCCAGCGCCTGTTCGTGACTGGGGTTGGCATAGGCATGCAGCAGGCTGACGCTGACCGCTTCGTATCCGCCCTCCAGCAACTGCCGGACGATTGCATCGACATGGGCCGCGTCGGGCTCGCGCAAGACGGCTCCTTCGTGGCTCACGCGCTCGTCGAGTTCGAAGATATCGCGGCGCCTGATCAGCGGCTCGGGCTTGACGAGCCGCAGATCGTCGGTGTCGTAGCGCTTCTGCCGTCCCATCAGCAGGATGTCGCGGAATCCTTTCGTGGTCACGAGCGCGGTGCGCGCTCCCTTGCGCTCCAGAATCGCATTGGTGGCGACGGTCGTGGCGTGGAGCACCACTTCGACATCGCCGGCGCCGAATTGCGCTTCCGACAGCAGATGCTCGATGCCTTCCATCACGGCAGCGGCCGGATCCTGGTGCGTGGACAGCACCTTCCAGAAATGCCGCTTGCCTGTCGCGCCGTCCTCCAGCACGAAATCGGTGAAGGTCCCGCCAATGTCGAAGGAAAGACGCGCGCCTCTGCGTGCCGTCGACGTCTGAAGCTGCATGGCCCTCGTACTCATGTTCTTGCCGCCAGAAGCTGGCGCTCGAAGCGGCTGGTCAGTCGCACCAGCGGCCAAAGGCAGACCAGGTAGATCGCGGCGGCGGCGATCAGCGGTGTGGCGTTGGTGGTGTTGCCCTGGGCGAGCCGCGCCGCACGCAGCAGCTCGGGCAGCGTGACCACGCTGGCAAGCGAGGTGAGCTTGATCGTCTCGAGAACGTTGCTGGTCAAATCAGGAAGCAGGTTGCGGATGGCCTGCGGCAACACGACATAGGCAATGGTCTGGCCTGCCGTCAGTCCGGTTGCGCGCGCGGCCTGGATTTGCCCGCGCGGGATGCTCTCGATTCCGGCGCGGAAGACCTCGCCGAAATAGGCCGACGTGTTCAGCGTCAGCGCCATTACCACGGACCACAGTGCATTTGTATTGATGCCGAAGAACGGCAGTCCGTAGTACACGTAAATCAGCAGAACGAGCGGGGGAAAAGCGCGGAACAGGTCGGTATAGACCACCATGCCCCAGCGCAGCGGCCGATACGGAACCGTTTGCAGAAGCGCGACGCAGAGCCCGACCATTAGGCCTGCGGGCACGACGATGACCGAGAGAACCACGGTGGTTCCGAATCCGGACCGCAGCAGCGGCCAGATCCGCACCAAGACGGCCGTATTGAGAAATGCGTCCGCGAATCCGCCCATCACGCCAGCTTCCTCACGCGTTCCAGCCGCCTGGCGACGATCACCATCGGCAGCAGAATGACGAGGTATCCGATGGAAGCGACCGTCAGCGGCGAGGCATTGCCGGAATAACCTTGCGCGGCATTTGCCTGCGACAGCAGCTCCGGAACGGCAACCACGGACGCCAGCGCTGTATTCTTGGTGGTGGCAATGATCCGGCTTGTCAGCGGCGCCAGGATCAGCCGGAAGGCCTGGGGCAGAACGACGTATCGCATCATCTGGAGAAAAGTCAGCCCGGTGGAGCGGGCCGCCTCGTACTGGCCCCTGGCAATGGCGCCCAATCCCGCCCAGAGCAGTTCTTCGGTGAATGACGCAAGCACCGCGGCGAGCACCATCGATGCCACCGCAAAGCCGTTCAGCTTCATGCCAAAATAGGGCAGCCCGAAATAGGCCACCACCATCAGCATCAATGGCGGCAACGCGCGCATGACGTCCGCGAACAGAACCACAAGAAAGCTCGCGGGCCGGACGCGCAACGAGCGCAATAGTGCAAGCAGGGTTCCCACCATGAGGCCGCCGACATTGACGATGACCGCGAGCTTCAATGTCAGCCACATGCCGGCCAGCAGTTCCGGCATATAGTCCGCTGCCACCGACCAGTTGAGGAAATTGTCCGCGAAGGAGTCCATGCCGTCAGGCTCCTCCGACGCTGGAGAGAAACTCGCGCAACCTTGGATGCCGGGGAGCGCCGAAGATCTCGCGGGGCGAGCCCTCCTCGACGATCTGCCCCTCCGCCATGAACACGATGCGGTCGGCCGCATCGCGGGCGAAGCGCATCTCGTGACTGACCACGACCATGGTCATGCCTTCGTCGCGCAGCATGCGCATGACGCCCAGCACGCCGTTCACCAGTTCCGGATCGAGCGCGCTGGTCGGTTCGTCAAAAAGAACGATTTGGGGGTCGAGCGCGAGGGTGCGCGCGATTGCCACGCGTTGCTGCTGCCCGCCCGACAGCGCGCCTGGATAGAAATCGAAACGGTCCGCGAGGCCTACGCGGGCCAGCATGCGCTCGGCTATCGCATCAGCCTCGGCGCGGTCCTTCTTGGCAACCTTGCGCAGCGCCAGCGTGACGTTCTGGCGGGCCGTCATATGCGGGTAAAGATTGAACGACTGAAAGACCATCCCAATCCGCCGGCGGACTTGGTTGAGATCGACGCCGTGGCGCAGGATATTAACCCCATCGACAATGACAGCGCCGTCCGACGGCTCCTCCAGCCGATTGCAGCATCGCAGGAGAGTGCTCTTGCCGCTGCCGGAGGAGCCGATGATGAACACCATCTCCCCCGCTCGCACGACCAGATCGACGCCTTTCAGGACCTCGACCGCTCCGAACGATTTGCGCAGCCCGTACAACTCGAGCACCGGTCGACGTGTCGCGGTCGCGCTGCTCGCGCCTGGATCTACGTCGAGCATGACGACAGTGGCACTCATTTGCAGGACAGGCTGTGCGGAGTTTCGTCGTAGTTCGCAAATCCCGGCACCCCATAACCGGCGGCGATAGTCACCACCGCTCCTCCGGGTGCTGGATCGAGATCCGTCCATTTCTTGAAGATCGCCGCCAGCGTACCCTTCTGTTTCAGGCATTCGAGCCCGCGATCGAGGCGTTCGCGCAGCTCCTTGTCGGCCAGACGCACCGAATAGGCGTAAACCTCGCCGTTGTTGATCGTGAAGGTCGACGGCGCGAGCGCTGCGTTCTGCTTCGACATCCAGCCCGCCGCCGCCACATACATCATCGCCGCATCTGCCTGCCCAGAGGCTACGGCTGCTGCGGCATCGCTGGTCTTGTCGAACCGGTTGATGGTCCAGCCATACTGGGCCTCGCGCTGGCTGAGCCATCGGTCGAACAGATTGCCCTTGTTCACAGCGATGGTCTTGCCCCGCAAATCGTCGATCGTCGTGATTTTGGGGCCGGCTTTCTTCGTGAGGAAGCCATAGATGGCGTCACCATAAGGTTCCACGAACAGCATCGCCTTGGCGCGCTCCGCCGAAACGGTTGCCGGCGCAAGCACGATGTCGAATTTCTTGGCGTTCAATCCTGGATAGGTGGTCGACCAGGGTTGGTCGATGATCTCGATCGCCGCTCCGATCTGCTCGGACAGCGCTGCGGCGATGTCCATGTCGATGCCGCGATATTTGCCGTCATCCCCGCTGAATGCGAAGGGCGGCAAGCCGACGTCGGAAGCGGCGGTGATCGTCTCGGCCGATGCGGCGAAGGGGACGGCCGCGACCAACGCGGACAGCATGGCGCGTGAGGCTGCATAACGAAGCTTGGCGATCATCGTTGATCCACTCTGTTGTTGGGCGGGCGCATCACCCTGAGCTTCCGCTTTTTCTTATTTCGTAGACCGTAATACAATATTGGGATCGGTCAACCGACCGCTGTGCGGAGAATTTGGGCGCGAATGATGCGGGGAATGCGCGGATCGCCGCCGCCGCTCGCCATCCGATCTCGCGAGCGGCGGACGAGGCATGTCACCAAGAATGCTACGGAAAGCGCGTTACTGGGGCGCTATTTATCGAAGCACGCGAGAATTGCCCCGATGACATCATTTCTTCCGGCTGCGCAAATCCTGAGCCGAGCGTGCCTGAAAGGCCGCCACCACGGCTTCGCCAGCGGCGCGGAGATGCATTTCACATAGCTCGCGTGCGCGCGCGCCGTCCCTGGCGCGAAGCGCAGCAAGAAGGCGCGCTTCCTCCTTGACCGCTATTGCCGCGCGCTCCGGCCGCACCAGCGTAAAACTTCGCAGCCAGGCCATGCGGGCGCTCATCGTCTCCAACTGAGCCCGAAGCAGCGCGTTGCCGGCGGCTTCGCGCAGAACTTCGTAAAAGACGTGCACCTGCTGGCGATGGCGCGTCGAATCGCCCCGCCCCTGCGCCCTTGTCATGGCATCGACGGCCGCGGCAAGGCGATCCAGCTGTTCCGCCGTTGCGCGCTCCGCCGCCCGCAAAGCCGCAATCCCCTCAAGGGCGGAGCGCACCTCGTAGAGATCGCGAACCTCCTCGGGCGTCATGCTGGCTACGATCGGACCGCGATAGGGTAGGATACGAACCCAACCTTCGGCTTCCAGCTGGCGGAGCGCTTCCCGGACCAGCGTCCTGCTCACGCCAAGAAGCTCGCACATCTGGCGCTCGACGAGCCGGGCTCCCGGCGCAAACTGTCCGTTGATGATGGCATTACGCAAATTGCCGACGACCTGCTCGCGCAATGCGACAGGTCTTTCCACGAGCATGTCGTTCACAGGGCTCATACTGGTATGCCGTCGGACAATCTTCAGGCAGCTCGGACATAGCCGCTTCGTTGCCGGATGAAAAGGATCTTTCCTCTCCCGCCTGGCGCCTGCCCCTTGTCGAAACGGCAAATACGGCATCAAGGCCGTCGTGGTCGAGGTCAATCCGTAGCCTCGGGCTACAACGCCCGGAACGGCGGCCAGGCTCAGAATGCCTGGGGCGGGTTGACGCGCGCAATGCATCAAGCGTCGAGACCTCGATAGTGCGAGGCGCACGCACGCCGAAATCGCCAAAGGTTTTGAGACGCTTGAAGAGCCGGTGCAGACGCAGCTTCGCGTCCTCGCGGCGCGTACCCCGAGCTACCACGGTACATTCTTCAACTTCTGCACCAGAAAGTCGGAAAACACCCTGACCTTGGGTGCGAGATGCCTGCTACTGCTGTAGGCGACATAGACGCCGGCCTCCGGCACGCTGGTCCAGTCCGGCAAGAGCGGAACGAGATCGCCCCTCTCGATGCTATCGTGGCAAAGATAGCTGGCGACCAATCCGATGCCGCGGTCGCGCAACGCTGTTTCGTAGATCGCTTCGGAGTTATCCGACCTGAATTCGCCGGATACCTTGACCTCCTCGATCCGGTTGTCGAGCTTGAAGCGCCAGACACTACCAGATGCGGAATAGTGGCTGAAGCTAAGGCAATGATGGGATGCTAGATCGGCCGGCTCGCGAGGGACGCCGTGCCGCTCAAGATAGGCTGGAGACGCAACGACGAGTCTGCGGTTATCGGAAATCTTGCGCGCGATCAGTGTCGAGTCGGGCAGGCTTCCGATCCGCACAACGGCATCATAGGACTCCTCGATGAGATCCACGAAGCGATCCGTGTAGTTGGCCTCGACCCTGACTTTCGGATACGCGTCGAGAAACTCGCTGATGATCTCGGACAACTTGAGTCGGCCGAAGGCGACCGGAAAGCTCACCCGCAACAGGCCGTTCGGTTCCGAATTCAGCGACGCGATCATCGCATCCGCGTCGGCAAGATGATTGAAGATCTGGACGCACTGAGCGTGATAAAGACGTCCGGCTTCCGTGAGCGCTACACGCCTCGTCGTCCTTTCGAACAGCCGCAATCCCAGCGCATCTTCAAGACGCGACACTTTGCGGCTGATCGTCGAAGGCGAGGTCCCGATGACGTTTGCTGCGGCGATAAAACTGAGATGCTCCGCGACGGAGACGAACGACGCGATCAGATTGAGCCGGTCGACGTCGATCGAAGACCGGACATTCGAACCAACATTTCGCATGGCCACCTCTTTTTGTGCGGCCCTCCCTTTGTTCCCTGTCCAACCATTGAGTTAAGCAAATCGTGTGCCATGCTTCCGAGGGAGCAAACGCGTGGCTTTGCGATCGGGATTGCTTCAACTTGCCATTCCCTTCATCGCGATTGCTGGAATTCTGCGCAACCGGCCGCGCCTGCCCGAATTTGCGCAACAGGTGCGATGGGCCTCGTATCCAACGTCTTGAGCGAGGACGCGGCGGCTTCAGCGTTGCTGAAGCATCATATCAATGGCTCTAAGTCGCGACATAGACGCGCGCCAGTGACCCCTCAAAGCCCTCCGCATTGGTGGAATGGTCCCGGACCCGGCTCTGGCTGATCGTCAACCATGACGGCATCGCGATCGGAAAGTTCGGAACATCGCGCATGACGATCTCCTGGATCTGCTTCCATTTCGCGATGCGATCGGCGTGGTCCAGCGATACTGCCGCTGCTTCCAGGAGCGCATCAACTTCCGGATTGTTGTAGGCCGTTCCGTTCGAGAACGGTACGCCCTTGATCAAATTCTTCGACCAATACAGACGCTGCACGCCGACTTGCGGATCGAACAGATTGCTGATCGACGCAAGGTGCAGCGCAAAGGCCCGCTCGGTGTAGACGCGTTTGACCAGGGTGCCCATGTCCTGGCCGCGCAATTCGATACCAATCCCCGCACGGCCCATCGCCGCCCGCAGGAACTCGGCGAGCACCCGCTGTTCTTCGGTCGTATAATCCAACGTCAGGCCGAAGCGCATCGCGCTCCCCTTGCGCGCATACCCTGCCTCATCCAGCAACTTCGCCGCGACAGTGACATCGAATGGATACGGCGACGGCTTGTCGTCGTGAAAATCCTTGTGGTAGGGCACGACTGGCGCGGCTGATGGAACGGCGTTGCCGAAGAACACGACCTTGCAGATGGTTTCGCGGTTGAGGCAGTGAGCGATTGCCTGCCGCACCTTGAGGTTCTTCAGATAGTCATTTTCGAGATTGGCCTCGAGGATGATGATGTTGGGCGGGTCGTAGGCATAGCCTTTTTCTTCGATGGCAATTTTCGGGTTCTTGGTCAGGCGCTCGACGTCGCGATAAGGTACCGGCGTCCGATAACCGAGATCGACGTCGCCAACCTCGTAGGCGACCGTGCGCGCAGCCGGATCGGGAATGAAGCGCGCCACCAGCCGGTCGATATTGGGTAGAGATTTATTCCAGTAGTTCGGATTACGGTCCCAGATGACGTGACTGCCACGGACCCACTCCTTGAAGACGAAGGGGCCGGTTCCAACCGGTGCCGTATTGTTGACGTGGACCAAGGGATCCGCATCGCCATAGCGGTGTTTCGGCACGATCGGCGATTCCGCCGATGACATTGCCGCCAGCAGGTACGGCGTCGGTTTTTCCAGCCGCAGGACCAAAGTGTATTTGTCGGGAGTCTCGATCGCCTTGACCTGGGCGAATGTAGTCCGGCCGCGGGGGTGCAGCTTCTTCAGTACCGAGATCGAGAAGGCTGCGTCCTCGGATGTGAACTCCTCGCCGTCGTGCCAATTCACGCCTTCACGCAACTTGAACGTAAAGGTCAGGCCGTCAGGGGCGACGTCCCACGCCGTCGCCAGCAGCGGCTGCGGATTCATATCATGATCGAACTCCAGCAATCCCTCGGTCACCTTGGCGCTGAACACCAGGCTGGAGGAGTTCACGAACGACAATAGCGCCGGCGGCTCTCCAGCCTGGACCAGCGTCAGGACACCGCCCTTCTGCGGACCCACCGCCGCGGCTATCGCTTGCGGGCCGATCGATGCGGCGATCCCCAGGGCCGGCAATGAACACAGGCCCGCAAGGATCGAACGCCGGTCAGGATTGATGTCAGCCACTCTTTCAGCTCCTCATCTGCCAGGCAAAGCCGGAAAACCGCTATTCCGCAGCGGCAAGTCTAAGGCCGTACAGATCGCGCGCCGCCTCGGGCGAGATCAGCTCGTTGGCGAGATCGACTTCGACCACCGCACGGTCCCGCGTGCCGGGATCGCCGATGCCACCGCCGCCGGGCGACAGGATGATCACGCGATCGCCGGCGGGGATCAGGTGCTGGCCCTTGCCGGCGAGCTTCTTGCCGGACCTCAGGCTGATCACGCCCGCGGCCCCGTATCCTCCGCCGCCAACACCACGAGCGGGATGATCGACGCGTTCATACGTGGTGTTGTAGAGGAACGCTTCGTTGATGCCGTTTTCCATCTCGATGTGCTGGCCAAGGCCACCGCGCATACGGCCGGCGCCACCGGAGTCCTGACGATATTCCTTGCGCCAGACGATGACGGTCGACATCGATTCGAAGATCTCGATCGAGCCACCACGTACGCCGCTCGGAAATCCCGTCGCTGACAGGCCGTCGCGGAACGGCAGCGCGCCCATGCCGCCGGTGGTGGTGACTTGCACCTGGAAGCAGTCGTTGAGCTTCGGGGGACTGGTCCTGGGACCGAGGATCGTGATGCCCCACAAGGCACACGTGCTCTCCGCCGGCACGCGATCCGGGATCGCCTGCCGCAGACACCCGAATACCAGATCCGGCAGCATCAAGCCGACCTGGCTGCGCGAAATCACCGCCGCCGGCTTGATGGCGTTGAGAATGCAGCCTTCCGGCGCGAAGACGGTGCGCGGCTCCAGCGAGCCCGCATTGTTGGGAATATCACGGGCGATGATGCAGCCGAGCGCATAGGAGGTGTAGGCCAGCGTGTAGCAATACGGCACGTTGAAATTGTGCCGCGTCATCTTGACCGAGCCGCTGTAGTCGACGTGGATGTTGCCTTCGGAGATCGTCAGCGCCGCCTTCAGTTCGATCGGCTCGCTTTGTCCGTCCAGGGAGAGCGTCGCATGCCATGTGCCCTTGGGAAGTTTGGCGATCTGCGCTTGCACCGCGGCGCGCGAGGCATCGATGACGTGGTCAGCGAGCTCGTCGAGCTCATCGAGCCCGAACTCGTCCATCATTTCCAGAAGACGGACGCAGCCGACATCGTTGCAGTTCATCAGTGAATAGACGTCGCCAATCGTCTCCACCGGCTGGCGGGTGTTGGCGCGGATCACCGCCATCAGCGTTTCATCGAGCACACCGCCAACGACGATCTTCAGGATCGGCAGGTACAGCCCCTCCATGAACACGTCGGTCGAACTGACGCGGTCGATCAGCCCGCCGATGTCCATCACGTGGCTGTTGCAGGCGAGGAAGCCGACCAGCTCGTCGCCGCGGAAACAGGGCGTCGTCAGCGAAATGTCGTTGGTGTGGCCAGTCCCCATCCAGGGATCGTTGTGGATAAAGACATCGCCCGGCTGCATGGTCGCGACCGGATAATGGTCGATCACGTGACCGACCGCCAACGCCATCGAGTTGATGTGGCCGGGCGTTCCGGTCACGGCCTGCGCCAGCATCCGGCCCCTCGCATCGAACACACCGGCGGCAAGGTCGCCGGATTCCCGAACGATGGTGCTGAAGGCCGTCCGCTGCAGCGTCTGGGCCTGCTCCTCGACGACCGCGATCAGGCGGCTCCACATGATCTGCTTGTCGATAAGGCTCGAAGACGCTGTTCTATCCATGCTGATATTCCCGGAGAGGCTCGGTTCGCGACGCGTCGGATGGCTTTCTCTCCAAGCCATAGACTTCATGCGCGGCTTGCGCCGACACCAGACCGTTTCTCAAGTCTGCCTCGACACTCTCCCGGTCACGTTGCCTGGGATCGCCGATGCCGCCACCGCCGGGCGACATGATCACAACCCGCTCACCGGCGGGGACGAGATGACGACCCTTACCCGGCAGCTTGCCGCCGGATTTCAAGCCGACATAGCCGGCGGCGCCGTTCAAGCCCTCATCAAACCCGCGCGGCGCGAATTTCATCCGCTCGAAGGCACAGTTGAAGAAGAACGGCTCGTCGATGCCGTTTTCCATTTCGATGTGCTGGCCGAGGCCGCCGCGCATGCGGCCGGCGCCGCAGGAGTCCTGGCGATATTCCTTGCGCCAGACGATAACGGTCGACATCGATTCGAATATTTCGATCGGGCCACCGCGCACCCCGCTAGGAAATCCTGTCGCCGACAGGCCGTCACGGAACGGCAGCGCACCCATGCCGCCGGTGGTGACGACGCCGACCATGAACTCTTCACCAAAACGCGGCGGACTTGATCTCGGACCACTCGCGCCGATGTTCCAGAGCACGCCGGAGCCTTCGGCAGGCACACGATCCGGAATCGCCTGGCGCAGGCAGCCGAACACGAGGTCTGGCAACATCAGGCCGATGAGATGCCGGGCGACCACCGCGGCCGGCTTGATCGCGTTGACGATCGAGCCTTGCGGCGCGGCGACGGTGCGCGGCTCGAGCGAGCCCGCATTGTTGGGAATGTCGCGGGCGATGATGCAGCCGAGCGCATAGGAGGTGTAAGCCAGCGTGTAGCAGTAAGGCACATTGAAATTGTGCCGCGTCATCCCCGCCGATCCGGCATAGTCGACGTGGACGTTGCCTTCCGAGACGGTCAGCGTCGCCATGAGTTCGATCGGCTCCGACTGTCCGTCGACCATCAGCGACGAGCGCCAGGTTCCCTTGGGCAGTTTGGCGATCTCGGCCTTCACCGCGTCGCGCGAGGTATCAATGATGTGGTCAGCGAGTTCGTCGAGCTCGTCGATCCCGAACTCGTCCATCATCTCCAAAAGACGCGTGCAGCCGACATCATTGCAATTCATCAGCGAATAGACGTCGCCGACCGTCTCCACCGGCTGGCGCGTGTTGGCGCGGATCACCGCCAACAGCGTTTCGTCGAGCACGCCGCCGTCGACGATCTTCAGGATCGGCAGGTACAGCCCCTCCATGAACACGTCGGTCGACGACGACATGTCACGCAGCCCGCCGATATCCATCAGATGGCTGTTGCAGGCGAGAAACCCGACCAATTCGCTGTCGCGAAAGCAGGGTGTCGTCAGCGAGAAATCGTTGGTGTGCCCCGTTCCCAACCACGGGTCGTTGTGGATGAAGACATCGCCCGGCTGCATCGTCGCGATCGGGTAGTGATCGATCACATGTCCCACGGCCAACGCCATCGAATTGATGTGGCCGGGCGTTCCGGTCACCGCTTGCGCCAGCATCCGGCCCCTTGCATCGAACACGCCGGCGGCGAGATCGCCGGATTCCCGCACGATAGTGCTGAAAGCCGTCCGCTGCAGCGTCTGGGCCTGCTCCTCGACGACCGCGATCAATCGGCTCCACATGATCTGCTTATCGATGAGATTGAGACGCGCTTCGGTCACGCCATCATTCCCTTGCGTTCCATCACGATTGCCCCCAGGCCATCGATCCAGGCGTCAAAACTCTCCGTGACGAATGTCGAGGTTTCCTCTTCCGCGATGATCGCCGGCCCCGACAGGCGAGCGCCGACCGCCAGCTTCTCGCGACGGTAGCGCGACACGTCGATCGCCTTGCCGGCCCTGCCGTCGAAAATCCGGATGCTTTCACCGGGCGCGGCCACCGAATGTTGGTCGACGTCCTGGACCTGCTCGGGCAGTTTCGAAACGGTCGAGACGTCGACCGACCAAGCCATGATCTCGATCGCCGCCGCCGGGATCGAGCGGCGGAACAGCTTCTCGTAATCGGCCTCATACCGCGCGCGCAACGCGGGGGTGTCGGTCGCCAAGAGATCACGGACCGGTAGTTCGACGGCAATCTCATGCCCTTGCCCGACATAGCGCATGAACGCAACGCGGCGCTCGACCACCGGCTCGCCCTGCGCCGCCGGATCCACCCATGCGCGGATATCGCGCGACATGCCGCGCAACAGTTCGGTCGCAGCCGCGGCGTCGAAACCTTCCAGCCGCATGTATTTGGTCTTGACCATTTCGTAGGAGATCGGCGCCGCCAGGAAACCGACGGCGGAACCGACGCCTGCATTGGGCGGGACGATCACGCGATCGGCCCCGATCTTCTCCGCGACCCGCGCCACATGCAGCGGCGCAGCACCGCCGAATGCGATCACCGTGTGGCTGCTGGCCACCGCGCCGCGCTCGACGGCGTGGACGCGCGCGGCACTGGCCATATTCTCACACACCATTTCGTAGACGGCATAGGCAGCCATCTCTGCCTCGAGCCCGAGCGGATCCCCGATGACCTTCTTGAGCGCCGCCTTCGCCAGATCGGGATAGAGCTTGATGGTACCGCCGGCAAAGCTCGCCGGATCAATCAGGCCCAACGCGACGTCGGCATCGGTCACCGCAGGATCGGATCCGCCGCCATTGTAGCAGACCGGACCCGGGACGGAGGATGCGCTCTCCGGACCAACCGTCACTCGCTTCAGTGAATCGAGTCGCGCCAACGATCCGCCGCCGGCACCGATCTCAACCATCTCGATCACGGGGATACGAACCGGCAGACCGCTCCCCTTCAGAAACCGCGCCGCCCGATCGACCTCGAACACCCGCGCCGTTTCTGAACGGAAGTCCTCGATCAGGCTGACTTTGGCTGTCGTGCCGCCCATATCGAAGGCCAGCACCTTGCGTTCGCCGAGCTGCGCCGCAATCTGCGCAGCGAACACCGCCCCGCCCGCCGGGCCGGACTCAACCAGCCGCACCGGGAACTTTCGCGCCGTTTCGACCGAGGTGAGACCGCCGCCGGACGTCATCAGGCACAGCGCGCCGCGAAAGCCCATTGCGTTGAGCTTGTCCTGCATACGCGCCAGATAGCCGTCCATCAGCGGCTGCACGTACGCATTCGTGGCAGCGGTCGATGTCCGCTCGAATTCCCGGACCTCTGGGCAGACTTCCGAGGACAGCGTAATGTAGAGATCCGCCATCTCCGAGCGTAGCAGATTCGCGGCTGCCAGCTCGTGTGCCGAATTTGCATAGGCATGCATGAAGGCAATCGCCACGCTCTCGACCTTCTCCGCCTTCAACTGCCGCGCGACGTCCAGCACATCCGCCTCGTTCAGCGCAAGACGGACGCCGCCGCGCGCATCCATCCGCTCGCGTACCGCAAATCGCAGCGGCCGCTCGACCAGCGGCTTCGGCCGCACCAGCGCCAGCTCGTACTGGTCGTAGCGGCTTTCGGTGCCGATCTCGAGCACATCACGAAATCCATCGGTGACGATAAGCGCGACCTTCGCGCCACGCCTCTCGATGATTGCATTGGTCGCCAGGGTCGTTCCATGGATGAAGATGTCGACGTCGGAGATGGCCTTCTCCGCGCGCGCCAGAATTTCGCTCACGCCGCGAAGGACGCCTTCCTCCGGCGACGACGGCGTCGTCAGAACCTTTCCGGTCCAGCGCCGCGCCCCATGTTCCAGCACGACGTCCGTGAACGTTCCGCCAACGTCGGCAGACAGCTTGAGCTTCGGCTCACCCATCAATCTCGGTCCTCTATCGTTGCCGTACGCGACAAGGCACCGATCACAACAAATGGCACGGCGATCGATGATGTTTCGCGCGCCGTAATTTCTGGCACGAGCTTCATCCTCGTGAATAGTTTCATTTTTGAAATGATCTATTGCAAAAGACCGGCCAAAGACCTGTCGAAAGCGATAGCGAGCGGCTGCGATATTTGCACTAATCCCCGCTCGAATGCCGCACTCACGCTGCGGCGACGGATTCCACGATATAGCGCTTGGTGCGACAGCCGGTCACATGACGCAGGTCATCGAATACTTCTTCTCCATCAGTTCTCCCTGGGCCTATCTCGGCGCCGAACGATTGGTCACGCTGGCAAGACGCCACAACCTGCGCATCAGGCCGTTGCTGATGACCACCATCGACGAACACGGCTGGATCCCGCTAAAGAACAAGCCGCCGGTGCGACAGCGTTACGTTCGCTCGGAGATCGGGCGATGGAGCCGCCATCTCGGCGTCCCCATGCAAACGGACAACCGACCGAGTGACCTGAAGGACCCGACGCCTGCCGCGATGATGGTGGTCGCAGCGGAAACCACCGGCGCCGAAGGCATGCCGCTCGCCCTCGCGCTGCAACGCGCCTACTGGGAGAGCGCCGCCGATATCGGCGCCACCCAGATTCGACGCGAGATTGCCGACGCGAATGGTTACGACGGCCAGCGTTTGCTCTCCTGTGAACAGGCGCAAGCCGTCGGCGAGCGCTGGAACGAGAACCGGGCTCGAGCGATCGAATGCGGCGTCTTCGGTTCGCCGACCTACCTGTTCGAGGGTGAGCTTTACTGGGGTCAGGACCGGCTGGACTTTCTCGAGCGTCACATCGTGACGGGAGCGCCGGTATGACCCGCCGCGGCCTGCCGACCGTCGATCGCCGGTTCGAGGAGAGCGCGGGATCGTGACCTTCGGCCCAGCCCGACAGATGTTGCGCCGCGTCGCGATCCAGGCGATCCCGACCATCCTCGGCATCGTCGCGCTGAACTTCCTGCTGTTGAACCTGATGCCTGGCGACGCCGCCGATGCAATTGCCGGCATGTCGGGCTCCGCGACCGCGGAGACGATGGAGACGCTACGTCGAACCCTTGGACTCGATCAGTCCCTGGCCACGCGCTTCATGACCTATGTCGCCAACATTGCCGTCCTCAATCTCGGCACATCGAGTAATTATGGTGTGCCCGTCATCAATGTCATCATGGAACGTCTTCCGAACACCTTGCTCCTGATGCTGTCGGCCTTCTTCGTTGCCGTCACGCTCGGTATCCTGCTCGGATGGATCATGGCGGTCTTCGCCAACAAATGGCCGGACCGACTGCTGACGGCAATCGTCCTGCTGCTTTATTCCGCGCCCGGATTCTGGGTCGGCCTGATGGCGATCGTGCTGTTCTCGGCGCGCCTCGGCTGGCTACCCTCCGGCGGCAGCGAAACGATCGGCGCCGGGATGACCGGCCTCGCGCTGCTGCGCGATCGAGTTCTGCATCTGGTCCTTCCCGCGCTGGCGCTCGCGACCTTCTTCGTTGCGATCTATGCTCGCCTGACCCGGGCCGCCATGCTCGACGTGCTGCGGCAGGATTTCATACGCGCCGCGGCCGCCAAAGGCCTGCACCCGCTCGTCCTGCAATTTCGTCACGCGCTGCGCAATGCGCTGATTCCGGTGACCACGGTCGCGGGCCTCCACCTTGCCAACCTCTTGAGCGGCGCCGTGGTAGTGGAGACCGTCTTCAACTGGCCGGGGCTCGGTCGCCTGACCATGGATTCGCTGGTCGCCCGCGACTTCAATGTGCTGCTGGGGATCCTGCTGCTGTCTTGCGTCGTCGTGATCGTGACCAATGTCATCATCGACTGGATCGTGATGTGGCTCGACCCGCGGATCGAACTCTAGCTTCCACGGACAGGCGGATGGAACATGACAGATGTCGTCGCTGACAGTTCGGCCACTCCGGTCGCGGCTCCCGCGCTGGCGGCGACGCGCATCATGAACGCCCGGCGACGATGGCTGGTGACGTGGTTGCGCGACCCGTTCCTGTGTTTCGCCGCGATGTCGTTGATCGGCGTCGTTGCGATCGCGTTGGCCGCCAATCTGATCTACCCTACCGACCCGCTCGACATGGTCGCGCCGGCGCTGCTGTGGCCCGGACAGGACTGGGGCTACCCACTTGGTACCGACACACTCGGCCGTGACCTCGCGGCAGGAATTGTCCATGGCGCGCGGGTCTCGCTGCTGGTCGGGTTCTTCGCCGCCCTCATCGGTCTCGTGATCGGCACCACGATCGGCGCGCTCGCGGGCTATTTCGGCGGCATCGTCGACAATGTCCTGGTGCGCCTGACCGAACTATTCCAGACCATTCCGGCGATCCTGCTGGTGATCGTCATTCTCGCGATCGGCGATCCCTCCATCTTCCTGATCGTCCTGGCGATCGGCCTCGCCTCCTGGCCGATGATCGCCCGGCTGGCACGTTCCCAGTTCATGACATTGCGCGATGCCGACTTCGTCTTGGCCGCACGCGGCCTCGGCTACGGCACCACGCGGATCATTGTCCGGGAAATCCTGCCGAACGCGCTTCCGACCCTGGTCGTTGCGACATCGGTCCTGGTCGCGAACGGCATTCTTGCCGAAGCCGGCTTGTCGTTCCTCAATCTTGGCGATCCCAATCGGGTGAGCTGGGGCAGCCTGATCGGCAGCGGCCGGACCATGCTGCGCAGCGAATGGTATCTGACCGCGCTGCCGGGTCTCGCGATCGTGCTGACCGTGCTCTCAATCAACATCATTGGCGACCGGTTGACCGACATTCTCAATCCGCGATCGGAGACACGATGAGTCTGCCGCAACGACCTCATCCCGTCCTCGAAGTGCTCGATCTCAGGATCGGCTTTCCGCGAGGCGAGGCGGTGCACGGCATCACCTTTGCCATTGAACACGGCAAGACCCTGGCGCTTGTCGGAGAGTCCGGTTGCGGAAAGTCGCTGACCGCGTTTTCAATTCTGCGGCTGCTGCCACCGACCGCCTCGATCGCCGGGGGACAGGTGGTGTTCAACGGTCAGGATCTCGCGACGGTATCGTCGCGTGAACTGCGCCGCATTCGCGGCAAAGGGATATCGATCATCCTTCAGGAGCCGATGACGTCGCTGAACCCGGTGCTGACGATCGGGGCGCAGATCGGCGAGATCATCCGGCGTCATGAAGGGCTGTCGCGCAAGAGGGCCAAAGCCCGCGCGATCGAACTCCTCGACCTCGTCGGCATTGCCGAGCCGCAACGCCGCTACGACCAGTTTCCGCACAATTTTTCCGGTGGAATGCGGCAACGCGTGATGATCGCCATCGCGGTTGCCTGTAACCCGCAACTGCTCATCGCGGACGAGCCGACCACGGCGCTCGACGTCACCATCCAGGCCCAGGTGATGGAACTGCTCGATCGCCTGCGGCAACAGCTCTCGATGGCGATGCTGCTGATCACGCACGACCTTGGCGCGGTGGCGCAATGGGCCGACCGGGTCGCGGTGATGTATGCAGGCCGGATTGTCGAACAGGCCTCGGTCGGCGAGTTCTTCGCGGGCCCGAAACACCCCTATTCGCAGGGCCTGCTTGCATCGTCCGTCGGCGACGACGCGCACTACACCGACCGGCGACTGACCGAGATCAAGGGCTCGGTCGCGTCCGCGGCCGGAGCGACCGGCTGCTCATTCGCACCCCGCTGCCCAAGGGTGGCAGCGGCCTGCCACCTGGCACAGCCCGCGCTGGCGACGATCACGCCCAGCACCATCCGCTCCGGCTGGTCGGTCGCATGCTGCCAGCTCCAAGCTCAGGGAGGCCGCCTCGATGCCATTGCTGTCAGTTGAGAATCTGCGCACCAGCTATACCACGCGCGGGCATACGCTGCATGCCGTCGACGGCGTTTCACTTGAGGTCGCCGAGCACGAAACGGTCGGGCTGGTCGGCGAATCCGGCTGCGGAAAGTCGACTCTCGGCAAAACCATCGTCCGCCTGCTGCGGCCGAGCGAGGGCACGATACGCCTCGACGGAGCGGACATCAGCCAACTCGACGAGCGCGCACTGCGCCCGGTTCGCCGCTCGGTTCAGATGGTCTTTCAGGATCCGTTCGGCTCGCTCAATCCGCGGCAGCGGATCGGGACCATCCTGGATACGCCACTCAAGGTTCACGGCGTCAGGGATCCCAGAGAACGGCGACGGCGGATTCTCGACATCGCCGGCAAGATCAGCATCCCGCCTGAGGCGCTGCAGCGCTATCCGCACGAGTTCTCCGGTGGTCAGCGCCAACGCATCGGGATCGCCCGCGCGCTGGTCCTCAATCCCAGGCTCGTGGTGTGCGACGAGCCCGTATCCGCGCTGGACCTGTCGATCCAGGCGCAGATCCTCAACCTGCTGGTCGGCCTCAAGAAGGATCTCGGGCTCGCCTATCTGTTCATCTCGCACGATTTGTCGGTGGTCCGCTATTTTGCCGACCGCGTGCTCGTGATGTATCTCGGCCGGATCGTTGAAAGCGCCGACCATGCCACGCTGTGGCGCAACCCGCGTCACCCCTACACGCGCGCACTGCTGGCCGCCATTCCATCGGCGCGCCTCGACAGGAAGCCGGCGGCTGTGCTGGCCGGCGAGGTCGGACAAGGCATTCCGACGCGCGGGTGCCGGTTCCGGACGCGGTGCCCGGTGGCCGTCAAGCAGTGCGAGACCGACGATCCCGCCTTACGAAAACTCACGGATGGCAATGCGGTCGCCTGCCATCTCGCATAATCTGACACCGCCTCCCATCCAACGAAAGCGCCGCGGACAGAGATCATGAGCAGCAGCCGAGAAACGATCAGCTTCGAACTATCGCAATCTGCGCTGCGGGCGCGCCGTAACGCCAAGTGGAATCAGTACGATTCCGACGTCTTGCCTGCCTTCGTCGCAGACATGGATTTTTCCGTCGCCGCCCCGATCCAGGCGGCGATCGAGCGGATCGTCCGGGATGGCGACTATGGCTACCCGCTGCGCGACGGACAGAAGTCGGACCGACTCGTCGCCGCGGCCTTCGCCAACCGGATGAAGTCCCGCTACGGCTGGGAGCTCTCGCCCGATCTCGTGCTGCCGTTGGCGGATCTGGTACAGGGGACCTACGCGCCGATCCTGGCGTTCTCGGATCCCGGCGACAGCGTCGTCCTCCAGGTCCCGAACTACCCGCCGTTTCGCGACGCCATCAGCACGACGGAACGCCGGCTTCTGACGCTGCCGATGCGCGACAACGGGAGCCGCCACGTCTTCGACATCGACGAACTGGCGGCGCTGGTGGACCAGCGAACCCGCATCTTCGTGCTGTGCAATCCACAGAACCCGACGGGACGGGTGTTTTCCCGGGACGAGTTGCTGTCATTGGCCCGGTTCGTCATCGACCATGATCTCATCGTCATTTCCGACGAGATTCATTCCGATCTGGTCTATCCTGGATACCAGCACATTCCGTTTGCCTCGCTCGGACCCGACATTGCCGCGCGCACCGTGACTCTCAACTCGGCGACCAAAAGCTTCAACATTCCCGGCCTGCGCTGCGCCGTGATCGCCTTCGGCAGTGACGACCTGCGCAAGCGGTTTCACAACCGTATCCCGCTCCGGTTGACAGGTCAGGCCAATGTCATCGGCGCCGACGCAACGGTGGCCGCCTGGACGGAAGGCCAGCCCTGGCTCGATGCCGTGATGGACCACCTTCACAAGGCTCGGAACAGAGTCGTGGATGTGCTTGCGGCGGAGGTGCCGGAAATCCGCTTCCATGCTCCGGAAGCCACTTACCTGGCTTGGCTCGACTGCCGCGAACTCCGTCTGTCAGCGGCGGCATTCCAGTTCTTCCTGAACAAAGCCCGACTCGGCTTCAGCGCCGGCGAGACCTTTGACCCCGGCTGCTCACAGTTTGTCAGGCTCAATTTCGCAACATCGATGCCGATCCTCGACCAGATTCTGGATCGGATTGTCGGAGCGGCTCGGCAGAACGACCGGTGACGCCCGCTGAACTGGCGACAGCTCGAGAAGATCGGAGTTGCCGCGAACTGACGACAAGCCTCCCGGCTCGACAAGCCGACGCTGCTCCTCAAAACCGATTGGATCAGGCAGGGCGCTCTTGTGGTCCCCCATGACACGATGAGCGCGGTCGAACTGGCGCTGACGGACGGAATAACGAAATTGGTTGTCGACGATTGGGGCCAGTGCAAGGGCGGTAAATTCGGCAGTCTGCGAACCCATGTCGAGGCTGGGAAACTGTCCGAGACGACGTTGCATACGGAACTCGGGCGGATCGTCGCAGGTCTCAAGCCGGGGCGGCAGAGCGACGCCGAGACCAATCTGCTCTGGCATCGTGGGCTTTCGCTGTCGGATATTGCGCTCGGCCATGCGATGCTTGAGAAATCAAAGCGGCTCGGCATCGACCAGCGGCTTCGTTTTGCCTGATCGTACACGATGGGCTTTTGAGCCAATGGCCGTGGACCGGCCCTAATCACGGAGCACAATGAAGCTTCAGGACGGCTGCGGGAAAGCCTGAAATCCCATCTCGATCTTACGGCGAGCGGGCGAAAAGCAAGATCGCCCCTAGCCAGCCGCCAGGTGTGATGCACCCTGCCCGGCCTCTCTGTATTGCGGCTACTGGCAGCGCAATTCGCGCGCGCTCGTCATGCTTGCCGAAGGCGTGGCCGCGCATGAGGGTCTGCTCATACTGGCTATCACAAGATCTTTCTTGATCTCCCGGTGCACACGTCGCGCACACGCCGCATTCCAACTAATTGAAAAACTTGAACTCTCGGTCCAATCCATCATTGTCGCCGTGCAACATTTCCATTTATTTTCAGTCACTTAATCATCTCTATCGGTGCCTGCGCAAAGCTCGTCGCGCCGTGTAGCAAAATCTCGCCAGAAATGCCCGAACATCAATCTGAGAGTTGCCCTGCCCTAATTAGGATTAAGGCAGAAGGCTGCTTCTGAATTCTTGAGATACGGATCATCTTGATCCAGCAGGCGGATAGAACCGCCTCATGAACTCATCAATCTGGCCATCGGTCGCCTGCCAAGACGGACCGCACTCGCTTCGCAACAAACACAGACCCAAGAGCTCTAACGGCCGATCAGCCACAAGCTTGAGCGCTCCTTTCCTCGCAATCCAATTCTCCTGAGCGCCACTATCGATGCGAGGCCTCGAACACCCGGTTCAAGCGAACTGGCCGCGCATGTAGTTCTCGTAGTCTTCGTCGCTTAACTTCCGGCGGGCCTCGACGAGATGCTTCACGTCGTCGCCGGCGAAGTAGCGCAGCCTCTTTGTGCCATCAGTGACAGCGCCATAGATGACCGCGGCGATGCGCTCCGGCGTCGCCATATGCTGGGCCAGCTTGCCCAGCGCCGCGTAGGCCCGCTCAAGAAATGGCCCGTAGCTATCGATGCCGCCATCTCCGGCATTTTGCTTCGACGATCGCGCGTGGAAGGCGGTATCGCCGCCGCCGGGCTCAACAAGCTTCACGACGATGTTCTGCGAAGCGAGTTCGTAGGACAGGCACTCTGTGAAACCTTCCAGCGCGAACTTGGTCGAGAGGTATATCGAGATGGAGGGCAGACCGACCAAGCCGCCGACGGAGCTGACGTTTAGGATGAGTCCCTCCTTCTGCTTGCGGAAGACCGGCACGATCGCGCGTATGACATTCATGACCCCGAACACGTTGACATCGAAGTTCCTCTGGATGCTCTCCTGGGGAATCGTTTCGAATATCCCATACTGGCCATACCCGGCGTTGTTGATAACCGCGTCGAGCTTGCCGAAGTGCCCGATGGAGGCCTTAATCGCCTGGTCGATGCTGGCGGGCTCGGTCACGTCCAGGCGACTCACCAGCACGTTGTTGCGTCCGGCAAGATCTCCGGCGGCCGAGACGTCTCGCATTGTGGCGACAACATTCCAGCCCCTGTCGGCGAATAGCTTGGCGGTTGCATGGCCGAATCCCGTCGACGAACCCGTGATCAGCAGAGTTCTCTTGTCCATGTCATTTGTCCTCTAATAGGGGAATTCGAGGTCAGAACGATGTGACGACCACCCGGTTGATCGAGCCGTCTCCTCAGCTCCGCGTAGCCGTCATTCACGCCACCATGTAGCCGGAGAAATTCGCTCGCAAGGTGGCGGCCGGAGAGATAGCCATGCCGATCACTAGCTTCGGCGGGGCGGAGCCGATAGATCCTTGATTGCAATCAAGATTAAGCCGCGAGCCGAGATCAGACGCCCCAACGCAGAGCCGCCGTCTGCACTGGAGCATCCCATAATTTCGTCGCATTGCTATCGAGCACGGATACGGTGATCGAGACGCCGGCCATGTCGAGAGATGTGACGTAGGAGCCGGTCAGGAAACGCGTCGCCGTGATTCCCGCACGATCCAGAGTCCGCTTTGCGGCATTAACCATCAGATAGAGTTCGATCAGAGGCGTCGCGCCAAACCCGTTGACGAGAAGCAGCACTTCACTGCCCTTGCTGGGTACAAGATCCTTCAGGATCGCGTCGAGTACCTCGGCGGCGATCGCATCGGCGGAAGCCAACGGAACTCTGCGCCGGCCAGGCTCGCCATGAATGCCGACGCCCATTTCCATTTCGTTGTCGGCCAATGTGAAATTTGGCCGTCCAGCCGCTGGCACGGTACATGGCAGCAGGGCTACCCCCATCGAGCGCGTACGCCGATTGACCTCATCACCAAGCGTCTTGAGCGCGGCAAGGGGCATACCGGTCTCGGCCGCGGCACCGACCATTTTTTCCACGATCAACGTTCCAGCGACACCGCGACGACCGGTCGTGTAGGTCGACTTTTCGACCGCCACGTCGTCGTTAGTCACCACGCTTGCGACCTCTCGGCCGGCCATCTCGGCCGCCATGGTGAAATTCATCACATCGCCTTCGTAGTTCTTGACGATGAACAGCACGCCCGCGCCGGTATCGACAGCCTCCGCGGCCTCGATCATCTGGTCAGGTGTCGGCGAGGTGAAGACCTGGCCGGGGCAAGCCGCGTCAAGCATGCCGAGGCCGACATAGCCCGCATGCAGCGGCTCATGTCCCGAACCGCCTCCCGAAATCAGCGCGACCTTGCCCGGTCTCAATGTTCGACGGCGCACAAACTTCCGCTCGGTGCCGAGCACAAGGAGATCCGCATGCGCAGCAGCCAAGCCATCAAGACTTTCTTCGAGTACCGTATCTACGCTGTTGATCAGCTTTTTCATGAACGTCCTCCCCATCAGGTCCAAAGTTCAAAATCAATGGCTTAACCGACGCTTTCTGCAAAGCGCGCGAGCTGCGCGGCAAAATCCACGATGAGCTGTTCGAGCACGCGATTCTTCTTATCGTCACCAAGTTCAGGTACGGTCACCGAAATGATACGCGTGCGCGCTTCGCGGTGGGGTGCACGCAGTCTTCCGGGGTGCGCGCGGCCGTACGCATCGAGAAATGCCGAACGCTCCGCGCTGGATAGATGGCAGACTTCGAAGATGACCGCGACATGCTTTGCTGGGATCGGCACCAGATAAGCCGGATTCGTGATTTGGCTCACGAAAGAGCGATTCTTGCCCAACGCCGCCGCAAGCTTCAGCCGCGTCCCCGAAGGTCGATTGTCGAGTACCTTTCGCAGGATTATTTTGTATTCCGCGACGTTCTTGTCACCAGGCGTGTCCTTGCCGACATCGTCCTTCATGAACCCACCTTTGCGATTGCGGCCTTGAGCCGTGCGACGGCAATCGGCGACACTGAGAGAGTTGTCAGGCCGGTTGCGAGCAGCGCCGTCGTCAGGTGGGTGTCGGCCGCAGCGTCGCCGCAGAGCGAGACCTCAACACCACGCTTTAGCCCGGCCTCGACGGTCGCGGCAATCAGTGCCAGCACAGCTGGATTGCTGGTATCATTGAGGTCGGCGACTGCGCCAATATCGCGCGCCGCCGCCATCGTGTACTGGGTTAGATCGTTCGAGCCGATGGAATAGAATGCAGCGCCGAAATCCCGGGCACAGAGCGCCGCCGCTGGAACCTCGACCATAATGCCGAGCGGCGGGCGAGCGCAGGCAACTCCTTTCGCCTGGAGGGCCGAGAACTCCGCGTCAAGTATTTCGTTCGCTCGGTCTAATTCCGACGGGACCGCAACCATGGGCAACATCACTTTCAGCGTCCCGTGAACAGCCGCACGGCAGAGCGCGCGGAGTTGCATGCGAAACACCTCCGGCCGCGCGAGCGAGAGGCGGATACCGCGAAGGCCGAGAAACGGATTGCTCTCACCATCGACCGTCAAACCGGGAATCTGCTTGTCTCCGCCCGCATCCAGGGTCCGGATCGTCACTGGCTTATCTTGGGCCCAGACGAGAATGTCCCGATAGACCCTGTATTGCGTTTCCTCGTCCGGCAGGCCGTGAGCCGCCTCAAACAAAAATTCCGTGCGTACAAGGCCGATGCCGTCGCAAATTGCGGGATTGAGGCTCGCAAGGTCTTCTGGCGCGGCGATATTGAGCAGAACCGCGATCCGCCGACCATTGGCGATAAAGGCAGGCGCAAGGCTGGTCGCCTCGGCGACAGCCAGTTCGGACCTCGCAGCCACCATACGCTGCTCAAAGCGACGAATGGTCTCCGGCTCCGGATCGAAGATGACTTTTCCTGTATCCCCGTCTACCAGTGCCAGCGTCGGTGGCTGCCCGTTCCAAGACAACGGACCTAGCCCGACGACCATGGGCGCCCCCCGCGCGCGCGCCAACATGGCGACATGCGAGGACGGCGATCCACCGGCCAGCGCGATCGCACCGCCTTGCGACCAGTCGGTCGCAAGAAAGGTGGAAGGCGTGATGTCGTCAGCCGCAACAATCGAGCCGCCAGCGATCCTGGCGACAGTGTCCGCACCGCCCAGATGCGCAAGCACGCGTTCGCGGATGTCAACGATATCAACGGCGCGGGCCCGGAAATATTCATCTTCAGCCGCGCGATAGCCCGCGATCTCTACGTCGAGTGCCTGGCGCCAGGCATGGTCGGCCGCGATCCCTGTCGAGATGACCTCATATGCCGCATCCGCGAGCGCATCGTCTTCAAGCATCGCGGCCTGGAATTCCAGAATGTCTGCCGCATCACCCTGGATCGTCTTGATCTGCTCGGCCAGTTCCGCCCTAGCTCCCTCGATCGCCGCCCGCAGCGCTGCAGCCTCCTGCGCCGGATCCCCGCTCGTCGTTCGCCCGGCCACGGTCATAGTCAGCATGGTGACCGGCCCGAACGCGAGACCCGGCGATGCGGCACGGCCGGTGAGTTGGATCTCGACCACCGCCGTCAAGCCTCGCCGAAGCCGTCACGCACAAGCCCAAGCACGGCAGCAAGCGCCGCCTCGCCGTCGGGTCCGGTGACGCGGAAATGCAGCGTCGCCCCCTGCGGAGCCTTGACACGCATCACCTTCACCGGACTCTTGGCGTCCGTCCACGGGCCGTCTCCAGCGAGAGCAAGTTCGATCTTCGCGACGAACTTCTTCGCACACTGCGTAAGCCTGACCGATGGCCGCGCATGAAGGCCGACCTTGTTGACGAGTACCGCTGAGGCGGTCAGCGGCACCGACGTTTCACCTGCCCGGCTGGCGTGGGCATCATGCATAGAATTCCTCCGCACTACGCTTGACAGCGGCAAGTGATGAACCACCCGAAGATTCCGTCGCCGCAATCACAGCTCCTTCAACCACAGGGGCATTGCAGATGACGACACGTGCCCTCCGATCTTCGGCCAGCATTTCCACCGCCATCTCAGAATTCGTCTCCGCCCCACCGAGGTCAACGAGCACAGCTACACCTGCCGGCGACCATGCCGCCTCGATTGCCTCGAGGATTCCAGCAACATTCGTGCCGAGCCCTCCATCGACGTCGCCACCTGTCCAGGCGAGCGGTACCGCGTTGCCCACCATCTGCCGCACCATATCTGCCGCACCTTCCGCTATCTTGGGCGAATGTGAAACGATGACGATTCCGACATTACCGCCATTTGGACCGCTCATGACCTTGCCTCGAATTCCAATACTTTGGCTGCAGCGCCGATCAACAAGGACACCGATCGCGAACCGGGGTCCATGTGACCGATGGAACGTTCACCGAGAAAAGAGGCCCGGCCACGAATGGCGAGCATTGGCTTCGTGCGATCGGCAGCCTGCACCGCTTCCAATGCAATCGCCCGCGCATCGCCTCCCTCAGCCAATACCGCTTGCACGGGCACCAGGACATCCAACAAGGTTTTCTGTCCTGCCTCCGAGCGCCCGCGCGCCTTCACGGCATTGATTGCGATATCCGTGGCCGCGACGAAGTCGGCGCGAGTCGGTTGCTCCGGAAGCGCCTTGCCCAACTCCATGAAGAAGGTGCCGACCAGCGGCCCAGAGGCCCCGCCAACCTTCATGACGAGCGTCATTCCGATCGACTTCAGCATTTCTTGCAGGGATCTGTCCGCAAGGCCAGGCAATGTCGCGAGTACTGCCTCAAAGCCCCGCTTCATGTTCAACCCGTGATCGCCATCACCGATCGCCTGATCGAGACTGGTCAGTTCTTCAGCGTGCTGGATCACCGATTCCGCGAGCGCTCGCACCAGATTCTCCCTGGAGTCCCGATCGAGACTCATGCCGCGACCCTCTTTCCGGCCGCGTCGAAGAACAGCGGCTTGTTAAGCCGTAGAGACACGACGTCGCCGGCGTTTAACGTCGTCTCAGACTCCGCCAACGTCACAACGGGTTGGCCACCGAGATTGAGGTGCAGATGGCTCTGGTCGCCGAGATGTTCGACCCGCGTGACGGTTGCCGACACGTCCCCGCCATTGCGCGTGATAGCCAGGTGCTCGGTACGCGCCCCGATGGTCTTGGCGCTCGACGGAGCGCCCGCAAATAGACCGGCCGGAAGCAGGTTGATCATCGGCTGGCCGAGCCGTGCGGCGACATAGGCGTTGACCGGGTTCTCGTAAATCTCGCGCGGTGTACCGATCTGCATCAATCGCCCAGCCTCCATCACGCCGATGCGCGACGCCATGGTCATGGCCTCCGTTTGATCGTGGGTGACGTAGAGGATCGTCGCGCCGAGATCCATCTGAATGCGCTTAAGCTCCAGGCGCATTTCACCGCGCAGCTTGGCATCCAGCGAAGAAAGTGGTTCGTCCATCAAATAGATCGAGGGCGAACGCACCAGAGCACGGCCAATCGCAACGCGCTGCATCTGCCCGCCCGACAAATGCGTCGCCTTGCTGCGGAGCTTGGTTTCGATATGGAGAAGACGCGCAACCTGCTCGACCTTTGCGCGAATTTCGGCCTCTGGTAAGCGACGGGCCGGAGCTCGTAGCGCAAAGGCCATGTTCTCGAACACGGTAAGATGCGGGTACAACGAATATTGCTGGAATACGAAAGCGACGTCGCGATCAGCCGGCGCATCGCGGGTCACATCGCGCCCGTCGATGCGGACCGCACCGCCGTCGGGCGTCTCGAGTCCGGCGACGAGACGCAGCGTCGTCGTCTTGCCGGCGCCGGTTGGCCCCAACAATGCAACGAATTCGCCGTCTCCAATGGTGAGGGACAGATCGACGACGGCTTGCGTCTTGCCGAACGCCTTGGAGACCGCTCCGATTTCGACTTCAGCCATGCGCGCCTCCTTCATACAACGCGGTGCGGATTGCCCGGCCTGATGTCTGGTCAAAGATCGACAACGTATCAGGCCGAAATTCGAGCCCGACATTCGCCCCGATCTGAAACGACATGCTGGCCGGCGAGCGGGCCTTGAGAGCACCGTAAGGCGTCGTCACGGTCACGATCTGGGTCGTACCGAGATATTCAGATCCATAGACCTCGCCCCGCACCATGCCGCGATCGGTAAAACGTACATGCTCGGGTCTGACGCCCAGGACAAGATCGCTCTCCGCTAGCGCTTCACGTACGGTGGGTATCGCAACTTCGCGATCACCGAGCCGGATCGTCTGCGCTCCAGCTTGCAGGCTGCCGCGGAAGGGCAGAAAATTCATCGACGGAGAACCGATGAAGTCTGCGACAAAGAGCGACGCAGGTCGGTCATAGATGTCGCGTGGGCTCGCAATCTGCTCGACCACGCCGTTGTTCATCACCGCAATCAGGTCCGCCATCGCCATGGCTTCCAGTTGATCATGCGTTACGTAGACGGTCGTCGCGCCAAGACGGTCATGTAACGCGCGCAACTCCTGGATCATCGCCTCGCGCAGTTCGGTATCGAGCGCTCCGAGCGGCTCGTCCATCAGGAAACACTTCGGCTTGCGAACAATCGCCCGCCCAAGCGCGACGCGCTGACGATCGCCGCCGGTGAGGCTCGAAACGGACCGATCGAGGAGATGGGAGATGCGCAGGATCCGAGCGGCCTCTACGACGCGCCGGTTGCACTCCGCAGCCCCGATCCCCTCGCATTTGACGGGAAAGCCAATATTGCGCCTGACATTCATATGCGGGTAAAGCGCAAATAGCTGGAATACGAAGGCGATATCTCGCGCGGAGGCACGGTTCATCGTCACGTCGTCACCATCGAGCCTGATCGTGCCGGATGTCGGCAATTCCAGCCCCGCAATCATCCGCAGTGTTGTGGTCTTGCCGCACCCCGACGGCCCAAGCAGACAAATGAACTGTCCGTCATCTACCGTGAAGCTCGCGTCCTTGACGGCGTGAAACTCTCCAAAGGATTTGTTGAGCGCTTCGACTCTGATCTGTGCCATCGAGCGCTACTCCCTGACCTTCGAGACGATTGTGAACATCACCGTCCCAAATAGAGTGACCGCGAAAGACCAGGAATAAAGCGTGAGAAAAAACGGCTGCATCAGCATGACCACGCCTACAGCAATGATCGTTGTCGCGGCGGCTTCTAGCGGACCGCGCCGCAGCACTCTGTTCGTCAGGCTGACGTGGGGCGTGGACGTGTTCACATCAAAGCTCATTTGCGGACGGCCCCAAAGGTAATGCCGCGCAGAAGATGCTTGCGGAGCAGGACCGTGAAAACGACGATCGGTACAAGAAAGATCGTCGTACCGGCGGCTACTGCGGGCCAATCCTGGCCGCCCTCGCCGATGATGATCGGAATAAAAGGGGGCGCGGTCTGCGCGTTGCCGGAGGTCAGAAGCACCGCAAAGGCGTATTCGTTCCACGCAAAAATCAAGCAGAAAATCGCCGTTGCCGCGATCCCGGTAGTTGCCTGCGGTAGAACCACCTTTACGAAAGCCTGAAAGCGCGTATAGCCGTCGATCATTGCCGCTTCTTCGTATTCGCGCGGGATTTCGTCGATGAAGCCCTTGAGAAGCCAGACGGCGAGCGAGACGTTAACCGAGGTGTAGAGCAGGATCATCCCGAGTCGGGTATCCGACAGTCCAACTGTTCGGTACATCAGGTAGATCGGGATCGCGACCGCGATTGGCGGCATCATTCTGGTCGACAGAATGAAGAACAGGAGATCATCTTTCAACGGCACGCGGAAACGCGAAAAACCATAAGCTGAGAGCGTGCCGAGCGCGACGGCGAGCGCTGTCGAACCAAAGGCGATAATCAGCGAGTTGATGAAGCGCGGCACATAGTTCGACGGTCCGGCGACAACCATGTTGCGGCTGCGCGCGATGTCGTCACAAAGCCCGTGCGGCGGGCCCAGGGTCTGGATAAACTCTTTGGTCTGGCGCGAGCGCGTTGTGAAGACATTGCAATAGCCTTCAAGGGAGGGTTTGAAGAGGACCTTCGGCGGATAGGAGATCGCATCGTCAGGCGACTTGAACGAGGTCAGTACGATCCATGCCAGCGGAACCATCGTTATGATGGCATACAGTATGACGAGCAGGCCGGCGAAGCGGCGAGCGCCGGTCGACGGTTCGACGACTGAGTGGGCTGCGTTTGAGGCGCTCATCGGCTCTTCACCCGGTTCAGCGCCTTGACGTAGATGTTGGCAAGGCCGAATACGGTCACGAACAGAATGATTGCGAAGGCCGAGGAATAGCCGGTTCGCCAACTCTCAAAGGCTGCGCGCTTCAGTGTGATCGAGGCGACTTCCGTGGTCGAGCCCGGCCCTCCTCCGGTCAGGAGGTTGACCATGTCGAACATCTTGAAGTTCTCGATACCGCGAAAGAGCACAGCCAGCATGATGAACGGTAAAGCCATCGGCAGCGTGATGGACCAAAACTGCCGCCAATTCGACGCACGATCGACCTCCGCTGCCTCAAAAATGTAATCCGGGATCGAACGCAGCCCGGCCAGGCAAATCAGCATCACGTAGGGCGTCCACATCCAGGCATCGACGATGATGATGGCCCACGGACTGAGGGTCACGTCTCCGAGCATCTGGAACGACGAAGCGTCGCGCCCAGTGAAGAAAGCGACCACATAGTTGAACAATCCGATCTGCGGTTGATAGAGAAAGGTCCAGAAATTGCCGACGACTGCCGGTGAAAGCATCATCGGCAACAGAATGATGGTGGTCCACAGGCCATGGCCGCGAAACTTCTTGTCGATCAGGAAGGCAAGACCAAACCCGAGCACAGTCTCGATCAGCACAGTCCACACCACGAAGTGCGCCGTCACCTGCATCGCCGCCCAGATGTCTGGATCGGTCAGAATCGACTGATACCAATCGGTCCCCAGCCATATTGTCGGCGCGTTCGCCCGATTGGCGCGGTAGTTGGTGAACGACAGATAGATCGTCCACACAAGTGGGAAGATATTGATCGCCAGCAGCAGTACGATCGTCGGTGTGATGAAAAGCCACGCGAGCGCCTGGTCCGAAAGGCCGCGGATACGACGTATCACGCCTGGTCGGATCGGGACGGCCCGATAGGTGATCTGCGACGAGGTACTCAAATCGTTCATGGCTTTGGTCAATCCTGGCGTCGCGACCGTCGACTATGCGACGCCTGCGGGTTTTGCCGAACAGAGCCTGGAGCGCGCTCGCGTGCGCTCCAGGCGTTTGCCCTAGAACTTCTTGCCTTCTTCCTTAAAGATCGCCTTCCAGTCCTTTACCAGACCGTCGAGCGCTTCTTGCGCGGTGCCCTTGTCTGCAACCATGTAGTCATGCACGCGCTTCTGTTCGGCTTGCAGGAGTTGCGCATAAGAGGGCTCGGCCCAGAAGTCGACGACCATTCCCATCGACTTCAGAAACTCCCCGGCGAACGGCGCGCTGTTCGGGAAGCTCGGATCGTTCAACACGGATTTGGCGCAGGAATAACCGCCCAGCGCCCACCACTTCTTCTGCACGTCTCCGCCGGAGAACCATTTGATGTATTGCAGCGCTTCGCCCTGGTTCTTCGAATAGGAAACCACCGAAATCCCCTGCCCGCCGAGTTGCGTCGCTTGTGTCGCGGGGCCGGCCGGGTTGCTGAAGAAGCCGATCTTGTCCCCACCGACGTTCGGATCCTTGTAGAGGCCTGGGAAGAAGGCGAAGAAGTTCATCTGCAGTGCGACCTGCCCCGACTTGAACGCGTCAAGGCCTTCGGACATGTAGGAGTTGGACGCGCCGGGCGGCGTGCAGCACTTGTAGAGCTCCTTGTAGGCCTCGAGCCCCTTCACAGCGCCGGGCGAATTGACGAACCCGTCCATTGAATACGGCTTCTTCGGATCCTGATATTGGAAGCCGTAATCATAGAGATAGTTCGAAACGCCCATGGTGATACCTTCCGAACCACGCTCGGTATAGATCGAAGCGCCATAGACCTTCTTGCCGTCAATCTCGCGGCCCTGGAAGAATTTTGCGATCTCTCGCAATTCATCAAGCGTCTTCGGCACGGCCAGATCGCGGCCATATTTAGCCTTGAAATCCGCCTGGATCTCCGGCCGCGCAAACCAGTCCTTGCGATAGGTCCAGCCCACTGCGTCACCCATGGCAGGCAGCGCCCAATAGTTCGGGCTGTTCTTCGGCCACTCGGAATAGCCGACCACTGTCGCGGGCATGTAGTCGTCCATGCTGATTCCTTCCTTCTTGAAGAAATCGTTGAGCTTGACGTACTGACCGTTCTCGGCAGCGCCCCCAATCCATTGCGAATCCCCGATGATAAGATCGCAGAGCGAACCATGCGAATTCAGTTCGTTGAGGAAGCGGTCGGCATAGTTGGTCCACGGCACGAATTCGAACTTCATGCCGACACCGGTCTTGGCGGTGAAGTCCTTCGACAGTTCGACCAGAGCGTTGGCGGGATCCCACGCGGCCCAGCACAACGTGATGGTCTTACCCTGCGCATGCGCAGGCGCAGTCCCCACTCCGACGCCGAGCGCGAACGCGAGAACTCCGAAAGTAGTAAGAAGCGCCTTTACTGCCTGTTTCATAACGCTTTCCCTCCCAGTGGGGCCGGCCATCGACATGGCACGACTCTCCAACCCGCTCGAATGCTTCGAGCAGAGCGATACAGTCCTTCATGGGCTGAACGACTAAACGGACGTTTCCTCGTGCTTGTCGGAATTCTTAGGGATTCAGCCAAGCTCGATTTGTTTAGTGAACCACGACCTACTAAACATTGCAAGCGCACTCTTCTGAAACGCAGTTTGAGCTCGCATGATAGTTCGAGATTCGAGCTGTGCCTCGGGTCATTTCGATCACGCCATCGAGGAGGCGATTTCAGGCGGCTACGTAGCCGTGATCTTTCCGAAAGCGGTCTATAATTTTGTCGCGCCGCCGAGCAAGCCCCGGCCATTGGCTGATCGAGGGCGCCAGGGATCTGACCATCGACGGACAAGGCTCGATTCTCAATTTCGCCTCGCCCGTCGTCGCGGGCGTCACGATCGGCAGTTCGCAGCGCATGATATTCCGGCTTCAATATCGACTGGCCGAATGAGCTGATGACCTCGGTGGGCAGCATCGCCGCGATCGACAGGCCGCACCACACTCATCACGTGTCAGGATCGAGTCCCAGTATCATGTCAACGCCAACACCCGTATCGTCGCTCTGTCGCCTTGGGATACGAAGAGCGATCCGAAGAATCCTCAATTCGCGCTGAAGAACTATTACAAGGAGCAATACACCAACAACAAAGGCACGGTGTTCCTCGGCAACAATGGCTTTCAGGTGCCGTATTGGAACAATTTCATCCAGGTCGGCGATGTCGTCCTGATCCGCCGACCTAGTTGACGCTTAGGCAGCGGGCCGATTGGGTGGACAATTATTAGCTGAACGCCTGCCGAAGGGCCCGGGTCGTGCCGACGTTTGCCGGCGAGATTAAGCTTGCGCTGACCGCAAGGGTGCGCACCGGCGGAAGCGTCTCGGTCCCTCCCGCGATTGCGCACTAGACTGGGCCGGCGTTGACATGCTCGCCTGAAGCTCCGCGCAATGACAGTGCAGCCGTTACCTCCGCGACATTGCGTCACCAAACTCGTTGCGACGCAACAATCAAAATGAGACTGCGCGTCAACCACACGAGGGTTACAACATCCGCGCCGCGCTCGGCATCGGCTAGCTTTCCGTGCAACAACCGGACGTTCACGCTCGCTACATCAAACAATACGGCGTCGGCGAAAACACTAGGGAGGAGACCAATGCTGAAGGGTAGTGTGGGATTTATTGCGTTGAGCAGCCTTTTGTTGTCTGGCACGGCGTTCGCACAGGAGAAGATCAAGGTCGGCGTCACCGCAACGCTCGAAGGCACCTACACCGTGCTCGGTGAGGACGGCATCCGCGGCTTCCAGACGGCGCTCAATGTGCTGGGCAAGAAGGTCGGCGATAAAGAGCTCGAATTCGTTATCGCTTCGACCGACGCGACGCCGGATTCCGCCGTGCGCGCCGTGCGCAAGCTGATCGAGCAAGACAAGGTGCAGATCCTGCTGTCGCCACTGTCCGGCGACGAAGGCATCGCGGTGAAGAATTTTGCAAAGACCCATCCCGAGCTGACCTTCATCAACGCTGCCTCCGGCGCCCAGGAAACGACCTATGTCGATCCTGCCCCGAACTTCTTCCGCTACAACATGGACGGCGCACAGTGGCAGGTGGGCCTCGGCAAATACGCCTATGAAACCAAGGGTTATCGCAAGATCGCGACCGTCGGCGAGGACTATTCCTTCATCTATACGCAGGTGTTCGGCCTCGTACTCGAGTTCTGCGGCGCCGGCGGCCAAGTCACCAACCGGCAATGGGTGCCGCTCGGCACCAAGGACTTTGCTTCGGTCATCGCCGCGCTGCCGGATGACGTCGATGCAATCTATCTCGGCCTCGGTGGCGCCGACGCCGTCAACTTCCTCAACCAGTACCAGCAGGCTGGCGGCAAGGCGCATCTGATGGGCGGCTCGATCATGATCGACCAGACCATCCTGTCGTCCAAGGGCAACGCCAAGAGCGCGCTGGTCGGCACGCTCGCCGCGAGCGGCCAGGCCGACACCTGGGAGGATCCGAGCTGGCAGAAGTTCGTGAAGGACTATCAGGACGCCTTCCCGCCGAACAAGCGCTTCCCGAGCCCGTCGCTGCTCGCCACCAACTATTACGGCTCGACCATGGCGCTGATCCTGGCGCTGCGTCAGGTCAATGGTGATCTCTCCAACAACCAGGCCAAGTACAAGGAAGCCCTCGCCAAGATCGAACTCGACGCACCCAACGGCAAGATCAAGCTCGACTCCAACCGTCAGGCGATCGGCACCAACTTCGTCACCGAGGTCGTCGACGACGGCAAGGGCGCGTTGTTTTCGAAGGTCGTGAAGGTGATCCCGAACGTCAACCAGACGCTGGGCTACGACCCCGCGGTGTTCGCCAAGATCGGTTTGCCAAGCCGTACAGTACCGGAATGTAAGAAATACTGACGTAGTCTCGTTCGCGAGCGATGACTGACCGGGGAGAGATTTGCAAGGCGCGGACATCGTGCGCCCTTGCATTCTCTCCCCGGTTGTTGAACGCTACCAAAAAAAGACAAGAGCTTTTGGGAGGGAAGGCATGAGCCGGGCGCTCGCCGTCTTCCACGGCCGCTTTGGTCGGGCGACGGCTTATCAGTTGAACCGCCCTTTCAACATCCACGCACATCGCGAAGGTCATTTGATCTTCCATGTCGGGGGACGTCCCGCATGCATCGATGTCAGCGATGGACGCTACGAACTCACCGAAGGTTCCGTCGTCGCCATCAATCCATGGGAACCGCACAATTTCCTGCCGTCCGATCTCGAAGGCGGCGCCGTTTTCTTCGTGCTCTATGTCAATGCGGAGTGGTTCGCGCCCGATGCGCCCGGCGCGGACCGCCTGCGCTTCGGCCGCACCCAGTTCGCGCGGTCGATTGCGCTGGACAGGCATATCAGGCACGCAGCCGCGCTCGTGTGCGGCGCACCCTCGCTCAACAGCCTTGATGGCGAGCTGAGACGGCTGATCGACATCTGCTACGACGAAAGCTGGCAGCAGGCCGAGACCGCGCGCGATCCGCGCGCAAACGGCTCAGTCACCGATTTCCGCGTGCGCAAATGTATCAAGATGATGTCGGAGAGTCCCGGCGCCGAGATCGAGCTTGACACCATTGCGCGCGAATCCGGCCTGTCGCGGCCGCATTTCTACCGGCTGTTCCGCACCCAGACCGGCGTCACCCCACACCTCTATCTCAATACGCTGATGATGGAGCAGGCGCTGGAGGCGCTGGTGGCAAGCGAGGCGCCAATCGCCGATATCGGCTTCGATCTCGGCTTCTCATCGCAGAGCGCATTCACCCGCTTCTTCGCCGCCAATGTCGGGATGGCGCCGACCGATTATCGCCGCGCGGCCAAGGTTTTGCGGGCCTGACGGGCGCGCGAAAAGATACTCACGATCAAGCGCTTCCCTCGCGGCCCCATTAGGATGTGCGGAACGCGGTCCCGAAAAGAGGATCGCGGTCGATAGGGAGCGCACCTTCATGGCAGGGCTTGCGGCCGGCAACGGTCTGCGTGCCCCCTCACCCCGTTTGGGGAAAGAGGGTTGGAGTGACGTGGGAACGGAGCGGCGATCATGACCCGCTTTGTCGAGCGCCATCCAGCCTGGGCGCTGATTGTCATCATCGGGATCGCGGTAGCGCTTTGGCTAATCTTCGCGGTGTGGCCGCCAGGGCTTGAAGAAGCAATCGGCCGCAAGCGGGTCTTCCTCAACGCGCTCTTCAACGGCATCACCCTTGGTGGTCTCTATTTCCTTGTCGCCAGCGGCTTTACGCTGATCTTCGGCCTGATGCGCAACGTCAATCTCGCGCACGGCTCGCTCTATCTGTTCGGCGGCTATGTCGGCTACGCCATCAGTGCCTCGACCGGCTCCTGGATCCTCTCGTTCATCATCGCCTTCATCCTGACGGCGCTGGTCGGCGTCCTGCTTCAGGTCCTCGTCTTCCGCCGCATGGAAGGCCAGGATCTGCGCCAGACCATGGTCACGATCGGGCTCTCGATCGTGTTTGCCGATCTGATGTTGTGGGCCTGCGGCGGCGACTTCTACCAGATCCAGACCCCGAACTGGCTGATCGGTCCGATCGAGCTGCCGCTGATCACTGCGGTGAAATCCTCGGGCGAGCCGGTGTACTTGCGCTATCCCCTGGTGCGGCTCGTGATCTTCCTGGCATCCGTTATTATCGGCGTTGCGATGTGGCTCGCGCTCAACCGGACCCGGATCGGCATGATCATCCGCGCCGGCGTCGACGATCGCGATATCCTCGCCGCGACCGGTGTGCGCATCCAGATCGTCTTCGTGCTCGTCTTCGCGCTCGGCGCCGGACTTGCCGGCATCGCCGGTGTGGTCGGCGGCACTTTCCAGTCCCTCTCACCCGGCGAGGACATTCGCTTCCTGCTCGCTTCGCTCGTGGTCGTGATCGTCGGCGGCATGGGTTCGATTCCTGGCGCGGCGCTCGGCGCGCTGATCATCGGCCTCGCCGAGCAGCTCGGCTCGGTCTACATCCCGACATACGCCATCGTCGTGACCTTCCTAATCATGGTGCTGGTGCTGGCGCTTCGGCCGCAAGGCCTGCTCGCGAGGCGCTGACATGTCCGTCACCCACGACGCCCGCGTCCAGGTTCACAAGCCCGCCTCAACGGCTCAACGTCCGGCCGCTCGCGGGTGGCCTGACATCAACAATCCCGCGGCCTGGATCGTGGCGGTCATCCTCCTGATCATGCCGCTGATCGCCAACGGCTTCTTCCTGATCGAGATCTTTGCGACGACGCTGATCCTCGGCACCATCGCGCTCAGCCTGATGTTTCTCGCCGGCTATGGAGGCATGGTCAGCCTGATGCAGCTCACCATCGCGGGCTTCGCGGCCTACATGGTAGCGGTGTTCGGCGTCAGCGGCAACGCCAATATCAGCCTGGGCTGGCCGTGGTGGCTTGCCATCCCGACGGCGCTCACCCTCGCGACCATCTTCGGCACGCTCGGCGGCGCGCTCGCGGTGCGCACCGAGGGCATCTACACCATCATGATCACGCTGGCGATCGGCGCAGCGTTCTATTACTTCACCAACCAGAACTGGGCGATCTTCAACGGTCACACCGGGATCAATACCGTCGGGACGCCACACTTCTGGGGTGTCAATTGGCGCGATGATATTCCCTTCTATTACATCGTGCTCGCCGTCGCCGCACTCTGCTACTTCGCCGTCGACTATATCTCTCGTGCCCCGTTCGGGCTGGCGCTCCAGGGTGTGCGTGACAATCCGCGCCGCATGGCCGCGCTCGGCTTCAACGTCAATGCGCACCGCGTCGCGGCCTATGCAGTCGCCTCCTTCATCGCGGGCCTCGCCGGCGTGCTCCAGGTCTGGAACTACCGCCAGATCTCGCCGGGCTCGGTCAGTGTCGGCGCCTGCATCGACGTCCTGATCATCGCCGTCGTCGGCGGCATCACGCGGCCGATCGGTCCCTACATCGGCGCGCTGGTCTTCGTCTTCCTGCGCACTTTCGCGCTCGACTTCCTGGTCAAGATCGGGCTCGACGGCAACCGCTTCCGCCTGCTGATCGGGCTTGGCTTCCTCGCCATCGTGTTCTGGTCGTCGGACGGCGTCATCGGCCTCTGGCAGCGCTGGCGCCAGAGCCAGCGTCGACAAGCAGACCGCCCCGGCGGAGGACGCGGCCATGGATAGCGTCGCGCAACGCCTCTCCGCCGTCGGCGCCGGCGCGGCATTGGAGCTGCGCGGGGTAACGCGGCTGTTCGGTGCGCTCGCGGCCCTGACTGACGTTACCATCACCGTGCGCCCCGGCGAGCGCCGTGCTGTGCTCGGCTCCAACGGCGCCGGCAAGACTACGCTGTTCAATTGCATCACTGGCGATTTCCCGCCCTCGTCCGGCACCATCCGGTTCTTCGGCGAGGACGTCACGGATTTACCGCCCTACGAACGCATCCGCCGCGGGCTGCGGCGAACCTATCAGATCTCGGCGCTGTTTCCCGGCCTCGCCGTGCAGGACAATGTCTACCTCGCCTGCCGCGGCGTCTCGCGCGGACGGTTCTCGTTCCTGCGTCCCGGGCAGAACGACGCGCTGATGCACGCCGCCGATAGTCTGGTGCAGGCGGTGCATCTGACCGCGGTGAAGGACCGGCGCGTCGCCGAGCTCGCGCACGGCCAGCAGCGTCAGCTCGAGATCGCGCTGGCGCTTGCCGGCGCGCCGCGCTTCGTGCTGTTCGACGAGCCTGCCGCCGGCCTCTCGCCGACCGAGCGAGCCGAGCTGGTCGAGATCCTGACCTCACTGCCGGCCCATATCGGCTACATCATCATCGAGCACGACATGGACGTGGCATTGCGCGTCGTCGAGAGCGTGACGATGATGCACAACGGCCGCATCTTCAAGGAGGGCCTGCCGGAGGAGATCCAGTCCGACCCCGAGGTGCAGGAACTCTATCTCGGAGGCGGCCATGAATGAGGCTCGCCGCAGCGCCGCGGCCCTCGAGGTCCGGGGCCTCGACGTTTATTACGGCCACTCGCATGCGCTGCAGGGTGTCGACCTCTCGCTCGATGCCGGCGTGTTCTCGGTCGTTGGCCGCAATGGCATGGGCAAGACCACGCTGTGCAAGGCGATCATGGGCCTGGTGCCGGTCAGGGGCGGCTCGATCCGCGTCCGCGGCGAGGATATCACGCGCCGGCCGCCGGCCCACATCGCGCGTCTCGGCGTCGGCTATGTGCCGCAAGGCCGCCGTCTGTGGCGCTCGCTCAGCGTCGATGAGCATCTGCGGCTTGCCGGCGGAATGCGGGCCGGAGCCTGGACCGTCGAACGCATCTACGAGACGTTTCCGCGCCTCGCCGAACGCAAGGACCATGGTGGCGGCCAGCTCTCCGGCGGCGAGCAGCAAATGCTCGCGATCTCGCGCGCGCTCGTGACCAATCCGCAGCTCCTGATCATGGACGAGCCGACCGAAGGGCTCGCGCCCGTCATCGTCGCCCAGGTCGAGGAGATGCTGCTGCGGCTTGGCGACGACGACGACATTGCCGTGCTCGTGATCGAGCAGAACATCGGCGTGGCGACCGCGGTCTCGCGCAACGTCGCAATCATGGTCAATGGCCGCATCAACCGCATCATCGACTCGGCGCGGCTCGCCGCTGACCGCGAGCTGCAGCAGCGCCTGCTCGGCGTCGGGCTTCATGCCGAGCTTACGCCTGATCTCGACGTGCCCGCGGCCGGCGCAGAGGCGAAGGCGGCGCCACAGCACGCCCATCCTAACCGTCCGATCCGCATCTACATCTCCAACCCAACGTCGCCGACACGCTGGTCCCAACCCGCGCCGATCGCCAGGATCGAGGCGGCGGCGCGCACGCTCTCGACACAGGTTGCGCGCCTTGACGAGACGGCGCCGCGCAAGCGCGAGCCGGTGACGTCCCAGTCGTTAGGACCGCCAGTCGTCCTAGTCGTCGGCACGCTCGACACCAAGGGCACCGAGCTGCGCTTCATCCGCGACATCATCTCCGGTAGCGGGTTGCGCACGCGGCTGGTCGATGTCTCCACCAGCGGCAAGCAGGCAACTTGCGACGTCTCCGCGCAGGAAATCGCGCTCAACCACGGCCGCGGTGGCTCGGCCGTGTTTGGGCCCGATCGGGGCGTCGCGGTCACCGCGATGGCGGACGCATTTGCGAATTGGATAAGGCGGCAAGGCAACATCGCCGGCGTGATCTCAGCGGGCGGCTCGGGGGCGGCATCGCTGGTTGCACCGGGTATGCGCACCCTCTCCGTCGGCGTGCCCAAACTGATCATCTCATCCGTCGCCTCCGGCGATGTCGGGCCCTATGTCGGTCCTGCCGACATCACCATGATGCACTCGGTCACCGACGTTCAGGGGCTCAACTCGATCTCGCGCGCCGTGCTGTCGAACGGCGCTAACGCGATCGCCGGCATGGTCAAGGCGCGGCTCGATCACCGTGAGGCCAGGGAGCGGGCTGCGAGCGCAGGGCTGCCCGCGGTCGGCATCACCATGTTCGGCGTCACGACGCCGGCCGTCCAGAAGATCGCAGCCGATTTGCGCGCGGACTTTGAATGCCTCGTCTTCCACGCCACCGGCGTCGGCGGCTGCTCGATGGAAAAGCTCGTCGAGTCCGGCCAGCTCGCGGGTGTCATCGATCTTACCACAACCGAGATCTGCGACCTCCTGATGGGCGGCGTGTTTCCGGCGACGGACGATCGCTTCGGCGCGATCATCCGCACCCGCGTGCCCTATGTCGGCTCGGTTGGTGCGCTCGACATGGTCAATTTCGGCGCACCCGACACCATCCTCGAACGCTACCGCAACCGAAAATTCCACGTCCACAATCCCCAGGTGACGCTGATGCGGACCACGGCGGAGGAGAACGAGCGGATGGGCCGCTGGATCGGCGAGCGGCTCAACCAGATGGACGGGCCGGTGCGCTTCTTCCTGCCCGAAGGCGGCGTCTCCGCACTCGGTGCCCGCGGCCAGCCCTTCTGGGACCCCGAGGCCGACGCCGCTCTGTTCCGCGCGCTGGAACACACGGTGCGGCAGACCGGCAACCGCGAGCTCATCCGCGTCAAGCAGAACATCAACGACCCCGAGTTCGCCTCGACCATCGTGAGCGCTTTCCGAACGCTGTTCGGCCGCGCCGGGGCGCGCCGGAGAGTAGTGAGGTGACAGATGGTCCGGTTTGAACGCGCTACACTTTTGAGGCGGTTTCGCGAGATGGCGAAGCGCGGCGAGCCGATCGTCGGTGGCGGCGCCGGCACCGGCTTATCGGCCAAGTGCGAAGAGGCCGGAGGCGTCGATCTCATCGTCATCTACAATTCCGGGCGCTACCGCATGGCGGGCCGCGGCTCGCTCGCGGGACTCATGCCCTATGGCGACGCCAATGCCATCGTGCTGGAGATGGCCGGCGAAGTGCTGCCCGTCGTCCACACGACACCGGTGCTCGCGGGCGTCAACGGCACCGATCCGTTCCGCGACATGGACCTGTTCCTCGATCAACTCAAGGCGTTGGGCTTCGCCGGTGTCCAGAACTTTCCGACCGTGGGCCTGATCGACGGCGTCTTCCGCGCCAATCTCGAAGAGACCGGCATGTCCTATGCGCTAGAGATCGACATGATCGCCAAGGCGCGCGAGAAGGACCTGCTGACGACGCCCTACGTCTTCAGCGAGAACGAAGCCGCCGCAATGGCGATTGCCGGCGCCGATATCATCGTCTGCCATCTCGGGCTCACCACCGGCGGCACGATCGGCGCGCAGACCGCACTGAGGCTGCAGGACTGCCCGGCACGCATCGACATCTGGGCGTCAGCCGCGTTGAGCGTCAATCCGGACATTCTGGTGCTTGCCCATGGCGGTCCGATCGCGGATCCCGCGGATGCCGATTTCATCATGAAGAACACACGCCATTGCCATGGCTTCTACGGCGCCTCTTCGATGGAGCGGCTGCCGGTGGAGCGGGCGCTGACGGATCAGGTCCGCAAGTTCAAGGCGATCGGCGCGCGATGACGCCGAGACGATTAGAGGGAGCAAAACATGTCAGGGATCCTGATCGGCGAGTTAATCCTCTGGCTGATCGTCGCGATCATCGTGATCGTGGTTGGCGTCTACATCGTCAACTGGCTCTACCACCGCTCCTCCAAGGAGGTGTCGTTCGTCCGAACCGGCTTCCTCGGCGAGCGCGTGGTGATCAACGGCGGCGCCTTTGTGCTGCCCTTTATCCACGACTATACGCCGGTCAACATGAACGTTCTGCCAATGGGCATCGTGCGTTCCAAACAGGATGCGGTCATCACCCGCGACCGCATGCGTGTCGACATCGAGGCCGACTTCTATGTCCGCGTCCAAGCGACCCACGAAGCCGTGTCGATCGCAGCGGCGACGCTTGGCCGCCGCACCATGGAGCCGGAACAGCTCCACGCGCTGCTGGCCGGCAAGTTTATTTCCGCGATCCGCTCGGTCGCCTCCGAAATGACCCTGGAGGAAATGCACGAGCGCCGCGGCGACTATGTCACTCGCGTCAAGACCAATGCGGCCGAAGCGCTCGCCCAGAACGGACTCGAACTCGAATCGGTTGCGATCACCGATCTCGACCAGACCGACCTTGAGTTCTTCAACCCGTCGAACCGGTTCGACGCCGAGGGTCTGACGCGCCTGATGGAGGACATCGAGGCCAAGCGGAAGCTGCGCAACGACATCGAGCAGGACTCGATGATCAGGATCCGCACCCGCAATCTCGAAGCCGAGCGACAGGCGCTCGACATCGAGCGCGAGAGCGAGACCGCGAGGCTGGAGCAGGAACGCGACATCGAGATGCGCCGCGCGCTCCAGCGCACGGAAGTAGCCCGCGAACGCGCCCTGCGCGAGACCGAGGCCGAGCAAGCCCAGATCTCGGCGCGCGAAGCCATCGAGCGCTCGCGGATCGCAAACGAGCAGGCAATTGCCGAAGCCCGCATCGCCTCCGAGCGCGAGACCCGCCAAAAGGAGATCGAGCGCACCCGCACCATCGAGGAGAAGGAGCTGTTGGCGCGTGAGGAGATCGAGAAAACCCGGATCGCCAACCAGCGATCGATCGACACGACCCGGATCGCATCGGAGCGCGAGGTCCGCCAGCGCGAGATCGAGCGGATGCGTACCGTCGAGGAAGCCGAGATCGCGGCCCGCGAGTCGATCGAGAAGGCCCGGATACAGCAGGACCGCGTTGTCACCGACGCTCGTATCGCCAATGAGGAGGAGACACGCCGCCGTGAGATCGAGCGCACCCGCGCAGTCGACGAGGCCGAGATCGCCGCACGCGAAGCCACCGAGAAGGCCCGCATCGCGCAGACGATGATCGTCAATGTCGAGCGCATCTCCTCCGACGAACGCACCCGCGCGCTGGAGATCCAGCAGGTCCGCACCATACAGGAGGCCGAGATCGAGGCGCAACGCGCCGTCGAGGCCGCCCGCATTGCCCGTGAGCGAACGCTCGCCGCCGAGCGCATCGCCGCCGAGCAGAACACCCGCCAGCTGGAGATCGAGCGCAACCAGACGCTGGAAGTCGCCGGCATCGCCGCGCGTGAGATCACCGAGGCTTCGCGCATCGCGCAGGAGGAACGCGTCCGCTCGCTCGAGATCGCCCGGAACCGTGCCGTCGAGGAAGCCGACATCGCCTCCCGCGAGGCGATCGAGGCGGCCAGAATTGCGCAGGAGAAAACGGTTGCCGCCGAGCGCATCCAAGCCGAGCGAGACACGCGTTCGCTCGAAATCGAGCGCACCGGTGTACTGGAGGCGGCCGAGCTGAAGCGACGCGACGCCATCGAGCGCCAGCGCATCTCCGTCGATCTCGCCCTCGAAGCCGAACGGATCACCTCGTCCAAGAAACGCGAGGTGCTCAACATCGAGCAAAAGAGGGCTATCGAGATCGCCGACGAGGAGCGCGTCATCGCACTTTCCGCCAAGCGTTCCGAGCGCATCGATGCCGACCGCCAGGTCAAGCAGGCCGAGATAGTTGCCCGCAAGGAGGTCGAGACCACTGACGTTTCGCGCGAGCAGGCGCTGGAGGCCGCCCGGATCGAGCGCCGCCGTTCGATCGAGCAGCTCGAAGTGGCGCGCGTCCAATCACTGCAGGAGGCCGAGATCGCCTCCCGCGAGGAGGTCGAGCGCGCGCGCATTGCCTCCGACCGCGGCCTCGACGAAGCCCGCGTCGGCCGCGAGCGCGAACTGCGCAAGCTCGAAGTAAACCGTGAGAAGGAGGTCGAGACCGCTTTGATGGAGAAGGCGATCGCCATTCATCAGAAGTCGTTGGAAGAGTCCGCCGCCAAGGCGATGGCCGAAGAAGCGCGGATGCGAGCCACCGAAGCGACCGAGCGCGTCATCACCGCGCGCGAGAGCGAAATCGCGAAGCGGCGCAGAACGGTCGAGGTGATGCTCGCCGAAAAGCAAGCCGAGGAAACCCGCATTGCCGCCGAAGCCGAACGGGTCCGCGCCGCCGTCGAGGCCGAAGCGCAGCGCATGCTCAACGAAGCCGAGAATGTGCTCACCGACCAGGCGCGCTACTCGCTGTTCCGCCGAAAGCTGCTCGATCGGATCGAGGGCATCGTGCGCGAGAGCGTCAAGCCGATGGAGAAGATCGAGGGTATCCGCATCCTCCAGGTCGACGGCCTCAACGGCAACGGCCATGGCCGCAATGGCGGCCGCAGCGCCACCGACGAGGTGATCGATTCGGCGCTGCGCTATCGCGTTCAGGCGCCACTGATCGACTCCCTCTTGGCGGATATCGGCGTCGAGGGCGGTAGCCTCGCCAAAATGCCGGGCCTGATTCGCGAGGCGCGCGACATGCAGGGCATCAAGGAATCCGCGCGCAAGGGCGGCGGTGGGGGCGACAAGCCGGCCGCATCGCCCGCCTCTTCGGCCGAAGGCGGCGGCGAACCGCCGGCCGAACGCGGCCCGCGAAAGAAGAGCTGAGGTCTGCGCCATGCCCCGCGTCTACGTCTCCACCGTCGTCAATGCGCGCAACGACCGCGTCTGGGCGCGGGTGCGCGACTTCAACGGCCTGCCTAACTGGCACCCGGCGATTGCGGAAAGCCGCATCGAGGGCGGCGAGCCCTCGGACAAGATCGGCTGCGTCAGGGATTTTCGCCTGCGCAACGGCGACCGCATCCGCGAGAAGCTCCTGGGTCTCTCCGACTACGACATGTTCTGCACCTATTCGATCCTGGAATCCCCGATGGGCGTCGAGAACTACGTCGCGACCTTGCGGCTGACGCCAGTCACCGACGGCGACCAGACTTTTATGGAATGGACCGCCGAATTCGACTGCCCGCCAGAGCGGGAGACCGAGCTCGTCGGCAATATCGGCGGCGGCGTGTTCCAGGGCGGCTTTGATGCCCTGAAGCGTGTGTTCGGAGGCTGACGCTCGTGCCGCATATCGTCAAAAGCACGATCCTGGACGCGCCGACCGATGCGGCCTGGTCGATGCTGCGCGATTTCAACGGGCATGACCGCTGGCATCCGGCGGTTGCGACCTCCTCGATCGAGCGCGCGCAATCCTCGGACAAGATCGGCTGCATCAGGCGCTTCAGGCTCAAGGACGGCTCCGAGCTGCGCGAGCAGTTGCTGGCGCTGTCCGATCTCGAACAGACCTTCAGCTATTGCCTGCTCGATACACCGATCCCGATGTTCAACTACGTTGCTCATGTCCGCCTGCTGCCGGTGACCGACGGCGACCGCACGTTCTGGCACTGGGAGTCGCGTTTCACGACCAAGCCCGAGGATCGGGACCGCATCACCCAAATGGTCGCGGAAGACATTTACCAGATCGGTTTCGAGGCAATCCGCCGGCGTCTCAAAGAGGCAGCATAGCATGGCCGTGACAGTGAAGACCTTTGCCAGCGTTAGCGAAGCAGCCGGAGCGCTGTCCTCGGATCGCAGTGCGCGCTATTTCGGCGGCGGCACGCTGGTGATGCGCGCGCTGAATGAGGGCGATGTCTCGGTCTCGACCGTCGTCCGCGCCAGCGACCAGGCGCTGACCCGGATCGATGCATCAGGCCCGCGTGTCATGCTCGGGGCCGGCGTCACCTTCGCGCGCATCCTCGCCGAGCGCGATCTCGCCTTCCTGCACGCCCCTGCCCGCTCGATCGGCGGCCCTGCCGTGCGCAACATGGGCACAGTCGGTGGCAACCTCTTCGCGCCAATCCCTTACGGCGATTTCACCGTGGCGCTGCTGGCGCTCGACGCTACCGTCGCCGTGCAGGGCGGCTTTGGCTCGCGCGACGTTCCGATTGAGGAGTTTCTTCAGGCGCGCGACCGGCAGGCCGGCACACTGGTGCTGTCGGTGTCTTGCACCCGGCCGGCGAGTACCGAGGCGTTCCGCTATCGCAAGATCGCGCGCATCAAGCCGAAGGGCGGCTCCGTCATCACGATCGCCGCGCATCTGCCGATCTCTGGCGGACGCATCGCCGGCGCGCGGATCGCATTGGGCTCGATGGCGCCGACCCAGATCCGCGCCCGCGCCGCCGAGCGCGCGTTGGAAGGCCGCTCGCTGGATGCCGCTACGATCGGCGCGGCGGCTACGGCGGCAGCAGAAGGAACAGCGCCCGCGGACAACGCGCTCGGCAGCGCCTGGTATCGCCGTGAAATCGTCGGCGTGCATCTGCGTCGCCTCTTGTCCGGCCAGGAGTAGATCGCCATGTCCAAAATGCCCCTGCAATTTCGTCACAACGGCCGCGACGTCGCGATCTTCGTCGATGGCGGCACCAATCTCCTGGTCGCGCTGCGCGAGCTGATCGGCGATATGACGCCAAAATTCGGCTGTGGACAGGGCGGCTGCGGCACCTGTAGCGTGCTGATCGACGGCGAGCTTCATTTGTCCTGTCTGACGCTGGCGGAGACGGTTGCAGGTCGTTCCATAGAAACACTCGACGGCTTGAAGCAGGGTCCGAACCTGCATCCGCTTCAGCGCGCTTTCGCCGACAATTTCGCAGCTCAATGCGGCTATTGCACCCCAGGCATGCTGATGGCCGCGAAGGCCTTACTCGACCGCACCCCCGCTCCGAGCCGCGCCGACGTCGTCGAAGCAATCTCCGGCAACATCTGCCGCTGCACCGGCTACGAGCCGATCATCAATGCCATCCTCGCCGCCGCCGGCGGCCGGGCCAGCGCCTGAAGGACCTCACCATGCTGGAACTGCGCAAGGACATTTTCGCCGACGAGCGGGACGACAATCTGAAGGAGATCGGTAAGGGCACCCAGCGCCAGGACATGCTCGGCCATGTCACGGGCACATCGAGCTATTTCAACGATCATAATCTACAAGGCATGCTGCATCTAAAGGTCGCGCGCTCGACACAGGCGCACGCCAGGATCCGCCGCATCGACACCACCGAGGCCGAGCGCTCGACCGGCGTTCGCCGGATCATCCGCGGCGCCGACGTGCCGCGCAACCTCAACACGCTTCTGAGCCTGATCAATTTTGGCAAGGACGATGAGCCGTCGCTGGCGGTCGACAAGGTCCGCTACAAAGGCGAGCCTATCGTTGCGATCGTCGCCGATAGCGAACGCGAAGCATTCGAGGCGATTGCAAAGGTCAAGATCGACTATGAGCCGCTACCGGCGGTGTTCGACGTCGAAGAGGCGCTAAAGCCCGGCGCGCCCGTGGTCAACGAGACCTATCCGAAAAACACCTTCACCTATCACGACGTCTACGACCACCAGAAGCTCCGCTTTGGCGATGCCGACGCGGCGCTCGCGACCGCCGATCACGTGCTGGAACAGCGCTACCAGATGTCGCCGATCGAGCACGCGCCGACCGAAACCAACGGGGCGATCGCCGCGCCCGACACCAACGGCCGCTATGTGGTCTACACCTCGACGCAGGCGCTGTTTTTCTCTGTAGACACCTGCGCCAAAATCCTGGACGTGCCGTCCAACACCTTCCACTTCATCGGCGGCACCGTCGGCGGCGGGTTTGGCGGCAAGGTTGACACACTGACCGAGCCGCTCGCCATCCTCGGCGCTATGCTCACCGGGCGGCCGGTGCGGTACGTATTCGGACGCGAGGAAGAGATGCAGTACGGGCCGCCACGCGGCGCCGAGCGGATCTACATCAAGGACGGCGTGATGCGCGACGGCCGCGTTGTCGCCCGAAAGATCCGCGCCTATTTCGACAGCGGCGCCTATACCAGGCTGTCCAGCTACGCCGCCGTGAAATGCGCCGCGCATTTGCCGGGTCCCTACACTATCCCGAACGTCTATGGCGACGTCTATTGCGTCTTCACCAACCGTACCCCGGCCACCGCCATGCGCGGCTTTGGCGTCACCGCGGTAGATTTTGCGATCGAGTGCCAGATGGACAAGCTGGCAGACCTCGTCGGCATGGACCCAATGGAGTTCCGCATCCTCAACGCCTATCGCGACGGCGACATGAAGGCGCACCGGCGCGAGGCGAAGAACACGGCGCTGATCGAATGCGTCCAGGTCGCAGCCGAGAAGGCGAAATGGCCGCTCCGTGAGGAGTTCAAGCGCGCGTCCTCGCGCAAGGACGGCGGCGGCAGCCGCGCCATCATCCCGCTGACGCCGACGGAGTCGCGCAGCCGGCCGACCGCTCCGGCCCAGCAGCGCACGAGCTATGACCGGCTTCCGCCCACCGTCACCCGCGAACCGCCGCGCGAGCCGCCACCACCGGCCCCGCCGCCGTCCTCACCTCGGCCGGCCGCGCCCTCGCATGGCGCGACCCGCTTCTCCTCCGTCTTCGGCACCAGGAGGCGCTAGATGACCCGGCATCGCGGACGCGGCATCGCGTCGATCAACTATCCCATCGGCATGAACCTCGGCGGCGACCCCAGCCAGGCGCTGGTGCATTCCAACCCCAGCGGCAAGTTCACTGTGGCGCTGTCGTCCATCGACCTCGGCCAGGGCATGAAGTCGGTCACGCGGCAGATATGCGCGGAGACGCTGGGCGTGCCCGTCGAGGACGTCTATGTCGACACGGCAGACTCCGACACCGGCCCGCATTGCATGGGCTCGTTCGCCTCGCGCGGCACTCACCGCGTCGGAAATGCGGTAATGGCGGCTGCACGCGAGGCGCGCAGCGTTATGATGGAGGCTGCCGCCGAAGAGTTGGAAGTCAACGCCGCCGACCTCGAGGCCGACGGACGTGGCAACATCCACGTCAAGGGCGCGCCACACCGCTCGATTTCGACCAAAGACGTCGCCATTGCCGCGCAGTTCAAGCAGGGCAAGACGATCTCAGGCCGCGGCATTTTTCTTGTGCCGCTGTCCGACGTCGACCCAGAGACCGGCGAGATGTCCCCGGCGACTTGCTACGCGCATGCCTGCCTTGTCGCCGAGGTCGAGGTCGACGACGAGACCGGCGAGGTCTCGATGGTCCGGATGGACTCCGCCTATGAACTCGGTCGCGCGCTCAATCCGCGGCTGGTCGAGCAGCAACTCGTCGGCGGCGCCTGGATGGGTGTCAGCCACGCGCTGTACGAGACGCCGGAGCCGTACTATCCCGAAAAACCCATTCACGGCCCCCGCGACTTCGTCGAATATTTGATGCCCGGTCCCGGCGACATCTGTCCGCACGATATCTCCGTGCTGGAGCGCCCAGCTCCAGATGGGCCGTTCGGCGCCAAGGGCCCCGGCGAGATGTGCGCCAATCCCGTGCTGCCGGCCGTTGCCAACGCAATCTTCAACGCCGTCGGCGTGCGCATCGACGATCTGCCGATTACCCCGGAAAAAGTGCTGCGCGCGATCAAGTCCCAGGGCGGCGCGCGGCCGCAGGCGCGGCGCTGAGGTTTAGTCCATGGCCGTCCGCAGCAACATCGTCGGCATCGACACCCCGGAGGCGCTGGAGAAGGCGCTACGCGCGGCCTACTACCTCGCCGACGAAAGCCTCGCGACTGCGGCCTATCTCGGGCTCGCGCTCGGCAAGCCATTGCTGCTCGAAGGCGCCCCGGGCGTTGGCAAGACCGAGGCCGCGAAGGCGATCGCCGCCGTGCTCGGTCGCCGGCTGATCCGCCTGCAATGCTATGAGGGAATTGATGCCTCGGCCGCGCTCTACGAGTGGAACTATCCGCGCCAAATGCTTGCGATTCGCCAGGCCGGCGACGAGAGCATCGATATCTATGGCGAGACCTTTTTGATCGAACGGCCGATGCTGGCCACACTTCGTGCGCCCGACTCCACTGTGCTGCTGATCGACGAGATCGACCGCGCCGACCAGGAGTTCGAGGCCTTCCTGCTCGAATTCCTGTCAGACTTCCAGATCTCGATTCCCGAACGCGGCACAGTGCGGGCCGCGGAACGCCCGGTCGTCGTGCTGACGTCCAACCGCACCCGTGACCTGCATGAAGCCTTGCGGCGGCGCTGCGTCTATCACTGGATCGACTATCCGACCGCCGAGCGCGAGGCGCGCATCGTGATGATGCGGGCCTCCAGCGTGGCCGAAGGCACAGCCCGGGCCGTCGTGGCCGCCGTCGAGAAGCTGCGGCGCGAGCCGCTGAGCAAGGCGCCGGGCATCGCGGAAGCCGTCGACTGGGCCGAGGCGGCGACACTGCTACACAAGGGCGGCGCGCGCTGGCCGGAGGCCTTCAAACGCTCGATTGGCGTGGCACTCAAGGATGAGGAAGACCTGCATTTCATCTCGCCTCGGCTCGACGCGATGCTCGCGGAGGCGACCGCATGAACACCGAGCCGGAACTTCCGCGCGCTGCGCGCATCTTCATCTCCTTCGTGGCGCTGATGCGCAGGAATAATTTCTCCGTCGCGCCAGAGCAAACAACGTCATTCCTTGCGGCCATCGAACTGCTCGGCCCGCGCAGCATCGAGGACATCCGGCAGGCAGCCCTGGCGACGTTGGCGCCGCCGCCCGAGCGCCGCGCGACGTTCGACCGGCTATTTGATCTCCACTTCCGCGGCAATGAGGCAATCGAGCGCGTCGATGACGGCGAGGATGACGAGACCGTCCGGCTCCGGGAGGAAGGCCGCGGTGACGAGGAGCCCCTTCTCTCCGACGACGCCAATGAGTCGGGCCTGACAGCAACGCGCACCGAAGCGCTGGTCGAGCGCCGCTTTGCGCAACTCTCCACCACCGATGCCCTCCGCCGCCTCACGCGCGAGGCACCCAGGCGCCTTCCGCGGCGACGCGGCCACCGCCGCATGCGTGCTCGCCACGGCCCCTTTGCGGACCTTCGCCGCACCTTGCGCGACAGCGTCCGCAGCGACGGCGAGATCTTGCGGCTGGGGCACACGAAGCGGCGCCAGCGCCCACGAAAATTCTTGCTGCTCATCGATGTCTCCGGCTCAATGAAGAGTCGCACCGAAGAGAATATGAAGCTCGCGCATGTGCTGGTGCAGGCCGCACCCAATGTCGAGGTATTCACATTTGGCACCCGCCTCACCCGTGTCACCCGCGCGTTGCGGCTAAGGCGGCGCGAGCAGGCGCTGAACGCGGTCGCGCATCTCGTCAACGACTGGGACGGCGGCACCCGCATCGGCGATGCGCTGCAGGCCTTCCTCGCGGTGCCCCGGTTTGGCGGCTATGCGCGCGGCGCCGCTGTGATCATCGTGTCTGACGGACTCGAGCGCGGCGAGCCCGACGCACTGCGCGACGCGGTGGCGAAACTGTCGCGGCGCGCGTGGCGGGTGAGCTGGCTGACGCCGCTTGCGGCCGGTCCCGGCTTTCGCCCGCAGACCGAGGCACTCGTCGCGATAGAGCGCTACGTCGACGACCTCGTCGATGGTGGATCGAGCGCGTCGATCGTGGCGCATGTACTGGCATTGGGACGAAGGAGAGCTGCGTGACCGAGATTGTCGACGGGCATCATCACATCTGGCGACAGGCCGACCTGCCCTGGCTGACCGGCCCGATGCAGCCGCGCATCTTCGGTCCCTACGAACCGATCCGGCGCGACTATCCGATTCAGGAATATCTCGACGATCTCAAGGGTACCGGCGTCTCCCGCTCGGTCTACGTGCAGACCAACTGGGCCAACGACCGTTTTGAGGATGAGGCCGCCTGGGTGCAGCAAACGTCCAACGAACACGGTTGGCCGCACGCCATCGTCGCCTACGCCAATTTCGCCGTCGACGACGTGCGCCCGCAGTTCGACCGCCTGAAGCGTTATCCGCTGGTGCGCGGCGTGCGTATGCAACTGCACTGGCACGAGAGCCCGCTCTTTCGCTTCGCTGCAAAACCCGATCTCTGCGCCGATCCCCTGATCCGACGCAATGTCGCGCGGCTCGCCGATTACGGCTGGAGCTTTGACCTGCAGGTATTCACGCCGCAGATGCCGGACGCGGCAGACCTTGCCGACGCCTGTCCCAAGGTGACCTTCATCCTCCAGCATGCCGGCATGCTGGAAGACTCGTCGCCGGCGGGCCGCGCCGCCTGGCGCGCCGGGATGGCCCGGCTCGCCGCATGTCCGAACGTGGTCTCGAAGCTCTCCGGGCTCGGCACCTTCATCCATCGCAACGATCCCGCGCATATCGCGGCCGGTGTCACCGATACCGTGGCGATCTTCGGCGCCGAGCGCTGCCTGTTCGGCTCCAATTTCCCGATCGAGAAATTGTGGACCAGCTATCGCGAGCTCGTCGAGGCTTTTCGTGCGGCAGCCGCGCCGCGGACGACCGAGCAGCAGGACGCGATCTTCAGGATGACGGCGACACGCGTCTATCGGCTTTGACCGACAAGACAAGGACAGGGAGGGAAACGAATGGCGCTGGAGATCAAGATCCTGGACTATGGCGATATTGAGCTGGAATCGAGTTTTCTGGTTCTCGGCCGCGACTGCGGCCGCACCCGCCGCGTCCTGACCCTCGGCTTCCTGATCCTCGGCGGCCCCTACCCGGTCGTAGTCGACACCGGCTATCGCTCCAACCAGATCATGGAGACGCTGGGCATGCGCGGCCTGCAATACCACGAGCACATGATCGAGAACCAGCTGGCGCGCCATGGCGTGCGCATGGGCGACGTGCGCTTCGTCTGCCACACCCATCTGCATATCGACCACGCCGGCAAGGACGATCTATTCCCGATGAATACGACCGTCGTCCTCAATCGCAAGGAGCTCGAATATTCCGTCTCCGGCCTGATGCATCCGCAATACCCGGCGCCCGATATCAAGCACCTGATCGACCGGCTGCACACCAAGAGCGCGCTGCGCTTCCTCGACCTTGAGATCACCGGCCCGATCGAGCTGATGCCCGGCGTCTATTGCGACGCCGCCAACGCGCATACCGAGGGCTCGATGAACATCATCGTCGAGACGGCCGATGGGATCGCGACCATCTGCGGCGACGTGATCTACGACTTCAACGACCAGATCGTCACGCCCTTCAACGAGATCCACGACTGGGAGCCGCGCACCACCGGCAACCACGGCACCAGCAAGCGGGCCGAGAAGGCGTCAATCAAGAAGCTCCTGAGCAATTCACGTTACCTGCTTCCGGTGCATGACAGGCCAGCCAAGATCGAGGGCGGCCTGGTCGTCGGACGACTGCACGACCAGGTCCCCGGCCCGATCGTGCAATCGCTGCCCGCACGCAATTGGTTCCCGGCCTGACCGTTCACGCATGATCCGGAAAGCCGTTCCACACTTTTCCGCATCATGCTTCTGAGGATTGACTAATGACGCACGTCACCCTGCGCTCCGAGTTCGAGACCCTGATCGACCCCTACGCGCCAATCGCGCAGATCGGCACCGGCTTCGACTTCACGGAGGGACCGATCTGGCATCCGGTCGATCACTATCTGCTGTTCTCGGACATGCCTGGCGACGTGCGGCGGCGCTGGGACGCGCGGCGCGGCGTGGTCGAGGTCAAGCGCCCGTCGAACAAATGCAACGGCATGACCTACGACGCCGACCTGAACCTAATCGTTTGCGAGCACGCGACCTCGTCGCTGATCCGCGAGCGGCGGGATGGCCGGCGCGAGGTGCTGGCCTCACATTTCGGTGGACAGGAGCTCAACAGCCCCAACGACGTCTGCGTGCACTCCTCCGGCGCGATCTATTTCTCCGACCCTTGGTATGGTCGCATGCCGGTCTATGGCGTCGAACGCCCGCGGCAGCTCGGCTTCCAGGGCGTCTACCGGGTCGTACCGGGCGGCGAGCCGAAACTTGTGGTCGAGCGCAACTTGTTCGATCAGCCGAACGGGCTGTGCTTCTCGCCGGACGAAAAGCTGCTCTATATCAACGACACCGTGCAGGCGCTGATCCGCGTGTTCGACGTCAATGCCGACGGCACGTTGTCGAGCGCGCGCGTGTTCGCAAGTGGCATCCGTTCCGAGTTGGAGCCCGGCCTGCCCGACGGCATGAAATGCGACCAGCACGGCAATGTCTGGGTCACCGCGCCCGGCGGCGTCTGGGTCTATTCACCGCGCTGCGAGCTGCTCGGGAAAGTCCGCGTGCCCGAACTCGTCGCCAACCTCGCCTGGGGCGGGTCGGACTTCCGCACGCTGTATCTGACCTCGACGCATTCGGTCTATGCCGTCCCGACCAAGGCCGGTCCGCGCCACGAGCCCTATATGAGCGGCAAGCGCGGCAGTGGGGCCTCGAGCGCCGGGCCCGCGGCCGCAGCTGCGATCCATGCCGACGGCGAGATGCGGCTCGATCCGCAGCGCTGCGCCATGATCATCCAGGATCTTCAGAACGACGTCATCATGGATGGCGGCGCATTCGCCGAATCAGGCGCCCCAGATCATGCGAAGCAGCAGCATGTGGTCGAGAACGTCCGGCGCTTGGCGGAGGCAGCTCGCGTCCACGGCGTCACCATCATCCATGTTTGGTTCGTGGTCGAGCCCGGTGCACCCGGCGTGACGTTGAACGCGCCGCTATTCGAAGGTCTGGTCGACAGCAAGGCGATGGTACGCGGCAGCTGGGGCGCGGCACCGGTCTCAGGCCTCGAACCGCGGCCCGGCGATTTCGTGGTCGAGAAGATGCGGATGAGCGCCTGGGAGGGCACCCGGCTCGAGACCATCCTCAAAGCGACCGGGCGCGACATGATCATCAACACCGGCGCCTGGACCAATATGTCGGTCGAGCACACCGCGCGTACCGGTGCCGACAAGGGCTATTTCATGATCGTTCCGGAAGACTGCTGCTCGACCATGAATGCCGATTGGCACTCTGCCTCGATCAACTTTGCCATGCAGAACGTCGCCGTCGTTACCAGTGCGGACGCCGTCATCAGAGCGCTGGGATGAGCGGTGGCAAAGCTCCTGCATCTGTCCTGCTCGCCGCGCGCCGACTCCGAGTCGAGTGCCGGGGCGCGCGTCTTCCTTGACGGGTTTCGCCAGGCGCGGCCCGACTGGGACATCGACGCCGTGGATCTCTGGCGCGAGCGACTGCCGGAGTTTTCCGGTCCCATTGTCGAAGCCAAATATGCGCGCATGAAAGCGCAGGCCTTCAACGACGCGCAGCGGGATAGCTTTGCCGAGGCCGAGCGGTTGGCATTGCGCTTTTCGCTTGCCGATCGCGTGCTGATCTCGACACCGATGTGGAACTTCGGCATCCCCTACAAGCTGAAGCAGTGGTTCGATATCGTCATCCAGCCCGGCCTGACGTTCCGCTTCGACCCCGCGCAGGGATATCTCCCGCTATTGAAGGACCGACCGACCATCGTCATCCTCGCTTCCGGCAGCGATTTTGCGACAGGCATGAACCGTGGCCGCATCGATATGGCAACACCTTACTTGCGCGAGGCGCTCCGCTTCATCGGCGTCAGCGACGTGCGCTTCGTGCCGATCGGACCGACGACGGGGCCGACCGAGCCGATCCGCGCTGCGCGCGAGACGGCGTATCGACGACTCGGGGAGATCGCTACGCGGTTTTGATCGATTGGCCCCGTACCACGCTTTCTACGCCATCGCGAGTGGAGCGAAGAGCGGTAAATTCGCGCGAGGTCCAACATACTGGCCGAGCAGTAGGCTAAGCCAGCGTCAACCACAGCATTTTGGGCTTGATCCCGAACCCGAACCGGCCCGGCACATGCAAGCAGCGACTATAGTCGTGTCCGACAGTGCCTTAGCCGCGGCAAGTCGAAGTTTGACATCCTCTAATTCCTCGATGGCACCGCGCACCTGCAGGCATTCTGCGAGCCCTTGAAGGGCCCAAACGTTGTTGGGATGCTGCGCGCATCTCTGAATTCCGGGGCTCAGCCCGAGATCGTCACGGAAACAGCATTCAGCCTCGACAAAGTGCCCCTGTTCCGCGAGAAGAGCTCCGAGCGCATGTCGAGGAGGATGCATCCAAGCCCAAGGTTCAACATATTCCAAGCCATCGTCTCTCAAGACCGCTTCCCGCAGATGGGCGAATGCCGTCTCGTATTGTCCTTTATGGTATGCCAATTCTCCTTCGAGCATACTTTCTGCAACCGAAAGAATACTCTTTGCGGTATTGTTGAAAACCTTGCGATCAGGCGGGATACGAGACACGCATTCAAGGAAGAGGGCGCGCTCGCACTCTGCCGCGGTGAAGTCTCGAAGAGTGGCATGCGCCACGCCCTTCGCGTAGTGAAGCATGGCCGTCGTGACTGGATAGGCTGCAGGAGTCGCAGGCATAGGCTCGCCAATGATTTCCTTCCATTTTCCGAAGCGCACCAGCACGTGTGTGCGCATCGAGTTATAGCCCTCGAGACTTGTCACGAACTTAGGGCGATCCTGGACCGCGAGAACGTCTTCGGTCACCATGCCGCTGAGCTTGTTGGCCGCTCCGATCGCATCGCCGTATCGCCCCAAGAACATGCATGCATGCATCATCAAAAGGAGATCGTGAGCACATGCGGTCGTGTAGGGCGATAACGTGCCAGCGTAAGCAAGAAATCTATCGTTGGCCGCAATCGCCAATTCGCTGGCTTGCTTGGCACCCTGGTAATCCCCGACAAGCATGTGGACATGTGCCGGCATATGGTTCAGGTGCCCGCCGTCCGGGCACAAGAACGCCAGCGTCGCCGCCGATGCTTTCGCTCTCTCCGGTTCGTTCGACATCTCCAAGATGTGGATATGCAGGTGCAGAAGTGCCGGATTTGGCTGCCCGCCTTTCGACCGCACGACATCAATGCCGCGTTCGCAAACCAAAAGTGCCTCCAGCACATCGGAATTATTCGCGGGCCGGCCGGTCTTGACATCCCACAACCGCCGCGGCGTCCTGGTTATCAGGGCTTCGACGAAAAGTGCCGTGACGTCAGGGTCGTCAGGATATTCTCGATGGACCCTACGCATCTCCGCCGCGTAATCGTCGTCCCAACGGTCGAACTCCTCAGGAGGAACCGCATACGGTTTCTGGACACGGACGGCTTGAGCTTCGATCAGCCGATTCTCAATGTCGGTCGCATTGTGTGTCAAAGATCGGGCCAACGCGACGTGTTCGAAAGCAGTCGCCGTAGCGGCGTTCGCTTCGCGCTCGCCATGATCACGCCAGGTTAGGTTGTAGAAGGGTCCGCTTCCATACGCCATGCCCCAATGAGCCATGACGCATCCCAGATCATATTCGAGAGCCTTCTTGAAGCACTTCACCCCTTCCGCCTTGTTGAAGGCGTAACACCAATTGAGGCCTGCATCAAACCAGCTTTGCGCTTCCGCCGAAAAGGTCGAGATGCTTCGGGTGTAATCACCGAGGTCGAAGCGCTGCATGAGACCATCTCCCGATCACGAAACTTCGCATCCACGGACACACTGGCGACTTGGCCACGTTTGGCAAAGCTACGGATCCTTCCATCGTGACACCAAGCCTAGGTCGATATCGTAAAGATCAAGCACGCGTCCAATCGTTTGATCGATCATTTCTTCGATATCTGCCGGCTTGGTATAGAGCGCGGGTACGGGTGGATAGATGATTGCACCCAATTCGGAGAGCGTCGTCATGGTCCTGAGATGCCCTGTGTGGAGCGGCGCTTCGCGAATGAGCAACGTCAACCGACGGCGCTCCTTGAGTATGACGTCTGCCGCGCGCGACAAAAGTGAAGATGTCACGCCGGTTGCAATCTCGGACATCGTTCTGACCGAACACGGTGCAATGATCATGCCTTGCGTGCGGAACGATCCGGAAGAAATGGGCGCGGCTACATCGTCGAACTTGTACCAGCGGTCCGCAAGATCCCGGACGTCAGATACCTTTACGGGCCCTTCGTGCGCCATGGCAATCTCTGCAGCGCGCGAAACCACGAGATGGGTTTCAACCGGGGTCTGCCGCAGCAATTTCAGGAGACGGACGCCGTAGGCGATGCCGGACGCTCCGGTTATTCCAACGATCAGGCGCGCCTGGCCAGACATGAAATCTCCTTGCTCTTGCAGATGCTCTGGCTGCGATACCCTGTCAACATCCTCGGCGTGGAATACCAGCCGAGACGACCTTTCTGATACCTGTTTCCAGAAACGATTATTGGCGCGATGGCCGGCGGTGTATTCAGGTGAGGAATGCCATTCGATCCGAGCACGTCGAGCATCGACGCCGACCGTCTGTGGACCGACCTGATGGCGCTTGCCGCCATCACCGAGCCCGATCGCCCTTGGACACGCCGCTCGTTTACGGCTCGTTTTGTCGAGGGACGAAGCTGGCTCAATAGCCTCTTCGTCGAGTCGGGATTATCTGTCCGGATGGACGCCGGCGGCAATCTTATAGGCCGGCTAGATGGACGCCTTCCGCTCCCGCCGATAGTGCTCGGATCGCATTCGGATACGGTGCCGTCGGGGGGCAGGTTCGACGGAGCAGCCGGCGTCATTGCGGCCGTCGAGGTCGCGCGAACCGTGGTCAGATCCGGGCATCGGCTCGATCACCCGCTCGAGATCGTGGACTTCTTGGCCGAAGAGCCCAGCGACTACGGCATTTCCTGCATCGGTAGCCGGGCAATGGTTGGGGCCTTGAGTTCCGAAATGCTGTCTCGGACGAATGCGGGCGGCGAGCGCTTGTCAGACGCCATTGCTAGGGTGGGTGGCGCCCCTTCCGCTTTGGGGCAGATCGTGCCGCCAAAAATAGCGGCCTATCTCGAGCTTCACATCGAGCAAGGGCGAGTTCTCGAGAGCGGCCGCTTTGAGCTTGGGATCGTCAGCGGAATCGTCGGAATTGCGCGAGTCGAGTTGATTTTTCTCGGTTCCGCCGACCACGCCGGTGGTACACCAATGAGGTTGAGGCGGGATGCGGGCGTAGCAGCCGCCGAAATCGTTTCTTGGACCGCCAAGCAAGGCGCACTGCAAGCAAATAGCGATCGCGGGCACTTCGTGGCGACAACCGGAATCGTCGAGATTTTGCCGAACGCTGCGAACGTCGTGCCCGGGCAAGCACGATTGGTTCTGGACATACGAGCTGAAGATAACAGACAGATCGACGACTTCATCCTGCTGCTCGATCGGCACAGTCTGGACACGGCCCACCGGTGCGGGGTGAAGCGCGATCGTTTCACAATCATCTCGAGGACTGACCCGACCCGGTGTGATCCCCACCTTCGAAGTATCCTGGCTCACAATGCGTCGAAGCTTAATTATAGCACGACCGAATTGGCGTCAGGAGCGGGGCACGACGCGGCCTTCGTTGCACGGATCGGCCGGTCAGCCATGCTGTTTATCCCGTGCCTGGAAGGCAAAAGCCACAGCCCGGACGAGTGGGCCGATCCAGACGCGTTGGCGATGGGTACCGCGACGCTCTATGAGGCCGTAAGAGATCTAGATCGCGCAGATCGTACCAACTAAGTTTCCCTTGAGAGCGAGATAATGACCGATCAAAGCATGCGTGCATTCCTTTCGCAGCTCGAGACGTCCGGGGCGCTTCATCGTGTGAAGCGGCGAACCGATCCGACGTTCGAAATCGGCGCTGTCCTGGCGCTGAAGGATCGGGGGCCGGCAATCCTCTTCGAGCAAACCGGTTCCCTTCCGGTTGTCGGAAATCTTTTGGTCTCACGAGAAAGGTTCGCACTTGGATTGAACGTCGAGCCGAAGAAGCTCGACGACCTCTGCATGCACGCACTCTCCCATCCCATAAAGCCCGTAATGAGCAGCGCCGCACCGGTGCAGGACGTCGTCCAGTCCGGTGAAATCGATCTGCGAACCTCCCTGCCCGTTCCAACCTGGTTCGAACGTGAGACAGCCCCATACATCACCGCCGGCGTGATCATTGCAAAAGATCCCGAAAACGGGCGCCGCAATGTATCCATTGCGCGACTTCGCCTTGAGGGAGGCGGCAAAGTCATGGCGGGCATAGCGAAAAATCACCATCTCAACCTGCTGGCCGAGAAGGCTAAGGCACTCGGCCGGCGGCTACCCATCGCGGTTGCCATCGGAAACCATCCCGCCGTTCTGCTTGGTTCGCAGCTATACCTCGGTCTTGGCGACGACGAATTCGACAACATCGGCGGCATGCTTGGCGAACCGCTCAAATTGGTCAAATGCAAGACGGTCGATTTGGAGGTCCCGGCAGAGGCGGAAATCGTTCTGGAAGGCGAGCTCTACCCGGACGAACAGATCGAAGAAGGTCCCGTATCCGAATTCCACGGGTTCTACGTGAGCTACGGTCCCGGAATGGGCGGCCGGATTACGTGCATAACCCGACGCAAAGATGCCATCTACCAAGCAATCTTGCCGGGATACGCGAGCGAACATTGCTTGCTCGGGGGGGTAGCGATCGGCGCCACGCTACGCCAGGCCTTGCAGCGCATGATTCCAGCCGTGCGCCGGGTTCTCATCACCGAGGGCGGCATGGGTCGTCTGCACGCGATTATTTCCATGCACAGGCCAAGGCTGGGTGAAGGCAAACGAGCAGCCATGCTCGCGATGGGGCAGGTCAATCTGCTGAAGCTCATCACAGTCGTAGACGACGACATCGACATCGAAAATCCGCGAGAGGTAGAGTGGGCGCTGGCTGCGCGTTTCCGCGGTCACGAGGATCTCATGGTCGTCGAGGGCGTCAAGGCCGACCGCTGCGATCCGATCCACGAAGAGCTTACCGTGACCAAGGTCGCCATGATCGCCACGACGCGCCCTGGCGACGGCGAGCCTCTGAGCCGGTCAGAATTCGTCAGCGCACCGAAAGACGTTCTGGCCCGCATCGCCGCGGAACTCGAACAATTCTGACCGACACCGCACGATACGTACGTTGGCGGACGAGCCATGAGGCAGCCGGCCTCAGGCGGCTACCGATTCATTTTTGGCGAGCGAAGGCCGGAGGGCGGGCGGCCGAACGAAGGCACCCGTACCGGGTGCTGCCAGTACGTCCTTGCCGTTGAACACGAGCTTGCCGCGCAAATAGGTCGCCACAGGGCGATAGGGCAACTCGATGCCAGCATAGGGGCTCCAGGTCACGAAGTTGTGGCCCGATTCCTCCGGATTATAGCGATGGGGCGCGTGTGCCATCACCACGACATCGGCGTCGCGCCCTCGCTCTAACGCTCCCTTCCGGTGCCCAAACCTGAACAGGCGAGCAGGATTTGCAGCAAGCAACCTTGCAGCGAGCGCAATATCGAGACGACGCTCGATGAGCCCCTTAACAAGCAAGGGATAGAGAACCTCCAATCCAGGTACACCGGATGAATTCTTCAGCATGACTGGATCTGCCTTGCGGCTCTCCGACCAACTGACGTGGTCGGTGGACACGACCGTAACATGACCTGCCGCGAGATGCCGCCAGAGGGCCTCGACTTCGGCGCGCGGCCTGACGGGCGGATTGATCTTGGCCTTTCCGCCCAGGCGCGCGACGTCATTCTCCTCGTCCAGAGTGAGATAGTGGATGCAGGCCTCGACGGTCGTATCGAAGCCTTGCTGGCGGTAAGCTTCGCATAGGTCATAGCCCCGCCCCACCGAGCAATGGACGACATGCGTTGAACATCCCGAATGGGCGCCGAGTTCATACACTTCCGCCATGGCGAGCGTTTCTGTAACGGGCGGCCGAGACAGGGCATGGGCGCGATAATCGGTGACCCCGCTAGCCTCGACACTAGCCATCGCGGCGCGCACCATCTCATCATTTTCGTTGTGCACACCCGCAGCCAGGCCGAACCTGCCGATCTCGGTGAAGCAAGCGTAGAGATCCTGTGGCGGGATACGCGGAAACCGCTTCGAATCCGTATTGAACGTCGAGAACTTGAAGGCGGAGACCCCGGCCTCGACCATTCCCGCGATATGCTTCGGTCCGTCAGCAGGATCGATCGTACCGTAGAGTGCGAAGTCCACACGCGTCTGTTCGCCCGCCTCCTTTATCTTCTGCCGAACCCGATCGCCCGTGCAGACCAGGAAGCCAGCGTCGTAGGGCATGTCGACCACAGTCGTGACGCCGCCCGCAGCGGCCGCGCGGGTCGACCAAATGAAATCTTCCTGACCGAGCTGTGACTTCGAATGTACTTGGGCATCAACCGCACCTGGAAGCACATAAGACTTGCCAAAGTCCTGGCGCTCGCGGGCGGCAGGAGGTTCACCGCTTCCGACCAATTCGACGGTCCCTCCCCGGATGGCCACATAGCCATTCTCTATGACCCTGTCGGTTCGCACCACCTGCCCGGTAAGAACGAGATCGAAGTCGCTCATGAACACACCTTTTCCAGATTCGTTGGGTCTAACGGGTTATGGGCGTGCGCCCTCAGAATTGCTTTCCGATTCCCCAGAACGAGTTGATCGGCTGGCGCGTAACGCCCGTCAGCTTTTTGCTATAGGCAATTGGTGGATACGAGTAGCAAATCGGAATATACGGAAGCGTCTTGAACGCCTCGACTTGGATCTCGTGAGCAACCTTTACCTTCTCTTCCGCATTGGTCAGGAGGAACCACTGGTTGCGAAGTTCCTCAAGCCGCGGATTGGTCGGCCAGCCAAACCAGGATTGCTCTGCCGCCCCGCGAAGCAGCGAGTTGACTGACGGATTGCGAAGATCGACGCCGCCATATGTGCTGTTGAAAGCACTCCACCCTCCCTTGTCGACCGGCCCCTTATTCACGCGGCGTTGGATCATTCCCGCGAAATCGGTCGTCACGAACTCGACGTTAAAACCGATGCGCCTGAGAAGATCGTCCGATACCTGGGCAATCGCCGCCAGCGCGGGTGGCTCGCTTGCTCCGATGAACACGACTTTCTCGCCGGCATAGCCTGCCGCCTTCAAAGCCGCCTTCGCTTTATCGATATTCTTTTCTTTCAGCACAGCAGACCCGGCATCGCTCGCGTATGGCGAGGTGCACGTATAGAAGCTTGCACAAGCCCCGCCATTTTCGGGGAGGCCAGCCGTCGCGGCTGCCAGATATTCGCTTTGATCGACCGCCATCGCAACAGCTTGCCGGATCGCCGGGTTGTTGAACGGTGGCTGGAGATGGTTCATGACGAACGTGTAGTTCGTAGCGCTCGTACTTCTCGGTCCGACGACAAGGTTGTGATTCTCTTTCATGAGCGGTACGAGATCGACCGGGAGACCGTCCCAGTAATCCTGTTCGCCCGACTGCATGGCAGCCGCCGCAGTTGCGGCATCGCCGATGAACGACCATTCGACCCGGTCGACCGCCGCCGCATGATTTCCCGCAAGTCCGCTAAAGGGCTCCGATCGGGGAATATAATCGGCGAACTTCGCGAAGGACGCCTTGTGCCCGGGCACCCACTCGCTCGTGAGGAACTTGAACGGACCGCTGCCGATGGCTTCGGGTATCTGCTTGAAAGGATCCGTCTTGGCGATCCTCTCGGGCATGATGATGCAGCTCGCAGGACTGAGTTTCCCCAAGGCGTCGAGCAGCAGCGGAAACGGCGATTTCAGGCGCATCCTGAAGGTGCGATCGTCGATCACATCCATGGAATCCGTGATGCTAGCGACCATCTGCCCGGCGACGTCCCGCGTCCACCATCGCCGGATGGACGCGATGCAATCGACCGATTTGACCGGCTCGCCGTCGTGGAATTTAAGGCCCTCGCGGAGCTTGAATATGTAAGTCTTGTCGTTGTCTTCGACCGTCCATCCTTCGGCCATTTGCGGCTTCGGCACGAAATCCGCGTCAGCGCCGATGATCGTGTCGAACACCATGAAGCCGAAGTCCTGGGTGGCGGCCGCTGTCGTCCATATAGGATCGACGCTTCCGAGGTTCTGGCCCTTGATGATCCTTAAAGTCGTCGTTTTACCCTGCGCGAAGGCGGGCAAGGGTAGTGCGCTCGCGGCCACGCCCTTCAGGAAGTCTCGTCGACGCATTTTTCGCCCTCTCTGGTCGCCTTCAATAGCTTGGTTCAATCCTGCGGATCCCAGACCGGAGCCCAAGCAGGCGAGAAATAGCGCTTTTCCGGGCCGACGCTGCCGAGCACCGCCATGTCACTCTCGGAAAGCTCGAAGTCGAACAGCTCGAACTGAGATGTGATCTGCGCGGGCTCACCCGTGTCTGGAATCGGCACGGGCAGGACACTGCTCTGGATATGCCAGCGGAGCACGACCTGCGCCGGAGCTCGGCCGGTGCGCTCGGCGACGCCTAATACCGAGGGATGGCCAAGATCTTCACGTCCCATGGGCGAATAGGCGATGGGGCGCACGCCCCGTGCGATACACGCAGCGACGAGCCGGCGCTGCGGGAGTGACGGATGAACCTCGATCTGGTTGGCAAACAACTTTGTCCCGGCTCGACTGGCACCCGCGATAGCCTCGTCAAGCATCGCGATGGGGAAGTTGGCCACCCCTACATGAGAGATCACGCCGGACAGCTGAAGTTCACGCATTGCCGAAAGCGTTTCCGAAATCGGCACGTCGGCGTTCGGCCAGTGGATGAGCAGGAGATCGATCCGATCGAGACCGAGCTTATCGCGGCTTCGCTGCGCCGACGCCAGAAGGCGCTCCGGCCGAAGGTCCTCGCGTTCCACTTTAGTGGTAACGACCATCTCGCGCCGATCGATTCCGGAGAGGCTAATTCCTCGACCGACGGCATCCTCATTTCCATAGCTCGGAGATGTATCGATGTATCGGTATCCGATTTCGATGGCTTTAAGGACGACGTCGGCACACTTGTCGCCGAGCAATAGTCTCGTGCCCAGCCCAACCGGCGGCAACTTAATGCTCGGGCTGGCCTCCAGTGTGGCCCCCGGCGCAATTCGTGGCCCGCCGCTCATGCAGCACCAAAGGTTTCGTTGAAGACAAGTTCAGACAGCGCCTTCCGCTCGCTAGGTATCTCTCGCACCTTAAGATGATCCGGCAACGACGAGCTGTCGCCGAGCCTCCCGATTGCTGCTACTGCATTGATGGCAAAATCGTCAGGGACGCCCAGCTCGAGCGCAAGCTTTTCCGCGTTGAAGCCCGCCATTCCGTGCGCATACCAGTCCGAGAGGTTTGCTTGGAGCGCGAAGCTCATCCAAGCCGCACCAGTATCGAAGCTGTGTGTCGGGGACGGGAATTCCTTTCCATCGAATTGCAGCGTCTTTTTTGAAACGAACGCAATGAGCGCGGCCGCATGTACCGACCAGGATCGGTTCGTGTTCGAAAGAGTCTCGAGGAACGGCTGCCATTTCGGTTGCCCACGCCTAACGTAGATAAACCGCCAGGGCTGCGCATTCATCGACGACGGCGCCCACCTCGCCGCCTCGAACAGCGACATCAGCGTTTCGTCATCGATCTCGCTAGGTGAAAATGCCCTGGGCGACCAGCGATCGAGAAACATTGGTGCGATCTCGCGTTCAGGCCTGCGAGATGAGAGAGACTTATATTGTCCTTCATGATAAACGAGTGGCGGCACCGCCGAGACATCCCCGGTTGTCACATGCCCGACGAAGATCGTGTGCGTTCCGACGTCCAATTCGTAATAGGTAAAGCATTCGAGATGCGCTGCGGCCCCAACGATGATGGGATTGCCGTTCAGACCTATTCGGTGCTCTACGGTCGAGAACGGATTGTCCTGCTTCGAGGCGAAAAGTCCGCCGATCTCCTGCTGATCGTCAGCGAGGATGTTGACCGTAAACTGCTTGGTCGTCGATATGATTGGGTGACTACGGGTCGATCGGTTAACGACGATAAGGATCGTCGCAGGATCGGCGCTAACGCTGCAGACTGCCGTAGCGGTCATCCCATGAAGCCGCCCCTCGCTGCTTGTCGAAATGACCGCCACGCTGGAGGCAATGTTGCGCATAAGCGACTTGAAGATTTCGCCATTCATGAGCGCCAGGTTCTCATATCCGTTCACGTATCACTCCTTATCGGACGTACCAACGTCATGCCGACGCCGGCTCGGCCCTCTGTCGCGATAGATAGCAAGAGAAAGGATGGCGCCCATGACCGTGGCAAGAGCGGCCGCTATCCAGGCAATGGCCGACCAGCCCCATTCCGTCCTCATGACAGCGCCTGCCAACAGGGACCGCGACGCGGTGGTACCGAAGACGAGAAAGTCGTTGAGCCCCTGTACGCGAGGACGCTCGACCGGTTCGCAGCAGCCCGCGACCATGCTGGTTGCTCCGACGAAACCGAGATTCCAACCAATCCGCTCAAGACAACGAGCGATAGTCCGGTCAAGGTGATCGGCGCCTCTCCGGAGATAAGGGATCTTGTCGTCATCGGATGTCTCCAGACCCGAATTTGCTCGGCCTAGAACGCCATCACGTTGTCCCTCAAGTGCTCATGGCTATACTCCTTCCGCGTCAGTCCGCGCTTTTGCAGGACGGGAACGAGTTCGTCGACCACGCTGTTGACGTACCGCGGAGTTACCGGCCCAGTGACGAGGAAGCCGTCTCCACCAATTTCCTCCATCGCCTCCTTCATCATTGAGGCGATCTCGTCCGGCGTCCCGATCAACTCCCAACCCGGAGGACGCATTCCAATATCTCGCAGGGTCGCTTTAGGTCCTGCGTCCTTGAACATGCGCAGCATCGTCTGCATCCCGTTGGTTTTGATCTCCGGGAGCGGGGTATCGAGGTCGAACTTGGAGAAATCGATGCCGGACAGGAACGAGAGCGAAGCCAGATGTGCTTCGAAGCGCCGCTGCCTCATCTTCGGCAGGTTCTCCTTGATCTCCTCGACTCCCCTCCTGTCCCGTGCGACGAAGACGCCGGCGATGAACATCGTCTTGATCTTGTCCGGGTCGCGACCATACGCCTTCGCATGCGCGCGAACCTCCGCACGGTATTCCTTCATCTCCGCGATGGACTCGCCGCCGGCGAGCACAACCTCGGCATTACGTCCGCTGAACTTCCGCCCACGCGGCGACCCGCCTGGAGCGACATACAGGGGCTTCGTCTGGGGAGAGCGCGGTACGTTCAGAGGTCCGCGCGACTTGTAGTATTTGCCTTCGAAATTTATTGCCTTCACTTTCGATGGGTCGATAAACGTCTGGTTTTCCAGGTCCATGCGCACAGCATCGGTATCCCAGGCCTCCCAGAGTTGCGCCGCAAGGTCGAGATACTCGTCGGCCATGTCATAGCGCTGATCGTGCTCGAACTGCTTGTCGTACCCGAAGTTCTGCGCAGCCGCATCGCTGGTTGCGGTCACGATGTTCCAGCCGATGCGCCCGTTCGAGTAGTGATCGAGCGTCGCCATCTGCCGCGCCAGGATCCACGGCGGATAGAATGTCGTGGTCAGGGTCAACGCTACGCCCAGGCGTTTGGTCGCCGAAAGGATGTAGGGCGTCAGGACCGCCGGATCGAGCTTCGGCGTCATGGTTGCGTTCTTCAGGTAGAAATCCATGGACCCCTTGTAGGCATAAGGGACGGCGCTTGTGTCCTCCAGGATCATGAAATCGAAGCAGGCCCGCTCGAGCGCCTTTGCCGCATCTTGATAGATATCCGGCTGCGTCCACTCGTAGCTCGGAGCGTAGTTGGGCGTATTCCAGCCCTGGACCGTGATGCCGGGGCCCAGAAACCAACCCAGATGAAACATGCTCATGACGACTCCTGCGTTCCGATTCCTTCGGAATAATCTCTCCAAGCAGGGAACCACGAACGCCGAACGGCCGATAATTCAATCTCCCGAAACCATCGATAACAATCGCCGTAGCGATGTCGGTCGGCCGCAAATCCGCGCCACGAATCCGCTTTCACCTCGACCACGATCCGCTCTACGTTCCGTTCCAGGTTCGACTACGGCAGCGCTCAAGCAATGAGCTTCGATGAAGCGATGACGTCGTCTTCTCCGTTGTCCAGTTCGACGGAGATACGCTCTCCTGCCGAGGAGAATGCGCTTCGCAACTCTTCGATGAACTCCTGGGCAGCCGGATCCGGCATCTCGTTCCGCATCCTGACCAAGCAGATGCTGCGCAGGATACGCGGCGCGCGGATCGTATGAATGGAAAGACGCCTGCGGTCGGTGCTCTTGTGGATGGCTCCGGTCGGCAGAATGGTCGCATATCGTCCGATCTTCACTAGACTGATCGCCGCAGCCATGGAATCGACCTCGATTCTTGGATTGAGGTTCAGCCCTGCCTTTTGCAGCGGTTGCGCGATGATTGAACGTAGGCCATGTCGGCTGGACGGAAGCACCAGCGGCAATCTGGACGCGGTCTCCAACGTCACAGGCCCTGGCGGCAAGAGCTGCGTGGATCTCTCGACGACGACCGCCATCTCGTCTTCCGCGATCAGATCGAAGGACATTTCCGGGCTTTCGACCACACGATCGGTCAAGGCGAAGTCGATCCGTCCGGACGAAAGCCACTGGAGCAGCTTTGCCGAGTAAGCCTCCAGAACCTGAACGATTGTCTCCGGATAACGCTCGGACCAGCGATTGAGTGCGTTCGCAAAGTATTCGGCTGTTTCGCTCTCTGCATCCAGAGCGGGAATAAGTCCGAGCCGGAGGCGCCGCAACCGCCCGCCAACTGCGCCCGCACGGAGCGTTCGGACTGCTTCTTCGAATTCCGCCATGAGTGGAGCGAGCAGGCCGTAAAGAAAATCCGCACGGGAGTTCGGCTCAAGACCACGATGGGAGCGCTCGAACAGTTGCGTATCCAATAGCTCCTCGAGGCCGTGCAATTGTACCGTAAGCGCCGGCTGTACGATGCACAGGCGCTGCGAGGCGCGCCGCATATTCCCTTCCTCATACAACGCCAGGAACGAACGGCATAGTTTCAGGGAAATTCGCTCCGGCTCGGTATCGTTATCCGAGAATGATGGCTCGGACGCGATCGCCGCGGCGAGCGATTTTTTGTACTGCTCGCATATCCCAGGGCCGAAGGCAGGACCGTATTCGCCGGAGATCGCAATGGTTGGATCGAAGTCGCTTTTCTCAAGCAAAGCGCATTCGAAATGCTCGGCAACAAGGCTTGGATTCAGCTGCGCCGCGGGAATCAGAAAGTTGAAGTTTCTGCTCATGCTGCCGTTAGCCAAGATCTCCTGCGGATCCTGGCTAAGACAGTTGATGCGCGCCTGGGTCTTTTCCGCCACTGCCAGGAGCAGTGCGAGTTGACTTTCGGGCAGCTCAGGCACCGCGAAAGTGTTGTTCACCAATTCGGACAAGGGCACGTCTTCAGTCGACCACCCCTTGTTCGGTCCCGAGCGCACGAGAATCCATCGATCCACGATTACGTGAACGTCAGCCGGCCATGACCGGCCGGCTCGCTTGTCCCCGAAGTCGATAACTAGACCATTCTTGTCGGCTTGATCGGGTCTGTCGTATTTCGGTGAAATCCAGTGCGGGCACGCGCGTTTCATCGCCGATCTTGCGACCTGGACAAGCGCTTGATCGAACATCGCCCCGGCATATCCCTGCGGAAGAACTACTTCGATGCGCTTGGGAGCGGCCTCGTCTCCGCCGCGAAAATAGGCGAGGCACTGCGCCGCGTGTTCCATAAACGGACGCAGCAATCTGTAAGCCTCGCGCCCGGCCGGGGTAATAGCCAAGCCTCCCTGGAGGCGGATCACCAGGCGCTGGGCTAGTTCGTCGCTCAGCGACTTGACATGCGCACTTAGCGAGGAGCGCCCCAAGCCGAGGCGCTTCAGCGCCGGCGCAACGCTTCCCTCTTCGACTAACGCCAAGAACGTCTCGATCTGGCTCAAATTGATGCCCGAGGCGCGATCGCGAAGTTCTGCAACAGCCATACTAGTGCTCTCACCGGAACTGAGGAGATATCCAGCAAGACGCATGCCAATCCAACTTCTGCCCTAGGACATGCCCTGCTCCGAAATGTCCAGATGACAGGCCACCATCCTGAGCTGCGTACCGACCGACCGCAATTTGGGCTCCTCCACCTTGCAGCGATCGAACGACTTTGGGCACCTGGTATGAAAGCGACAACCCGGCGGCGGGTTGACCGGACTAGGGACGTCGCCGGCAAGGACGATGCGCCTGGATGCCTCTCCTCTTGTTTTTGGCACTGAAGAGATGAGCGCCCGCGTGTAAGGATGCAGTGGACGATCGAGAATGAGGTCCCGGTCTCCAATTTCGACCATGACTCCCAAATACATCACCGCGATGCGATGCGTGAGGTGACCTACGATTGCGAGGTCGTGGCTTATGAAGAGCAGTGATAGACCGAGCCTGTCTTGAAGGCTCACCAGCAGATTGACGATTTGTGCCTTGACGGACACGTCGAGCGCCGACACCGCTTCGTCGCACACAATCAGGCTCGGTTCTGGCGCCAACGCCCGGGCAATGCAGATTCGCTGACGCTGGCCGCCGGAAAACTCATGCGCAAAGCGGGCTGCTGCATCGCGAGGTAGGCCCACCATGTCGAGGAGTTCGCCAACGCGCTCGTCGACGGCTTTGCGACCTCTGACAACCCCGAAATTAACGAGCGGCTCGGCGAGAATGTCGCGGATTCGCATCCGCGGACTGAGGCTGGACATTGGATCTTGGAATATGACTTGAAAGTGCCGTCGGATCTTTCTCAGTTGCGGCTTGGCCAGACCATCAACGCGCCAGCCGTCGAACCACACGGCTCCCGCGCTCGGTGGAGTCAGGCCAAGAACCGTTCTGCCCAACGTGGACTTGCCGCACCCGCTTTCGCCCACAATAGAAAGTGTCTCGCCTCGTGCGACTGCGAAGGAGACGTCGTCAACAGCTCTCACGACCTCACGAGGTCCGAACCCGATACGAGGTCGCGGAAAGTGCTTCTTGAGCGAAATGACTTCGAGAAGCGCGGGCTGGCTCATGCGACCGGCGTCCGAAACTTATGGTGGCATGCCGCGGCATGCTCGGGAGAGACGTCTTCCAGCTCAGGCTCGATCTCGAAGCAAATCGATGACGAGAGACTGCATCTTGCCGCAAAAGAGCACCCGACCCTGGCCTGGCTGGGTGAAGGCATCTGGCCCGGGATCTCGGTCAGCGGCCCTTCGCTCCTATTGTGCTCCAGGCTCGGAATGGCTCCCAACAGCCCGACAGTATAGGGATGCGCGGGCCGCGAAAAGATTTCCCCTGTTGTCCCCTCCTCTACCTTGACGCCGGCGTACATGATCACGACCCGGTCGGCCAGCTCGGCGACGACGCCTAGATCGTGCGTGATGATGACGATAGACGCGCCGGTTCGCGCCTTGAGCTCGCGCATAAGATCCAGAATCTGCGCTTGCACCGTCACATCAAGCGCCGTCGTCGGTTCGTCAGCAATCAGGATCTCGGGATCACAAGCGAGCGCTATTGCTATCATAACGCGTTGACGCATCCCGCCAGACAGTTGATGCGGGTATTCCCGCATCCGGCGCTCCGGATCGGCAATGCCAACTTGAATCAAGAGCTTCAACGCGCGTTGCTTGGCTTCGCTGCGAGGTAAACTCTGATGCAGCAGGATTGCTTCAGCGATCTGATTTCCGATCTGCATCAGCGGATTCAACGAACTCATCGGCTCTTGGAAGATCATGCCGATTTCGTTGCCTCTGATCGATCGCATTTCAGCTTCGGATACCTCGAGGAGTTCCGCTCCCTTGAATTTGACACTACCTGAGATCCTAGTTCGTGCCGCGTCGTGCAGCCTCATGAGAGATAGGGCCGTCACGCTCTTGCCGGATCCGGATTCGCCAACGATTGCCAACGTCTCCGACCGCGCGACCGAGAACGATACGCCGCGAACAGCCCGGACGCTTCCTGTGGCCGCGGCGAACGAAACGTCCAGGCCTTGAACCTCCAAGACGACTGTCAAGATCGCTCCGCCATTCTTGGATCCAGGGCATCCCTTAGCCCGTCACCCAAGAGGTTCACTCCCAGGATCGTCACGCCAAGAAACGCAGCTGGAATAAACACCAGGTGCGGCTTGACCTGCCAGAGCGCCTTCCCGTCAGCCATGATGTTCCCCCAAGAGGGAATGGTCGGCGGTGTACCTGCACCGATAAAGGAGAGGCTCGCCTCAATGATGATTGCGGCCGAACCCACGAATGTTGCCTGAACCGTCAACGGGGACACGACCGCCGGAAGGAGATGCCGAACTAGGATTTTTGGCGTCGTCGATCCGGCCGCGATAGCTGCTTCCACGAAGGGCATTTCGCGAAGCGCCAGCATGACGCCGCGTATCACTCGAGCAACGCGAGGTATCTCGACCACCGTAATGGCGGCGATTACCGTGCCGACAGACCCACGCGTGGCCGCCATCAGGGCGATGGCCAGCAACATGGATGGAATCGACATGAAGCCGTCCATGACGCGCATCACGACCGAGTCCGCCCATCTTCCGGAGGCAGCTACCATTCCGACGATGGTGCCTCCAACGCAGGACAGAAACGCGCACGAAACGCTCACGCCCACCGAGATTCGCGTGCCATATACGACGCGAGAATAGAGGTCTCGCCCCAAAGCATCTGTCCCAAACCAGAACTCCGCGGACGGCGGTCGCAAACGCTTGGTCACCGAGATCGCGCGCGGATCGACCGTGCCGAGGAGTGGCGCAAGAATGGCGACGAGCGTGACCACGAGCAAAATTAAAGAGCCTGCCGCGATCTGTGGATGGCGCTTCAAGAAGCGCAGCGCTCTCCATTCGGAGTTTGTCCGACGGGTCGGCAACTCGACCGCCTGCAAGTGAGCAGCCATGCTGGAAGAAGGCGTTTGATGGTTCAATACCGGATCCTCGGATCCACGATTGTATACGCAAGGTCGGTGATGAGGTTGATAGCCACGTAGCTGGCGCTGAAAAGTAGGACCACACCCTGGATGACCGGATAATCACGATGAAGGATCGCATCGAGCGTAAGACGTCCTAGCCCCGGGATAGAAAACACGCTCTCCGTGATCACTGAACCGCCCATGAGCGTTGCGATGCCGATGCTGATGACCGTGACAATCGGGATCGACGCGTTTCTTAACGCGTGCTTGTACAGGACAATCCGCGGGCCCGCTCCCTTTGCAACCGCGGTTCTCACATAGTCCTGCGTGAGCACGTCAAGCATCGATGCTCGTGTCGTGCGCGCCAAAATGGCAGAGTAGGATACCCCGAGTGTGAGCGAAGGAAGTATCAGATGTGAAATGTAGGGCAGGAAGCCGTCGGCGAGAGGTACATAGCCTTGCGCCGGCAACAAGCCGAGTGATGTCGAGAACGAGAACGCTAGCAAATATCCGACGACGAATACCGGCAGAGAGAAGGCGAGCACGGTTAGCGCAGTGATGACCCTGTCGATCGCATGGCCGCGTTGCCAAGCCGCCACTACTCCGACCGGAACCGCAATTGCCACGGAGATCGCGAGGCTCATCGTAAGCAACGAGAACGTTGGCCCGATGCGCTGACCAATCATTTGCACGACTGGCTGATTGGCGAAGATTGACGTGCCAAGATCGCCGTTCATCAACTGCCATATCCAGAATGCGAACCGGATGTAGAAAGGCTGATCTAGCCCCATCGACACACGAATGCGCTCGACTTCCTCAGGAGTCGCCTGATCGCCGGCGATCATCGCGGCGGGATCTCCAGGAGTGACATAAAGGAGACCAAATACGATGAAGGCCACGATCAGCATGACCGGCGGCAGCATTAATAAGCGGCGAAATACGTAGTAAACCATGTCGTCTCCCGAACCGCGCACCGGCCATGCACGAACCATGCAAACGGTTCGTCCGGCCACCGACATTGCGCTGCTCGACTGGCGCGACAACACTAGTCCGGTAGTTCTAGGAGGGCCAATAGCCGTTCGCGTCTCCGGCGATAGATTCCTCGGTAAGGAGGACAGAAAGCGAATTGGTTGGTCAATTTGCCCAAAACGCCATCAGTAAGTGCAACGAAATTGCTCGTTCATGGCCGTCACGGAGGAGCGTCCATTGGACGAGCTGCTTGACTGACTCCAATGTTGCACCGTCCGAAGAGGCCGATCGGGCTTGTTCCTTACGTCTACGGGTCAGCCCGGTTCGGGATATCCTGCTAGACGCGCTTCCGCATCCCACTGCAAGGTCAACTCGTAGTCGCGGATCGCCACTTTCGTGAATCCATTGAGACACAAGCGATCTCTTAGAGACACGCATTCGGCTGTATCAGCGAGCTTAACAAGGGTGTCCTGCAACTTCGCAATCACCTCGTCGGGACAATTGGGGGCCGCGACCAGCGCCGGAATCGGAGCAGCGTTCGTGCTCGCAACAACCCTGATTTGCGATCGAAGAGCTTCGTCGTGGCGCAACATCAAGTCCAGCGCGTAGCTGTCGAGCGGTCCGACATCGATACTTCCGTCCAACAGCGCATCGACCACGCGTCGGGGTGTCGTGAGCGGACCGACGCTTTCGCCAAACAACTTTTCTCCACGCTGTCGATAGTATGGCAGCAGGTGGTGACGTAGCGCGTTGTAACCGGAATGCGAGTCATGAACGGTGTAACCCAGCCGGCCGCCGAAAGTGTCTTCAAGGCATTGAAAGCCGGATTCCGAACGAACCAGCAGCAACGTGGCATAGACGGGCCGACCTGCCAAAGGGGCATTTGCCGGAATCGGGGCGGCGACAAGCTTTGGACGCCGCCCTGATAACATGAGGGGAAATCCGCACATGAAAACGCAGGCGAGATCGTCTCGCGACCAAAGATCGGACAATTTGAGCGGAAAGGCGTGGTCGACGATATCGAGCTCCACGCCGCTTGCATGCGCAAGCCAGCCGAACAGCTCTTTCCAGGCTGCTGCAGACTGGGGATTGACCGAGTACATTCTCGCGTTGGCAACGAGGCACATCTGCGAAAATTCCATCCCTTTAGGCAAAGCGCAAGCGTTGCCCTACCCCGATGCGCTCGGCCCTCTCCAGCATGGCATGTCCGAGCGCGATATCAGATAGCGACAGCCCGCGATGCCAGAGTAAATTGGTTTCAGCTTCACTTTCGCGACCGGGCTTGAGGCCGGCCACGATTTGCCCGAGCTCTGCGTGCAAGGTCGTTTCGGAGAGCTTGCCTGCCTCAACATGAGCGCGGAGGCTGCCAAACTTGCCGCCCTTACACTGTCCCCAATCATCGACAACCAGTTTTGTCATGACATCGGTCAGAGACAGCTCAATCGCGCTCATCGTGCCGTACGGCACGACAAACGCGCCTTTCTTGATCCACTCGGTCTTTAACATCGGCGTCGGCTTGTCGAGCCGCGACGCCTCGACCACGATGTCCGCACCCTCAACGCAGCTTTGCCAGTCATCCGTCGCAACGATCTTTTTGCCGAGGTCCCTGCTTAGTCGTTCGGCAAAACTGGTGCGGCTCTCCTCGCGGCGGGAATGCACGCGGATCTCGTCGAAGTCGAACAGGCGGTCGAGCAGCCGAACGTTCCAGTAAGCGGTGCCGCGCGCACCGATGTGGCCGAGAACTTTTGAGGTCTTGCGCGCAAGATATTTGGCGCCAATCGCGGTGACCGCGCCGGTGCGCATGTCTGTAATGCCGCTTGCATCCATGATCGCCTTCGGCGCGCCGGTACAAGGATCGAACAGCGCCAAAATGCCGAGTTCAGAGTGTAGTCCAAGCTTGTAATTGTCAACGAAGTCACCGACGATCTTGACCCCGGCCCTATCGATCGGCGTCTTGATTGCACCGCGCAACACGTTGAAGTGCCCATTGGCGGCTCCCGGCTCGAGGTGTACGCGCGGCTCGATTACGGTATCCCCCCGGCCCTGGGCCGCCAAGCTCAACTCAATCGCCGCAAGAATTTCGTCGTCGGTGATCTTGAGCTCTTCGATATCGGAACGATTGAGGTATGCGATATAGATCGGCGGCACGATGCTGCTCCAGCCACATGATATGTCTAGACATTATCTGGGAGCGCCGGTGAGTCAACGCTCAACGCTGCTCGGGGACATGCTTGCTCCGATGACAGCATGCGTAACGGGCGCGCTTGCCGTGATCGCCGCCTGCAGCAGTCCCGGGCCATGCCATGCTGTTATCCGATTGATGGCTCCCAAGCCACGATCAAGGTCCGCCGTTCGCCTTCGAGCTAGCTGCAGCTAGCGAGAGGCAACACGATCGAGAATTGTCCCCCTGGCGCCAAGAGCGGCACTCAAGAGCTGAATTGGTTCATGACCTCTTCGCAGGTCAGGAACGAGATACCGTCAAGATCGCGTAGCCATGTCAGCAACCCGTCCAGGGCGGCAACTCGGCTGGCCCGCGCACTACCATAATCGCTGCGTGGGTGCAGCGTCAGCGTGATCAGGCAACGCTCGCGATACATGGCCTCGATCTCCTCGCGCCACATCTTCATGACGCGATCATGCGTCTGCCGCTGGCCGTAGAGCGTTGCGTCGATCAGAATCTCCGCATGCGGCACCTCGACCATGCCGCGACCGCCATCGGCGTCGAGCCGGTAGGGATGATCGTCGTCCTGGAAGCTCGCATCATAGCGATAGCCAAGATCGGCAAGATGTCCGAGCGTGTGCTCTGTGAGACGGCCGTGCGGTGCCCGAAATCCGCGCGGCGGCTGGCCCACGATCCGCGAGAGCGTGGCATGCGTACGCTCCAGCAGCGCCCGTTCGTCGATTGCCGCCGCATCCATCTCCTCCATCGCCCAGCCATGCGCAGCAATCTCATGTCCGCGGCCGGCAAGGGCGGCGACATAGGAGGGGTTGCCCTCCGCCTCAGCACCGGGAACGAACACGGTGGACTTGATGCCGTGGCGATCGAGCACGCCGAACAGCCGCTCGCAACCGACGGCATAGGCGTATTTTCCGTACGAGGCGCGGCCGAACAGGGCGTCCTCACCAAGCTGAGTCAGTTCGACCGTCTTGCCCTGGAGATTGACGGTCACGACGACTGGAACGATCGGCTTCGTCATTGTCCGCTCCAGTCCCGCCGCCAGTCAGACGGGCGCTTCAGGCACCATTCTGCCAGCTCCAGCATACCGACGAAGCGCACGCCTTCGTGCCGCTTGGCATATTCGATCAGGCGCTCGACCGCCGCGACACGCGCCGGCGAGCCGGACCCATAACCAACACGCGGGTGGAAGGTCAGGTTGTAGTAGCCGCCCTCCTCGTAGATCGCGTCGAACTCTTGTTGCCAATGCGCCAGAACTTCCGACGGGGGCGTGTAGCTGACGCGATAGAACGGGAAATCGTCGAGGCTTGATGTGTTGTTGGGCAGGCAGACGTAATCGCTCCGCTCCTCACCGTCGTAGCGCGCGAGATACGGCAGGTCGAAATCCTTGTCGCTGGAATCGTAGACATAGCCGAGCTCGCGCAGCTTTCGCAGCGTGCGCGCGGTCTTGTGCCCGGATGGCGACCGCCATCCTCTTGGCGCGATGCCCGTGACCTCCGCCAAAAGCCGGTGCGTTCGCTCCAAGAGCTCCGGCTCTGCATCGCCGGGATCGACGCCCTCATGCAGATAGCCGTGAGAGCCGATCTCGATGCCCGATCGCGCGATGTCGCGGACGAGATCCGGGCTTTCCTCGGCGTCATAGCCGGAGACATAAAACGTCCAGGGCACGTTCTGGCGCGCGAACATATCGACGAAGCGCGGGATGCCGCATTTGGCAGAATAGCGGCCATGCGAGCGGGCGCCGAACGGCAATTGGCCGCGGCCACGTTCCAGCGACGTACCGTCGAAATCGAGCGTGAGGCCGACGACGCAGCGCGCGCCGTCCGGCCAGGAATGGTGTTTGCGCTGGGCAAGAGGGATCATCTGACGACCTCGACATTCCAGAACCGGGGCTTGCGGCCTGGCCATGGCGCGTAGCCGCGCACCGCCGGTGAGACCGCGGAGACGTTGACGCCGGAACTCCACACGATCATCGGCGCGTCATCGACAAAGAGCTTGTGGAGCGCATCGAACAGCGGCTGGCGTGCCTCCGGCGCGGCCGTCTCCATCAGCCTCGCCAGCAACTCCATCGCCTCGGCCCTGCCCCAGACACGATCTGGCTGCGCGCCCTTGTCGCCGATGAAGCGGTCAAGGCCGAAGGCCGGATCGAGATAGGGCGTGTAGTTCCACACCATGAGCTGATAGTCGCCCTTGTTGTAGCGGCTGAGCTGGGTCGCGAATTCGACGACCTCGACAATGAGGTTCAGCCCAGCCTGCTCCGCCATCGCCTGCGCCAGCACGGCGACGTCGTTCATCACCGGAAAGCGCGAATTGGTGGTGATCCTGATCGGCTCGCCCTTGTAGCCCGCCTCGGCAAGGAGCTTCTTCGCGCGCGCGATGTCGAGGCTGTAACCGGCCTGCTCCACCGCCCCGTAATAGCGGCTCGATAGCGGAACCAGCGAGGTGCTTGGCTTGGCGTAACCGTCGGTCAAGCTGTCGCTCATGCTCGGATAGTCGAGCGAGGCCGCAATCGCTTCGCGAATGCGCTTGTCCTTCAACGATGGATCGTTCGTCTGCATCACGATCGCGTTCAACGAGGCGACCGGCGCCGATTCAATCACCAGACCCGCCGCCTTCAGCTCACCAGCGAATTTCGGATCCGCTGACGGCCAAAGGTCGAGATTGCCGGACTGGATCGCGGCCTTCGCCGCCGCTGGGTCTGGAACGATCGACAGCCTGACACGATCGACCTTCGCAAGCTTGGCCCCGGCAAGGCCGTCGGCCGGCTCGCCACGCGGGGCATAGGCCTCGTTGCGGGCAAGCTCGACGAACTGGCCGCGGCGCCAATCGGCGAGCTTGAACGGACCAGTACCGATCGCCTTCTGCCAGGAACCGTCGGCACCGACCGAGTCCGGATGTGCAATGCCGGTACCGTCGCAATCGGCCCGCGCCATCGTGCTGAGGAAGGAGCCGCTTGGCTCGGCGAGCCGGAATGCGACCTGGTCCGGCGACGGCGCAGTAATCTCGACGATCTTGATCTTCCGCGTGCCGTCGAAATTGGTTCGGCACGGCCAGCCGGATTTCGGATCGAGGAAGTGCTCCCAGGTCCAGACCACCTCCCGCGAGGTCAGGGGCGCGCCGTTGTGGAAGGTCACACCATCGCGCAGTGTAAAAGTGTAGGTCCGGTCGTCCGCCGACGTCTCGATCGCCTTTGCCAGCATCGGCGCGACGGTGCCGTCGCTGCGCCAGGCGACCAGGCCCTCATAGATCTGCTGAAGAACGAGGCCGGTGTTGTCGTCGGGACTGTTGCCCGGCATCAAGCCTCGAATGTCAGTGGTGATCATGCTACGCAAGACACTCTCGGCGCGGACCGCGGGCAGCGATGCAAGCATCAGAGAAAACGCAACAACCAACCGCTTCATACGCAAATCCTGTTCAGCCCGAGGCCTGCGCCGCTGCCGTCCCGGCGAAATCCAGCACGGGCGCTGCCGCGAGCAGCGCTTTGGTGTAGTCGTGCTGCGGGCGATCGAAAATATCGTCGCGCGAACCCTGCTCGACGATCCGGCCACCCTGCATCACCACGACCCGATCGGCGACCTGCTCGACGGCTGCGAGATCATGGCTGATGAACAGGCACGCGAAGCCGTATTGCGCCTGGAGCCGCTCGAACAATTTTAGCACCTGGGCCTGGATGGTCATGTCGAGTGCCGACACGGGTTCGTCCGCGACCACGAAGGCCGGCTGGCGCACGATGGCACGCGCGATCGCGACCCGCTGCCGCTGACCGCCCGACAATTCATGCGGCCAACGCCTGCCAAGGCCCGTGAGCCCGACCTCCTCCAGCATTGCCTCCACCCGCCTGTCCCGCTCACCCGCCGCCAATTGCGGCACGTGGCGCAGCGGCTCGGCGACGATCTCGCCGACGCGCATGCGCGGATCGAGCGACGAATAAGGATCCTGGAATACGAGTTGCGAGGCGAGGCGGAAGTCGCGGTCGACGGTCGCGGTCACATCCCTGCCCCGAAACCTGATCTCGCCGCCCGATGTCGGAATAAGACGCAACATGGCCCGACCGAGCGTCGTCTTGCCCGAGCCACTGCCGCCGACGACAGCGACCGTCTCGCCTGCGGCGATGTCGAGATCGACGCAATTGACGGCCGAGACGCCGGCGTCGCGCCGGAACAACCGTTGCCGCCCTCCGAAGCCGACCTTGAGGCCTCGCACGCTGACGAGCGGCTCTCCGCTTTGCTGCGCCTTCGTAATGGCACCGCGGCGCGGCAAGGCCTCAACCAACCGCTTGGTATAGGCCTCGTGCGGCGAGAACAGGATTTGTCGGCTCGTGCCGGTCTCGACCATCTTGCCCTGGCGCAGCACCAGCGCGCGCTGCGCATAGCGCGACACCAGCCCGAGATTGTGGGTAATCAACATCACCGAGGTGCCGTGGTCACGCGCGAGCCCGACCATCAGGTCGAGCACCTCGCGCTGGGTCAGGGTGTCCAGCGCCGTGGTCGGCTCGTCCGCGATCAGGAGCTTCGGCTTCAGCAGCATCACTGAGGCGAGCATGATGCGCTGGCGCATGCCGCCCGAAAATTCATGCGGATAGGCATCATACGTCCGCTCGGGATCGCGGATCTGCACGCGCTCCAGCATATCAAGGCAGCGGCGCCTGATCTCACGCCTTCCAATCCGCTCGTGCAGGCCGAGCCCCTCGGCCATCTGCGCACCGACGCTGATCGCAGGATTGAGCGAGACCATCGGCTCCTGGAACACCATGCCGACGACGGGCCCGCGCAGCGCGCGCATGCGGCGCGCCGAGGTGGTCGCGAGGTCGACGCCGTCGAGCACGATACGCCCGCCAGCCTTGCGAAGGCCCGGCGGCAACAGGCCTAGCACGGCACGCGCCGCTGCCGTCTTGCCGCTGCCGGATTCGCCGACGACGGCCAGAAACTCGCCGCGTTCGACGGCGAAGGAGACGTCATCGACGACCAGAGCCTTGCGCGCGGACGCCTCGATGCTCAGATTCTCGACTGTGAGCAGCGTCATCCGTGCGCCATCCTGGGATCGAGTCGATCGCGCAAGGAATCGCCGAGCAAGTTGATGCCGAGCAGCGTGAGCGCGATGCACAGCCCCGGCGCAATCGAGAGCCAGGCCGCCGTTTCCATGAACGGACGGCTCGCCGCCAGCATATTGCCCCAGGTCGGCGCCGGCGGCGGCACGCCAAGTCCCAGGAAGCTTAGCGCACTCTCGGCCAGCAGCACCCAGCCGAACATGCTGGTCGCGAGCACCGCGACCGGCGCAATCGCGTTCGGCATCACGTGGCGGACCATCGAGTAGACCTCCGAATTGCCGATCACGCGCGAGGCCTCGACATATTCCTTCTCGCGGATCGACAGCACGGTGCCGCGCACAACGCGGACGACCGACGGGATGTAAGCAAGACCAAGCGCCAGGATGAGCCCGACCTTGTTGGCTCCGGCCACGATCATCACGGCGAGCGCCAGCAGGATGCCGGGGAACGCAAGGAGCGCGTCGTTGACCGCCATGATGATGCGGTCGGCCCAGCCTCTAATGTAACCGGCCGTGCAGCCGATCACCATGCCGGCCGCAACTGCCAGCAGCACCGTGACCAAGGCAATCACGACGCTGGCGCCTGCGCCGACCATGATACGGCTCAGCACGTCGCGGCCAAATTCATCCGTGCCGAGCCAGTGCAGTGACGACGGCGCCTGAAGCCGTGCGCGCAAATTGATGCGCAGCGGATCGAACGGCGTCCAGAAAACTCCGGTGACGGCCGCGCCGAGCAGGAGCGCCATGAGGATGCCGCCGATCGCGGTGTTGGCGCGCATCCTCATGCGACCGTCACCCGTGGATCGAACAGCGGATAGCAGAGGTCGACGATCAGATTGACCACGACATAGATTACGGCCGTGAACAGCAGGCAGCCCTGCACCACCGGATAGTCGCGCGCGAAGATCGAGTCGACCAGGAGCCGCCCGAGACCGGGCAGCGTGAACACGGTCTCGATCACGGCGATGCCCCCGAGGAGATGGCCGAGCACCAGCCCGATCAGCGTCCAGGTCGGCGCGAACGCGTTCGGTAGCACGTGTCTGGCGAGAACCCGCCATTCCGGCACGCCCTTAGCGCGCGCATGCGTCACGTATTCGAGCCGCAGCACCTCGATGGATGCGGCACGCGCCATGCGCGTGAGTACGCCGATCTCGACCATGGTCAGCGTTGCAATCGGCAGCACGATGAAGGTGGCTGCCTGCCAAAAATTCTCTGTAAATGGCACATAACCGATCACTGGCAGCCATTTCAGCTTGAGCCCGAACAGGAGCAGCAGCAGAAGGCCGAGCCAGAAGCTCGGTATCGACAAAAGCAGCGTGGCACCGCCGACAACGGACAGATCGAGCAGGCTGTTCTGCTTCCAGGCCGCGACGAGGCCGGCCGGGACCGCGATGCAGGCCGCTGTCGCAACCGCGACCAGCACGATGATCGCGCTGACCTGGAAGCGGTCGAGGATCAACGGCAGCACGGCAAGGTTGTTGGTGATGGAGTGCCCGAAATCGCCGGTCGCAAGCTTTGCGATCCAGTGCATGAACTGAAGCGGAATCGGCTGGTCGAGGCCGAGCTGGGCACGGAGCTGCACCGCCTGCGCGGGATCGGCGGCATCGCCGAGCATCACCTGCACGGGGTCACCGGGAATGAGCCGGACCAGCGCAAAGACCCCGATCGCGACCAGCAGCAGCGTCGGGATCGTCATGGCCAGCCGTCTTGCGAGGTAACCCAACATGGCGCCGCCCTTGCCTATTCGACCGTGACACCCCAGAACCGCGGCTCCGGATAGAGCCAGCCGGCATAGCCCTTGATGTTCTTGCGCAACGCCGTGAGCTCGGCGCCGTTGAACAGCACGATCATCGGTGCGTCGGCGATGAAACGACGGTGCATCTCGTCAAACAGCGTCTGCCGCTTCGCGGCATCGTCAATCATCATCGACTGCCGCAACATTTCCTGAGCATCCGGATTGTCCCAGACCTTGCGCGGCTGCGTCGCTTTCGGCCCGGTCAGCATCTCGAAGCTGAGCGAGGGGTCAAGCCGTGCGGAATAGACGAAGGCCATCGACTGGTAGTCGCCACGGTTATAGCGGTCGAGCTGGGCTGCCCAATCCATCACCTCAAGCTCGATATTGATCCCGACGCCCTGCGCCATCGCCTGCACCAGAACAGATGCGTCGAACACGAAGCTGTAGCGTTTGTTGGTGATCATCTTGATCGGCTGGCCGCGATATCCGGCCTCAGCGAGGAGTTTCTTCGCTTCCGCGATGTTTTGCGCATAGCCGTGCGATTGCGCCTCGCTGTAGAAGGGGCTACCGAGCGGCAGTGCGGAATTGTTGGGGCGCGCCGTTCCCTGCGTCACGGCGTCGACGAGCTGTGCGGTATCGATGGAGAGCGCGATGGCGCGCCGAATCCGCAAATCCTTCAGCAGCGGATCTTTGGTCTGGAACAGGATGCCGGTGAGGCCCAGCGCAGGCGTGATGCTGAGCTGCACGTCCGAGCGCGACTTGAGCTCTTCGAGATCGGGGATCGACAGACTCATGATGACGTCGAGCGAGCCACTCAAAAGGCCTGCCTTCGCGGCAGAGCTATCCGGGATCACGTTGAAGCGCACGCGATCGACCTTCACGTTCTTGGCCCCGGTGTAGCCGGTTCGTGGCTCGCCACGCGAGGCGTAGCCGTCGAAGCGAACGAGATCGATATACTGTCCCCGCTTCCACTCGCCGAGCTTGAACGGCCCGGTGCCGATCGGGGTGATCCACTTGCCGTCCGGCCCGACAGAATTCCGGTGAATGACTGCGGCCTGACCGCAATCTGGGCGCGCGAGGGTCGGCAGGAACAACGCCGTCGGCTGATCGAGCGTGATGGCGACAGTCTGCGGGTCCGCCGCTTCGATCTTCTCGATCCGCGCGATGCCGGTGGCGCCGAACTCGGACAGGCAGCGCCATTGCGTCGCCGGATCGAGCCACCGCTTGAACGACCAGACCACGTCATCCGCAGTCATGGTGGCGCCGTTGTGGAATTTGACGCCCTGCCGCAGGCGGAACGTGTAGGTCTTGCCTTCGTTCGAAACGGTCCAGCTGTCGGCCAGCATCGGGCCGATCGAGGTATCATCACGGAAGGCGACCAGCCCTTCGACGATGTGCGCGACCACCGCATCCGTGTTGGCGTCGCGATTGGTGCCGGGATCGGTCGAGCGGATGTCGGCGTTGAGCCGCGTCCTCAGCACGGTTTCGGCGCCGGCCTTCCCCAGCATCGCCGAGAGGGCCAGCGCGGCCAGACCGACCGCCCATGCCGGCGATGGCCGACGCCGATGCATCACGCCGTCCCCGCCGCAACCGACCGATCGAACGCTGCTCGCCCGATCTCGTCAATCTCAAGCCGGTACGTGGTGAACTCGCGATTGAGCGCCGGCAGCGGCGCCGCCTGCATCAGGCCACTCGCCGGCTCCATCAGGATCATCGCCACGGTGGCGCTGAGATTGTTGCTGAGATTGCGGCGCGGCGGGCGGCACACCGACCAGGGATAGGCGAACTCGTCGAACAGGGCGCTCTTGACGGTGTCGAAGGTGATCCTGCCGATATGCGGCTGGAGGAGATCGCGGACCCGAATGTCGCGGTAGAGACTGTCCGGCGTGTTGGCGATGCCGGTGTCCTTCAGCTTGCCGAGCGCGACCGGGCTGACGAAGTGATTGGCGTGCACCAGCAGGCCGTTTTGCGGATGCACCTGGAAGGTCTCGTCCGGCGCGCATTCGAAATCGATCGCCACACCCTCGCGATGGCTGACGATCATGTTGTTGGCCGCGGACTTTTTGGTGCAATAGACCGCGCGCATCGCCAGCGCGAGGTGCTCGTTCTCCAGCACCTTGCGGCGGATCAGCGCCAGGGGCACGCCGACCCGTCGATAGTCGCGGTCGCTCTCGAGGTAATTCGCGGTGATTGCGATGCCGACGGCATTGAAGCCGCAACGGCCGAGCGCGCCGGCCTCGGTGAAGGTCATGAGGTCCGGACCATCGTCGCGCCGGACTTTCAGCACCACCGCGGTTTCCGCGCATTCGCGCTTCCAGTCCCAATTCTGGGCATGGATCAGCCGGCCATTGCCCGCCGCCTGCGGCAGCACGACGACGCCGGTGCAGCCGTCTGGATCCTCCGGCGTCTTCAGACGCGCGCGGATCTCGGGATTCGCGAGCTTGATGATCTCAGTGCGCGCGTTGAGCAGGACGATATCCTCGAACGGAACATCGGCGCCCGAGGCAATGCCACGCATCTCCTCGATATAGCTCGGCTCGAACGCCTCGATGACGGGCAGATAATCCCGCACCAGCGCAGCCACGCCCTTCGCGTCGAGCGAAAGCTCCTTCAACTGCTTGAAGTAGTGCGATGTCCCTTTGCGGATGCGGTCCGCCGCCTTCTGCCCATATTGACGTCCACGCTCATGAGGAGGACCGGAGATCTCGATCAGGGGAAAGGGTTCGACCATGGACGCCAAGTTCCTTTTGCTTTCTCAGAGAGGCTAATGTATTTTGTCATGACATGAAACAAAAATCTTCAAGCCGAGAAAAGGCATCCCCAAGCCGTCTCCAGCGCGAATTATCCGCCGGGATCATCGACCTGATCCGGAGCGAGCGGCTTGTGCCCGGCACGCGACTCGCCGAGGTCGCGCTCGCCGACCGCCTTCATGTCTCACGCACGCCGGTACGCGCCGCACTGAAGCTGCTCGCAACCCGCAAGCTCGTGCACGCTGGCGCACGACGCGGGTATTTCGTCGCCGAGACGGCCCCTGCCCCGCACAAGACACCGCCAAAGCCGAGCCCCGATGATACCGACCGGCTGTTCCTCGCGATCGCACGTGATCGCCGCGCCGGTCGGCTGCCCGATGAGGTGTCCGAGCGCGACCTGATGCAGCGCTACGATGCGACACGGCCGGTCGTGCAGCGCGTGCTCAGCAAGCTTGCGGAGGTTGCCGCGGTCCAGCGCAAGCCGGGACATGGCTGGCGCTTCCAGCCAACCCTCGCGGATACACAAGCGCGCGACGAAAGCTATCGCTACCGCCTGCTGATCGAGCCGGCCGGCCTGCTCGAGCCAGGATTCCGGCTTGATCCGGCGTGGGCCGCCGACATGCGCCGCCAACATCAGGAGATGCTGGCGAGGCCGTGGAGCGACACGGCCAGTATCGCGCTCTACGAGATGAATGCGGCCTTTCATGAAGGCCTCGCCGCCGCATCCGGCAACCGCTATTTCCTGGTTGCCGTTCAGCAGCAGAACCGGCTGCGGCGCTTTGGCAACTACGACTGGACCTTCGGCCATGAGCGCGTGATCGTGAACTGCCGCGAGCATCTCGGCATTCTCGATCAGCTCGAAGCGGACCAGCACGAGGCCGCGGCCGCGCTTCTGAGACGGCACCTTGAAGGGGCCGCAAGGCTCAAGCGCAGCCCGGCCAATTCCGCCTCATCAAAGACCGCCTGAACACGTAAAAGAGTCTCCATGCCCATGAGTGCTTTCGCTTCTTCCAACAGCCCCCTCACCCGCGAGGCCATGGAGCCGTTCTGGCTGCCGATGACGCCGAACCGGCAGTTCAAGTCCAAGCCACGCATCTTCGTCGCCGCTGAGGGCATGCACTACGTCACCGACGACGGCCGGCGCATTCTCGACGGCATGGCGGGCCTCTGGTGCGTGAATGCCGGCCACGGACAGCGCCGGATCGTCGAGGCGATCCAGGCGCAGGCGGCAAAGCTCGACTTCGTCTCCTCGTTCCAGATGAGCCACCCAGCGGCCTTCGAACTCGCCCGGCGCATCACCGAGATCGCACCTGCGGGGCTCGACCACGTCTTCTTCACCAACTCCGGCTCGGAATCGGTCGATACTGCTCTGAAGATTGCGCGCGGCTACCACCGTGCTCGTGGCGAGGCCAGCCGCATCCGCTTTATCTCGCGCGCCAAAGCCTATCACGGCATGGGTTGGGGCGGCCTCTCGGTGAGCGGAATCGTCCGCCACCGCAGGGATTTCGGCCCGCTGCTCCCCGAGGTCGATCACCTCCCGCATACGCATGATCCGGATCATGCGGCGTTCTCCCGGGGACAGCCGCAATGGGGCGCACATTTTGCGGACGAACTCGCAAAACTGCTTCAAGTCCACGATCCCAGCACGATTGCCGCCGTCATCGTCGAACCTGTGACCGGCTCCGGCGGCGTGCTGCCGCCGCCGGTCGGCTATCTCGAGCGGCTCCGCCAGATTTGCGACCAACACAGCATTCTCCTGATCTTCGACGAAGTGATAACCGGCTTCGGACGCCTCGGCGCGGCCTTCGGTGCCAACGCCTTCGGCGTGACACCCGACCTCATCACCTGCGCCAAGGGCATGACCAACGCAGCCGTGCCGATGGGCGGCGTCATCGCCAGCGGCAGGGTTTACAACGCATTGATGCAGGGGCCGGACAACACGATCGAACTGCTCCACGGCTACACCTATTCGGCCCATCCGCTCGCCTGCGCGGCAGGCCTTGCTGCGCTCGACGTGTACCAGGATCTCGGCTTGTTCGAACGCGCGCGTCGCATCGCGCCGCTTTGGGAAACTGCCGCACATGCGCTCAAGGACGCGCCCCATGTCACGGACATCCGCAACATCGGTCTGCTGGCCGCGGTCGACCTGAAGGCGCGCGACGGAGCGACGGGCGCGCGCGGTGCGGAATGCGCCAACCGCTGCTATGACGACGGCATCCTGATTCGCGGCAGCGGCGACACGCTGCTGATCTCTCCGCCCCTAATCATCACGGAAGACCAGATCGAAGCGATCTTTTCTGCCATCCGATGCGCTCTGGTCGCGATCGACTGACGGTCGATTTCGGCAGTATTCAGCGTTGGTACGCATGATCGCGGCGGCCTCCTCCAGAAGGGGGTCTTAAGATCGATGTTCAGCTCGTCCCAGAGCGGATTCCAATGTCGGTTGTCATCGGATCTTTCTTGATCTTCCGGTGCACACGTCGTGCACACGCCACCTTCTAACTAATTGAAGGAATTACACTCTCGGTCCAGCCCATCATTGGCGCAGTACCACGTTGTTGCCAACAACGCTTACATATGCCGAGGATGCGCGGTTCATGCAGACCAGAAGCGTCGGCGGATCGTCGGTGACACTGCAGGCGGCTGACGCAGTGAAGCCTGCGCGACCTGCGGGACCGTCGGTCGTGACGATGCTGACCGCGGCGCCGAGACGTGCCATCGCGTCGCGATAGTCCTCTCGGACAATTTCCGTCATCTCCCCTCCCCACGTCCCGCAGCGAAGGACTGCGTGGTGAATGCAACCTCTCGCAGCACCTGCGCCAGGACGGACGCGCCGGCGGCGATCCCTGTTGCAGGAACGCGGACTGTTCCGCGCCGAATATAACGGGACGACGCTGCGCGATCACCTTGGTCTTACGCGGCCCGCGAATCCGTTCTTCCAGTCCTAGGCCGCCCTGCGAGCCGGAATCATCACTGTCCGGTGATCCGCAACGCTAGCTCGAGCGCGTGTTGCTCGCTCGGAGTCACGGGCGGCTGCGGCGGCCTCACCGCGTCGCATGAAAGCCGTCCGAGCAGTTTCAGGCAGGCCTTGAGCCGCACCGTCGCCCGTCCTCCGGGCGCATCACGGTAGATTGCGGCCGCAAGCGGGTACAGCTTTTCGTGCACGGCGCGAGCCCGCTCCCAGTCGTTGGCTTCGGCTGCATTCCAGAGGCTGACCACGAGCGCTGGCACGACACAGGCGAGACTGACCTGGCTGCCGGTTGAGCCGACGAGATAGCTCGTCATGAGATGTTCGTCTCCCGAGCCGAGCACGACGAATTCCGGGCGCAGCTTCCGGATCAGCCTAAAATTCTGTTCGTAGGCTGCGACCTCCCAGCTGCCTTCCTTGACCGCGACGAAGCGGCGGTCGGCGACGAGCTGCTCCAGCAGCGGCGGCGCGTAGGCCATGACTCCCGCACTGACCGGCGCGGCGTAGAGCATCAAGGGCAAGGTCGTCGCGTCGCGGATGCGCCGGTGATGCGCGATGACACAGTCATCGGCGTGGGCAAGCGCCCAGCTGTTGGGAGGAAACACCAGGAGCCCGTCCGCACCCGCCTGGTCCAGCGCGGCCGCCTCGCGCGCGGCCTCCAGGCTCGATTCATGGTTGACCCCGGAGACGATCAGACAGTTCTTCGGGGTGTGTTTGCGTGCGAGCTCCACCACGCGCCGCTTCTCGGCAAGTGACATCACGAAATTCTCGCCGGCATGGCCGTTGACCAGGAGACCATTGATGCCGGGCACGGTTGCGACCGAGGCCAGATGCGCAGCCAGCTTTGGCTCATCGATCTCGAAATCGGGCGTCATCGGCACGATCGTGGCGGCATGAATGCCGCGCAGGCGATCGCTGAAAGACGTGGTTGTCTCGCCGGACACCGCCGACATCCGCCCTAGTGAATGATCTGGTCGAGGAACGTTCTTGCCCGCTCGGACTTCGGATGCTTGAAGAACTCTTCCGGCGCGGCCTGCTCGACGATCTTCCCCTCGTTCATGAACACGATGCGGTCCGCAACTTCGCGGGCAAAGCCCATCTCGTGGGTCACGCACAGCATGGTCATGCCCTCCTCCGCGAGTTTTTTCATCGTCTCCAGCACCTCCTTGACCATCTCGGGGTCGAGCGCCGAGGTCGGCTCGTCAAACAGCATGATCTTCGGCCGCATGCACAGCGCGCGGGCGATGGCGACGCGCTGCTGCTGACCGCCGGACAACTGCCCGGGAAATTTGTCGGCCTGCTCTGGAATTCGAACTTTGGTCAGGAAATGCATGGCGAGCTCCTTTGCTTCCGCCTCTGTGATGCCGTTCACGGTCATCGGCGCGAGCATGCAATTCTCCAGCGTCGTCATGTGCGGAAACAGGTTGAAGCTCTGGAACACCATGCCGGTGTCGCGCCTGACAGCATCGATATTCTTCCGCTGGCGGTCGAGCTCGGTACCGTTGACGTAGATCAGCCCCTCGTCGTGCTTCTCGATATGATTGATGCAGCGGATCAGGGTGGACTTGCCCGAGCCGGAGGGACCGCAGACCACGATCTTCTCGCCCTTGGCAACCTTGAGATCGATCTCGTTGAGCGCAGTGAAGTCGCCGTAATGCTTGTACACGGCCTCCATGCGAACCGCTGGCACGTCGCGCATCTGCGTCTGCGTCATGTCGCTCTCGATACTGGTTGCCATCGCTGCATTCCCCAGTGGTGCGCTCATGCTCTGACCTCAACGCTCGCCTGTGCAACCGGCACTCTCGCCACGGCCCGCTTCGGCTTCACAGCGCTGGATCGACCGAAATGCTTCTCCAGCCGGCGCTGAACTGCATCCCAGACCGAGGTAAGGATCAGGTAATAGGCCGTTGCGGCGGCATAGACCTCCAGTATCTGGAAATGCTCCTGCATCAGCATGTCGCTACGACGCATGAGCTCTTCGACCGAGATGACGGACGCGAGCGAGGTTGCCTTCAGAAGCGAATTGATGGAGTTGCCGAGCGGCGGGATCATCAGCCGAAACGCCTGCGGCAGGGTCACGCGACGGAATGTCACCCATGGCGACAGGCTCAGGGCCCAGGCAGCTTCGCGCTGCCCGGCCGAGACGGCCATAAAACCGCTGCGCACGATCTCGGCGAGATAGGCCGCCTCGTTGAGGATCAGGCCGACGAGCGCGCAAGTGATCACGCTGAACTTGATCCCCAGTTGCGGCAAGCCGCTATAGATCACCACCAGCTGGATCAACAGCGGCGTGCCGCGGAAGAACCAGGTGTAGAACCGCGCCAGACCTGATAGCATCGGGTTGGACGACATGCGCATCAGCGCGATGCCCATGCCGAGGATCAATCCGCCGATGACGGCCGCCACCGTCAAGCCGATGGTGACGAGCACACCCTTCATCAGGAAGTAGTTGAAGAAGTAGTTGACGGCGGCCGTCGGACTGAAATGGCTCATCGGCGCGTCTCCGTGGTTCAGACCGGGCCGGGGCCGGCGATCGCAATCGGCTGATCCGCCGGCAGGCTGGTCAGGCCGAACTTGTCGAACAGCTTCTGGTAGCTGCCGTCCGCACGCATCGTGTTCAGCGCCTTGATGACGGCATCGGTGACCGTCTTGTTGCGGAACGCGAGTGCGGTGCGCGCAAGGCCGAGCCCGCTCAGCACTTCCTTGACGCGGCCGCGACCGACGAGATCCCGCGCCACGCTGTCGACGAGCAGCGCGTTGTCCACTTGTCCTGCGAGCAGTGCGCTCACGACGTTGGTCGCCGTCGGGAACGTGCGCATCTCGATAGCTGCGCCGCCCTTAGCCACATTCGCATCGCTGAGTTTCTTGAGCCAGTTCATCTGGTAGGTGCTGACCTCGACCGCGGACGTTTTCCCGATCAGGTCAGATTCGGTAGCAATTTTTGTGCCGCTGTCGGGCGCAACCACGACCGAAATCGCCTGATTTGCATAGGGCACCATGTACATCAGCTTCGAACGCTCCTCGGTCCAGAACATGCCGGTGTCGATGCCGTCGATTCGGCCCGCGGTCATGGCCGGGATCATCGCCGGAAAATCCATGCGGACGAGTTCGACCGGGAGACACAACCGCTTGCCGAGCTCGGTGGCGAGCTCCACGTTGAGGCCCTGCAACTGGCCGTCCTTGTCGACGAATTGCTGCGGCGGATTGGTCGGGTTGATGGAGAGCTGCAATTTCCCCGCCGCAATCAGATTGTCGTCGGTGATCGCTGGCGTGCATGCGGCATGCGCAGCAGTGGATGCGAGAACGAGTGCGGCGGCCGCACTCAGGCGAAGCAGAGTCGAGAGCATGTGATACCTCCAGTAAGACGCCAATAATCGATGCAGTTCCTCGCCCAGCTTTCCCCTCAACGTTCTTCGATGCCCCCGACCGGGTCTCCCGATACGGCAGGCTGCATCATCATCCATCCCCTCAGGCCGGTCCCGACATCGGCTTGAGCTGGATGCGCATGAAATTCTTCACCAGGGATTCGAATGGACCGAACCCCTTCACCTTCAAAAACTCTGGCGTCTCGAACGCCCAGCGTCCCGCAACTTCGTACATGGCCGCGTATTTTGGCCCGTCGCCGACCGAGACGAAGCGCTTTGCCGACAGCCAGCCGGGACAAGCGAGCAAATCTGGAAAATGCTCCTGCTCGTACCAGGCATTGAACGCAGCCTCATGCTCGGGATCGATGTCGACCCGTACGATGTGGATGAAGGCTTCGTCCCGCATAGGTTCGTCCCTCATCCCAAACTGATGTCGCCGGCCGCGCGCGCCACACTCACGGTCGTTGCAATGGCGTCGCACAGCGCGGGCAGAACAGGTAGCAGCGGCGGCCGTGGATCGGCGTTGCCGATCAGGCCGAGCGCCTTGAGCCCGACCTTCATGCGCGTGTGCATGTCCATGATCGGCGCAGGTCCATAGATCGCGCGGACGACCGGATAGAGCCGTTCATTGACCGCGCGCATCGCCTTGAGATCGTCGGCGACCGCAGCCTGCCAGAGCGCGATGAAGAGATGCGGTGCGAGACTGACGAGACCAGACAGAATGCCGTCGCCACCGACGGCAAGCTGCGGCAGGAACCAGTTGAAGTTCGACGGCAGGATCGCAACGGACGGGTCGGCCTGCTTCACCGCGCGCCGGTTCTCGTCATAGGCGAAGATGGTGTCGCTGCCTTCCTTGATGGCGATGACGCCATCGAGCGCCGCGATCTTCGCCAGCGTCTCCGGCGAATAGCCAAATCCGGTCGTCAACGGATACTGGAAGATCGACACTGGAATCCCGATGGCGGAACTGACAGCCTGCACATAAGCTACCGGTGCACGTGAGCTGGCCGATGCACCGCCGCCGAGCGGCGCCGGCGGGAACAACACGGCGCAATCGGCGCCGGCTGCCTCAGCAAGATGCGCCTGGTGGATCGCTTCCGCGGTCGAGTGCGCGATGATGCCGGCCAGCAACGGCTTGCCGCCGATATGCCTGCGTGTCCGCTCGATCACCGCCTGGCGCTCGTCATCCGAGAGCGAACCGCCCTCGCCGGCATGTCCGTTGACGAACACAGCTGCGATCCCGTCCGGACAGGCGCAGTAGTCGAGCACGCGGGCATAACCGTCCCAGTCGATCGCGCTATCGTCCTTGAAGGGCAGCACGGTGGCGACCGTGACGCCGCGCAGATCCGGTTTCTTCATCGGCTTGCTCATGACGGTTTGCGCCGCGGGAATTTCAGGCTCGCCCGCGCCTTCAGCACTTCGAGGCCGTTCTCGTTGCGGGCGCTGGCTTCCCAGATAATCGTGCGGGTCTCGTCGTGCTGTTCGGCGATCCAGACATCGAAGGTAAGTGTGTCGCCATAGAACACCGGCCCTGTGAACCAGAAGCGATCCTCCACCGACACGCCGATGGTGCCGACCAGTTCGCTGGTGAGAATGCTGGTGCAGAGGCCTGCGACCATGATCCCCGGCGCCAGCCTGCGGCCGAAACGCGTCGCGCCCGCATAGACCTCGTCGACATGGACGGGGCCGAAATCGCCGGTCGCGGCGATGTAGAGCGCGCCATCCGCCTCGGTGATGGTCTTGCTGAGGCTGACCCTGTCGTTGACCTTCAGATCGTCGAAGGACTTTGGCTCGTACATGGCTCAGCCCTTCGCGAAGGGAACGAGCGTCGCGGTGCCGTCCACCACGGTCGCGCCGGACGGCGACAATGTGCAGGTAATCCGGCAAGTCGCTTCGTCGCCGGCGACCGAGACGATCTCCGCCTTGGCTTCGACGGAATCGCCGACGATCACGGGCGCTGCAAAATTCAGCGCGATGCTGCCGATCCGCCGTGTCGGTCCGCCGAGCTGACTGAGGCAGGTGGTGGCGAGACCACCGACCGCGAGCTCGAAGGCGACCATGTTGGGGGCGCCTGCCTTTTTGGCGCGGATGGCATCGACATAGAGACCGCCGAGGTTGCCGCTGATACCGGTGAACATCGTCTGCTCGGCGACCGTCATGGTCTTGCGGAACGCGAACGCGGCGCCGGGCTTGAGAGGTGCGTGAGACATGAAACGTTCCCTAGAGCTGCAAGCCGTTCTTGATGGTGCTGCGTGCGACGAGCATGCGGTGGATCTCCGAGGTGCCGTCATAGATGCGGGTGACGCGGGCATCGCGATACATGCGCTCCAGCGGCAGGTCCTTGCTGAAACCCATGCCGCCGAATACCTGGATGGCGCGATCCACGACGCGGCCCTGCATCTCGGACGCCGCGACCTTGATCATCGAGACCTTGTCGCGCGCGTCCCGCCCCTGATCAATGTCCCAGGCGGCGTTCATCACCATCATCTTGACGCCGAAGATTTCGGTGGCGGAATCGGCGATCAATTTCTGCACCATCTGGAAGTCGCCGATCGCCTGGCCGAACTGGCGCCGCTCGCCGGCGTGCTTGCGCATCATCTCGAGCGCGCGCTGCGCCATGCCGATGGCACGCGCGCCGATATGAGCGAGACGGATCTGGAGAACGCTCTGCATGATCAGCTTGAAGCCCGCACCGACCTCGCCGAGCACGGCATCCTTGGGAATGCGGCAATCCTCGAACGACAGCTCGGCATGGCCGTAGCCACGATGGCCCATCATCGGCTGGGTGCGCGCGACCTTGAAGCCGGGCGTGCCGCGATCGACCAGGAACAGCGTGATGCCGCCCCGCGCCCGCTTGTCCTTGTCGGTCAGCGCCATCAGGATCACGTAGTCGGCGATGTCGCCATCGCTGATGAAGTGCTTGGTCCCGTTGAGCACCCATGCGTCGCCGTCCAGATGAGCGGTCGTACTGATCGACGCCGCGTCGGAGCCGGCGCCCGGCTCGGTGATCGCCATGGCGCAGATCTTGTCGCCCTTCACCGTTGGCAGCAGATAACGATCGACCTGCTCGCCCTTGCAGGCCATCAGCATCGGATACACCTGGCCGAACACGCGGCGGATCAGCGCATCCGAGGTCTTGCCGAATTCTTCCTCGACGAGACAATGCTCGACGCAGGACAGCCCGCCGCCGCCGATGTCGGCCGGCATGTTCATCGCATAGAGGCCGAGCTTCTGCGCCTTGGCCTTTGTCGTCGCCAGCGCGGCGGCCGGCACGGTGGCCGTCCGCTCCACCTCGTCCTCGAGCGGTTGTACTTCGGTCTCGACGAAGCGGCGGACGGTGTCGACCAGAAGGCGCGTATCTTCGGGCAGCGAAAAATCGATCATCGCGCCACCCCGACAGCCTTGCCTGCGACCATGACGTCGATCTCGGCGGCGCCGTAACCGATCTCGCCGAGTACCTCGCGCGTCTGCGCGCCGAGCCGCTGCGGCACCAGCCGCACCTCCGGCGTCTGCCCGTCATATCGCGCGGGATGCGCGACCATCCGGATCGGCACGCCCCCTGTACTCTCGGCGGTCTTGAACACGCCGAGGTGCTTGAGCTGGGGATCGCCTTCGAGATCGCGATAGTCCTGCACCGGCGCGTGCCATATCCGCGCGGCTTCAAGCACAGGCAACCATTCCGCCGTCGACTTCTGCTTCAGGCGCGCCGCGACGATCCCTGTGATCTCCTCGCGCTGAGAGAAGCTGTCGGCTTCACCGAACTGCTTCAGCTCGTCACTCGCGAGCGCCGTCGCCAACGCCTTGGGGGACGCCATGGAGATCGCGACATGGCCATCTGCCGTTGCATGAATGCCGTAGGGTCCGGGGCTGAACCACGCTGCGATGCCCGCCGGACCGCGCGGCGTCGGCGACGGCGCGCCGTTCAACCAGGCGGTCAATGGTTCAACCTGGAGGTCGATCGCAGCCTGATAGAGGTTGACCTCGACGAGCTGCCCCTTACTGGTCTTCGTCCTCGCGAACAGCGCCGCGAGAATGCTCATAGCATAGAGCGAGGCGGCATGCTGATCGACGATCACCGCGCCGACCGCGGTCGGCTCACCGTCGGCACGTCCCGTCCGCATCGCAAGACCGGACATTGCCTGAAGCAGGAGATCCTGGCCCGGGCGGTCCTTGTAGGGCCCTTCCGATCCGAACCCGGTCGCGACCGCATAGATCAGACCCGGGTTGATGGCCTTGAGCGCATCGTAGCCGAGGCCGAGCTTGGCCATGGTGCCTGGCCGGAAATTCTCCATCACCACGTCCGACGCCGCCACCAGCTTCTTTACCGCGGCGATTCCGTCGGGATGCTTGAGATCGACGGCGAGGCTGCGCTTGTTGCGCCCGGTCGCCAGATGATTGACGCTGTCGCCCGCGACGAAATGATTGGCGACCGCCCAGTTGCGCTGAAACGCGCCCTCGATCGGCTCGACCGCGATGACGTCGGCGCCGAGATCGGCGAGCGTCTGCGCCGCAAGCGGGCCCGCGAGATAATGATTGAAGCTGAGGATTTTGACGCCGTCGAGCAGGTTCATCCGTTCACTCACCATGCCTGGCGCGCGACTTGCGCGTTCGAAAACGCTTCGGTCGCAACGCTATATCTTCGCGTGAAGCGTAAGCTGACGCTCGAACCATCGACAACACCGCCATCAATTATTTTGCGAGCGAGGTTGATAACCGAAATCTATGATGCACACTGTGATCGCTCACCCATGACCGGACCATCCTCATGAATCTTCGACAGCTTGAAATCCTGCGCGCCGTGATGCGCACGCGTTCGACGGTTGCGGCGGCGAAGGATCTCGGCATGTCGCAGCCCGCGGTCAGCAACGCCATCAAGCACGCGGAGGCCGCGCTCGGTTTCCTGCTGTTCGACCGCATCAACAAGCGCATGATCCCGACGCAGGAGGCGCAGATCCTGCTCGCGGAAGCCGAGCCGCTGTTTTTGATGCAGGACCTCATCAGCCAGACGGCCGCGCATCTGCGTGCCGGCCGCAAGGGACGGATGCGGATCGTTGCCACATCTGAATTGTCGGAATCGCTGCTGCCACAGGTCGTCGCGCGTTTCAGCCGCGACCACGGCGGCGTCGAGATTTCGCTCGAGACACAGCGCCTCGACGACCTCCTGGAATATGTCGAGACCGGCATCGTCGACATCGGCTTTGCCATGGAGCCGCATCCGCGCCCGACGCTGGACTATCTGCCGCTGGCGCAGCTCGACATGGTCTGCGCGTGCCCGGCCGACAGCCCGCTCGCGCAGTTGAGCTTCGTCAGTCCCACCGATCTGGGCGACACGCCGCTGATCAATGCCCGCACATCCAGCCGCATCAGCAGCCTGATCCAAGAGGCTTTTCGCCGCAGCGCGGTCAATTTCGCACCCGCCATCGACGTGCGCTTCATGAACGTCGCCGGGCATTTCGTCGAGGAAGGGCTTGGAGTTACGATCATGGACGAGCTCACAGCGTCCTCGACGCGCTACAGCCGCCTCAGAAGCGTGCCGTTCAAGCCGAAGACCGAGGTCACGGTATCTGCCATCGTGCCGTCCGGCCGCATGCAGCAGCGGCTGACGCAATCCCTGATCAGGCACGCGCGCGAAGAGATCGCGGCGCGGATTGCGGTGGCGCGGCAATGACGCGCTCATGCGCTCACCCGGGATGACACACTCGGCCAGGCCAGGCCGAAGCGCCTGACCAGCGCGAGCGCGGCCGCGTCCTGCGCGGCCGGCAACGGCAGACGCGGCGGGCGCGGATTGCCGACGGCAAGGCCCATATGGCCGAGCAACGCCTTGCTGCCGGCAACATAGGCCTGACCACCGACGAATTCGATCACCGGCAGATATTCGAGATAGAGCTCGCGCGCTTCCCTGATCGCGCTTTCATCGGCAACGAGGCTGAAGATGCGCGCCATCTGAGACGGCACCACGTTGGAGGCGACCGCCACCCAGCCTTGCGCGCCTTCGACGAAGGATTCGAAGCCGAGAATGCCGCCGAACACGGTCATCTTGTCGCCGCAGAGGCGAATGATGTCGCGCACGCGCGTCACCTCCAGCGTCGACTCCTTGATATAGAGACAGTTATCGATCTCGGCGATGCGCGCCACGAGCGGCGGCTTGAGATCGACATTGGCGGTCGCCGGATTGTTGTAGACCATGATCGGCAGTGAGATCGCGTCCGCAACCGTCTTGTAATGATGGACGAGCTCGTCGTCGGTCGGCGTCGAATAGAACGGCGGAATGATCATCACGCCGTCCGCGCCCGATTTTTCGGCACGGCGGCTGAGACGCGCCACCTCGCGTGTGTCCTCCGCCCCGGTACCGATCAGCACGGGCACGCGCCCCGCGGCCTGGGTGATGACGACCTCGGCAACCAGCGCCTTCTCGTCATCGTCGAGCGACAGGAATTCGCCGGTCGAGCCGAGCGGGATCAGCCCATGAATACCTTCCGCGATCTGCCAGTCGACGAAGGCGCGCAACGCCGCGACATCGACGTCGCCGGACGGCGTGAACGGGGTGATCATGACGGTGTAGGTGCCGCGAAACGTCTTCATCAGGGAACTGCCGGGTAATCGGGTGAATTCAACGGACGGTGACCGCCTGCGGAATATCCGTAGGATTGATGCAATCGATTGCGTAACTGGCTCCACATTGAGCAACACCATCCATTTTTTGGGCTTGATCCCCGCAAAATTAGCCCATAGCGTTTCTGCAATCGTTTCCAGTCTATCGGCAGGTTTAATGAGCGTCACGCTCAAAGATGTGGCACAGGCGGCCCGCGTTTCGGTCAGCACCGCTTCGCGCGCGCTGACCGGGACGGGCCTGACGAGCGAACGCACGCAGCAGCGCCTGACGCGCATCGCGCGCGAGCTCGGCTATCGGCCCAACCCGATCGCGCGGGGCTTGAAGACTGGGCAGTCGCGGCTCGTCGCGCTTCTGGTTCACAACCTCACCAACGCTTCGTTCCAGGTGATGGCAGAAGTGGTGCAGGCGCGCCTGAAAGCGCTGGGCTATCAGATGCTACTGTGCATCGGCGGCGACGATCAGCAGCAGGAGAGCGACACCCTCACCACGCTGGTCGATCACCGCATCGATGGGTTGATCGTCGTGCCGACGGGCAAGAACGGCCCACAGCTCAAGGCGCTGGCGAAGGACGTCCCGATCGTTTGCCTGGTGCGGCGCGATGACGCAACCGACCTCGAGACCGTGCTCGCCGACGACCCGCAAGGCGCCTATCTCGGCACGCGTCACCTGATCGAGCTCGGCCACAAGCGCATCGGACTGATCGTCGGTCGCCAGGACACCACGTCGGGCCGCGAACGGCTGTCCGGCTATGTCCGCGCGCTGCGCGAGGCCGACATCGCCACTGACAACGCCTTGATTCATGCCGGCCATTTCGTTCCCGAGACCGGTGCGACCTGCTGCCGCAAGCTGCTTGATCTCCCCCGCCCTCCCAGCGCGATCTTCGTCGCCAACCACGAGGCAACGCTCGGCGTGCTGCGCGTGACGGCGGAGCGGAACATCGCCATCCCCAACGATCTCTCGCTGCTCTGCTACGAGGACATGCCGTGGTTCGAATGGCACCGCCCGGCCATCAGCATCGTCGACAACGGCGCGCGCGATCTTGCCAATCTGGCCGTCGACCGGCTGCTGCAGCGCATGGATGCGAAGGGCAACGGCAATGATGGCGTACGCGAGTATCGCGTCGGCGCCCGCCTCGTGCAGCGCGATTCTTGCCGCAGGATCGAAGCTGCGGCCACGGTCAAGGCCAACAAGCCCAAGCCCTCCACCTCCAAATCGTCTGCGGCGAAGTCCGCGAAGGTCTGATCAATGCCCTATGTCGAAGTGCTCGCCCCGCAAGTTCCTTCGCAGCGCAAGGCCGCGCTGGCGAGGTCCGTGACCGACGGCCTGATGTCGGCCTTCGGAGTCGGCGCGGAGACGGTCACACTCTATTTTCTTCCGATCGCTGCCGACGACTACGCCCATGCCGGCGCGCTGGGGGGGCAGGACGCCGGCCAACGCATCCTGCTCAAGGTGCACGCGTTCCGTCGCAGCGAAGCCGAGCGCCGCGCCGCCGCGATCGCCCTGACCCGCGGCGTGTGCAGCGCCTACGGCGTGCCGGGCGACGACGTCGCAGTCTATTTCCTCGATCGCGACAAGAACGAAGTTTCCCACAACGCCAAGCTCGCCAGCGACTGACGGGACCACACGCCATGGACCGCTTCTACAGCCAAGACCAGAAGGCCCTGCGCGAGACCGCCCGACGCTTCGCGCAGACGGAGATCCTGCCGCGCGCGGCTGCAATCGACCGCGAGGACCGCTTCGACCGCGCGCTCTACAAGGGCATGGCCGATCTCGGCCTGTTCGGCATCTGCCTGCGCGAAGGCGCTGGCGGCGCCGGTCTCGATGCGATCGCGGCCTGCATAGCGATGGAAGAACTGGCGCGCTGTTCCGGCGCCGTTGCCAACGCTTTCGCGATCCCCGTCGAGGCGGTGCTGTTCTTCGACCATCACGGCACCGACGCGCACAAGGCGCTCATCCCCAGGATTCTCAGCGGCGACATCATTCCCGCCACCGCCGTCTCTGAGCCCGACCACGGCTCCGACGTCGCGGGCATCCGCACCAATGCGGTGCGCGAGGGCGATGGCTGGAGGCTCAACGGCACCAAGGCCTGGGTCACGCTCGGCGGCGTCGCCGACCGCATCATGGTGTTCGCGCGCACCGGCGCGGACGCGGGCCATCGCGCCATCTCCTGCCTGCTGGTCGATGGCGCCCTGCCCGGCATCGCGCGCGGCAAGAACGAGGAGCTTCTCGGCATGCACGGCCTTGAAGACTGCCAGATCACCTTCTCCGATGTGACCCTGCCAGCCGACAGCCTGATGGGGCCGGAGAACCAGGCCTTCAAGATGGCGATGAGCAACTTCAATTTCAGCCGGCTAATGATGGCTTCGATGGCGCTCGGCATGGCGCAGGCCGCGTTCGAGGACGCCACCGCCTATGCGGGCGACCGCAAGCAGTTCGGCCAGGCAATCATCGGTTTCCAGGCGGTGCAGTTCATGCTCGCTGACATGTCGACGGACATCGCCGCGGCGCGCCTCCTGATTCATCATGCCGCGCGGCTCCATGATGCGGGCGAGCCGATCGCCAAGGAGGCGGCGCAGGCCAAGCTGTTCACGACCGACATGGCGATGAAGCACGTCTCCAATGCGCTCCAGATCCACGGCGGCAACGGCTACTCGCGGGAGTACCGCATCGAGCGGCTGTTCCGCGACGTGCGCCTCGCCCAGATCTACGAAGGCACCAACCAGATCCAGCGGCTCATCATCGCCCGCCAGGTCGAGAAGGAGGCCGCATGATGGGACGCGTGCAGTCATGCTGAGCATCATCACCGCGGCAGAGGCCGCAGGTCTCATCCGCGATGCCGACACACTGATCGTCGGCGGCAATGGCGGCACAGGAGCTGCCGAAGCCATCCTCGACGCGCTGGAGCAGCGGTTCCTCGGCGGAGCGGGGCCGCACGGACTGACGCTGATCAACATCACCGGCGTCGGCGCCGTGACCGAGAAGGGCCTGTGCCATCTCGCCCATGAAGGCCTGATCGCGCGCGTGATCGGCGGCAATTTCGGCCTCCAGGTGCCGTTCATGCGGCTCGTCCGCGACGAGCTGATCGACGCCTATAATTTTCCGCAAGGCGTCATGAGCCAGCTCTGCCGCGCCATGGCAGCGAAACATCCGGGCGTGCTCACCCATGTCGGCCTCAACACCTACATGGACCCGCGCCAGGACGGCGGTCGCATGAACAAGCGCACCACGGCGCCGCTGGTCGACCTGCTCGAGCTGCACGGCCAGTCGTGGCTGCTCTACCGTGTCCCCACCCCGCCTGACGTCGCCATCATCCGCGGCACCTCCGCCGACGAGGACGGCTATATCAGCATGGAGCACGAGGGCACGACGCGCGAGGATCTCTCCATCGCGCAGGCCGTGCACAATGCCGGCGGCACCGTGATCTGCCAGGTCAAGCGCATCGTGAAGCGCGGCTCGATCCATCCGCAGATGGTCAAGATCCCCGGCTTCCTGATCGACCATGTCGTGCTCGAACCCGACCAGATGCAGACCTACGGCACCGCCTACGATCCGGCGCGCTGCGGCGAGACGCGGGTGCCGGTGGCGATGATCACGCCCGATCCGCTGACCGAGCGGCGGGTGATCGCCCGCCGCGCCGCCTTCGAGCTGCGCCCGCGCGACGTCGTCAATCTCGGCGTCGGCATCTCCGCGATGATCCCCAATGTCGCCGCCGAGGAAGGTATCTCCGACCTGATCACGCTGACGGTCGAATCCGGCGTGGTCGGCGGTGTGCCCGGCCATGCGCGCGAATTCGGCACCGCCATCAACCCGCGCGTCATCCTCGACCAGGCCTATCAGTTCGACTTCTACGACGGCGGCGGGCTCTCCTGCGCCTTCCTCTCCTTCGCGGAGGTGGACGAGGCCGGCAACGTCAACGTCACCCGCTTCGGCGAGCGCCGCGACGGCTCCGGCGGCTTCATCGACATCACGCAGAACGCGCGGCGGCTGATCTTCAGCGGCACCATGACCGGCGGCAAGTTCGACATCGGCGTCGAGAACGGCCGCCTCGCGATCCGGCGCGACGGCGCATTTCGCAAATTCGTAGCCCAGGTCGGCCAGATCAGCTTCAGCGCGTCGCTCGCCGCACAGCGCGGCCAGCAGGTGAGCTACGTCACCGAGCGCGCCGTGTTCGAGCTGGAGAACGGCAGCGTGGCCCTGACCGAGATCGCTCCGGGCGTTCGCCTGGAAGAGGACATCCTCGCCCACATGGGCTTCCGGCCGCGCATCAGCCCGCAGCTGAAGGATATGGACGCGCGCATCTTCCGCTCCGGGCCGATGGGGATCGCGCAGAGTTTTAGGGCGCTGCCGGCGCGGCCGCGCAAGGTCGCCTGAGGGATGGGCATGGACGCCAGCACTCCGATCAATCTCCGTTACGAGGACATCGCGCTCGGCGCGGAGTTCGAGACTGCCGCGCATATCGTCACGGAGGCCCACATCGCTGCCTTCGCCCACGTCACACGCGATCATCATCCGCTGCATATCGATACCGCCTATGCGCAGTCGCGCGGCTTTCCCGCCGTGATCGGCCATGGGCTGTTCGGCCTGTCGCTGATGGAGGGGCTGAAATCGGAGCTCAAGCTGTACGAGGAGACCTCGGTCGCCTCGCTCGGCTGGGACGAGGTGCGGTTCAAGGCGCCGATCGTCGCCGGCGACGCCCTGCGCGTCCGCTTCCGCTTCGTCGAGAAGCGGCCGACCAAGAACCCCGAGCGCGGCATCGTCATCGAAACGCTCGACCTTCTCAACCAGCGCGACGAGGTGGTGACGGCGGCCCGCCACACCTCGCTGATCCTGACCCGGCAGGCCGATCGCGACGCGACGGCCACGACATGACGACCATGAGCAAGACGTCGGACCGGACACGGCTCAATTGCCACCCACGATTTGACAGGAGTATTCAGATGCGATTTCCCAAGACCTTCTCCGCCTTCGCTGTTCTGATCGGCCTGTCCCAGGCGGCCGGCGCCCAGACCTGCACCCCGAAGGTGCCGGCCTCGAGCCTGATCGAGGCGCCGAAATGGCAGATGTCGATCAACCCGACGCTGCCGCCGCAGCAATTCGTCGATGACAAGGGCGAGTTGCAGGGCCTCAATGTCGAGCTCGCCCGCGAGATCGCCAAGCGCATCTGCGTCGAGCCGGTGTTCCTGCGCATGGACTTCCCGCCGATGATCCCGGCGCTGCGCTCCGGCCGCTTCGACGCCATCAACACCGGCCTGTTCTGGACCGAGGAGCGCTCCAAGATGCTCTACCTCGTGCCTTACGCGCAGCAGGCGATCAGCATCTACACCGATCCCACTTCCACCCTGAAGCTGGAGAAGTTCGAGGATCTCGCCGGCCGTGTCGTCGGCGTCGAATCGGCGACTTACACGGAGCGCAAGGCGCGCGAGTTCAACACCGAGATGGTTGCCAAGGGCCTCAAGCCGATCGAACTGCGCACCTTCACCACCGTCACCGCGACCTCGGCGGCGCTGCGCGCGGGCCAGCTCGAGGCCGCGCTCAACATCAACGAGACCGCCAACTCGCTCGAGCAGAAGGGCATCGCCAAGATCTGGGTCCGCGACATCGCCGGCACCGACATCACCTTCGCCTTCCGCGACAAGCTGCTCGCGCAAGCTTTCGCCGACGCGCTCACCGCGACCCGCGCCGACGGCACCTACGACAAGCTGTTCGACAAGTTCGGCATGACCAAGCTGAAGGCCACCACTTTCGCCATCCGGGGCGATGGGCCGACGAATTGATCCCGCGCGCCCATACAACGGCAATCATTGGAGTTGTCCGCTCGAAAGTTCAACGGCCTATGCGCTGATTTGAGCAAGCGTTGAATCAACCCGCTTTCTGGAGCGCATTTCTCGATCAAGCCTGCGTCCCGCTCACAACGACTGAAGCCCGATCGACCTGATCACGGGCGCAAGGCTTGCCGATGTGGCGTCGACAATTCGCTGGAATCTGTCAGGGCTCGAATCGATGTCCGGCTCCATGCCCTGAGAGCGATACGTCGCCTGGAGTGCAGGATCAGCCATCGCAGCCCGTGTCGCCTGCGCAATCCGATCTATGATCGCATCATCGGTCATTTTTGGAGCGAACAGGCCGAACCACCCCTCGTATCTGAGATCCGGCATGCCCGATTCAATTGCGGTCGGTATATCAGGCGCGCCGCTCAACCGCCTGTCGGTCGTGACCGCGAGCAGCCGTATCTTGCCGGCCCGGCTCAGTTGCTGCAATTGAACCGACATGACGGCAACGATGAGAGATATTTGGCCGCTGACGAGGTCGTTGGTTGCCTGCGAGATCCCCCGATAAGGAACGTGGACAATGTCCAACGCGCCCGCCTGCTGCTTGAACAATTCGCCGACGAGGTGATTGCCGGTACCGATGCCGGGCGTTCCATAGGACAGCGTGCCGGGATTGACCTTGGCGTAGGCGATCAGGTCTCGCAGATTTGTGGCCGGCACCGATGGATTTATGGCGAAAACCAGCGCGCTGTTGATCAGGCGATAGATCGCCCGGAAATCGCTGATGGAATAAGCGGGATTTGGCGTCGTCAACGGAATGACGACCTGCGTGCTGCCATTTCCCAAAAGCAGCGAATGGCCGTCAGGCTTTTCGCGCGCGATCGCGGTCGTTCCGATCGCGCCGCCTGCACCACCGATGTTCTCGACGAAAGTCGGACCGAGCTGCGATGACATCCTCTCGACCCAGGGACGCCCGATCTGATCACCTGAGCCGCCAGGCCCATACGGGATCACCAGTCGAATGGGACGCGATGGATAATCAGCGGCTCTTCCGCTGCGTGGAATTCCGGCGAGCGTAGCTGCAAACGCAGCCGCATTGATGAATCGTCGCCGCGAGAGGGAGGGCATGTCCTATTCCGAAAGTCGGCAGCTACTGATCAGAGGCGGGACCGGCTCCCAAAGCTCCATTCGCAGCAGTACGCAGCCATCGTCAATGGCTTGCGCGATCGGCGAGACGACCATGGCTGATGAGCAAAGCCGAAATCCCCACCCCGTTTTGGTGCATGCCCCCCTGCGCGGGGCAGACAGCTGCCCGGACCGCGTCGCCTTCGGCCGTCGACTTAAGCCGTTCATCCACAAGCGATATTTCCGCTTGTAAAACGCTGGTCGAAGCAAGCGGAGCGGGGCAGCAGCCGCCCCGCTGCTTTCGTCCAGTTTACTCACCGCCTCGATCTGCTAGACCCAATTCAAACATTTTTGACTCCCTGCCGAGGGGGCGATGGCGCGTGCCAGCCGATAACAGCCAAGACTCGGCCATTTCTTTTGGGCCATTTCGACTGTTTTCCAAGTCCCGACTCTTGGAGAAGGACGGCGCGCAACTTCACGTTGGCGGCCGCGCGCTCGACATCCTGATCTTCCTGGCCGAGCGACCCGGCGAAGTCGTCGACAAGCGAGAGCTGGTCAAACGCGTCTGGGCCAATGTGAACGTGGACGATGGCAGCCTCCGCTTCCACATCGCAGCTCTCCGCAAGGCGCTCGGCGATACCGGCAAGTCGGCCCGCTATGTCGTCAATGTCCCCGGGCGCGGTTATTGCTTCGTCGCGACTCTCACCCAGACTGCACCTGCGATCCAGCCTTCTCCCGTCGACGTCCCCCTCTCCCGCTCGCTTCCTCCTCCGCTCGCCCGAGTGATCGGGCGAGACGACGTCATCGAGAAGATTTCAACCGGGCTCTCGCTGCATCGTTTCGTCACCGTGGTTGGCCCCGGCGGCATCGGCAAGACCGCAGTGGCCGTGACCGTGGGCCACCGCCGGCTTGCCCATTTCGACGGACACGTGTTCTTTGTCGACTTCGGACCGGTGAGGAAACCCGAACTCGCCGCAATCACCATTGCATCGACACTCGGGCTGGCCATCAATGCGGATGATCCGGTCCCGGCCCTGCTGACACATCTCCAGCCGAAATCGACGCTACTGATCTTCGACAGCTGCGAGCACGTTCTGGAAACCCTTGCGCCGCTCGTCGAGCGACTCGTTCGCGAGGCGCCGCGATTGCATGTGCTGGCAACCAGCCGGGAATCCTTTCGCAGCGAAGGCGAACGAATCTTTCGGCTGTTTCCGCTGGATTGTCCGCCCCGGCGCGACGACCTCGCCGTGGCCGACGTCCTCGCCTATCCTGCAGCCCAGCTCTTCGTCGAACGTATCGCGCAGAGCTCCGGCCCATTTCAGCTCAGCGCGGAAGAAGCGCCCCTTGTCGCGGATATCTGCCGGCGCCTCGACGGCATCGCGCTCGCGATCGAACTCGCCGCGGGACGCGTCAATGCCTACGGCATCGCGGGCACGGCCTCCCTTCTCGACAGCCGCTTTTCGCTGCAATGGCGCGGGCGACGCACGGCGATTCCGCGACACCAGACGCTCAGCGCCGCGCTCGACTGGAGCTACGACCTCCTTCCCGCATCGGAGAGCACCATCTTGCGGAGATTATCGGTCTTCGTCGGACCGTTTACGCCAGAAGCGGCTGCCGCAGTCGCCTCCGGCGATGGGCTCAGTGCCTCGGAGACCATGGAGGCGATCGACAATCTCGTCACGAAATCGCTGATCGCGCCGTCCGGCGCACGGACGCTGCGCTATCGCCTGCTGGATACCACACGCACCTACGCACTCGGGAAGCTGAACGAGATCGGCGAGGCGAAGCGAATTGCGCAACGCCATGCCGAATATTTTCGAGACCTGTTCGAGCGCGCTGAAGCCGAGACCTCCGCTCCGCTATCCGACTGGCTTGGCGTCTATGGCGCGGAACTGGACAATCTGCGCGCCGCGCTGGACTGGGCCTTCTCACCCGACGGCGACGCACAGCTGGGCGTTGCGCTGACGGCGGGAGCGGTCACGCTCTGGGTGCGTCTTTCGTTGTTCGCCGAATGTCGCGAGCGCGCCAGAACGGCACTTGCCGCGCCCGGAGACCGCGGCGGCGACCGGGTGCGCATGCAACTCCTCGCGGCACTTGGCTGGTCGCTGATGTACGGAGAAGGACGGGCACGCGAGGCTCGCCCGATCCTCGAGGCCACGCTCGAACTGGCCGATAGACTCGACGACAAGGATTTCCGGCTGCGCGCACTCTGGGGATTGTGCATCGACCAGTTCAACAACGGGGCGTTCGGCAAGGCGCGCGCGCTCGCGGACCGTTTCACGGAGGCCGCCGCGAGTTCATCCGACAAGACCGACCTCATGCTGGCGGACCGGCTCATGGCCGTTGCGCTGCATTATCTCGGAGACCAGAGCGAGGCACGGGTCCACATCGACCGGGTGAACGCCTCGCTGCATGTGCTGGCCGAGAAACCAAAGATCTTCCCGCTCGACTTGCGGATATCAACGCAGTATTTCCGCGCCCGTATCCTGTGGCTCCAGGGTCATGCGGATCAGGCCCTGGCACTCGCCGAACGGAACATCCACGAAGGCCGTGCCAACGGCCACGCGCTGACCTTCTGTAGCGTGCTTGGACAGGCCGCCTGCCCGATCGCCTTCCTGGCCGGGGACTACGATGCCGCCGAACGTTATGGCAACGAGTTGCTCGAACATGCCGAACGCCATGCCATACGGCTTTGGAGTCTGTGGGCGCGGGCTTTCAACGCGCTGGTCATCGCCAAGAGCGCGAACGTCGAGACCGGTCTGCCGCTGCTGCGCGACGAGCTCAATCGCGCCGGCGATGCACGCTTCCTGCCGCGCTTTCTTCCCTTGCTCGGTGAGCTCGCAGCTTGCTTCGGACAGGCCAACCAGGTCCATCACGGCTTCGACACGATCGAAAGTGCGTTGGCGCGCTGCAACGACAGGCAGGAACGCTGGTATCTGCCGGAGCTGCTCCGCATCAAGGGCGAGCTGATGCTGAGAGAGGCACCGCATTCGCAAGCCGCTGAAGCCTGCTTTCACGAAGCCATGGAGCTGGCAACGCAGCAGGGCGCGGACTTCTGGCAGCTGCGATGCGCGATCAGCATCGCGCAGTTCAGGATAGGACGGGACCAGCATGTAGAGGCACTGGCAATTCTGGAGAAGGTATGCGGAGCGCTGACCGAAGGATCCGACATCGCCGACATGCGGATCGCGCACGGCCTGATCGCGCAACTGCGGACCTGACCCAAGCGTCATGCTTCGGTCATGGTTCTCCCCCCGCGCGCTGCAGCTGTCAGTCCAAACCCGCGACGATGCGAACGTCCCGCTCGCAGGCGTTGCCGAGTGCCTTCAACGCCTCGCGATAGGCAGGACTGTCGTGAGCCGCGGCCGCCAGTTCGACGCTGTCGAACTCGGTTACAGTGGCCCGCTGCGCGATCCCCTGCTCATAGGCCTTCGCCGCATTGCCGCGGGCGAGGAAGCGGCCGCCATTGGCGACGATCGCGGGACCAGCTAGCTTTGCATAGGCCGCCAGAGCCTCAGGATCGGAGATGGAGCGATAGAAGGTGATCCAGTATCCCTTCGCCATCGCTAGCCTCCCGCAGCCGCCGCCCGCCGCGGCAGCTTCCAGTTCGGCCGGATGAAGTGACAGGTGTAGCCGTCAGGATAACGCTCGAGATAATCCTGATGCTCCGGCTCGGCTTCCCAGAAATCACCTGCGGGAGCGATCTCGGTTACCACCTTGCCGAGCCATAGATGCGACGCCTCGACATCGGCGATCGTGTCCTCGGCGACTCGCTTCTGCTCGTCCGTCGTGGTGAAGATCGCCGAGCGATAGCTCGTGCCCCGGTCGTTGCCCTGGCGATTGAGCGTGGTGGGGTCGTGGATCTGGAAGAAGAACTCCAGCATCGTTCGGTAGCTCGTCTTCGCGGGATCGAAGATGATCTCGATCGCTTCGGCATGGCCTTCGTGATTGCGGTAGGTGGCGTTCTTCACCTCGCCACCGGTGTAGCCGACGCGGGTTGAAATCACCCCGGGCTGCTTGCGGATGAGATCCTGCATGCCCCAGAAACAACCTCCGGCCAAAACTGCGCGCTCCGTCGTCATGTGATGTCCTCCATTTGATCAGTCGAGACGCCCGCGATCCTACCGCACCCTGTGCGAGCGCGGATCATCATCCGCGTCACGATATTCGAGGCCCAGCGGCCCGATCGCGGAAACCCGCGTCACGTATTTCGCCCGACTTCGCCCAATGAAAATGCCAGGTCTCACCGGGCAGGACAATCAGGCTGCCAGGCGGATAGGCCAGGACTTTGTCGCCATCGAAGGTCTCGCCGAGACCGATGTAGAACACGCCGGACATGACCGTGTAGATGCGGTCCTCCGGATGCTTGTGCGGTATCAGCTTCGTGCCGCCCGGCACCCTCACCCGGACCACGTAAGGTCCGGGTTGGGCAGGATGGCCAACCATCACGGCAAGCCGCGCGCTGGGCGGGAACGCGGGAAACGGCTGCCATGCAATATCTTCAGGCAGGATTGCCCGAAACCTGTCTTCGTCCGGCTGATGCTGGCGAGTCATGGCTTCGCTCCCTTTTTCGGCTAGATCAGCTTGGCGTCGAGCGTGATTTCGGCGTTGAGAACCTTCGAGACCGGGCAGTTCTTCTCCGCCTCACCCGCGATGCGGGCAAAGCCGGCGGCGTCGAGATTCGGCACCTTGGCGCGCAGGGTGAGTGCCGATTTGCTGATCTTGAAGCCCTTGCCTTCGGGCTCGAGCGAGACCGCAGCCTCGGTTGAGAGCTCGGTCGGCGTGAAGCCGGCGAGCTGAAGGCCGAAAGCCAGCGCCATCGTGAAGCAGCCGGCGTGCGCCGCCGCGATCAATTCCTCGGGATTGGTCCCCTTCTCGTTCTCGAAGCGGGTCTTGAAAGAATAGGGCGTCTCGGCGAGCACGCCCGACTCGCTGGACAGATGGCCGGTGCCGTCACGACCAGTGCCCTGCCAAACTGCTTTTGCCTTGCGGATCATTTGATTTCTCCTGGTTTGTTTGCGGGTCGTCCAACTCGACACTGGCGCTCTGCATCGGTGGAAAGCAACCCCGGCGTCACCGCCGATCGCCTTCCAACCGGTCGAGCGGCGCAGCGGTTCCGTCAGGTGCGGATCTGTCCGACGTGGAAGCCAAGCCGGTTCTCGACGTCGCCGGCGCGATGGAAGCCGCGCGCCATCAGCGCCTTGATCCTGGCTTGGCTCGCAGGGCGGCCGAGGGAGGTCATGCGTTCGGGACGATTCCCGGTTGGCACTCCTGATATGCGTCCGAAGGAGGGGACGCGCGTGTGATCGCGCGTCCCCCGCTCGTCTCAGATCGACTGGCGCAGTGGGCGGAATGCGGTGCGCATTTCCGCGCTGAACAGCGCGGGTTGCTCCCAGGCCGCGAAGTGCCCGCCCTTGTCGAGGCGGTTGTAGTGGATCAGCTTGGGATAGGCCTTCTCGGCCCAGCTGCGCGGCGCGGCGTAGATCTCGTCCGGGAAGACGCTGACGGCGACCGGGATCTTCACATGCTTGGGCTCGAAGAACACCAGCCTGTTCTCCCAGTACAGGCGCGCCGAGGAGACCGCGGTGTTGGTGAGCCAGTAGAGCGTGATGTTGTCGATCACATCATCTCGCGAAAGCCCTTCCGTCTTGCCGTCGAACACCCGCGCGATCATCGCGGTGCTGCGCGCATCGTGATCGAGCATCCAGGACGCCAGACCAGCCGGCGAATCCACCAGTCCATAGAGCGTCTGCGGCCGGTTCGACATCTCGATCGCATAGCCGAGGCCATGCTTATAAAAATCGTCGAGTTGGTCGTAGGCGTAGCGCTCGTCGGGCGAGAGGCCGGATGGCCGCGACCCGCCGGGCTGCAGCGCCTTGGCGATGTCGTCGGGAACGGTCGCGGGCATGTTGGTGTGGATGCCGAGCAACTCCGGCGGCGCCAGCAGCGCCATCTGCTCCGTGACGGCATTGCCCCAGTCGCCGCCCTGGGCGACGTAGCGGTTGTAGCCCAGCCGTTTCATGAGCAAGACCCATGCGCGCGCAACGCGCTGCGGATCCCAGCCGAGCGCCGTCGGCTTGCCGGAGAAGCCGTGACCGGGGAGCGAGGGAATCACGAGGTCGAACGCGTCCGCCGCCTTCGCGCCGTGCGCTGTGGGATCGGTGAGCGGGCCGATGATCTTCATCTGCTCGATGATCGAACCGGGCCAGCCATGCGTGACGATCATCGGCAGCGCATTCTCGTGCCCAGAGCGCACATGAATGAAGTGAATGTCGACGCCGTCGATCTCGGTGACGAATTGCGGCAATGCGTTCAATCGTACTTCCATCTTGCGCCAGTCGTAGTCGCTCTGCCAGTAGTGCACGAGTTGCTGGACCGTCGTCAGCTGCACGCCCTGCGACTGATCGGCGACGATCTCGCGATCCGGCCACCTCGTCGCCCTCAAGCGGCGGCGCAGGTCGTCCAGATCTTCCTCGGGCACGCTGACGTGGAACGGGCGGATTGCGCCGCTCGCGGCAGCCTTTGCCGAATGCGGCGGGAACAGGCTCGCCATGCTGGCGGCTACTGCGCCCATTGCAGCCTGGCTCAGCAATTGGCGGCGGTCGGGGTTCAGGATGTCGGCTCGTGCGTGCGTCGTCATTTTGGATCTCCCTGGCTTTGGTCTGCGACGTTGACCGAATTCGAAATCGACAGGTCGGTTCGTCCTGTGAAGACATTGGTTCAGGCACCGGCAATTTGCTCGTTATGGATTGTTAGACTGCGTTAGCCTTTGCGAGTCGCTACGACGGAGATGCGAGAGCAGGGATCAGGAACGATCTTCGCCGACATACGCATACAAAAACGATCCCAGCACGCGATGAGCAAGATCATCGCGCGCTGTGTTGGCATCGAACTAAGTTCGATGAAAATCTTTGCTGCGCGAGAGCTACACGCGCGCTGCGAATGCTGATTCTCGCAGCAGTCCCGCAAACTCAGGATGGCAGCGGCTGGCCGGCCTGCTCGCGCACAATGTAGACGGCGTACCAATCCTGCCAGTTCTCGTCGTGGCCGCCGGTGCGCTTCTCGTGTTCACCATGCGCCGCCGCCGCGCGGCGCAGCGCGCCGGCAAGCTCATCCGGCGACGTAAATGTTGTATCGGTCGCCTCGATGCGGCCGGGCAGCCGGGTGGTGACTTCCTGGAGCAGCCAGCCGTTGCCGTCGGGGTCGTTGAACGAGGAAAATGAGCTGTAGCTGCCGCGTTGCGGGTCAGCACCACTGACCCGGAGACGGCCGAACAGATAGGGCTGATCCGCGCCGGCGTGAACGTCGCCGCCGCCGTGGAAGGGTTCGCTGACCTTGATGCCGCGAGCGACCAGATCCTGTCGCGCCGCCTCCAGATCGGAGACGATCAGATACAGGCCTTGCGCCGAACCGGGCGCTGCGGCCGTGACGTTCTTGCCGAAAATCACCGAACATGCCGAGCCCGGCGGCGTGAACTGGATCACGCGCCAGCCATCGCCCGAGGCGAAGTCGGCATCCAGCCTCCAGCCGAGATTTGCATAAAATGCCTTTGCGCGGTCGGCATCCGACACGGGAATGACGATGACCTCGAGTTTGAGATCAACTCCATGCGAGTTCGCGGACTTTGCGCCGGCTTCGCGGTTCATCTCGGTCATTGTCATGTGGAACTCCCTGATTTGAGGCGCGGGTTCGAGACCGAAGCCCGCTTCTGGCACCATCAATTTCACGCAGACCGGGGGACAATTGCTCGTTATGGGATGTTAGGGCTCGTTAGCGATTGCGAGCCGAGCCGCTCTTCAAGGAGCCCCAAGCGGCATCGCGATCGTCACGCGCGTGCCACCCTGCCCGGCCTCGCCTTGCATGCGAGCGCCGATACTGCGCGCGAGACCTTCCAGGATCCGGCTGCCGGCACCCTGAGGCGGCCTGGTTGCACCGACGCCGTTGTCGACCACCGTGCAGAACCAGCAACCCTCGTGGTTTGCGATATCGATGCGGATCAGTGCACCATTCTTGTTCGGAAAGGCATGCTTTGCTGCATTTGTGACCAATTCCGTCAGCATCAGCGCAAGCCGATGACATTGCCACGCCGGCAGCATGCCGTTCTCGATCGAAGCCTCGCAGCGAACCCCCGCCGGCTCCAGCACCGCCTCGGAGATCGCGCCACAGAGGCTCCCGAAGAAGGCCTCGACAGGGATCGTCGATAGATCGTCGTTGTCAGACAACAGTTGATAGAGCCGGCCAAAGGCGACGATGCGCCGCTCAAGCCGGTCCACCGCAACTGACAAGTCCCCGATTCCGGCCCGCGTGAAGTCGCGGCGGACTGACGCACCCAGGAGCGTCAGGGTGTTCTTCATCCGGTGGTGGGACTCCCGCAACACGAGTTCCCAGTCACGCGACACATCGTCAAGATTGGCGACGAATGGAGATCGAGCGGCCTTGTCGTTCGGCCGAGCGCTGATATTGGGCATCATAGCCTCCCCCGTTGGCAGTAGGGCCTAACTCGAAGGCTACACTGCAGGAGAGCCGCAGCTTACGCTCGTTAGACGTTGCAAGATTCTGTTATGATCGATGGCACGTGATAGTTGCAGTGCGCGGCTGCTGCATCAGCACCCACGCGCTCTGCCGAGTCTTTCCGATTGCCGTATAAGCCGTTCGCGTTTAAACGAAATTTATAGTGTATCGTCCCTGAACTTTTGGCCCGGCCCTGCGTGCGTTGCTCGATTTCGCCGTTTTCGGCCGGTCTACTCAAGACCTCGTTCTGATAGATCAGACAGACAGCAGCACTTTCCTTTCGCTGGAATCATGGCGCGTGCCAGACACTAACGACCAGGACTCAGCCATTTCCTTCGGGGCCTTTCGACTGCTCCCCAAGTCGCGGCTGCTGGAGAAGGATGGCGCTCCGCTCCATCTCGGCGGCCGGGCGCTCGACATCCTCATTTTTCTCGCCGAGCGGGCCGGCGAGGTCGTCGACAAGCGGGAGCTGGTCAAACGGGTCTGGGCCGACGTGAACGTCGACGAAGGCAGCCTGCGCTTCCACATCACAACCCTGCGCAAGGCCCTAGGCGACGCCGGCGAAGGCTCCCGCTATGTCGTCAACGTGCCTGGCCGCGGCTATTGTTTCGCGGCCCCCTTGCTCCGCGCGGCACCTTCGGAGAACCGGCGAGCCGAGCCTGTCTCGTCGCTTCGTTCCCTGCCCGCACCGCTTGCGAGGATGATCGGACGGGACGAGGCCGTCGAGAAAATCTCAGCCGAGCTTTCCCTGCACCGCTTCGTCACAATCGTCGGCCCCGGCGGCATCGGCAAGACGTCGGTCGCGCTGGCCGTGGCGCACGGCCAGCTTGCAAGTTTCGACGGCCAGGTCTGCTTCGTCGATTTCGGTGCGCTGACGGACCCGAGGCTCGTTCCCGGCACGATCGCCGCGGCGCTAGGCCTGACGGTCAATTCCGACGATCCGATGCCGGGGCTGCTCGCGTTCCTGCGCAGCCGGCGGATGCTGCTGGCCTTCGACAGCTGCGAGCACATCCTCGACGAGCTCGCGCCCTTGGCGGAACGCATCGTGCAGGAGGTCCCGGAGCTGCACATTCTCGCCACCAGCCGCGAGTCCTTCCGCACCGAAGGCGAGCGCGTCTACCGGCTGTTTCCGCTCGATTGTCCGCCACAACGCGACGGGCTCAGCATGGCCGATATCCTTGCCTATCCGGCGAGCCAGCTTTTCGTCGAACGGATTGCCGAGAGCCTGAGCGAATTCGAACTGAGCGAAGAGGACGCACCACTCGTCGCCGATATCTGCCGGCGCCTGGACGGGATTGCGCTGGCGATCGAGCTCGCCGCCGGACGGGTCAATGCCTATGGTATCGCCGGAACCGCCTCGCTTCTCGACAGCCGGTTCTCGCTGCTGTGGCGCGGACGCCGCACTGCGATTCCGCGGCACCAGACGCTAAGCGCGGCGCTCAGCTGGAGCTACGACCTGCTTCCGGCAGCCGAGAGCGCGGCTTTGCGCGGTTTGTCGGTGTTCGTCGGGCCATTCACGCTGGAAGCTGCGCTTGCCGTTGCATCATGCCAGGGCATCAGCGAAGCGGAGGCCGTCGAGGCGATCTCGAACCTGCTCTCGAAATCCCTGATCGCGACGTCTCCCGCGGGACGCCGGTTGAGATATCGCCTGCTCGACACGACCCGCGCCTTTGTGGGCGACAAGCTCGCCGAGAGCGGAGAAGCAGTCCGTGTCGCGCGCGCCCACGCCGAATATTTTCGCTACTTCCTGCATGACATTTCCATCAAATCCAACGGCATGCAGAGCGCGGGCGGGTTCCTGCCCTATGCCGATCATCTGCCGAACGTGCGGGCAGCACTGACCTGGAGTTTTTCGGAGAGCGGCGACCGTGCCATCGGCGTGGATCTGGCGGCCTCCGCGGCGCAATTCTTCCTCGAGCTGACATTGTTGACGGAGTGCTACCGTTGGACCCGGCAGGCGCTCGCCTCCGCCGATACGGTCGCGGTCGACAGCCGCAAGGAAATGACGTTGCAGGCAGCCCTCGGCGTCTCCGTGATGTTTACGCAGGGCAATACGGAAGAGGTCCGGTCCGCGTTCACGCGAAGCCTGCAATTGGCCCAAGAGCTCGACGACCTGCACTGGCAGCTCTGGCTGTTGCGCGGATTGCACATCTACCTGACCCGGGTCGGAGATTTTCGCGGGGCGCTCGGCACCGGCGAACAGAGCGAAAGCGTCGCCCGGAAATTGAACGACCCGACCAGCACGCTCAACGTCGAGTGGATGCTGGGCGTGGCGCATCATTTGATCGGCAACCAGGACAAGGCCGTCCAGTTCTGCGAAAGCGCGATGGACCACAACCCGAGCTCGCAGCGGTTGAATATCGGGCATCTCGGCTATGATGACCGCATTGTCGCGCTGGTCGCACTGGCGCGCGGGCTCTGGCTCAGCGGCCGGCCCGATCGTGCAGTCGAGGCGGCCAGATATACCGTGCGGCAGGCCGAGCAGCTCGAGCAACCACTGACGCTCGGAATTTCCCTGATCTGGACCATTTACGTGTTTCTGTGGGTCGGCGACTGGGCCAGCGCCGAAAGCCTGATCGAGCGGCTGATCGACCATGCCGCGCGGCATTTCCTCGGCCCCTATCACGCGGTCGGCATCGGCCAAAAGGGCGAGCTTCTGCTACGCCGCGGGGACACCGCCGGCGGCATCGATCACCTTCGGCGCAGCCAGGCCACTTTGTACGCGACACGGCACCGGATCATGACGACGGTGTTTGCAACGGCGCTCGCGGAGGGTCTGGCGGCCCAGAACCAATCAGACGAGGCCTTGCGCATGATCGATGAAGCCATCGCCCAGATCGGCGATCACGGCGAATCCTTCGACGTGCCGGAGATGCTCAGGGTCAAGGGGGACATTTTGACCCAGTCCGGCAGGGCGGCGGAGGCCGAGGGCTGTCTCCAGCAATCGCTTGCCTTATCGCGCCGGCAATGCGCGCTCGGCTGGGAGCTGCGGGGCGCCATGAGCCTCGCCCGCATCTGGCAGCAGGCCGGGCGGACGGCCGCCGCGCAGTCCCTCCTCGCGCCGCTCGTCGCGCAATATCAGGAAGGCCTCTCGACCCGCGATCTAGTCGCCGCCAAGGGGCTCCTGGGCGCCCTGAATTGAGAGCATCTTCAACGGGATACTGTCCGATCACGCTCTCGCAACTCCTAACAACTTCTAACACGCCAAGCCGCACCCGCCCCGCCATGGTGATAGCAATTCATGGTGGATGCAGCGAGACATGGCACTTCTCGACGATGCGATCGAAGCCAGCGGCGGAATGGCTCGTTGGAACAGTTTGAGCCGGTTCACGCTGCATCTTTCCGTTGGCGGCACGCTTTTTTCCGATGCCGGACATGCCCGCGAATTCAAGGACGTGACCGCGGAGGGATCGACGCGGACACAATCGGTCCGTTTCACCGGGATCACCGGGGGCGAGCAGTCCGGCGGGTTTCAGCCGGACGCGATCACGATTGAAAGCCTGGATGGCCAGGTGTTGCGGACCTGGCGCAACCCCAGCCTCGCCTTCCCCGACACCGGGGCGCATGCGCTGGCGGACGAACTGCATCTGGTGTTCTTCTGCGGCGTCGCGATCTGGAACTATCTCACGACCCCGTTCCTCCTCGCCCATCCCGATGTCGTGGTGGAGGAGCTGCCGCCGTGGCAGGAGAACGCCGAAACCTGGCGGCGTCTTCGCGCGCAGTTCCCGCCAAGCCTCATCACCGTTGCGCCCGAGCAAGTCTTCTATTTCGACGAGAACGCCTTGCAGAGGCGAACCGATCACGATCTCCTGGGCACACATGTCGCGCACCACTCCTGGGCTCACGAGAACTTCGGCGGCATCGTGGTGCCGACCCTTCGGCGTGCACAGACGTTGTGGTCTGACGGAACCGTGCTCGCGAAGCCCGTGCTCATCGACGTCGAGATTTTCGACGCCGTCTTCGAGTAACGGCGCTAACACGCGAAACGCCCGGCAATAACTCTCCGCTCTCATCGTCTAACAATACATAACGAGCTAACCACCCGACTTGGGTGCAGATTGCGTCTCACGAGCGGCGACCAACGTTACGGGCTCGAACGAGACTTACACCGGCGCAGCTCGGCTACGATACCACGCCTCGCATAACGCACGGCAACAGGAGAGATGCATGTCCGACGGAATCAACCGTGATCGCCGCCGCTTCTTCGGCAGCGCTGCCATGACGCTTGCAGCAGCGCAGCTCTCACTGAGCACGATGGCCGCAGCAGAGACGGTCAAGCCGACGAAAGCCGGTGCATCCACCGTCAAACCCGGGACCAACACGTCGTTCGCGTCGCTGAAGCAGATCGACGCCGGTCTGCTCAATGTCGGCTACGCCGAAGCGGGGCCGTCCAGCGGCCCGCCCGTGATCCTGCTGCACGGCTGGCCCTATGACATCTACGCCTTCGTCGACGTCGCACCCATGCTTGCCGCCGCCGGCTATCGCGTGATTGTGCCCTATTTGCGCGGCTACGGCACGACGCGCTTCCTGTCCGACACGACCGTCCGCAACGGGCAGCCCTCGGCAATCGCGACCGACATCATCGCGCTGATGGACGCGCTCAAGATCGAGAAGGCCACGATCGCGGGCTTCGACTGGGGCGCACGGACCGCCAACATCATCGCCGCGCTGTGGCCGGATCGCTGCAAGGCGATGGTCTCGGTAAGCGGCTATCTCATCGGCAGCCAGCAGGCCGGCAAGATGCCGTTGCCGCCGAAGGCCGAGCTCCAGTGGTGGTACCAGTTCTACTTCGCAACCGAGCGCGGTCGTGAAGGCTATGACAAGTACCGGCGGGACTTCTCGAGGCTGATCTGGCAGCTGGCCTCGCCTCAATGGCACTTCGACGACGCTACCTTCGAGCGCAGCGCCAAGGCTTTTGACAATCCGGATCATGTCGCTGTGGTGATCCACAATTATCGCTGGCGTCTTGGCCTCGCCGAGGGCGAAGCGAAATACGACGATGATGAGAAGCGGCTTGCCCAAGCTCCCATCATCGGCGTGCCCACCATCACCATGGAGGGCGACGCCAACGGGGCGCCGCATCCCGAGCCGTCAGCCTATGCAAAGATGTTCTCGGGCAAATATTCGCACCGAACGATCAAGGGTGGCATCGGCCACAATCTGCCGCAGGAAGCGCCCAAGGCGTTTGCCGACGCCGTCATCGACGTGGCCGCCGACGTCTGATCGGACGCAGCGTAACCACCGCGCAGCCGGCGCGAAACGTCGGGCTGCGTGGCTCTCGAACGAGCAGAGTCTAGAATGCGGAAGGGAATCGGGGCGGCTTAGCTTCTGTTCACGCAGGAAATCCGTGGTGATCTTTGGAGGGAAGGTGATGGGGCGTCTGCTTTCAGTCAATGTCGGTTTTCCGCGCGACGCTGCCCCACACGATCGACGTAAGACACTGAAATGTTGAACAAAAAGCAATCCACTGCAGCAGGCCGTCGCACCCAATGCGCGCGCACATAATCTAACAGATCCTAATCACCCCTAACGGGCTTCCAAGCCTGCTCACGCTTATTCTCTCAGCATAGCAAGGTTTGAGTTCAGAACGACCGCGAAGCTCAGAGGGGATGAACGATGTTGACCGAATTGCAGACGAACCATGCCTGGATCGATCTTCCGGCTGCCCCAAGGGATCATGGGCTCTCTCACGCAGCCCAGGCGATCGCACGAGAAGGCGAATGGCGTCAGACGGCTAACAGCTCGGAGGCCGCGATCGAGGACATCACGATCTCGCGATGGGAAGACTCGCGGGGCACCGGCTGCCACGAAGCGACGACGCCCCACGATCGATATTTCGTCGGCATCGCCTTGAAGACCACGCGCGCAAAACTGACCAGGGACCGTCAGATCATTTTCGACGGCACCATGCCGTCAGGTACGTTGTATGTCAGCGCGCCATCGAGGCAGCTGAGCGCCCAGTTCCACGCGCCCTGCGCATTCCTGCACGTCCATATCTCCGCTGATCATTTCCCGACCCGATGGTCGCCGGGTGCGGCCGAAGAACTCGACAACCTCATTCTGCTGCGCGATCCGCTGTCCGCGGGACTCGCCAAGGCGCTTGCTGAGCAGGGCAATGCCGCGGGCCACCAATTTGCCCATTGCATCGGCCAGATCCTGGCGACGCATCTGGCCCGGCCGGAATTGCCGCGCGCCAAGGTCAATGCCCTGCCGAAATGGCGGCTTCGGCGCGTCGAACAACATATCGCCGCTCACTTCGAACGCAGCATCAGCCTGTCCGAGCTCGCCAATATCGCCGGCCTGTCCAGGATGCATTTTGCGGCACAGTTCCGCGCAGCGACCGGATACCGTCCTCGTGAATATCTCCTCAATCATCGGATCGAGCACGCGAAGTTGTTGTTGACGACGACCGAGAGGCCCTTGGCCGAGATCGCGCTTGCAGTCGGCTTCAGCACCCAGGCGCATTTTTCGACCGTCTTCAAACGCATCAGCGGCCAGACGCCGGCGCGGTGGCGCGCGGCCGTCAAGAGCGAACAGCTCAACCTCGACACTCTTCCGCCACGCCGGCCTTCACGCGACACCGACGGCGCGGTGAGTGCGCGCTGCGCAGACGCCCGGTGAACCAATCAACAGCCGCGACAAATGATGAGCTTACGATCGATCTCCTCGTCCAGCCGTCGCAGCTCCAAGTCCGGCGGTGACAATTGAGTGGCCGCCGAAATATCGCTCGGGCGCGGCTGGCGATGACCGACAGGCGCCTGGCGAACCAGATCCGCGTATTTTGTCGAGCCATCGTCATGGCCGGGCGAACCGGTGGCGAGGCCATGGACCGCCCTCGTGATGTCTGCGTCGCCCGCGACACCGGGCGCTGAGCTCAACAGAAGCGAGGCAGCCAGAACACTGAGACCAAGTCGTTTCGACATCATTATTCTCCCTTCGCAGTCGTGTTCGGCCGTTCTCAGATGAACGACCGAATGCGAAGGATAGGAGCAGCGCACTACACGATGACTTCGCGCGCGCGACATCGCGTTACCGGTGAAACGGCGTGATCATGATCCGGCAATCTCGCTAGCGCGCAGACAGGATCTGCCTCAGTCCATCGCTGGCCGACGTCGTTGCAAGACATCGCGACAGTGCCGCGGCCAGTTCGGAAGATATCAGAGGGTGATGAACCATCCCGGTGATTCCGGAAGCGGCCAACACGTGCGCGGCGAGGTCGTGCGTAAAGGGGCTTGCAAGGATGATCGGCAGGCCGGGCATCGCTTTGTGCAGCGATGCGGCAAGATCGATCGAAGAACCGCCGGGCAAGTGACAGACCAGCGCCGCGTCGAAGCGCGCCGGGGACGCTCGACAGGCCGCCTCAGCCCCGGCACGCTCCGTAAAACCGACCGGCTCGTAGCCGAGTGCCGCCAGGATCTCCTCGTGGCGCAGCAGGCGCCTGCGATCGGCTTCGAGCACCAGAATGGTCTCGCCGGCGCCACGAAACGCAAGAGACGGCGCCTGCTGCACCAATACCGGCTCGCTCGAACGGTCGGACGGCAGCCACACGTCGAAGCGTGTCCCAGCACCGGGCGCGCTCCGCACCGCCACGGCACCGCCATGCCGTTCGACAATCTCGCGGACCGTTGCTAGCCCAAGGCCGGTACCATCGACGCGTGTTGTGAAGAACGGCTCAAAGATTTGCTCCAGTGTCGCGTCATCCATCCCGGGTCCGGGGTCGGAAACTGAAATAATGGTGAAGCGGCCAGAACCCAGGTCCTTCCGCCCGATCCGCAATGGATGGATGACTTCGCGCTCGGCAATGCGCAGGTCAATGCAGCCCGGCTCTTCCAATGCCTGTGCGGCGTTGTTGCAAAGGTTGAGAATGACTTGCTGCAATTGCGCCGGCTCGCCCGATACGGTTGCCGTTTCCGCGCTCCGGCTGACCGCGAGCCTTACATGCGACGGCAATGATGCGGCGAGCAGCGCCGCGGTCTCCGCCACCAGCGCCTCGATGCGGATGCGTTCCTGCCTGCCCTGGGCGCGGCGGCCGAAGTTCAAGATCTGCCCCACAAGCTCGCGCGCCCGCTCGCCGGCGCGACGGATTTCCACAAGGCTCGCCGCGGACCGGCTTCCCGGCTTGATGCCGCCGTCTGCCATTTCGACATAGCCGAGGATCGCGCCGACGATGTTGTTGAAGTTGTGGGCGATGCCGCTGGCGAACGTACCGATCGTTTCCATCCGCCGCGCCTGTTGCAGGCTCGCCTGCAGCCTCTCCTTTTCCTGCTCGAGACTTACGCGCCCCACTGCATTGCGGATGGCGTCAAACGCCATCCGAAAGAGCGAAACTTCGGCCCATTGGCTCAGCGCGACGGCCTGCACGGCTTCGAAGCCGAGAACAGCCGCCTGCTGCTGTCCGGACAGAGTCTTGATGCACAACCAGCCACGAAGCCCGGCCTCCTCGAACAAGTTCACCGCTTCGTGGGGATACGACGGCCTCATCTTCGGAATGTAGATGATCGCCTCCTCGCCGCCATCAAATCGCTGGGCCAGATCAAGCGCACGCTCCGGCCAACCCTCGTCAAGGCGAACCCCTTCACGGGACCACCGATAGACGTTACCCGTCGTTGCTGGCCGCCAGGCGAAATAAGCCCGGTCCGCGCCGATGCAGCCCGCAAGCTCCTCGAGCGCGCTCTCGACATGGCTTCGGAGTTCATCACGATGCGAATCGATGAAGCGCATCGAGATATTAGCGATCACGTGCTCGAAGGCAGCACGACGGCGCAGCGCCTTGGCGCGTGCACGCAACAACAGGCCGAAATACACCAGCCCCCCGAGCAACAGCAGCGACGTGAGATACTGCAAAAGACGGTTCTTGCGCGCCGCCGCCCGGGCGGTGAGCTGGCGCTTTATGATCATCGCATGAACCGCATCCTGCTCGCGGTTGCTGGCCTCGGCAACCACCGACTTCAAAATAGCATCGACGGCCGGAAGCAGATCATGCAGCAGCTGCCCGTGCGCAATGACGGCGCGTATCGACGCTGCCTCCTCAGGCGGCGCCTGGAGACGTACAAGTCCGTCGAGCCGCGCCCGTACCTCGTCGGCGGCTGCACTGGATGTATCAAGCGTGAGCTGCAGCATGGCCGCCGCAAGTGCAGAGGCACCCGCCACCAGCGGCTTATCCTCCGACGAGGAAAGACGGGCGCTGAACATGCCAAAATAGGCAAAGGAATTCTGAAGCAGAGCGTTCTGGCTCTTGAACTGCTCGATCAACTCCTCCTGCCGGCGGGCGCGGGCCGCCAGTACGTCGATCGCCGCATTTTCTTCTCGGTCGGAGCCCGCGGCCTCGCGCAACCGGGCCACCGCGGCATCGTAGGCATCTACCATCCGCACGAGGGCGTCATAGTTCCGTGACAGACCGGCGCGACGTCAACACTTCCCGGCTCATACCGCGCTCGAAACGGGTGAAATCCGCGAGGGCCTGCGATTGGCGGTCATAGCGGTCCGAATTCAGGTTCAGACCGCTCAACAGAAGCCAGGTCAACAGCGCCAGCAGCAACGATACGCCGACTACCGCAGGAGCGACTTTCATGACCCACCTCCGACGGGCGCCCCGCGATATTGTCCAGTCAGGCTGTGGAGGTAGGCGACGAGCGCCTGCACTTGCTGATCGGTCAGCGTCGCGTTCAATTGCGCGAATCCCATCTTACGAACCGCGTCATCGAGCGTGGGCGCGCTGCCGTCATGAAAGTAAGGCGCGGTCGTCGCGACATTGCGCAGACTGGGCACGCGCAAGATTGCCGGATCCGGCGAGGCAAGCGGATGAAAGATGCCGTGGCGCTGAAACAGATTGCCGCCGACATTGACACCCTGATGGCACGACACGCATCCCAAAGATTTGAACAGCTTGTAACCGTTCAGCTCCTCGTCCGACAGCGCAGCCCTATCTCCGGCAAGCCAACGATCGAACCTGCTGTCTGGCGTGAGTAGCGTCCGCTCGAAGCTTGCGATGGCGTCGACGATGTTGCCGGGATCCGGACGGCGGCCATAGGCGGCGATGAAGCCAGCGCGCATCCCTGCATCGCGGTCGAGCCTTTCCGCGATATCGGCGAGGCTGCTTCCCATAATCCGCGGATTGACCAGAGATGCCGTAACGTCCGCTTCCACGTTGCGGTATTTTCCCTCCCAGCCGAAGCGGAAATTGAGCACCGAATTGAAGACGGTGAGCGTGTTGAACGGCAGCTCCGCGCCATCGAGGCCAATATCGTGTCGCTTCGAACTTGCGCCGTTCGTGCCGATGTCATGGCACGACGAGCAGCTCCTGGAATTGTCACCCGACAAGCGAGCGTCGTTGAACAGGCGCTCGCCGAGCCTGACCTTCCGAGGATCGATTGCGGGAGGAGCCGGCATGGGCGTGATGGGCTCCTCCGGAATGAGGGCTCCCGGCACGTGTAGCGGCAATGGGGACTGTGCGAGAGACGGCGCCTGGGATGACTGTAGACAGCCGAGTAGCAATGCACTGATCGTGATGACCGAGCACCGACGCATCAATTCACGGAAACTCCTGGTTCGGGCAAATCCGGACAAGCGGTGCAAATAGGGTTCACAATACATTTTCGGCAATGCGTGGTGACAACGGAATGGGCCGGCACGCCTCAACTCTTGTTGATCGATGCGGGCCAGTTGCGCCGTGTCAGGCCGATAAGGCTGCTCTTGAGACCACGCGAGACGATGGAGCGGACGATCGCGCGATAGAAGCCCAGTCCGGCGACTGCGAGGTAGACGGCGTCAGCAATCACGGCAATACCTCACCACTCGCTCGATGTCCGCCCGGCCGTAAATGCCGAGATCGCGCAAGGTACGATCGTCGTATTCGGCCAGGGCCGCGATTGCTCTTTCGATCTCCCGCTCCCTGCGCCAATGCGTCACCAGTACTGCTGCGGTTTCGCCAAGCGCAGCCCAGCAGCTCCAACGACGCCGCGGACGCAGCCCAACCCGTGCCGCGCGCGACGGCTCGACAACGCTGCCGTATTTCATCGGCTGCGAGCCGCCCTGCTCCTGCGTCACGGCATGCGGCCGGTTCTCAGCCCGGCGCGGCGGGCGCGCAAACCCGATGGTCGGCGTCGCCTCAACGGAGAATGCCGCGTTCGGATGCAGCGCTGCGCCATAGAGGGCGAAGCCTTCCATGACAAGCCACAAGGTCGCCGACCACCAACCAGTGGCGCTATCTGCTTCCGCGGGCCGCACCACGGACCGCGAAGCATCTGCCCGCGTCTCAGGCAATGCCGCGCAGACCGGCTGACTGCTTCCACGGTCATTCGGCAGATCGAGGCCGCCCGCGATCCTCATCTTGAAAGGCCGGGCCACGCGATTCACGTTTGAAGAGGAGTGGTGCTTCAGCATGGGACAAGTTCTCCAGCGCAATGTTTGCGGGAGACACTCTGAAGTTCGGCTGTTACGTCGACGTCACCGTCAAAGGGAAAACGGTTACGATTGCAGCCGGCCGCCGCCACGATTTCACCATCGCGGGTCAACGCGGCCGTACGATGGGCGAAGCCACCGCGAGACGACCGGCGGCGCGCGGCATCAAATCGCACTGCGCTGGCCTAGAACGGCTCGACCGGTACACTGAAGACGTAGCCAACGCCCCGCTCGGTCTGGATAATGCGCGGCGCGCTCGGGTCGGTCTCCAGCTTGCGTCGCAGCCGCAAGACTTGAACGTCGATGCTGCGGTCGAAGATGTCTTCGTGGATGCGGGTCGCCTGAAGCAGCTGCTCGCGGCTAAGCGGGCGCTGCGGTGCTTCGAGGAAGGCCAGCAGCAGAGCATATTCGCCTTTGCTCAGGGGCACCGGTGCGTCGCTGGCGTCGATCAGCCTGCGGCCGCGGCGTTCGATCTTCCAGCCATTGAACCGATAACCGCCGCGCTCGGGATCTCGGGCGCGCGCGGCTCGTCCCATCTCCTGACGCCGCAGCACGGCACGGACGCGCGCCAGGAGCTCCCTCAGGCTGAACGGCTTGATGATGTAATCGTCGGCACCGAGCTCAAGGCCGACGATGCGGTCGATTTCATCGGGCCGGTGCCCGGTCGTGATGATGACTGGCACATCGGATTGCGAACGAATCTCCCGCAGCAGATCCAACCCATCGTCCTGACCGAGGCGAAGATCAAGAATGATCAGGCTGGGCTGCGTGCCCTCGAGATGACGATGCAGTTCCGCCCGGTTGGATGCGGCCCTGCCCGGTACATTATGCTCCTCCAGATATCTGATCACCATTTGCCGCAAGGTGGGATCGTCATCGACGACGATGACATGGCCGACGTCTGCCAACATATTTGATCTCTCAAACTTGCCGTAGCTAACTCGGTTGCTGCGTCATGCCTAGGCTTGAACGGGCAATCCGCTGCGTGCTTCGGCTGATACGAAAATCAGATTCTCTGTGTCGGCCGCACTCGGTTGAAATCCGCTGTCATGTGCCGCCGACTCGCCCTTTATGTCTGGATAACGAGCAAAGATGTTCGCTGATTTGCGCGCCAACTAGGTCATTTTTCCGTCGTATTCCTCGGACTCTCCGACACGTGATGAATTGTGATCCGGATGATTTGCTACTCAAGCGAAATGGCCCGTCTCGACGAGCGGGAACGGACTTTTTCGATCACGTTACGGAGGTCGTCAAAGGCTCAGCGCGTGATGCAGTTCGGCGACGAGCCGCGGCGCATCGGCAATCCACCATCCCGCTGTGGCGGCAACGGTTCGTCAGCCGACGTCATAGCCCGAATGTATGGATGTCGCGCGTCATATCAAGGGCGCACCGACTGCGTCAGATATTGGTACATTGCGGCCAGCTCGTCGTCGTCCATCCGTCCGATCGGGCGCCACGGCATTTGCTCACCTAGCTGATGTCCGTTCGGATCGATGCCGGAGCGCATGGTGGTGATGAATTCGCCCAGGGTCCACTGCCCGACGATACCGAGATCGGGGCCGAGCGGCGGCAACTGGCCGGGCACACCGCCGCTGAGATCCTTGCCGTGGCATTCGCGGCAATCCTGATAGGACAGGAGGTATTCGCCGTATTGAGCCGTCGGCCCCTTTGGCGGCGCAGCGATGCTCGCGGCCGTCACCGGCTTGGCATCCGGCAACAGCCCAGCGCCCAACATCGCGAGGCCGAGAAGGTTGAACCGATCGGGTCGACCCGGCGTCGGCGCACCGGCGGCTGGGATACTGCGGAGATAGGCGATCACCGCAGCGGTGTCGTCGTCGCTCAACCGGCTCGCACTGGTGAAGGACATGATCACGAGCCAGCCACCATTGGCATCGATACCGTTGCGAATGGCGCGAAAAATCTCGCTATCGGACCACTGCTTCAATGTCTCTGCCGGCGTGAGATTGGCAGCAACGAACGAGCCGATGTTGATCGGAAGATCCTTGGCGAGGTTGCCGCCGCCGGTCAACGCTGTGCCATGACATCCGCTGCAAAAGCTGTCGACCACTGCCTTGCCGCGCGCAATTCTTTCAGGCACGAGTTCGACTGTGAGGTTCGGAAGAGGCGCCGAGCGCCCGTGCTGCTTGACAAGGCCCGCCGCGGTCAGCGCGCCGATTGACGACACTGCGACCGTCAGCACGGCTGCGAGCCCTACCCCGCCCCATTTCAAGGCGCGAGACTGGGCCCGCAAGGCACACGCGCCCATCCAGACCAGCAAGGCCGCAATGATCACCAGTGCAATCAGACCAACAATATTCGGCATGTTAATCCCCAATGAAATTGGGCGCGACCGAACCGGCGCGAGAAGAGATCGGCAATAATCACCTCCGGCGGGCGGCCAGTTGGGACTTTGCTGCGCTCGCCCGCAAAGAGCGGTCTGCGTAACTATGGGTGCGGGACTACCGGGCTGTTTCAACGTCGGCGGTGTGGGTTACCATTGTAACATTGCGCGGATGAGCGCCGGTTGTCCGCGCCTCGACAACGCCATGATGCGTTGCCGCCGTAGCCATTTCGGCACCGCACCGAAGTTTTGGCGTAACGGCCATCCCGGCACTCTCCCTCTGCCAATCGGCCGGCCCCACGGCCGACGCTCGACAATCAGAGGACTGCCCCCATGAAGATTCTCATCGCTTCGACGCCTGCGACGGGTCATCTCAATCCGCTGCTCGCGATCACGCGCATCCTGGCCGAGGAAGACCACGAGATCGCCTTTCTGACAGGGACCGTGTTTCGCGCCCGAATCGAAGCCAGCGGCGCGAGGTTCTTTCCTCTTCCCACGGGCGCGGATTTCGACCTGCGGGACATTCTCTCGGTGGTTCCTGAACTGAAGACTATCCCGCCGGGGCCCGAGTGGCTTCGCATCGCCTGCGAGCGCATCTTCGTCGACGCCATCCCGGCGCAGAATCAGGGCCTGCGCGAGGCGCTGAGGCACTTTCCGGCTGACGTCATCGTCGGCGACGACATGCTGTTCGGCATCCTGCCGATGCTGCTTGGACCACGCGAGATGCGACCGCCGATCGTCTTGTGCGGAACATCGTTTCTGCACTGGGGCCGTGATGACGGCGCACCGAACTTCCTGGGCCTGCCACCTGCGACGACGGAGGAGCAGCGCCAGCAATACGCCGTCATCGCAGGAGAGTATGACGCAAACGTCGATCAGCCAGTCCTGCGCAGCCTGAACAAGGCGCTCAAACATTTTGGCCTCGGGCCGGTGTCGTTGCCGCTCTTCCATTCGGTCGTCGAACTCGCCGATGCCTATATGCAACTGTCGGTGCCGAGCTTCGAATTTCCGCGGGCGTTTCCATCCACGGTACATTTCGTCGGCACGCCGCCGATCATTCCGGGTCAGGTCCCCCTGCCGCCGTGGGCACACGAGCTCGATGGCTCACGTAAGGTCGTGCTGGTGACGCAGGGCACCGTGGCCAACCACGATCTCGGGCTCCTGGTCGCGCCAACGCTCGCTGCACTCGCCAACGAGCCCGACGTGCTGGTCGTGGCAACGGCCGGTGGCCGCCCGGTTGAGGCCGTGCCCGGACCTGTCCCGTCCAACGCACGGCTTGCCAGCTATCTGCCGTTCGAATGGCTGCTGCCGCGCGTCGACGTACTCGTCACCAACGGCGGCTATGGCAGCGTCAACCAGGCCATGAGCTCCGGAATTCCGTTGGTCACGGCGGGCATGACCGAGGATAAGGCCGACGTCAATGCGCGTGTGGCGTGGTCCGGCGTCGGCATCAACCTCGCGACCAATGAGCCGACGCCTGAAGCGCTGCGCGACGCAGTGCGTACTGTGCTCGATCGTCCCGCCTACCGCATGCGCGCGACGCGAATGGCCGACGAATTCGCCGGCATCGACACGCGATCGGAGGTTCTCCGGATCATCAGCCGCCTCGCCGACGACCGAAGAGCGTCGCGGCGTGCCGGCACGACGGAGACCGGCCGCGACCGACGCGCCGTCCGGTGATTTGGCCTGGTCAGACGAAGGAGGGGAGCATCCCTCCCCTCCTTCCGAAACAGCAAAAGAATTCGAACGATCACGCCATGCAGATTCAGCCTATCTCCTTCGCCTTCACACTGCTGCTTGGCTTTCTCGCGGCAGTGCCGTATTCCGGCATCGACATCAACCTGCCGGCGCTGGCCGCGACCGGTGCGACGCTGGGCGCAAGTCCGTCGGATGTCGGCCTGACGATGAGTGCCTTCATGCTCAGTCTCGCCGTGGCGCCGCTCGTCTATGGACCGATCTCCGACCGCGTTGGCCGCAAGCCCGTCATCGTGTTCGGCCTGGCGCTGGTCGTAATGGCGAGCCTCGCCTGCGCCTCCGCGCAATCTTTGCCGATGCTGCTGACATACCGCTTCATCCAGGGCGTGGGGGCCGCCAGCACGACGATGACCTTTGCGATCATCCGCGATCTGTTCGACGAAACGACCGCACGCGCGAAGATGGCCAACGTCGTGATCGCGATCAATGTCGTGACCGTGATCGCGCCGAGCGCCGGTGCCGCGCTGCTCGCGATCGGCACCTGGCGGCTGATCTATGCGGTCCAGGCCGCGACAGGCGCGATCCTGATATTGGCCGTGCTCCTCGGGTTTACCGAGAGCGCGAAGATCGATCTCCCCAGTCGTCTCGCGGCTTCGGACGTCATCAAGGCCTATCTTCGCGTCGTGAAGCACCCGGTTTCGTTCGTTTTCATCCTGATCGGGGCCGCCGGTGGCGCCACCGTGTTTGCATACGTCACCGGGTCCTCGCTGTTCTTCCTTGGTGTCGTCGGCCTGCGACCGGACCAGTATGGCATGATCTTCAGCGCGTGCTCGGCGGCCGTGATGTGCGGCGCCTTCCTCGACAGCCGCCTCGGCCGGTGGGGCGTAATGCCCGCCGACGTGTTGACGGTCGGTCTCGGACTGCTGTTTGTCACCGCAAGCACGATGCTGGCGATGACCTTGGCCGGCTGGACGCCGCCCGCCCTCGTCGCCGGACTGCTGATGGTGGTGGCGCTTGCCATTGGGCTGAGCCTGCCGAACATCATGAATGCGACGATGCAGCCGTTACCCGACATCGCGGGCGTAGTCGGCGCCGCGGCCGGAAGTATTCAGATGACCGCTGGAGCGATTGCGAGCGGCCTGGTCGCAATCTTGTTCGACGGACGCTCGGCACTCTCGATGACGGCAGCGATGGCCGTCTCATCGCTACTCGCGCTGCTGCTCTATTTGCTGTTTGCGCGGCCCGCGCATCGCTCGGGAGCGCATGGACCTCGCACCAGCGCGACACTGCGCAACGTACGAGCGACTGTTCGCTAGGAGGCGTCACACTTTTACTTTCCTGCCGCAGGCGCCCTCACCACGCAGCGGAATCCGACATGGCTGGTCGATGTATCGACCGGCTCGGCATGACGCGCGGCGGGGCGATAACGGCGACAATAGTTCGGCGCGCAGAGATGCGAGCCGCCCTTCAGCACCTTGCGGGGAATCCTGATGTCCGGCAGACGGGGGTCGTAGCTCGCGTCCTCGCGCCCGCCACGAGGGTTCTTCGGAATGCAGCAGGGCTTCGCGGCGTCGGCCGCATGCATGGCCGACCACCAGTCCGAGGTCCACTCCCAGACATTGCCGATCATGTCGTAGAGGCCGTAGCCGTTCGGCGGGAAGGCCATGACCGGCGAGGTACGCTCGAACCCATCCTCGCCGAGATTCTGGACAGGAAAGTTTCCCTGCCAGACATTGGCCATGTGCTTGCCGCCGGGCATCAGTGCATCGCCCCAGGCGAACTCCTCGCCGTCGAGGCCGCCACGCGCAGCGAATTCCCACTCCGCCTCCGTCGGCAGATCCTTGCCGGCCCAGCGCGCATAGGCCGCCGCATCGCTATAAGAGATATGGACGACGGGGTGGTCGTCGAAACCCTTGATGTTGCTGCCGGGGCCATAGGGATGGCGCCAATTGGCGCCGCGCATGAATGACCACCACTGGCTCCAGTCCGTGAGATCAGTGATGCGCGGCAGCGGCGAGAACACCAGCGAGCCGGCGTAGAGCATTTCCGTCAGCGCGCCGGGATAGTCTTTGGGGTCAGGGACGACCTGCGCCTCGGTGACATGGCCGGTGGCGTTGACGAACTCCTTGAACTGCCGGTTGGTGACGGGCGTGCGGTCGATCCAGAAACCGTCGACGGAGGCGCGGTGGCTCGGCGCCTCCTCGGGATAATGGTGATCCGATCCCATGCGGAAGACCCCGCCTGGAATGAAGACCATCTCGCCGGTCTTCATGTCATCCGGCAACCACTCGCAGTGATCCAGGTCCGCCCGCAGCATGGTGGAACTCCGATACGCGCATTCCACCTGGTGCTACGGCGCGGAGTTCAGCAGGCGTCGATTGCGGCAAATCGCCTTGCACGTTGGACACATTGTCTGGTCCCCTCTTTCTTGTCGCCCAGGGCTGGAGATGCAGATGAAGTATTGCGTCAACGTCTCCTCCCCTTTTTGCGCGCAAATTATCGGGCACGCGACGAAATCCTGCCGCGTGCGCTCTGCCATCCGCAGAGCGCTTCCAATTCGTATCGCTTAGGTTGCAAACGGTATCCGAAGATTGGGTGGCTGTGATGTGCAGTTTGTGCCAGTGCGCCACAGCGATGGGTGAGGCCTAACGACCCATGTCGCAAACCCCACAATCCGTAGTGCTATCCGGCGAATCTCTCGCGTCAAATTCGGCGATGATTTGCCTCAAAACGCGAAGTCAGTTTGTCGCACCCACCTCGCGTTGTAGTGGTATTTACCGCTGGCTGCCGCAGAATTGTCGCGCTTCAATAACAAGGTATAGCCATGGGGCAGTTCCTTGTTGATTCGCGGAAGCTTGACGGTTTCGAGGGTCTTCACCAAGCCGTCCACGGCTCTCATGTCGATGTGATGCAGCTCGGACGCGGGCGGCTGCGCGGGACGTTGTCCCACGTCGGCATCGGCGATTTCTCGCTCAGCATCGGCACCTTCAACGTCGGCATGCGCACGCAGCGCGTCTCCAGCGACGACAAGCTGATCGTTGGAATGCTGCTGGCGGCCGAGCAGCGCGTTGCCCACTGGTCGTTCGATATGCAGCTCAACGACGTTCTCGTGATTCCGCCGCTGCTCGAGCACGACGGGGTCTTTCACGGTGCGTCCGCCTACGCGGCCATGCGCTTCGACCTCAGCGAAGTCGTATCCCTGTTCGGCGGCGAAGCGCGGCTGAGCGATCCCGACACCTGGCGCAGCCGCGGCCATTTCCGGGCGGATCTTGCGACCGGTGCGATCGCAACCAGGCGCCTGGTCCGGATCATGTCGCATCTGTGTACTCACAAACAGGGCCTGACACCATCAACCGCCGATTTCTGGAAGCGGTCGATCGTCGAATGCATGGCGGCCAACGTCATGTCGTCGCTGCCTCCCGACGACACCGGCTGGCTTCCCTCCGCAAGGCGGTTGATCCGCAGGGTCGAGGAGTATCTGCACGAGGCCGGCCCGCGCCCCGTGCATGTTTCGGAGATCTGCGCCGCGCTGGGCGTATCGCGGCGCACCTTGCATCGCGCCTTCCAGGAGGTGTTCGGCCTCGGCCCGGTCAGCTTCCTGCGGCACAAGCGCCTGTGCACCATCCATTCCATCCTGCGGGACAGCGCACCGGGCTCGACCACCGTGACGGCGGTCGCCATGCAGCAGGGCTTCTACGAACTCGGACGCTTCGCGCAGTACTATTCAACGATGTTCGGGGAGCGCCCGTCTCAAACATTGGGATTGGGACCATTGTCTGCCCCAAGCGCTGGAACCGCGAAGGGCCGATCATGGGCGGCTGAGTGATCAATTTTCGGCACAGTCATGGCAACGTACCGCTCTATCGTCTCGAAGCTGCCGCGCCTTGATCGCCATCAGCTAGCAGCCGGCAGGAGCATTCGGGTAGCCGTCACTTCGAATCCTTGTTCAATTCTATTGCGACCTGCGAGACCCAGGCGCCAGGCGCATCCATGACGAATGACTGGTGATTGCCCCTGGTCCGGATTGTCACCAACGCCGCGACGGTGTTGCCTTCAATTCTTGCCTCGATCAGCCCCTCCTCCGCGCTCGTTCCATAGATCTTGCCACCCTGGCGGTATTCGCTCTCGAACCAATTCCCCGAGAAGTCCGTCCCATTCTGCTCGATATTGGCGGACAGGACCATCTTGTAAGCCTCGCTTGCGCAGCGCAAATCCAGCGTCAGCGAGCGGCCCGGCTTCGTCACGTTATAGGCGACCTTGCAACGCACCTTCTCGTTCGGACCATCTTTGGGCCTCATCGACCCCATCCCGGACCACGAGCCGGCCAAAGTGTCCAGTGTCGCCTCCGCAGGGAACGAGCCCAGAGCCACCAGCGCGAGGCAGGCGGCGCCAAGGCTCGCTTGCATCACGGTCAATCTCAGGGGCATCGCAGCGGTCTCCGATTCATGGTGTATGAGCCGATCTTACCTGCGGCGAGTCGATCAAATTTTGGCGAAGATGTTGAGATATGTTGCAGGATATGGCCGAAGCGCGCGCATTCATGCCCATGTCGCGCCGATGACGGTCTGACCGCCTAGCCCTGCGGCAGGGCGTCGAGATGGCAGGCCACCCATTGGTCGCCATCGGCCGAGCGAAGCTCCGGCTCTTCCGTCCGGCAGCGGTCGAAGACAAACGGACAGCGGGTATGGAAGCGGCATCCGCTCGGCGGATTGATCGGGCTTGGGACATCGCCACTGAGGATGATGGGATTGCGCTGAGCCCCGGGTTCGGGTAGCGGGACCGCCGAGAGCAGCGCCTTGGTGTAGGGATGTCTTGGCGCGGCAAAGATTTCTCGCCGCGGTGCCACCTCGACAATCTTGCCGAGATACATCACCGCGACGCGGTGGGTCATGTGCTCGACGATGGCGAGATCATGGCTGATGAAGAGCAGCGCCAGGCCGAACTCGCTCTGGAGATCCTGAAGCAGGTTGACGATCTGCGCCTTGACCGAGACGTCGAGCGCCGAGACCGCCTCGTCGCACACGATCAGCTCGGGCTCGGCCGCAAGCGCGCGCGCGATGCCGATGCGCTGACGCTGGCCGCCTGAGAATTCGTGCGGTCGGCGGTTCAACGCCTCGCGCGGCAGGCGCACCGTATCCATCAGCGCCGTCACGCGTGACTCAAGATCGGCTGAAGACTTGGCAAGGCCGAAATTGCGGATCGGCTCGGCGAGAATATCGCGCACGCGCATACGTGGATTAAGGCTCGAAAACGGATCCTGGAATACGACCTGCACGCGTCGGCGCATCTGGCGCATCGTGCTCGGCGCGGCATCGTCAATGCGCTGGCCATCGAGGATCACCTGGCCGGACGTCACTTCGAACAGACGCAGAATGGCACGGCCGACCGTCGACTTGCCGCAGCCTGACTCGCCGACAAGCGACAGCGTCTCTCCGCGGGCGATCTCGAACGACACGCCGTCGACCGCATAGACCCACTCAGACTTGCGGCCGAACAGACCGGTCTTGACCGGAAAGTGCTTCTTGAGGTCGTTGACCTGGAGCAGTGGATGGCTCATGCCGCAACGGCCCCCTTGGCGGCGTAGTGACAGGCGGCGACGTGGCGAGGCCCCTTCTCTTCAAGGCCCGGCGCATACTGGCGGCAAAGATCGGTCGCAAGTGCGCATCGTCCGGCAAAGACACAGCCCATGATCGGCTTCCTGAGATCAGGCACCTGTCCTGGAATCTCGGCCAGGCGCCTCGCGGTGCCGGTCAGCGAAGAGCCGAGCCTTGGCACTGCGCCGAGCAGACCCTGCGTATAGGGATGACGCGGCGAGCGGAACAGCTCAGCGACCGGCGCCTCCTCGACCTTGCGGCCGGCATACATCACCATGACACGCTCCGCGATCTCGGCGACGACACCAAGATCGTGTGTGATCAGGATGATCGCCGCGCCCACCCTGCGCTTCAGATCCAGCATCAGCTTCAGAATCTGCGCCTGGATCGTCACGTCGAGCGCGGTGGTCGGCTCGTCCGCGATCAGGAGTTTTGGATTGCAGGCCAGCGCAATCGCGATCATCACGCGCTGGCGCATACCGCCGGAAAGCTGGTGCGGATATTCGCGCACGCGCCGCTTCGGCTCGGGAATGCCGACGAGGGTTAGCATCTCGATCGCATGCGCCTCGGCCGCCTGCTTGTCCAGGCCCTGATGGATCATCAGCGTCTCACGGATCTGGCGGCCGACGGTCAGCACAGGGTTGAGGCTCGTCATCGGCTCCTGGAAGATCATCGAGATGTCGTTGCCGCGGATGGCGCGCATCTCGCGGTCGGACAGCTGAAGCAGGTCCCTGCCCGCAAAGCGGACGGCGCCGGCGATCCTGCCTGGCGGCTCCGGGATCAGCCGCATCAGTGACATCGAGGTCACCGACTTGCCGCAGCCGGACTCGCCGACGATGGCCAGCGTCTCGCCTTCGTTGACGTGGAAGGACACGCCATCGACCGCGCGGTTGATGCCGCTCGGCGTGCGGAAGTGGGTCTGGAGGTTCTCGACTTCGAGCAGTGCCATCGCGATCAGCCTCGATACATCAGAGGCTCTTGGCCATGCGCGGATCGAGCGCATCGCGAAGGCCGTCGCCGAGCAGATTCACGGCAAGCACGGTGACGGACAGGAACGCCGCCGGAAAGAACACGATGTAGGGCTTGACCTGCCACAGCGCGCGGCCCTCGGCCATGATGTTGCCCCAGGACGGAATAGTGGGCGGCGTGCCGGCGCCGATGAAGGACAGGATCGCCTCCGTGATCATGGCACTGGCGCAGATGTAGGTCGCCTGCACCAGCATCGGAGCCAGCGTGTTGGGCAGGATGTGGCGCAGGATGATCATCGGCGTGCGCGTGCCGCAGGCCACCGCGGCGTCCACATAGGGCTGCTCGCGCAGCGACAGCACCACGCTGCGCACGAGACGCGAGACGCGCGGGATCTCGGCGATGGTGATGGCCAGGATGACGTTGCCGACGCTGCCGCGGGTCAACGCCATCAGCGCGATCGCGAGCAGGATCGGCGGGATCGACATCAAGCCGTCCATGAACCGCATCAGAATGCCGTCCGCCCAGCGGATGAAGCCGGAGACGATGCCGATGGCAAGGCCGACCGCCGACGCGAATATCGCGACCGAGAGTCCGACCGTGAGCGAGACTCGCGCACCAAAGAGCACGCGCGAATAGATGTCGCGGCCGAGCACATCGGAGCCAAACCAGAAAGCGGCCGAGGGCGCGCGGGTGCGCTTGGCAGGCGCGAGCGCGGTCGGATCGACCGTTCCGAGATAGGGCGCGAAGATCGCGATAAGAACGAGCATCAGCAGCAACGCGCCGCCGATGGCGACCGTCGGATGGCCGCGCAGAAAACCGACGATGCCACGCCGGATCACGACAGGCCGAAGGATTTCGGGTAGTTGAGGCGCGACGACGAGGCCGGCCGGGAGCGCGTGCGGGTTGACGGTCATGTCGGTCAATAGCGGATCCTCGGGTCAACGATCGTATAGGTGACATCGATTATCAGATTGACCAACACGTAAACAAAGCTGAACAGCAGCACGATGCCCTGGATGACGGGATAGTCTCGGCGCAGGATCGCATCGATGGTGAGGCGGCCGAGGCCCGGGATCGCGAACACGCTTTCAGTGACGACCGCACCGCCGATCAGCAGCGCGATGCCGATCCCGATCACAGTTACGATCGGCACCGCTGCGTTCTTCAGCGCGTGAACGAAAAGGATGCCGCCCTGCCCCAGGCCCTTGGCCCGCGCTGTGCGGATATAGTCCTGCTGCAGCACTTCGAGCATGGTCGCGCGAGTAATGCGCGCGATCAGCGCGATGTAGACGCAGCCGAGCGCGACCGCGGGCAGGATCAGATTTTGCAGCCAGGGCCAGAAGCCCTCCGTGAGCGGCGTGTAGCCCTGCACGGGAAGCCATTCAAGCTCAAGCGCGAAGATGTAGGCGAGGACATAGCCGACGACGAAGACGGGCAGCGAGAAGCCGAACACGGCAAAGCCCATGATGGCGCGGTCGATCAGGCTGCCAGCCTTCCACGCGGAGACGACCCCGAGCGGCACCGCAACCACGATCGTGAGCAGCAGCGTGACCATCATCAGCGACAGTGTCGGTCCGAGGCGCTGCCCGATCATCGTCGAGACCGGCAGGTTGGTGAAGATCGAGGTGCCGAGATCGCCATGCAGGATACGCCAGACCCAGCTTCCGAACTGGATCAGGAAGGGCCGATCGAGGCCGAGGCTTTGGCGGATGCGCTCCACATCCTCCGGGCTTGCCTGGTCGCCCGCAATCACCACGGCGGGATCACCCGGCGCGATGTAGAGCAGGCTGAACACGAACAGCGCGACGATTGCCATCACTGGCAAGGTCGAGACGATGCGCCGGAGGATGTAGGAGAGCATTGGCTTCAGCGCGCGATCATGCGGATTTCGACACGCCCCAGAAGAACGGCAACGGCCCCTTGGTGATGCCCGAGACGTTCTTGCGCCACGCCGTGTAGCTCAGGAAGAAGCCGGTCGGGGCGTAGACGACGTCGTCGAGCGCCGCCTTGTTAAGGCGACCGATCGCGGCCTTTTCCTCATCGAGGTTCTTGGCCTCGAACCAGGACGTGACCTCCTTTTCGGTGCCGGGGCTGTTGGGCCAGCCGAACCAGGCCTTGTCGCCATTGGCGCGAATGGCGGTGTAGGGCGCGGGGTTGGTGCAGTCCGCGCCTGCATGCCAGGTGTGGAACATGTTCCAGCCGCCCTGCCCGGGAGGGGTCTTCAGTGCGCGGCGGGAGCCGACCGTGCCCCAGTCGGTCGCAACGAAGTCGACATTCATGCCGAGCTTCTTGAGGAGGTCCGCGGTGACGTCGCCTTGCGCCTTGGTGATCGGCTGGTCCTGCGCGACGAGGCACGTCACCGGCTGGCCGGAATAGCCGCTCTCGGCGAGCAGCTTCTTGGCCGCGTCGAGATCGCGCTTACCCTTCAGTATCTCGCCGCCCATCTCGGAATAGAGCGGCGTATCCGGCGTGAAGAAGCCGGGCAGCGGCTTCCACAGCGAATTGTCGTCGCCGACGATCGCGCGCATATAGTCTTCTTGGCTCATCGCCATCAGCACCGCACGCCGCGCCCGCACGTCGTTGAAGGGCGGATACAGGAAATTCATGCGGAAAGAGCCGACATTGCCGAGGGGATCGCCGATGTCGACGCTGATGTTCTTGTTCTTCTTCAGCACCGGGACGAGGTCGGCGATCGGGTTCTCCCACCAATCGATCTCGCCGTTTTGCAACGCCGCGGCCGCCGTGGCCGCGTCCGGCATCACGATCCATTCGATGCGGTCAACCAGCATCTGCTTGCCGCCGGCGAGCCATGACGCCTTCTCCTGCCGCGGCGAATAGTCGGCGAATTTCTCGAACACGGCTTTCACGCCGGGGACCCACTCGCCCTTGGCGAACTTCATCGGCCCGGAGCCGACATAGTCACCGATCTGCTTGAACGGGTCGGTCTGCGCGATCCGCTCCGGCATGATGAAGGCGCAAGGCGAGTTGTTCTTCGCGAGCGCGTAGAGCAGCTTCGGGAAAGGCTGCTTCAGCACCCATTTGAAGGTGCGGTCGTCGACGGCGGTGAGCTCCTGCTGGAGCGCCTTGATCATCAGGCCCATCGGATCGCGCACCGCCCAGCGCGCAAGGCTCGCGACGACGTCCTTGCTCAGCACCGGCTCGCCGTCATGAAACTTTAGCCCCGGCCGCAGCTTGAACGTCCAGGTCGTGCCGTCGTCGGTCACTTCCTCGGACTCGACCATCTGACGTTGCGGTACCAGCGAGGAATCGATGCCGTAGAGCGTATCCCAGACCAACGCCGCCGCATTGCGCACGACATATTGGGTGCCCCAGATCGGATCGAAATTGGCGAGATTGGCCTGCGGCACGAAGCGCAGGGTGCGGGCTGAGGCGCCTTGTGCGATCGCCGGGGCCGAGAGGCTACCCGAAAATGCCAGACCGCCCGCGCCAGCCAGTCCCTTCAATACGGTCCTGCGATCCATGAAGTCCTCCAGTAATACCGTGATGCCGGCCGATCGTTGGCCAAGGGCAGGTGAAGCCGAAGCCATTGGCGTGCAAATGGTATGCCAGTAATTGCGCCTTCACCAGCGGGATCTCATCGGCCCTTTTGCCAGCCCGAGCATCAAAGAGCGGCCGCCAATGCCGGTCCGGTGTCGATATGGGGTATCGCCTCGACCAGTTTACGCGTGTAGTCGGTCTTCGGATTATCGAATAGTGCCCGGCTTTCGCCCTGCTCGACGATGCCGCCATTGCGCAGCACGATGGTGCGGTCGCAGAGCATGCGCACGACGTTGAGATCGTGGCTGACGAACAGCAGTGCGATGTCGTTCTCGCGTCGTAGACGATCTAGCAATTGCAGCACCACCGCCTGCACCGAGACGTCGAGCGCGGCGGTAGGCTCGTCCAGCACCAGAAGCCGCGGGCGGCAGGCAATGGCGCGGGCGATCCCGACGCGCGCCTTCTGGCCGCCAGAGAGTTGGTGCGGAAAGCGTGGCAAGAGATCCAGCGGCAACCCCACGCGCTCGGCACATTCTTCCACGCGCTGCCGCAATTCGCTGCCCGCGCGCATGCCATCGAGCCGCATCAGGGGATGGGCGATGCAATCGAAGGCCGTGAAGCGCGGGTTGAGGCTCTCGTTCGGGTCCTGAAAGACCATCTGGATATCTTTGCGCAACGGCGAGCGGTGAAAGTCGCGCGACGCGACATGGCCGATCGACTGTCCGTCGAACACGATGTCGCCTTCGCTGGGATCGATCAGGCGGCAGATCATCCGCGACGTCGTGCTCTTACCGGACCCGGATTCACCGACGAGCCCGACGCTCTCGCCGCGGGCCATCGTCATCGCGAAGTCTGCAACTGCCGCGGAGCCGTGGTCGAAACGCTTTGCGAGCTTCCGCACTTCCAGCAGCGGCGGCGTACCGTGCGCGAGCTCCTGCCTAGGCGTGCTGATCACCGCGGCGTGGCGCTCCCTCTCCTCTTCCGTCACGAGATCCTGAATCCGGGACGTCGCAGTCGGCGACGCCGCGACCAGGCGTCTGGTATAGGCGTGCTGCGGCGTGCTGAAGAGTGTCTTGGGATCGGCCTCTTCGACAATGCGGCCACGCTCCATCACCGCGATCCGGCGGCAATAGCGCGCCGCGAGCCCGAGATCGTGCGTGATCAGGATCGTGGCCATGCCGCGCGCGGCAGCGATGTCCGCGAGCAGGTCCATCACCACCTTCTGCGTAGTGACGTCGAGACCGGTGGTCGGCTCGTCGGCAATCAGCAGCGCGGGATTACAAGAGATAGCGATCGCGATCATGACGCGTTGGCACATGCCGCCGGAAAGCTCATGCGGATAGGCATTCATCCGCGTCTCGGGATCGCGGATCTGGACGGCGCGCAGCAACTCCAGCGCCTCGGCGCGCGCGGCGTCCTTCGATATCCGCTTGTGGGTCAGGATCGCGTCCGCGATCTGCAAGCCGATCGCGCGGATCGGATTGAGCGCGGCCCGCGGATTCTGGAAGATCATGGACATGGCGGCGCCCTGGAGATGACGAAGGTCATCGCCCCTGAGCTTCGTGACATCCTGCCCGCGAAACAGGATCTTGCCGCCGGTGACGCGACCCGCAGCATCCAGCAGTCGTGTCGTCGCAAAACCGGTGACGGATTTGCCTGAGCCGCTTTCGCCGACGAGACCGAGCATCTCGCCGGCCTCGACCGTGAGCGTGACGCCGCGCACAGCCTCGACCGTGCCACGCCGTGTCGAGAACGAGACGTGGAGGTCGTCGATCCTGAGCAGGTCCTCGCTCATGTGCGCATGCGGGGATCGAGAATATCCCGCATCCCGTCACCGAGGAGATTGAAGCACAGCACGGCCATCATCAGCGCGAGGCCCGGAAAGGCCACCAGCCACCACCGCCCGGTCGAGATGAAGCGCGCGCCCTCCGCGACCATGATGCCCCATTCCGGCGTCGGCGGCTTGACGCCGAGACCGATGAAGGACAGGCCGGCGGCGTTGAGAATGGCCCAGCCGAGATTGAGCGAAATCTGCACCGCCATCGCCGGCAGGATGTTTGGCAGCAGGAAGCGCAGCACCACCGAGAAATGGCTCTCACCGCAGGCGCGCGCGGCCTCCACCCAGCCGACATTGCGCCTGATATTGACTTCGGCGCGCGCGAAGCGGATGTAAAACGGAAGATTGATGATCGCGGTTGCGATGACGATGTTCTCGATCCGGTTGCCCAGTGCTGCGACCATCGCCATCGCCAGCACGAACAACGGAAACGCCATCATCACGTCGACGAAGCGGCCGACCCCGCGGTCGAGCCGGCCCCCGGTATAGCCGCAGAACGAACCGACGACGGCACCGATCACGAAGGAAATGCCGACTGCCGCGACCGCGATGGCCAGATCGAGCCGTGCCGCGATGACCAGACGACTGAACACGTCGCGTCCAAGCTGGTCCGTGCCCGCGAGGTGCGCCGCGCTCGGAGGCAAAAGCGCCTCCGAGACATTCGAGACCACGGGATCGTAGGGCACGATCCAGGGCCCAAAAATCGCGACCAGGACGAACAGCAAGACGCCGGCCGCGGAAACGCCGGTGAGCGGATTTCCGCGCAGGATCCAGACCGAATGCCGGAGGGTTGCGCTGGTCATTCGATCGACACCCTGGGATCGGCGATGCCATAGCAGATATCGACGGCCAGATTGACCAGCACGAACAGGCTGGCCATCAGCAGCACAAAACCCTGCACCGGCGCATAGTCGGACGATAACAGCGCGTCGAGCGCGTAGGAGGCGACGCCCGGCCAGGAGAACACTTTCTCCACCAGGACATTGGCACCCAGCATGGTCGAGAACACGATGCCGGCGATGGTGATGACAGGAAGGATCGCGTTGCGCAGCGCATAGGTGACAACCACCTTGTGCCAGGACAGCCCGACCGAGCGGGCGGTACGCACGAAATCGCTGCCGAGCGAGACCAGCATCGAGGCGCGCGTGATCCGCGCCAGCGGCGCGATGACGAACAGCGCCATGCTCACCGCCGGCAGGATCAGCTGCTTGCAGGCCGCCCACCAGCCCTCCACGTCACCAGCGAGCAGGAAATCGATCGTGAGGAAGCCGGTGCGTTGCGGTGGCAGCGAGGTGAAGACGTCGATCCGTCCGGTCGGATCAGGCGCGAGCCCGAGTAGATAGTAGAAGACATAGATCAGCAGCAGGCCCGAGACGAAGGTCGGCACGCAGACGCCGAGCGCGCAGAACAGCCGTACACCGTGATCGACCAGCGACCCCGGCCGCAGCGCCGCCACCACGCCAAGCGGCACCGCCGCAACAAGTGCGATCAGCAGTGCGGTGAAGGTCAACTCCAGCGAGGCCGGCAGCCGCTCGCGCAGATCCTTCAAAACCGGCTGCCCCGTCATCATGGAGCGGCCGAGATTGCCGTGGCCGATGTCGGAGAGATAGAACACGAGCTGCTCCGGCACCGACTTGTTGAGCCCCATCTGCTTGCGTATCTGCTCGATCTCCTCCTTGCCGGCATTGGGCCCCGAGGCGAAGAACACCGCGGGGTCTCCGGGCAGGACGCGCATCAACAGGAAGGTGAAGACCAGCACACCGAACAGCGCGGGCAGCGACGACAGCAGCCGCCTGCCCGCCCGCAGCATCGTTGCACCAAGACCGCTCGTCACCTTTCAAAGCTCCTCTTGTTTGCGCAAGTCACTTGCTAACGTCACTTGCGGCTGACATCACGATAGTCGACCTGCCGATGAAATTCGTAGGTGTAGCCTTCGATCGAGGAAGCCATCACCGCGTCCTGGTTCGGCTGCCACAGCGGAATCTGCGGCATCTCGCTGAAGTGGATCGCATTGAGCTTGCGGCCGTCCTCCTCGTACTTGGCCTTGTCGGGCTCGAAGCGGGCCTCCTGCGCGATCGCGGCCAACTCGGGATTGTTGATCGAGCTGTAGTTCCAGCGCTGATTGCCGGTGTAGAAGTTGCGGTAGAAATAGTCGGTGGAGGGCAGCCAGGCGACGATGCCTTCGGTGAACAAGGGCAGCTTCTTCTCGTTGATCTGCGTCGACATCTGCGCATCCGGCAGCTTCTGAATGTCGACCTTGATCCCGATCTTGGCAAGCGACTCCTTGACGAGCGCCGCCATCGGCTCCGCGGTCGAGGCCTGACCGACATTGAAGCTGAACGTCGTCGAGAAGCCCTCGGGAAGGCCTGCGGCCTTGAGGTATTCACGGGCCTTGTCAAGATCGACTTTCACCGGCGCCTGGAACGGATAGATGCCGTTCGCCGGCTTGCCATCCGGCCAGGTCGCGCCAAACAGCGGCGCGCCGCGGCCGAACAAAGCGGCCTTGAACATGTCGTCATAGGGCAGCGCGAAAGCGATGGCGCGGCGGACGTTGACGTTGTCGAACGGCGGGATCTGGTTGTTCATCGAGACGAAGGTGATCGCGTTGTATTGCGGCGTCGAGACCACCTTGAGCTTGCCCTTGGCCTCGAGCGACTGCACGTCGCTGGCCTGGAGATCGACGACGATATCGGCGTCGCCGCGCTCGACAAGATTGGCGCGGGTTGCAGGCTCCGGCACCGACTGCACGATCACGCGCTTGAAGAAGGCCGGCTTGTCGGGCGAGCCACGATTCCAGGCCTCGTCGCGCTTGAGGATGACCTGCTCGCCCGGCTTGAAGGTTTCAACCACGTAGGCGCCGCTGCCGGCCGTGTGCTCCTTCAGCCAGGCGGTGGCCCACGGATCGTCCGCTGTCGCGTGCTCCTTGGCGACCTTCGAGTTGATGATCATCGGATAGACGGTCGCGAGATTCGGCAGCGCCAGCTTGTCGGGCTTGGGCAGCGTCACCTCGATCGTCAGTGGATCGATCACCTTGAACTGATCGGCCGAGGTCAACGATCCCGTCAGGAGCTGCGCCTTGCCGAGGATCGGCGCGGTGACGCAGCGATCGAGCGACCATTTGACGTCCTCGGCCGTGACCGGCGAGCCGTCCTGGAACTTGGCGTCCTTGCGCAGACGGAAGGTGAGCTTTAGCCCGTCGGGACTGACGTCGTAGGATTCGGCGAGCTCGCCGGTGATCTTGTCGAGATCGAACACCCATTTGCCGTTGAGCTGCTTGCGGCCAAACGCCACCAGCCGATCGTAGGTGCTCATGCTCAGCGCGAAGGACTCGCGGGTCGAACCCGGAATGTTGGGATCGAGCGTGTTGACCGACGCGCCGGTCACATAGCGCAGCGTTTCCGCCCTGGTTTGCGCCCGCGAGGGCGCGGTAGCGACGAGCAGCAGCGCGGCGGTGGCAGCGACGCGGGTCGCCGGCCTGAAAGACACAAAACGCATTGGTTTTCCCTTGAATTTCGACAAGAACGCCAGCAAGGCAGGTTAAGAAACAAGCAAGTTGCGCGCCAGTCCCGGAGGGACGCCTCGTCGCGGCGGAGCATGGACAATCATGTCGATTCCCCCATTTTTTGCGCCGTTCGCGTGACCACGGCCTGCGGCACGTCATATGCGCTGAGCGAAGCCCAGTGATGCCCGACATCAGCGCGGAACAGACCGCGCGTCAGACCGTGGACCAGCTTGGGGACAGCGGTCGTCATCGCATTGATCGACGACCCCGACGGACCGAAGCTCATGGTGGACGCGATGGCGAAGAGATGGATGTCGGAGATCCACGGCGTCTCGCCGGGCACACATTCGGTGAAGGCGTAATCGTCGGCAAGATACGGAAAGCGGCCGAGCCGCGCGTTGCGTTCATTCTCTGGCGGTTGATAGCGGTCGGCCCAGGTCGCGATGTTACCGGCGAATTTGGAGAGTTCACCGCGGCTGGCAAAGTTCATGTCGATGCCGGTGCCGCAGATGACGAAATCCGCCGTGATGACGCCGCGCGGCGTCTGCAATTCAACGCCGCTATCGCTCTGTCGCGTCGCCTCGACCGGCGCGCCCTCGTGCAATGTGAAATTGGTATGACGCCCACAGCGATCGTAGGTCGGCTGCGGAAATCCCTCCCGCATTTCGAGGATGGTGCGCATGAAGCGCCAGCGCCAGGCATCATCGAGATCGCTGAGATGACGCAGGAAGCCGCGAAAGGTCAGCCAGCGATAGGGCTGGATCAGCTGGATCTGTGCGCGCCGGCACAATAGATGGACTTCGCCGGCGCCCGCTTCCAGCGCGGTTGCCGCATTGTCGAACGCGGATGCGCCGGCGCCGATCACGGCGACGCGCTTGCCGCGAAGGCTGTCGAAATCGATATCGTCGGCGACAGTCGCGACCGAGCCGGCCGGGAGATCACGAAGCGGCTCCGGGACCATCCAGCTGCCCGTGCCCTCCTGCCCCGTCGCCAGCACGATCTTGCGCGCATAGAGCGTCTCGACGCCTTCGGCACGTTTCACGTGTGCGGCGAGCAGCCCATCGGACGCAGGCGCAATCTCAAGAAGCTCGCAGCCGTTGCGCACCGGCAATCCGATCGTGCGGCGCAGCCACAGCAGATATTCGACCCAATGGCCGCGCGGGATGAGGTCGAGCTCCTTCCAGCTCTCCTTGCCGAAGCGCGCTTCGTGCCAGGACTGGCAGGTCAGGCTCGGGATATCGAGGTCCGGACCAGTATAATCCTTCGGACTGCGCAACGTTGGCATGCGCGCATAGGTGAGCCACGGCCCCTCCTTGCCCTCCTCGGCCTTGTCGAGCAGCAGGATATTGCTGACGCGGGAGCGCATCAGCCCGAAGCCGATGGCGATGCCGGATTGGCCGGCGCCGACGACGAGCACATCCAGCGCCGGCTTGCCGTCCGGCCCCCTCTTCGGTTCGAGCCACGCGGCGCCTGGATGCGCGATCCTGGCGAGATCGGCGCGAACGTCCGCTTCGAGCTTTGTCAGCGCCTCAGTCATGCCGCAAGCCAACCGCCGTCAACCACCATCACGGTGCCGGTCGTGAACGAGGATGCATCGCTTGCGAGATGCAGTGCCGCCTGCGCGATCTCCTCGGCCTCGCCGAACCGCTTCATGGCGTGGCGGTTGCGCGAGGCTTCACGCACCTCGTCCGAATTGGCGTGCCGCGCAAAACTGCGGCGAAGCATCGGCGTGTCGATCGCGCCCGGCGCGATCGCGTTGACGCGAATGCTGTCGGTCGCGAAATCCACCGCCATCGTCCGCGTGAGGCTGACGATCGCACCCTTGGCAGCGATGTAGGCGCTGTTGCCCTTGCCGCCGGCGATCGCCAACTGCGACGCCAGCGTGATGATCGAACCGCTGTTCTGCTGCTGCATCTGCGGCACGGCGGCGCGCGCCCACAGCCAGGTGCCACCGACATTGGTGCGGAACACCGCGTCCCAGTCGTCCGGACTCGTCGTCAGCACCGTACCGCCGCAGGAGAAGCCCGCGGCAGTCATGAGGATATCGAGCCGGCCATGTCGCGCCACGACATCACCGACAACGGTTTCGGCGAAACCGGCATCACCGACGTCGCCAACATGAGTCGTTGCCTCGCGCACCAGGCTCAAGGTCTCCTCAAGCCCCGCAGCATCGCGATCGACCAGGGCGAGACGCGCGCCTTCTTCAGCGAACAGCTTTGCGCTGGCGCGGCCGATGCCCGAGCCTGCCCCGGTGATGATGGCTGTGCGTCCCTGCAGGCGCATGTCAGAACCACTCCTTGTGCTGCATCCACCAAGCGCTCATCGCGGCGACCGAATCGGCGCAGCCGAACCGCGCGCGCCAGCCGAATTCGTCCGTCATCCGCGCAACCGACAGCGGCGCGCGATCCCCGCCATGCAGCTTGATGAACGTCTTCTCTCCGGGCGCGGCGAGCCGGCACTGCAAGCCGGGATGCAACGCCGCAATCGCCTCGCCCCATTGCAGCGCCGACCAGGCCGCGCCGCTCGATATATTGTAGAGCCGATGACGGAGACGCTCTGCCTCGATCAACACGGCCACGGCTTCGGCGGCATCTGGCGCATAGGTCCAGTCCTTCATGCCCGTATCAGGCATGATCGCCGCCTCGCCGCGGGCGAAAGCGGCCACAATCTGATACTGGAGGCTCGGCGTATCGCGCACCGAGCCAATTCGCTCCCATGGACCGAACACGGCGCTCAGCCGCACGCTCAGGAAATCGCCGCCGAAGAGTTCAGCATGGCGCGCGACAGATCGCTCCGACGTGAACTTGCTGATGGCGTAGAACGAGACGGGATCGCAGGGCGTCTCCTCGTCCAGAGCACCGACCCGCGCACCCGCGGCGCCATAGGCCGACGCCGATGACAGATTGACGACACGGCGAACGCCATGACGGATCGCCGCGAGCAGGATCGGGATCTGCGCCATCACATTGATTTCGAGAACGCGCGCGGTCGATGCTCTCTCCAGTTCATCGCCGGCGGTGATCGCAGCTCCAAGCACGATCGCATCAACGCCTTCGGCGATGAGGGCGTCGATGGCTGCTGCGTCGGTGATATCGCCCTGCACGGCTTTGAGTCGTGCGCCGTAGTCAGCAAGAGATCGCCGCGCGGACGGCGGCAACTCTGCGCGATCATGCAGCGTCACGTCGTGGCCGCGCGCGAGCAGCGCCTCCGCAACATTGAGCCCGACAAACCCGGCGCCGCCGAAAATAACGATCTTCATCGCGCGCGATCCGCGGTCACAGCAGTTTCGCTCCGAAATTCCGTTCCGGATCCATATCAGCGACGAGCCGGCCGGTGGGCTTGGCCGCTTCGCCACCACTGCGCGCAAGGAACTTGCCGCTGCCGGCATCCGCGAGGCACTTGTTGCCGTCAATGATCACCCTGCCGCGCGAGAGCACTGACACCGGCCAGCCCTTCAGCTTGCGGCCGGCGAACGGCGTGTAGCCGGCGAGGTCGTGCATCATCTCGTCGGCGATCGTGACCTCGCGATTGGGATCCCAGATCGCGATATCGGCATCGGCGCCGACCGCAATCGAACCCTTGCGGGGATGCAGATTGTAGATTTTGGCGGGCGCCGTCGCGGTCAGCTCGACAAACTTCTCCAGACCCAGTCGCCCCTTCGAGACCATCGCGTCGAACAACAAAGGCAGCCGCAGCTCCAGTCCGGGCAGACCGTTCGCGACCTGCTTGAAATTCGGATTGGGGCCCGCTCGCAGCTTGCCCGTCTCGTCGAAGCGATACGGTGCATGATCCGACGAGATGGTCTGGAGATCGCCAAGCGACAGCGCATGCCAGAGCGCCTCCTGGTCCGAATGCGTGCGCGGCGGCGGGCTGCACATCCACTTCGCGCCATCGGCGCCGGGCTTGTCGAGATCGGCGGCCGTCAAGAACAGATATTGCGGGCAGGTCTCGGCGAAAACCTTGAGCCCCTGCCCGCGCGCGTCGCGTATCACCTTGGCGCCTTCGGCCGTGGAGACGTGGAAGATCATGATCGGCTGGTCGATCAGCGCCGCCATGCCGATCAGCCGGGTGAAGGCCTCGGCTTCAGACACGCGAGCATGACTGACGGCGTGGTATTTCGGCAGCGTGTAGCCGCGCGCGAGCAGGCGCTTCACCATCCAGGCGATGATGCCGTGGTTTTCGGCGTGAGCACACAGCATCGCGCCGGACTGGCGCGCGGCGAGGAGGATGTCGAGCAGCGGCTCGTCGTCGACCTTGAGCCGGTCGTAGGTCATGAAGATCTTGATCGACGCATGGCCCTGCTTCACCAGTGCGGGAATGTGCTCCTCGACGGTCTCCCTGGTGGCGTCGGCGATGATCATATGGAAGGCATAGTCGATCACCGCGCCCTTCTTTGCCAGGGCGTGATAGTCCTCCACCACTTGCGGCAGCTTCATGCCGACATGCTGGGCCGCGAACGGGATCACCGTGGTCGTGCCGCCGAAGGCAGCCGAGACGGTCGCGCTCTCGAAGGTGTCGGCATTCATGATGCCGGCAGCGGACAATTGCTCGATATGGGCGTGGCTGTCGACGCCGCCGGGCAGCACCAGCTTGCCGCCCGCGTCGATCTCGCGCTTGGCCGCCGGAAGCCCGCGGCCGACGGCTGCGATGGTCTCGCCGGAGATGGCGACGTCGGCCTCGAACACATCGGTCGTGGTGGCGACGCGCCCACCGCGGATGATCAGGTCGTAGGTGGGTTCAGTCATGAGGCACTCCTTGATATGCCTGAAGCAAGTGATCGCCATTTCGCAGGAAGACCATCATGTCCCGGCCGCGCATCTTGCGCGACGCCGTCACCATGGCGCTCGGTACGGTGCAGTTCTCGCGTCACTAGGCGTCCTTCAGCTCTTTTGTATCCCGGCGCGCGAGCCATTGTGCATGGCTCTCGCGCGCCAGTGCGAACGTATCCCGCTGCGTCGTGTAGAGATTGCCGAACATGCGGCCGATCGGCCGGTAGGCGTCCAGATCGACATACATGTTGACCTCGTCGACCAGGCCCTCGCGGGCATGGATTCTCAAGACTTCGCCAACCAGAAGCTCGCGATCGGGCGAAAAGTTCAGCACGACATGGCGCCGGCATTCGAGCGCAAACGGCGCTGCGGCCAGGCGCGGCACCTTCACATCGACTGACGCGAGCGTCGCAAGCCCCGTTGCCGCGACCTCGCTGTCGCCGGAGGGGAAATCGACCGCGCAATCGTTCATCGCCGACGACAGCGCCTCGTCCACCATGTGAACCACGAACTCGCCGTCGCGATGGATGTTGCGGGTGGTGTCCTTCGGGCTGTGATCCGGCTTGTGCTGAAGCCCCAGCACGATCAGCGCGGGGCTCTCTGAGAAGACGTTGAAGAAGCTGAACGGCGCGGCGTTGACCGCCCCGTTCTCGTCCAGCGTCGTCACCAGCGCGATCGGCCGCGGCACGATCACGCCGCAGAGCAGCTTGTAGCGGTCCCGCGGATCAAGCTCGCGCAAGGAAATGCCTGATGTGTCCTTGCCTGCCATCGGCGTCACTTCTCCGGCGGCGGCACTGCGCCGGTTTGGCTGGTGATCAGGCCGTAATGCTCGATCCGGCGATGCTGCGCGAAATTGAAGATCGTGGTCTTGCCGAACGTTGTGGCATCGAGATCGCAGGGATGGACCAGAAGCTCGTCCCCTTCCGTCTTGGCCTCGGCGACGATCTCGCCGTTGGGATCGACGATCAGGCTGCCACCAAACAGCGGGTGTCCATCCTCGACGCCGGCCTTGGCAACTGCGACCACCCAGGTCGCGTTCTGGTAGGCGCCGGCCTGCACGGAGAGGCGGTTGTGAAACAGGCGTTTCTCGACGCCCTCCTCGCTCTTCTCCGCATTCACGGACGGCGTGTTGTAGCCGATCACCACCATCTCGACGCCCTGCAGGCCCATGACGCGGTAGGTCTCGGGCCAACGCCGGTCGTTGCAGATGGCCATGCCGATGATGCCGCCGAGTTCGCGCCAGACGTTGAAACCGAGATCGCCCGGCTCGAAATAGCGCTTCTCCAGATGCTGGTGCGAGCGCTTGGTGTCGAACTCCACATGACCCGGCAGATGGATCTTGCGATATTTGCTGACAATCTTGCCGGACTTGTCGGTGAGGATCGCGGTGTTGAAGTGATGGCCGTCGGGCGTGAGCTCCGCATAGCCGAAGTTCATCGCCATCTGGTGCTGCGCCGCGCATTCGAACAGCGGCCGGGTCGCCGCGTTCGGCATCTCGCGCTCGAACCAGATGTCGGCCTCGGCCCGGTCTTCCACGTACCAGCGCGGGAAGAACGTCGTGAGCGCGAGTTCCGGATAGACGATCAGGTCGGCTCCCCTGGCCTTGGCCTCGTCCATCAGCGCGATCATGCGCTTGACCACGGCCTCGCGGCTGTCGGCTTTCTGGATCGGGCCCATCTGGGCGGCGGCAACATTGACAATACGCATCAGCAATTTCCTGACCTCTCGGCGAAGCTGACCATTGCAGCTTCAAAAACTTTCCGGCGCGCGCAGCATAACGCAGCCTCGCACCGCTTTTCCAGCCTGGCGCCACTCACGCGGTTCGCCCCCATTCGGCATCTTGCAGCAGCCGCCAGTTGATCTTGTTGCTCGCGGTCCGCGGCAGTTGATCGACGAAGACGACGGCACGCGGCGCCTTGTAGCTGGCCATCGCGCTACGCGCCCAGCCGATGATGTCGTCGGACGACGTCGTCGCCGGCGCGGCCTCATCCAGCACCACCAGCGCCTTGACAGTCTCGCCGCGATAACTGTCCGGCGCGGAGACGATGCAGCACTCCCGGATGGCGCGGTTCTGGTACATCGCCGCTTCCACCTCGGCAGGCCACACCTTGAAACCGCTGACATTGATCATTCGCTTCAGCCGGTCGACGGCGAAGAAATAGCCGTCAGCATCGCGATAGCCGAGATCACCCGTGCGCAGGAACCGCTTTCCGGCGAGATCAATGAATGCCTCCACATCGGCCTGCGGCCGGTTCCAGTAGCCGCTTAGGACCTGCGGACCGTGCACCACGATCTCGCCGACAACATTGTCCTCGAGCTCGATCAGGCTCTCCGGATCGATGATCCTGGCGTCGGTCTCCTGCACGGAAATGCCGAGGCATTGCCGCTTCGGGGCGGCCATCGGGTTGAGATGCGTCGGCGACATGGTCTCGGTCATGCCGTAGCCTTCGACGAAATCGAGACCGAACCGTCCCTTCAGCCGCTCGGCCACCGCCATCGGCATCGCCGCACCGCCACCGGTCAAGACCTTGAGCTTCGCAAAGCATCGGTCGCGGAACCGGGCGCTCGCGAGCACGTCGACGATCATGGTCGGCGCGGCGTTCCAGAACGTCACGCCATAGGCCTCGAACAGATCCGGCAGCAGATCCCTGTCCCAGCGCGCCATCAACAGCAGCGTCGCGCCCGTGACGATCGCGGCATTCATCGAGCCTTGCATGCCCGCGACGTGAAACAGCGGCATGAAGCCGGTCATCACGTCGTCGCCGCCGAGCCCGTACCAGCGGGCTTGCAAGACGGCAGTGAACAGCGCGCTGCGATGACTGTGCATGCACGCCTTGGGTTTTCCGGTCGTGCCCGACGTATAGGGCAGAACCATCAGATCGTCCGGTCCTGCAGTCATCACACCGGGCCGCAAGTCTTGCGCAATCGCAAACGACCAGGAGTGCCAGCCCGGCGACGACGGCGCCTCCGACGGCGCTTCTGTCACGCATGCCGGTAGCGTATAGGGCGTCGCCGCCGGCACGTCGTCGCGATACTGGGCGACGATCGCATGGGTGGTGGCCTCGCCGATCAGCGGCGCAAACACGGTGTTCAACTCACTCCCAATGATCGCGACCTTGGCGCCACTGTCGCTAGCCAGATACTCGATCTCGGCCGTCTTGTTCATGGGGTTGACGGGCACGATCACGGCACCTGCCCGCATCACCGCATAATAGGCAATGACATATTGCGGCGAGTTCTGGAGGGCAATCATGACGCGGTCGCCGCGCGTCACGCCGCAGATCTTTTGCAAGAAGCCGGCCATGGCATCGACCCGGCCGCGAAGTTCGCGATAGCTCAGGCTCGCGCCGTAAAACACCGTCGCGGGATGCGAGGGCCGGTCATGCGCCGCACGTACCAACGCGTCGTAGAGCGTTCCCTCGGGCACGGTGAGATGCCAAGGCTCATCCGCCGGCCAAGCCGGCGAGCGACGAAGCGTTGCGTGATCCGCGCTCACCCGTGCTCCTCGTCGGCGACGTCCAGGCCGTGGTCGAGCGCGTCCAGAAGCCACTCGGCCTCATGCTCGGAGATCACGAGCGGCGGCGCCAGGAACAGCGAGGTCTGTTCTCCGCTGGTCCCGATTACCGCGCCGGCCTCCAGCGCACGCGTCGCCACGCGCGAGGCAATCGGCACCTCGGTTGTGTCCGCACACCAGGAGCGCCAATCCGGACCGTGCAGTTCCACCGTCCAGTGCAGCCCCTGCCCCGCCACGCGCTGCACGCTGGGATGCTTCTGCGCGATGGCGAGCAGGCGGCGGGTGAACAGCTTTTCGAGGCTCCGCACATGCTCCAGAATTTTCACTTCCGTGACGACCTTCAGGTAGGCGCTGACGGCGGCCATGCTGATCGGATGGCCGCGCAGTGTGCCGTAATTCTGCCAGCTCGTACCCTTGAGCCGCTCGACGATCGCTTTCGACACCACGACCGCGGCGACTGCCGCGGCACCGCCGCCGAGCGATTTGCCGAGCGTCACGATGTCGGGGCGGCTTTTTGCTCCCTGAAACGCGAACCAGCGTCCGGCACGTCCGGCGCCGGTAACAACCTCGTCCGCGATCCAGTATGAACCCGCCTGCCGCGCGCAGAGCGCCACCCGATCCTGATATGCGCCGTCGTAATAGACGCCGCCCTGCGTGTAGTCGATGATCGTCGCCGCAGTGTCCGAGAGAAGGCGCGTGGCATCCGTCAGATATTCACTCGGGGGCGCATTGTTCGGCGGCGCGCCGTAGATTGCGCCGTCCGGTGCCGGCAATATCCGCACCGGCGCCATCGGCGCCGGCCGCTGCGAACCGCCGGCATGCACCGCGAGCCCGCCATGCCATTGCGGCTGGACGGTCATGCTGCGCGACAGACCCGTGAGGCCATGATAGGCGCGCTCGCGCGTTGCAAGCGCGGAGCGCTGCGTCAAGGCCTGGCACAGCGACAGCGCCATGTCGTTGGCCTCGCTGCCGCTGATGCAGAAGCGCACCGCGCCGACCCAATCCTCTTCGCCCTTGAACGCAATGGCCATCAGATCGTCCGCGGCCTGCTCGCGCCCAACCCAGCTCCAACCTTCGTTCACGACCGGCGTATCCGCCGCGCGGCGGATCGCTTCCACCATCGCGGGATGACGATGTCCGAGACCGCCGCCAGTGTTGCTGCCGTCGATGAGCTTACGGCCGTCCGAAAGATGAAAGTAGACGCCCTCGCCGCCGACCACGGCCATTGGCGCGCTGTCGCCCGCATTCAGCCCAGTTCGCAACAATCTGCTCATGGCAATCCCTTCATTCCGCCGGCTCGGCGCCGTAGCCACCGCCGCCGCAGCTCTCGATGGTGACGACATCGCCCTGCTGCAGCACGAGGTTCGACTTGCCGTCGATCGCCACGTTTTGGCCTTGCCTGATCAGCGAGACGCGGCAGGGCTTGCCGGGCCCGCCGCCCTGCATGCCGAATGGCGGAATCACCATGCGCTCGATGCAGGTCGTCAGATGCATCGACGGTGCCAGGATGCGATAGGCGCGAACCACGCCGTCGCCGCCGCAATATTTTCCCGTCCCACCGGACTCCCGGCGAATGGCCTGCTGCTCGACGCGAATCGCATAATTCGCCTCGATCACCTCGGCCGGCGTGTTCGAAGTGTTGGCCAGATGCACCCGGGTCGCCGATACGCCCGTCCGATCATGCCGCGCGCCTTCGCCGCCCCCGTGAACCTCGTAGAGCATCTTCCACGAACCATCCTGCCGCGGCTCGGCGAAGAACAGCACGCCCGCAGTAGTAGCGCCGCCCGCCGACAGGCGTTCGGGGATCGTGTCCTGCATGGCGCGGAAGACCGCATCGACGATCCGCATCGAGGTCTCGTGGTTGCCGGCGGCGACGGAGGCGTTCCAGCCCGGCTCCAGGATCGAGCCCGGACGCGTGATGATGGTCAAAGGCCGGAGCGCGCCCGCGTTCTGCTGCATGTCGCGCCCGCTCATGATGCGCGCGGCATAGGCCACAGCCGAGCGCGCGATGAACGGCGTGGTATTGCAGAAATTCGAGACGCGATCGCAACTCCCGGACAGATCGAAGGTCGCTTCATCGCCCGCGATGGTGATTTTCACATGGATGCGCGCAGGCGCATTGTTCACGCCGCCGTCGTCGAGATAGTCCTCGCCTTTGTAGACTCCGTCCGGCAGCGCACGCAGCGCCTCGCGCATCTCGATCTCCGAGAGATCGTGAAGGCGCGACTGCGTCGCCGTGAATACCGGCTTGCCGTGCTCGCGGCAGAGCTCGACGATGCGCCGCTCGCCAGCCTTGGTCGCCGCGATCTGGGCGAGGAGATCGCCCTCGCAGGCTTTGGGGTCGCGAACATTGACCTTAAGCAGCTGCATGACAGCCGCGTTGACGCCGGCCGCGGTCGCAATCAACACCGGCGGAATGCGCATTGCCTCCTGGAACGTGTCGATCGCCTTGGCGAAATAGCTGCCGGGCCAGGTGCCGCCGATGTCGGGCCAGTGCGCAAGGCTGACCGCGAACGCTACGATCTCGCCGTCGACGAACACGGGCCGCACGACCTTGACGTCGTTGAGATGATTGCCGCCGAGCGCGCCGAGATTGTAGATCAGCACGTCGCCGTCATTCAGGGTGTCGGCCGGCACCACCTTCAGCAGTTCGGGAATGGTATAGGCCATCGCGCCGAGATGGATCGGGATGTCACGGCCCTGCCCGACCAGACCACCGCGGCCGTCGGTGATCGCCGATGACAGGTCGCCGGCCTCGCGCAGCAGCGGCGAGCGCGCCGAGCGCGTCATCACCAGGCTCATTTCCTCGGCCGCGGCAGAAAGCCCGTGCCGGATGACTTCGACGACGAACGGATCGAGCTTCATACCGCCCCCCGCGTCAGGAACAGATTGCCGGCATCATCGGGCTTCGCCTGCCAGCCGGGCGGCACCACCACCGTCGACCATGCGTCCTCGATGATCGCGGGTCCGCTGACCACGTCGGACGCCGCCGCGCGGTCGACGATCGCGGTCGCGACCTCATGGAAGCCGTCGAACGAGCAGATGCGTTTGCCAGTGGACACCATCCTTACCGCAGTCGCCGGCCGGCTTACGACTGTCGTCGATGGGCGGCGTGCCTGCACCCGTACCGATTCGATGACGCAGCTCTCGTTCGTCGCATAGCCGAAGAGTTCATGATGCCGCGCCAGGAAGTCCTTCTTCAGCCGCATCACATCGAGCGGCAGCGCGAACGGCACCGGAATGGCGTCGTTCTGCGCGGCGTAGCGCATCAAGGCCACCAGTTCGAGCTGGATTTCCACATTGGCAACGCCATTGGCGATGAGCGGCGCCGACGCATCGTTGATCAGCGCTCCAATCCGCTCCGACACGCGGGCGAGATCGATGCCGTCGAGAGCGGCACGCAACGTTTGCTGCTGGAGGAAACTGAAATCGGCGGTGAGACAGCCTAGCGCCGAGAACGCGCTCGATGCACTCGGCACGACGACCTGCGCAATCCCGTAGAGATCGGCAAGGCCCGCGGCATGCATCGGGCCGCCACCGCCGAAGGCGAGCAACGTACAGTCGCGTCCGTCGATGCCGCGCTCGACCGTGACGCGGCGGAGCGCACGTGCCATGGTTGCGTTCGCGACCTTGATGATGCCGAGCGCCGTTTCGGTCAGGCCCAGTCCCAGCGCATGCGCGATCGGCTCAATGACGCGCAAAGCGGCCGTGATATCGATGCCAATGCGGTCGCCGAGCTTGGTCTCGGGATTGAGATAGCCGAGCACGGCGTTGGCGTCGGTGATCGTCGGCTCGGTGCCGCCGCGGCCGTAACAGGCCGGCCCCGGCTCGGAGCCCGCGCTCTCCGGCCCAACCGTCAGGCCGCCCGGTCCGTTGCGCACGATTGATCCGCCGCCCGCCCCGATCGAATGAACCGCGAGCATCGGCTGGCGCAGCGGCTTGTCGCCGAGCATGCGGCCGTCGGTCATCTCGGCCTGGCCGTCGACGATCAGGCACACGTCGGTCGTGGTGCCGCCCATGTCGAAGGTCAGCATGCGGGACGTGCCGAGCTGGCGCGCGATGCTGACGGATGCCGAGACGCCAGCCGCCGGACCCGACAGCGCCATCACCAGCGGCCGCCGTTTCACGGCGGAGATCGGGATCATGGCGCCGGCGGAATGAAACACCTGCAGGCCGGGGCCGATCGGCAGCCGCTGCTCCAGCTCGCTGAGATATTCCACCGCGATCGGCATCGCGGCCGCGTTGAACACGGTCGCCGATGTCCGCTCGTATTCGCGCGCCTCGGGATTGACCTCGTGCGACAGCGAGACGTGGGCGATGACCTCCTTGAGGCGTTCGCCGAGCATCTTTTCATGCACCGGGTTGGCATAGGCATGGAGCAAGGCCACCGCGACGCTCTGAACGCCGGTCTCCTTCAGCCACGCCGCCAGACGCTCGATTTCCGCTTCCTCCAACGCCTTCAGCACCCGCCCCTCGTGATCGAGACGCTCGGCGAGCCCGAAGCAGAGTTCGGGCGGCACCAGCGGCGGCGATTTCGGCGGGATGTCGAGACGATAGAGATCACGCCGGCGGTAGCGTGCGATCTCGAGCACGTCGGCAAATCCTTCGGTCGCGACCAGCGCGACTTTCGGCAGCCGTCCCTCGACGATGGCGTTGGTCACGCGCGTGGTGCCGTGAACGAAGCGCTTGACCTCGCTCTTGCGCAAGCCGACGGCCTCGATGGCCTCCAGCATCGCCTGAACGGGAGCCTGCGGCCGCGACGGCACTTTTGCGATCCGCGCCTCCGCTGAATCGCGCCTGATCGCGATGATGTCGGTGAAGGTGCCACCGATATCGGTGCCGACTTCCCAGTGATTTTCGAAGGAACTCATGTGCAGGGTCAGCTACGGATGACGTCCGAACCGGACGCCGAATTCTTACCGTCCATCGCAACGTCCAATGCCAAACCGAGTGCGCTCATCATCATCCCTTGTCATGCCACCGCCCGCGAGCGTGCGACAGAGCGACGGGCTCGGGACAGGGCCAGAGTTGTCGCAAACCACTAGACCAGCACGCGACCGGCGCCGCGCGCCCGCATCGGCTGCACGTTTTGGTGCAGAGGTGCCCGCGCAGAGTGCACGCGAATGTGGACTGCTTCACGCGAGAAAAGTGCAGCGCACCACAGATTTTTCGGCGCAAATCGTGATGCCCACTGCACTGCAATCCAAGCGCCCCAAATCGTCTGTCTAATTTGCAGGCGATCGAGCGGCGCTACGGGATATCCGGGTGCCTACGAGCTATGCACGGTGGTCGGCTCAGCCTCTCTTTATTGTACGAACAGCAAGAGGCGATATTGTCGGGTCGGATGGTGCATTGCGGGCGCCGCTACCGATGCGAGCCGCGATTCTCGCAAGCAGCGGAGACGCATCCTCGACGCGCAAGCGTCCATAGCCGAACACCAGGCCCTGCCGCGTCGGCTGCTCCAGAAAGTTTTGCGACAGCGGCTGCACGTGGATACCGGCTTGCTTCAGAATCCCGGCCGCCTCACGATCGCTCATCCGCGCCCGCATCGCGTCGGTCAACAGAGCCACCAAATGCTGCCCGGTGACGGCGGAGGACACGGTGAGATCATCCGGCATCAGGGCTGCGATCGCAGAGATCAGCGCCTTTCGCCTGCTAGCATAGACCCGCCGCATCCCGCGCAGATGCCGCAGCAGGTGCCCTTCCCGCATGAATTCGGCCAGAGCGAGTTGTCCGATGCCGGAGGTATGGACGTCGATGCGCGCGCGGCCCTTCGAGAACCCGTCGATGAAATGCCGGTTCGCAACGATGTAGCCGAGCCGCAGGTTCGGCATCATGATCTTCGAGAAGGTGCCGAAATAGATCACCCGTCCCTCGCGATCGAGCGATCGCAAGGAAGCGATCATGCTGTCCTGGTGCCTGAACTCTGAATTGTAGTCGTCCTCGATCACCCAGACGTCGTTCCTGTTCGCCCAGTCCAGGAGTTCGAGACGCCGTTCCAGACCCATGCTGACGCCGAGCGGGTATTGATGCGATGGTGTCGCCACGATCAACCGCGCAGCCGGGGCACGCAGGATTCCCTCCGCGACGACCATACCCTTGTCGTCGACGGGAACCGGAACCAGCTTCGCGCCGGCGGCCGTAAGCGCCCACCGGGCCTCGACGAAGCCGGGCTCCTCGACCCAGACCTCGTCGCCGGGATCGAGGATCATCCGGCTACAAAAATCCAGTGCGCCCGAGGTGCCGGAGGTGACGACCACCTCCTCCGGCGAGCAGACGAGCCCACGGACCGAGCCGAGGAAGTTCGCGATCTCGCGTCGCAGCCGCGGATGGCCCTCCGGCGGAAGATCAAGGCACTCCTGCTCTCTCGGATTTTGCCAGGTCTGACGCAGCAGGCGCGACCATTCCTTGAACGGGAAGGTCGAGATGTCGGGCGCGCCCGGGCTGAACTCCGAGGGCCAGTTGGTCTCGTAGTCGAAGGCGAGCAGCGAGCGCCAGCGCTTCGACATATGCACGGGTGCGGCGGCCGGTGATACGGCCGAAGGCGGCTGCGCATGCGGTGTCGCGACAGACCCCACCATGACGCTGCCGCGCGGCGTCGATTCCAGATAGCCTTCGGCATAGAGCAGATCCCAGGCGGTCAACACCACCGTGCGCGAACAGCCCAATTCCCGCGTGATCTCGCGCGAGCCGAGAAATTGGGTTCCGGCCGGAAAGACACCGCGCAGAATGCAATCCCGGATGTGGGCCGCAATCTGCAAGTGCAGCGGCACGGTCGACGTCCGGTCGATGTGCATCCCGGCAAGGGAGACGCGTTTGCTTGGCTGACGATCTCTGTCCATCGCGTAGAGGTGAGCTGTTGGAACGGCCGGCAAAAGTCGCCGGTGTCAGCTCAGGATGGGCCAAGAGCGGATTCGGGTCCAGTCTTGGCAGGAAATGCAGTTCCTCCATTCCCGTCTCATTGTGCAATTCGGCGAGCCGGCGCGGCCTCGATGCGGCCGCGCCGGTGCTCCGCTCAGCGGAAGTTGCCCTTGGTCTCGGGGATCACGATTGCGCCGATCAGGTAGACGACGAAGACACCGACGGCGAAGTATGCCAGTGACATCGGAATCTCCGCGGGGCTGCCGCTGACCAGCGATACGAAGGTCGGCATCATGCCGCCCAGCGCAAAGCCGATGTTCCAGGACAGGCCCGTGCCACTGGCGCGCAGCGCGGTGGGGAAGCGCTCATTCAGGAAGATCAGCACCGGCGCGTAGCCGGCATTGCCGATGAAGGCGATGGCGAACGCATAGAGCGTGATCTGCGTCGTGTCCTTGGTGGCCGCGAGGTTGAGATAGCACAACGGCAGCAGCACCGCCGCGAGGACACCAATGATAAGGAACGTCTTCTTGCGGCCGATGCGGTCGCTCAATGCGCCCACCAGCACCGCGGAGAAGAACGCAGAGATGCTCGCGCCCATCAGGATCAACGACGAGGTCTGGTTCGGGACCGCGTTGATGACCTTGAGGAAGCTCGGCAGATAGCCCGAGGTCAGGTAATAGCCGGCGCCACCGCCGAAGGTGATCAGCAGATTGACCAGCAGCACGCCGCGATACTCGCCCGAAAACACGTCCCTGACCGGCGCCTTCGAGACCTTCGCCTGCTTGTTGCCCTGCTGGCGCTTGAGCTCCTTGAAATAGGGAGATTCTTCGAGGTTCCGGAAGATGAACCAGCCGAGCAGCGAGCTCAGCAGGCCGGAGAAGAACATGAAGCGCCAGCCCCACACCGCGAAGGCATCGCCGGGGAAGACCGAGGACGTGATCAGGAAGATGAACGACGCCAGCAGCGCGCCGATGCCGGCACCGCCGCCGCCGACCAGGCCCGACATTGCGCCGCGCCAGTTCGCCGGCACCGACTCCGTGCCGATGGTGTGGGTGGAGGCGACGACGCCGCCGACGAAGATGCCTTGCACCAGGCGCAGGATCAAGAAGATGATCGGTGCGAGGACGCCGACCTGGGCAATGGTCGGCAACAGCCCGAACGCCGCGGTGCTGAGACCAACGCCGATGATGGCGATCAGCATGGCCTGCTTGCGGCCGTGCACGTCGGCATAATGGCCGAACACCGCCGAGCCGAGCGGCCGCATCAGCAGGGTGACGGCGAACGAGCCGTAGACTGCCGCCAGCGACAGCGCCGCATTGCTCGACGGAAAGAACAGCGCGCCAATGACCGGCGCGACATACAAAAGAATGAACAAATCAAACAGATCGAGCGCCCATCCCAATACGGACGCGATGATCGCGTTGACCATTTGCTTGTTGCCGGCCGACGCCTCGGCGCCTGCGACCGGCATATCCATCTCAGCCATATTGTTTATCTCCCCCGTTTGTGTCACGCCGCGGTCCGCGCCATTGCGAACCGCGGCAATTGTTCGTGTCGTTCGATCAGCGGCCGGCGAATTTCGGCGGGCGCTTGGCGTTGAAGGCCTCGACGCCCTCCTTGAAGTCTTCGGACTGGCGCAGCCGGCTGTAGCAGTGGCCCTCGAGCTCGATCGCGATCGCGAGCGTCGAATCCTCGGTGTCGTTCAGAAGCTTCTTGGCCGTGCGCTGTGCCAGCGGCGAGAAGGTGCGAAGCTCGTCGACGAGCTTGTCGGTGGCCTTCTCGAGCTCGGCATCGGGCACGCATTCGGTGGCGATGCCCCACTCCAGCGCCTGCTTGGCCGAAATGCGCTTGGAGCGCATCACGATGTCCTTGGTGCGGGTGATGCCGACCATTTTCTGCAAGCGCGCCGAACCGCCAGAGCCCGGAATCTGGCCGAGCTTCTGCTCGGGCAGCGCGTATTGCGTGGTCTCGGATGCGATGCGGAAGTCGCAGGCGAGCGACAGCTCGAAGCCGACGCCGAAGCAATAGCCGCGGTTGGCAACGATCACCGGCTTGGCGCAGCGCGCGGGCGCAGCGATGTTCCAGGCGAGCTTGGAGACATGCTCGGGGCTCGCCTCCATGAAGCCGCCGATGTTGCCGCCGCTGGAGAAGTGCTCGCCCTCGCCTCGCAACACGATGATGCGGACGCGCGGATCCTCGTCCAGCGTCTCGAAGGTCAGCCGGAGCTGGTCGCGCTGCGGCATCGCTACGACGTTGTAGGGCGGTCGTCCAAGGATGATGTCGGCGCGCTCATGCGCCTCGTCAATCTCGACCTTGAACCCGTCGAGCCTGGCAAGCCGCGGATCGGAAAATGTGTATGGTGACGGCATGTCCTCTTCCTTCCGTTGATGATTGGTGATCAGGCGGCATCCGATGGCGGCAGACGCTCGGCCTCGTATTCTCCGGCGACGAGCAGTCGCCGCAGCAGCTTGCCGACGGGCGATTTGGGAATCGCGTCGACGAAAACGTAGCGGCGCGGCCGCTTGAAATTGGCAAGGCCGGAGGTGCGGCAGAACTGCTCCAGTTCGACGTCGGACACGGAGCGATTGCGCTTGACGAAGGCAGCAACGACCTTGCCCCATTTCTCGTCGGCAACGCCGACCACTGCGACCTCGTCGATGGCGGGATGCAGCGACAGGCAGCTTTCGATCTCGACCGGCGAGACGTTCTCGCCGCCGGTGATGATCATGTCGTCGACGCGGCCGGTAACGAAGAGATCGCCGTCGGGATCGACGAAGCCGGTATCTCCGGTGAAATACCAGCCCTCGCGCAACGACTTGGCATCCGCTTCGGGACGGCGCCAGTAACCTTCAAAGGCCTCGTCGCCAGCGAGCGTTGCGATGATCTCGCCCTCCTCGCCGACCGCAGCAAGATCTGCGATCGAGCGAGCTCCGATGCGCACGACCTTGACGTGCTGGTTGAGGCCGGCCTTGCCGGCCGAACCGGGTTTTGCGGGCGCATTCTGGTCGATCGTAAAGGTGTAGATCTCGGAGCTGCCGTAGTGATTGACGAACAGCTCCGGCTTGAATGCGGCGTTCAGCTTTTTCAGGAGACCGTCGGTCATCGACGCACCGGCAAAGCCGAGCTTGCGCACGCTCGTTAGGTCGGTTGCGGCAAACGCATCGTGATGGACGAGATCGTGGTAGAGCGTCGGCACCAGATAGAGATTTGTAATCTTTTCCTGTTCGATCAGCGCCAGCGCCTGACGGCTGTCATAGCGCGGCAGGCAAATGAAGGTGCCGCCGATCAGCGACATCGCCAGCAACGAGCGGACGCCCATGGTGTGGTAGAGCGGCATCACGCCTAGCGTGCGCTCGCCGCGGCCGTAGAGGTTTTGCGCGACATGGGCGATCGCTGCAGCCCTTTCGGCGCGATGGCGTCTTGGCACACCCTTTGGCCGCGAGGTCGTGCCGGAGGTGTAGAGCATGATCGACCAGGCGTCGGCGCCGACATGCGGCTCGGCGTCAGGTGCACGATCTTTGATGAGGTCGGTGAAGCTGATCGCCCCCTGCGCCTCCAGGCCGATCGCGACTTGCCGTAACCGGCCGGCACGCGCGGATCCCCTCACGGCCTCCGCGGAGACATCCTGGTAGAGGATCGCGCGGGCTTCGGCATTCTCGATGCAATAGTCGAGTTCGTCCGCCTTGGCGCGCCAGTTGATTGGGGTAATGACGAGGCCGGCGAACTGGCAGGCCCAGTGCAGCGTCGCCGCCTCCCAGCGGTTTTGCAGCAGTGTGATGACGTGATCGCCCGGCTTCAGGCAGAGGCGGTCGAACGAGACGACAAGTGAGGAGATCTGCTCGTACCACTGCCGGTAAGTCAGCCGCAGATCGCCATCGACCAGCGCAATGCCGTGGGGATCACGCGCGGCACTGGCTTTGAAGCTGCTGGCGAGATCAAGCATCGGAAGTCTCTTCATTGGCTGAGGCAAGCTGGGCGGCCGCTTCGAGCGCCGCCTGGATGATCGGGGTGTAGCCGGTGCAGCGGCACAGATGGCCGCTGAGGAGGTCGCGGATATCCGCTTCCGTCGGCGCCGGATTGCGGCCGAGATAGTGGTCGAGCGACATCAGGATGCCGGCGGTGCAGAAACCGCACTGAAGCGCATGGTTGCGGCGAAAGGCACGTTGCAGCACACCGAGCCGGTCCGCCGACGGCGCGAGCCCCTCGACCGTCCTGATATCGCAGCCGTCGACCTGCGCCGCGAGCGTGAGGCATGACCGTGTCAGCATGCCGTCGACGACGATTGTGCAGGCGCCGCAGACGCCGTGCTCGCAGCCGACATGGGTCCCGGTCGCGCCCAACTGGTGGCGCAGGACATCGGAAAGCAGCATGCGTGGCTCGGCTTCCACCTCGACCGGCTTGTCATTCAGCGCGAAGCGGACGGCATGGCGGCTATCCGCCCTGAGACGGGTCATCGCAGCACCTCGCTAATCAGGTCGCGGCCGATCATGCGCACGAGGTCGCGGCGATAGCGCGCGGTGGCGTGGACGTCGTCGCGCGCGCCGAGCTCATAGGCAAAGGCATTGAGGGCATCGTCGAGCGCGCTGCCCTCGAGCCGCGGCCAGTCGCGCGCCGTTGGCACGTCGGCGACGCCGCCGACGGCGAGGCGCACACCCGTGGCGATTTTCATCGCAGCGCAGGCGACGATGGCGAAATCGCCGTGCCGGCGTGCGACCTCGCGGAAGGCGCAGCGCGATCCCTTGATAATCGGAAGCGAAATGCCCTCGATCAGCTCGTCGTCGGCCCGAGCGGTCAGCATCATGCCGGCGAAGAAGTCTTTTGCTGGAACACGGCGTCGCCGTTTGGCGTTGCGCAAAAACACCTCGCCATCGAGCGCGACCAGCGTCAGCGGCATCTCGGCGCTGGGATCGGCATGCGCGAGCGAGCCGCAGATCGTGCCGCGGCTGCGGGTCTGCATGTGCCCGACCCATGGCAGCGCCAGCGCGACCAGCGGCAGCGCCTCGGCGAGATGCGGCCAGGCGAGCAGCTCGGCCTGGCGGACACCGGCGCCGATGACGACGGCGTCTCTCTGCCGCTCGATGCGGCGAAGCTCTTTCAGGCGCATGATATCGATCAGGAGCTTTGGCTTGGCGAGGCGCATGTTGAGCATCGCCATCAGCGACTGGCCGCCGGCGAGCACGCGCGCATTGCCGCCTTCCTGTGCGAGCCCGTCGAGGACATCGCTGACAGTTTCTGCGCGGACATAATCGAAGGCGGCGGGCTTCATCGGCGCCCTCCGAACAGGCTCGTAAGCCTGGCCAGCAGCGCGAACAGCGAGAAGCCGCTGCCGGAGGCACCGCCACCGCTGGCCTTGCGGGCCAGTGCCGTGAAGAACTGGCCGATGATCACGCGCGTCGCCCCGTCGAGCAGGCGGCCGCCGATGCTGGCGACCTTGCCGCCGATCGCCGCGTCATAGCTGTAGGTCAGCCGCGTGCCGCCTTTATCGTCGGGCGCAAGCGTAATGCGTCCCTCGGCGCTACCAAAACCAAGCGCACCGGTGGCTCCTCCGCGAAGAGTGACGGCGCGCGGCGGGTCGAGGTCGAACAGCTCGACGTCGGCACGATAGCGCCCGCTGACGGGGCCGATGCCGAGCGTCACGTCGGCGCGGAAATGCGTCTCGGTGATCTTGTCGACGCGCTGGCAGCCGGGAATGACGGATTGCAAGGTGTTCGGGTCGAGCAGCATCGCCCAGACCTGCTCGGGCGCGCCCTTCACCAAGGCCTCGCCCTCGCCGCGCAGCCGCCGGTCGCCTTCGCGCACGGGCGCGCCGGTCGCGCCTCCCGACGGAGGCGGCGGCTCGGCGCCGCGGACCATCTCGGCGAGCCGCGCCGGCACCAGCGGCAAGGTGATGTCGGCAATGCCGAGCGCGTCCGCCACTGCATTGGCGATGCAAACCGGCGTCGACATGCAGTTGCCTTCGCCGACGCCTTTTGCTCCAAGCGGGGTGAACGGCGACGGCGTCTCCATGTGGATGATCTGCGGCTCCGGCACCTCGGTTGTGGTCGGCAGCAGATAGTCGGCGAGCGTTCCCGTGAGAAAGCTACCGTCCTCGGCGTAGGCATATTCCTCGTAGAGCGCGGCACCGAGCGCCTGCGCAAATCCGCCGCGGATCTGGCCGTTCACCATGCCGGGATGCAGGATGGTGCCACAATCATGCATGGTGACGTAGCGGTCGATCCGGGTCTCCAGCGTAATGCGGTCGATCTCGACGCCGCAGAAGTCGAAGATGAAGCCGTGGCAGAGCGAGGAATTGATGCGGTCCTCGTCGTCGGGCGGCGTCAGCTCCGGCGGCGTCCAGAACACGGTCTCGCGAATGGTCTGGCCGGCATCGTCCGGCAGCGAGCCCGGCGACCAGTGGCTCAGCGCTGCGACGCGGGAGAACGCGATCCGGTTCTCGGGATTGTGCTTTGAGGCAACGAGGCCCCGCGCGAACACGATGTCGGCGGCTTCGACATTCAAATGGCTGGCGGCGATGCGGGCGAGGCGGCCGGCGACGCGCTCGGCCGCGAGCTTTGCCGTGCCGGCCACGGCCGCGGCGAAGCGGCTCGCGTAGTTGCCCGATGCGATTGACCAGGCATCCTTTGCGGTATCGATCTCGGTGTTGACGCGGATGTCCTTCGGTTCGAGACCGAAGACGTCAGCGACGACCTGGGACAGCACAGTGCGATGGCCCTGCCCCTGCGGCACGGACGCGACGTGAACCGTGACGCTGCCGACCGGATCGAGCCCGACTGTTGCGGTCGCCTGCGCGCCGTTCTTCGGCCCCGCCTTGCGGCGCTCGGCCGCCGTCAGCACAGTGGTGATGTAGCCCATGTTGGAGACGCTGGGCTCGACCACAGCGGTGAAGCCGATGCCGTAGAGACGCCCCTGCGCCCGCGCTTCGTCCCGGCGCGTCCTAAGCTCGGCGAGCCTGCCCTCCTCGACCGCGAGCGCGACGGCCTCTTGATAGTTGCCGGAATCGAGCAATGCGCCCGTCGCGGTGCGATAGGGAAAGGCATCCGCGTCGATCAGGTTGCGCTTGATCACATCGAGCGGATCGAGGCCGAGGCCGATCGCGATGCGCTGCACCAGCCGTTCCAGCGCGAAATAGACCTGGGGTCCGCCGAAGCCGCGGTTGAGCCCGGTCGGCGTCTTGTTGGTGACGACGACGCGGTTGCGGATCCTGACGTGGCGGATGTCGTAGGCGCCGGTCAGATTGCCGTGCATGCGGTAGAGCGTGGCGGGCTCCGGCGCACGCAGATGCGCGCCGCAATCCTCGACCTGGTCCCAGTCGAGCGCGAGGATTCTGCCGTCGGCCGCAACCGCCGCCGACAAGGTCGTCGCGCGATTGGTCGCCGACACCGATGCGGTCAGATGCTCGAGCCGGTCCTCGATCCATTTGACCGGGCGTCCCGTGACACGCGCGGCCGCCGCGATCAGCACGATGTAGGGAAACACACCCTGCTTGACGCCAAAGCTGCCGCCGGAATCCGGCGGCGTGCGCAGCCGCAGCCGATTGCCCGGCACTTTCAGCGCGCGCGCAATGACCGTGTGGATGCTGAACGGGCCCTGGAAATTGGCGAGAACCTCGAACGCATCCTCGCCGGCATCATGCGAGGCGACAACGCCATAGGTCTCGATCGGCGTGCAGGAGTTGCGGGGATAGCGGATGTCGATGGAAAAGCGATGCGGCGCGTCGGCAAAGGCCTGCTCGGGATCACCGTAGCGGAAGGCGCGATCGCTCGCGAGATTGCCGGGAAAGCCGTCGTGAAGGACGGGCGCGCCCGGCGCGAGCGTGCCAAGCGGATCGACGACCGCACTACGCGGGCGATATTCGATATTGATCAGCTCGGCCGCATCCTCGGCGCGGGCGCGATCGGTCGCCACGATCACGGCGACGGGCTCGCCGACATAGCGCACGCGGTCGATCGCAATCGGCCAGCACTCGACCGGCGCCTTCACGCCGACGACGAGACTCGAGGTGACAGCCTTGACGTCCTCGCCGGTCAGGACTGCGGCAACGCCCGGCAGGCGTTGGGCCGCGTCAACGTCAATCGAAAGAATATCCGCATGGGCATGCGGCGAACGCAGGATGGTTGCGTGCAGCGTACCGGGCTGAACGCCGAGATCGTCGATGAAGCGGCCGCGACCACTGAGCAGCGCGGCGTCCTCGACGCGCTCGATCGAACGCCCGACCCACCTGTCGCCACTCTTGTCGTGATCGACCGAGTTTGCGGATTTGACCGCCTGCAACATGTCCCGGCATACCTCCCGACGCGCTCTTTGACGCGACGGTGACAGTTGTCAGGACAGAGGGTGCGCGGGCCATACCGCCCGCTCTCACGACTTACCAAATCGTCTCATTTGCAGGCGCGTGCAGCGCAATATCAGCCAGCAAGACGCGAGACGCTGCGAAACTCGCGCGGGCTGACGCCGGCATGGTCGCGGAAGAAGCGCGTGAAATGCGCAGGCTCTGGAAAACCAAAACGCTCGCTGAGTTCGCCGAGCGGCGTCTCCTCGCGCATCACGGCATCCAGCGCACGCTCCATGCGCACGACGTTGAGATAGATCTTTGGCGAGACGCCGAGCGAGGCGTCGAACAGGCGAAAGAACTGCGCGCGCGACAGGCCTGCGCCCTTCACGAATTGATCGACGCTGGCACAGGAATCCTGCACCCGCATCGCATCCATCGCCCGCCGAATCCGCCAGTCGCAGCTCACCGCGCTCATGCCGCGGATCGAGTTCGGAAAGCTGCGCCAGGGCGTGAAGCGCTCGATCACCGCGATCATGAGGTCCGACAGCGTCTGCTCGTGCGTGCGCACCGCGTCGGGATTAGCCATCATTTCGGCGGCGAGATGCAGCGCGAGCTGACGGATGCGCGGCGACACCTCGCCCGACGGCCGCTCGAAGAACCCTGGCGCACCGCTCGCAGCCCAGCCGGGGCGGAACTCCTTCAGCCATTCGGGCTCGATATAGAGCGCCATGATGAGCGTCCGCGGCCGGCTGGCGTCATGCACATAAGAGTGCGGCTTCCAGCCGTCGACGAGCACGGCGGTCGTGTCCGTGAGCGGCGTGACCTGGTCGCCCACCAGGAACTGCGTGTCGGCGCCCTCGACCTTGAGCAGGACATGGCAGTGATGATGGGCGTGACGCACCAGCGAACGGTCCATGTCGAGCAGAGCGACCCTGCCGAAAGCACCATGAGCGATGCGCAGGGCCGTCGACATCAGTTCCTCCCTCGCAGCGTTGCGCTGCAAAATAATTGTGGTGTTGGCGCGGCACTATAAGCAGCACCCGACAAAGATGCCAACGCCACTAACGGACGCAAGTTGCAATCGGGTAGTAACCCGCTCATGCCCGCGCCTCCGCAAGCAGCCGCGCGACCGCGGCGCCCGGATCGGCCTGCAACGCGGTGACCAGATCGACCTCCGCCTCGCCCTTGACGCGGATGCGCTTGAAGGCGAGCTCGGGCGCGCTGACGGGCGCCGTTGCATCCAGCCCCATCTTGGCGCTGATGCCGTTGTCGGTGGTCGGATCGAGTTTCGAGCCGAGCGCGCCGGAGACAACCATGAGATCGCGATCGGCCTGGAAGCGCGTCGCCACCGCCCATTCGATTTCTTCGGACGAGGAGATATCGACGTCCTTGTCCACCACGACCACCTGCTTGATGTCGTAATGCGCGCCGAAGGCGCACATCATCACGTTCTTCGGTTCGCCATCGTTGGTCTTGTCCATCTTGATCGCCAGATGATAGCGGCAGGTGCCGCCGCGCGTCAGGCGGACGTCGAGCACGTTGGGGAAGCTGCGGCGCAGATGCTGGAGCAGCGTCGCCTCGCGCGGAACGCCGCCGAGGATCAGATGTTCGAAGCCGCCGCCGACGATGGTATGAAAGATCGGCGCCTTGCGATGCGTGATCGCATCGACCTCAATCACCTCGCGATTGGCGCGCGGGCCGTAATATTGGGGGAATTCGCCGAACGGTCCCTCGGGCTCGCGCACGCCCTGCAAGATCCGACCCTCGATCACGATTTCGGCGTGGGCGGGAACGCGGACCGAATTGGTCCGGCATTTGACGACGTCCACGGGCGTGCCGAGCAGCGCGCCCGCAATCGCCATCTCGTCCTCGTCAAGCGCGGCGATCGCCTGGGACGCCAGCAGCAGCGCCGGATGCGCGCCGATGACGATCGCGATCTCCAATGCCTGACCCAACTCCTCAGCGAAGCGGTAGTACGAGAACGTATGCCGCGGCAGCAGCAAGACACCGATACGGTTCTTGCTGCTGATCTGGCAGCGGTGGATCGAGACATTCTGCACGCCGGTCTTGGGATTGCGGGCGATCAATAGTCCGGCCGTGATGTAGGGACCGCTGTCGCGCTCGTTGTGCTTGGGGACCGGCAGCTGGCGAAGCAGGTCGACATCGTCGTGGACGACCTCCTGCACTGGCCCGCTCGCCACCTCATGGGTCGGCAACGGAGCACTTGCGGCAGCAAGAAACCGCGGCAGCAACTGATCCTCGGTTACGCCGATGGAATCGGCGACCCAGTCACGGCTGGCAAAGAGGTTTGCGACGACGGGGATCTCGTGGCCATCGGGTCGCGGAAACAGCACGGCGCTGTCGCGCTCCAGCCGCTTGGCGACTGCGGCCAGTTCGTCGGTTAGCCCAATGCCGTCGCGAGCGATCGCGAGCTTGCCGCGCTCGGCGAGGTAGGCGAGCCAGGCGCGCAGATCGGCGGGCGTGTTCGAGCCTTTCCCCGCAACATTTTCCATTCGCATATGACGGGTCTTTCCTTGCTCTCTAAACTCAGGGGGCGATCTTGCGCAGCGGCGGTGGACGGCGCTTCAGCGCTTCGTCCTCGCCCCAACGGCGCACGATGCCGATATCGATGTCGAAGAGGTCGAGCATACGGCCAACGGTGTGGTCGACCATGTCGTCGAGATTCTCGGGCTTGGCGTAGAAGGCCGGCACAGGGGGCGCGATGATCGCGCCCATCTCGGACAATGCCGTCATTGTCCTGAGATGCCCGGTGTGCAGCGGCGTCTCGCGCACCATCAGCACCAGGCGGCGGCGTTCCTTCAGCACAACGTCGGCAGCGCGGGTGAGCAGCGTCGTGGTTACGCCCGAAGCGATCTCGGACATCGAGCGCATCGAGCACGGCGCCACGATCATCCCGGCGGTCCGGAATGACCCGCTCGAGATCGCCGCAGCCATGTCGTCGATCGCATGGCTGACATTGGCGAGCTCCTTCACCTCCGCGATCTTCAGGTCGGTCTCATAGGCGAATGTCTGCTCGGCGGTCTTCGACATCACCAGATGCGTCTCGACGCCCGCATTGCGCAGCAGCTGGAGCAGGCGCACGCCGTAGGTGACGCCCGAGGCGCCGGAAATGCCGATGATCATCCGCTTGGGGCTAGCGTCCTGCATGTCGTTGTTTCGCTCCCTGGGTCCGCGCCCTAAGGCCACGTCGTCCGCCGCAAGACTAGGCAACCGCATCCATCAATACAAATAATGATTGATTATATATTCGATCATCTGAAATGATGGATCGGCAGCAAGATCCGCGAACGAAGGGAAGCCCGTGGAACTGAGGCAGATGCAATATTTCCTGTGCCTGGCCGAGGAAAAGAACGTCACCCGCGCCGCGCGCCAGCTCAACATCGTGCAGCCGGCGCTGAGCATGCAGATCGCCAAACTCGAGGCCGAGCTCGGCCAGAAGCTGTTCGATCGCAGCGTCCAGGGCATGACGCTGACCAGCGCCGGCGAGGCGCTGCTGCGACTGACGGCGCCGATCGTGCGCGACGCAGAGTATGCACGACAGGAGATGGCGCAGCTCGGCGGACGCATCTCGGGGCGGGTCTCGGTCGGCCTCATCACCTCGGTGGCACAGAGCACCATGGCGAGTTCGTCGGCGACGGTTGCCAGCCGCTATCCCGAGATCACCCTGTCCGCGTGCGAGGGGTATACCGAGACGCTGGTCGACTGGGTCAACACCGGCCAGCTCGATTTTGCGCTGATCAACGTACCGCGCCGAAAAACGTCCCTCACCCCGCACCACGTCATGGATGAGGAAATGGTCTTCGCCTGCCGGAAGGACAGTCCGATCAAGCCACCGGCCAAGCTTCGTTTCGACCACATCGCGAATTTCGATCTGGTGCTGCCCTCGAAGCGACACGGCCTGCGGCTGATCCTCGACGAGCACGCCGCCGCCGTCGGCATCGACCTGAGGCCACGTCTCGAGCTCGATACCCTGCCCGCGCTGTGCGATGTGATCGCGACCACCGATTTCGCGACCGTGCTGCCGACCATCGCGCTCCGGCAATCGCTTGCGAGCGGGACCATCCGGGCGCATCGCTTCGATGAGCAGAGAATCGTGCGCTCGATCGCGTGGGTGCATCATCCGCGGCGAGCGGTGTCCGTTGCCGCGAAAGCCGTGCTCGATGTCATCAGCCACGATCTTGCACAGGCCGCCGCGGCGGCAAAGGAGCTCGTGGAGCCCGCCTCCCGCGGCGCGACATCGTTCTCCCGCAAGGAGCGCCGAAAGCCCCGGAGAAAAACGACGTCCTGAATTCCGCTCCCCGCTCGGACAAGATGTCGCGCCCCCCGCAAAATGAGACGGATTGGTAAGTCTTGAGACAGGCCGGCATGACGGTCGCATCAAGCCGCTAACTACGGTCCAGGCGTAGAAAATCGCGGCCTGACACTCATCCCGGAAGACTGTTGTCCCGGACGATCCCAGGGCTCGCAGAACAAGACACGGTCGGGAGATTCAGTCCGAGATGGCACGGTTCGGTCGCAGCAAAATCACGGACATCGCTCAGCAGCAGAGCGAGGGATTTCGTCCCGACCGCAGGTCACTGCTCTCGCTCGGCACAGGCGCAGTCCTCGCCGCTACCGGGCTGCGGCGTGCGAGTGCGCAAGACTATCCGACACGGCCGATCCAAGTGCTCGTCCCCTTTGCTGGCGGCAGCGCCAGCGACGTGATCACGCGCATCCTGCTCAACCGCATGGCCACGACCCTCGGACAGGCCTTCGTGGTCGACAACCGCCCCGGCGCCGGTGGCAATATCGGCACCGCGGCCGCGGCGCATGCGGCTCCGGACGGCTACACTTTGCTGATGAGCACTTCCGGCCCGCTGGCTGCGAACAAGTCGCTCTACAAGGAGCTCCCCTACGATCCGCTGAAGGATCTCGCCCCGATCGGCCTGTTCGCCACCTTGCCGAACGTCATCGTGATCAATTCGAGGCTGCCGCCGAAATCGCTGCACGAGCTGATCGACTACGCCAAGGCGCATCCTCGGGAGCTGAACTACGGGACGGTCGGAGTCGGCTCGTCGCAGCACCTGGCGGCCGCCTATTTCGAGCAGCTCACGGGCACCGAGATCACTCACGTTCCCTACCGCAACATCGCCGCTTATACGCCGGACTTCATCGCGGGCCAGGTTCCACTCGGATTCCAGCTCTTGCCGAACGTCATCGGCCTGATCACGAGCGGCGATGCACGCCCTCTCGCCGTTGCCAGCGACAAGCGCATGACCGCGCTGCCGGACGTTCCGACGGCGGCCGAAGCCGGCCTCAACGACTATGAGAGCGCAGCGTGGCTCGCCTTGCTCGCGCCCGCCAACACCGGCAAGCCCGTAATCGACAAGCTCTACGCTGCGATGGTCGAAGCCGTGAACGATCCGAAAGTGCGCGCTCTCTTCGTCGAGCAGGGCGCCGAGCCGCTGGTGCTCGACCCGCAAGGCCTGAAGGATTTCATGACCTCTGAGACCACGAAATGGGCCGGAATCATCAGGAAGATCGGCATCGAGCCGATGTGACGCTCACATCGAGCCGATGTGAGGTTCACACCAGGCTCGACTTGCCGCGGCTCAGCACCTCGCCCGCGCCCTTGTCGCAGACGATCTTGCCATGCTCGCACACCACGCGGCCGCGGGCGATGGTCGTGACCGGCCAGCCGGTGACGTCGAATCCTTCCCACGGCGTGTAATCCGAGCCGTGGTGCAGGTCCGCCTGCCGGATCGGCTTCGTCAGTTTCGGATCCCACAGCACGATATCAGCATCGAAGCCGACACCGATTGAACCCTTGCGCGGATAAAGACCGTAGATGCGTGCGTGGTTGGTCGAGGTCAGCTCGACGAATTTTTGCAACGTGATCCGTCCCTTCGAGACGCCCTCGGAAAACAGGATCGGCAGCCGGGTCTCGACGCCGGGGATGCCGTTCGGCACCCAGCGGAACGAGGTGCGGGAATTCGGCGTCAGCTTGCCTTTGGGATCGTCGTAGCGGAACGGGCAGTGGTCGGACGAGAAGGTCTGAAACACGCCGGTGGTGATCCCCTCCCAGATCGCCTGCTGGCTCTCGGCATCGCGCGGCGGCGGAGAACAGACATATTTGGCGCCGCTGATGTCCATGTTCAGGCCCTTCATGTCGTCGGCCGTCAGCGTGATGTATTGCGGACAGGTCTCCGCATGCACCGGCAATCCGCGCTGCTGGGCCCAGCGCACCTGCTCCATCGCCTCGCGCCCGGAGACGTGGACGATCATGATGGGAACGCCGACGATTTCGGCGTGGCTGATGGCGCGATGCGTCGCCTCGCGCTCGACGGCCTGGGGCCGGGACACGCCGTGGTAATAGGGCGCGATGTGCCCCTCACGTTCGAGCTTGGTGGTGAGGAAGCGGATCGCGTCATAGCCCTCGCAATGGACCATCACCAGCGCCTCCTCGCGGCGCGCGACCTCGAACACTTCGAGCAATTGCTCGTCGCTGAGCACGAGGTCGTCATAGGTCATGAACACCTTGAATGACGTATAGCCGTCCTTGACCAGTGCCGGCAGCTCTTGCCCGAGCACGACCGCGGTCGGATCCGAGATGATCAGGTGGAACGCGGTGTCGATGTAGCACTCGCCCTCGGCGAGCTTGCGGTAGTTCTCGACGCAGGTCCGCAGCGAGGTGCCCTTCTCCTGAAGCGCAAAAGGCAGCACCATGGTGTTGCCACCGGCGGCAGCCGAACGCGTCGCCGAGGCAAAGTCATCGGCCATCACCACGTCGGGGCCGGACGACTGCGAGATGTGAACATGGCTGTCGATCCCGCCCGGCAGCGCCAGCAATCCCGTCGCGTCGATCTCGCGGGCAGCATTCTCGATGCGATCGGCGATGCTGACGATGCGGCCATCGCGAATGCCGATATCGGCGCAAAATTCGTCGCTGGCCGTCACGATGGTGCCGCCGCGAATCGCGAGATCGAGCTGCGTCACAGGAGTCTCCGTCACTTGATGACCGCTGATGTCTGGAAGATCCGGCCCCACTCCGCAAGAGCCCTGATGTCACCACCGGCGAGGTCGAGAGTTCGCCACAGCGTGACCGCGACCGAGTCGAGCACGGTGATATCCAGTTCCCGTTCGAGCGAGGCGGCAAGCGCGGCACCGTCGAGATTGGTGCAGAGGATGACGACGGCGTCGGCGCCTTCCGCCGCCACCGCGCGGATCATGTCCGCGATCGTGGCAGGCGCGACCTCGCCAAAGGAGAAATTGTCGCGCAACCCGAGATGCCGCTCCGCGTGCGGGGCGATCCCCTCCTCGGCCCACACCTTCGCGATCCGGCGCTGCACATCGTCCGTATAAGGTGAGACGAGGCCGACGCGCCTGGCGCCGAGCGCGCGGGCAGCATCGATACAGGCGAGCGTGGACGTCGTCGCCGGCGCGCTCGTGCGTTCCGTGATGGCGGCGCAGAGGCTCCTGTCGCGGCCGATGCCGAGCCAGCTTGCCGAGGTGCCGTTCCAGGCGATAGCATCGACCTTGGCATCCGCCAGCAGATCCGCCGCCGGCAGCATCACCGAGGCGTCGAACTGGTTGAGCGCCGCGGCGTCGAGCGCAATCTCGGTAACGCGAAAGCGCGAGAAATGCGCGGTGACGTCAGCGACGCCATGCAGCATGGCGCTGGTGACGGGCTCGAGGACCGAGTTGGAGGACGGCGTGATCATGCCGAGACGCTTGCGCATGACGGTCAGCCTCCAATGGCTCGTCGATGGTTTTGCCTGACGGGAGTGACATTGTGTCGGGCCCACAGCGTCTCCGCAACCTTCTGTGCCTCGCGGACCAGTTCAGCGCCATCGGCGTTCAGCAAGCGCCCCTCTTCGATCACGATACGGCCATCGACGATGACAGTCCGGACATTGTTACCATTGCCGGACCATACCAGGGCACCGAACCCGTCGATAACGGGCGCAAGCGTCGGTTCGGACAGGTCGAGCAATACCAAATCGGCTTTTTTCCCGAGCGTAATCGAACCGATCTGATCGCCCAGACCGAGCGCCTCGGCTCCGCCCTGCGTCGCCCACCGGATCGCGGTCCGCGCGTTCAATCCATCAGTTTCACCACGTATCCGCTGCATTGCGACAGCCCAGCGCATCGCCTCGAACATGTCACCGGAAAACGTATCGGTGCACAGCGCCATGCGGGCGCCGTGGCGCTCGATGGCCGCCGCCGGTGCGATGCGGCCGGTTTTGGCATTGCCGATCGGCGTATAGGCCATCGTCGCCTTCGCTGCTCCAAGAGCGGCTTCATCGCCGGCCGTCGTGTGAATGCAATGCGCCGCAATCAGGCTCTCGTTGAGCAAACCTGCGGCCTCGAGCACCTCGACCGGCGACCGGCCGCTGCGGGCCTGCGTCTGGGCCACCTCGATCGGGCTCTGACAGACGTGGGTGTGAACATTGCCGCCGTATCGTTGCACGAGATCGGCAACCTCACGCAGCAGATCGTCCGAGCAGGTATCCGGCGCGTGCGGCGCAAAATCGCACCTGATCCGGCCATTGTCATGGCCTTGCCAGCGTTCAACCAGCGCGACGTTCTCGGCGATGCTCGCCGCGCCGATCGCGGCCGAATATTCGTAGCGCTTCCGGGTGAGGGCTTCCGGATCCGCATCATGTATCCGGCCGGCGATGATCGCGCGGGAGCCAAGTTCGGAATGAGCCTTGGCGAGAGCCTCCGGATAGCGGTAAAAATCGACAATCGTCGTCGAACCCGTGCGCAACATTTCGTAGACGCCGAGCCGCGACAAGGCGGCGGCCTCGCCCTCGGTCAGCCGATGCCCCTGCGGAATTCCGGCCGTGAACATCGGTGCAAAGCCGAGATCTTCGATCATTCCACGGGTAATCATCAGCGGCGTATGATTGTGAACGTTGACCAGCCCCGGCATCACGAGCCGGTCGCGCGCATCGATGGTGCGCGCTGGCGACCAGCGCTTCGCAACCTCGTCGTCATCGCCGACGTCGACGATGTAGCCGTTTGCCACGGCTACTGCTCCGCTCGCAATGATGCGATCGGTGCTGTCCAGCGTGACGACAAGTCCACCCTTCACCAGGAAATCACAGGTGCGCGGTGCTGCTGCGTCTCCCATGGCTAGGACGCCTGCGCAAGACGCGTCGATTCCTCGCGTATCAGGGCCAGGATGCGACGCTTGGCGTCGTTGAACTCGGGGCTGGTGATGTCCCGCGGGCGCGGCAGGTCGAAATTGACGGCCTCGCGGATTCGACCAGGCCGCTTCGTCATCACCACGATCTTGTTGCCGAGCACCAGCGCCTCGTCGACGCTGTGGGTGACGAACACGATGGTGCAGCGGCGCTTCTGCCAGATCGCGACCAATTCCTCCTGCATTTCGAGCTTGGTCTGGGCGTCCAGCGCCGCGAACGGCTCGTCCATCAGGATGACGCTCGGATTCATCAGCAACGCACGGGCGATCCCGACCCGCTGATTCATGCCACCGGACATCTCGGAGGGATGGTGGTGCTCGAAACCGCGCAAGCCGACGAGATCGATGAACTCCATGGCGCGATCGTGCCGCTCGGCCTTTGCGACGCCCTTGAGCTTGAGATGGAAGGCGATGTTGTCGATCGCCGTCAACCACGGCATCAGGGTCGGCTGCTGGAACACGACGCCGCGGTCCGAGCCGGGCCGTTCCACCTGCTTGCCATCGACCAGCGTCCGTCCGGACGTCGCCTGCTCGAAGCCGGCGATGATGTTGAGCAGGGTCGACTTGCCGCAGCCGGACGGGCCGAGCAGGCAGACGAAATCATTGGCCTCGATGTCGAGATTGATGTTGTCCAGCGTCAGCAGATCGCGGCCGCGCCGCTTATCGGAAAACACCTTGACGATGTTGCGAAGCTCGATTGCCGCCATCAGCCCGCTCTGCCCTGCACGGTGGTCGTCGCCTGCCAGCGCAGCGTATGCGCCATGATCGCCTTGAGGCCGAGGTCGGAGAGATAGCCGAGCAGCCCGATCGATATCATCGCCGCGAGCACGATGTCGTAGCGCAGGAAGTAATAGGAATCCCACAAGACGTAGCCGAGCCCGCTCTTGACCGCGACCATCTCGGCCGTGACCGTCAGCATCCAGGCCGATCCGACCGCGATGCGCAGGCCGGCGAAGATCGAAGGCAGCGCCGCCGGCAGCACGATATCCGTCAGCATCTGCCGTTGGCTCGCGCCCATCATCGCGCCCGCACGCACGAGATTATGGTCCACGGTTTTCACACCATGAATGGTGTTCATCAGCACGGGAAAGAACGCGCCGAGGAAGACGAGGAAGATCGCGGGCTTGTCGGCAATGCCGAACCAGATGATCGCGAGCGGAATCCAGGACACCGGCGGGATCGGACGCAGCATCTGCAGCGTCGGCTCCAGCGTCTTCTCGAACAGCCGCGACCAGCCGATCGCGACGCCGGCGAGAATTCCGAGCGCGCTCGCCAGCGCAAAGCCGCCGAACACGCGCAAGGCGCTGGCGAGCGCATCGCGCAGCCAGTGCCCGGAATAGGTCTGCGTGGTCTCGTCGAAGCCGAACACCCAGTCGCCGAGCGCATGCAGCACCGCACTCGGCGCCGGCAGCAGGGCCGGCGGCAGCATCCCGCTGCGGGCGAAGGCCTCCCAGCCCGCGATCAGTAGCGCGGGAACGACAACGCGTTCCAGCCCCTGCAACGCCCGCGTCAGCCGAAACGCCGGCTTGGCCGGCGCGGCATCAATAACCGAGGTCATTCTTGGCTTTTCCCGTGGCCTGCTCGAGGAACGAATAGTCCATGTTCTTCTCCGCGTCCGCAGAGACGTCCTTCGAGATGTATTTGAGGTCGCGCATCATCGCGGCGATCGCGAGCGTCTGCGAACGATGGATCGCAGGATCCGGCGAGGCATTCTTCAGCGCTTCCGTCGCGACCGTCTTGTCGAGGCCGGTGAGCTTATTGATGACGTCGATCCACGGGCCTTTGTCGGCGATCAGCTTGTTGTCGAGCTCGACCACCGCGGTCACGACGCCCTGCACGCCGGCGCGCTGGCTCGCAATCACGTCGGAGCGCGTGACGATCAGGTTGGTCAGATTTCCCGCAGCCTGGTCGTAAGGAAGCACGAAGTGCTTGCCGGCGCCGGCGAGCCGGATCTGCGAGGCGAACGGCTCGACCGAGCAAATCATGTCGACCTCACCGCGCTGGAGCGCTGCGAGATGGTCTGACGGATTGGGGATGTTGATGAACTGGATGTCCTTGTTGGGGTCGACGCCCTGCTTGAGGAACGCACCGCGCATGTGGATGTCCTGCGCATTGCCGCGGGACGCCGCGACCTTCAGCGGCTGGCCGTCGCTCTTGCCCTTGGCAACGATCGCCTTGAACGCGGTCCAGTCATCAGGCGGAAGATTCAGCTTTGTCGAGGACAGACATTCCGAGCCACCGTTGATCTGGCCGGAGACGGCGACGACATCAAAGCCTTTGTCGAGTGCCGTGATGTAGTGGAGGTAGGTCACCTGCGCGACGTCGATGCTCTTCGATATCAGGGCGGTGAGGACGTCATTACCCGAGTTGAAGCCGGTGGCCTCGACCTCGACATTCTTGGCCATGCCTGAAATCAGTGACATCGGCAGGCAGTGCGCGCATTTGGCGTAACCGAGCTTAATCTTTGCGGCCTGCGCGGAGGCAAGATCGCTTCCACTGAGCATCGCCGCCACCAACACGAGGCCCAGTCGCAAACTCGTCCGCATCGCTTACTCCGTTTCGGAAAGGCGCGAGATCTCGCGCGTCTCGCAAGATCATCCGTCGCCGTTTGCGGCAGCGCAACGGGGATTTTGCATGCTGCATACAATTTGTGCCTTGTGCCATTGTTTTCAGCTAGATGCGCCGATATTTTTGGCAAGTCAAAGGGCCGTAAATGGCTAAGATGAACCTGAGCAGTGAGGCACGCGTGCAGCAGAAATCGGAAGCGCCCAAGGGCCGAAAGTCGCCCAAACTCAAGCGGATGGGCCTGCATGAGCGCGCTGCCGCGCGGATGCGGACGATGATCATTCGCGGCGAGCTGCCACCAGGATCGCAGACCCAGGAGACCAAGCTGTCGAAGTCGCTAGGCGTGTCGCGGACGCCGCTGCGCGAGGCGATGAAGGTGCTCGCGGCCGAGGGGCTGATCGAACTGCGGCCCAACCGCAGCCCGCGCATTGCCGATATCGCGGTCGACGGCATCTCGGAATTGTTCGAGGCCCTCGCCGGCATCGAGCGGCTTGCCGCCGAGCTCGCCGCGGCGCGCGCCACCGACCGCGATCTTACGCGCCTCCGCACGCTTCAGACCCGCATGGAGGGTCATCATCGCAACGGCAAGCTCGACGATTACTTTGCCATCAACGGCGAGATCCACAACACGATTGTCCGCATGGCCCGCAACACGCCGCTGCGGGAGGCGCACGAGACGCTGATCTCCCGCGCCGAGCGCGCGCGCTATCTGGCGCTCGGCGCCGACCGGCGCTGGAGCAATTCGGTCGATGAGCACGCAGATATTCTGGCTGCGCTCGAGGCGCGCGACGGCGAAGCCGCCGGCCGCCTGCTCGGCGCTCATGTCAGGCGGACCGGCACCGCGTTGCTCGAAGTCCTCGCCCCCTCCAAACCCAAGCAGACGGCGGCATAACCATGAAGCTGCTTCTGCTCAACCCCAACACCAGCACCGAGGTCACACGGCTGATGATGGGCGTCGCGCAGCGCGCGGCCGCGCCCAGCACTGAGCTCGTCCCCTGCACCGCGACCCGCGGCGTGCCCTACATTTCGACGCGCACCGAGGCGCAGATCGGCGGCGCCATCGCGCTCGAAATGCTGGCCGAGCAGCACAACAACGTCGACGCGGCGATCATCGCGGCCTTCGGCGATCCCGGCCTGTTCGCCGCGCGCGAAACGTTCGACATTCCCGTGGTCGGCATGGCGGAAGCCGCGATGCTGACCGCCTGCATGGTCGGACGCCGCTTCGCCATCGTCACCTTCGCACAGGCGTTGGGGCCCTGGTACGAGGAATGCGTCCGCGCCCACGGGCTGTGGGAGCGCTGCGCCGGCATCCGCATGCTCGATACGCCGTTCCAGGCGATCTCCGAGGTCGGCACCGAGAAAGAAGATGTGCTCGTCGATCTCGCGCAGCGCGCGATCGTCGAGGACGAGGCCGATGTCCTGATCTTTGCGGGCGCACCGCTCTCAGGGCTTGCCGAGCGCGTCGCCGACCGGATCCCCGTCCCCGTCGTCGATCAGGTCGTCGCCGCCGTGAAGCAGGCCGAGGCGTTGGTGGCGCTGCGCCTGCGCAAGGCAACGGCGGGCACGTTCCGCCGGCCGGCCGCCAAGCCGACCATCGGTCTCGCCGAGGCGCTCGCCGCCCGGCTCGAGCATCGCGATAGCTGAGCGGAGCGGCGGCGATGGACGATCTTCAATCCATCTTCGATTGCGCGGCCGCCGCCGGACCAGGGCACGAGACTTGCTTTCTCCTTTCGGAGAACGGGAGGCAACATCATGGCTGATGCGCAAAGCGGACGTTCGCTCGTCGTCGACGCCGTCACCCACCGCTATCCGAGCGGCGCGCTCGCGGTCGAGAACATCAATCTCGACATCAAGGGCGGCGAGATCATTGCACTGCTCGGCCCGTCCGGCTGCGGCAAGACAACGCTGCTGCGCATCATCGCCGGCTTCATCGCGCAGACGCAGGGGCGGATCATCATCGGCGACGACGTCGTCGATGCGCTGCCGCCGAACCGCCGCGCCGTCGGCATCGTGTTCCAGAACTATGCGCTGTTTCCCCATCTCACCATCAGCGAGAATGTCGGCTACGGCCTCGCCGCCCGCGGCGTCGACACGGCGACGCGGCAGCGCGAGGCGCAGCGCCTGCTCGAACTGGTGCAGCTGCCGTCGATGGCTGAACAGCTGCCGCGGCAGCTCTCCGGCGGCCAGCAGCAGCGCGTCGCGCTGGCCCGCGCGCTCGCGATCAAGCCGTCGATCCTGCTGCTCGACGAGCCCTTTGCCGCGCTAGACAAGAATCTGCGCCTCGACATGCAGATCGAGGTCAAGCGGCTGCAGCGCGTCTCGGGCATCACGACACTCATTGTGACGCATGACCAGGAAGAGGCGTTGTCGATGGCCGACCGCGTCGCCGTGCTGAGCCACGGCAAGCTCGAGCAGTTCGGATCGCCGTCGGACGTCTACGACCGTCCGCAGACCCTGTTCGTGAACACCTTCGTCGGCTCCAGCAACCGCATGCCCGGAATCGTGGTGTCGGCGGACCGCACCGCCGCCAAGGTGCGGCTTGATGCCGGCGCGGAGATCGTCGCGCGGCCCGCGGGCGGCGCCCTCGCCGAGGGCGGCCGCGTCACCGTGTGCATCCGCCCCGAACATCTGCAATTCGTCGGCGACGAGACCGGCTTTGCCGGTGTCGTCGGCATGTCGCTGCCACTCGGGGCCACCGTCGTCCACGAGGTCACGACCGCCGACGGCTCCGGCGTAAAAATCTCACAGGCGCGCATCGGCGAGACGCGCACGCTCGAGAGTGGCGCCGCGGTGCGCCTTGCGCCGCTCGCACCATCGCTTGCCAACGCCTTTCCCGCAACGCTTTAGACCCAATCATAGTCCACAGGGAGTTCGACATGATCCTCAACCGCCGAAGCCTGATGACGACCGCACTCACACTCGGCGCCATGAAGGCATTTCCCGGACTGAGCTTCGCCCAGGCTCGTCCGCTGGTGTTTGCGACCTTCACCGGAAGCTGGGAGGAAGCGCACAAAGCGGTGCTGGTGCCGGCCTTCCGCAAAGCCAACGCGGATGCGGCAATCGTGCTCGACCCCATGCTCTCGGTTGACCAGATCGCGAAAGTGAATGCTGCCAAGGCGACCCCGCCGATCGACGTCATGCTGCACGATCCCGGCCCTGCCCTGGTCGCGATCGGCCAGGACCTGGTCGAGCCCTATCCGGTCGAGAAGAGCGCCTATTACAAGGACCTGATCACCGAGGCGCAGGAGCCGATGGGCCCCGCTCCGTTCTTCCAGGTCGTCGGCCTCACCTACAATCCCGAGGCGATCAAGACGCCGCCGACCTCCTGGGCCGATCTCTGGAAGCCGGAGTTCAAGGGCCGCGTCGGCATCACCAACCTCAACTCGACGCTCGGCACCGGCTGGCTGGTCGAGATCGCCAAGATGCGCGGCGGTTCTGAAGCCAATGTCGATCCCGGCTTCAAGGCGCTGGAAGAGCTGAAGCCCAATCTCGCTGCAGTCGCGGCCAATCCCGGCGCGCTCGCGACCCTGTTCCAGCAGGGCCAGATCGACATCTCGCCCGGAAATTTCAACGCCATCCAGATCCTGAAAGCCCGCGGCGTGCCGGTCGAGTTCGTGGCGCCGAAGGAAGGCGCCATTGCTTTCAAGACCACGATCCACATCGTCAAGAACTCGCCCAACCGCGAGCTCGCGTTCAAGCTGATCGAAGCGGCGCTGACGGCTGAGGTGCAGACCACGCTGATGAACCCGCCCTATCTGATCGTTCCGACCAATTCCAAGGTGACGATGGGCGGCGAGATCGCGCGCGTGCTGGCCAAGGATACGGCCGAGCTGAAGCAGAAATTCGTGTTCCAGGACTGGAAGAAGATCAACGAGCAGCGCTCGGCCTGGATCGAGCGCTTCAACCGCGAGATCAAGATCTAGAGCCATGGGCGCAGCACCGGCATCACGGGACGCGACGTCCTACGGGATGGGATTGGCAGCGCCGCTGGCGCTGTTCTTCCTGGTGTTCTTCGTCGCGCCGCTGCTGCAATTGTTCTGGCTCTCACTGCATAACGACACCGCCGCGCTCCATTGGGGGCTCGGCCAGTACCTGCACTTCCTCACCGATCCCTTCAGCCTCGGTGTACTCGGTTCGACGTTGCTGCTCGGTGCCAAGGTGACGGCTGTCTGCCTCGTGCTCGGCTTTCCCATCGCTTGGCTCTATCAGCGGGTCGGGCCTCGGCTTCAGACCATCATCATCCTGATCGTGCTGCTACCGCTGCTGACCAGCGTCGTGGTGCGCACCTTCGCCTGGATCGTCATCCTGGGCCGGCAGGGCATCATCAACGCGACGCTGCAATCGCTCGGCGTGATCGATACGCCCTTGCGGCTGCTCTACACCCAGTTCGGCGTGGTGATCGCGCTCGCACAGGTGCAGATGCCGCTGATGACGCTGCCGCTGATCACCGCGCTCGGGCGCATCGACCCCAATCTCGATGATGCTTCCTGCTCGCTCGGCGCCGGAAGCTGGCGCACCTTTTTCAAGATCGTGCTGCCGCTGGCGCTGCCCGGCGTGATCGCCGGATGCACGCTGACCTACGCCGCCGCGATCACCGCCTTCATCACCCAGTCGCTGATCGGCGGCGGGCAGATGCTGTTCATGCCGATGTATCTTTATCAGCAGGCCTCGACCTTGCAGAACTGGCCGTTCGCCTCTGCGATCTCGATCATCTTCCTGCTCGCCGTGCTCGCGGTCGTCTCCGTCTTCACCGCGCTCGGGCGCATGTCGCGCGGCTATGGAGACGCGTGATGAGCGGGCGCAAGCGCACATTGGAAGCATTCAGCTTCGAATTCGTCATGACGGTGATCGCGATCATCGCGCTGATCCTGATCATTGCGCCGTCGCTGGTGGTGTTGATCGTCTCCTTCACCAGCGGCTTCTCGCTCAAATTTCCGCCGCCCGGCTATTCGCTGCGCTGGTACGCCGAGCTGTGGAATGCGTGGCAGTTGCACTTTGCCGCGCGCAACAGCCTCTTGGTCGCGCTGTGGGCCACGGGGCTGTCGATCGTGCTCGGCGTCGCGGCGGCGCTGGCGATCTCGCGGTCGCGGACGTTGTCGGCGCGGCTGCTCGATTCCCTTTTCATGTCGCCGCTGGTGCTGCCGGCGCTGGCCTTCGGCCTCGCCGCCCTGATGCTGTTCTCGCTGGTCGGCCTGCCGGTATCGCCGCTGACGCTGGTGATCGGCCACACCGTGGTCTGCGTCCCCTATGTCGTGCGCAACACCGTCGCAGCGCTGGCGCAGCTCGAGCCGACCCTGCTCGAGAGTTCGGCGGTGTTAGGGGCAAGCCGCCTCTACACGTTCCGACGGATCGTGCTGCCGCTGATCCGGCCGGGCATCATTGCGGGCGCCTTCATCGCCTTCATGTCCTCCTTCGACAATGTCCCGGTATCGCTGTTCCTGCGCGACGCCGCAACCGACATGCTGCCGATCCGGATGTGGCAAGACCTCGAAGGCAAGCTCGACGTCACCATCGCCGCGCTATCGAGCGTGCTGATCATTGCCACCATCGCCATGGTCGCGGTCATGGAGCGCGTCACCGGACTGTCGCGGCGGCTGACCAACTGATCAGGCGCCGCGGAACAGCGAATAGCCCCAGCGCGTGAACTTTAGCGGCAGATGAAAATGCTCGTCGACATTGTTGATGCGAAAGCGGAACGGCGTCACGGTGAGAAAGCCGTCACTGTCAGCAAAGAACCCGCCGAGATGAAACAGCACCTCATACTCGCCGGCAGTCACACCGGCGCCTTGCGCGACGGGGTGATCGAGCACGCCGTTTGCGCCGAGCCGTCCGTCGGCGATGCGAGAAGAGCCGGGATCGATCCGCCAGATCTCGACGCGCAGGCCCTGCGCAGGGCGTCCGCTCGCCACGTCGACCGCGTGAATGGAAATGCCGCCTGCCACCTTGCCGTCCCTCCTTCGAGCACGCTGCCATGGTAGACGGAAACACAGCCGTTCGGCCAGCGCCCGCGCTGCTGCCGGCCCTGGGCGCGATGACCTGGCTTCAAGCTGTGGTCGCGCTCGCCTTGTTCGCACCCGGCGTCGTCGCGCCCCGCGCCCATATCGAGGTCTGGCAGCTGTCGATGTTCACGTGCGCGGTCTTCGCCGTCGGCATCCCGGCTTCGTTCTGGGGCGGCGGCTTCATCACCCGCCTCGGCTCGTTGCGGATCGCAAGCCTGTGCGCGGTAGCCATCGTCGCCAGCATGGCGCTGGCCTCGCTCGGATCGACCGCCGCCTTGCTGGCCGCAGGCCTCTGCCTGGGCCTCGCCTTCGGGCCCGAGACCCCGGCAAGCGCGGCGCTACTGGCGCGGCTCGTGACGGCCGAGCGGCGTGCCTTCGTCTTCTCCGTACGCCAGACCGGCAACCAGATCGGCGCCGTCTGCGGCTCGCTGGCCCTGCCCGCGATCGCCATCTCGTTCGGCCCTGCCTGGTGCTACGCCGCTGTCGGCGCGTGTGCGCTGCTGACTATCCTGTTGTTCGAGCGACTCAGGCCAACCTATGCCGGAAAAGTCGTCCCGCCTCCAGAACTCGATCTGCGTGCACGATTGGCACTTTTAACTGCGGACCGGCAGATCGCGATGCTGGCGCTGGCCTCGATGCCGTTCAGCGCGATGCAGGTCTCGCTCAACACCGTCTTCGTCACGCTCGGCACGCGTGAGCTCGGGTTGAGCCACATCGAGGCCGGCATGGCCCTCGCCTGCGCGCAGGGAGGCGGCCTGGTCGGCCGGCTCGGCTGGGGTCTTGTCGCAATGCGCCTGAAAGCCTCACGCCTGGTTCTCATCGTCATCGGCATCGGCATGGCCTTCTGCGCCGCGCTGCTTGGCCTCGATGGCGCATCGCTCGGTCGCACTGGGCAATTCGCCGTCGCAGCGCTGTTCGGCCTGACGGCGTCGGGGTGGAACGGCGTCTTCATCGCCGAGATCGCGCGCCTCGCCCCCCAAGATAGAATCGGCGAGACCACGGGCGCGGTGCTCACCGCGTCCTACGCCGGCCTGCTCGCGGCGCCGGCGCTGGTTTCGATATTGGATGCCACAGCTAACCTCGGCGCGGCCTTCTTCGCCTTGGCGTGCCTTGCGCTCTGCGGCACATTGGCGCTGATCTGGGGAGGCCATGACAAAGCCGGCAAATAGCGCATGCGAGATCGCGGCTGACGTTGCCGTTGGGCGGGCGGCTGCGGTCGAAGCCGTCAAGGCTGCCTTCGACCGCATCGAGGCCGCAAAGGCTTTGAACGCGGTCGTCACGATCGATCCCGCTCGCGCACTTGCCGATGCTGCTGCGGTGGATGATCGCGTGCGCTCCGGCGAGACAATGCCGCTGGCCGGCGTCCCCGTTATCGTCAAGGACAACATCTGGGTCGGTGGCTGGCGCGTGACGCAGGGCTCCCGGCTGTTCGCCGATTTCATCGCGCCGCAGGATGCGGTTGCAATCGAGCGGCTGCGCAAGGCCGGCGCCGTCATCGTCGGCATCGGGGCAACATCCGAGTTCGCCTGCAAGGGGGTGACGACCTCACCGCTGTTCGGGCCCACTCGGCATCCTCTCGATCCTGCGCTAACGCCCGGCGGCTCATCAGGCGGTCCCGCCGCCGCGGTCGCAGCCGGCCTCGTGCCACTTGCGATTGGGACCGATGCAGGCGGATCGAGCCGCAGGCCGCCGGCCCATGTCGGTGTCGCCGGTTTCAAGCCGTCCTATGGCGCGATCCCCTATGGGCCCGGCTTCGCCGAGCCATTCTTCGGCCTCTCTGTCATCGCACCAATCGCCGCCAGTGTCGCCGACATCGCGCTGGCGTTCGAGACCATGGCCGGCATCGATCCGCGCGATCCGGATTCCGCCGTCATCGCGCAAGAGGCTGAAGATATTGCCGGCCTGCGGATCGCGTTCTCACCGCGCCTCGGCCTGGACGTCGCAGTCGACGACGTCGTCGCCAACGGATTCGCTTGTGCCGTCGCGCGTCTCTCCGCGTCCGGGCTACAGATCACGCAACGCGATCCTCGCTGGCCGGCGGGCGCGATGGAAGAAGCCATCATGCCGCTTCAGCATGCGGGCCTCGCCACCCTCTATGGCGACGCTTTCCGCGAGGACCCGACGGTCTTCGATCCCGATATCGCCAAGCAGATCGAGCGCGGACTTTTCTGGTCGGGCGCGGATGTTGCCGGGGCGCTGGTCGCGAGTACAGCAATCGCCAGTGCGTTCGCCGCCTTCTTTACGGAGGTCGACCTGCTGCTGGCGCCGACGGTGCCCTGCGTCGCCTGGCCGCTCACCCAGCTTGGACCGGATATGATCGGCGGCGCCCGGCCAGCCCGCGCGCGCACGCCGTGTTCACCCCCTTCGTCAATCACGCCCGCCTGCCGGCGATCTCGATTCCGTGCGGGACCGACGCGAACGGCCTTCCGTTCGGCTTGCAACTGATCGCCCGGCGCGGGCAAGACCGAACGCTGCTGCGCGCCGCGCGGCACATCGAGGCGCTGCTAAGAGCGTAAGTCAGGCCGCAAAGGTTGAGCGCAAGCGGCGCCAGCCGATGACGATCCCGGTGATGGAGAACACCAGTCCAAGCGTGCAGAGTCCGGCGATCAGGACGTCGCGGACATGCGGGTGCGCCATGAGGACCGGAAAATCGAGCGTGTGCAGGGCGCTGTAGGCCCAGCGATAGGCGCGTCGCGACGCGTCCAGCCGTTGCAGCACCCGGCCGTCGGCGCCGTCGATATCGAACCAGAGGTCACCGCACCGCGAGCGGTAGACGGGTGCACCCGGGAGCATGGACTGCGCGGGATAGGTGTCGTTATCAGCCAGAACGGACGGTATGCCGCAGCCAGCTGCGAGGCGCGTCACCAATCCCTGAATTTCATCTACGCTCAGGAATTCCGATGGCCCATCATGGGCCGTTCCGCCTGCGTTCATCAAAACCTGGCTGCCCAGGCCAACCCGATCGCGACGATAGACATTGCCTTTGAAGGCGAACCACTCGATCTCGCGGGCCGGTGACGGCATCGGCTCCCGACCTAGCGATGAGACCGTCCTCCAATTCGGCGGAACGTTCATCTTGCCAACTTCGCCCGTGGTCAACTGCCCTCGCGAGAACAGCAGCCCGTGATCCATCGAGAGCCAGCCGCTGAAAATCCAGGTCAGCACGAAGACCGTCGCCGCGAGGCCGATAAGGTGGTGCAGGGCATGCCAGCCTCGGTAAGGTGAGCCAAGCAGCCCTCCTCGACGCTTGATCCGGGCGAGCCCAAGCACCGAGCCGAGCAAGGCTGCGATCGAGGCCGCCAACGACAATGTCCAGACCACGCGATCCCACAGCGCCCAATCTCGTCTCAGGACCGTCGGATAAATCCAGTGCAGAACGCTGCCGGCGAGATTCCATCCACGCTCGCTTCGTATCGTATCCAGGACGACTTCGCCGGTCAGCGACGAGACATAGACCTCCGTGCCGGCGGCGTCGCCAAGGGCAACGCGGAACAGGGGCCGGTGACGATCGAATCCATTGGGCACAGTCCATTGATCGTAGTTCCTGTGCGCAACGATCGCGGCCTGTGCTGCATCGATCCCGCGGCCGCGGGCGTGATCCCGCGCAATGGCAAGCGCGACATCGGCAGAGGTGACAGTCGCGTCCCGTCCGTCGGAGGCGCGAACCGCGCGCCCAAGCAAGGCTCCTGATACACTGTAGACTGGCCCGTCGCTCCGCTGGATCAGGCGAACGCGTGTTGCCTCGGTGATGCCGCTGGAAGCTACCGCGTCGGCGACCCCGATGGTCACCTGCGCAGGGTCCACCGGCGCGAGGCCGGCAAAGCGTTCCGCTTCCGTCAGCGACGGAAACGGAACGAAGTGCATCACGATCCCCGTCGCAAACCACATCGCGAACAGCAGGCAGAATGCGACCCCGAGCCAGCGGTGCAGCAGGACGATCGCGCCCATCATGCGTTCAATGCCTTACCATTTGAACGCAGCGGAGATCTCATAGGTGCGCGGCGCGCCCAGCAATATCTGGTCAGGATAGAACGGATCGCCCCAGATCGCATAGCGCTTGTCGGTGAAGTTGCGCACCCGGAACGTCAGGCGCGCCTGATCGACCGCAGCGAATACCGTCTTGGGGATATCGACGAAGGCATAGACATCCCCCACCGTATAAGCGTTCAGCGTCACGGTGTTAGCGTCAGTGTTGTAGCGGTCGCCGACATGGCGGCCGACGATTCCGAGCTCCACGGGCCACGACGTCAAGAAGCGGTACGACGCGCCGGCATTGGCCACGACGCGTGGCACGTTCGGCGGCGTATTGCCGGAGAACGAGCCGCCGGCGAAGTTATAGTCGGCATAGCGCGCATCGACATAGGCGATGTTGCCCCACAACCGCAAAGGTTCGATCGGGCGAACGGATGCGGCGAGCTCGACGCCTTTCGATTCCTGCCGTCCGGCGATGTTGAGCTGCATGCCGCCGGCGGCGGCATAGACGTTCTTGCGCAGGATGTCGTAGGCCGAGAACGACCACTCCGCCCGGTTGTCCCAGAGCAGATGTTTGACACCCGTCTCGTAGGTGCGCGCGGTCGTCAGGTCGAGCGGCTGGGTGGGCGCGAGCAGGAAGATGTTGTTGGCGGAGATATCGGCGCCGGTGGCGTACTGGCTGAAGAAGGTCAGGCCGGGAATGGCCTCCCAGGTGTAGCCGATGCGACCCGTCACCGGCGCCCAGGATTTCGAGAACGGGAAATTCGCGTTCTCCAGACCGTTCTGGTCGGTCGAGTTGCGGTCAAGCCCGATATGTTCGACGCGTAGACCGCCGACAAGGGCGAAGCTTCGCGTGAGCTTCAGCCGGTCCTCGAACGACAGCGCCTCGTTGTCGATGCGCGCGGTCTGCTGCTTGGTCGTGAGCAGGCCGTAAAAGCCGCGGTCGGGATCGACCAGCGAAACGGAATCGCCGGGGAAATTCGCCGCACCTGGCCTGACAAAATCGAGGTAACTTGAGGACAGCGTCGTGACGAGGCGATTGTCGAAACCGGCGATGTTCGCATCCCAGGTCAGGTCGGTGATGTTGCCGACCAGTCTCTGGCTGTGCGCGACATAAAAGCGGCTGCGGTCAACCGTATTCGTCGCGGAATTGAACGCCTCGACCTCGTTGTTGAACCACGAGCGCTCCGCGCCGTAGCCATAGGCCTGGCTCTTCAGCGTCAGGTCCGGCGCCAGCTTCAGCTCGAAGCCGCCGCGCAGCCACACCTCTTGCGCCACGTTGCGGTTGTCGAGGACGTTGTAGTTGGTGTTGAAGGTACGATCGTCGATCGTAATTGGTCCGAGATTCGATCCATTGAAATTCGACACATAAGTGCCCGAGACGATGCCCGCCGTGGCATGCGAGCCGCTGAAGGCGACTGGGACCAGCGGTGCACCCCAGTAAGCCTTTCCGCGGTCCTCGCGATACTCAATCGCGCCCCAGATCTTGAGGCTGTCGGAGATCCGATAGTTGAGCTGGCCGGACACGTCGAGCGTCTTGGTGTTGGTGTCGTCGGCAAAGCCATTAAGCGAGGAACGGCTGATGTCGAAACGGTAGTCCAGCCCCTCAACGTTGGTGCTGCCGCCGGAGCCGTAATGAGCGCGGAACGAATTCAGCGAGTCAGAGGAGAAATCCGCCTCGTTCCGGATCGCCCCAGTATGCGGCTGCTTGGTGACGAAATTGATCGAGCCGCCGGCGGCGCCTTCGCCGGATATCAGCGAGGCCGGACCTTTCAGGAATTCCACGGCCTCCAGATTGGCCGTGTCGGTGATCCGCGAGGTCATGTTTTGCGGGCCGATCTTGATGCCGTTGTAGAGCGTGTTGATCTGGCTGTTGGTGAAGCCGCGCATCGAGAAGGCCGAGGGCTCGGCCGGATTGTCACCGGAGGTGACGCCGACCGCGCCTTGCGCGACGTCGGAGACAGTGCGGTAGCCCTGCTCGCGCATGGTCTGGGCCGAGATGACCTCGACGGTCGCGGGGATCTCCCGCACGGTCAGGCCGAGCCGCGAGGCGCTTTCGGCCACGACATTGGTGTTGAGCGGCGTTTGCGCCACCGCGGCCGGCACGACCGGCTGTGGCGCGGTCGACGCTGCCGCGGGCCGGCGCACTGCCGCGCGACGCGCGCTCTGCGCTTCCCGGCCGACCGGTTTGGCCCGCTTTCGGGATTGGGCTGGCGACACCTCAACCGGCGGCAGGGGTTCGCGGGCCTGCTGCGCCAGCGCGGCGGATAGATCGGCGGCAACAAACGACGAGAGAGCAGCGGACGCGAGCAAAAAGCGGCGCGGTCGCGCAAGACGGACGGAAGACATGGCTCGAACCTCGGTATGACGTCAGTGGCACGTCACAGCGAACCAAGGTCCCACCTTCGGCCTTTCAGGCCTTCCGATGAAGCCGAATGTCTGTACTCCCCGACCGACATCTTCGCGTGTGACCACGGCTGACGGCAGGTCTCCTGGCTCGCGGGTCATGACCTTGTGTCGCCTTCCCGGGACCGAGAGACCCAGTGGCTCGTGACGCAAGATTCGCCGCTTACAGTTGCGGGGGCAGCCGCGGCATTGGGGAAACATCCCCGCACCGCATTCCCTTTTCATCCCCGGATGGGGAAACCGTCACGGCCATCTAGGATTACGGGCAAGACAGAGTCAATGTGCGGATGCGGCGTTATTGCCACAGCTACCAACTTCCTTGGAGATTTGCATGGAAGGCGAGACCTTCCTCTGGTTGATACGTCACGCGACCGTCCACGGCATTGTGGGGACGATCCATGCGCCTGACGCGCCGGCCGATCTGACCGACCGGGCGCAGCTCGATGCGCTGCGGCGACACCTGCCGCCGGAGGCGGTGAGCTATGCGAGCCTATCGCGACGAACGGTCGAGACGGCGCGCGCGCTGGGGCGCGATCCGGTGCTCATAAGTGAATTCGGCGAACAGGATTTTGGCGACTGGACCGGCCTGCGGCATGACGAACTTGCAGCTAGCGGTGGCGATGCCTATGCGCAGTTCTGGAGTGATCCGGCGCGCGCCAGGCCGCCGGGCGGTGAGAGCTTTGAGGATCAGGTCGCGCGCGTCCGGCAGGGTCTGTCGCGGATCGGAGCCGGATCGGCAGCCCTCGTCGTGCATTCCGGCACCATCCGCGCCGCGCTATGCATTGCGCTAGACCTCACGCCACAAGCAGCCCTGCGCTTCGTGATCGATCCGCTGTCGCTGACCCGGATCGATCGGCTCGCGACCGGCTGGCGCGTCTTATCCGTCAATCATCGCGTGGCTTGAGCCTGATCAGGCCGGCCGATCCGGCACATTGGCCTGGGCAAAGGTCGCCATGCCGTTGTGAAGGCTACAGGCGAGCCGCACCAGCGGCAGCGCGATCGCGGCGCCCGATCCCTCGCCGAGCCTGAGATCGAGGCTGATCAGCGGCTGGACGTTCAGCGCGCGAAGCACGAGCCGATGGCCCTGCTCCGCCGATTGATGTGACGGCAACAGGAACGGCCGGCATGACGGATTCAGGCGGACCGCCACCAGAGCCGCCACCGACACGATGAAGCCGTCGATCAGCACGGGAATGCGGGCTTGCGCAGCCGCAATGATCGCGCCGCAGATCGCCGCAATTTCGAAGCCTCCGACGGCGCAAAGGATTCTTTCGGGCGACGCACCGGCAACGCCATGGCGCGCAATCGCAGCATCGATCACCCGCGCCTTGTGCGCCCGGCCGGCGGTATCGACACCGGTGCCGCTGCCGGCGATTTCCTCGGCGCTCACGCCGAGCAGGCTCGCGGCAATCGCCGCCGATGTCGTGGTGTTGCCGATGCCCATCTCGCCGAAAATCAGGAGATCGGGCTGACTGACCCCGGCGCGTGCGACTGCGCGCTGGCCGGCGTCGAAGGCAAATGCCAGCTCCGCCGGTTCGAGCGCCAGCTCAACGCTGAAATCACGCGTGCCGTTGCGCGGCTTGTCGGTGACGATGCCCGCCATCTCCTGCTGCGTCAGCGTGCCGGCATCGACCACTTCGAGGCGCGAGCCAAGCTCGCGCGCCAGCACGGAGATTGCAGCACCTCCGGACGCAAAATTCGCCATCATCGCGATGGTGACAGCTTGCGGATAGGCTGACACGCCCTGAGCGACAATGCCGTGATCGCCGGCGAAGATGATGATCGGCACCCGCGCAGCACGTGGCTGCTCGGTCGCTTGCAGGCCCGCGAGCTCGATCGCGAGCTGCTCGAGCCGGCCGAGCGCGCCGGTTGGTTTTGTCAGTTGCGCCTGCCGCGCCATCGCTGCCTCGCGATGGACCGCGGAGACCTCGGGGCACTTTTGGTAGATCCATTCGGGGAGCATGCTGCCTCGCTTGGCTTACGGCCTGCGCTTGAGAATATAGCTGTCCATGATCCAGCCGTGCCGCTCCCGCGCCTCTTGCCGCATAGCGACAATGCGCGGGCCGATTTCGGTCAACGCGCCGGACATGACGATCTGATCAGACATGCCGAGAAAGGCGCCCCACCAGATGTGAAGCCCGGCTGGATCGAGCGACTGGAATGCGGTGCCGCCGTCGAGCATCACAACAACGGTGTCGGCGCTTTGCGGCCAACCGCCCTCGCGCAAGCGGCGCCCGGTCGTCACTAGAAACGGCTCGCCGATGTCGTTGAGCGGCAGCGCATGCGCCGCACACAGCGCCTGGATCGAGGTGATGCCTGGAATGACTTCGATCTTCGGCAAAGGATTTAGCCGCCGCGCAATCCGCAGCGAGGAGTCGTAGAGCGACGGATCGCCCCAGATCAGCAGCGCAACCTTGCCCTCGTTTCCAAGATGATCAGCAATCGACTGCGACCAGGTCGCGGCCACCGCATCGTGCCAATCATCCACGCCCTTGCGGTAATCCGCCTCGCCCGCGTCGCGCACGGGAAGATCGAACTCGGCGATGCGCGTCCTGTCGCTGGTGAGCACGTCGGCGCAGATCGTCCGCCGCAAATCGGCGAGATCGGATTTCGCGGTCCCCTTGCACGGGATCAGGACGAGATCGGCCGCGTTGATGGCGCGAACCGCGGCGCGCGTGAGCTGCTCGGGATCGCCGCAACCAATGCCTATCAGGGAGAGCGTGAGCATCACGAACTTCCCTCCGCAAGCGCGCCGAACAGGATGACGGCGGCCGTCGAGGCGGCTCCGCCCCGCGCAAGCTGCTCGGCAAGTTCGGCAATGGTGGTGCGGACCAGCCGTTCGTCGGGGCGTCCGAGGGATTCGGCGAACAGCGCCGGGGTGTTTGGCGCCAGCCCGTGTGCGATCAATTTTGCGGCAAGCGCCGGAAAGGTGCGGCGGCCCATATAGACCACGGTCGTCGCCTCCGGATCGGCCAGCGCCGCCCAATTCAGGTTCTGCGGCAGCTCGCCGGTGACATCGGCGCCGGTGACGAACTGCACCCGGCGCGAGGTGTGGCGACGGGTCAGGGGAATGCCGGCCTGGGCTGCCGCAACGCAGGCCGAGGTGACGCCGGGAATGATCTCATAGCCGATGCCGGCGTCGCGCAGCGTCTCGATCTCCTCCTCGAGCCGGCCGAATATCCCAGCATCGCCCGACTTCAGCCGCACGACGCGCGACCCCGTTGCGGCATAGTCGACCAGCAGGCGATTGACATGGTGCTGCTTGGTCGAGGGCCGGCCTGCCCGCTTCCCCACCGCGACGAGATTGGCGCCGGGCCGGGCGAGATCAAGGATCGCGCCGGAGGCAAGATCGTCATAAAGCACGACGTCGGCCTCGCGCAGCCGCGCCGCTCCCTTGAGCGTGAGCAGCTCGGGATCGCCGGGACCGGCGGAGATGAAGGAGACGAAGCCGCTCACCGGTCCTCCGCAATCAGATGGAAGAACGTGCCGGTGGCCTGTCCCCGCCGCGAGCCGGTCTCCGCGATGACCGCGCCGGTCGCGTCATGCACGACTGCCAGCGTCATGTCGGGCTGCGCGAGGATGGTCGAATAGTGGAACTCATGTCCGCGCAGGCGCGCGCCGACCTGATGTCCCGGCATCGGCGCAGCGAGCTCGGCGAGACGATAGCCCAGATGCATGCGGCGTTTGGCAAAGCTAGTCTCCAGGCCGAGCAGGCCCGTCATCTCATGGCGGATACCGTCGGCGTCGGTCAAAGCAGTTCCGAGCGCCATATAGCCCCCGCATTCACCGTGCACGGGTCGTGTCTCGGCGAAGGCGCGCAAGCCGCTGCGAAAGTGCGTATTGGCGGCGATCTTCCCGGCATGAAGTTCGGGATAGCCGCCGGGAAGCCAGCAGACATTGGCGCTCGTGTCAGGCGCTTCATCGGCCAGCGGCGAGAAGGACGAAATCTCGGCGCCGGCCGCGCGCCAGGCTTCCAGCATATGCGGATAGACGAAGGAGAACGCAGCATCGCGGGCCAGCGCGATGCGTTGCCCGGGCGGCGTTACATTCAACCCGTTCGCCGCAGGCTGTGGCGACCACGTGGCGGCCGATCGCAGCACCGCATCGAGATCGACATGGGCGCTGACAAAGCGCGCGGCCTCGTCGATCAGGCTGCCGATCTCGGCCTGCTCCTCGGCCTGGACGAGGCCGAGATGCCGCTTTGGCAGGCTGATCTCGGCATGGCGCGGCAGCGCGCCGAAGACGGCAATGCCGGCGTCTATGAGTGCGCGCCGCACGAGGTCTTCATGGCGCGGGCTGGCGATGCGGTTGAGCACGACGCCTGCAAGGCGCACGCCGGCGCGGTAGTCGCGCAAGCCGGCAGCGATCGCCGCCGCCGTCTGCGCCTGTCCGGACGGATCGATCACCAGCAGCACCGGCCAGCCCAGCATCTCTGCGATATCGGCGGTCGCACCGGTGCCGCAGACGCCACGCGCGGCGACGCCGTCGAACAGGCCCATCGAGCCTTCCGCGAGCACGATATCCGCATCCGCACCGCGGCTGACGAGATGGGCGATCGTCGCACGGTCCATCGCCCAGCTGTCGACATTGACGGACGCACGCCCTGTGGCGGCGGCATGAAAAGCTGGATCGATGTAGTCAGGCCCGCTCTTGAAGCACTGCACTCGCAATCCGCGATTGCGCCAGGCGCGCGCGAGCGCCAGCGTCAGCGTGGTCTTGCCGACGCCGGAGGCCGGCGCGGAGATGACGAGGCCTGCCGCCATTATGATGCCTCCGGAAAGCGCGGCTCGGCGCCGACCGGCCGATAGCGGCGGTCATAATCGGCGGAATAGAGGCGGCTCTCGACAAAATCCGCCGAGCCTAGCGTTTTGCCGACGAGGATGAGCGCTGTGCGCTCCATCTCGCTGCCTACGGCAGCGTCGAGCGTTGCAAGCGTGGCGCGGACGACCCGCTGGTCTGGCCAGCTCGCGCGCCAGACGATGGCGACCGGGCAGTCCGCGCCATAATGCGGCGTGAGTTCGGCGATGACCTTGTCGAGCAGATGGATCGACAGATGGATCGCGAGCACCGCGCCGGTCGCAGCGAATGCGGCAAGCGTCTCGCCCTCAGGCATCGCACTGGCGCGGCCCGGCGTACGCGTCAGCACCACCGTCTGTGCAAGTCCTGGCAATGTGAGTTCGGCTTCGAGCGCTGCCGCGGCAGCCGAGAAAGACGGAACGCCCGGCGTGACCGTGATGGGAATGCCGAGCGAACGCAGGCGGCGGAGCTGTTCGCCCATCGCAGACCAGATCGAGAGATCCCCGGAATGCAGCCGAGCCACGTCCTTGCCCTCTGCATGCGCGGCGGCGATCTCCGCGATGATTTCGTCGAGCGACAGCGGCGCGGTGTTGATGATGCGCGCGCCGGGCGGGCAATGCGCCAGCACACCCTCAGGCACCAGCGAGCCGGCATAGAGGCAGACCGGAGACGCGGCGATCAGGTCGCGGCCGCGCAAGGTCAGCAAATCGGGAGCGCCCGGCCCTGCGCCGATGAAGTGCACCGTCATGCGCCGTCTCCCTCCGCGATCGCCGCGGTCGCGGTGCGATCCTGCGAGACCACGCGCGTCGAAATTAGCCGCGCGCCAGGGCCGGCTGCCGCAAGTGCGGCAGCTTCGGCGACAGATCCCGTCCCGAACTTCTCGGTGATGAGCTTTGACCGGGTCGGCGTCAAGATGCCTGCGAGTACGTCGGACGAGACAGCCTTGATCGGCACGCCGCATTCGCGCGCGAGAAGTTTCAGCGCCTCGGCGTCGGCCTTGTCGCTGACAGTCGCCATTGCCACAAGGCCTTCGGGACCGCCGGCCGCCAGAAGCGCCTCGCGCAGCGAAGCGAGCGTGACGTCTCGTTTAAATCCGAACCCGGCGACCTTCATCGGACCGCACTCCATTGCACCACGGGCCGCGCAGCCTCCCAGGACCGGTAGCGACCGAGCGGAGCGGCATGTGCAATCTCCACTCGCATCAGTTCGCCGCCGTGGCGCCGGTGCAGCTCGCCAAGCAGCGCTTCGGTCTCCAGCGTTACGGCATGTGCGACGAGCCGCGTCCCCGGCGAGAGCCGCGACCAGATGACATCGAGCATCGCGATGTCGAGGCCGCCGCCAATGAAGACGGCATCCGGGGTTTCCAGCGCAGCCAGAGCATCGGGTGCGCTCCCCGTGATGACCGTGATCCGATGCGCCACTCCGAACGCCGCCGCATTGCGGTGGATGTGCGCGACGCGATCCTCGCGCACTTCGACTGCGATTGCCGCCCCGCCACACAGCGCCCACTCGATCGAGATCGAGCCTGAACCGGCGCCAATGTCCCATAGCCGCTCGCCGGGACGCGGCGCCAGCGCGGAGAGTGCCAGCGCGCGGATCGGCCGCTTGGTGATCTGGCCGTCATGGATGAAGAGGTCGTCCGACAGTCCCGAACTGCGGGGAATGCCCTGCGCTCCCCTCGCCTCGAGTGCCACGGCGATCAGGTTTCCGGCGAGATCGCCCACAAAGCTGTCGGCGCGATGCTTTGCGATGCCTTCGCGCGACCCACCGAGTGCGGCGAGAGTCCAGAATGCCGAGACGCCCCATCCCTGGCCCGTCAGCCATTTTGCAAGCTCGCCAGCCGCTTTGCCGTCGCGCACGAGACAAATGATCCGCGCGCCCGGCGCAAGATGCGGCACGAGGCGCTCGAGCGGCGCGGCATGCAGACCGAGGCAGACGACGGATTCGAGGCGCCAGCCGAGCCGCGCGGCGGCGAGCGAGAAGGTTGACGGCGCCGAATACGCAATCCACTCGCTCTGATCCAACTTCTCGGCAAGGTTTGCGCCGGCGCCGTGCCAGAACGGATCGCCGGAGGCGAGTACTGCGGTCGGGCGGCCGCGGCAGCTCAGCACCACCTCTGCGTCGAACGGCACCGGCCACGGGCGGCCGCGGCCGGTCACGCCCGCGAGCGCAAGATGGCGCTCGCCGCCGAACACGGTTTCAGCCTCGGCAAGCGCCTTTCGGCTTGCTTCCGAGAGCCCGGCGAGGCCATCTTCGCCGATACCGATGATGGTCAGCCAGGGATCAGCCATGACGCGCGCCCTCATTCTGGGCGGAACGAGCGATGCAGGCCAGCTTGCGGCGGAGATCGCACGCGCGGGCATCGACGCCGTCTATTCCTATGGCGGCCGCACCCGCGCGCCTGCCGATCAGCCGCTGCCGACCCGCATCGGCGGTTTTGGCGGGGTAAGCGGCCTTGCCGATTACATCCGTTGTGAAACCATCACGCATGTGATCGACGCGACGCATCCCTTCGCCGCCGAGATGAGCCGCAACGCGGTTGCCGCGTGCGCGGAAACCGGAACGCCGCTGATCGCGCTCGAGCGCGCGCCTTGGGCCAAGGCGCCCGGCGACAACTGGATCGAGGTCATGGATGTCAACGCCGCGGCCGCCGCGCTGCCGGAGTCGCCGGCGAAGGTGTTCCTCGCCATCGGGCGCCAGCACATCGCGCCGTTTGCTGCAAAGCCGCAGCACGCGTACACACTCCGTTTCGTCGATCCGCCGGAAGCGTCCCTGCCCTTCGCAGCCGATGTGATCGTGTCGCGCGGACCGTTCACGCTTCAAAGCGAGTTGGAGACGATGTGCGCGCGCGGCATCGCATGGGTCGTCGCCCGCAATTCCGGTGGCGAAGGTGCACACGCCAAGATCGACGCGGCTCGGACACTGGGCCTTCCCGTGATCATGATCTCGCGGCCGCAATTGCCTCAGCGGAAGCGGGTCGAGAGCGTCGCCGAGGTGATGCAGTGGCTCGGTCATCGGACCTGCCTCGGCGCATAGACCCAGCGGCCGACGCGGCGCGTCTGCGAATTGCCGACGATCACCAACGTGCGCATGTCGGCCATCTCAGGCCGTGCCTCGTTCAGCGCGACGGTCTCGATCTTTTCATCGGGCGCGCTGACCGCGCGCGCAAAAATCACGAGCCGCTCGCCGCAACCGGCCTCTTTCAGCACCGCCAACGCTCGGCCAAATCCCTCGGGCCGGCTCGCCGAGCGCGGATTGTATAACGCGATGGAAAAATCAGCCTCCGCCGCCAGCCGCAGGCGCCTCTCGATCACCGCCCACGGCTTGAGATTGTCGGAGAGATTGATCGCGCAAAAATCATGACCGAGGGGCGCACCGGCGCGCGCGGCCGCCGCCAGCATCGCGGTGACACCAGGCAGCACGCGGATCGGAATCTTTTGCCATTGCGGCGCCTGTTCGAGCGCTTCGAACACGGCGGATGCCATTGCGAAGACGCCGGGGTCGCCGGAAGACACGACGACAACCTGTCCGCCTTCGGCCGCAAGCTTCAGCGCTTCGCTCGCGCGTTGCAGCTCCTCACGGTTGTCGGACGGATGCAGGGTGAGTCCGGCCCGCGGTGGCACGCGCGCAACATAGGGCGCATAGCCCAGAATATCGGTCGCGGCTGCAAGCGCGCCGGAGACCTCGGGCGTTACCATCGCCTCATTGCCCGGCCCGAGGCCCACGATGGTCAGCGTGCCCGTCATTCGGCAGCGTCCATCTGCCGGCCCTTGCCGTGCACGAGCACGATCGCGAAATAGGGACACTCAGTAGCATCGACATCCGCGAGCCGCGCGACCCGCTCGCCCGGCATGGTGCCGCGCTCGACCAGCCAGGCGTCATTCAGTCGACCGGCCGACGCGAGCGCGCGACGTACCTTCTGGAGATTGCGGCCGGTCTTCATGATGACGAGTGCATCGGAATCGCGCATGCGTCGTTCCAGCTCGTCTTCAGCCAGCGTCCCCATCAGCACCGTCGTCACGTCGTCGCCGAGCGCGATCGGCTGGCCAACGACGTTCCAGCAACCAACCATGCCGGGAATGCCGGCGATCACCTCGATCTCGACGCGGCCTTGCAGCCGCGTGTGCAGGTGCATGAAGGAACCGTAGAAATAGGGATCGCCCTCGCAGAGCACGACGACATCGACCGCGCGCGCGAGCCGCGCCAGGCGCTCCGCCCATTCGTCGTAGAAGCCGGCGAGCAACTGAACATATTCAGGACTGTCGAACGCGATCTCCGTGGTGACCGGATATTCCATCGGATATTCCGTCACATCGCTTGCGAGCATGCCCTCGACGATGCGCCGCGCCTGGCCCGGTCTGCCCTTCTTGCGGAAATAGGCGACATGCTTTGCACCGCGCACCGTGCGGTCCGCGCGCACGCTCATCAGGTCGGGATCGCCGGGGCCGAGACCGCAGCAGATGACGCGTCCCATAGCTATTCGCTCCGGCTCGCCAGCGCGTTCACGGCGGCGACCGTGATCGCGGAACCGCCGAGGCGGCCCTCGACCGTCAGGGCCGGCACCGGCGGATCGGCCATCAGCGCGGCCTTGGATTCGGCGGCGCCGACGAAACCGACCGGACAGCCGATAATCGCCGCCGGCCGCGGGCAGTCGCCGTCCTCCAGCATGTTGAGGAGATGAAACAGCGCGGTCGGCGCGTTGCCGATCGCGACGACCGCGCCGTCGAGATGCGGCCGCCACAACTCCAGCGCCGCCGCCGAGCGCGTGTTGTGCATGGATTGCGCAAGCGCAGGAACGGCCTCGTCGCCGAGCGTGCAGATGACGGCGTTGGCCGCGGGAAGTCTCGCGCGCGTGATTCCTTCCGAGACCATGCGCGCGTCGCACAGGATCGGGGCACCTCTCTGCAACGCCGCACGCGCCGCGGTCGCCATGCCCGGCGTGAAGCGAACATGCGCCTCAAGCCCGACCATGCCGGCGGCATGGATCATCCGCACCACGACCTGTTCCTCATCGGGCGTGAAGCGCGCAAGATCGGCCTCGGCCCGGATGGTGGCAAAGGATTGCCGGTAGATCGCCGCGCCATCGGTCTCATAGAGATGCGGCATCAGTGCCCTCCCATCAGGATGGAGGGATTGCCCACGATGTCGTCGCGATTCAGCCCGCGCAGGATGGGCTCATCGCGCGTCGATCCGCCACGCACGAGATCGAAACCTGCGCCGGTCGCAACAAGCGTAATCGCCGCCGAACCGGAATGAGCGCAACCCTTGGCGCAGCCGGAGACGTGAAGCCGCGCGGCCGCGCCAATGTTCGGCGCGAGCGCCGCCGCCAGCGCACGAGTATCGGCATGCGCCTCGCGGCAACGCGGCGCACCGCTACAGGCGATGACCCGCAGCGCTGGATCGTAGGCCTCGGTGATGAGATCGGGCGCGCTCGGCATCACCCGCTTGCCTTCGCTCAAGACCATCCGCCATGGCGTCATGCGCAGCGCATGTCCGCAACCGGCAAATTGATTGAGCGTCGCATGCGGCATCTGTCCGAATGCGACGCCGACCATCGCGCCTTGCGGATAGAGGCCGGGGCGCGACGCAGCCATGATCGGCGCGGGCTCAGCCTCGCCGCGCAGCGCCTCAGGCAAGACCGCATCGGCGGCAACATGCGCCGCCATGCGCCCTCGCCCACCCTTGGCGCCGCCTGAGGTGACGAACCAGTTTGCAAGCGCGAGCGCAGCAGTCACGACGTCCCCACGCGCAACCGAACGGCCGAGCTTGGCGCCATCGGCCCTCACCAGGAAGCCACCGGAGCTATCGCGCTCGATCCGCACATCCGCGGAATCGCCGGCGAGAACGCGGGAGGTTCCGTCATCGATGGCAAAGCCGAACTTCGTGGGGAGTTGGAGTGGGCTGTCCGCGAGCGCCTCTTCGAGCTCGGCGGCGAGCGATTGGGTTTCGTCTCCGGTGCGCCAGAACGGTGTCACGAGGATGTTGCGCCGGGATTCGGTGTCGGCGTCCGGATCGAGCAGCGCCAGTTGCGCAAGCCCGTCGAGCACCAGCCGATGGCTGGCCTCGCTGATACCCCTGATCTGGAGATTGGCGCGGCTGGTCACATCGATCAGGCCGTTGCCGTGGCGTTCGGCCAGATGTGCAAGCCCGGCGATCTGCGCCGCATCGAGCCGGCCGCCGAACGGGCGCACGCGGACCACGAGCCCATCACCCGATTGCATCGGCCGCAGCGCGCCGGGACACCAGCCTTTGACCGCAGCCGCGCTCATGACGCCTCCCGGAGCCGAGCCGCGATCGAATTACGGCGCGTTCGCCAGAGCGAGGCCTCATGCAGGCGGGTGAAGCAAGTCTCCATTGCGGTGAGCGCTGCCGGATTTTCACGTGCCATGAAGGCCTGGACGTCGTCATTGCCAAGCGTCGCGTCATAGTAGAGATCGAACAGATGCGGCGGCACAGCGCCAGCCAGATGGGCGAAAGCGGCCATGTGTTCGAGTGTCGCGGTGATCTCGGCTGCGCCGCGAAAGCCGTGGCGCATCATGCCGGCGATCCAGGCCGGATTGGCGGCGCGCGCGCGGACGACACGCGAGATTTCTTCCGTCAGCGTGCGCGCATGCGGCTGCTCGGGACGCGTTGCATCGAGATGATAGAGCGACGGCGTGGCCGCGCCGAGGTGCGCTGCGGCGGCTACGATGCCGCCCTCATGCGCCGCGTAGTCGGCGGCGAGCAGAAGGTCCGTTTCCGGCAAGTCCTGGACGTGGACGAAGGCGTCGGCAGACGCGAGCCGCGCCTCGATGCCGGCACGATCGGGCTTGATCGCGCCATCGGCGGAAAACGCCCAGGATGACGCCGACAGCCAAGCCTCGCCCGCGGCCTCGCGGGTATCAGCTGTGAAGGCATCCGGGATCGCCGACAGGCCAACACCGTATTGTCCGGGACGCGGCGCGAACACGCGGGACGCACGATAGCGGTATGGATTCTCGTCGCCCTCGTCCTCGCGCGTCGCGAGCGCCTCGGCTGCGGCTTCGAACAATTGCGCAAGGCCGGAAAAGACGTCACGGAACAGACCCGACACACGCAGCGTGACGTCGATGCGGGGACGGCCGAGTTCGGCCGGCGCGACGATGTCGTAGCCGGTGACACGGCCGGACGCGTGATCCCATCGCGGCGCGAGGCCAGCGAGATGCAGCGCCATCGCAAACTCCTCACCCGCCGTGCGCATGGTCGCGGAGCCCCAGAGATCGACCACGAGCCCTTTCGGCCAGTCGCCATGATCCTGCAAGTGACGGCGCAACAGCTCTTCGGCGAGCCTGATGCCTTGCGCATGCGCCGACGGCGTCGGCACAGCGCGCGGATCGACGGCAAACAGGTTCCGCCCGGTGGGCAGCACGTCCTGGCGCCCACGATAGGGCGAGCCCGACGGCCCCGGCGCGACGCGTTGGCCTGCAAGCGCGACACGCAGCGCATCCCGCTCCGCCTCGCCGCAGGCGCCGCGACCGAACACGTGCAGGCCGTCGCCGAACTGGCTCTCCTTGAGGTCGCAAACGAAGCGATCAATCCGCGGGATGGCTTCGGCCGGCGCGGCCGACGCATCGAGGCCGAGATCATTTTCGAGGCCCGCAGCGCGCGCCTCGTCACGGATCGCAGCGATCAGGCGCTGGCGGCGGGCAGGATCGAGACCGTCGGCGGTCGAATATTCGTCGAGGAGTTGCTCGAGCCGGCGCAGGCCTTCCGGCACGACCGATGCAGCAAGCGGCGGCGGCAGATGGCCGATCGTGACGGCACCCGTACGCCGCTTGGCCTGCGCGGCCTCGCCGGGATCGTTGACGATGAAGGGATAGATGACGGGCACCTCTCCGATCAGCGCTTCCGGCCAGCAGCTCGATGACAGCGCCACGGATTTTCCGGGCAGCCATTCCAGCGTGCCATGCGCGCCCATGTGCAGGACGGCGTCGATATCCCGCTGCCGGAGCCAGAGATAGAAAGCGACATAGGCGTGGCGCGGCGTGCGGGCGAGATCGTGATAGTCGCCATCCCGCGTGGCCGTATCGCCACGCTCGGGCTGGACTGCGATGACCGATTGGCCGCATGTGATGGCCGCGAAATGGAACGCGCCGTCTCGGCAGCTCGGATCCTTCTCTGGCGCGCCCCAGGCTTGCGCCAGATCATCCTGCAATGACTGCGGAAGCCGCGAGAGCGCCGCGTGGTAATCGGCGACACCCCAAGTCAATTTCTGCTTGAGCAGGGTCTCGCCGAGTGCATGAGACGGAGCAACGTCGAAGCCGGCCTCCGCAAGGTCGGACAGCAACGCTTCGACCGATGCAAGCGCATCGAGACCAACCGCATGCGCGATCTGGTGCGGACGGCCTGGATAGTTCGAGAGCACGATCGCCACCCGCTTCTCGCTTGTTTGCTTCTCCGCGAGCCGCTGCCAGGCGGCGACGCGCGCGGCGACAGCCTTCACGCGCTCCTCGTCGGGCCCGTGCGCAAGATGCGAAAACTGCAGATCGGGATCGCGCATCGCGGCCGATTTGAAACTCACCACGCCCGCGAACACACGGCCGTCGACCTCGGGCAGCACCACATGCATCGCAAGGTCGCCGGGCGACAGACCGCGCAGTGACTCCGACCAGTCTTCACGCCGTGCCGTAGAGAGCGCGACCTGGAACACCGGACACGATGCGGCATCGAACGGCGTTCTACCATCGTCGCTCATCGCCGAGAACGCCGTCGCATTGACGATCGCGGCCGGAGGATTTTGTACGAGATACGCGCGCAGCCAATCCATAACGCCCGCGGCCTTCAGCGAGGTGACGAACACGCCGTAGGCATCAAATCCCTTCTCACGCAGTGCCGCGATCAGGGCATCGACCGGGCCGGTGTCCGCGGCGGTGAGATAGGAGCGATAGAACGTCACCAGCGCGCGTGGCTTCCCCTCGCTGGCCGGCGGCGCGGCAATGACGCCGCGTGCGGGATCGTAAAAACCGATCTCGGGCACGGTCATCTCGCCGACGACCGGCCCGGCATAAAGGCCCGAGGCTAGCGCGAGTTGCGCGATCGCCGCCTGGGCGGCGACCGGGCCGCCGGTATCGCAGAGCACCTTGAGCCGCCGCAGCGTCGAGACCGGCAAGGTCGAGTACGCGTCCAGCCGCGAGTCGTCGCGGCCGTCGGCCGGCAGCACGGCCAGCACGATGTTGCGATCCCTGGCGAGCTGATGCAGGGCCGCGAGCCCGTAGGCCCAATAGGATTCGCCGCCGATCAGGCGCAGCAGGATGCCACGCGCCTGCGACAGCGTGCGCTCGATATAGGTGTCGATCGAGAGTGGATGACGGAGCTCCGCGAGGTTCGCCAACCGCAGCGACGGCAGGCTGTCGCGGCCGCGCCGCCAGCCAGCGGCAAACGCGGCGAGATCGGAGTCCGAGTACGAGAGCACCACGAGATCGGCCGTATCCTGGCCGATGTCCCTTGGCGTGGCGGTCTCCTCGAGACCGCGGCTCTCGCGGAAGACGACGTGCATCAGATCCCGAGTCCTAACCTGATTGCGGCCGCGTCGATATCACCGTGCTCGCCGATCACGACGAGTTTTGACTGGCGCCCGCCGGCGCCCCAGGGCTTATCGAACTGGTGCCGCACGCGCTCGCCGACGGCCTGGAGCAGCAGGCGCATCGGCTTGCCCGCCACCGCGATATAGCCCTTCACGCGCAGCACGTTCTGCTCGCGCGCCAGACGCTGAACGGAAGCAACCAGCGCGTTGATATCGGTCACCTCCGGAAGATCGATCACGACGGAGGCAAAGTCGTCGTGCTCGTGGTCCTGCTCGCCATCGTGATGCGAGGGGCGCGCCGCGATATCATTCTCAGCGGCGGCGCCGAGACCGAGGATCACGCGCGCATCGATCGCGCCGTCAGTCACGGGGAGCATCGGCACGCGACGCGGCATCTCGGCGGTGATCGCAGCCTTGGCCGCTTCGAGTCCCGCCGCGCCCGCAAGATCGGCCTTGGTCAGCAAGACGATATCTGCACATGCAATCTGGTCTTCGAACACTTCCGACAGCGGCGTCTCGTGATCGAGACTTTCATCCGCCGCGCGCTGCGCTTCGACAGCAATCGGGTCCGGCGCGAAACGGCCGGCCGCCACAGCCTCGGCATCGGCCAGCGCGATCACGCCATCGACCGTGATGCGGGAGCGTATCTGCGGCCAGTCGAAGGCCTTGAGCAGCGGCTTCGGCAACGCCAGCCCCGAGGTCTCGATCAGGATATGATCGGGCCTCACCGGCCGCGCCAGCAACAGCTCCATGGTCGGAATGAAATCGTCGGCAACGGTGCAGCAGATGCAGCCATTGGCGAGCTCGACGATGTTTTCTTCCGGACAGTTCGCGTCGGCGCAAGACTTCAGGATCTCGCCATCAACGCCCTCGCTGCCGAACTCATTGACGAGCACCGCGAGCTTCTTGCCGCCGGCGTTGGCGAGGAGATGCTGGATCAGCGTGGTCTTGCCGGAGCCCAGAAAACCCGTGACCACCGTGACGGGGACTTTTGCGAGCGAATTCATTCGGCGGCCTCCGGTACGACGGCAATGGGGGGAATGCGGGCAAGCGACTGCTTGCGGAAGATTTCGGGACGGCTGCGCCAGGGCACGATGCCGTCGGGCGCGGCCGCATAGGCGGCTGCGCCCGCGACCACATCCTGCGCATGGGCGTCCGACAGACGGCCATAGACATAGGACCAGCGGCCTGGCGCGCTGAGCGCGACCGAGCAGCCCTGGCTGCAGGCCGACAGGCATTCGACGGGAACCACATTGATGCCATTAGGCACACCGGAGTCGAGGATGGCACCATGCAGACGCTTGCCCGGCGTGGGCTCGCCCTCGCTAAGCGTCTCGCCGGCACGGCAGGTGATGCAGACGTGAAGTGTGACGGTCATCGCCTCTTCCAGGATAAATAGCGGGAGGCGATGAGGCGCACGGACCACGCTTTGCGAAGGCCCGTTTCCCCGTCGCGGAACACCCCGTCCGCCGGTCAAAAATCGTCCGCGCTGGCAGGTCTCCCGGCTTGCGGAGCAGGGGTTTTACCCTTCGATCCCCGCCTTCCCGATCCCCCGTGAGGTATCAGTGGCTTCGGGCATCTCTCCGGTCACGGTCGCGGGGGCGGCTGCATTTTGGACCCGAATCTTGCAGATTCGGACCCTATCGCATTCCCTCTTCGCCTGTCATAGGACAGGAACCAACGCCGGGCCACCATTTGCCCCCGGCCGCCTCTTGTCAAGCCGAAGGACCAGGTACGATGACGCCTGAACCGGATACCCAGACGGCCGAGGAAACCGACGCCCGCCACGCTGCGAAAATGGCGAAGATCAAGGTCGCCCGCGACAAGATCATGGCGACCAAGAGCGGCGAAAAAGGCCTGATCATCGTCCACACCGGCGCCGGCAAGGGCAAGTCCTCCTCGGCCTTCGGCATGATCGTGCGCTGCGTCGCCCATGGCTTTCCCTGCGCGGTCGTGCAGTTCATCAAGGGCGCCTGGGATACCGGCGAGCGGCGCCTGCTGACCGGCCATTTTGGCGATCTCTGCCAGTTCCATGCGATGGGCGAAGGCTTTACCTGGGAGACGCAGGACCGCGCCCGCGACGTCGCCGCCGCACGCGCCGGCTGGGAGAAGGCAAAGGAATTGATCCTCGATTCCAATCTGCGCATGGTCGTGCTCGACGAGATCAACATCGCGCTGCGCTACGACTATCTCGATATCGCTGAGGTCGTCGATTTCCTGAAGACGCACAAGCCGCCGATGACACATGTCGTCCTCACCGGGCGCAACGCCAAGGACGAGCTGATCGAGATCGCCGATCTCGTGACCGAGATGACGCTGGTCAAGCACCCGTTCCGCTCCGGCATCAAGGCGCAGGCCGGCGTCGAGTTCTGATTGGGCTCAGCGATGGCGCGCGCATTGATGATCCAAGGGGCCGGTTCGGACGTGGGCAAATCGCTCATCGTCGCCGGCCTTGCGCGCGCCGCAACGCGCCGCGGCCTGCGCGTGATGCCTTTCAAGCCGCAGAACATGTCGAACAATGCCGCGGTGACCGTGGATGGCGGCGAGATCGGCCGCGCCCAGGCGCTTCAGGCGCTCGCCGCGGGCGTCGAGCCACACACCGACATGAACCCGGTGCTGCTCAAGCCCGAGACCGATGTTGGCGCACAAGTTATCGTGCAGGGAAAGCGCATCGCGACCGCGCGTGCGCGCGAATACGCAGCGATGAAGCCATCGCTGCTGGGTGCAGTGCTCGAGAGTTTTGAGCGGCTCAAGACGCGTACCGATCTCGTGCTGGTCGAAGGCGCCGGCAGCCCGGCCGAAGTCAATCTGCGCAAGGCCGACATCGCCAATATGGGTTTTGCGCGCAAGGCCGACGTTCCGGTCGTGCTGGTCGGCGACATCGACCGCGGCGGCGTCATTGCCCAGCTTGTCGGCATCAAGACGGTGATCGACCCGAACGACGCCGCGATGATCCAGGGCTTTGTCATCAACAAGTTCCGCGGCGATCCCACGTTGTTCGACGACGGCTATAAGCTGATTGAGCAGAAAACATCCTGGCTCGGCTTTGGCGTGCTGCCCTGGTTCGCGCGCGCCGGCGAGTTGCCGGCCGAGGACGCGCTGGGTCTGCGCGACGCGCGAAAGCCGGGCCAATGCAAGATCGCCTGCCTCGCGTTGTCACGGATCGCCAATTTCGACGATCTCGATCCGCTCAAGCTCGAGCCGGGCGTCGATCTCGTGCTGGTGCGTCCCGGCGAAGCGATCCCCGGCGATGTGCGCCTCGTCATCATCCCCGGCTCGAAATCGACCCGCGGCGATCTCGCCTTCCTGCGCGCGCAGGGTTGGGACATCGATCTGCTGGCGCATCATCGCCGCGGCGGCCATGTGCTCGGCCTCTGCGGCGGCTACCAGATGCTCGGGCGCAGCGTGGCCGATCCCGACGGCATCGAGGGACCCGCGGGCGAAACGCCGGGCCTCGGACTTCTGGATGTGACGACAGAGATGAGCGCGCAGAAGACGCTGACACGGGTTGAGGCAGTGCATGCGGGGACGGATCAACCGATCCAGGCCTACGAAATTCACATCGGCCGCACCGACGGGCCGGATCGTGCGCGCCCGTTTGCGAAACTCAACGGCGAACCGGAAGGCGCGATCTCGCGCGACGGTCGCGTGCAAGGCAGCTATTTGCACGGCCTCTTTACCTCAGATGATTTCCGAAAGGCGTATCTCGCAAAGCTTGATATTCCCGCAGGCGACGAGCCGTATCACGCCAGGGTCGAAAGCGCGCTCGATGCGCTTGCCGATCACATCGAAGCGCATCTCGACGTCGATGGCCTGCTCGCGCTAGCGCGCTAATACCTCGGCGAGGCGCGACCATTCCGTCTCGCTGCCCGGAAGTCCGAGGCGCAGCCAATTCGGTTTCCGCGCGAAGATGCGGGACCAAATCTGAGCCCCCGCCAATTTTTCCTGCGCGGCGAGCGCATCGGGCATCTCGTAGAGACGAAACAGCGGTGTGCCGCCGACGAGCCTCCAGTCCTGCGATTGCACCATGGCGTCGAGCCCGACGCTCTCGCGTGCAAGGCGAGCTGACGTTGCTTCGGCCCAAGCGTCGTCAAGCAAGGCGCGGCGGCCGATCGCGATCGCCGCCCCCGACACCGGCCACGGACCGGACATCGCCGCAAGCTTGACGATATCGGTCGCATCGCCAAGCGCGAAGCCGAGTCGCAGACCAGCAAGACCGTAAAACTTCCCGAATGAGCGCAGGATCAGGAGTCCCGGCCGAAGTGCTTCCGAAGTGAGCGACAAGTGCGGAACTGCGTCGGCAAAACTCTCGTCGATCACAAGGCGGCCGACACGCGGCAACAGCGCGAGCAGATCCTTGGGTGCGTAACACCGGCCGTCGGGATTGTTGGGATTGACCACGATGGCGAGGGCCGCGCCGGCCAGCGCATCGAGTTCGCTGACCTCTTCAACCTCCCAGCCCGCGGCCGACAGGACTGGAGCATACTCGTTGTAAGTCGGCGTGAGGATGCGCGCCTGGCCGCGCGGTGCGAGCTGCGGCAACAGTTGAATGGCGGCCTGCGCGCCGCCCATCGCGACAACCGGCGCACTCGTGCGATAGGCGTGCTGGGCGGCCTGATGCAGGGTCTCGATCTCGGACCGCGAGGGCAGCGCGCTCCACGCGCGCATGCTCACTTCGCCGACCGGATACGACAGCCGGTTGATCCCCGTCGAGAGGTCGATCCAGTCCTCCACGCGTCCGCCAAAACGCTGCTGGGCCAGATCAAGATTTCCGCCATGCTCATGCATGCCCCGTTCTTTCATGCGAAAGCCAGGATCGCAAGCACGCCGGCGAGCAGCAGCATGGCGCGGCGGTAGATCGTCAGCCCCTCGCCGATATCGGCGGCGCGCGGATCGCGCGCGCCTTCGTTCAGCCAGGGTTCGTTGCTGACGCTGTCTTGATACGCGCGTGGACCACTGAGCCGCACGCCGAGCGCGCCGGCCATCGCCGCTTCCGGCCAGCCGGCATTGGGGGAGCGATGGCGGCGTGCATCGCGTGTCATGCGCGACAGCGCCTCCGACCGCTTTGGTGCCAGCAGCACGAACAAGAATCCGGTCAGGCGCGCCGGAATGAAATTGGCGACATCGTCGATCCGCGCAGCCGCCCAGCCGAAGGCATCGTGCCGTTCGGTGCGATGGCCGATCATGGAGTCCAGCGTATTGATTGCCTTGTAGCCGAGAATTCCGGGCAGACCGAACAGCGCGCCCCAGAACACCGGCGCCACGATGCCGTCGGAGGCGTTTTCCGCCAGGCTCTCGATCGCCGCGCGCGCGATGCCGGCGTCGTCGAGGGCGGCGGGATCGCGGCCGACGATGCGCGAGACAGCTTCCCGCGCAGCGGCGATGTCACCGGCCAGCAAGGGTCTTGCGACCGCTGCGACATGATCATGCAACGAGCGCAAAGCGACCAACGGCCAGGCGAGAATGCCCACGAGCACGAGTTGGATCCAGCCCGCGGTAAGCAACGACTGAAGCGCCCAGCCGAGCGCGACCGACAGCGCAATCACCACGAGCGCGCCGGCCACGCCGGCGGCGCGGCGAACAGCCGGAGGATCGGACGGCCTATTCCAGGCGGTGTCGACCCCCGCGATCAGCCGGCCGAGCCAGGTCACGGGATGGCCGATCCGCGCGAACAGCCACGACGGCCAGCCCACCAGGGCATCCACCGCCATCGCCACCGCCATCGCACCTGCAAAGCCCACACACGCCTCCTGTCCGCCCCTGTTGCGCAAAGCATCGGCCGAGCGCAAGCCCCCGACCCTCGGATTTCGGCTTTGTCTTTGGTCGCGTTTGGTGATTAGTGCTGGCCACAGGAGACCTTTATGGCTGTCATTCTGATCACGGGCGGAGCGCGATCGGGCAAGAGCAAACGCGCGGAAAGCCGCGCGCGCGCCTTTCCCGGGCAGCCCGTCTATGTCGCGACGGCCGAGGCGCTCGATGCGGAAATGGAGGCGCGCATCGCAGCTCATCGCACGCGGCGCGGAACCGACTGGATCGATCGCGAGGTGCCGCTTGATCTCGTCGAGGTGCTGGTCGCGACCGATGGTGGCGGCGCAAGGCTCGTGGACTGTCTGACGCTGTGGCTCTCCAACATGATGCATGCGGAGCGCGACTGGTCGCGCGCGGTGACGGAGCTTGCCGATGCCCTGCCCCGCCTTAACAGCCCGGTCGTCCTCGTCAGCAACGAAGTCGGCCTCGGCATCGTGCCCGACAACGCGCTGGGGCGGAGCTTTCGCGATGCCGCCGGGATCATGAACCAGGTCATCGCGGCTGTCGCCAACGAGGTCGAATTCGTCGTCGCCGGCTTGCCGATGAAGCTGAAATGAAGCCCCGCGCCGAGATGATCCGGGACGTCATCGCCGATCTCGGGATCGCGGCGTCATTCGTCACGATCCTGCCGGTTGGATCGTCGAAGCCGGCCGGCGACAGCACGATCGCGCGCGCGACCTGGGCGCTGCCCATCGCCGGGCTGCTGGTGGGCCTTGCAGGTGCTGCCGCCTATGCGATCGCAAGCAGGCTAGGAGTGCCCGCCGCGACGGCCGCCCTGCTCGCGCTGGCCACGACGGTCCTCATCACCGGCGCACTGCACGAGGACGGGCTTGCCGATACCGCCGACGGGCTCGGCGGTGGAAGGACGCGCGAGCGCAAGCTCGAGATCATGCGCGACAGCCGGATCGGCAGCTATGGCGCCTGCGCGCTGATCCTGTCGTTCGGACTGCGCTGGAGCGCGCTCGCGGCCATTGCCAATCCGTGGCTCGTGACCCTCGCTCTCGTGTCCGCGCATGCTGCAGCGCGCGCGGGCGTGCCGGCCTTCATGTCACTGGTACCGGCGGCGCGGCCTGACGGGCTGTCGGCGGGCGCCGGATCGCCGCCGGGCCGCAGCGTGGCCATCGCCTTCGCTCTCGGGACGCTCTGTCTCGCGCTTGCGCTCGGGCCGGGCAAGGCGTTGGTCGGCCTCGTCCTGCTGTCGCTCGCCGGGCTGATCCTGGCGCGGCTTGCCATCCGCCAGATCGGCGGGCAGACCGGCGACATCCTCGGGGCCTTCGAGCAGGCTGGCGAGATCCTGGTCCTGCTGGTGTCCGCAGCCTTCCTTCAGACGGGAGGATGACCTGATGGTCCAATTCGACGACATCTTTCGCCGACACTTGCACGAACTGTTCGTGTGGCGCCGCGATGTGCGCCGCTTTCGGACCGATCCGCTGCCGGATGGCGCCATCGCGCGCCTGATCGACACGGCCTGCCTCTCGCCTTCAGTCGGCCTCAGCCAGCCCTGGCGCTTCGTCACCGTCGATGATGCCGCACGGCGCCGCGCCGTGATCGACGACTTCAAGGCCTGCAACACCGACGCGCTGAATGGTTACTCCGGCGAACGCGCTGAGCGCTATGCCGCGCTCAAGCTCTCAGGCCTCGACCAGGCACCTGGCCACCTCGCTGTGTTCGCGGACAAGGCGAGCGATATCGGCCACGGCCTCGGCCGCGCGACCATGCCCGAGACAACGGAATATTCCGTCGTCGCTGCGATTACCGCGATGTGGCTCGCCGCGCGCGCTGACGGCATCGGGCTCGGCTGGGTGTCGATCTTGAGCCCGGACCGCATCCACACCACTCTCGACGTGCCGCCGTCCTGGAAATTCATCGCCTATCTCTGCATCGGCTATCCCGAGGCCGAATGCGACCAGCCCGAGCTCGAGCAGACGAAATGGGAACACCGGCGCGGCGCGGACGAATTCACGCTGCGACGCTAGCAGCGTCGCGAAAGCGCTAAGATTTGCTCTTGTCGGCAATCGTCGCCGGCGCGGCGCTTTGCTGCTTCTCGAACATCAAGAGCGGCCGGAAGATGATGCGGCCGTAAGCCTCGTAGTGCCGCTGGGTCGAGACCGCCATCTTCAGCGGCGTCGCATAATTGGCCTCGAACGTCATGAACAAGACCCGAGCAGGGCGCGACCGACGCGCCGCCGCTTGCGACCGGGGCATTGATCTACCGGCACTTTCTCGACGACCAGAAAGAGCTGCTCGGCGCCGGCGCGCTGGATGATCTGCTCGCGCCGAGCAGCGTTCGGTCAGCTAGCCTCGTCGCGTGGGCTAAAGCGCTCGACGAGGAAATCGATGAAGAGTCGCACCTTCAGCGACAGATGCCGCGTCGGCGGATAGACCGCATAGAGCGCGAGCGGTGGCGCCGAATAATCTTCCAGCACGGCGCGAAGCTCGCCCTTCTTCAAGGCATCGGCGGCGATGAATTCGGGAAGCAGCGCCAGCCCTCTGCCCCGGATCGCGACATCGCGCAGCACTTCGGCGTTGTTGACGCAGAGCGACCAGGCCGGCTGGATCCAGTGATCGCCGTCGGCGCCGGTGAGCTTCCATTGATTGCCGGTGAGCAGGAAGCCATAGGTCAGCGAGGTATGGTCGCGCAGATCCTGCGGATGCTTCGGTACGCCGTGGCGCGCCAGATAGTCCGGTGAGGCGCAGATCATGCGCGCCACCGGCACGATCTTCCGCGCGATCAGGCTGGAGGATTCCAGTTCCGCGATCCGCAGCGTCACGTCAAATCCGTCTTGGACGGGATCGAGCAAATCGTCGCTGAGCACGAGCTGGAGCTGCAGCTCCGGATATCTTTCCATGAAGTCGGCGAGCACAGGCCCGAGCCGCATGGTGCCGAACGACATCGGCGCGTTGACGCGCAACAGGCCGCGAGGCGCCGACTGGGCCTGCGCCACCGCCTGGTCGGCGGCCTCGATCTCCGAGAGGATCACCACCGCGCGCTCGAAATATTGCTGGCCGTTCTCGGTCGGGCTCGCATGCCTCGTGGTCCGGTTCAGGAGCTGCACGCCGAGGCTCTGCTCGAGGTCGGCGATGTATTTGCTGATCGCGGAGCGCGACAGCCGCAACTGTCGGCCGGCTTCCGCAAAGCTGCCGCTTTCGACCACCTTCACAAAGGCCCGGAGGCTGGCGACCTTATCCAAGGACCGGCCTCGGAGATTGTTTCCAAATCGTAGACATAGCCGTCATATTTGCACGGATTGTCTCCAATCCAAAGCAGAACGATATTTCCAGCCAGAGAGCAAGACCGCTCCACGAGCTTCGGAGGACGACAATGTCTGGACTGCACCATGTCACCGCGATTGCCGGCGACCCCATCAGGAATTTCGGCTTTTACACCCGTGATCTCGGCCTGCGCTTCGTCAAGAAGACGGTCAATTTCGACGACCCCGGCACCTATCACTTCTATTATGGCGATGAGACCGGACGGCCCGGCACCATCCTGACCTTCTTCCCTTGGGCTGGTGTGCCTGCGGGGCGCCGCGGCGTCGGCGAGACCCATCAGACCGCTTTCCGCGTGCCGCAGCGCTCGCTGGGCTACTGGACACAGCGCTTCATCGAGAAGGGGATTGCCTACGAGGCGCTGGAAAAGCGCTTTGGCGAATCCGTGCTGCCGTTCACCGATCCCGACAGCATGGCGCTGGCGCTCGTCGGCATCCCCGGCGCGGAGAACGAGCCGGGCTGGAGCAATGGCGATGTGCCAACCGAGCATGCGATCCGCGGCTTCCATGGCGTGACGCTGCTGCTCGACAGCGCGGCGAAGACGGCTGCCGTCCTCACCGACGTGTTCGGCCTCAAGGAGACGGCGCGCGAGGGCTCCGTGATCCGCTTCAAGGCACCCGGGAACGCGCAAGGCAGCGTGGTCGACATCTACGAAGCCAAGGGCTTCTTGCGCGGCCATCAGGGCGGCGGCTCTGTACACCACATCGCGTTCCGCGCGGCCGACGACGCCGAGCAGGGCCAAATGGCGCAAAAACTCGTCTCCAATCACGGCCTGCACCCGACCGAGCAGCGCGACCGCAACTACTTCCGCTCGATCTACTTCCGCGAGCCCGGCGGCGTGCTGTTCGAGATCGCGACCGATATTCCCGGCTTCGCGGTCGATGAACCCGTCGCGACCCTGGGCCGCGACCTGAAGCTGCCCAATTTCCTTGAAGCGCAGCGCAAGCAGATCGAGGAGGTTCTCCCGAACCTGGAAGAGAGCGCGTCGTGACCGAGAGCCCATTCATCCATCGCTTCGAGCCCGCGCACCGCGCGGGTTCGCCCCCGCTCCTGCTGCTCCACGGAACCGGTGGCGACGAGAACGATTTGCTCGAGCTTGGCAAGATGATCTCGCCGGGCTCCGCCCTGCTCTCGCCGCGCGGCCGCGTGCTCGAACACGGCATGCCGCGCTTCTTCCGCCGTCTCGCCGAAGGGGTGTTCGACGAAGAAGACGTGCGCCGCCGCGCGCTCGAGCTCGGCGACTTCGTCACGGGGGCGCGACAGCGATACGGCATCGATGCTCCCGTTGCGGTCGGCTTCTCCAACGGCGCCAACATCGCGGCGGCGCTGTTGCTGCTGAAGACGGACGCGCTGGCAGGCGCGATCCTGCTGCGGGCGATGGTGCCGTTGTCGGATCCTCCCAGGGCCGAGCTCGCCGGCAAGCCGGTTCTGCTGCTGTCTGGTCAGGCCGACGCGATCGTGCCAGCAAGCAATTCGGCACGGCTGGCGGCGCTGCTGTCGGAATCGGGAGCCAGCGTGACCCACAAAGTCCTGCCGGCCGGCCATCAATTGTCGCAGGCCGACGTGTCGCTCGCCCGCGACTGGATCGGCAACGTCGCCGCCGAGGCGGCCTGACCCAAAGGAGCGGCGCACCGCTCGACCACGGTGCGCCGCTTCGAATTCTCCACGGGCGACCTTCGGTCGCATCTGCGCAATCGGGCACCACCCTGCCGGAAATTTCCGCTTGCCCGTTTCCACGCCAGGCTTAGAATTTGGGACAATGTTCCGAAATTTGGAACTCCCTTGGACCAACCAGCATGAGCGCCCTGACCAACGCCATCGAGATCCTGCGTTGCTTTTCCAGCGCGCGGCCCGATCTGTCGTTCGCAGACGTGATGGCGCTGACCGGCAAGCCGAAGAGCTCGACCTCGCGGCTGCTGCGCTCCCTGCGCGACTGTGGCCTGCTCGAGCAGGACCCTCACACCCGCCGCTACCGGCCAGGCCTTCTCACCTTCGAGCTCGGCCGCCTGCACCGCGCCCATGACGATCTCATCAGCATGGCCGAGCGCGAGCTGCGCGAGGTCTGCGCGCGCACCGGGCACACCGGCTACATCGCCGTGCTCGACGGCTACGAGCAGGTCGTGCTCAGGATCGTGCCGGGCTCGAATCCCCTTCGCGTGGTCAATCCGCCGGGCCAGCGCACGCCGGCGCTCGCCACCTCGAACGGCCGCGCCATGCTCGCCCGCCTCTCCGACGAGGACATCCGCGCGCGTGTGCCCGCGACCTATCCAAAGCTGCCGCGCAACTCGCCGCAGAACTTCAAGCAGGCGATGGCGCGCCTCGACGAGATCCGCCGCACCGGGGTGTCCGAAGCGGCCGATGAATCCATCGAGGGCGTGGGCTCGCAAGGCTTTGCGCTGAAGAGCGGCGAGACCGGCGAGATGATCGGCATCGCGGTGTCCTATTCGGTGCAGGCCACCACCGCCGCCGAACGCGCCAGTGTCCGGCGCGAGCTGGCGGCGATGGCCGCAAAGCTGCGACGGCTGACCGGCGATCCCCTTGATCAACCCGCAACGCGCGTTCGGACGGGGACCCGATGAGCAGTGCCGCCACCCAACGCCCCAACAGCCTTGCGCTCTTCATTCTGCCGAGCGTGCTGCTGTTTGCGCTGTTCTTCTTCCTGCCGATCGGACTGATGGCGCTGATGAGCGTGCTCACTGGCAATCCGGTGGTGGCGCCAAAGGTCGCCTTCACCACGCGCCATTACGCGCGCATGTTCGACGATCCCTATTATCTCGAAGTGATCTGGACCACGATCCGGATCGGGCTGGTGACCACGCTGGTCGCGCTCGCGATCGGCTATCCGCTGGCGCACTGGATGGCGCGCATCAAGAGCCGCACCGGACATGCGCTGCTGCTGATGGCGGTGCTGGCACCAATGCTGACCGGCATCGTGGTGCGCACCTTCGCCTGGATGACGCTGCTGTCCGACAAGGGCGTAATCAATCAGACCCTGATGTCGCTCGGCCTCATCTCGCAACCCCTGAAGCTGATGTACACCGAGACCGGCATCGTGGTCGGCCTCGTCCACATCTACGTCCCCTTCATGGTGCTGACGCTCACCGGCGTGATCGGCCGCATCGACGAGCGGCTCGAGCAGGCCGCAGAAAATCTCGGCGCCAGCCCGTTGCGCGCCTTCCTCGAGGTGACGCTGCCCTTGAGCCTGCCCGGCATCCTCGCCGGCTCGCTCCTCGTCTTTGCGCTCGCGATCAGCGCCTATGTCACGCCGATCCTGCTCGGCGGATTCCAGATCATGACGCTGCCGATCCTGATCTACCAGCAGATCTCGGCGAACTTCAACGTCGGCTTCGCGGCCGCGCTCGGCATCGTCCTGCTGATGATCTCGCTCCTGCTCGTCATCGCCTATAACCGCGCGCTCGGCCTCGTCTCCGGCCAGCGCGAATTGCAGTGAGACTGGTGATGAGCACGTCCACCTCGCACAGTCCTTCGCTCGCACCCGATCGCGCCGCGGCGCCCGCGCGCTTGGTCGGAGTCCCCAGGCGCTATGGCCGGTACATCTACCTCTCCATCAACATCGCCATCCTGGTCTTCCTGCTGGCGCCGATCGCCGTCGTCGTCGTATTCGCCCTGAACCCGACGCCGTTCATCCAGTTTCCGCCGGTCGGCGTGTCCCTGCGCTGGTTCGAGAAATTCTTTGCCTCGCGCGATTTCATGCAGGCACTCGGCTTCAGCCTCGAAGTCGCACTGCTCACCACGGTGTCCGCGACGATCCTCGGCGCCTCCGCGGCCCTGGCGCTCGCGCGCGGCAATCTGCCCGGCACGCGGCTGATCGTGGCGACCATGCTCTCGCCACTGATGCTGCCGGCAATCCTGACGGGGCTCGCCCTGTTCCAGACCTATGTGCTGCTCGACGTGGGCCGACCGACCTGGGGCCTGGTCGCCGGCCACACGCTGGTGACGCTGCCTTACGTGGTGCGCACGACACTCGCCGTACTGCATAATTTCGACACACGCCTGGAGGAAGCCGCACAAAATCTCGGCGCAAGCCCGTTGCGGACCTTCTTCGAGGTGACGCTGCCGCTGATCAAGCCCGGCGTGCTGGCCGGCGCGATCTTCGCGTTCATCGTCTCTTTCGACCAGTTTCCGGTGTCGCTGTTCCTGGTCAGCCCGGGCAACGAGACGCTGCCGGTCACGCTGTTCAACTATCTCAAATTCGATCTGGACGGCACCATCGGCGCGGCTTCCGTGGTCTCGATCGTTCTCGCCTTTGTCGTCGTCATCGGGCTCGACCGTACCGTCGGCTTGCGCTCCTACGTCAAATTGTAACCGCTCATTACACCCTAAGGAATCGACATGATGAAAGCTCTGGGATCGTCACGGCTCAGCCGCCGCCGCTTTCTGACCGCGAGCGCCTCGCTCGGCATCGGCACGATCGCCGCGCCCTATGTCGCGCGCGCCGACGATCCGACGCTGCGCATCACCGGCTGGGGCGGCAAATGGGGTGAGGTCATGAAGGCCGAGATCGGCCCCGCCTTCGAGAGCGAGTTCAAGTGCAAGCTCCAGATCGACTCTGCTTTCCCCTATCTGCCAAAGCTCCAGGCCAGCTCACGCTCCGCGCCGATCTATGACGTGATGCACACCAATTCGAACGAGCAGTGGGCCGCCGCCGAAATGGGGCTGGTTGAGCCGAAGATCGATCCCAAGCTGGTGCCGAATATCGCCGACGTCTATCCCTACGCCATCAGTGACAAGATCGTCGGCGTCTCGATCTTCACCAGCGCCATCGGCCTCGGCATGCGCACCGATAAGGGCTACAACGGCATCACCTCCTGGAAGGAGCTGTGGGACGCGAAATACAATGGCGTCCGCGGCGGCTACGTCATTCCCGTCAACAGCCTCGGCCAGGCCTTCCTGATGATGTGCGGCACACTGTTCGGCAAGGGCCAGACCGATCTCGACGCGGCCTATGCAGCGCTTGAGAAGCTGAAGCCGATCAAGATCGTCGATTTCACCGGCGCGATGGAGAAGATGCTGCTGTCGGGCGAGGTCGGCCTCTGCGTCATCCACGATTCCGGCATCTACCGCTATGACGGCCAGAACCAGCCGACCGACTTCGTCTCGCCCAGCGAAGGCGTGCTGTCGCTGGAACAGGTTTTGACCATCACGCCCGGCAGCAAGATGAAGGAGCTCGCCAACGCCTATGTGAACTACATGCTGCGTCCCGAGGTGCAGAAGCGCCTCGCGGAAACCGTGTGGTACTCGCCGGCCAACAGGAAGGTGAAGCTCGACGCCAAGTACGACGCCAAGCTGCTCACCACGCCGGAAAAAGTCTCGAAGCTGATCCAGGTCGACTGGAAGTGGTACAACGAGCGCAAGGACGAGATCGACCAGCGCGTCAACCGGATCTTCCGCGCATGAGCGCGTCGATCGAAATCGCCGGCGTCAGCAAGGTCTATGACGGCGGCGTCCGCGCGGTGGACGCGGTCGCGATGGACATCAGGCAGGGCGAATTCTTCTCCTTGCTCGGCCCGTCCGGCTGCGGCAAGACCACGACACTGCGCATGATCGCCGGCTTCGAGACGCCGAGCGCGGGCGCGATCCGCGTCGACGGCGCCGACATCACCCATGTGCCGGCGCACAAGCGCGACATGGGCATGGTGTTCCAGAATTACGCGCTGTTTCCGCATCGCACCGTCGCCGAGAACGTCGCCTTCGGCCTGCGCATGCGCGGGCTCGACAAGGCAAGCATTGCGGCCAAGGTGAAGGCGGCGCTGGCCATGGTCGAACTTTCGGGTCTCGAGGACCGCCGGCCCGCCCAGCTCTCCGGCGGCCAGCAACAGCGCGTCGCGCTCGCCCGCGCCATCGTGATCGCGCCGCGCGTGCTGCTCTGCGACGAGCCGCTCGGCGCGCTGGACAAGAAGCTGCGCCAGCAGATGCAGTTCGAGCTCAAGCAGCTCCAGAAGAAGCTCGGCCTCACCCTGGTCTTCGTCACCCATGACCAGGAAGAGGCACTCGCAATGTCCGACCGCATTGCCGTGATGAACGGCGGTCGCGTCGAGCAGGTCGGCACGCCGGCCGAAATCTACAACCAGCCGATGACCCGTTTCGTCGCCGACTTCATTGGCGACACCAACATCTTTCGTGGTGAGCGCACCACGACAAGCGCAGGTGGCCTCGCTCTCGACGTGGGCAAGGGCCTGATCCTGGCGCTGCTGCCCTCCACCGAGATGCAGGGCACAGGCGTTCTCTCGGTAGCGCTGCGCCCCGAAAAGATCCGCCTCTCGCCGCGCGGCGAGGCAGCGAGCGCGTCCGGCGTCACCGCGCAAGGTGTCGTCGAAAACACCAACTTTCTCGGCGGCGCCGTGCTCTATCGCATCACGATCGAGGGCGGCCATCGCGTCCTGGTGCAACAGCCCAATGCAGGCACGAGCCGCCTGTTCGTTCCCGGCAACGGTGTCACGCTCGACTGGACGCCGGCCGATCTCGTCGTCTTGAAGGACTAGACCAGACATGAACATGCCATTGAAGCACCAACGTATCGGGGTCGTCGTGATCGGCCAGAGCCCGCGTCCGACGGTCGCGTCGGAAATCGCCACCGTGCTGTCGCCGGGCATCCAGATCGAGCTGCGCGGCGCGCTCGACGGCATGAGCCGTGCCGAGATCGACGCTATCCCACCAATGGACGGATACGACACGCTGTTCACGCTGCTGCCGAACGGCGACGGCGTCACCATCAGCAAGAAGGAGGTCGAGCGTCGCGCGAGCCAGCAGATCACTCGCTTCAAGCACGAGGGCGTCGGCGTGACGCTGATGGCCTGCACCGGAAAATTCCCCAATCTCGCAGCCGATGGCCTCGTCATCCTGCCCTCGGCCATCCTGCACAATCTCGTCGAAGCCGTGCTGCCGAAAGGCCGGCTCGGCGTATTCTCGCCGCTAACCGAGCAGACCGCGCTGATCGACAAGAAATGGCAGCGCGAAGGCGTCGAGGTGGTCGGCATCACGCTTCGTCCCGGCTCTGACGATGCAGCGGTCGACGAAGCCGCGCGCACGATGGCTGACCTCGAGCCCGATCTCGTGGTGATGGACTGCATCAGCTACACCAGCGCCAACAAGGCGCGCGTGCGCACCGCCTATCCCGGACCGGTGATCCTCGGCATTGCCGCCGCGGCCCGCATCGTCGAGGAGCTGGTGTCGTGAGCAAAGTGGAATTGAAGACGATCAGCCTCGAGGAGATCGAGGCGCTCGCGGTCGGCGCCTGGATACTGGGCACCGGCGGCGGCGGCAGCCCCTATCTTGGCCTGCTCAATTTGCGCCGGCTCTATGCCGAGGGCCAGCGCGTGCAATTGATGTCGCCGCTCGACCTTAACGACGACGACTGGGTCGCCGTTGTCTCCAACATGGGCGCACCGCTGGTCGGACAGGAGCGGCTTGCCGACAGCCGCAACATCGCACGCGCCGTGCGGATGCAGGAGGAGATCAACGGCATCAAGTTCCGCGCGGTGATGTCGGTCGAGATCGGCGGCGGCAACGGCGTGCAGGCGCTGATGGCGGCCGCCCATCTCGGCATTCCCGTGGTCGATGCCGACTGCATGGGCCGCGCCTTTCCCGAGGCGCAGATGACATCGGTCGCGATCGGCGACCTGCGCCCCTACCCCTGCACGCTCTTCGATCCCCGCGGCATCGAAGCCGTGGTGACGAAGGTGCCGAGCTGGAAGTGGATGGAGCGGGCGAGCCGCAAGATCTGCGTCGAGATGGGCTCGATCGCCTCCACCAGCAAGGCGCCGCGCACCGGACGCGAGGTGAAGGACTGGGGCATCCACTTCACTACCACGAAGGCGATCCGCATCGGCCGCGCCGTCGAAGCCGCGAACCGCCGTCACGAGGATCCGATCGCCGCGCTGCTGGCGACTGAAGGCGGCAAGAAACTCTTCACCGGCAAGATCATCGACGTCGCCCGGCGCACGACCGAAGGATTCCTGCGCGGTTCGGCCACGATCGACGGCAGCGATGCCGACCGCGGCAGCCGGCTCAAGCTTTCGTTCCAGAACGAATGGGTCGTGGCCTGGCGCGGCGAGGAGGCGATCGCGACATCGCCCGATTTGATCTGCGTGCTCGACAGTGTCAACGGCCACGGCGTCGGCACCGAGACCGTGCGCTATGGCCAGCGCGTCACCGTCGTGGCGCTGCCCGCGCCGCCCGTGCTCACCAGTCCCCGGGGCCTTGAATTCGTTGGCCCACGCGCCTTCGGCTACGACCTCGACTACCGTTCCCTCTTCGCGCCCGCTGAGGCAGGAGCCTAAGATCCCATGAAGCGTATTGGCATCGACGTCGGCGGCACCAACACGGATGCCGTGCTGATCGTCGACGAGAAAGTCGTTCATTCCGTCAAGCGCCCGACCACCGCCGACGTGACGTCAGGTATCCTGGACGCACTGAAAGCGCTGCGCGCCGAGCCCGCCGCCGCGGTGAAGGTCGACGCGGTCGTGATCGGCACTACCCATTTCATCAACGCGGTGGTGCAGCGCCGCCACGTGCAGAAGATCGCCGCGATCCGCATCGGCATGCCCGCGAGCGCCTCGCTGCCGCCGTTCTGCGACTGGCCGGCGGACCTCGCCGCGCTCGTCAATGGCGACATCTTCATGCTGGAGGGCGGCCACGACTACGACGGCCGCCCGTTCATGCCGCTCGATATCGCCGGGCTGAAGGACGCAGCGCGAAAAATCAGGGACAAGGGCCTGCGCTCGGTCGCGGTGTGCTCGAGCTTCTCGCCGCTCGATCCCTCCTGCGAGACCACCGCGCGCGAGATTCTCGCCGATATCTGCCCGGACGTCGCGGTGACGCTGTCGCACGATCTCGGCCGCATCGGCCTGCTCGAGCGCGAGAATGCCGCGCTCCTCAACGCCTCCCTGCACGACCTCGCCATCACCACGGTCGCAGCCTTCCGCAAGGCGATCGCCGACAGTGGCATCGATGCGCCGCTGTTCCTGACCCAGAACGACGGCACCGTGATGCAGGCCGAGATCGCCACCGCCTTCCCGGTGATGAGCTTTGCATCCGGCGCCACCAATTCGATGCGCGGCGCCGCACATCTGTCCGGTCTCGACGATGCGATGGTCGTCGATGTCGGCGGCACCACTTCCGACATCGGCCAGCTTCGCCACGGCTTTCCGCGCGAGGCGAATGCCGTGGTCGAAGTCGGCGGCGTGCGCACGCTGTTCCGGATGCCCGACCTGTTGTCGATCGGGCTCGGCGGCGGCAGCCATGTTGACGAGGATCCGGTTCGCGTCGGCCCGCTCAGCGTCGGATACCGACTGACATCGGATGCGCTGGTGTTCGGTGGCACGCGCCTCACTGCCACCGACATTGCTGTCGCGGCCGGTCTCATCGAGATCGGCGACCGCTCGCGCGTCGCCAAATTGCCAAAGCGCCTGATCGATGCGGCGCTGCGCGATGCCTGGCGCAAACTGGAGGAAGACATCGACCGCATGAAGACCGAAGCCGGCGACGTGCCGCTGCTCGCGGTTGGCGGCGGCGCCTTCCTGGTACCGGATCGCCTGCCCGGCATTTCCGAGATCGTGCGCGTGCCGCATGGCGACTGCGCCAATGCGGTGGGCGCTGCGATCGCGCAGGTCAGCGGCGAAGCCGATCAGGTGTTCCGCGACCTCAGCCGCGAGGATGCGATCGCAGCTGCGCGCGATATCGCAGCCGACCGTGCCGTCCAGGCCGGTGCAGTGCGCGACAGCCTCAAGACCGTCGATGTCGAGGACATGCCGATCGCCTATCTGCCCGGCAATGCGCTGCGCGTGCGCGTGCGCGTCGCCGGCGCGATCGCCGATCCGGATTTTCCGGCGGCGGCGTAACAGACGCCGCTGTCTCAATCGAACCAGCCGCGGCGCGTGAACCAGATCAGCGGCAATACGCCGCTGGCGATGATGGCGAGCAATGCCAGAGGATAGCCGAATGTCCAGCTCAGCTCCGGCATGTTCTTGAAATTCATGCCCCAGACACCGACCAGAATCGTGGGCGGCACGCCCACCACAGACACGATCGTGAGGACCTTGAACATCTCGTTCTGCTGGATGTTGATGAACCCGAGCACGGCATCGAGCAGGAGCTGGATCTTGTCCGACAATCGCGTCTCGTAGTCACTGAGCGACGCGACGTCCTTCGACACGGCGTCGAGTCGTTTCTTCGATGCGGCCGTGATCCACTCACTTCCGACATCGCCTGCAAACGACGCGATGCGGCCAACACCGAGCAGGACATCGCGCGCCTTGGCCAGACGGTCGGCCAGTTCTCCGACATTCTCCAGCGCCTCACGCATCCTGCGGCTCGAGCGTACCGGCCGTTTGGTCCGAACCAGCCCGCCCTTGAAGACGCTCCTTGACAGCGTATCGGCCGTCGCGCCCAAATGCTCCAGCACATCGGCGCCGCGGTCGACCATCGCCTCGAGCAAGCTGGTGAACACGCACATGCCGTTCTCGAGACTGTCATCGGTCCCGATGCGCTTGCCGATATCGTCGAAGATCGGCAGCGGCCAGAAACGCACAGTCACCAGCACCCGCGGCCCGATGACGAATCCGACCGGCGTGATCTCGGCCTCATTGTCCTCGTTGAACCGGACGGCCGGCGAACTGAGATAAAGCGTGCCGTGGTCGTGGATCAGCCGGCTCGAAGCCTCGATCTCGCCGAGCGACTGCTCGGACGGCACGCGCATCCCAAGCAGCCGTTCGACGAATTTCTTTTCCTTGTCCGTTGCGTTCAGCAGATCGGCCCAGATGATCTCGGCCGGCATTTCCGCGCCGATGCTTTGCCAATCATCGGACGGCCATCTGTACAGCTTGAGCAAGAACCGAACTCCGCAATCCCTCGCGCCGCATAGCACGGCATGCGCCATCCTGCGTCAAGCCAACGCATGAGGGTTCCAATCGTTCAACCTCGGGGATCAACAGAAGCGGCGCTCTCAAATGAAAACGGGGCGCGGCCTTCTTCGATGATGCCATCATGCCAGTGTTTTGCCCGTCGGGTCAACGGCATCGCGGACATGCGCAAGCCCGTTGAGCCGGCCGCGCAAGCCATTGATATCACTATCCCCGCCTACTGTGCATGGGGTTGTTTTTCAGATTTTTTTGGGGGCCCACCAAACAAATGGCCTCTCCCCGATGGGAAGAGGCCAATGCTGAAGCGACAGTTTCGACTTGATGACGCGCCCCCTACTCCCAATACCAGCTCGAAAAATCGTTCTCGAACTGCGGGACGTCCTTCCAGACGCCCTTCAGCTTCTTGTTGGTGATGGTGATCAGCTGCGGCTGGTACAAATAGCCGGAGACCGCGTCGGTTGCCAGCATGCGCTGGGCGTCGCCGAGAAGCTTTGCGCGGGCGGCTTCTTCGGGTGTCGATACGATCTGCTTGTAGAGCGCGTTGAAGGCGTCGTTGTTGTAGCCGAGATAGTAGTCCGGCTCGGTGATCTTGACGAGATCAATCGGCTCGACATGGCTGACGATGGTGAGATCGAAATTATGCGGACCGTTCGGCGCGAACACCTGCGACAGCCATTGCGCCCATTCGACGTTCTCGATCTTGGCAATGATACCGACCTTGGCGAGCTGCGCCGCGAGGATCTCGCCGCCCTGCCGCGCATAGGACGGCGGCGGCAGCTTGAGCGACAGCTCGAGCGGCGTGGTGACGCCGGCTTCCGCGAGAAGCTTCTTGGCCTTCTCGGGGTCGTAGGGGTTGATGCCGGTGGTGTCGACGTAGCCGGGCGCACCCGGCACATAGAAGCTGCCGATCGGCGTACCGAAGCCGTCGACCGCGCCGTCGATCATCGCCTTGCGATCGATCGCGGCAAGGATGGCGCGGCGCACGCGAACGTCGTCGAGCGGCTTCTTGCGCTCGTTGATGCCGACGATGGTCTTGGCGCGGGAGCCGCCGACCTGGACGTTGAAACGCGGATCGGCCTTGAACTGCGCGATGGTGCGCTGCGCCGCAACGCGCGGAAACGCATCGACGTCACCCGAGAGCAGCGCCGCGGTCTGTGCGGCCGGCTCCGATATGAAGCGGATCGTCACTTTCGACAGCTTGATCGCGGAAGCGTTGCGGTAGTCGGCCCATTTGTTCAGGGTCATCGACGAGCCTTTGGCCCAGGCGCTGAGCTGATAGGGTCCGGTTCCGACCGGCTGCGTGGCATTCGTCGGCGCGCTCTTCGGCTCGACGATCGAACCGCTCGCCTGCCCGAGGAGGAACGGCAGGTTCGGCTCGGAGTTTTTCAAGCTAATCACGACCGTGTCGGCGTCGGGCGCGTCGACTTTCTCGAAGCCCTGGAACAGGCTCTTGTCCTTGTTGGTGCTGGTGGCGACGGCGTTGCGTTCGAACGAGAACTTCACCGCCGCGGAGTTGAACGGTTCGCCGTTCTGGAATTTGACACCCTTGCGCAGCTTGAAGGTGTAGGTCTTCAGGTCGGGCGAGGCGGTCCAGCTCTCGGCCAGCAATGGCGAGGTCGAGCCGTCCTCGTTGATCTTGGTCAGGGTCTCATAGATGTTGTAGAGCGTGACCTCGGCGATCGCGGCGGCAGCGGCATTGGTGGGATCGAGCCCCGGCGGCTCCAGCGCCATCGCCATGACGACGCTGTCTTTCTTGCTTTGTGCCAGCACCGGCAGCGGCGCCGCGACGAACGCGGCGGCGAGTGCGACGATGGATAATTTCCTGAACATGCGTAATTCCCCTGCCTTCTCTCGTCCCAATCTACGCCAATCCTGCCCGCGAGACTAACCCTCCGCGGCCGGCGGGGGCAACGCCATCACCGCCTCCGCCTTGTGGCAGGCGGCCAGATGCGCCTCACCAACCTTGCGTAACTCAGGCAGGGCCTCGCGGCAATGCTGGTCGGCGAGCGCACAACGGGCGACATAGGGACACCCCGTTGCAGTCGCCGATTGCGACGCGATCGCCTGGGCCCCCCGCCGGCGCCGGCCGCCGCCGGCGCGCGCTCGCGGCACGGCGTCCAGCAGCGCCCGCGTGTAGGGATGGGCGGAGCGTTCGAACAGGTCCTCGGGGCGGCCCTGCTCGACGATCCGGCCGAGATACATCACCGCGACCTCGTCGCAGAGATAGTCGACGACGGCAAGATCGTGGCTGATCAGGACGTAACTCAGCCCGAACTGCTCCTGGAGGTCCTGCATCAGGTTCAAGACCTGCGCCTGCACCGAGACGTCGAGCGCGGAGACCGGTTCGTCGGCGACGATCAGCTTCGGCTGGGTAATCAGCGCGCGCGCGATTGCGATGCGCTGACGCTGGCCGCCGGAAAACTCGTGCGGGTATTTGTCCATGTCGGCATCGCGCAAGCCGACCTGCCGCAGCACCGCGGCGACGCGCGCGCGGAACGTGGTGCGGTCTGCGCCCTCCAGCACGGTGAGCGGCTCGGCGACGATACGTGCGATGGTCTGGCGCGGATCGAGCGACCCATAGGGGTCCTGGAACACCATCTGGAAATCGCGGCGGGCGCGGCGCAACTCGTCCGCGGAGATCTGATGGAGGTCGCGGCCGAGCAGCGCGACCTGCCCCGATGTCGGCCGCTCCAGCGCCATCACCACCCGCGCGAAGGTCGACTTGCCCGAACCGGACTCGCCGACGATGCCGAGGCTCTTGCCGGCGGCAACCTGTACGCTGACGCCGTTGAGTGCGCGGACCTGGCCGGGCGGGCGGAACAGGCTTTCGCGCGGCAGCGTGTAGCGCTGCTCGATGTCCCTGACGTCGAGAAGGGGCGCGGCAGTCATGCGGACAGCGCTCCGACATTCGCGGCCATGGAGACATCGGTGCGCACGCAACGGACGACATGACCGGGACCGACTTCGACCATCGGCGGCAGCGCCGCGCGACATTTGTCCTCGACCAGCGGACAGCGCTCGCCGAAGGCGCAGCCGGCCGGCAGGTCGGCAAGCTCAGGCACCGTGCCGGAGATCGTCGTCAGCCGCGTCCCCTTGCGCGCGCCGAGGCGCGGGCGGGCGCGGAACAGGCCCTGCGTGTAGGGATGTCCCATGCGGCGGAACACCTCGTCGGTCGGCCCGCTCTCGACGACGGTACCGCCATACATCACCATCATGCGCTGCACGTTCTCGGCGATGACGCCGAGATCGTGCGAGATCAGGATCATCGACATGCCGCGTTCCTCGACGAGATCGGCGATGAGGTCGAGGATCTGGCCCTGGATGGTGACGTCGAGTGCCGTGGTCGGCTCGTCGGCGATCAGGAGATCCGGTTCGCAGGCGAGCGCCATGGCGATGGTGACGCGCTGGCGCTGGCCGCCGGAAAACTGGTGCGGGTAGGCATCGATCCGCTTTGCGGGATCGGGCAGTCCGACGCGGTCGAGCAAGGCGATCGCTTCTCGCCGCGCCTGCGCCGCCGAATATTTCTTGTGACGCCGCAGCGGCTCGGCGACCTGATGTCCGATCGTGTGCATCGGGTTGAGCGCCGTCATCGGCTCCTGGAAGATCATGCTGATGCGGTTGCCGCGCAGCCCGCAATAATCCGCATCCGAAAGCCCTGCGAGCTCGCGTCCGTCGAGCCGGATGCTGCCGGTCACGACAGCGCTATCCGGCAGCAGTCCCATCAGCGACAGCGCCGTGACCGACTTGCCGCAGCCGGATTCGCCGACGAGCCCGAGCGTTTCGCCGCGCTTCAGTGCGAAGCTGACGCCGCGCACGGCTTGTGCCGGCCCGCGGCTGGTGTTGAGGCGGACCCCGAGATTGCTAACCTCGATCAGCGGCATGGTTGCGGGATCAGCCATCGTCACCGCTCCCGCGCCAGTCTGGGATCGAGCAGGTCGCGCAATCCGTCACCGAGGAGATTGAGGCCGAGCACGGCGACCGCGATCGCAGCGCCCGGATAGACCGCGAGCATCGGCGACTGGAACAGCAGCGTCTGCGCGTCGTTCAGCATGCGGCCCCATGACGGCTGCGGCGGCTGCGTGCCAAGGCCGAGATAGGACAAGGCGGCTTCGGCAAGAATTGCCAGCGCGAACTGGATGGTGGCCTGCACGATCAGGATCGAGAGAATGTTGGGCAGCACATGCTCGATGGTGATGCGGAAGGCGCCCTTGCCCGAGGCGCGCGCGGCCAGCACGAATTCGCGTGCCCAGATCGCGTTGGCCGAACCGCGCGTCAGCCGGGTCAGCGTCGGGATCTGGAAAATGCCGATCGCGACGATCGAGGTCACCATGCCGGGACCCACGACTGCGGCGAGCATGATGGCGGAGAGCACGGCCGGAAAGGCGAAGGTGAAATCGGAGAAGCGCATGATGATCTCTTCGGTCCAGCCGCGCCGGGCAGACGCGATCAGGCCGAGGCAGACACCGAAGGTGAGGCCGATGCTCACCGCGATGATACCGACCATGATGGTGGAGCGGGCGCCCGCGAGCAGCAGCGAGACGATGTCGCGGCCGAAGGCATCGGTGCCGAGCCAATGCGCCGCGGACGGCGGCTTGAGTTTCGAGGCGATGTCGATCTCGTAGGGTGACCACGGCGTCCACACCAGCGACAACAGCGCCGAGGCGAGCACCAGAAGGCTGAGCGCTCCGCCCAGCACAAAGCTGCGATGGCGCAGCGCGCGGCGCCAGAACGTCCGGGCCGGCAGAGGACGCGTTGCGACCGGCACGTCAACCGGGGTGATCAGCTCCGCGCTCACAAATCGTGCACCTTGATGCGGGGATCGATGAAGGCATAGAGGATATCGACCACGAAATTGACGATGACGACCATGGCGGCCAGAAGCATCACGCAGTTACGCACCACGATCAGGTCGCGGTTGGCGATGGACTGGAAGATCAGCCGGCCGAGGCCCGGCAGGTAGAACACGTTCTCGATCACGATGGTGCCGGCGAGCAGATTGGCGAATTGCAGCCCCATCACCGTCATCACCGGGATCATGGCGTTGCGCAGCACGTGGCGCCACAGCACCTCGCGCTTGCCGAGCCCCTTTGCGCGCGCAGTGCGGACGAAATCCTCACGCAGCACTTCCAGGACGGCCGAACGCGTGACGCGCGCGAGGATCGCGGCCTGCACCACCGCAAGCGAGACGGCTGGCAAGAGCAGCGACTTGACCCCCAGCCAGAGGCCGTCCTCCCAGCCGGCAAAGCCGCCTGCCGACAACCATTGCAGCCTGACCGAGAACAGCAGCACGAGCAGAATCGCGAACCAGAAATTCGGCAGCGCGATGCCGATCTGGGTCAGCGACATCACGCCGACGTCGCCGAGCTTGTTGTGGTTGGCGGCGGTGTAGATGCCGGCCGAGAGCGCCAGCGTCACCGTGATCAGCATCGACATGATCGCGAGCGGAACGGTCAGCACCAGCCGCTCCGCGATCAGGCTCGCGACCGGGGTGCCGTAGACATAGCTGTTGCCGAGATCGCCAATGAGGAGCCCCTTGATCCATTGCAGGTAACGAACCGCCAGCGGCTGGTCGAGCCCGAGCTTGACGGTGAGCGCGCGCACCGCGTCCGCCGACGCATCGGCCCCCATCAGCATCTGCGCGGCATTGCCCGGAAGCGCATCCAGCACCAGGAAGATGATGACGGATGCGCCGACCAGCGTCGCCAGCAAGGTCAGGAGACGTCGGAGAAAAAATACGCTCATGCGCGCTCGGATTCAGGGCTCATAAGCGGCACGATCAACATGTCCAGACGCCGGACGCAAGCCCTTTGCGGCATGTCATCAACCCCTTAGCCGGGCCGGCGGGACAGCAGGTCGTGCGAGGCCTCGAACAGCGCGCTGACGCGCAGCAATTCGGCGTCGGCACGGAAACGGCCGACGAGCTGGAGCCCGATCGGCAGGCCATCGTTGCCGAAGCCGCAGGGCAGGCTGATCGCCGGGTGGCCGGTCATGTTGAAAGGCATGGTCCAGGGGAACCAGTGCGGCCGGACGCTGTCAAAATGCTTGCCGTCGATCTCGATGGTGCCGAACAGGTCCTGGTCGATCGGCAGCGCGGTGCGGGTGATGGTCGGCATCGCCAGCAGATGCCCGCGCGCAAGCAGGGATTGCACGCGACGGAACAGCGCGGTGCGCGCGAACATCGCCTCCTGATAGGCGACGCCGCTGACATTGGTCGCAAGCGCGACCTGCTTGACGAAGGCCTCGCTCAGGGCATCGCCATGCTCGGCGACCAGCTTCGCAAAACGCGTGCGCCAGACCGTGTGGTTGATGGCGCGCCAGATCGGCTCGATGTCAAAGCCCTCGCCGGAAAACTCCTCGAGCTCGGCGCCGAGGCCCGCGAGACGACCGAGGCTCGCCTTGAAGCTGGCTGCAACATCTGATGACACCGGACGCCCGGGGGGCGAGGCACAGAACAGGATTTTTTGCCCGCGCAAATCGCCGCGCGGCAGAGCGGTGCCGATGAAGTCAGGTACGGGGACGCCGATCGACCAGGGATCGCAGGCATCCTCGCCGGCCATCGCCTGCATCATCAGCGCGGTGTCGGCGACATCGCGCGTCATCGGCGTGACATAGGTCTGGTTGCCGAAAGCATCGAGCGCCTGGCTGTGCGCGATCACGCCGTTGCTCTGCTTCAGCCCGACCACGCCGTTGCAGGCGGCCGGAATCCGCGTCGAGCCGCCGCCGTCGGTCGCAATCGCAAGCGGCGCGATGCCGCTCGCCACCGCCACCGCCGCGCCGCCGCTGGAGCCGCCGGAGGATCGCTCCGCGCTCCATGCATTGCGGGTGCGGCCGAACAGCGGCGAGTCGGTCAGGCATTTGCTGCCGAATTCCGGCGTCGTGGTCTTGCCGATCAGGATCGCGCCTGCCGCGCGCAGCCTGGCAACCGCGACAGCATCTTCGGTCGGTATGTTGTCCTTGTAGGGAACGGCGCCGAAAGTGGTCTTCACGCCTTTGGTGTTGACGATGTCCTTGACGGTGACGGGAAGCCCATGCAGCAGGCCGAGCGGCTCGCCGGCCATCACCTTGCGCTCGGCTTCGCGCGCCTGCGCCATCGCCTCGTCGCCACAGAGCGTGATGAAGCAGTTCAGCTCGGGCTGGAGCGCCTCGGCGCGCGCGAGCACGGCGCTGACAATCTCGACCGGCGAGACTTCCTTGCGGCCGATACGCGCGCGCAGTTCAGTAGCGGACAGGAGACAGAGATCATTGCTCATCAGGACAGGCTCGCATCAGGACGCGCGGACCTTGCCAGCGAGCGCCTATCCTGTCCATTTCGGATGGCGCATGGCCACAGTTCACCGGGACATCCCGGAAATTGCGATGCCTGGGCGCCCGGCTACCAGCTCCAAGTGATCTCATGGCTCCAGGGCGGATCGGCGCCCGGGCGGGTACAGGTCAGGCCGGCGCAGTTGGCGGCAAAGGACAGCACGCGGCGGAGCTCGTCAGCGCCGATCTCCTTCAGCTGCTGCCGGGCGAGGCGCCCCTGCTTGTGCAGGGCGAACAGCAGCGCCGCCTGAAAACTGTCGCCGGCGCCGATGGTGTCGGCGATCGCGACCTGCGGCGCCTGCACTTCGATCTGTCCCGCTCCCGCGTGCCAGGCGATGGCGCCGTTGTTGCCGCGGGTGATCACGACGAGGCTTATGCCCTGCCCCAGCATCGCGCTCGCGCGTTGCTGATAAGGTTCCTCGCCATGGAGATAGGCGAAGTCGACATCCGACATCTTGATGAGATCGGCACTCGCTGCGAACTCCGCCATGCGCGCAAGATAGGACGGCTTGTCCTTGACCAGATTGGGCCGGCAATTCGGATCGAAGGAGATCGTTGACGTCGGCCGCGCGTCCGCGATCAGAGCTTTGGTCTCGGCCGCGCCCTGGTCATTGACCAGCGTGGTCGAGCCGACGTGAAGCGCTTCAACCCTGTCGAAGAGAATCGACCCGCGCCGATAGGTCCAGTTCCGCGTCGCAGTCTCGGCATCGTAGAAGGCATAATGCGACTCGCCGGCGACGATGCGCACGAAGGCCAGCGTCGTCTGGTGATCGCTGCGGGTGGCAAGACCGAGCTCGACATTGGAAGCTGCGGCGTGGTCGGCGATCATGCGCCCGAACATGTCGGTCGAGATGCCGCCGACAAGGCCGGTCGACGCGCCCAACCGCGCCATGCCGATCGCGACATTGAGGCAGGAGCCGCCGACCGCCGGCATCACTGCTTCGCGCCCTTCGGCGTTTCGGGTCGGCACGAAATCGATCAGCGCGTCGCCGCAGGAAATCAGCATCCGTTTCAACCTCTGGCGATATCGCGCATCGCAGCACGGCTGCCGCGATCGACCTCGCGCAGCAGCTTGTAGACCTCGCGCTTGCGGGCGTGAAACGCGGCCATGTCGGGCGCGGTCGGCTCGCTCTTGCGTCCCAACGCCGACATCCTGGCCATGGTTTCGCCGATCGAGGCATAGGCGCCGCCGGCCACCGCGCCGAGCATCGCGGCGCCCAGCAGCACCGGCTCCTTCGTCTGCGGCAGCGCGACGGTGAGGCCGGTGGTATCGGCCATGATCTGCCGCACCAGCGGGCTGCGGCTCGCGCCGCCGCCCATGATCATGATGCTGGAATGGACGCCATGCGCGGCAAAGGCTTCGATCACCTCGGCGAGCCCATAAGCGAGCCCGCAGAGGCCGGCGACGAACAGCCGTTCCATCGCGCCGATATCGGTGTCGAGATCCAGGCCCGCGACCACCGCGCGCGTATCGGGATCGGCATAGGGCGAGCGGTTGCCGATAAACTCCGGGAGGACGTGAATATCGCGGGCGAGCAGCGCGGCCCGGCTGGCATCGCCGGCGCGCGCGATGATGCGCCGCTCGAGGAACTCGATGAGGTCAACGCCCTCGCTGCGCGCCGCCGCGCTCGCCTCGGCATAGCCCGGATGCGACTTGAGGAGATGGTCGATCGCCGCGCCCGCGGCCGACTGGCCGCCCTCGTTGAGCCAGAAATCCGGCACCATGCCGGAATAATAAGGGCCCCACACGCCCGGCACGAAGCATGGCTCTTTCGTCGTCGCCATGATGCAGGCCGACGTTCCCATGATGTAGGCAAGGCGATCGCTGACATCGGTCGCCCCGCCCGGTCCATCGCGACCGCCGATCGCGCCGATGCCGCCGGCATGGGCGTCGATCAGCGACGCGCCGACCGGCGTGCCCGGCGACAGGCCGAGATCGGCAGCGGCTGCGCGGGTGAGGCCGGCGCCGAGCCGCGTGCCGGGCGCGACGATCTCGGTACCGATGCGGACATATTTTTCGCTGACGAAATCCGACAGGCCGATGCGCTTGAAGAACGGCGCGCTCCAGCCGCCACCGTCATGCGCGAGATAATTCCACTTGCAGGTGACGGTGCAGGTCGACCGTTGCAGCGAGCCGGTCGCACGCCAGGTCAGGTAGTCTGCCAGATCGAAAAAATGCCCGGCGGCGTCAAAGCTCGCGCGCAGATGCCGCTTCAGCCACAACAGCTTCGGCATCTCCATCTCGGGCGAGATCGAGCCGCCGACATAGCGCAGCACCGCATCCTCGGTCTCGTTGATCAACCGCGCCTCGGCCGTGGCGCGATGGTCCATCCAGACGATGACGTTGCGCTGCTTGTCGCCGGAAGTGCTCACAGTGACCGGTTCGCCCCGGGGATCGAGCACCACCAGGGAACAGGTCGCGTCGAAACCGATGCCGCCGACGCTGTCAGGCGCGATCGCAGCTTCCGCCATCGCAGCCCGCACCGATGTCACGCAGGCGTCCCAGATGTCGGAGGACGACTGCTCGACGATGTCGCCGGCCTCGTGCCAGATCCGGATCGGATGCCGGGCGGTGGCCAGCAGGGTGCCGGCCTCGTCAAACACCCCTGCCCGCGTGCTCGTGGTCCCCACGTCGACGCCGATATACGCTCGCGGCATTGTCGCTCCTGGTCGCTTCCGTCAATTTTGACGCAAGCCTACCAGCAAGTGTAGCCGCCATCCACCAGCACGATGCTGCCGGTCATCAGGCTCGCGGCCTCGGAGGCGAGGAACAGCACCACGGAGGCGATCTCCTCGACCTGCCCCATTCGCGCCATCGGGGTTCCACCGATCCAGGCGTCGTACATTTTCGGGGTGCTTTTCACGAAAGCATTGAGCGGCGTGTCGATATAGGTCGGCGCCACCGCATTGACGCGGATGCCGCGGGCACCCCATTCGGCGGCCAGCGACTTGGTCAGATGGTGCACGCCGGCCTTCGACGCATTGTAGAAGCATTGCTCCTGCGGCTTGTTGACGATGAAGCCGGACATCGAACCGACATTGACAATGGCGCCGCTCTTGGCTTTCAACATGTGCTTGCCGAATTCGCGGCAGCACCAGAAGGTACCGTTGAGATTGACGTCGATGACGTTGAGCCAGTGCTCGTCGGTGACGGTCTCCGCCGGGGTCTCGCTGCGGGCGATGCCGGCATTGTTGACGAGGATGTCGACCTTGCCGTGACGGGCGACGAGGTCGTTCGCCACTTCCGCCACGCGCTTGGTATCGGTGACGTCCATGATCGCGGTCTCGGCGTCATAGCCTTTCGCCTTCAAACCGGCTTTTGCACTGTCGGCGACCTTGCTGTCGCGGTCGCCGATAACGACCCTGGCGCCGGCCTCGGCCAGCGCCTCGGCGCAGGCGAGGCCGATGCCCTGCCCGCCGCCGGTGATGAACGCGGTTTTGCCGCTCAGCTTGAATTTTTCCAGGTACATGGTGGTCTTTCCGTTTTCTTGCCGTTTCTTGTTAGCCTCGAATGGCGTTGCCGCTCTTATCGAAGCGGTGAATGCGTGCGGGGTCCGGCACCAGCGACACGTGATCGCCGGCATGCAGGCTCAATTCGCCGATGTAGCGCGCCGTCAGCATGCCGAGCGGCCCGGCATCGACGTAAAGGAAAGTGTCGCTGCCGAGATGCTCGGCAACCGCGATCGTTCCCTGCCAGCCGCCGCTGCCGTCGCGGTCGATCTTCAGATGCTCCGGCCGCACGCCGATTGTCGCCGCCCCCTTCTGCAAGGCGGCTTCGCCGGTGACGAGGTTCATTTTTGGCGAGCCGATGAAGCCGGCGACGAAGAGATTGGCGGGCTTCTCGTAGAGGTCCAAGGGCGAGCCGTATTGCTCGATCTTGCCGCCATTGAGCACGACGATCTTGTCGGCCATGGTCATGGCTTCGACCTGATCGTGGGTGACATAGATCGCGGTGGTGCCGAGTTGCTTCTGGAGCCGGGTCACCTCGATCCGCATCTGCACGCGCAGGGCTGCGTCGAGGTTGGATAGCGGCTCGTCGAACAGGAACGCCTTGGGCTCGCGGACGATGGCGCGTCCGATCGCGACGCGCTGGCGCTGGCCGCCGGAAAGCTCGCGCGGCTTGCGGTCGAGATAGGGCGTGAGGTTCAGCGTCGCGGCGGCCGCCTCGACCTTGCGGTTGGTCTCGTCCTTGGAAAGGCCCGCCATCTTCAGGCCGAAGCCGATATTGCCGCGCACGCTCATATGCGGATAGAGCGCATAGGACTGGAACACCATCGACAGCCCGCGCTTGGCCGGCGGCGTGTCGACGACGTTCTTGCCGTCGATCAGGATCTTGCCGCCGGAGACGTCCTCGAGCCCGGCGATCAGCCGCAGCAACGTGGTCTTGCCGCAGCCTGATGGTCCGACGAACACCACGAAGGAGCCATCGGCGATGTCGAGATCGGCGCCCTTGATGATGTGCACGGGGCCGAAGGATTTCTGCACGTCCTGAAGTGTGATCTGACCCATGATCCGGCAGCCCCTTTACTTCACAGCGCCAAAGGTGAGCCCGCGCACGAGCTGCTTCTGGCTGAACCAACCGAGGACGAGAATGGGCGCGATCGCCAGCGTGGAAGCCGCCGACAGCTTTGCCCAGAACAGCCCCTCCGGGCTCGAATAGGACGCGATGAACACCGTGAGCGGCGCCGCGCTCGAGGTGGACAGATTGAGTGTCCAGAACGCCTCGTTCCAGGCCAGGATCAGATTGAGCAGCATGGTCGACGCCAGGCCCGGGATCGCCATCGGCGTCAGCACATAGACGAGCTCGCGGCCGATGGTGGCGCCGTCCATGCGCGCGGCCTCCAGAATGTCGCGCGGGATCTCCTTGAAATAGGTGAACAGCATCCAGATCACGATCGGCAAATTGCCGAGGCAGAGGATGAAGACCAGGCCGATGCGGGAATCGAGCAGGCCGAAGCTCTTGAAGATCAGGTAGATCGGCACCAGCACGCCGACCGGCGGCATCATCTTGGTCGAGAGCATCCAGAGCAAAATGTCCTTGGTGCGCTTGGTCGGCGAAAACGCCATCGACCACGCCGCAGGAATCGCGATCAAGAGCGCAATCAGCGTCGACCCGCCGGCGATGATGATCGAGTTCAGCGCGTGGTGCAGGTAGTCGCTGCGCTCCTGCACGGTCGCGTAGTTTTCCGTGGTCCAGTGGAAGAACAGAAAGGACGGCGGGATGGCGAAAGCCTCGAGCTCGGTCTTGAAGCTCGCCAGCACCATCCACAGGATCGGGAAGAAGATCAGGAAGCCGAAGAACCACGCTCCGATCGTCGATATCACCACCCGCTGCGTCGTTGCCATCCGCGCCATGCTTCAAGCCTCCAGGTTGCGGCCGACGATGCGGACGAGGAAGAAGGCGACGATGTTGGCGATCACGACGGCCACAAGGCCGCCCGCGGACGCGCTGCCGACGTCGTACTGGATCAGCGCCTGCGAATAGATCAGGAAGGCGATGTTGGTGGTCGACAGTCCCGGGCCACCGCCCGTGGTGACGTAGATTTCCGCAAAGACGGTGAGCAGGAAGATGGTCTCGATCAGGATCACCACGGTGACGGGCCGCGCGAGGTGCGGCAGCGTGATGTAGATGAAGGCCGAGACCGCGCTGGCGCCGTCCATCTCGGCGGCTTCCTTCTGCTCCTCGTCGAGCGATTGCAGCGCGGTGAGCAGGATCAGCGTCGCGAACGGCAGCCATTGCCAGGCGACGATCAGGATCACCGCGAGCAGCGGCGCGTCGGTGAACCAGTCGATCGGTGTCAACCCGAACACCGAGGCGATCCAGGCGAACAGCCCGGACACCGGATGCATCAAGAGATTCTTCCAGACCAGCGCGCTCACCGTGGGCATCACGAAGAACGGCGCGATCACCATCAGCCGCACGATGTTGCGGCCGATCACGGGCTGGTCCATCAGCAGCGCCAGCGGAATGCCGAGCAGGATGGTCAGCGCCAGCACCGATCCGACCAGCACCAGCGTGTTCTGGAGCGAGGCGAGGAAGGCGGGATCGGTGAGGAAGTAGCGAAAATTCTCGAGACCGACGAACGCCTCGGAGCCGGGATCGAGCAGGCTGTAATGCAAGGTCGAGAAATAGAGCGTCAGCGCAAGCGGAACGATCATCCAGATGAACAGGAGCCCGACGGCCGGGGTCAGGAGCGAGCGCGCAAGTATCTGCGTCTGCCGGGTTGCCATCCTTCGCTTCTCCGCTGGGGGAAGAAAGGCGGCCATCCATCAAGCGATGAGTGGATGGCCGCAAGTTGGAGCTCAGGGAGAGCTCGGGTTCACTTGATGTAGCCGGCGCGCTTCATCTCACGCTCGGTGGAGGATTGCGCCGCGGTGAGCGCGGCATCGACCGTCATCGATCCCGCGAGCGCGGCGGAGAATTGCTGGCCCACCTGGGTGCCGATGCCCTGGAATTCGGGGATGGCAGCGTATTGCACGCCGACATAGGGCACCGGCTTCACCGTCGGCTTGTTCGGATCGGCCGCATCAATCGAGGCCAGCGTCAATTTCGCAAACGGCGCGACCTTCAGATATTCAGGGTTCTGGTACAGCGAGGTCCGCGTGCCCGGCGGCACGTTGGCCCAGCCATCCTTCGCCGCGACGATCTTGGTGTAGTCCTTGCTGGTTGCCCAGGCGATGAACTTCTCGGCCGCTTCCGTCTTCTTGGAGCCGGCAGGGATCGCGAGATTCCAGGCCCACAGCCAGTTGGCGTTCTTGCCGAGCCCGGTGTTGGGCGCGAGCGCAAAGCCGACCTTGTCGGCGACCCTGGAGTCCTTCGGATTGGTGACGAACGACGCCGCCACCGTGGCGTCGATCCACATCCCGCACTTGCCGGCGTTGAACAGCGCCAGGTTCTCGTTGAAGCCGTTGGAGCTCGCGCCGGGAGGGCCGGCGTCCTTCATGAGATTGACGTAAGTCGTGAGCGTCGTCTTCCATTCCGGCGTGTTGAACTGCGGCTCCCACTTCTCGTCGAACCAGCGCGCACCGTAGGAATTGGCCATGGCCGAGAGGAAGGCCATGTTCTCGCCCCAGCCGGCCTTGCCGCGCAGGCAGATGCCGTAGACGCCGCCGCTCTTGTCGGTCAGCTTCTTGGCGGCGTCGATCACGAAATCCCAGGTTGGCTTTTCCGGCATCTTCAGGCCGGCCTTCTCGAACAGGTCGGTGCGGTACATGATCATCGAGCTCTCGCCGTAGAATGGTGCGGCGTAGAGCTTGCCGTCGACGGAAACCGCGTCCTTGATCTTCGGCAACAGGTCGGCGACGTCGTAATCGGCGCCGAGATTGGCAAGCGGCACCAGCCAGCCCTTCTTGGCCCAGATCGGCACCTCGTAGGTGCCGATGGTCAGCACGTCGAACTGGCCGCCCTTGGTGGCGATGTCGGTGGTGACGCGCTGGCGCAGCACGTTCTCCTCCAGCGTCACCCATTTCACTGATATGTCGGGGTTCGCCTTGGTGAATTCGCTGGTCAGCCCCTGCATGCGGATCATGTCGCCGTTGTTCACGGTGGCGATCGTCAGGGTCGTTTCGGCCATCGCGGGGACGGCCAGCAACAGGCAAGACGCGCCGCAGACGGCGCCGAGGACGTGTTTCACGGTGACCTCCCTAAGCTCGCGTTTTTGAGCATATGCCCACGCGTTGGGCGTATGTTCAACCGAGGGACGGCGCTTGTCAAGCAGGCGCGCGGGTGTCTTGGCAACTTATGAGTGCTGCGGTGCGGGAGACATTGTGTGCACAAGCGCCGCGGCTTGCTTCACCTCTCCCGCTTGCGGGAGAGGTCGTATCGCATCGGAGATGCGATACGGGTGAGGGTTTTCTCCTCTTGGGGAGTCTCGTCAGTGGAGAGACCCTCTGCCCACCCCTCTCCCGCAAGCGGGAGAGGGAGCCGAGTCCCGTTGCCGCGCTAGCTCCCTCAGCGTTCCAAAATGGCCCTTGCCGTCGCCTCGTCCGTGATCAGGCCGTTGATCAGCCGTCCGTTGAGCGCGGCCGCGATCGCCGGCACCTTGGCCGCGCCGATTGCTGCACCGATCGTCGTGGTCTTCGCCGGCACCTCCGGCGGAATGCTGGTTAAACGCTTGTTGGTGCCGGCCTTGAGCAGGCGCCCCTTGGCGTCATAGGCCCAGCCGGTGATCTCGCCAATGGCCCCCTGCCGCATCATCTCGAACAACTCGTCGCGGGTGACGAAGCCGTCGACATGGACCTGCGCCTTCTGGTCCATCTGGCCGATGCCGACGAGGCGTAAGTCGGCCTTGGCCGCGACCGCCTTCACCTTGGCGATCGGCTCGATGCGGACCATCTTGTTGCGCTCGTCCTCCGACGACATCAGGAACGGCAGCGGCATCGGATAATGCCGGGCACCGGTGCGATCGGCGAGCCGGCCGACGGTATCGTAGAAGCTCGCCGAGCCGTCGGCGGAGATGTTGCCGACCAGCGAAACGATCTGGTGATTGGGCCGGTCGATCGGCGTGACGCGCTCGACCGCGGCGCGCACCGCGCGCCCGGTGCCGAGCGCGACGATGACCGGCGTCTCCGAGCGCAGCGTCGCGTCCAGCAGATTGGCGCAGCGTTCGGCGATGCCGGCGGTGGCCTGCGGCGCCGCAGGATCAGCCGGCACCACCTCGCAATGGGCGAGGTCAAATCGCTCCTTCAGGCGCGCCGCCAACTCCATGCAGGCCGCGATGGGATGCTCGAGGCGAAAGGTGATCAGCCGCTCGGCGAGGCACAGCGACACCAGCCGCTGCGCCGACGCGCGCGAGACCTGAAGCATTTTTGCGATCTCGTCCTGGGTATGGCCGGCAATGAAATAGAGCCAGCCGGCGCGCGCGGCGTCGTCGAGCCTGGACTTTTCGTTCTCGGCGGCCATGGCGGGCTACGCGTCCTTCCAGAAATCGCTCATGCGCGCGAAGACCCGATCGGCCCCGGCGCCGGACAATATAGCGCGGCCGTCGCGCGCGCGATAATGGCCGCCGCCAACAAATCCCCAGACCGTCATGCCGGCGGCCTTGGCGGCCTGCACGCCACTGACGCTGTCTTCAATGACCAGGGTGCGCGCAGGATCGACCTGCATCTTCCCGGCCGCGTAGAGAAAAAGGTCTGGCGCGGGCTTGCCGTGCTTGACCATCTGCGCAGTGTAGAGCCGGTCGCCGAAATGCGGCGCGAGGCCGGTGACGTTCAGAGACAGTGCGACCCTGTCGAGATCGCTCGACGAGGCCACGCAATACGGCACCTTCAATGCGGACACCACGGCGTTTATACCGGGGATCGGCTGAAGCGCTTCCCCAAACGTCCCGAGCACGCGTGACTTCAGGCGCAGAAGGAATTCGTCGGGCAGAATCTGTCCGCGCTCGCGATAATATTGTCCGATCGCAGCCGTGCTGCGCCCGAGAAAGAGGTCGAGCGCCTGCTCCACGCTGAGTTCAAACCCGGACTCCGCCAGCACTTCCGACAAACACTGACAGCTCAACAGCTCGCTGTCGACGAGCACGCCGTCGCAGTCGAAGATGATCAGATCGGGCTGGCCGTTTGCCATCCGGCCATTCGATCATATACCCAGCAACTGGGCAATAGCTCACGCCATGGCGGTTCCGTCGCGGCCGAGACTGCACGTTCTCTCGGCTTGCTTCGCCGGACTTGCTCCGAGTGCGGGCAGCATTGAAGTCAGAGGGATCGACGATAAATTCGAGCATGTGTCGTAGGAGGAGCACAAATGCAGACGGTGGTCACTATCCTCAACATCATTGCATCGCTGGCTAGTTTGGCGATGGTCTGGTTTGGGTGGGTCATGGCTGGATTTGCTGCCGAGTTTGACCCGCAGCATCGGGACTATTACGGCATCGCGTACAGCGTCGTGGTCATGGCAACGTTCCTGATCGTTCCAGTACTCTGCGTCGTGGCGTCAAGAAAGCTGGTCCGGCAGCACCGGCGCTGGTCGGTCCCGGTGGCGCTCGTTCCCGTGGCGCTGATTCCGCCGGCGTTCCTGATGTACACCGCCGGCGGGTTGCGTATGTTGGAACACGCTATCAACGGCTTCGTTGGCTATCCCTGAGCGAAGATCATCTCGGCAGCCGTAGGGTGGGTAAAGCGAAGCGTGCCCACCACCTTGTACGACGTTGACGTGAGATGGTGGGCACGGCGCAAGGGCGCCTTTGCCCACCCTACGACGTCGACTATCGCCGCTGGTTGTACACGTCGATGCACACCGCCCCGAGCAGCACCAGGCCCTTGATGACCTGCTGGTAGTCGATGCCGATGCCAAGGATGGACATGCCGTTGTTCATCACGCCCATGATCATGGCGCCGACCACGGCGCCACCGACGCGCCCGACGCCGCCATAGGCCGAGGCGCCGCCGATGAAGCAGGCGGCGATGACGTCGAGCTCGAAGCCCAAACCTGCCTTGGGCGTCGCGGTGTTGAGCCGCGCGGCGAAGACGAGGCCCGCAAGGGCTGCGAGCACGCCCATGTTGACGAAGGTGAAGAAGGTCAGTTGCTCAGTCTTGATGCCCGACAGTTTTGCGGCCTTGGCGTTGCCGCCCACCGCATAGACCTGCCGGCCGATCACGGTGCGGCGGGTGACGAAGCCGTAGAGCGCGATCAAGGCGCTCATGATCACCAGCACGTTCGGCAGGCCGCGATAGGTCGCGATCAGATAGGTGAAGTACAGCACCGCGCAGGCCAGCACGACGCTCTTGCCGAGGAAGAACGCATAGGGCTCGACCTCAATGCCATGCGACAGTTCGCGCGTGCGGCTCTTGGCGCTGGCATACACCAGCCCCAACGCCAGCACGGCGCCGATCAGCATGGAGGTCGGATGCAACGTACCGGCCTCAGGCAGGATTTCCGGAATGAAGCCCGACGACAATTTCTGGAACGTCGGCGGGAACGGCCCGAGCGACTGGCCCTGCAACACCGCGAGCGCAAGTCCCTTGAACACCAGCATGCCGGCCAGCGTGACGATGAAGGACGGGATCTTGAAATACGCGACCCAATAGCCCTGCGCCGCGCCGATCGCCGCGCCAACCACGAGGCAGGCGATGAAGGCGAGCGTGTAGTCGACCTTGTACGTCACCATCAGCAGGGCGGCGACCGCGCCGACGAAGCCGGCGACCGAGCCGACCGAGAGATCGATATGGCCGGTTACAATCACCAGCAGCATGCCCAGCGCCATGATGACGATGTAGCTGTTCTGGAGCACCAGATTGGTGAGATTGAGCGGCTGGAGCAGCGTGCCACCGGTCATGACCTGGAAGAACAGCATGATCGCGATCAGCGACATCAGCATGCCGTAGTTGCGCAAATTGTTCTTGATGAAGCTGCCGTGCCGGCGCTCCTCGGGCAGCGACACCGTCTTGTCGGTCATGGCTGCAATCCTCCCATCTCCGCGGCCTCAGGCGCGCCGTTTCCATTGCTTCTTTCATTGCGCATGATGGCGCGCATGATCTTTTCCTGCGTCGCCTCGGTGCCCTGGAACTCGCCGACGAAGGCGCCGTCGTTCATGACACAGATACGGTCGCAGATGCCGAGCAGCTCGGGCATCTCCGAGGAGATCACCACGACGCCGCGGCCAGCCTCCGCAAGCTCGTTGATGATACAGTAAATCTCGTATTTGGCACCGACGTCGATGCCCCGTGTCGGCTCGTCCAGGATCAAGACCTTGGGATCGGTCATCAGCCATTTCGACAGTACCACCTTCTGCTGGTTGCCGCCGGAGAGCTGGCCGGTCTCCTGGTAGACGTCCGAGCAGCGGATGCGCATGCGGTTACGGTAGTCGCTGGCGATCTTCAGCTCGGCGATATCGTCGATCACCCGGCCGGGCGCGACCTGGTCGAGGCTGGCGAGCGTGATGTTCTTGCGGACGTCATCGGCGAGGATCAGGCCGAGCTGCTTGCGGTCCTCGGTGACATAGGCGAGGCCGGCATCGATTGCTGCCGCCACGTTCGGCAGCACGATCTCCCTGCCCTCGAGCCGGATGGCTCCGCTGATATTGGTGCCCCAGGAACGGCCGAACAGGCTCATAGCGAATTCGGTGCGGCCGGCGCCCATCAGCCCGGCGATACCCACGACCTCGCCGCGCTTCACGCCGAAATTGACATTCTTGATCACCTGCCGCTCGGGGTGGATCGGGTGATAGACCGACCAGTTCGCAACATCGAGCACGGGCTCGCCGATTTTCGCGCTGCGCTCGGGAAAGCGATGGGCGAGATCACGATTGACCATGCTGCGGATGATGCGGTCTTCCTGGATCGGCTCGATATGGCAATCGATGCTGTCGACGGTGCGGCCGTCGCGCAGCACGGTGATATGGTCGGCGACGCGGGCGACCTCGTTGAGCTTGTGCGAGATGAGGATCGAGGCAATGCCCTGCGCGCGGAATTTCATGAGACGTTCGAGCAGCGCGGCGCTGTCGGCCTCGTTGAGGCTCGCGGTCGGTTCGTCGAGGATCAGCATCCGCACGCGCTTGGAGAGCGCTTTCGCGATCTCGACCAGCTGCTGCTTGCCGACGCCGAGATCGGTGATCAGCGTATCAGGCGATTCCTTCAGGCCAACCTGCGCCAGCAGTTCCCGCGTGCGCCGGTACACCTCGTCGCGATCGATCACGCCGAGTTTTGACGGCGGATGCGACAGGAAGATGTTTTCGGCGATCGACATCAGCGGGATCAGTGCCAGCTCCTGATGGATGATGATGATGCCGAGCGCCTCGGAATCGTTGATGTCGCGGAAGCGGCGCTCCTCTCCGTCGAAGACGATGGTGCCCTCGTAGCTGCCATGGGGGTAGACGCCGCTCAGGACCTTCATCAGCGTGGATTTGCCGGCGCCGTTCTCGCCGACGAGGGCGTGGATCTGCCCGGCGTCGACCGAGAAGTTGACGTCGCGCAGCGCCTGCACGCCGGCGAAGCTCTTGCTGACGTTGCGCATCTCCAGCATTGCAGTCATTGGATCATACCCCCGGACTTTTCCACGTCGTCATGGCCGGGCTTGTCCCGGCCAACCACGTGCCACCGCTTGCGAGGAGGGGCGTGGATGCCCGGGACAAGCCCGGGCATGACGAGCATATGGACATACGTTCGTCCCTCCTAAAGAGCTCCCTCTCCCCGTAAGAACGGGGAGAGGGAGAAGAGAGAGTCTTACTGGAATTGCGACTTCTTGTAGTAGCCGCTCTCAACCAGAACCTTCTCCCAATTGTCCTTGTAGACCACGACCGGCTTGAGCAGATAGGACGGCACGGTCTTGGCGCCGTTCTCGTAGGTCTTGGTGTCGTTGACGGTGACCTGCTTGCCGGCGAGCGCCGCGTCGACCATGTCGGCGGTCACCTTGGCGAGATCGCGGGTGTCCTTGAAGATGGTCGAATACTGGTCGCCGCGCAGCATCGCCTTGATCGAGGGCACCTCGGCATCCTGGCCGCTGATGATCGGCATGGGCTGGTCGGCGCTGCCGTAGCCGACGCCCTTCAGCGAGGAGATGATGCCGATCGAGAGGCCGTCATACGGCGACAACACCGCGTTGACCTTCTTGTTGCCGTAGTAGGCACTGAGCAGATTGTCCATGCGGGCCTGCGCCGTGGCGCCGTCCCAGCGCAAGGTCGCGACCTTGTCCATGCCCATCTGGCCGGAGACGACGACGAGCTTGCCGCTGTCGATGTACGGCTTCAGGACGCTCATCGCGCCGTTGTAGAAGAAGTAGGCGTTGTTGTCGTCGGGCGAGCCGCCGAACAGCTCGATGTTGAAGGGACCCTTGCCTTCCTTCAGCCCGAGGCCCTTCTCGATCGACTGCGCCTGCAAGACGCCAACCTGGAAGTTGTCGAAGGTCGCGTAATAATCGACGTTCGGCGTGCCACGGATCAGGCGATCATAGGCGATGATGGTGATGCCCTTGGCCTTGGCCTGCTTCAGCACGTCCGAGAGCGTGGTGCCGTCGATCGCGGCGATCACCAGCGCCTTGGCGCCCTTGGTCACCATGTTCTCGACCTGCGAGAGCTGGTTCGGAATGTCGTCCTCGGCATATTGCAAATCGGTGTTGTAGCCGCGCTCCTTCAGCACCTTGACCATGTTGTTGCCGTCATCGATCCAGCGCGCCGAGGATTTTGTCGGCATGGCGATGCCGACGGTCGCCTTGTCCTGGGCAGAGGCGGTGATGGCCGAAGCCATCGTCGCAGCGCCGGCCAGCGCCAGCGCGAGGAATGTCGTCTTCAGTTTCAGCATGTTTCACTCCCTTATGTGTCAGACTGTTTCTTGGTTTCGTCGAGAACGTTGGTCGTGGGCTGTTTTGATCTCCTATGCGAGCTTGACGTCGGGCTCCGCGCGACCGCGCGCGGATGCCTCCAACAGAAAGGTGCAGCCGGCTTGCGGATCGGCGGCGCGCGTCGCAGCGTCCATGTCCTGCCAGGCCGAGGTGACGAGCAGGCGCGACAGATCGGTCCCGACAAAGGCCGGGCAGCTCGCCTGTCGCGCCGGCACGCGCAGCGAGCGCAGGCGCTCGCCCTGCGGGCTGTAGACATCGATGCGGCCAGCGCCCCAGCAGGCATTCCAGATCTGCCCGTCGGCGTCGCACACCGAGCCATCGAGCCCGCCGATCCCGGTGTGGCGCAGCAACACCTCGGGCTCGGCGCGCGGCAAGCCGGTCGCGGGATTGAGCGGAACCGCGTAGAGCACCGCACGCACGGTGTCGGTGAAATAGCCGGTCGCGCCATCCGGCGAGAAGCAGATCGAGTTGGGAATGCTGATGCGGGGAAACAGCATCGAAATCTTGCCGCGATGGAGCGCGTAGATCGCGCCTGCGCCTGGCTCGGCCTTGCGGCCCATGGTGCCGATCCAGAACGTGCCGGACTGATGCACGCGGCAATCATTGGAGCGCGTGGCGGGATTATCCGCTTCGAGCGAACAGAACAGCGTCATCGCACCGTCGGCGAGCGTGCGGATGTAGAGACCGTCCTCGGCCACGATCAACTGCCGCTCGGCATCGATGCGCCCGAGCGCGCTCGCCATCCGGCCCAGCGCATGAACACGGATGCTGCCGCTGCCGAGATGCGCCTCGAACAGTCGGCCTTCGCGGATGTCGAACCACCAGGCGGTATCGGTGGTCGTATCATAGGTCGGGCCTTCGCCGAGATGGCAATGCTCGGCCGAGAGAACGGAGGTCGGCACCTCTTCCATCATGACGCCCTCACTGCAAAACGATAGACCGTGTGATGGCGATAGACTTGGCCGGGATCGAGGCGCGGACTCGGAAAATCCGGCCGGTTCGGCGCGTTCGGCCAGATATGCGGCTCGAGGCACATCGCGTCCGATTGCCGGATGAGCTTGCCACCCTTGCCCGCAATCGTGCCGTCGAGATAGTTGCCGGAATAGACCTGAAGCCCGGGCTGATCGGTGAGGAGCTCCATGATCCGCCCCGAGCGCGGCGCCTCCAGCCGGGCGGCGAGCGCCAGCTTGCCGTCGCGCCCGAGGCAGTAGGTGTGGTCGTAGCCCTTGCCGTTACGCAATTGCTGATCGTTTTCGCGGATGCGTTCGCCGACGGGACGCGCGTTGCGGAAGTCGAACGGCGTGCCGGCCAACGCGCGCGGCGGCCCGGGCAGCGGAATGGCGGTCGGATCGATGGCGAGAAAATGCTCGGCCGCGACCATCAGTCCGTGGTCGAGAATGGGCGTGCCGGACGTTGCGCCTTCCAGATTGAAGAAGCTGTGGTTGGTCAGGTTGACGATGGTCGGCCGGTCTGTCCGCGCCTCCATGCTCAGCGACAGCTCGGTCGGGGCTGTGATGCGATAGGTCAGGCGCACATCGAGCCGTCCCGGATAATGCTCCTCGCCATGCGCGCTGACATAAGTGAGCGTCACCGCGGGCGCGGCGCCGTCGTCGATCTCGGCAACCTCCCAGAGCTTGCGGTCAAACCCGTCCAGCCCGCCATGCAGCGCGTTCGGGCCGTTGTTGACGGGAAGCTGCACTGTCTCGCCGTCGAGCAAAAACTGCCCCTGGGCGATGCGGTTGGCGTAGCGGCCGACCGTGGCGCCAAAAAACTTCCGTTCGGCGAGATACCCGGCGAACGCGTCATGGCCGAGCACGACATCGTCATAGCCGCCCTTGGCATCCGGCGCGATCAGCGCCTGGATCACCGCGCCATGGGTGATGATGCGCACTTCGAACCCGCCCTCCCCGCGCAGCACGATGCGCTCCACGGTGCGGCCGTCCGGCAACTTTCCAAAGACGTCTTTTTCTATTTTTTTTGAGCCGGCCATCTTCAATCCACAAACGGTTCGACGATCGTGCGCCTGCCGAGCAGGAAGGAGTCCGCGACGAGACGGAGCGGTGCCAGATCGACATCGCTTGCGCCGGTCTTGGCCAGTTCGACAAAGCGGCGGTAGAGCTCGCGATATTCCTGATCGGGCGCCTCGGCAATGGCCTTGCCGTCAACGGCCATACGCCTGCCGCCGCCGGACAACGCCATCCGCCCCTGGTCGGTTTCCACCACGATATCCCAGCTCTGCGGTCCGGTCTGGCGGAAGTCGAATTCGGCGGTGATCGGCAGGCCATCGATGTCGGCCAGCGTCAGGTTCGCGGCAATCGGCGCCTGGCAATTGGCGGGGAACGCAAGCTCGGCAGAGGTGACGAACACCGGTTTCGGCAGCATGCGGGTCAGGATCGAGAGCGCGTTGATGCCGGGATCAAACACGCCGAGCCCGCCCGGCTCCCAGATCCAGGTCTGCCCGGGATGCCAGACGCGGACGTCTTCCTTCCAGCTGATGTGCACGGCGGTGATCCGGCGCTCCGCGAGCCATTGCCGTGCCGGCTCGACCGCCGGCGCATAACGCGAATGCCAGGTCGCAAACAGCGTGCGCTTTGTCTCCGCCGCCATCGCGATCAACGGATCGAGCTCGGCGACGCCGGTGCCTGGCGGCTTCTCCAGCATGACATGCTTGCCGGCGGCGAGTGCGGTCGCGGCCTGCGCGCGCCGCACCTGCGGTGGCGTGCAGAGCGAGACCGCATCGATCGGCGGCCCTTTTTTCAGCAATTCCTCGATGGTCGCGAAATGCGGCAGCCCCGGCAGCGAGGCATTGCGGCTTGCAACGGCCGCGAGCGCCGCGCCCGACGTCGCGGCGATCGCACCGACATGCTGGTCGCGCGCGATCTTGCCAAAACCGACGATGGCGATGCGAAGTTCAGTCACACTTATTCTCCAGTATCCGCTAACGGCAAAGCCTCGCCCGTGGCAGTCTCGATCACGGTGCCCTCGTGGCGGCGCATGCCGTTGTGAATGACATAGACCATCGCCTCCGAGGCGGTCTCGGCATCGCCAGCCGCGATCGCATCGACGATCTTCTGGTGCCAGAGCAACACGGTGTCGCGGTCCTCCGGCTCGACAGGCGCGCTGAGCAGGAACGAGGCGCGCAAGGCAGCCTCGATGACATGCCCGATCGAGCGCATGAACAGATTGCCGGACGCCCGCGCCACCGCGACGTGCAGCGCGAGATCGGCGTCGGCAAAGCCGACGGAATCGGAAGCTTCCAGGCGCATGCGCTCCATGCTGCGGCGAATCTCGGCAATATCCTCCTCCGAGTGCCGCGCCGCCGCTAGCACCGCCGCCCGCGGCTCGACCGCGAGACGGATCTCGGCGAGGTCGTTGAGGAAGCGCTTGTCGATGCCGGCGTCCAGATGCCAGGCCAGCACGTCGGCGTCGAACATGTTCCAGGCGGCACGCTCGCGCACGACGGTGCCGACCCGCGCCTTGGTGGTGAGCAGGCCCTTGGCGACCAGCGTCTTGACACTCTCCCGCAGCACTGGCCGTGATACGCCGAACATCGCGGTCAGCTCGGCATCACCGGGCACCCGCGTCCCCTCCGCGTAGCGGCCGGCGATGATGTCGACGCCGATCGATCGCGCCACTTCGGCGTGGTTGGAATGCGCTCGTTTGGTCGGGATGACCACGATGCGCGAGTTCATGCGACGCCTCTCCCAAATATTGGTGAGCGCCCGATTTTGGTAATATGGCACCCACATAACGCCCTCGTGGGGCATTTTGGGCCACTATTTCACGGAAGCTGGAGACTGACTAGTCATATTATCTGACTATTAGCGCGAGATCACGCGCCAGCGACATAGCTACCCTATGACACGTTCAACGCGATTTTGTTCCGCCGATACAACGCGAAGATGAAGGTGCGCTCCCTCGCCCCGCTTGCGGCGAGAGGCGAAGAAGCTAGATCAGCTTCCGCTGCGCCAAGTTCTTCATCAGCGCGCCGATGCCGAAGGTCCAGGGCTCGCACTCGTCGCTGGTCCGCATGCGGTTGACGAGCTTGCCGAGCTGAGGGGCCGCGATCGTGACGATGTCGTCGCGCTTGTGCGTGAACCCCTGCCCCGGCGCTTCGCGATCCTTGACGGGCGCGAACATGGTCCCGAGGAACAGCACGAAGCCGTCGGGATATTGGTGCACTTTGCCGATCGTTTGCTCGACCAAGTCGGTGGGATCACGACTGATCATGCTGATCGAGGAATGGCCGTCGAGGACGAAACCGTCCGCCCCCTTCACGTTCAGGCTGATGTCCAGCCTGCGCGCGTCGTCGAGCGTGAAGCTATCGTCGAACAGGCGCAGCAGCGGCCCGATCGAGCAGGAGGCGTTGTTGTCCTTGGCCTTCGAGAGCAGCAGCGCGGAACGTCCCTCGAAGTCGCGCAGATTGACGTCGTTGCCGAGCGCGCCGCCGACGATCTTGCCGCAGCTCGAGACGAACAGCACCAGCTCCGGTTCCGGATTGTTCCAGGTCGACTTCGGATGCAGCCCGGCATCCATGCCGGTGCCGACCGAGGACAAGGTCGGTGCCTTGGTGAAGACCTCGGCATCGGGGCCGATGCCGACTTCGAGATATTGACTCCAGGCGTTCTGATCGATCAGCACCTGCTTCAAGTGCATCGCCTGGTCCGAGCCCGGCTTGAGCTTTGACAGATCGTCGCCGATCAGCCGCGTCACCTCTTTCCGGATCGCTTCGGCCGAAGCCGGATTGCCCTTGGCGCGCTCCTCGATCACACGCTCCAGCATCGAGATGGCGAAAGTGACACCGGCCGCCTTCAATGTCTGGAGATCGACCGGCGCGAGCAGCCATGGCTTTTTCGGATCGCGCTGGTCGGGCGCCGTGTTGGCCACGATCGCCTCGAGATCGCCGATGCGCTCGCCTTTGGTCGCGACAAGCGCCTTGGCCGGATTGTCTTCCTCGCAAAGTGCGCTAATCGTCGGAAATTTCGCGGTGACGTCGAACACGCCGTCGCCGCGCACGGCAACCACGGCCGGGCCGTTTGCCTGCGGCAGCCAGACGCGGCCAACCAGCGTCCCCTTCGTTCCATCCTCGGGGAGAAGGTCTTTAACAGAAAGTGTCGTCATGGCCGCGTCCTCGCTCTTTCTCCGATCAGCCGCGTTCGCAGCGGCCAATCACGTTGGCGAAGACCAATAAACGTCTGGTTCCGGAAGTCCAGAGCGGCAGCCCGTCTCGCAGCTATGCCCCCGCCCGCGCCTTTCGGGCCACGATCTGCTGGAGCGCCCAGCGCGCGTTCTTGCGCACATCGGGGTCGGCATCGTCGGCGATGACGGCCAGGAACGCTTCGCCGTCGGGATGGGCGATCTCGCCGAGCGCGGCAGCCGCCTCTTTCCGCAAATTGGCCTGGTCGTGGTTGATGCAATTGCCGATCGGGCGCACCGCGCGCTCGATCTTCATCTTGCCGAGGCTGCGGATCGCCTTCAGCCGCACCTGCCAGAATTCGTCGGCGAGCGAGCCGACGAGCTGGTCGGCGGCGAGCGAACCGTTGACGTTCAACCCCAGTGTTTCCGCAGCCATCTCGCGGACCATCCAGTCGGCGTCCTTCAGCGCGCGCGTGATGGTCTCGGCCGCCGGCTTCATCTGCGAGAAGGCGAGCGCGCTCACGGCAGCACGACGCACATGCGCATCGGGATCGTTGATCAGCGCAGTCAGCGCGGGAATCGATTCCTCCAGCTTGAGGAAGCCGATCACGCCGATTGCCTGCACGCGCACGGCGGCATCTGAATCCTGCAGCGCTTCCAGCGCCGGTTTGAGCGTGTCCTTGCTACGCAGCTCCTTCAGCGCACGCAACGCGCCCATGCGGACGAAGGCGTGGGCGTGCTTGACCAGTGGCAGGATGATGTCAGCACAGGCGGGGTCCTTGAATTCGGCCATGCTGTCGGCCGCAGCGGCGGCCACGATCCTCTCGGGGTCGACCAATAGCTTGACCAGCGCGCTCGCAGATTCCGGCCCGTCGAACTCGCCGAGCGCCATCGCAACCTGCTGGCGCACGCCGGCGTCGGGATCGGCCACCATGTTGGCGAGATGGCCGACGGCGGCTGGATCGCCGGAATGGCCGAGCGCGATGATGGCGACGCGGCGCTCGGCGGGGTCGGCGGCCTGAAGGCGCTCGTCGGCGTCTTCGAGATCGTCGTAGGATTCGAACGGGCTCGCCATGACTACCTCAACAGATAGGGAATGTTGACGGTGACGGCGCCGGTCGGGCAATCCGCCTCGCAGGGCATACAGTACCAGCATTCGTCATAGGCCATGTAGGCCTTGCCGGTCATGTCGCTGATGCGCAGAACGTCGAGCGGGCAGACGTCGACGCACACGGTGCAGCCCTTGTCGGCGATGCATTTGGCGTCGTCGACGACCACCGGAACCGATGTCTGATAGGAAGCGAGAGGCATCGTATTTCTCCTATTGCTTGTTACGGTGGATCAGGCGGTGGCGCGGATGCGCTGCTTGTCGTAGAGGTCCTTCTCGTCGTCGGCGATCGGCACGACGTAGGGCTCGACCGCGCGCTTCTCGCTGGTCATCTTGCCGTCCTGCTTGCTGAGCAGGGTGTGGCAGAACCAGTTCTCGTTGTCCTTCTCCGGGAAATCCGTGCGCCAGTGGTAGAGGCCCCAGCGGCTTTCCTCGCGGTAGAGCGAGGCATGCACAGCCATGTCGGCGCAGTCCATGATCGACTGCACCTCGAGCGCGCGGAGCAGTTCGTGGGCGTTGCGCGCGATCATCCGTTCCTGCATGTCCTCGCGCACCTCGGCGAGGCGGCGCATGCCGAGCTCGTATTTGCGCGTGACTTTTGGCGGCTGGAGATAGTCGTTGACGAGGCGGCGGGTCTTGTACTCGACCTGGTTCGGCGGAATGCCGTCCTCGCGCTGGGTCGGCGCCATCACGCGGTCGCGCTCCATGGCGACTTCGGCGGCATCGAACTCCGCAAAGTCGTGGTTATCAGCAAATTCCATGGCGTCGATGCCGGCGACGGAGCCATTGGTGAAGGCGCCCAGCATGTAATTGTGCGGCACGCTGGCCATGTCGCCAGCGGCATAGAGGCCGGGCACGGTGGTGCGCGCATTGTCGTCGACGAACACGCCCGAGGCGCTGTGGCCGGAGCAGAAGCCGATCTCGGAGATGTGCATCTCGATCGACTCGTTGCGGTAGTCGACCCCGCGCCCCTGCTGGAACAGGCCGCGCGTCGGCCGCTCGACCTTGTGCAGGGTCGACTCGATCTCCTCGATGGTGTTCGGATGGAGATGCTTGAGCTGAAGGAACACCGGGCCCTTGCCCGACAACAGTTCGTTGTAGAATTCCAGCATCATCTGGCCGGACCAGTAGTCACACTCGATGAAGCGCGATCCCTCGTTGTTGGCGGTGAATGCACCGAAGGGACCGGCGACATAGGCGCAGGCCGGGCCGTTATAGTCCTTGATCAGCGGGTTGATTTGGTAGCATTCGAGGTTCGCGAGCGCGGCGCCGGCGTGATAGGCCATCGCGTAGCCGTCACCGGAATTGGCGGCATTCTCGTAGGTGCCGAACATGTAGCCGGAGGTCGGCAGACCGAGCCGGCCGGCGGCGCCCATGCACAGGATCACGGCCTTCGCCTTGATCACCAGGATCTCCGCGGTGCGGGTGTTGACGCTGATCGCACCGGCGATGCGGCCGTCGCTGGATTTCAGCAGCCGCGTCGCCATGTAGCGGTTGGAAATCAGGATGCGGGCGCGGCGGAGCTGACGGTACAGCGCCTTCTTCACTGTCTCGCCGTTCGGCATCGGCAGAACGTAGGTGCCGATATGGTGCACCTTCTTGACGGCATAGTCGCCGTTTTCGTTCTTCAGGAAGCGGATGCCGAAACTGTCGAGCTCTTCGATAATCTTGTAGCAGTTCTGGGCGTATTTATAGACCGCCTTCTGGTCGACGATGCCGTCATTGGCGATGGTGATTTCCTTGGTGTACTGCTCCGGCGTCGCGTAGCCGGGGATGACGGCGTTGTTCAGCCCGTCCATGCCCATCGAGATCGCGCCGGAGCGCTTGACGTTGGCTTTTTCGAGCAGGACGACGTTGGCCTTCGGGTTCTTCAGCTTCGCCTTGAGCGCCGCCATCGGGCCGGCGGTGCCGCCGCCGATCACCAGCACATCGCAGGAAACCTCCGAAAGTCCGTCGACGATCTGATCTAGTGCCATCGCTTGCTCCTGGTTCGCCGGCAGCTCCGGCGCCTTTGCATCAGATTTGTTCAGGGGGCTTTTCGGCGATAGCAATTAGTTGTCGCCGGAGAGCGATTTGTCCTCAGCGCTCGACGAAAGCCTTCTCGATCACGAAATGGCCGGGCTGGCTGTGATTGCCCTCGACAAAGCCGCGCGCGGAAAACATCGCGGGGAGCTCCTCGAGCATTGCCGGACTGCCGCACAGCATGATGCGATCCGTCTCGATATCGAGGCCCGACTGCCCGATATCGTCGAACATCTGGTTGGAAGCGATCAGGTCGGTGATGCGGCCGCGGTTTTTGAACGGCTCGCGGGTCACGGTCGGGTAGTAGACGAGCTTGTCGCGGATCAAGGGTCCGAAGAATTCGTGATTGCGCAGACCATCGACCAAGTGCTCGCCATAAGCGAGCTCGGAGATTTGGCGGCAGCCATGAGCCAGCACGATGGTCTCGTAATTCTCGTAGACGTCGGGGTCCTTGATCAGGCTGGCGAACGGCGCGAGCCCCGTGCCGGTCGAAAGCAGCAGAAGCCGTTTGCCCGGAATGAGATTGCCGGTGATCAGCGTGCCCGTCGCCTTGCGGCCGACCAGGATGATGTCACCCTCCCTGATCTTCTGGAGGCGCGAGGTCAGCGGGCCCTCCTGAACCTTGATCGAGAAGAACTCGAGCTCTTCCTCGTGATTGGCGCTCGCCATGCTGTAGGCGCGCAGCAGCGGACGGCCGTCGACCTCGAGGCCAATCATCGCGAACTGGCCGTTCTGGAAGCGGAAGCCGGTATCGCGCGTGGCGCGGAAGCTGAACAGGGACTCGGTCCAGTGCCTGACCGACAAGACCGTTTCCTTCTGAAATGCGCTCATCCGTCGTCTCTCCTTGCTTCGCGGTTGGATGCAAGGTTGAGGACGGACGGGATTCCGGCAATGTCGAACTGAAATTTCCGGTCGATTAGTTTCACATTTCGCGAGCGATGATTGAAGAGCAGGCAGCGACCGCCCTCGCTGCGCGCCTGCTCTGGCAATTAGTTGCTATTCTCGCCGGCCTGCGCCGACGTAAAGAGGAGTCGGAGGTTCGTCATGACCATGATCGCATCGGTGGCGCCGACAGTGACCGACTATGAAGCCAGCGCCGATCTCGCGACGCTCGTGGTGCGCACCACGCGCGACGATGAGGTCAGGCTCGCCGCCGAGCAGCTCCGCCTCTCCTGCAAATGCGCCCACTGCACCCGCGCCCGCTTCGACGGCCGCTTCCCCGAGCGCTTTCCCGGCATCGCCATCACCGAGATCGGCGATCTCGGTTACGGGCTGAACATCTCGTTTTCGGATGGACATGATCGGGGGATTTATCCGAAGCCATATTTGCTGAGTTTGGCGCGGCGGTAACCGCTCCCTCAATGTCGTCTCGGCGAAAGCCAGGCTTGTCATTCCGGGGTGCCTGAAGGGCGAGCCCGGAATCCATAACCCTCGCTCGTGGTTATGGATTCCGGGCCTGCGCGCTTTGCGCGCATCCCGGAATGACGCAGCGCGTTGACGTCACCCCATCTGGCACGGACATTGCTCCTCTTTAGAACGGTTTGAACGTTCCGGAGGCAGATGATGTTGCAGGCGGCCAATGTGGTTCGCGGGACGGTTCCCGCAACGGTCCGGCCTGTTGGCAGCTCCTCGCTGCTGCTCACCGAAAACCAGCAATGGATCGGCGGACCGCCGCCGCTGATGGACAAGCTGACGCCGCGCGAGCGGGAGCTGGTGCTGAAGCAGGGCCGCCGCAAGGTGCTCAACCGCGGCCAGACCCTGTTCAGCCAGGGCGGCAAGCATGACGGCATCTGGCTGATCGAAAGCGGCCGTATCCGCGTGTTCTATACCTCTCCGCTTGGGCGCGAGATTACGCTCGCCTACTGGCACGTCGGCAATTTCGTCGGCGGGCCCGAAGTGTTCGAAGGCACCGTGCATCAATGGTCCGGCGTCGCATCCAGCAATTGCAGCGTGGTGCACCTGCCCGGAAAGGAGCTGCGGTCGCTTGCCGTGGAGATTCCGAACCTGGCCATCGGCCTGATCGAAGGCCTGACCTTCAAGGGCAAATGCTATTCGGCGCTGGCCCAGATGCTGGGAACGCGCTCGATCACGCAGCGCCTCGCGCATCTTTTGCTGCATCTCGTCGATCTCTATGGCGTCGAGGATGCCGACGGCCGGGTGATCGCGGCCGCCTTCACCCATGCCGACATCGCCCACATGGTCGGCGCCACAAGGCAATGGGTCACGATCAGCCTGAAGCGCATGCAGGAGAAGGGAATCGTGTTGACGAAGCGCTCGCAAATCGTGGTCTGCCGGCCCGACGTGCTGGAAGAGATGCGCGGACAAGGCAGCGACTAGGGTCGATGCACAGACAAGCGGCTTTATAGTGCAGGACTGCCCAAGGAGTATGCAATCAGTTTTTCCCGGCAACTAATCGACTGCGGCGATCATTCCGGATTTGCCCTGTCCGCGCCCTCACCCAATCATGGCGACCACAGCACATCCAACCGAATGAGGATGAGAATGGTCCGCCATCTTCCCACGCTCTCGATCGCGATGTCGGTGACGTCGCTGGCGCTGATCCTCGCGCAGCCGGCCTCGGCGGAAACCGTCACGCTCGGCATCGGAACGCAGGACACCACGACCAACACGGTGACCGCCGGCGTCGTCATCCGCCAGTTGCATCTCCTCGAAAAATACCTGCCGAAGGACGGCAAATACGCCAACATCAAGTTCGAGCTGGAGTGGCAGAATTTCACCTCCGGTCCACCCGTCACCAATGCGATGATGGCGAACAAGCTCCAGATCGGCATGATGGGCGACTATCCGCTGATCGTGAACGGCTTCACTTTCGACAGCAACCCTGAAAGCAAGAGCCGCCTGATCGGCATCGCCGCCTACAGCCTGTCCGGCTCCGGCAACGGCATCGTCGTCCACAAGGATTCGCCCTACTACGATCTCGCCGATCTCAAGGGCAAGCTCGTCAGCGTTCCCTTCGGCTCGGCCGCGCACGGCATGGTGCTGAAGGCGATGCAGGACCGCGGCTATGCGTCCGACTTCTTCCAGCTCGTCAGCCAGAGTCCGGAAGTTGGCTCGACCAATCTCCAGGAGAAGAAGATCGACGCACACGCCGACTTCGTCCCCTTCGCCGAGCTGTTGCCGTTCCGCGGTTTTGCGCGAAAGATCTTTGACGGCGTCGAGACCAATCTGCCGACCTTCCACGGCATCGTCGTCCGCACCGATTTTGCAGAAAAATATCCCGAGGTCGTCGTCGCCTACATGAAGGCGCTGATCGCCGCCAACCAATGGCTGCGCGACAATCCCAAGCTCGCCGCGGAAAAGATCCAGGAATGGACCGGCATCAACAAGGAAGTCGTCTACATCTTCCTGGGGCCGAGCGGCAACATGACCACCGACCCCACGGTCAAGCCGGCACTGATCGATGCGGCCGCGACCGACGTCAAGGTGCTTCAGAACCTCGGCCGCATGAAGGAGTTCGATCCGAAGACATGGGTCGACGACAGCTACATCCGCAAGGCCTACGCCGAGATGAAGCTCGACTACGACGCGCAGCTCGGCAGCACCAAGAACTATGAAATCTCCGGCGCAGATACGTTCTGCAAGAAGCCGATCACCGATCCGCGCAAGGCCGGCGAGGTCTGGGTCGACGAGGCCGGCATCCTGCCGTTTGCGTCCGCCGCCTGCACGTTAGGGGCCTACGCCGATTTCAAGGCCAAGGGCAAGAAGATCAACGTCGCCTACGTCTTCGACACCACCCGCGGCATCAAGCTGTTCGCCGACCAGGCCTTCTTCGCGGTCGGCAATGGCGATGTCGCGCCGTTCTTGCTGAAGAAGGACGCCGAAGCCTATGCCACCAAGATCAGCGGCAAGGTGCTCGGCTTCGATGACGCGGTGAAGGCGGCGGTCAGCGGAGGCAAGACGTGAGCAGCCCCGCCCTCCTCAGACATTCCGAGGACAGCATGCCAATGGCCGTTGCCACCACGGAAGCGGAGCCCGCGTCGACCGCCGCGCCGCCCGCAAAACCCACAGCATTCGGTACACTGGCGCTGCGCTGGTACCGGCTCAACCGGGACGGGCTGCGGGCGATCGCGATCGGCATCATCTCGCTCGCCGCCTTCCTGCTGGTCTGGCACCTGCTCACGACCTATCGCGTCGTGTTCTTCGTGCGCTTCACCAACGTGCCGTCGCCGCTCGCGGTCTATGCCAGCTTCACCAAGGCGATGCACGATCCCAAATTCCTGATGCACATCGCGCTGAGCTGCCGACGCATCTTCATCGGCTTCTCGCTCGCGGCCATCGTCGCCGTGCCGCTCGGGCTGGTCATGGGCCGCTTCAAGCTGATCCATGAGATCGTCTTCCCGGTCGCGGAGGTGCTGCGGCCGATCCCCGCGATCGCCTGGGTCCCGATGGCGATCATGCTGTGGCCGACCAACGAGCAGAGCATCATCTTCATCACCTTCCTCGGCTCGTTCTTCCCGATCCTAGTCAACACGCTGCACGGCATGTCGCTGGTCGATCCCGTGTTGGTGCGCGCCGCGCAATGTCTCGGCGCGCGCGAACGCTCGATCTTCCGCGAGGTGTATTTTCCGGCCTCGCTGCCGCACATCTTCACCGGCCTCACGGTCGGCATGGGCGTGGCCTGGGTGTCGCTGATCGCCGCCGAGATGATCTCCGGCCAATACGGCATCGGCTATTTCACCTGGGAGGCCTATTCGCTGGTCCAGTATGCCGACATCGCGCTCGGCATGATCGCGATCGGCGTGCTCGGCCTGGGGTCGAGCCTGCTGATCCGGGGTGCCGGCCAATTGGTGATGCCGTGGAGGTCAAGATGAGCGAGATCGTTGCCAAGCCCCCGCAGGGCCACATCGAGGTCAGGAATTTCTCGCTCAGCTATGACAGCATCGAGGGGCCGGTTCAGGCCGTCACCGACACGCAGATCCATGTCAAACCCGGCGAGTTCGTCTCGATCGTCGGCCCCTCCGGCTGCGGAAAGTCGACGCTGCTCAATGCAGTCGCGGGCTTCCTGAAGCCTACCACAGGCGTCGTCACCGTCGACGGCGAGCGGGTCAACGGTCCCAGCGCCGAGCGCGGCATGGTGTTCCAGCAATATTCGCTCTTCCCCTGGAAGACGGTGCGCGAGAATGTCGAGTTCGGCCTGAAGATGCGCGGCATGGCGCGTTCGCAGCGCGAGCGCGCCGCGCGCACGCTGCTAGGGCTCGCGGGCCTCGAGGCGTTCGAAAAACATTATCCGGATAAGCTTTCGGGCGGCATGAAGCAGCGCGTCGGCATCGTCCGTGCGCTCGCGACGGGACCAAAGGTGCTGCTGCTGGACGAACCCTTCGGCGCGCTCGACGCGCAGACCCGCGTCATCATGCAGCAGATCCTCACCAACATGTGGCAGCGGCTGAAGATATCGGTGCTGTTCGTCACCCACGACATTGATGAAGCGATCTTTCTCTCCGACCGCGTCTACTGCATGACCGCGCGCCCCGGCTCGATCAAGGCGGAGATTCCGATCCCGCTGGAGCGGCCGCGGCAGCAAGCGATGATGATGTCGTCGGAGTTTCTGGCGCTGCGCCGCGGACTGATGTCTCTGATCCGCGAGGAAAGCCTGAAGGCGATGGGCGGGGAGATCAACGACATGGGCATGCAGGGGCTCAACATCGAGCTGAACGGGCATTCGCTCGCGGATGTGATTTGATTTTCACCTCGCCCCGCTTGCGGAAAAGTCAGTTTCGTAGGGTGGGCAAAGCGGAGCGTGCCCACCATTATCTCGACTTTTGGAAGATGGTGGGTACGGCGCTTACGCGCCTTTGCCCACCCTACGGCAGCTTCGATTTACGTCTTCACCGGCGGACACTCGCCGGCCGCGAGCGTCGCGTCCCTCACTTGAACCAGTGCACCAGCGCGATGCTGATGCCGAGCAGCAGCATCAGCGACAGCGTCACCGCCGCCGTCACCCTGCCGCCGACATTGGCGAGCACGCGCACGTCGACGCCCAGGCCCAGCGCTGCCATCGACACCACGGTGAGAAAGCTGGTGATCTTCGTCACCGGTCCCACCACCGTAGCCGGCACGATCTCGAGCGAACGCAACGTTGCGAGCACGAGGAAGCCGAGGATGAACCAGGGGACCAAGCGGAAGAAGCCGACATTGGTTTTCTTGGCGCCGGTCTGCCAGCGCGAGGCGACCAGCGAGAGGCCGACGACGACCGGCCCCAGCATCAACACGCGCATCAGCTTCACGAGCGTGCCAATTTGCGTGGAGATGAGTCCAGCGGGCACTGTCGCCGCCAGTACCTGCGGCACCGCGTAGACGGTCAGGCCGGCTAGGATGCCGTATTGCGTGGCTGTCAGTTGCAGGAGCGGAATCAGCAGCGGCAGGCCCAGCACCATCATCACGCCGAGGATCGCCGTGAACGAGATCGAGGATGCGATCTCGTCGCTGCTGGCGCCAATGATCGGCGCCACGGCCGCGATCGCGGAATTGCCGCAAATCGAATTGCCGCAGGCGATCAGGATCGACAGGCGGGTTGACAGCCTCAGCAAACGGCTAAGACCGAAAGAGACGCTGAGCGCGATGACGACCACGGCGGCGATCGACGCCAAAAGCGCGATGCCCGAGGCCGCAATCGCGGCAAAGCTGATCGAGGCGCCCAGCAGCATGACTGCGACTTCGAGGAGCTGCTTGGCGCTGAAGGCGATGCCAGCCTGCCAGCGCGGCGCCGGCTTCCAGAAGCTGCGCACGGCCATGCCGAGCAGAATCGCCATCACCAGCGCCTCGACATAGGGATGCTCGAACACGCCCAGTTCGGCCCGTTCGAGCAGGGCCGAAACACCGGCCACGACGATGCAGAGGAGAATGCCGGGAATCAGCGCGACGATGCGGCTAGCGGCGGTGGTCGGCTTGGCGTCGGCCGGGCTCGATGCTTGATTCTGCGACACAAATCTCTCCCAGAGGAGAACGATTTATACGCAGGGTCGCCCCGCTGGGGAATAAGTTTTCGACATATCAGGGCCGAGCGAAGTTCTGTCCTCAGTCCCGGAATAATTGACCTTAGAAAATCAGGCCAGCCTTAGAAGAACAGGTTTTTGGCGAGCGAGGCCACGTGGCTGAAGCCGTCGTAGACACCGGGCTCGAAGAAGGCCGCCCGCGCAAAGACGATCGCCGCGACCAGCGACCAGAACAGACCGGTACCGGCCCGCAGCAGAAGCTTTGACGCGCGCGACTGCGGCTGGGTGTCCGTCGCGGACACCAGCTGCTCGCCGAAGGGCTCAAATCGGTTGCGTTCCATGGCAGTCAATCCATCAATTTCTGACGGAAATGTCGTTGTTTCGGCCCAAAACAGCAATGGAAGCGATTGGCATTTTTGCCCCCGGGAAGGGAAACTCCTTCCGCCGGGCACCCTCGGGGCAATAGTTTTCTTCTTTTGGCCGGTTCGGCGGTTGGGCGCCCGGCTAAAGCGCCAGATAGCGGCGGCGGATCGCGTCGTTGGCCTTCAACTCATCGATCCCTGCGGCATAGACGATCTGGCCCTTGTCGATCACCGTGGCATGGCTCGCCAGGCCCAAGCAGAAATGCATGTTCTGCTCGGCGATCAGCACGGTCGAGCCGATGCCGCGGAGTTGCCGCAGCAGCTCGCCGATCCGCTGCACGATGATCGGCGCGAGGCCCTCGCTGGGTTCGTCGAGCAGCAGAAGCGCCGGATTGCCCATCAGCGTGCGCGCGATCGCGAGCATCTGCTGCTCGCCGCCCGAGAGGCGTCCGGCGATGCGATGGCGCAGCGGCTCCAGCAGCGGGAAGACGTCGTAGATGCGCTTGATCGGCCATTCGTCCTGGCCGTCTGGCCCTTTCTTGCGACCGATGACGAGATTGTCCTCGACCGTGTGCTCCGGAAAGATCTGGCGATCCTCCGGCACGAAGCCCAGACCGGCGCGCGCGATGTGGTGCGGCTTCAACCCCGAGATCACAGCACCGCGCAGGCTGACCCTGCCCCGCCGCGGCGGCGCGAGACCCATGATTGCCTTCATGGTGGTCGACTTGCCGGCGCCGTTGCGCCCGAGCAGCGCCATGGTCTCGCCCTGGCGCACGGAGAGGCCGACGCCGAACAGGATCTGGCTGGTGCCGTAATAGACGTCGAGATCGGCGACTTCGATGATGGCTATACTCATGCGGCGGCTCCCGCATGTTCGGTGCCGAGATAGGCCTCGATCACCGCGCTGTTGCTCCGGATCTCGTCGGGCGTGCCGGTCGCGAGGATGCGGCCGTAGCAAAGCACGACGATCTTTGGCGCGATCTTGAATACGATGTCCATGTCGTGTTCGATGAAGACGACGGTGATCTTCTGGGTGTCCCAGAGCTCGCGCACCTTGTCGATCATGCGCCAGCGCTCCTCCGGGCCCATGCCCGCGGTCGGCTCGTCCAGCAGCAGCACTTTTGGTTCGAGCACCAGCGCCAGCGCGATATCGAGCAGCTTCTGGTCGCCATGCGATAATGTCGAAGCGGTGCGATGGCGCTTACTGGCCAGGCCCAACAGCTCCATCACATGCTCTGCGCGGTCGCGCGTCTCCGGCAGCGGGAAACGCTTGTGCAGCACCGCGGAGGTGCGCTGGTCGGCGCTGACGGCGGCGAGCATGGTCTCCTGCACCGTGAGCGATTTGAAGATGCTGGCGACCTGGAAGGCGCGACCGATGCCGTGGCGGACGATCTCCGGCGGCGAGCGGCCGGCGAGATCGACGCCGTCGAGCAGCACCTGGCCGGAATCCGGCTTCAGCGCGCCGGTGATCAAATTGAAGAAAGTGCTCTTGCCCGCGCCGTTCGGGCCGATCACCGCGGTGAGAGAGCCGTCGGGGAAGTCGAGCGTGACGTCGTTGGTCGCTTTCACGCCGCCAAAAGATTTTGCGAGGTTGCGGATCTCGAGCATCGCTAGCGCCCCTCGCCCGCCTCGCGCCGGTGCGCGAACCATTCGGCGACGAAATCCAGCAATCCTTTGCGCAGGCCGAGCGCGAAGAACAGGATGACGACCCCGAGCACGATGCCGTGGTACTCGGTGAACCGCGTGACGGTGTCGTTGAGCAGCAGCAGCAGCACGGTGCCGACCATCGGCCCCAGGAAGGTCGAGACGCCACCGAGCATGTTGATGAAGATGCCCTCGCCCGAGATCGTCCAATAGGCGAATTCCGGATAAGCGCCGGAGACGAACAGCGCCATCACCATGCCGCCCATCGAGGCGAACAGCGCCGCCAGAACGAAGACGGTGAGCTTGGCGCGCCAGACGTCGATGCCGAGAAAGCTCGCGCGGGCGGCGTTGTCGCGGATCATCCGCAAGGTGTAGCCGAACGGCGATTGCGCGATCTGGCGCATTGCCAGCAGGCCAAGGATGAGGAGCGCGCAGCACGTGACATAGAGATGGACGTGGTTCGAAAGATCAACGCCAAGGAAAACGGGCCGCGGAATGCCGCCGCGCAAGCCCTGGTCGCCGCCGGTGAAGGAGGCCCAGGACAGGATGGTCGAATGGATCAGCATCTGGAAGGCGAGTGTGACGAAGGCGAAATAGATCTCCTTCAATCGTACGCAGATCGCGCCGATGATGGCCGCGATCATCGCGGTGATCGCCAGTGTCGCGACGAAGGCGACCGGGATCGGCACGGCAAGCTTCTGCATGATCAGGCCAAAACTGTAGGCGCCGAGGCCGAAAAACATGCCGTGGCCGAACGAGGTCAGGCCGGTGTAGCCGACCAGAAGATTGAGCGAGGTCGCGAACAGCCCATAGGCCGAGCAGCGGATGACAAAGTCGAGCAGCGCCTTGCTGCCGGTGAACATTGGCAGGCTCGCGAGCACCGCGAAGGCAATCAGCGCAATCAGGACATCGCGGTAGCGTTGCAGCACGGCGCCATTGCGCATCGGCACCAGCCTCTCGGCGCGCCCGGCCTCCAGCTCGGTCATGCCGCCTCCTTGCCGAACAGGCCGGTGGGCTTGGAGACCAGCACGATCACCATGAAGAGATACATCAGGCCCTCCGTGAACAGGGGAAAGCCGAGCGAGCCGAAGGAGCGAATCAGGCCGAGCAGCAGCGCGCCGATCAGCGCGCCCAGGATCGAGCCCATGCCGCCGATCACGGTGACGATGAAGGATTCGATCAGCACCGAAAATCCCATCCCCGGCGTCAGCGAGCGCACCGGCGCTGCGAGCGCGCCGGCGAGGCCTGCGAGCATACCGCCAAGCGCGAACACGCCGCCATAGATCAGGCCAGTGTTGATGCCGAGCGCCGAAACCATGCCGGGATTATGCGCGGCCGCGCGGATCACCTTGCCGATGCGCGTGCGCGACAGGCCGATGCCGAGCACGATGGCGGCGACGAGCGCCACGCCGATCAAGAGCAGGTAATAAGGCGGCACCACGCCGCCGGCGATGAACAGCGGCATCACCTGGAACGCCGCGGGCATTCCCATCGACTTGAATTCCGCCCCCCAGATCAGCCGCACCACGTCGTCGAAAATCAGCACGAAGGCGTAGCAGACCAGGAGCTGCATCAGCACGTCCGCGCCATAGACCCGGCTCATGAAGACGCGCTCGAAGATCAAACCGAGAATGGCCGTGCCAGCCGCACCTGCGAGCATTGCAAGCGCGAAGCTGCCCGTGAGCTGATAGGCCGTCATCGCGAAATAGGCGCCGAACATATAGAAGGCGCCGTGGCTGAAATTCACGATCTTGAGCACGCCGAAGATCAGCGTCAGCCCGACCGCGACCAGGAACAACAGCATGCCGATGATGAGCCCGCTGGTGGTCTGCGTCACCAGGCAGGAGGAACTGGAAAGGCAGCCGGCGAGCGCATCGAGATCCACGGGAGCTCTTTCATTGTGGCGCGCCGGTCCCGGCGCGAAAAGCGAAACAAGGCGGAGGCGGTGATCCGTCTCCGCCTTGCGCGATCAGGTGTAGCCCTTGCTCTTCTTCCACTCGGCTTCGAGCTCGAAGATGGTCTTCCAGTCGCCGGCCTTGACCTCGGGAACATAGGGCTCCTGCGGGATCGTGGTGCCCCAGCCGATGGCGTAGCCGACCAGCGTGTGGTCGTCGGCGCGCATGGTCACGGTGCCGTCGGCGCCGAACGGGCACTTGATGGTGAGGCCGGCCAGCACCTCCGCGATCTTCTTGCCGTCGGTGGAATTGGCCTTCTTCGCGGCCTCAGCCAGGAACATCACGGCAGTCGCATTTTGCCACGACCAATTGGTCGGATACTCGTTGTACTTCGCCTTGTAGGCATCGCCCCAGGCGGCATTCTCCGGCGTCGCCGGGAAGGTCTTGATGTAGCGGTTGCCGGAGTGGATGCCCTTCGGCAGGTTCTTCACCACGGTGAGCGCGGTGTAGTCGGCCATGTTGACCGCAAACACCTCCATCTGGCCGAACATCGCGTAGATATTGGCCTGGTCGATGTACGAGGTGAGATCGCCGCCCCACAAGCAGGAGTATAGCGCCTGCGGCTTCGCCTGCAAAATCTTCGTCACCACCTCGGTGTAGTCAGGCTGGAACAGTTTTGGCCAGGACTCGCTGATGATCTCGACGTCGGGCGCGAAGCGCTTCAGGTACAGCGTAAACTCGCCGGTGGTGTCGCGGCCATAGGCATAGTCGGGCGAACAGGTCGCCCACTTCTTCAGGCCCTTGGTCTTGGCGATCGCAGCCGCATAGCTGCCGCCGACGATGGAATCGTGAATGCCCTGGCGCACGCAGCGGAACGCGTTCGGGATGTGTTGCTTGGGATCGGCGGTAAGCGAGGACGCTTCCGAGCAAGTGTGGACGCAGAGCACCCCGAGATCGCGCGCCACTTCATGCACCGCGAACGATCCGGACGACGCCTCGCCGTCGATCAGCCATTCGCAGCCGTCGGTGTTGACGAGCTCGCGCGCGACGCGGGCGGCCTCCTGTGGCTGGCCCTTGGAGTCGCGGATCACCATCTCGATGGGCCGACCGGCAAGGCCGCCGGCGGCGTTGACCTTCTCGACCTCGAGCATCACCGCATTGCGCGACGACGTGCCGAGCTGCGCGACGCGACCCGACAAAATCGTCGGCATGCCGATCTTGATGGTCTTGGCTTGGGCGCGCGCCACCCAAGGCGCGGCGACAGTCATCGCACCGGCGCCCATCAGCGCCAGCGTTGAACGGCGGCTGATGCCCGGCGTGCGGGTTCTCTTCATTTTCCCCTCCCTCTGTCGGGTCGGCGTTTCCTGATCCCTCGGAGATCGTCTCGTCTCCGTGTTCCCAACAATTTCAGAGGCAGGGGGGTGACGTCAAGCCAAAGATGAATTACGACTCATAATTCATCAAGGGAGGAAACGAGGCCGACAACCGGCCCAAAACCCGCAAAATGATCAATCTTTCAAGCTTCATCGCCTTTCATGCCCGGCGAACGCCGGAGCGGCCCGCGCTGAAATATCGCGGCGAGGAGATCTCCTACGCCGTCTTCGACACGCGCATCCGGAAGGTCGCCGGCTGGCTCGCCGCGCGCGGCATTGGCGCCGGCGACGTTGTCGCGGTGCTGATGAAGAACAGCGCGACGTTCCTGGAGCTGGTGTTCGCCACCAGCCATCTCGGAGCGGTGTTCCTGCCAATCAACTTCCGTCTCTCCCGCGACGAGGTCGGCTACATCACCGGCAACGCCGGCGCGCGCCTCCTGATCGTCGACGAGGAGCTGGCTGGGAATGCGGCGGGAGCAACCATCGTCGTGCTCGACGAAGCCACACAGCAAAGTGTCACGCACCTCGCGGGCGACGCGCCACCGGCGCCGATGCACGTGCGCCAGCCATCCGACCTGATGCGGCTGATGTACACCTCGGGCACGACCGATCGCCCCAAGGGCGTGATGCTCTCCTACGACAATTTTTATTGGAAGTCGGCCGACCAGACCATTGCGCTCTCCCTGAGCGCCGATACGCGGCTACTTGTCGTCGGCCCGCTCTACCACGTCGGCGCACTCGACCTGCCCGGCATCGCCGTACTCTGGCATGGCGGCTTCATCCACATCGAACGCAATTTCGAGCCGGAGAACGCGCTTGCGGCGATCGCAGAGGACAGACTCAACGCCGCCTGGTTCGCACCGGTCATGACCACCGCGATGCTCACCTGCCCCACCCGCGACCGCTACGACGTCTCCAGCCTTAAATGGGCGATCGGCGGCGGCGAGAAGACACCGGAGCTGCGCATCCGCGCCTTCTCCGAATATTTTCGCAATGCGCGCTACATCGACGCCTATGGCCTCACCGAGACCGTGGGTGGCGACACCTTCATGGACGCCGGCCGCGAGATCGAGAAGATCGGCTCGACCGGCCGCGCCATTGCCCATGTCGAGATCGAAATCCGCGACGAGGACGGCAAAACGCTGCCGCCAAACATCGACGGTGAAATCTGCCTGCGCGGTCCGAAAATCACGCGCGGCTACTGGAAGGATCCGGAGAAGACGGCCGCGGCCTTCTTTGACGACTGGTTCCGCAGCGGCGACGTCGGCTATCTCGACGACGACGGCTTTCTGTACCTCACCGACCGCAAGAAGGACATGGTCATCTCGGGCGGCGAGAACATCGCCTCCTCCGAGGTCGAGCGCGTCATCTACGAGCTCTCGGAGGTGCGCGAAGTCGCGGTGATCGGCCTGCGCGATCCGCGCTGGGGCGAGCGGCCGGTCGCTATCGTCGTGCTGGCCGAGGGCGCAACACTCGAACTTTCTGCCCTCACCGATCACTGCCGCGCGCGCCTGGCGAGCTTCAAGGTTCCAAAAGAGCTCGTCATCCGCGACAGCCTGCCACGCAATCCCAGTGGAAAGATCCTCAAGCGCGTGCTGCGCGCCGAGCTGGAGACTTTTGAATGACGCAAGCGGACGCAAAGGTGACGAAGCTCAATCGCGTCGAGCGCAACGCCTGGACCAAGCAGAAGATCTTTGAGGCCGCGACGAAAGTCGTCGGCAAGCACGGCTATGCCGAAGCCTCCGTTGCCCGCATCACCGAGGAAGCCGGCGTCGCGCAAGGCACCTTCTACAATCATTTCGGGAATCGCCAGGAGCTGCTCGACCAGCTGCTGCCCAAGATCGGCCTCGACATGGTCGAGTTCATCCGCGCCCGCACCGGCACGGCGGATGCGGCGTGGCAGGAGATCGAGCGCTTCTCCGCCTTCTTCGACTTCATCCGCGAGGTGCCGGAATTCCTGCGCATCCTCAACGAGGCCGAGTTCTTCGCGCCGATCGGCTACCAGAAGCATCTCGACAACATCTCGGTCGCCTATGTGCGCATCCTGCGCCGTGCACGTCTTGCCGGCGCGATCGAGGATTTCAGCGACGAGGAGTTCGAGGCCATCGTCCACATGCTGATGGGCTCGCGCGGCTATCTCAGCCGGCGCTACTCCTATTCGGCGGGCGGCGTCACCGCCGTGCCCGACCACGTCATCTCCGCTTATCGCAAGCTGATGACGCGCGGCCTGTTCAGTTCATCCGGAGATCAGGAAACGCCATGAACATCGAATCTCCACGCAAGCCGCTCGACCTCGCCTCGGCCATCGCCGAAGGCGACATCCGCTGCCTGCTGATGGTGCTGGTGCACATGACCGGCGACGCGCGCTGGCTCGAGCCACCCTATCTGCCCCAACGCGACATCCGCCTCATCCCCGATCCCGAGGCCGGGGTGCCCAAGGAGGTCCAGGACGAAATCCGTGCCGCGGTCGTCAACCTCTTCGCCAGTGGCACGCCAAAACCTGTCATCACCGATCCCGGCGAGGAGCTGCTCCTAACGATGATGCGCGCCTGCCTCGGCGAAAACGTGGCGCCGGAATATGCGCCGCTCATGCGCGAAGAGATGGCTTTTGTGGCGCGCGAGCCGCACTGGGCCAATCGTCCTTCCGACGCGAAGCTCGCGGACCAGCACGTGCTGATCGTCGGCGCCGGCGTCTGCGCCATCGCGCTCGGCGTGGCGCTCGGTCATCTCGGCATCCCCTACACCATCGTGGAAAAGAACGACGAGCTCGGCGGCACCTGGTGGATCAACCGCTATCCCGGCTGCGGCGTCGACACGCCGAACCACTCCTATTCCTATTCCTTCGGCTCGCGCAACGCGTGGACGCGCTATTTCTGCCAGCGCGAGGAACTGCTCGGATATCTCCAGAAGGTCGCCGAGGAATATGGCATCCGCAAGCATCTGCGCGTCAACACCGAGCTGACCTCGTCGCGCTGGGACGAAAGCAAGCGGCGCTGGATATCCACGCTCAAGACGAAGAACGGCGAAGAGACGTTTGAATCCACCGCGCTGGTCTCGGCCATCGGTCAGCTCAACGATCCCTCCCGCGCGTACTTCAAGGGCGAAGAAGACTTCAAGGGAACGATCCTGCATTCGGCGCTGTGGTCGGGCGACATCAACCTCGAAGGCAAGCATGTCGCCGTGATCGGCACCGGCGCGACATCGATGCAGCTCGTGCCAGCGATCGCCGGCCGCGTCGCCTCCGTCACCGTCTATCAGCGCAGCGCGCAATGGGCGCGGCCGGTGAAGGGCTATGCCGATCCGATCAGCGAGGGCGCGCGCTGGCTGCTCGCGCATCTGCCGTTCTATGTGCAGTGGTATCGCTTCAACATGTTCTGGCGCTATGGCGACGGCCTGCTGCCGTTCCTGCGCAAGGACCCGGCCTGGCCGCATCCGGAGCGCGCCGTCAACAAGGGCAACGACCGGCACCGCCAGGAGCTGACCGATTTCATCCTCACCGAGCTGAAGGATCGTCCCGACCTGATTTCGAAATGCGTGCCGACCTATCCGCCCTATGGCAAGCGCATCCTGCTCGACAACAACTGGTTCAAGACGTTGACCAGGGACAATGTCGAGCTCGTCACCGATGCGATCGACCATTTTGACCGCGACGGCATCGTCACCGCTGACGGCGAGCACCGCCCCGCCGACATCATCGTGGTGGCGACCGGCTTCAAGGTCACCGAGATGGCGGCGCGCCTCAACATCAGCGGCCGCGACGGCAAGAACCTGCGCGATGCGTGGGGTCACGACAACCCGACCGCATTCCTCGGCCTCACCGTGCCTGACTTTCCCAATTTCTTCTGCATGCTCGGCCCGAACTCAGGACCCGCACACGGCGGCAGCGTCATCTTCCAGTCGGAATGCCAAAGCCGCTATATCTCGGGCTGTCTCGTCGACATGATCGAGCACGACATCGCCGCGATCGACGTCCGACCGGACGTGCTCGATGATTACGTCCGCAAGGTCGACGCCGAGCACGAAACCATGATCTGGACCCATCCGGGCATGACGACCTACTACCGCAACGCGAGCGGCCGCGTGTTCTCGGCGATGCCGTGGCGGTTCGTCGACTACTGGCGCATGACGCATGACCCGGATCTGGGGCAGTACAAGCTGACGAAGGTACAAGCTTAAGGAAGCCGCCAATGCCCAAGCCGCGCGTGCGTGTCTACACCGACTACAAGAGCCCCTACGCGTTCGTCGCCAACAAGCGGCTATTCGCGCTCGAGGAGACGCACGGCGTCGAGCTGGAATGGTTGCCCTACACCCTGCGCGTCGCCGAATTCATGGGGACGGTCGAAGACCGCACGCCGCATTTCTGGCGCAAGGTGCGTTATGCCTATATGGATGCACGGCGCTACGCCAATGCGCAGGGGCTCGTCATGAAGGGGCCGCGGCGGATCTACGATGCCTTCCATTCCAGTGTCGGCATGCTGTTTGCCCAGCGCCACGGCTTCTTCCGCCCGTACCACGACACGGTGTTTCGGCGCTTCTGGAGCCATGAGCTGGAGATCGACGATCGCGCAGAGATCACCGGAATCGTCACCGCATGCGGCGGCTCGGCCAGCGAATTCGAGGCTTACGTCCACGGCCCCGCGCGCGCCGAGCACGACCGCATCATCGACGAGGCCGAAGCGCTCGGCGTGTTCGGCGTTCCAACCATGGTGTTCAACGGCGAGTTGTTCTGGGGCGGCGATCGCATCGACATGCTGATCGAGCGCATCGAGAAGCCCGAGACCATCGAAGCCGCACTCGGCAGCCGCCACCGCAAGCCGGCGTAGGCTCTAATTATTTGAGCATGATCTCCGCGCAAACGCGTTCCGCGTTTGTCGCGAGGGAAAACCGCTGCGTACTTTTCCGGATCATGCTCTACGCTGCGAGCCCGCTCCCAACAGGCGCGAATTCCAGCCCGAGGCTCTCCGCCACCGCCTTGTTGGTGATGCGACCGCGATGGACGTTGAGCCCGTTGCGCAAGTGCGGATTTTCCAGCACCGCCGCAAAACCCTTGCTCGCGAGCATCAGGCCGAACGGCAGCGTCGCATTGTTGAGTGCCTGGCTCGACGTCACCGGCACCGCGCCCGGCATGTTGGCGACGCAGTAATGCACGACACCGTCGACCTCGTAGGTCGGATCAGTATGTGTGGTTGCGTGCGAGGTCTCGAAGCAGCCGCCCTGGTCGATCGCGACGTCGACCAGCACGGCGCCCGGCCGCATCGATTTGAGCATCGCGCGGGTAACGAGCTTCGGTGCGCTTGCGCCGGGCACCAGCACCGCACCGATCACGACGTCAGCGGAAAACACCTCCTCTTCGACCGCCTCGATGGTCGAAAAGCGGGTGCGCACCCGCCCGAGAAAGACATCATCCAATTCGCGCAGCCGGGGGATCGAACGGTCGATCACGGTGACTTCCGCGCCAAGGCCCGCGGCCATGCGCGCGGCCTGCGTTCCCACGACGCCACCGCCGAGCACGACGACGCGTGCAGGCTGCACGCCGGGCACGCCGCCCAGCAGCAAACCGCGGCCGCCGGCCGATCGCTTGAGCGCGGCGCCGGCGGCCTCGATGGCGAGGCGACCGGCGACTTCGCTCATCGGCGCGAGCAGGGGGAGGTGACCGGCCGCGTCGGTGACGGTTTCATAGGCGATCGCGGTGCAGCCGGAAGCGAGCAAGCCCTTGGCCTGCTCCGGATCCGGCGCGAGGTGGAGGTAAGTGAACAGGATCTGGCCTTCGCGAAGCTGGGCCCATTCGCTCTTCTGCGGCTCCTTCACCTTCACGATCATGTCGGAGCTGGCAAAGACGTCGCGGGCGTTCTCAGCGATCTCCGCCCCTGCCCGTCGATAGACATCATCCGAGGCGCCTATGCCGCTGCCGGCGCCGGTCTCGACCGTCACCTGGTGCCCGGCCGCAACATATTCACGGACGGCGCCCGGGGTGAGCCCGACGCGATATTCCTGCACCTTGATCTCTTTTGGCACACCGACACGCATCTTGGGCTCCTTCCAATGTCTTGATTCTCGTGGTGATCGTAGCGACGGGACCGGTTTGGTTCCGTGCAAATATCCGCTAGTTTCGACCCGTACGCGCCGGTTTCCGGCGCGGAAGTCCCCTTTCACGCTGGAAACGAAACCTTGGCCCTCGACCGGAAAGATCTCGCCATCCTCGCGGAACTCACGACCAATGCGCGGGCCAGCCACACCGAGCTTGCCAACAAGGTCGGGCTATCGAGCACGGCGTTGGCGCGGCGGCAGAAAGCGCTGGAGGATGACGGCTACATCCAGGCCTACCAGGCCGCGCTCGATCTGGCGCAGTTCGGCCTCACCACGACAGTGCTGGTCCGCATCGCGCTGGAGAGCCAGAGCGACGAGGCGCTGAAGGCGTTCGAGGCGGAGGTGGTGAAATGCCCTTCCGTGGTGCGCTGCTTCCTGATGTCGGGCGACGACGACTACATCCTGATCGTGCTCGCCCGCGACATCCAGGATTTCGAGCGCATCCACCGCACCGAACTGTCACGGCTGCCGCGTGTGGCGCGGGTGCAATCAAGCTTCGCGCTGCGCGAGGTCGTCAACCGCGCGGTGCCGACCGTGGTGTTCGGCGAGGCGAAGCGGTAGCGAGCCGGACGTCGGTATCCCCTCAGGTGCGAATGTCCTCGTCACGCCGTTGTGGACATCGTCCGCCGATTGCCAAACACGCTGTCAAGCGATCGGCCAACAGCTGCGCCTTTTTCGCCATCAAAGAAAATTGAACCGCTCTTCAACCGAATGGTTGAGGCCCACCACCGCGCTCCTCAGACCTAATTGAAGAGCGTGGCGCTGCCGGTTCGCGACGCACTTCACGCAATCTCTTACTTGAGGTGTTCGATGTTTAAATCCAACCGTCGTTTATTCATTCAGTCAGTTGCGTTCGGCGCCGGCGTCCTGGGCGCCTCAAAATCCTTGCTTGCAGCTCCGGACGGACATGCCGCCGGTTACGACGTTGCTCCGGCGTCGGAGTTCCTGAAGACGATCCCGCGGAAATCCGGTGATCCGATGGTGTTCACGGCATCGCTGGACAAGGGACCGATCAAGGCCACGTCCGGGGGCTGGGCGCGCGAGGTGACGACCCGCGGCCTTCCGCTCGCGACCGGCATTGCCGGTGCACACCTTTTCATCAACGCGGGCGGCGCCCGGGAGATGCATTGGCACAACTCGGCCGAGTGGGCGTATGTCGTCGACGGCCATTGCCAGGTGACGGTGGTCGACCCGGAGGGCCAGCTCGAGATCGTCAACCTGGGGCCCGGCGATCTCTGGTATTTTCCGACAGGTCACAGCCACGCCATCCAGACGCTGGGCCCTGCCCCCTGTCATGCCATCCTCGCCTTCGACGACGGACTTTACTCCGAGCACGGCACGTTCGGCGTCAGCGACTGGATGAGCCGTTACGACGCCCCGACCCTGTCGCAGGCGCTGGGTGTCTCAGCCGAGATCTTCGGCGCGAATCCGAAGGCCGAGACCTACATCATGCAGGGCGAGGTGTTGGCCCTCGACGGTCCGCAGGCGAAGGTTGCCCGCGCGCTGGACCGCGATCGAACGCACCGCTTCCCGCTGATGTCGCAGAAGCCGCGTGTGAGCACGGCCGGCGGCCAGCTCTATGTGGCCTCCGCCAAGGAGTTTCCGGTCTCGAGCGCCATGACGGGGTTGGTCCTCAAGCTCAAGGCCGGCGCGATGCACGAACCGCATTGGCATACCGACGCCAATGAGTGGCACTACGTGCTGAAGGGCCGCACGCGCGTCACCCTGTTCGCTTTCGACAAACGCGTCGCCGTCGCGGAGCTTTCGCCTGGTGACTGTGCCTACATCCCGCGCAACTGCGGCCACTCGATCCAGAATGTCGGCAACGAAGATGCCGAGGTGGTGGGAGTGCTCGACAGCGGCAACTACCGCGAAAGCAGCCTGACCGATTGGCTGGCCAAGGCGCCGCACCATCTCTTGGCCAACAATTTCGGGGTTCCGGAGGCCGCGGTGGCGAATTTCGGGCGGAAGCGCATGATCATCGCCGCTGCGAGCTGACCGCTCTGTCGCGCGGCAACACTGTCATCGAACTGTCATCGAATGTGCCGAGAGCTGTCGGCTCTGGCACATTCGGGACCTGACATGGACTATTTCAAGCGCTTCAACTTCCTGTTCGCCGCACCTGTGTTCGACGCCGACGATCTCGAAGGCGTCCGCTTCAACCAGATCATCGAGGAGATCCAGCGCTCCGGCTTCGAGGTGGTCCGGGCCCGCAAGCTGGAAGACGCGGAGATGGCGGTGCAGACCGACGCCGCGATCGGCTGCATGGTGGTGGATTGGGGCAAGAAGGGACTGGAAGGCAAGACGTCTGCGCTGATCAACCTGATGCGGCGCCGCGGCCTCGACTTCCCGATCATCCTCCTGATCCGGCGCAAGCGGTTCGAAGACCTTCCGGTCGAGGTGCTCGACTTCATCGACGGCTACGTCTTCCTGTCCGAGGAAACCCCGACCTTCATCGCCAAGAACCTGATCAGCCGGCTCAAGCAATATGCCGAGACGCTGAAGACGCCGTTCTTTGGCGCGCTGGTCGACTATGCCGAGGAAGGCAATCAGCTCTGGACCTGTCCGGGCCATAATGGCGGCGTGTTCTACAACCGCAGCCCGATCGGCCGCGTCTTCGTTGAGCATCTCGGCGAATCCGTATTCCGCGACGACCTCGACAATTCCGTGCTCGATCTCGGCGACCTCCTTACCCATGAAGGCCCGGCGCTGAAGGCGCAGAAGGAAGCCGCGCAAATCTTCGGCGCGGAAAAGACCTATTTCGTGCTGAACGGCACCTCGACCTCGAACAAGGTCGCGCTCGGTGCGCTCGTCACCGATGGCGACCTCGTGCTGTTCGACCGCAACAACCACAAGGCCGCCCATCACGGCGCGCTGATGATCAACGGCGGCGTTCCCATTTATGTCCCGACCATCCGCAACGCCTGGGGCCTGATCGGCCCGATGCGCTGGGACGCGCTGGACGAAAAGGCGTTGCGCGAGGCGATCCGCAACCATCCGCTGGTCGAGGACAAGGATGCCTGGCGCAAGGAACGGCCGTTCCGCGTCGCCGTGGTCGAGCAGTGCACCTATGACGGCTCGATCCACAGCGCCGAGATGGTTTTGAAGCGCATCGGCCATCTCTGCGAGTACATCCTGTTCGACGAGGCCTGGGCCGGCTTCATGAAGTTCCACCCGCTCTATGCCGGGCGTTTCGCGATGGGACTCGCCAACCTTCCCCCCGAAGCCCCGGGCATCATCGCGACGCAGTCGACCCACAAGCAGCTCGCGAGCTTTTCGCAGGCGTCGCAAATCCATATCAAGGACCGCCACATCCGCGGCCAGAAGCGGCGCGTCGAGCACCGCCGCTTCAACGAAAGCTTCATGCAGCACGCCTCGACCTCGCCATTCTACCCGCTGTTCGCCTCGCTTGACGTCGGCGCGCAGATGATGAAGGGGCGCTCCGGCGAGGTGCTATGGGACGATACGATCCGCCTCGGTATCGAGCTCCGCAAAAAAATCCGCGCGATGCGCCGCGAGTTCGAGGAGAAGGAGCAGAATCCGGATCGCCGCTGGTTCTTCGAACCCTTCGTTCCCGATCGCATCGCGATTCCCGATGTCAGCCGCCCCGGCGCCGCACACAACGTTGCCTGGGAAACCCTCTCCACCGACGAACTCGCGACCAATCCCGCGCTCTGGCAGCTCTCCCCAGATAGCACCTGGCATGGCTTCCCCGGCCTCACCGAAGGCTTTGCCATGACCGACCCGAACAAACTGACGCTGCTGACGCCCGGCTTCGACCGCACCAGCGGCGCCTATGCCGAGCACGGCATCCCCGCACCGGTCGTCGCGCAATATCTGCGCGAGAACCGCATCGTTCCCGAGAAGAACGACCTCAACTCCCTGCTCTTCCTGCTCACCCCCGGCGTCGAGGCCAGCAAGGCCGGCACGCTGATCTCCGGCCTCGTCGCGTTCAAGAGGCTCCACGACGACAATGCGCTGTTGGCCGACGCGATCCCGGAATTCTATCAGCGGCGGCAGGCCCGCTATGCCGGCGTGCGGCTGCGCGATCTCTGCGGCGAGATGCATCGCTTCTTCCGCGCCGCCGACGTCAGTGCGCTCCAGGCGCGGCAGTTCATGCCCGAGCACATGCCGGAGATCGCGATGTCGCCCCGCGACGCCGCGCGCTTCCTGTTCCGCAACGACGTCGACTATCTGCCGATCGAGGCGATCGCGGGCCGCATCGCCACCACGCCCTTCGTGGTCTATCCACCGGGCATTGCCACTATCGTTCCCGGCGAGCGGCTGACGGAGCGGGCCAAGCCCATGGTCGATTATCTCAAGATGTTCGAGACCTGCTTCAATACGTTTCCGGGCTTCGACGTCGAGATCCAGGGCGTCTATAAGGAGGTCGATGCCCAGGGCCGCATCGGGCTCTATACTTACGTCGTTGCCGAGTAGGTGCCGATGAACGAAACAGCCGTCATGCGCGCGGATGACGAACCGGTCCTGGTTCGCCCCTCACGCGAAAGCGATGTCGAGACGATGCTAGCGATCTACCGCCATCACGTTCGCAACGGGGTGCCCCGCGACATCGAGGGAACCGGCGCGCCGGAGCCGGACGATCTGCGCGACCGGCGCAAGAACCTGAAGCAGACCCGCCTGCCCCACCTGGTCGCAACCTTTCGCGGCGAGGTCGTCGGCTACGCCTATGCGGTGCTGTTTCGCAAGCGCCCGGCCTACCGCTACACGGCCAAGCATTCGATCTACGTCCACCACGAGCATCTCGGCCGTGGTGTGGGACGGCTTCTGCTCCAGGAATTGATCGATGCTTGCGCGGCGGCCGGCTTCCGCCAGATGATCGGCTATATCGATGCCGACAATGCCCCCTCGCTGGCGCTGCACGAGAAATTCGGCTTCGTGCGCGCCGGCCTGTTATGCGGCGTCGCCTATCGCCACGGCGGCTGGTCCGACACCGTCATGGTGCAGCGCTCGCTCGGCGCCGGCGCGACAGCGCCGCCGCCTGTCACCGCGCCCGGGCGCTAGACCTCACGACGGAAAGTCAGCTGATCTTACCTGGATGCGGTCGGCATGCAGCGACCAATGATGCAACGCCTGGTCCTTGCAAAACCTCGCCTTCGCCCGCTCCCTGGCCTCATCCTCGTCGGCGGCGTCGATCTCGATCGCACCCTGGCAAACCTCGATCTCGCGGCCGTACTGGCCGAGCACGTCCTTCATGAACCTGACGACATAAGTTGACATGGGACCTCCCTGCTGCCCCGGCGGCACTCTAATCCCATTTAGCCCGAACCGGGGAAGGAGATTTTGACGCGGATCAAAGTCAGGCCTGGTTTCCGGCCGCCTTGTCATTCCGGGGCGCGCGCCGCGCGAGCTATGATGCGCGATTGCGCATCTGAGAATCCATCGGGCGGCTAGGTCCGTGAATGAATGGATTCCAGGTTCGATACTGCGCATCGCCCCGGAATGACAAAAGGGCTATCCTGGCGTCACCCCGAACGCCTGTTTGAAGCGCTCCGCATAAACCGGCCAGACTTCGGGATTGATGATCCGCGGCGGGCGTCTACCGTCGAGCGTGTCCAGCACCTGCTCGGCCGCGATCCGGCCCATGTTCTGGCGCGCCTCGATCGTCACGCCTGCGGTATGCGGGCTTGCCAGCACATTGTCGAACTGAAGCAGCGGGTGCTCCGGCGGCGGTGGCTCCTTGGACCAGACATCGAGGCCGGCACCGGCAATGCGCTTGTCGCGCAGCGCCTGGAGCAGCGCGTCCTCGTCGTGAATGAATCCACGCGCCGTGGTAATGAAGTACGCGTGCGGCTGCATCAGCGCAAATTCGCGGACGCTGATCATGCCGCGGCTGCCCTTGTTGAGCGGACAGGAGATCGAGACGAAATCTGCACGCCGCAGGAGTTCATCGAGCTCGACCTTCTCCCCACCCCGCTCGGCCATCACCTCGGCCGACAAATACGGGTCATAGGCCAGCACCGTCATGCCAAAAAGGCCCTTGCACAGCGCGGCGATGCGGCGACCGACATTGCCGAGCCCGATGATGCCGACGGTCTTGTGTTCGACCTCGTTGCCGACGAACTCGTTGCGGTTGACGTCGCGCTCCCGGCGCAGGCGGCGGTCGGACTGGATGATGCGTTTGGATAGCGTCAGCATCATCGCCAGCGCATGCTCGGCGACCGAATGCGCGTTGCCGCCGGACTGGTTGACGACCAGCACACCCGCATCCGTGCAGGCCTCGACATCGACGGGATCGAAGCCCGCGCCATTGCTGGAGACGAGCAGCAAATTCGGCGTCCGCTTCAGGAAGGCGGCATCGACATGGAAATGCTGCGCGAGCTCGTCGCGGGCCGCACCGATCTGGTAGACATGGGCCGCGTTCAGGATCGGTGCGTACAAGTCCTCCAGGCTGTCGTTCTCGATGCGATCGAGCCGGACGTCGGGCCGCGCCTTCAGGATGTCGATATAGATCGGATTGGCCAGATATTTGACGTAGAAGACGCGCTTGCTGTTGACGGACATCAGGACCCTTCCGGCTCTCTCGAGGAGATCCGCAAGGCCGGCGCCTCGCGCGCCCCTTCCATGCGTCCCTCCCGCTTTTTTCGTTGCCGCCACTTATGACATGACGGTGCCGGTCCACGGCAGGCCGTCTGGCGCAGATCACGGTGCCGGCCGGGGCATGTTGACAAAACCGCCCGCTCCGTCAAGTTCGGCAGACCGCCGCGACGGCCCAACATCAAACGGCCAAGACCAAGAAGCATGCGCGGCAGAAGGGAGAACGCAATGGCGATTGCGGAACAGCAGACCTCGCCCCAGGCGGCGCAGGCGTCCAGCGACAAGAGCTGGCACGGCATCGTCCTGCAAACCCTGAAGCGGAACGAGATCAGCCTCGTCCCTTACGTGCCCGACCGCGTGCTGACGCCGCTGATCAAGAACCTGCACGCCGACCCCTTCTTCACCACCTTTGCCACCGCCCGCGAGGAAGAAGCCGTCGGCATCGTCTCGGGCGCCTGGATGGGCGGCCGGCGGGCTGCGGTGCTGATGCAGACCTCGGGTTTCGCGACGCTTGCCAACGTGCTCGCCTCGCTCGCGGTGCCCTACCAGATCCCGCTGATCATGTTCGTCTCCGAGCGCGGCACGCTCGGCGAGTTCAACTACGGCCAGTCGCTGGTCTGCCGCACTATGCGCCCGGTGCTGGATTCGTTGGCGCTGGAGCATCACACCATCACCCGGCTCGACGAGCTCGAATTCATCGCCGACCGCTCGATCAAGCAGGCCGTGACCACGCAGGCGCCGGTGGCGCTGATCCTCAACCCGCTGCTCACCGGCGGCAAGACTTTCGACAAGTGAGGTCGGCGATGGACACGCGCAACACCAAGGTGATGAACCGGTTCGATGTGACTTCGCGCCTGATCGCAAAGCTCAAGCACGAGGAAGCGGTGATCGGCGGCATCGGCAACACCAATTTCGACCTCTGGGCCGCCGGCCACCGCCCGCAGAATTTCTACATGCTCGGCAGCATGGGTCTCGCCTTCCCGATCGCGCTCGGTGTCGCGCTGGCGCAGCCCGAGCGCCGTGTCTTCGCGCTCGAAGGCGACGGTTCGCTGTTGATGCAGCTCGGCGCGCTCTCGACCATCGCGATGTTGAAGCCGAAGAACCTCATCATGATCGTGATGGACAACGGCATCTACCAGATCACCGGCGCGCAGCCGACGCCGGCAGCCCACGTCGCCGACATCGTCGCCATCGCCACTGGCTCTGGCCTTGCCAGGAGCGCCTGGGCCGCGGACGAGGAGGATTTCGAGCGCCTCATCGACGAAGCCATGTCGGCTGCCGAGCCCAGCCTGATCGCCGTCCGCATCGACGACAAGCCAGGCGTCGGCGCCACCCGCCGCGATCCCGTGCAGATCCGGGAGCGCTTCATGCACGGCCTCGGTGTGCGCGAACCACTTTAACGTTTCGTCATTAACTACACGGCGATCTGATCCGGGCACCGCGACAGCCCATTGCAAATCCGTGCTATCCGCACCGGATGTCCATTTTCACTCGCTCGATTGCCTGGCTGCTCGCAGCCGCCGTCACATTCGCAACCCTCGGACCGCCGAGCCTGCGGCCTCATTCCGACCTCGGCCAGGATGGCGAACATGCGCTCGCCTTCATTCTGGTCGGGCTGGCCTTCGGCCTCGCCTACCGGCAGCGCCGCCCAGCGACCGCGGCGATCGCGGTGATCCTGATCGGCCTGCTCGAGCTGATGCAATTTTGGGCGCCGGGGCGGCATGCACGGCTCGACGATTTCGTGGTCGATGCCGCCACGGCCTGTATCGGCTTTGCGCTGGCAGCCGCAGCCGATTGGGTCCTGACGCAGTTGCGCGCAAACCCCGCCGTCACAAGCGAAGGCCCCGCGGAGTGACGCTCCGCAGGGCCCGACTTTCCAAAACATTCACCGCGTCGATCAGTCGATGATCTTGATCACCCGACGCGTCCGCGGCTCGACGATCACGCGACGATCGTTCACGACCGCGTAGCGATACTCGGTGTAATTCGGAACGGGACGCAGCACCACGGTCGGCGGTAGCGGCTCGCCGACCACGATGCGCTCGCGGACCACGACGGAATCATCGCGCGGGATTCCACCCAGAACCGCATTCGGAATTTCGAGGCCCGCGCCGACGGCCGCACCGACGGTGCCGCCAACCATCGCACCGACCGGGCCACCGATATCGCCGCCCGCGCGTGCGCCGTTCCTGGCGCCCTCTTCGGTCGTCGATTGAGCAACGGCTGCACTCGACGCCAGCAGCGACGCTGCAGCCAACGAAATCGCAAGACGGGTTTTCATGTGCTTATGTCTCCAGTAATTGTCATGCAATCTCAACCCACGGGGGCGGACCCTGTTCCGGTTCCCGCGCCACGAAAGACAGGCCAAATCTGGAGAGTGTTACTGCGTAACACTTACGCCGCGGCGATCTCGTGCCCCGCCATCAGTTCCAGCGCGCGCACCATCGCCGAGTGATCCCAGCCCTTGCCGCCATGCGCGGTGCAGGACGAGAACAATTGCTGCGCCACCGCCGTGCTCGGCAGCGACAGGCCGAGCGCGCGCGCGCCTTCGAGCGCGAGGTTGAGATCTTTCTGGTGCAGCTCGATGCGAAAACCCGGATCGAAATTGCGCTTCACCATACGCTCGCCGTGCACCTCGAGGATTCGCGACGAGGCAAAGCCGCCCATCAACGCCTGCCGCACCAGCGCCGGATCGGCCCCGGCCTTGGATGCGAACAGCAGCGCCTCGCTGACCGCCTCGATCGTCAGTGCGACGATGATCTGGTTCGCAACCTTCGTGGTCTGGCCATCGCCATTGGCACCGACGCGGGTGACGTTCTTGCCCATCCTGTCGAAGATCGATTTCATGGTGTTGAAGGCGCGCTCGGGACCGCCGACCATGATGGTGAGGCTCGCAGCCTTGGCACCGACCTCACCGCCGGACACCGGCGCATCGAGATAATCCGCACCCAGTGCCTCGATCTTCTTCGCGAACTCCTTGGTCGCCAGCGGCGAGATCGAGCTCATGTCGACGACGATCTTGCCCTTGGAGATGCCGGCGGCAACACCGTCCTTGCCGAACAGCACGGCCTCCACATGCGGCGTATCCGGCACCATGATGATGACGGCATCCACCTCCTCCGCCACTTCCTTACTGGACTTGCAGGCGATGCCGCCGGCTGCGATCAGCTCGGGCGCGACCGGCGCCACATCATGCAGGAGGACGCGATGGCCTGCCGCCAGGAGATGGCCGGCCATCGGCCGTCCCATGGTGCCAAGTCCGATGAAGCCGATATCGATCATGATTTGAACTCTCTCAGTTGCATTAGTGAAATTTCATCCGCGCGCTCGGTGCACCTCTCCCGCTTGCGGGAGAGGTCGGCGCGCAGCGCCGGGTGAGGGTTCTTTCCGCGTTGGGATTCCCTCCGCGCATTTCAGCGAAGCTCATCGTGGAGACACCCTCACCCCAGCCCTCTCCCGCAAGCGGGAGAGGGAGCGCATCGTCGCTGTGGCTATGCTCTCAGGTCTCGAATGTCTGCGCCGCGTGCCAGGACAGGCCTTCCAGCGTCGTGGTGCGCGGCTTGTATTCGCAGCCGACCCAGGCGCGATAACCGATTGCGTCGAGGTGGCGGAGCAGGAAGGGATAGTTGATCTCGCCGGTGCCCGGTTCATGACGGCCGGGATTGTCGGCGAGCTGGATGTGGGCGATCTGGGGCAGATATTCCTGCATGGTCCGGGCGAGATCGCCCTCCATGATCTGCATGTGATAGATGTCGTACTGGATGAACAGATTGTTCGAGCGCACCTCGGAGATCAGCCGCACCGCCTGCTCGGTGCCGTTGAGGAAGAAGCCGGGAATGTCGAGCGTGTTGATCGGCTCGACCAGCAGCTTGATGTTCTCCCGCGCCAGCGTCGAGGCGGCAAAGCGCAGATTTCCGACCAGCGTCTCCTGAAGCTCGCGCGGGTCGGCGTCCACTGCTGCGATGCCAACGAGGCAATTGAGCTGCTCGCAATCGAGCGCCTTGGCGTAGTCGATGGCGCGGAACACGCCGTCGCGGAATTCGGCAACGCGATCGGGCATGATCGCGATGCCGCGCTCGCCCACCGCCCAGTTGCCCGCCGGCAGGTTGTGCAGCACCTGCGTCAGGCCATGGCTATCGAGCTGCTCGCGCAGCAGTGCCTTTTCGAAATCATAGGGGAAGAGATATTCGACCCCGGTGAAGCCCGCCGCCTTCGCCGCAGCAAAGCGATCGGGAAACGGCATCTCGTTGAAGAGCATGGTGAGGTTGGCGGCAAACTTCGGCATGATGCTATCCCCCTATTCCGCCGGCTGAAGCACGCCGGCCCGCGCGGTCCCGACCTCATCGAGCGGCAGGTCAAGCACTTCCTCGAACTCGACGATATTGTCGATCTCGGTTCCCATCGCGATGTTGGTGACGCGTTCGAGGATGAATTCGACCACCACGGGCACGCGGTGCTTTGCCATCAGTTCGCGCGCGGTTGCGAACGCAGCCTGCGAGTCCTTGGGATCGGTGACGCGGATCGCCTTGCAGCCGAGGCCTTCGGCAACGGCGACGTGGTCGACGCCGTAGCCGCCGAGTTCGGGCGCGTTGATGTTCTCGAAGGAAAGCTGGACGTGGTAGTCCATGTCGAAGCCGCGCTGGGCCTGGCGGATCAGCCCGAGATAGGAATTGTTCACGACGACATGGATGTAGGGCAGGTTGAACTGCGCGCCGACCGCGAGCTCCTCGATCAGGAACTGGAAGTCGTAATCGCCAGAGAGCGCGACGATGTCGCGATCCGGGCACGCCGCGCGCACGCCGAGCGCCGCCGGCAACGTCCATCCAAGCGGCCCCGCCTGCCCGGCATTGATCCAGTTGCGCGGCTTGTAGACGCCCAAAAACTGCGCGCCGGCGATCTGCGACAGGCCGATCACGGTGACATAGGTGGTGTCACGGCCAAAGGCCTTGTTCATCTCCTCGTAGACGCGCTGCGGCTTGATCGGGACGTTGTCGAAATGGCTCTTGCGCAGCATCGAACGCTTGCGATCGCGGCAGGCCGCGGGCCACGCCTGGCGCTCGCGCAACCTGCCTGACCGCCGCCACTCCCTGGCGACAGTGACGAAGAGCTCGAGCGCGGCCTTCGCGTCCGAGGCGATGCCGAGATCGGGGTTGAACACGCGCCCGATCTGCGTCGGCTCGATATCGACATGCACGAAGGTGCGGCCCTTGGTGTAGGTCTCGACCGAACCGGTGTGCCGGTTGGCCCAGCGGTTGCCGATGCCGAGCACGAAATCGGACTCGAGCATCGTGGCGTTGCCGTAGCGATGGCTGGTCTGAAGGCCGACCATACCCGCCATCAGCACGTGATCGTCGGGGATCGCGCCCCACCCCATCAGCGTCGGCACGACAGGCACGTTGGTGATTTCGGCGAACGCCACCAGCAGATCGGACGCATCGGCGTTGATGACACCGCCGCCCGCGACGATCAGCGGACGCTCGGCGGCATTGAGCATCTCCAGCGCCTTCTCGACCTGCTTGCGAGTCGCGGTCGGCTTGTAGACCGGCAACGGCTCGTAGGTCTCGTCGTCAAACTCGATCTCGGCGAGCTGCACGTCGAGCGGCATGTCGATCAGCACCGGCCCGGGCCGGCCCGAACGCATCACATGAAAAGCCTGACTGAACACCCGCGGCACCAGCGCGGGCTCGCGCACGGTGACCGCCCATTTGGTCACGGGCTTTGCGATCGACTCGATATCGACGGCCTGAAAATCCTCCTTGTAGAGTCGCGCTCGCGGCGCCTGCCCGGTGATGCAGAGGATCGGAATGGAATCGGCGATCGCCGAATAGAGCCCGGTGATCATGTCGGTCCCGGCCGGCCCCGACGTGCCGATGCAGACGCCGATATTGCCGGCCTTGGCCCGCGTATAGCCCTCCGCCATATGGGAAGCGCCCTCGACATGGCGCGCCAGGATATGGCGGATCGAGCCGCGCTTCTTCAGCGCCGAGTAAAGCGGATTGATCGCAGCCCCGGGAACGCCAAAGGCAGTCGAGATGCCTTCCTTCTCCAGGATGCGCACAGCTGCATCGATAGCTCGCATCTTCGACATATCGGACCTCGCTCGGTTGCGTCAGCGAGGGTGATCATCAGGCGCGCAGTAGCTGCGCTCAACGAGATCGATTTTATTTTCCACGATGCGGCAGCCGCGGAAAAACAGTGGACGCTTCAATCGGTTAGATCGGGAGATGCGTGAAAGCAATCACTCGAACAGCGGCGCCAGCTCCATCTGCGGCACCAGCACGAGGCCTTTGTCGGTGATGCGAATTTCCGGAATGACCGATAGCGGAATCAGATTGAAGCCCATGTAGGGGATGGTGCAGCCCGCCTCCGCCCATTCCTTCTTCAGAACCTTGACCTCTTCGGCCACCTCGGTAACGCGCTTGTCGGACAAGAGCCCGGCGATCGGCAGCGGCACCAGTGCCCTCACCTTGCCGTCGGCGACGACGCAGACCGCGCCCTGCTGCTCCTTGATGGCCGCGATCGCCACATGCATATCCGGCTCGTTGGTTCCGGCGATGATGATGTTGTGGCTGTCATGCCCGACGCTGGAGGCGACCGCGCCGCGTTTCAGGCCAAAATCCTTCAGCAGGCCATAGGCGACATTACCGGCCGACTTGCCGTGGCGCTCGACCACCGTGACGAAGCACAGGCCGTAACGTGCGAACAGCGACGGCCAGTCCTTTGCAGACTCGATCGCAACTTTTTCGTGGATCAGCGTGATGCCCGGCAGCGCCGTCTTGATCGCATTAACCGTGCAGGCCTTCGCCGGCAGCCCCGGCGTCAACTTCAGCTTCTCCGGCAACTTCACCGTCGCATAGGCCGCCTTCGGATATTGATAGCGCTGCGACAACGCCTGATCGAGCCGCGGCGTGATCTTGCGGTTTTCCACGACCAGTTCGCCGCCATACCAGGTGCATTGCGGCTTGAGATTGTCGTCCATCAGCACGAGATCGGCGCGGCGGCCGCCGCCGAGCCCGCCGATGTCGCCGTCCATGCCGAAGCGCGTCGCGCCATGCAGCGAACCCATCGACCAGGCCTGCTCCGGCGACATTCCGGCTTTCACCGCTTCGCGCACCACCCAGTCGAGGCCGAACAGCAGGAGATCATCGGCATCGCGGTCGTCGGTGCACACGGCGGTGCGCTTGTGCGAGGCGCCGAGCTCGGTGATGGTGCGGATCGCCTGCGGCAGCGAGTGCCAGGGCGTGGTCGGCGGTCCCCCGCGCAGAAAGACCCAGACGCCCGCGTCGAGCAGATCGTCGGCGATGTCGCGGTCGATCGCCTCATGCGTATCGGTGACGCCACTTGCCGCATAGGCCGCGACGAATTCGCGGCCATAGACATGGCCGGACACCGGCCGCCCGCGCTTCAGCGCAGCGGCGAGGATCGCGTGGCTGCGCTCGTCGCCCATGGTGACCGGCACGAAATCCATCTTCTCGCCGAGCCCGACCGCTTCCGGCCAGCGGTCGAACAGGCCGGCAATCTTGTCGGGCGTGAGATCGCCGCCGGCGGTCTCCAGTGCGGCCGAGGTTGCCGGCACGGTCGACGGTACCGTCAAAAAGATCGACAGCGGCGCCTCGCGCGCGTCCTCCAGCATCGCCTCGACACCGGCGACGTCCATGACGTTGCCGATCTCGTGGCTGTCGCAGAAGATCGTGGTGGTGCCGTTGAGAAGGGCGGCCTCCGCATAAGCACAGGCGGTCACCATCGAGGATTCGATGTGGATGTGCGGATCGACCAGGCCCGGCGCGATGATGCCGCCTGCCGCATCGTAGAGCGGCACGTTGCGCCAGATTCTCTTTGCAGCGCCAGCCGGCTTCACCGCGGCAATGCGGCCACCGGTGATCCAGACCTCACGCCCGGGATGGATGCGCTCGGAATAGGTCGAAAGCACCCGGCCCCCCGTGACGACGAGATCCGGCGCGACGCGCGCGGAGGCGACATCGGCGAGGCGTCGCGTCATCGCATGCAGCGGCGCGACGGCAAAGCGGGTGAGTTTGGTCATCGGGGCTCTCGCGTGGCGTTACGTCCCGGCGATGGTTACGCCCCGCGCCAAACCGGGCAAGCTCAAATATAACGGCACGCCCTGCTTACGCCTTAGGCGCTGAACCGCCTGCTGCCCCCGACCTCGCAGGTCTGCGCAAGTTCCGCCTTCTCGGCGGTGGTGCGGCAGCGGGTTTGACCCGAATCCGCAGCGACCGGCCCTTGGACTCATCAATCTCGAAGGAATTCGTCTTTCGCACGAGGTCGCTCAGCTTGCGGAAACCGAAGGTCCTCGGGTCGAAATCGGAAGCCAGATTGGCGAGCTGCCGGCCGACCTCTCCGAGCGCCACCCAGCCGTCTTCGCTCTCCATCTGGGTGATGACCTTCTTGATGATGGGCGCAGCGGCATCGGGGGGCTGGAGCGATGTCGACCTTGAGGCAGCATCCTGGGTGTTCGCCGGGACGGCCAGCAGGTTCTCCGTGTAGACAAATCTTCGGCAGGCCTGTCGGAAGCTTTCCGGTGTCTTGTGTTCGCCGAACCCAAAGACATCGACGCCCTGCTCGCGGATGCGGGCGGCAAGCCGGGTAAAGTCGCTGTCGGATGACACCAGGCAAAAGCCATCGAACCTGCCGCTGTGAAGCAGGTCCATTGCGTCGATGACCAGGGTTATGTCGGAGGCATTCTTTCCCGTCGTATAGGCGAATTGCTGCTGCGGGATGATGGCGTGCTTCGACAGGATGTCGGCCCAGCCCCTGGATCGCGCATTGGAGAAGTCGCCATAGATGCGGCGGACGCTGGCCTCGCCGATCTTGGCAATCTCCTCGAACAGCCCATCGGCAATCTTCGCGGAGGCGTTGTCGGCGTCGATCAGGACAGCGAGACGGGGCGAACGAAGCTCGGAAGGCATGACATTCCCCAAAAAGGACGCGACAGCGGTGGATGGATATACCGATGTCGGGGGTATCGCCGCCAGACCTGATTTCTTTCAGCAGGTCACGACCGACCGCAAATGCGGCTCAGGCCGGTTTCACCACGGGCGTCACGCCCCCGAGCGCCGCCGTCAGCTCCGCCGCTACATCCCGCACCACGCGCCCGATCTCCGGCAGCCGAGCGTCGGTGACGCGGCTGGTCAGGCCGGACACCGAGATCGCAGCGAGCGGCTCGGCGAGCGCATTGTAGACCACGGCGGCGACGCAGCGCAGACCCATCTCGGCTTCCTCGTCGTCCACCGCAAAACCCTGATTCCGGATCGTTGCAAGTTCCCGGAACAGGTCACTCGGCCGAACGATGGATTTTTCAGTGAGCCGTGGCATGCCGTGATGGCGGATGACGGCGCCGACGTCCTCGTCGGAATAGGTCGCAAGCACCGCCTTGCCGACGCCCGACGTTACCATGGGAACGCGGCCGCCGACCTTGGTCAGCGAGCGCATGATCTCGCGGCTTTCCATGCGGGTCAGCACGATGATGAACTCGTCGTCGACCACGGCGAGATTGGCGGTCTCGCGGGTGAGATCGCGCAGCTTGCGCAGGTAGGGAATCGCCTGCGCTGTGAAATTGCGGCGCCGCGCAAAGCTCGCGCCCACGGTGAAGCTGCGGACGCCGACATGCCATTTGGATTCGGCGCGGTCGAACTGCACGAAGCGGCGGCTTTCCAGCGTCGCGAGCAGGCGATGCACGGTCGAGGCCGACAGCCCGGTGCGAACGGCGAGATCGCTGAGGCGATAGCCTTCGTCGTCCTCGGCCAGCGTCTCGAGGATCGACAGCGCGCGGTCGACCGACTGCACGCCGCCGTCACGTGCGTCGGGCTCGGCCTCGGACGGGGATCGGGCCTCGAGCGATTTGCGCCGGATCACGTTCTTGCTCATCGCGACCTGCATTCGTTTTTCTTCCCCTCTCTCCGCTTGCGGGGAGAGGGTTAGGGTGAGGGGGAGCTTCCGCAGGGACGGAGGCAGCGAGACTCGCGGAGGCTCCCCCTCACCCGAATTCGAGCTTTGCTCGAATTCGGCCTCTCCCCGCAAGCGGGGAGAGGCGAACGTTGTCGCCAGCTCAGAGCAGCCCTGCTCCGCGCGCCCATTTGTACTTGGCGCCGAGCACCTCGACCGGCAGCTCGGTCGAATAGGCATAGGCCGGAATGCCGTTCTGGTAGAGATATTCGGCGGCTTCCTCGACCTCGACGTCGCCGGCGAGCGAGGCGACGATCGGTTTCACGAAGCCCTTCGCCTCCATCTCCTTCTTCACCTCGACCATGTTGCGGGCGAACACCATCGGCGGCGTGACGATGGTGTGCCAGTAGCCGAGGATCAACGAATGGATCCGCTCGTCCGACAGGCCGAGCTTCACCGTGTTGACGTAGGTGATCGGCGGCTCGCCACCGGTGATATCCACAGGATTTCCGGCCGCTCCGAACGGCGGGATGAACTTGCGGAAGGCAGCATCCAGATCCGGCGGCATCGACATCAGCGACAGGCCGTTGTCGACGCAGGAGTCCGACAGCAGCACGCCCGAGCCGCCGGCGCCGGTGATGATCAGCACGTTCTCGCCCTTCGGCGTTGGCAGCACCGGCACGCCGCGGGCGAATTCGAGCAATTGCCGCAAGCTGCGCGCACGGATCACGCCGGACTGCGCCAGGACATCCTCGTAGATCTTGTCATTGCCGGCGAGCGCGCCGGTATGGGACGAGGCTGCCTTGGCGCCGGCCGAAGTGCGGCCAGCCTTGAGCACGACGACAGGCTTCTTCTTGGAGACGCGCTTGGCGGCTTCCGCAAAGGCGCGGCCGTCCTTGAGATCCTCGCAGTGCTGCGCGATCAGATTGGTGTTCGGGTCCTGCTCGAAGAAGGCGAGCAGATCGTCCTCGTCGATATCAGACTTGTTGCCGAGGCCGACGATCGCCGACACACCCATCTTCGCCGAGCGCGAGAAGCCGATGATCGCCATGCCGATGCCGCCCGACTGCGATGACAGCGCCGCGTGGCCCTTGACGTCATAGGCCGTGCAGAACGTCGCGCAGAGATTGGCGGGCGTATAGTAGAAGCCGTAGATGTTCGGCCCCATCAGGCGGATGTCGTACTTCTTGCCGACCTCGACGATCTCGGCCTGGAGCTCCGGCGCGCCGGCTTCCGCGAAGCCGGACGGGATCAGAACGGCGCCCGGAATTTTCTTCTCGCCGCATTCGACGAGCGCACCGGCGACAAACTTCGCGGGGATCGCGAACACCGCGGTGTCGATCACGCCTGGCACGTCCTTGACGCTCTTGTAGGCCTTGTAGCCGAGAATCTCCGGCGCCTTCGGATGGATCGGATAGATCTCGCCCTTGTAGCCGCCATTGATGAGGTTCTTCATCACGGAGTTGCCGATCTTGCCGTCTTCGGCCGAGGCGCCGATCACGGCGACGCCTTTCGGCTGCATGATGCGGCTCATCGCCGCGACGATTTCCTCGGTCGGGCGCGGCTTCGGCTTGGGCTTGTAGGCGAAGTCGACGACGATGCGCACGTCGGCGGCGATCGCATCCTTGGCGGTCGCAAAGACAGGGTTGAGGTCGAGCTCGACCATCTCCGGGAAATCGGTGACGAGCTGCGACACCTTGACGATGACATCGGCGAGCGCCGTGCGGTTGACCGGCTCGCCGCCGCGCACGCCCTTCAAGATTTCATGTGCCTGGATGCCGTCGAGCATCGACAGCGCGTCTTCCTTGGTCGCAGGCGCGAGGCGGAAGGTGATGTCCTTCAAGACTTCGACCAGCACGCCGCCGAGGCCGAAGGCGACCAGCTTGCCGAACGAGCCGTCGGTGATCGAGCCGACGATGACTTCAGTGCCGCCGGCCAGCATCTGCTGCACCTGGACGCCCTCGATCTTGGCGTCGGCCTTGTACTTTCTGGCATTACCGAGAATGGTCTCGTAGGCCTTCTCGGCATCCTGCGCCGTCTTGAGGCCAACGATGACGCCGCCAGCCTCGGTCTTGTGGAGAATATCCGGCGAGACGATCTTCATCACCACCGGGAAGCCCATCGAGGAGGCCATCTTGCCGGCTTCGCCCGCCGACTTCGCGACGCCCTCCTTCGGCACCGGAATGCCGTAGGCATCGCAGACCAGCTTGCCTTCGGGGGCCGTCAGGCTGGTGCGGTTGTCCGCCTTGACCTGGTCAAGGACCTTGCGGACGGCGTCTTTGGAATTGGACATGTGGCTTCTCCCTTGACCTTCAGTTCTTGCTTTGCAAAGCGCGCGTGTTGCGGCTGCCCGTGATACTTGCCATCGCCGCGCTTTGTTCCGTGCCGCGGAACGGAGTGGCAGAAATGCCTGGACTACTCCGCCGGCTTGGATCAAAAATGGCTAGCGATGGCATTTGGTATGCCAGAAGCCAACTTGTCAAGCCGCGGCGGCGATTGGAACGCCGCAAAAAATAGGCAGCTTGACATTCTGGCATGTGGTATGCCAAAAACTTTCCGGTAATAATCCTGTAAAAGACGACTCCCCACTGGAGGAGAATCGTCGTGTCACTGCGGAAACCAACCAAGGCGTTGCCGAACATGGCCGAGGCAGACATCGCAATCGTTCGGATTGCCCCGGAGAGCAGCTTCAAGAACAAGGCGTATGACGCCTTGAAGGAAGCCATCCTCAAGATGGACATCTACTCGACACCCGAGCCGGTGATGCTGGACGAGCGCGCGCTGTCCGAACGCCTGGGCGTCAGCCGCACGCCGATCCGCGAAGCGATCGCGATGCTCGAGCAGGACGGTTTCGTGAAGACGGTGCCGCGCCGCGGCATCATGGTGGTGCGCAGGACCAAGAACGAAATCGTCGACATGATCCGCGCCTGGGCGGCGCTGGAGAGCATGGCTGCGCGCCTCATCACCACCACCGCGCGCAAGAAGGACATCACGGCGCTGCGCGACTACTTCAAGGACTTTGGCAAGGACCGCCTGCCCGAGGATCACGTCGAGGAATATTCGCGCGCCAACATCGCCTTCCACCAGGCGCTGATCTCGCTGTCGGAATCCGCCGTGCTGGTCGATCTCACCAACGACCTGCTGCTGCATGTGCGCGGCTACCGGCAACTGACGATCGGACGCAAGGACCGCACCGCGACCTCGCTGCCCGAGCATCTCGGCATGATCGAAGCCTTGGAGGCGCGCGATACCGACCTCGCCGAGAAGCGCGCCCGCGACCACACTCTTGGCCTTGCCGCTTATGTCGAAGCGCACGGTCAGGAACTCTTCTAGCAACGTTCACCAGAAGGGCGAAGCATTCGCCCCCCAAAGCCGAAACGGCACCTTGAGACCAGGGAGACAAGCCCCATGCTGAATACCGCGACCAAGTCCGAAGCACCGGGCACCGAGCAGGAATTGACGGATGGTTTTCATCTCGTCATCGACGCGCTCAAGCTGAACGGCATCAACACCATCTACAATGTGCCGGGCATCCCGATCACGGATCTGGGCCGCATGGCGCAGGCTGCCGGCATTCGCATGATCTCGTTCCGCCACGAGCAGAACGCCGGTTATGCGGCTGGCATCGCAGGCTTCCTCACCAAGAAGCCCGGCATCTGCCTCACGGTCTCCGCGCCCGGCTTCCTCAATGGTCTCACCGCGCTCGCGCACGCCACCACCAACTGCTACCCGATGATCCTGATCTCGGGCTCCTCGGAGCGCGAGATCGTCGACCTCCAGCAGGGCGACTATGAGGAAATGGACCAGCTCGCGATCGCCAAGCCGCTGTGCAAGGCGGCCTATCGCGTGCTGCACGCCCAGGACATCGGCATTGGTCTGGCCCGCGCGATCCGCGCCGCAGTCTCCGGCCGTCCCGGCGGCGTCTATCTCGACCTGCCGGCGAAGCTGTTCGGCCAGGTGATGAACGCCGACGCCGGTCAGAAGTCTCTGGTCAAGGTGATCGACGCCGCGCCTGCGCAGCTCCCCTCGCCCGCTTCGATCAAGCGCGCGCTTGATGTTTTGAAGAGCGCCAAACGTCCGCTGATCATCCTCGGCAAGGGCGCGGCTTACGCGCAGGCCGACGAGGAGATCAAGACCTTCGTCGAGAAGAGCGGCGTCCCGTTCCTGCCGATGAGCATGGCCAAGGGCCTTCTCTCGGACACGCATCCGCAGTGCGCCGGCGCGGCCCGCTCGACAGTCCTGAAAGAATCCGACGTCGTGCTGCTGATCGGCGCGCGGCTGAACTGGCTGCTCTCGCACGGCAAGGGCAAGAACTGGGGCGAAGCGCCCAAGAAGTTCATCCAGGTCGACATCGAGCCGAGGGAAATGGACTCCAACGTCGAGATCGTCGCGCCCGTCGTCGGCGACATCGGCTCGGTCGTCTCGGCCTTCAACCAGGCGATGGGCTCGGGCTGGACTGCTCCGCCGGCCGAATGGACCAAGGCGATCGTGTCCAAGCGCGAAGATAACGTCGCCAAGATGGCGCCGAAGCTGATGAACAACAAGTCGCCGATGGACTATCACGGCGCGCTCGGCGTGCTGAAGAACGTCATCAAGGAGTATCCCGAGGCGATCCTCGTCAACGAGGGCGCCAACACGCTCGACCTCGCTCGCGGCGTCATCGACATGTACAAGCCGCGCAAGCGTCTCGACGTCGGCACCTGGGGCGTGATGGGCATCGGCATGGGTCAGGCGATCGCCGCCACGCTCGAGACCGGCCATCCCGTGCTCGCGGTGGAAGGCGACAGCGCGTTCGGCTTCTCCGGCATGGAGGTCGAGACGATCTGCCGCTACAACCTTCCGATCTGCGTCGTCATTTTCAACAATGACGGCATCTATCGCGGCACCGACGTCAACAGCGTCAACGCCGATCCTGCGACGACGGTGTTCGTCAAGGGCGCGCGCTACGACAAGATGATGGAGGCCTTCGGCGGCGTCGGCGTGAACGCGACCTCGCCGGATGAACTGAAGCGCGCCGTCAACGAGGCGATGGCCTCGGGCAAGCCGACGCTGATCAACGCGGTGATCGATCCCGCCGCGGGCTCGGAGAGCGGCCGCATCGGCAACCTCAATCCGCAGAGCGTTCTGCAGAAGAAAAAGTAAGTCCTCCCCTTCAACCCTTTATTCCCTGCCGGGTGCAGGGGCAGACAGAGTACGGAGCAACACGATGACCAAAGCGCTCGAGGGCGTTCGCATTCTCGACTTCACCCACGTCCAGTCCGGGCCGACCTGCACGCAGTTGCTCGCATGGTTTGGCGCGGACGTGATCAAGGTGGAACGTCCGGGTGTCGGCGACATCACCCGCGGCCAGTTGCAGGACATCCCGAACGTGGACAGCCTGTACTTCACCATGCTGAACCACAACAAGCGCTCGATCACGCTCGACACCAAGAACCCGAAGGGCAAGGAAGTCCTGACCGAGTTGATCAAGAAGTGCGACGTGCTGGTCGAGAATTTCGGCCCCGGCGTGCTCGACCGCATGGGCTTCCCCTGGGAGAAGATCCAGGCGATCAACCCGAAGATGATCGTCGCCTCGATCAAGGGCTTTGGTCCCGGACCGTACGAGGACTGCAAGGTCTATGAGAACGTTGCGCAGTGCACGGGTGGTGCGGCTTCCACCACCGGCTTCCGCGACGGCCTGCCGCTCGTCACCGGCGCGCAGATCGGCGACAGCGGCACCGGCCTGCATCTCGCGCTAGGCATCGTCACCGCGCTCTATCACCGCACCCACTCCGGCAAGGGCCAGCGCGTTACCGCCGCGATGCAGGACGGTGTCCTGAATCTCGCGCGCGTAAAACTGCGTGACCAGCAGCGCCTCGCCCACGGCCCGCTTAGGGAATACAGCCAGTTCGGCGAAGGCATTCCGTTCGGCGACGCCGTGCCGCGCGCCGGCAACGATTCCGGCGGCGGCCAGCCCGGCCGCATCCTGAAGTGCAAGGGCTGGGAGACCGATCCCAACGCCTACATCTACTTCATCACCCAGGCTCCGGTCTGGGAGAAGATCTGCGACGTGATCGGCGAGCCGACCTGGAAGACCGATCCGAACTACGCCAAGCCCGCGGTTCGCCTGCCGCGCCTGAACGAGATCTTCGGCCGCATCGAGCAGTGGACGATGACGAAGACGAAGTTCGAGGCGATGGAGATCCTGAACAAGGATGACATCCCCTGCGGCCCGATCCTGTCGATGAAGGAGATCGCAGAAGACCAGTCGCTGCGCGCGACCGGCACCGTGGTCGAGGTCGATCACCCGACCCGCGGCAAGTACATCTCGGTCGGCAACCCGATCAAGCTGTCGGACTCCCCGAGCGACGTGGAGCGCTCTCCCCTGCTCGGCGAGCACACCGACGAAATCCTGCGCAGTGTGCTCGGCTTCAGCGATCACCAGGTCGCCGAGATCCACAAGTCCGGCGCACTCGATCCGCCGCAGAAGCAGGCCGCCGAGTAAGCGGATCCGGTTCAAGCCAAGACGAAAGGGCCGCCTGATCAGGCGGCCCTTTTTGCATGGGAAAAGCCGTGCGGTCGCAGGCCCAAACTAAAAACTGAAAAACAACCCCATGCACAGTAGCTAACTCATTGGCGGCAAAAGAATTTCGTATTTTACGAAATACCTTTGACGCGTCGGGCAAAACAGGGGTATGATGCCATCATTCGAAAGAGCGTCTTGCCCCACGCATTGCCGTTTAGTCGGCTCGCAGTAAATGTCGATAAACGATCCGAGACACCCTGATCTTACGTCCCGCGTTTACGTCGGCCTGACCTTCTCACGGCCAGCGCAACACGTCTGGCAACCCTAGCCGCGTCATCCTCAATCTCATGCTCCCAGAACCGCATGACCGTCCATCCGCCGGCCCTCAATACCGCATCTACTTTTTCATCTCGCGCCTTGTTCTTTGCCAGTTTAGTCGACCAGAAAGAACTATTCGTTTTGGGCTTTACACTGTGCTTAGGACATCCGTGCCAGAAGCATCCGTCGCAGAACACCGCTACACGGGCTCGGATGAACACGATGTCCGGACGCCCTGGTATCCTGACGTGCAGCCGATAGCGAAGATCGGCAGACCAGAGCGCTCGCCTGAGAACCATCTCGGGTTTCGTGTCTTTTCCACGTATCCGCGACATACAGTGGCTTCTTTGTCGCGGTGTCAAAACATCCATCGTCCGGCTCCATTATGGACCTGGTCAGACCGAATCGGACCTGGTAGCTTGGCCCCCGTTTTCATCGGCTGGGGCGGGGAATGACCAGGACACTCGACATTTTCAGTGGCGGCGGCGGGAGCAGTTATGGCGCGCGTAACGCCGGGGCCGAAATTGTCTGCGGCATTGATCTTTGTGAAGTGGCAACCGCCACTTATAAAGAGAATTTTCCCGTAGCCACCACCATCACAAAGGCCCTGGAAAACATCAACCCACGAAAGCTTCACGACTCCATTGGCGATATTGATCTGCTGCTGGCCTCGCCGGAATGCACCAACCACACCTGCGCTAAAGGCTCCGCGCCCCGGTCGGAGAAGAGTCGTGCTACCGCGATGCAGGCTTTGCGCTTTGCACGAGAGTTCAAGCCGCGCTGGCTGATCCTCGAAAACGTCGTCCACATGCGTCCCTGGTCCCGTTATGATGAACTAAAAGAGGCCTTGGAGGATCTGGGCTATCATCTGACGGAATTTGTCCTGGATGCTTCCGATTTTGGCGTGGCGCAAAGCCGCCGCCGCCTGTTTGTCGTCTGCGATCTCGAGGAACCGGTGACTGCGATCAAGCGGCCGCGCCGCAAGCGTAAGAGCGTCAACGACATCCTCGACCCGGACGGCACCTGGGGGACAACCGAGCTTTTCAGCCCAAAACGGGCGAAGCCGACTCTGGAGCGGGCCGAAAGGGCGTTTGCCGAAATGGGCAAACGTGCCAGCTTTTTGCTGGTCTACTATGGAACGGACGGCGGAGGCGGCTGGCAGCGCCTGGATCGCCCCTTACGCACCATCACGACCGTCGACCGTTTCGCCCTGGTTGAACCGGGCGATGACGGCCACCAGATGCGCATGCTACAGGTACCGGAATTGAAACGGGCCATGGGGTTCAAAACGGACTACGCGATGAACCACGGCACGCGACGGGAGAACATCAAAATACTCGGCAACGGTGTCTGTCCACCCGTGATGGAGGCGATTGTCGAAACGATAACCTCAGGATAACCATGGCCGTAGCGGCGCGAAAGAAATCCGGCAGCGAGAAACTGATTTTCAGAGTGCGACCGCGCCTGCTGACCCTGCTTGGCGACCAGCTTATCAAGGACGCCAATCTTGCGGTTTTTGAACTTGTGAAAAATGCGTATGACGCGGATGCAACCGTCTGCGACGTCACGCTTGAACATCCGACCGATCGGTTAAAGGCACGTATCACTGTCGAAGATGATGGTGTCGGGATGGACGAAGACACATTGCGGAATGTGTGGATGGTGATCGCCACTGATTTCCGTGCCGTGCAGCGCGACGATGAGAAACGGACAAAGAAATTCCACCGCTTCCCGTTAGGCGAAAAAGGTCTCGGGCGGCTTTCAGCGCATAAACTCGGGCACTCGATCCGCCTGATCACACGCAGGCGCGGCGGCGAAGAGCTTGTTCTTGATTTCAATTGGGACGCGATCGAGAGCGCGGCCGACCTGGAAAGCGCTGGCGTTGAGCTGGAGGTTCGTGAGCCCGAAACGTTCAAGGGCAACAATCATGGTACCCGCTTTGAAATAACACGGTTGCGAGAAACCTGGACCAGAGGCCAGGCGCGACGGCTTTATCGTGCCGTCAACAGCCTTTGTTCGCCGTTCCGGGGACCCGAAGATTTCGAGGTGCTGCTGTCAGTTCCCGGCCATGAGGACTGGCTCCAGAATCTATTCTCCGCCGAGGATGCCAATAAGTGCGCGCTCTATCATGTGCGGGGGGCATTCGAGGGGGCGACGGGAACATTCGACTACACGTTCACGCCACCGCCGGGCCATTCAAAGCAGCTCACGAAATCGACGGAAAAAGGCCAGAAAGTCGAGCTTCAGAAGAAGGTTGAGAACAGCAGAAAGAGCGAGGCGCTCGATCTTTCAAAGCACAAGATCGGCAAAGTGAATTTTGACTTCTGGCTCTTTGACCGCGACCCCGCGGTGCTCCGTGATGTGACGGATGACGTGAAGGGCCTCAAAGACTACCTGGATGAAAACGGCGGCATCCGGATTTATCGCGACGGCATCCGCGTCTACGACTTCGGAGAGCCCGGAAACGACTGGCTTAACCTCGACATCCGGCGTGTCAACACGCCAACCGCGCGCACCAGCAACAATCAGATTCTGGGTGCCTTGCGCCTCGACGCGACAAAAAGCGGAGACCTGCGGGAAAAGACAAACCGCGAAGGGTTCATCGAGAACGAAGCGTTCGAGGATTTCCGGGCCGCTGTGATCAGTATGCTCACACAGATCGAGGCCGAAAAAACCAAAGACCAGCGCAAACTTCGTGAAGTTCTCGGCAAGGGAACCGGCAAGCGCGTGTTTGAGAAGCTTGCGGAGGTCCGCGAGGTGCTGGAACGCAAGGGTGTCCTTGCGGAAGTTGAGCCGAAGCTGAAGGCCGCGGAAAAGGAAATGGAAATTTACCGCGACCAGCTTCTTCACGCTGCGGTCCCGGGCCTCACGATTGGGATGATGCTCCATGGTGCCGAGAAAATACTCGATGAACTGAGAGCGGCGACAAACCGAGCGGGCGCCGACCCCAATCGTATCCGGGAGCTGGTTGACCGTCTTTATCGCGCGATGCGGCCCGTCACCAATCTCCTGAAAAATCCCAATCCGGGGAAGACGTCGGCCAGCGCCCTTATCAAGGAGGCGATCTTCAGCGCCGAGATCAGGTTGCAGCGCCATCACATCACGCTGATCAACGGAATGGAAAAAAACTGCTCCGATTTCCCGGTGCGCGGCTCAAAACAGATGCTCGTCGCCTCGATCACCAACCTGATCGACAACAGCATCCATTGGCTGGAGACGAAGGACCCCAAGCAGAAATATCTCTACATCGGCACCACAGAGGATATTGAGGAAGGCCCCGCCATCGTCGTCGGCGACAATGGCCCAGGTTTCGGAAAAGATGACCCCGAGGATTTAATCGCGCCCTTCTTCACCCGCCGAGCTGGTGGTATGGGGCTTGGATTGTATATTGTCAGCGAAGTTATGCGCGTAAGCCGTGGACGCATTGTTTTTCCCAGCAAGGGCGACGTCGACATTCCCAACCAGATTGACGGAGCAGTCGTCGCCCTTCAATTTCTGGAAACATCATGATCAATCAACTCGCGTCGCCATCGGTTTGTGTCATTGACGACGAGCCGGATGACTACAACAGCATTTTGAATGCCCTTAATGAGCTTTACATAAGCGCGGTCTGGATTCCTGGAACGAGTCTGGAGCAGCTTCCGCCTCGACCGTTCACCCGACTTCAACTCGTGTTTCTCGACCTACATCTGACCAACAGCCTGGGGAAGGACGCTGCCTCTCATACTGCGAATGTTTTCAGGAACGTCGTATCTGCCGATACAGCGCCAATCGTCGTCGTCATTTGGAGCAAGTATGCCGATGACCCTGTGACGGAAGCAGGCGTTCCGCCGGACGAGCAGGAGACAGAGTCCGAATTGTTCAGGCGCACGTTGCTGGAGGCAGAACCCAAATTCAAAAACCGCCTGATCTTTCTGGAGATGGACAAACCGAAGAAGGAAGAGCGCCCCGCGGATTGGAACGAGCGGCTACGGCAGCAGATAGCCGCGACGCTTGGCAGCCAACCAGCCATCGGGCTGCTCTGGACCTGGGACGGGCTTGTCAAGGACGCGAACTCTGCCCTGATGGCAAGCCTGACCGACCTTGCGGAGGAAACAGCGGGCGGCGTAGATACCACACTGACCGACGATCACCTGAAAGAAGTACTTCAACGTCTCGCAAAGGCACAGGGCGAGTCCGACCTATCCGAAGCCACGGCGCCCGGGCACCTCGTCGCAATCCTTTCGCAGCTCTTGATGGACCAACTTGAACACGCAGGAGGCGGGAAGGCGCTTTCTGTCCATGGGTCTTGGCTCAGCGCCACGCCGACCGGCAAGACCAAAGCCAGCATCGCTGCGAAGATGAATGGCTTTCTCCTTACGGCTGGATGCACGGAGGGAGCGATTCCCTATCTACCCGGCACTGTCTATGTTGCAAAGGACATCGACTCCTTTCTGTCAGTATTTGGTTCTGATCGTGAGCATCTGGAAAAGACGTTCTGCAGCATCACCCGCAACAAAACCAATTCTGCGCAGATGGACGACTGGTACGCTGGCGTCCGGCCGGTCCTGCTTGAAATATCGCCTGTCTGCGATGTTGCGCAGAACAAGAGACGCAACGCACATCTTGTCGGAGGACTGGTTGTTCCGGCTGCAAGAATTGGCCAGATGAAGGTGGGTGGAGATGCGTGGACCATTCTTCCGCCGTCAGCGAAGACAACTCTTGCGCTGAGATGGCCTCTAGCCGGATTTGCGGGCGACGAGGTTAAATTGGTTTTCCATCATAGCCTAAAAGTCACGTTGAATGCTGCGGCAGAACGACAGTGGTTTTCGCCCTGGTTTAGATTGCGTGAACTGCCGACCACGGCAATCAGAAACCCGCACATGTCGCATGGTTCGCGCGTAGGTTATGTCTCGGTCGCGTGACCGCCCCTGGGTGGGATCGCACGGCCGGATGGGTGGCTGGACGGAATGCAAAGGAAGTTGCGAAGGCGCTCGACCTCGGAAACGGGGCTTTTGAATCGAAGCGCCCGATACTCATGGTCATTCCACGCTATGCCGCCCGGTTTACGCTGAACGACCGTCTTGATGACCGTGCCTCCTGGATCGCATGGCCCGAAGTTGCGCGCATGCGGATAGAGAAAAAGCAGGTCGTGGATCCCCTGGTGGAATTGGACCGCGAGTTCAGGGACGGCGGGCCTCTGGCACCGTATGACCCGCCAGAAGAGACCATTTATGAGCTCCGCGAACTCAAGGTGCGCCTGTCGGTGTTGTAGGTGTGCCCCCTGCGGCCCGATCCTGTCGATGAAGGAGATCGCAGAAGACCAGTCGCTGCGTGCGACCGGCACCGTGGTCGAGGTCGATCACCCGACCCGCGGCAAGTACATCTCGGTCGGCAACCCGATCAAGCTGTCGGACTCCCCGAGCGACGTGGAGCGCTCGCCCCTGCTCGGCGAGCACACCGACGAGATCCTGCGCAGCGTGCTCGGCTTCAGCGACCACCAGGTCGCCGAGATCCACAAGTCCGGCGCACTCGATCCGCCGCAGAAGCAGGCCGCCGAGTAAGCCGGTTCAGCAGAAGACACGAAAGGCCGCCGGTTTCGGCGGCCTTTTTGTTGGCACCAGGAGGGACTGCGTCCCGCAATCGGTACGCTTCCCACGCTGGACCAGCCAGCCTTAAATTAAAGATTTGTCTCGAGGAACCGATACGGTGGCCGGCCGTTATTCTGTCGACCGGTGTGCTCTCGGAAATGCGAGCATGCCGCCTTCACAGCGAGTGACTGAGCGCCTCGCAAAAGACCTGCCCCACGCTGAAGAATTGGCCGCCTTCCCATCCGGAGGGCGACAAGTCGATCCACGTCAGCCTGCGAGCGGGAGGCGTCGCGTCCGGCACTTGACGGGACCACGCTCGTTGATCAAATTGAGGTCGAAATGTTGAAAGATCAATCCTCTGATCGCGCCAAGCGTGAAGCCAACAAGGCGTTCAAGCCTGCCAAAACGCAGCAGCCGATGAATGACTACGCGAAGGACCAGCATTCCTTCAACGAGAATCGCGAGCGGCTGAAAGCCGAGCGATTGGCTCGCGAGGCCAAGGCGGGAGACCGCTCCGAATAGGAAGCGTTCAGCGCCCGGCTACGATCTCGCATTCGGGTGATTGAGGAGCGCGCCGAAAGCGCTGCATCGACATCGACGCCTGACCTCGACCTAGAGCATCGAGAGCACGACGATCCCGTCCTCGACGTCCCCCGAAGCCAGCTGCGCCCGCGCCATGCGCTCGAATTCGGTCCGGTTCTTGTGAAGATAGCTGAACGCCTGCTTCTGCGTCAGAAACGTCGTCGCGAGACGGCACATCTGTCTACCCGCGCCAAGCGCGAGAAAGAAGGTGATTGTGCCACCATTGTCCGACTTCACTCTAGGCACGACCCGCACTCTTTGGCATGTGATCGGTCCTCTCGGGATTGTCGTCGGCGCTCTTGAAGTCGACTATCGCGGCAGCTTCTTCTTGCGCTTGGTCAGGACAGGTGCCGGTAACGATGCTTGAAGAGTTGCGTCGGCCGCTTCCTTGGCTTGGCGCAGCTCTCGCAGCCGCGTCATGTTCTTGCGAACATCGACGGCCTGTCTTTCGGCATCCGCCATCGCCCGCGCGCCTTCTTCAGCGGCCAAGCGCTGACGGTTGGAACGCGCGATGCCTTCGGGTGACGGTTCGGCCGATCTCTTGGCGCTCATCTTTCACCCTGCTCCGCAACAGACAAAACCCGCTCAATCCAGGGATCGAGCGGGTCGCATGGCCGTTTCAGTACATCCGTGAAACGGCACCAGAGAACTCAAGCCAGCGAGAGATTCTCAGCGCTGACCTTGCCCCGCATCTTGTCGGTCTTGACCTCGAAATTGACCTTTTGGCCCTCAGCGAGACCCGCAAGACCGGCCCGCTCGACCGCGCTGATGTGAACGAACACATCGTTGCCGCCGTCGTCGGGTTGAATGAATCCAAAGCCTTTCTGGCCGTTGAACCACTTTACAGTACCTGTCGTCATTTTTCTTCTCCAAAGCGCACATGCGTGCATTCCACGTGACGCGCACGCAGAACCGTTTCAATTCGTCGATGTCTCTGGAAAAGGAGCCCGCGGGCGCATTCAACAAGGCACAGCGGCTGAACGAACAGCTCTAAGGTATACCTCATCACGGTCATTTGCAAGGCTTGGCCGGATCTAAATGCCCTGTGGCCCCGGCGGAACGTTTCTTGGGGACTCAAAGCCACGGCGCTTCGGCCGATCGAACTCAGCATTGATCCCTAGAACCGCGCGCATGGCACCATCCGGGCGAGCAGAGGTACGTTCGCGTGCCACAGCATGCAGTCGCGCGCCCGGGCGGTTTGGCCTTTAGCAAATTCGGAAAGCTGTTCACGCGAGAACAGATGCCGTTCGCAGAAGAACGGCCGAAGCGGCGCGTGAGAGAAGAAATTGTAGAAGAGTGCGCAGCGGTCGCGTGCGATCGCCGGGCGCCCGCGATGGTAGTGACTTGCGACATCCGCGAAGATCACCGTGCCGGCCCTGCCGGTGCAGGTTGTCACGTCGCCGCTGTCCAGCGTCGTGCCGAGCCTCTCCTCCAGCATTTCCTGCGTCAGGACCGGAAAATTGGCGCCGTCGAGCGTGTCGCTGCCGGGAAAGGAGCGGTGCAGGACTTCGAGCGGGCCGGTATCCATGTCGACATCATGCAGGTAGACGATCACTTTGACCATCCGCCGGTCCTCGACATCGCGATGCCATCTGCGTGCCGCCACCTGCCGGCCGTCGGCCAGGGTATAGAAGAAATTCAGCGTGTCGTATCCCGCAGGCAGGCCGAGATACGTCTCGACGATGTTGAGGATACGATCGTCAAGGGGCCAGCGGACGATATGCGGATGGCGCATCATATCCTCGGCGCCGACCTGCACGGTATATTCGCCGGCAAACTCGCCCTTTTTGGCGCGGAGCGCATAGGCATTCGCGATGTCGGTCGCCGATGTCCAAAGCGCGTCGGTGCCGGGCAGAGCCAGCTTTTCGAGCGACGTGATATAGACACCGTTCTTTTCGAGCCCGGCGACGATTTCCATGTCGAGAGGGGAGAGTTTGGGCAGGCGCGGCCTGTGGGCGGCTCGCGCCTTTTCGTAAGCCTTGTTCAATTTCCGACTGATCGCTGGCATTCCAAGCAATCTCGAGGCGGTCTCCGCTGGCAGGCTGCGGACCCGGCGCAAGGCCCGGTAACGCAGCGTCGTCTGCTTCATGTCGTAAGTCTCTTCGGTTATGATGGATGCACAGCGAGATCACCGTCGGCGCCAGACGGAGTCAGCAGGTAGCTAATCTCCAAGTTGAGCTAAAATTCGGCTTGAACGTTACGAAGTGTGAACGGAGCGCATCGAACGCCACTGCAAGCAAGAGAGGCAGATAGTGCCGCGTCCGAGCGCACGCCCATGTGCAGACCCGCGACGCCGGAAGTGTTGAGAACTATCGCGATCGTCTTTCGGTTCTCGACGGCGCTCCTGCAACGACTTGAAGAAGATCGAGGTCAGCATGTCATTGTTGGGCAAGGCAGCCGTCGCGATGTGGTGGAGCGTGCGCCCCGAGCAGCGCGCGGAGTTCGGCGACTGGCATTCGCGCGAGCATTTCCTGGAGCGGATGAGCATTCCCGGCTTCCGGCGTGGATCGCGGTGGACCAGCACGACAGATGCGGAAGGCTTCTTCGTACTGTACGAGCTGGAGCAGTACGACGTGTTCACGTCGCGGGGATATCTCGACCGGCTCAACGCCCCGACGCCGTGGTCGACCAAGATGATGCCGCATCATCTTGGCATGGTCCGCAGCCAGTGCCGGATCGCTGCGAGCTTTGGCGGCGGCGGCGCGACGTCGCTTGCGACCGTCAGGCTCTCGCCGGAAACCAGCCGGGAGACGGCCTTGCAGACCCACCTCTCCGAGACACTCCGCACACTGGCACAGCAACCGGGATTGACAGGCGCCCATCTGCTCCTGACCGACACGCCTCGGACGAACTCGCCCACCACGGAGCAGCAGATCCGCGGGGCCGACGGCGCCGCCGATTGGATCGTGTTGCTGTCCGGCTACGATCCTGACGTGGTCGAGCGCGTGACGGCCGACCAACTCTCGCCATCCGCGCTTGATGCCGCAGGCACGCGGGACAATCCGACGACAGGCCGCTACCGGCTGGCGTTCACGATGACGCCGCAGGATGTGGCGGAGGTGTAGTGGTTCCGGCCGGACGATCCGCCGCAGGCATTGCCAACAAAAAGCCGGCAAGAAAATCGAGATATCCTGTCGGAGCGGCAGCGTCTCGTTCGTCCTCGGGGCGTGAATGGGCAACAGACGCCAACGTCTGGCCCTTTAATTCATGAGGAAAGAGTATGCCCAGCACTGTACGCCTGCACCGCGTTCTGACGACCAGCCCGGAGAAAATCTACCGCGCCTTCCTTGAGGCGGACGCGCTGGCGAAATGGCTTCCGCCCAATGGCTTTACCTGCACCGTGCATCATCTGGAGCCCAAGGTCGGCGGCACTTTCAAAATGTCGTTCCGGAATTTCACGACCGGCAACAGCCACGCGTTCGGCGGCGAATATGTCGAGCTCGTCCCGGGCGAACGGCTGCGCTACACTGACAAGTTCGACGACCCCAATCTGCCCGGCGAAATTCAGGTGACCGTGACGCTGAAGAAAGTATCTGTCGGCACCGAGCTTGAGGTCACGCAGGCCGGCATACCGGACGTCATTCCACCTGAAGCCTGTTATCTCGGCTGGCAGGAATCGCTGCGAAACCTGGCAAGGCTCGTCGAGCCCGAGATCAACCAATAGCGCGAGGACAGGCGGTCGTGTGGCCGTTGGTGCTACGCGCCCGCACTCGACTTGAGCCCGCCGGCTGCGGCCCAGTGGTCGGGATCTGGACTGTGTCCAATCAAAGCGAGGCCGTAGGCGATCGATTCGAACTGGTCTCCCGACATCAGCCGTTCGTTGCCGAACCGCTCGGCGAACAGCCGCCGGACGGCGGGCACGAAGGAGGTCCCGCCGGTCAGGAACACCTTTTCCACCTCGCGCGCGGTAATGCGGGCCTCGCCCAGCACCTTGTCGACGGTGGCGCTGAGCCGGGCGACATCGTCGGCAATCCAGGCTTCGAAGTTTTTCCGTGTGAGGGTGGAGCGAATGTCGACCCCGCCGCCATTGAAGCGGAAGTCCACCTCATCCTGGCCCGACAGCGCGACCTTGGCGTCGGACACCGCGCGGTACAGCGAAAAGCCGAGGTCGAGGTCGACGATGGTGATGAAATCCTGAAGCAGGGCCGGCTTCAGCGCGGTGCGCGAAAGCTCCCGCAGCTCGCGCAGATCGCCGTTGCTCTTCATCAGCGCGAGTTGATGCCAGCGCGCGAGGTTGGTGTAGTGGCTGTTGGGGACCGGCAGCACCTTGTCGAATGAACGGAAGCTGGAGCCTTTGCCCAGGCGCGGCGAGACCACGTGGTCGACGATGCGGTAGTCGAACGTGTCACCCGCAATGCCGATGCCGGCGTGGCCGAGCGGCTCAGCGCGCAAAGCACCGCCCGCGCGCGAGAAACGCATCACCGAGAAATCGCTGGTGCCGCCGCCGAAATCGGCAACCAGCACGGTGGCATCGCGCTCCAGCCGGCGGGCGAAGGAGAACGCTGCCCCCACCGGCTCATAGACGTAGCGCGCATGGCCGGCGCCCAGGCGCTCGAACGCGGCCCGATAGCGCTCCATCGCGAGCGTCTCGTCGGGATTGCCACCGGCGAAGCGCACCGGGCGGCCGACCGTGATGTTCGCCGCCTCGAAGCCGAATTTGTCGCCGCCGTGCCGCGCCAGCGTCCGCAGGAACGCCGCCAAAATATCCTCGAACTTGTAGCGCTGCCGGAACACCTGGGTGGTGTTGAAGCTGCTGCTCGCAGCGAAGGTCTTGAATGACTGGAGGAAGCGGTAGATGTGGCGTCCTTCCAGAAACTGTTCGATCGCCCACGGGCCGCCTTCCGCCTGGGCTCCGGCTCCCGGCCAGTCCTCCCAGAAGCACAGGGCCGAGACGTAGACGCTGTGCCGTTGTCCGCCATGATCGAAGCGGATGGCCTCGACCCGGCGGTCGTCCGCCGCGATCGCGACGACCGTATTGCTGGTCCCAAAATCGATGCCGATCGAGACGGCGGGCGAGGCGCTCGACATGAACCACTCTGCGAGATGATTGGAAAAGGGGGCGAACCACTACCGGCTTCGCGGGCCCCTGCCAAGGCCCGATTGTGCACCGCGTCAATCAGATGATCCGGATTCAGCCGCTTTTGGGCGTCCTATGCTCAAATCGGTCCCTTTAACGAACCATTATGCTGCAATGCAGTAGACTGAATGCTGCTATGCAATGGAATGCATGGACAGTGGCATCTGGTATACATAGATTGCCCTTCGAAATGAGACAGCAACACTGACCGTCTCGAGAAAGGAATTCCGATGTCCAAGACCGCCTCCGTCGCGCTCACGCCCTCCCCCTCGCTGTTCGCCCGTTTCATGGCCGCGGTTGACCGCTTCCTGATGGCGAGCGCCGAGATCTCCAACCACAACGGCGACCTGCCCCGCTTCGGCCTGTAAGGGCTTAGCGCGTCGAATTGTCGCGCCAGTTGTAAAACCGGCGAATTCCTACTTTTGAAGAATGGCCCTGCTCAGCGGGGCCATTTCTATTTGGGAATCGGCTCATTCACGCAGCCCCGCGAACGAGGTTGCGTCATAAGCGCACAATGGGCCGCCGCCCGCTTGAAGCTTGGCATAATGAATACAAGAATGCCGCCAACGCTCGCTCAAAAAATCAGAAGCGCAATTGGAGGATTCATGACGGACATGGTGCAGGCAACAACGGCCCCTACAGCCGCACGCGTCAGCGACGCGTATCGCTGGGCGCAGTTGGCGATCGGCGTAGCGGCCATGGTGATGATCGCCAACTATCAATATGGCTGGACGTTCTTCGTCCCTGATATCCAGAAGACTTTTGGTTGGGATCGCGCTTCGATCCAGTGGGCCTTTACGCTGTTCGTTTTGTTCGAGACCTGGCTCGTGCCGGTCGAAGGATGGTTTGTCGATAAATACGGTCCGCGCATCGTCGTGTTCATCGGCGGCGTGCTCTGCGCCATCGGCTGGGCGATCAACGCGCAGGCGACCACGCTCAACGGCTACTATCTCGGCATGATCGTCGCGGGCATCGGCGCCGGCGGCGTCTACGGCACCTGCGTCGGCAACGCGCTGAAATGGTTTCCCGACAAGCGCGGCCTTGCCGCGGGCATCACGGCCGCGGGCTTCGGTGCGGGCTCAGCCCTCACCGTCGCGCCGATCCAGGCGATGATCAAGGACAGTGGATTCCAGACCACTTTCCTCTATTTCGGCCTGGGACAAGGCATCATCATCTGCATTCTCGCCTTTTTCCTGCTCGCGCCAAAGCCCGGGCAGGTGCCGAGCGTGGTGGCGAATGCCGCACTCGTGCAGACGCGGCGCAACTACCAGCCGACCGAGGTGCTGCGTCAGCCGATCTTCTGGTTGATGTACTTCATGTTCGTGATCGTCGGCGCCGGCGGCCTGATGGTGACGGCGAACCTGAAGCCGATCGCGGTCGACTGGAAGGTCGACGCCGTTCCAGTCACGCTGATCGGCATGACCATGACCGCGGTGACGTTCGCAGCCACCATCGACCGCGTGCTCAACGGCCTGACGCGTCCGTTCTTCGGCTGGATCTCCGACAATATCGGCCGCGAGAACACGATGTTCATCGCCTTCGGCATGGAAGGTTTTGGCATCTGGATGCTCTATCTCTGGGGCCAGGATCCGATCTGGTTCGTGATCCTGTCGGGCTTCGTGTTCTTTGCCTGGGGCGAGATCTACTCGTTGTTCCCCTCGACCTGCACCGATACGTTCGGCGCAAAGTTCGCGACCACCAATGCCGGCCTGCTCTACACCGCCAAGGGCACCGCCGCGCTTCTGGTGCCGCTGGCCAATTATGTGCAGCAGACCTCGGGCCATTGGGACAACGTGTTCATCCTCGCGGCCGGCGCCAACATCCTGGCCTCGCTGCTCGCATTGTTGGTGCTGAAACCCTGGCGCAAGGTCGTGGTCGCACAATCGACCATCTGACACGCGCCGCAGACTCGACCTCACGCATGACGCCCGGCCCTCGTGGCCGGGCGTTTTCGTTTTGCACGAAACCCCCATAATTCTCAAAATCAGAAGGGAACCCCGGACTTTCCTGAGCTCCCATCCAAGATAGGGCTTGCATTCTGGAATATGGTATACCAAGCTCGCCACCGCGCTTGCGACGATAAGACACAATGTTTGCGACATCAGGTCATATTGGCAGTTGATGTCGACAAGACAGGCGCTTGGGAGGTTGTTGATGATTTCCAGCACGGATGGCGCCGTGACCGCGGCGCCGCTTCGCACAGGTTTCCGTTGGCTCCAACTCGGCATGGGCATCGTCTGCATGGCGATGATCGCCAACCTGCAATATGGCTGGACGCTGTTCGTCGATCCGATCGATGCGGCCCACCATTGGGGACGCGCCGCGATCCAGCTCGCCTTCACCATCTTCGTCGTCACCGAGACCTGGCTGGTGCCGATCGAGGCCTGGTTCGTCGACAAATACGGCCCGCGCATCGTCATCATGTTCGGCGGCGTGATGATCGCGCTGTCCTGGGTGCTCAACTCCTACGCTGACTCGCTCACCCTGCTCTACGTTGCCGCCGTCGTCGGCGGCATGGGTGCAGGCGCGGTGTACGGCACCTGCGTCGGCAATGCGCTGAAATGGTTTCCCGATCGCCGCGGCCTCGCCGCCGGCGCGACTGCCGCGGGCTTCGGCGCGGGCGCCGCACTCACCGTGGTGCCGATCGCGGCCATGATCGCATCGAGCGGCTATCAGCACGCGTTCCTGACCTTCGGCATCGGCCAAGGCGTGATCGTGTTCATGCTCGCCTTCTTCATCCAGCCGCCACGGATCTCGATCCCGCCGAAGAAGAAGCAGCTCAATCTGCCGCAGACCAAGATCGACTTCACCCCGCCGCAAGTGCTGCGCGCGCCTATTTTCTGGGTGATGTATCTCGTTTTCGTCATGGTCGCCTCCGGCGGCCTGATGACCGCGGCGCAGATCGCGCCGATCGCGCACGACTTCAAGATCGCGAGCACCCCGGTGACGCTTGCCGGCTTCCAGATGGCGGCGCTGACCTTCGCGATCTCGCTCGACCGCATCTTCGATGGCTTCGGACGTCCGTTCTTCGGTTTTGTCTCCGACACGATCGGCCGCGAGCACACAATGTTCATCGCCTTCGGCACGGCGGCGTTAATGCTGCTGACGCTGTCGGCTTACGGCCACGTGCCGATCGTGTTCGTGCTCGCGACTGCGGTTTACTTCGGCGTGTTCGGCGAGATCTACTCGCTGTTCCCCGCCACCTGCGGCGACACCTTCGGCTCGAAGTACGCGACCACCAATAACGGCATGCTCTACACCGCGAAGGGCACTGCCTCCCTGCTCGTCCCGCTCGCGAGCGTGATCTCGACTGCCTATGGCTGGAAGGCCGTGTTCGTGGTGGCGGTGGCGCTGAACGCCACGGCCGCGCTGATGGCGCTGTTCGTGATCAAGCCGCTGCGCCGCTCCTTCATTCTCGGCAAGGAAGCCGAAAGCGCCAGCACCGCAACGGCCAGTGCCAAGACCGAGACGGCTTGAGCCGCCACACGCAGTTGTACGGTAAAGAAAGGGGCGCAGCGATGCGCCCCTTTCTTTTTGGCTCGCGGGCAAACGTCAGTATTGCTGCCGCAAGAATTTTCGGATCAGCCAAATCCAGCGCTTGACGATTGGCATAATGTATACCACAATCGACTTCATCATTCACCCAGGGAGGTTGCAATGCTGGTCGGAGACATTCTGCGCAAGAAGACGCCGCGCGTTGTCACGGTGCGAATGAACGAAACGGTGGGTATCGCCGCCAAGCTGATGCGGGCCAACAACATCAGCGCGCTGGTGGTCAAGGACGTGGTCCGCTCCGAGGGCAACACCGCGGTCGGCATGTTTACCGAACGCGACGTGGTGCGCGCCGTCGCCGAGCACGGCGCGGGCGGCGTCAACGTCAAGGTCTCGCAGCTTGTCTCGGTGCAGCAGCTCGTCTCCTGCACCTCGAGCGACACGATCGAGCACGTCCGCCACCTGATGAACCGGAATCACATCCGCCACCTGCCGGTCATCGACGACTACAGCCTCGTCTCCGTCATCAGCATGCGCGACATCACGGCTGCCGTCGACGAAGCGACCCACAGCACGCCGCAAGCAGCCTAAAGCGGCAAGACCCTTCCCCTGCGACTGCCGGCCCCGGCTCGGATACCTCCGAGCCGGACCGGATCTTTCGTCCCAAAATTCCGGTTTCCCGCGAGGATTTCATGAAGATCTGCATCTACGGCGCCGGCGCGATCGGCGGATATCTTGGAGTGCAGCTTGCGCGCGCTGGCGCCGATATCAGCCTGGTCGCACGCGGCGCGCACCTCGCTGCGATGCGCGAGCGCGGCCTGACGCTGCTCACCGGCGAAGAGAAGCACACCGTCTATCCCCGCTGCACCGACGATCCCGCCGAACTCGGGGTGCAGGACTACGTCATCGTGACGCTGAAGGCGCATTCGATCACCGGCGTGATCGAGAAGATGCAGCCGCTGCTTGGGCCCCACACCCGCATCGTCACCGCGGTCAACGGCATTCCCTATTGGTACTTCCACAAGCACGGCGGCGATTACGAGAACGCGACGCTGGAGAGCATCGATCCCGGCGGGCGGCAGTGGCGTGAGCTGGGCGCCGAGCGCGCCATCGGCTGCATCGTCTATCCCGCCACCGAGATCGAGGCGCCCGGCGTGATCCGCCACGTCTACGGCAACAATTTTCCGCTCGGCGAGCCCTCCGGCGAGATGACGAGCGACGTGCAGCGGCTCGCCGACCTCTTCGTCGCAGCCGGGTTGAAGGCCCCCGTGCTCGACCGCATCCGCGACGAGATCTGGCTGAAACTCTGGGGCAATGTCTGCTTCAACCCGATCAGCGCGTTAACCCATGCCACGCTCGACGTGATCTGCACCGACCCGGCCACGCGCGCGCTGTCGCGCGCGATCATGGTGGAGACGCAGGGCATCGCCGAGACCTTTGGCGTCAAATTCCGCGTCGACGTCGAGCGCCGCATCGAGGGCGCCCGCAAGGTTGGCGCGCACAAGACCTCGATGCTCCAGGATCTCGAGCGCGGCCGCCCGATGGAGATCGATCCGCTCGTCACCGTGGTGCAGGAGATGGGCCGGCTGACCGGAGTTCCCACGCCCGCGCTCGACTCGGTGCTGGCGATGGTGACCCAGCGCGCCCGCATCGCCGGCCTCTATGACGGCGTCTCGGCTCCGACCGATCCCCGCGCGCTGGCGGTGGCATGATGACTGGCGAGATGAAGAAATGGCTCCGCTTCCGGAATAGTGGCGCGACCGGCTTCGGCACGCTGACGCCGGACAGCATCAGCGTTCATGACGGCGAGATGTTCGGCCGCAACGCGCCAACCGGCAAGACATTGGCCCTGTCACAGGTCGAGCTGCTGGCACCTTGCGCGCCCAGCAAGATCATCGCGCTCTGGAATAATTTTCACGCGCTCGCGGCCAAGCTGAATCAGCCCGAGCCGCTCGAGCCGCTCTATCTCTTGAAAGCCACGACCACCATCGCCGCTCCCGGCGCGGTGATCCGCCGTCCCGCTTCCTACGAAGGCAAGACGACTTACGAAGGTGAGCTCGGCATCGTCATCGGCAAGACCTGCGCCCGCGTCTCGCCGGCGGAAGCCGACAGTTTCATTTTCGGCTACACCTGCGTCAACGACATTACCGCCAACGATATCCTGACCCGCGACCCCACCTTCCCCCAATGGGCTCGCGCCAAGGGTATCGACGATTACGGCCCGTTCGGCCCGGTGATCGCGACCGGGCTCGATCCGGCCAAGCTCACCGTTCGCACCGTCCTCAACGGCGCCGAGCGGCAGAACTATCCGATCGCCGACATGATCTTCAGCGCGCAAGAGTTGGTCAGCAAGATCTCCCACGATATGACCCTGCTCCCCGGCGACCTCATTGCGGTCGGCACCTCGGTCGGCGTGGGTGTCATGAAAGAGCCGGTGAATATTGTGACGGTCGCGATCGACGGCATCGGCGAGCTGACCAACGAGTTCAGGTTATAATTCTCTCCCCCGTCATTCCGGGGCGCGACGAAGTCGCGAGCTATGATGCGCAATTGCGTATCTGAGAATCCATAACGACCGCAAGTTGGGCTAGAGGTCGCGCGACGCCGATCTCGCGTTACGGCTGCTGCTTGTGGTTATGGATTCCGGGCTCGGCGCTACGTGCCGCCCCGGAATGACGACGGAGAGCTATCGGGTTGCTGCGCCTGCAAATTCCGGAAAGCCCGGTAGTCACCCGCAAGGCCATCCTCCGATCGGCTGCCCCGTTGGTCACCGGCTCCGTCCCCCAAAGCCCGCCGCCGCCCCTTGATCTCGGTTCCGCTCTCCAATAGCAATCATGGCGAGACTGTGCCGGCCTGAGGTCACGATGTGGCTGTTTTTCCTGGTTGCCTGGTTTGTCCTGCTAGCCGTCATCGCGATCTTCGCCCAGCAGGCGTTTGGTTACGATATCGCCCACCTGCCCGCCCTGTTTGCGGGCCTGCCCATGCCGCAGCGCATCGCGACCGGCGCGCTCCTGACCGTGGCCCTAGCGCTGATCGGCGCAACCGCCTGGCGGCTCTCGCGCCAGGACCGGCGTCTCGGCACGCTGCGCGACCGCCTCAAGAAGACCCGCGAAGACGTCGTCGTCGCCCACGCCCTGCAAAACCACCTGGACGCCACAGTCCAACACTTGATCGAGAGCGATCCCCGGGAGGCCATCTCCGCGCTCCACGACAAGCTCGGCGAGACCGAGCAGCGCGCCCTGCTCCAGCAGGGCCGCAACCAGTCCACCGACATGCACGACCAGCTCGCCGAGATTCGCCGCCGCCAACAGGGCCTGCGCGAGATGGTCGGCAAGGTCGCCGAGCAGCGCCGGGCGGTGGAGCCGGTCTTTACCGAGATCCGTGACCGCCAGAATCAGCTCGAGCGGTCGCTGCTCGATCTCGAAACCGACGACCGCAAGAACAACCTCGCCGACCGGCTCAAGGACATCGCGCGCGACATATCGGCGCTGCTGTCGCGGGTGAACGGGGTGCAGGGCACTTTTGCGACCCTGAACCAGTACAAGGAAGATCTGGCGAAATCCCACGCCGAGCTGCTGCCGCTGCGTTCGTCGGACGCCGGCATCAACGCCCTGATCGGCGAACTGAGCCTCAGCCATGAGCGCCTCGCCAAGACCGTCGACGAGCTCGAAACCGGCGGCGAGACGCCGCTCAGCGCGCGCGTCGAGACGCTGTCGAACAACAAGATCGAGATCGAGCAGCGCCTCGCCCGCATCGACGACAGCGCCAACATCCTGAAGGCGATCCGCCTCGACTTCGAGGAGATCGGCCAGCGCCAGGCCCAACTCGAACGCTCGCTCGCCGATGTCGAAACCGACCCCGACGGCAAGACGGTTGCCGACCGCCAAAACGCGCTGAACGATTTCGTCATCCAGTCGCGCCAGCGCCTCGGCGCATTGCAGGAGACGCTGGCGACGCTGAACACCTTCAAGACCGACCTGTCGAAGTCGCAGGCCGACCTCGTACCGCTGAAGGCTCCGGTGTTCGGCATCGAGGCCCTGATCGCGGAGGTCAGCACCACCCGCGATCTCCTCGCCAGGACGGTCAGCGAGATCGAGACGGACGGCGACGTCACTCTCGCCTCGCGCGTCGATGCGCTGACGAACAGCAAGCGCGAGGTCGAGGACCGGCTCGCCCGCATCTTCGACAATTTCAATGCGCTCGACGCGCTCCGCAAGGATATCGGCGGCATCTTCTCGACGATCCGGAACGGCCTGAACCGGATCGGGTGAAGGCGCCCGCCCTACGGGCTGCAAATCGCCGGCGTCACGCAGCTCCGAAATATCCGGACACATCAAATTTCCGCGCGCCCGACATATGCCGCCAACATGTCCCGTGCTCGCCGCACTCCGGACGCATTCCGACGCCCTTCTGTGACGCGTGTCTGGGGGCACGGCTCTGCCGTGTTTGGACCAAACCTTCAGGGGTATGACTGTGAAGAAGATTGTATTTGTCTTGGGTGCTACGCTTGCTCTGGTGACGGCTGCGAACGCCGCGGATCTGCCGCGACGGCAGCCCGTCTATGTCCAGGAGCAGGCGCCGATCGGCAAGATGCCGATTGGCAAGAGCCCGGTTGGAAAGGCCCCGATCGGCAAGGCGCCCGGCCCGGTCGTCTCGCGCTACTGACACGCGGCAGAGCAATCGCCGCATCAGTGTGAACGGCCGACAGTCGAGGGGCACCACGTGACGAACAAATCTGATCGATCGGGATCCTGCATTCTCGCAGGATTCGCCCTCGCGGCGATGATCGCGTGCACGATGCCATCGGCCTCGGCCCACGACGCGAACAAGCGCATGGCCGATGCCAATGCGCTTGTCTCGACCGACACCGCATCGCGACCGGCGCCGCAAGTTCCGCGGCGCCCCGTCGCGCGCGCCGAGAAAGGCCCCTACTACGTCGATTTCCGCGCCCGGACAGCGGCAAGCTGGGGCCATGCCTTCGTCTGGTATGGCAAGACCAGCGAGCGCGCCGTCGAGGTCGCGGGCCTGACGCCTGCGGGGGACACCTGGGCTTATGTGCTCGGACATCTCACCTGGGTGCCATCAGAGACCGGCGCGAGCTACGGCGACCTCGATCCGGAATACCTGACCGCGAGCTATCGCGTCTATCTGAACGAAGCCGACGCCAAACGCGTGTTCGCCTACATCAAGAAATTGCAGACAAGCTCGCCGGTCTGGAACGCCGAGACCACCAACTGCACCGGCTTCATCGGCGACATCGCGGAGTATATGGGACTGAAGGTCCCCTACCGCTGGCAGCGCCCGGAAAGCTTCGTCAACAGCCTCAAGGAAATCAACGGCAGCCGCCCTATGGTGCGGCTGTCGGCGCAGTAGCGCAGCACGTCGTTCCTCCCAAACGTCGTCCTGGCGAAAAGCCAGGACCCATTATCCCGGTCAGCGTTGTCTAGCAGTGCTGTGGCCGCCGTCCTGCACAACAACATCTCCCTGCGGTTATGGGCGTTCGCCAGGGCGACGGCGGTGAATTCGGAAAGCACCTACACACTCCAAAATTATCCGCTCCACGGAATCCCTCCCATCGCCGCATAAGGCCCCGCCCCCAGCGCGCGTCCTCGCAATAGACTTTTCCCGACCCGGGCGGCATCCTGCCGCCATCAACCGATAACAAGGCCTGCGGAACGCGGGCGGGGGAAACAGGTCATGTTGCAGACACGGTTCACAAAACTCGTCGGCGTCGAGCACCCGATCGTGCAAGGCGGCATGCAATGGGTCGGGCGCGCCGAGCTGGTTGCTGCCGTGGCGAATGCCGGCGCGCTCGGCTTCATCACGGCGCTGACCCAGCCGACGCCGGAGGACCTGACCAGGGAAATCGCGCGCTGCCGCGACCTCACGGACAAGCCGTTCGGCGTCAACCTCACCATCCTGCCCGCGATCAAGCCGCCGCCCTACGCCGAATATCGCGCCGCCATCATCGAGAGCGGTGTCACAGTGGTCGAGACCGCCGGCAACAAGCCGCAGGAGCATGTCGACGAGTTCAGGAAGCACGGCGTCAAGGTCGTGCACAAATGCACCAGCGTCCGCCACGCCCTCTCGGCCGAGCGCATGGGCGTAGACGCCATCTCGATCGACGGGTTCGAATGCGCCGGCCACCCCGGCGAGGACGACACCCCCGGCCTGATCCTGATCCCGGCCGCTGCCAACAAGATCAAGATCCCGATGATCGCCTCCGGCGGCTTTGCCGATGCGCGCGGTCTCGTCGCCGCGCTGGCGCTCGGCGCCGAGGGCATCAACATGGGCACGCGCTTCATGGCGACCAGGGAAAGCCCGATCCACCAGTCCATCAAGGAGAAGATCGTCGCGAATGACGAGCGCGAGACCGAGCTGATCTTCCGCACCATGCGCAACACCTCGCGCGTCGCCAAGAACGAGATCTCGACCAAGGTCGTCGCCATGGAAAAGGAAGGCGCGAAGTTCGAGGACATCCGCGAGCTCGTCGCGGGCGCCCGCGGCAAGATGGTCTACGCGACCGGCAATTCGGACGAAGGCATCTGGTCGGCCGGGCAGGTGCAGGGCCTGATCCAGGACATCCCAACTTGCGGCGAGCTCATCTCCCGCATCGTGCGCGAAGCCGAAGCCATCATTCGCCGCCGGCTCGAAGGCATGATCGTTCATCCGACAGCGCAAGCTGCGGAATAGTCACTGCAAGAAGCGAGAGTAATTCATGAAGGCTTATGTCTATGGTCCTGACGGGGCTAGGATTTCCGACGTCGTTCAACCAAAACCTGAGGGCACGCAGGTGCTGGTCCGCGTCCGCGCCTGCGGCCTGAACCGCGCCGACACCGGCATGCGCAAGGGCCACGCCCATGGTGCGGCCGGCGGCGTCGGCACTGTGCTCGGCATGGAATGGGCCGGCGAAGTCGCCGACCTCGGACCGGATGCGAAAGGCGTCAAGATCGGCGACCGCATCATGGGCTCGGGCGGCGCGGCCTTCGCCGAATATACGCTGGCCGATCACGGCCGGCTGTTCCGCGCGCCCTCGAACATGAACTTCGAGGAGGCGGCCACCCTGCCCGTCGCGCTCGCGACCATGCACAACGCCGTCGTCACCGTCGGCGGCGTGCAGCCGGGGCAAGCCGTGCTGATCCAGGGTGCGAGCTCCGGCGTCGGCCTGATGGCCATGCAGATCGCCAAGCTCAAGGGCGCCAAACTCGTGATCGGCTCCTCGACCGACGCCTATCGCCGCGGCCGGCTGACGGAGTATGGCGCCGATCTCGCGGTCGACTCCTCCGATCCCAAATGGGTCGACGAGGTGCTGAAGGCCACCGGCGGCGAGGGCGTGGACCTCATTGTGGACCAGGTATCAGGCAAGGTCGCCAACCAGAACCTGGCCGCGACCAGGATCAAGGGCCGCATCGTCAATGTCGGCCGGCTCGGTGGCACCCATGCCGATTTCAACTTCGACCTGCATGCAGCGCGCCGCATCAACTATATCGGCGTCACCTTCCGCACCCGCACCATCGAGGAGGTCCGTGAGATCTTTGACGAGGTCAAGAAGGACATCTGGGGGGCGGTGGAATCGCGAAAGCTGCAACTACCGATCGACAAGGTGTTTGCGTTCGACGACATCGACAAGGCGTTCGAGCACATGGAGGCGAACAGGCATCTGGGGAAGATTATGGTGACGCTGTAGCCACCGCGGCCGGCGGGCGAAGTCCCGGCGCGCTCCCTCCGCTCGTCATGGCCGGGCCTTGACCCGGCCATCCACGTCTTTGCCACTCGGCACAAAGAACGTGGATGCCCGGGACAAGCCCGGGCATGACGGAGCAAGTGGCGTAAACGAGCATTCAACTCGGAAGCATTCGCAATAGGCCGCTCCTGCAACTCACTTGCGACTACACCTGTTGATCATCGCTTGATGTTCACTGAGGGGCTGCTAAATCCCCGGCCATGACCTCCCAACACAGCAAGACATCGGTCGCAGCGATCTCGATCCTCGCCAGCGGCGGCATGGCGGCGGCCAAATTCGTGGTCGGCATCGCGATCGGCTCACTCGCGTTGATCTCCGAAGCGCTACATTCGTCGATCGACCTGGTCGCGACCGTCATCACCTGGGCGGTGGTGCGCGTCTCGGACAAGCCGGCGGACGACGAGCACCATTACGGCCACGGCAAGCTCGAAAGCATCTCCGCGCTCGGCGTTACCGCCCTCCTCTACGTGCTCGCCGGCGGCATTCTGGTCCAGTCTTACAGCCACCTTCGCGAGGGAACCCCGCCACCGACAATTTCGGCCGTGCCGTTCGTCGTGCTGGTGATCGACATCGCGGTCAATCTGTGGCGCGCCCGTGCACTGCATCGCGCCGCGCGAGAGACCAGGAGCGAGGCGCTCGCCGCCGACGCGCTGCATTTCGCTTCAGACGTCATGGGCTCCTTTGCTGTGATCGTGGGCCTGATTCTCGCTGCCTTCGGATTCTGGTGGGGCGATGCAGCCGCGGCCGCGGCCGTAGCCGTGATGATTGCATTGCTGGGCCTGCGTATGGCCAGCTCGACGGTGCAGACGCTGGTCGACCGCGCGCCGGAAGGCGCACAGGAGAAGGCCACCGCCGCGATCCGGAGCGTGCCCGGCGTGATCGACGTCGAGCGGCTGCGGGTGCGCATGGTCGGCGCGACCACCTTCATCGACACCATCGCAAAGGTGCCGCGGACCTACCCGATCGACCGCGTCGAGGAGATCAAGCGCAATGTGCAGGCAGCGGTCGACAAGGCGTTCGGCGATGCCGACCTCACCTTCACCCCTGTCCCCGTCGCGCGTGACAACGAGACCGTGCGCGACCGTATCATGGTGATCGCGCATAATTCAGGCCTCGCGATCCACCATGTCACCGTGCACGACCTCGGCGCCAAGCTGATCGTCGGCATCGATCTCGAGGTCGACGGCGATATGGCGCTCGACGCCGCCCACGACATCGCCAACACGCTGGAGCGCAATATCCAGGAAGAGTTCGGCGCGGACGTCGAGGTCGACGTCCATATCGAGCCGCTGGAACCGGAACTGCCGTTCGGCGTCGACGCCGCGCCGGAACGCGTACGGACCATCGCCGCTGCGCTCACGGAATATGCAGCCCGCGGAGAGATCCACGACATTCACAACGTGCGTGTCCGCAACACCGACGCCGGCGAGATCGTCAACTTCCACTGCCGCGCCACGCCGTCGATGAGCGTGATCAAGGTCCACGAGCAGGTCGACGCGATCGAGCACGCGCTGCGCCGCGCGTTCCCGAGCGTGAAGCGCGTCATCAGCCACGCCGAGCCGCCGCGCGCGTGATGCAGGATGTGCGAGGAGACACCCGTTCTCGTTTCGGACTCACCGCGAACGTCGTGTCGCGGACAATGAGCGCGCCAAGACTTCGTTGGATAAGAATTATTTCACATTAACGATTCGTTGACTCTCGACAGCCTGCGAAAACTGGATTCAAATCGGCATGATTCGGAAGCGACGTGGGGCTGCTTCCGAACCTAGTCGCAAGCAGGTTTTCAGGGGGCCGAAGGCATGGCGCGTGCAGACGCCGCGAACGCATGCGTCCAATCCGATTCGATCAAAGGATTGGCGCAATCGCTCGCGAAACCTGCCTATCACCGGCTGCTGATCGCCGAGCCGGCGCTCCGCCGCGCCGTGCCGACGCTCATTATTGCCTTCCTGATCACGATCTGTCTTGGCGCGTTCGTCCAGGTCGTCGACCAGACGCGGCAGAAGCGTCTGGTGATCCGGCACGACATCTCCGCGCTCGCCGATCTGCTCGCCGAGCGCATCGACCGCCTCACCTCGGCACGGCAGGAGCGGCTGAAGAATATCGAGAACCTGCCGACGCTGCTGCCCGACCTGATCCCGTCCTGGGGCACGGCCTCGGGCCGCCACGTCATCGTCACCTCGGCCGGCATCGACCGCCGCATCCTCGCCCGCATTCCCATCGACAGCGATCCGGCCGGCAACGACCGTTTGCTCGATGCGATCACCACGGCGCAATTGCTGGCTGCACCGCCGCGCGACAATAACGTCTCCGACATGACGCTGCCGAGCGGCAATGGCGCCATGGCGACCTCGCGGCCGATCAAGTCGCTGCCCGGCCTCGTCACCGTGATTCAGGAGCGCGACGAGCCGATCTGGGGCTCGGATGCGGCGCTGTCGGTGACACTGTCGGCAACCACCGGCTTCGTCGTCCTGATCCTCGGCTTCGCTTTCCACTGGCAGTCGACCCGCGCCCGCGAGGGCGACCTCATCAACGACGCGGTGCGTGGCCGGATCGACACCGCGCTCAACCGCGGCCGCTGCGGCCTGTGGGACTGGGATCTGTCGCGCGGCCGCATCTTCTGGTCGCAGTCGATGTTCTCGATGCTCGGCCTCGACGGCCGTAACGAGCTCCTCACCTTCGGCGAGGTCAACGCGCTGGTGAAGTCCGACGACATCGACCTGTTCGAGATCGCCGACCAGCTCATCTCCGAGAAGATCGACCACATCGACCAGACCTTCCGCATGCAACATGTCGACGGCCACTGGATCTGGCTCCGCGTTCGCTGCGAGCGGACGCGAGGGGCAGGCGATGCCGGCATGAACCTGATCGGCATCGCGGTCGACATCACCGAGCAGAAGAGCCTCGCGGAGCGGACCGTGGAAGCCGATTTGCGGCTGCGCGACGCGATCGAGACCATTCCGGAAGCCTTCGTGCTGTGGGATGCGAGCGACCGCCTGGTGCTCTGCAACTCGCACTTCCAGCGCCTGCACAAGCTGCCCGACTCAGCCGTGATCCCCGGCACCTCCTACGAGACCGTGCTGGAAGTCGGCCGCATGCCGGAGGTCCGCACCCGCCACAACGAGACCGTGAGCCAGGGTCCGGGCGCGCGCACCTTCGAGGCGCAGCTCGACGACGGCAGCTGGCTGCACATCAGCGAGCGCCGCACCAAGGACGGCGGCTACGTTTCGGTCGGCACCGACATCACCCGCATCAAGGAGCACGAGCAGAAGCTCGTCGACAACGACCTGCGCCTCCGCGCCACCGTCATCGACCTCAAGCGCTCGCAGGCCGCGCTCGAGCGCCAAGCCGTCGAGCTCGCGGATCTCGCCGAGAAGTACCAGCGTGAGAAGACCCGCGCCGAGGAAGCCAACCAGACCAAGTCGAAATTCCTCGCCAATATGAGCCACGAGCTGCGCACGCCGCTGAATGCGATCATCGGCTTCTCCGAGATCATGGGCAGCGGCATGTTCGGCGAGCTCGGCAGCGAGAAGTACCAGGAATATTGCCAGGACATCCTGACCAGCGGGCACTATCTGCTCGAGGTCATCAACGACATCCTCGACATGTCCAAAATCGAGGCCGGCCGCATGAAGCTCGACATGGAGGAGCTTGACCTGGCACGGACACTCGCGGAATCCCTACGTGTTGTCTCGGGCCGGGCGCAAGACAAGGATCTGACGCTCGATGCCGACATCGAGACATCAATCTCCGTCGTCGCCGACCGCCGCGCGACCAAGCAGATCATCGTCAACCTGCTGTCCAACGCGGTGAAGTTCACGCCGGACGGCGGCCGCATCGTGGTGCGCAGCCGGCAGCTCGACGACAGGATCGTGCTGATGATCGCCGACACCGGCATCGGGATCGCGCAGCATTCGCTGGCACGGCTGGGACATCCGTTCGAGCAGGTCGAGAGCCAGCTCACCAAGACCTATCACGGCTCGGGCCTCGGGCTTGCGATCGCCCGCTCGCTGGCACAACTGCACGGCGGCTCGATGCGGCTGCGCTCGAAGATCGGCGTCGGCACAGTCGTGCGCGTAACGCTGCCGCGCGACGCCATCAAGGCGACATCCGGGATATCTGCTGCGGCTTAGAGCTACGATTGCAGCGTCGGCGCCACTTCGCGCGCGACGTTGACCAGCGCCGCGATCAGCGGCGTCATCGGGTCGCGCTGCGGGATCACCAGGCCAATGCTGTAATTCACTTCGGGATCAACGATCGGGATCGAGCGGACCTTGTCGGAGAGGCCGAGCGTCTCGGCGAGCTTGGCCGGCATCACGCTGGCCCAGCGTCCCGTCTTCACATGCGTGTACAGCACGAGCAGCGAGTTCGAGGTCAGGGTCGGCGTCGCCTCCGCGCCGACAGAGCGCAGCGCGCGGTCGATGATGCGGCGGTTCTGCATGTCGGGTGTGAGCAGGCACAGCGGCACCTGTCCGACCTCGGTCCATGTCACGGACTCGCGGTCGCCGAACATCGCATCGGGCGCGGTCAGGAGACGATAGCTTTCGTTGAAGAGCGGAATGGTGCGAACCTTGCCGATCGGCTCGTTCTCGATATAGGTCAGCCCGGCATCGACTTCGAGATTTTCGAGCAATCCCAGCACTTCTGACGAGGTGGTGGACTGGATGCGGAAGCGCACCTCGGGATGCTTGGCGCGGAACGGCGTCGTCAGCGCGGCGACCATGCCGAGCACCGTCGGGATCGCCGCGATGCGGATCTCGCCGGAGAGCTTGTCCTTCAGCGAGTTGATCTCCTGGCGCATGGCGCGGGCATCGCCCACGATCCGCCGTGCCCAGTCGAGCGCTCGCTCACCTTCGGGAGTGAAACCCTGGAACCGGGACCCACGCTGGACCAGCATCACGCCCAGAATCTCCTCGAGCTGCTTGAGCCCGGTCGACATGGTCGGTTGCGTTACGCCGCAGGCCTCCGCTGCGCGTCCGAAATGCCGCTCCTTCGCCAGCGCCAGCAGCAGTTCAAGCTTGTCGAGCAACCGGTCGTCCCCTCGAATTCTGTCGTGGCATGCAAGCTAGCACGCCCCACCCTTCCCAACACGTAAAAACAGGGCGGCGGAACAGCCTTGATCGCAATTTCATATCGCCCGATCGACTTCGTCAATCGATCTGAATTCGCAATCGCAGCATGAGACAGCTTTATTGATCTTCGAACGATTCCAAATAGTTTGCGACGGAGGGACGCCCTGGTTGAGAACAAAGAATGACAGCGGTTTACGAGCCTTGTTACGAGCCTTGGGACAAGACGCGCGGCGCCGAGATCATCGCCGAACATGCCAAGCAGGAAGGTGCGACGCTGGTCATCCTGCACGCGCTCCAGGAGGCGTTTGGCTATGTGCCGGAGGCGGCGATCCCCATGGTGGCGCAGGCGCTGAATCTATCCCGCGCCGAGGTCCATGGCGTCTTCACGTTCTACCATGATTTCCGGCACAAGCCTGCCGGCCGCCATGTCTTGAAGCTCTGCCGCGCGGAAGCCTGCCAGGCCGCGGGCGGCGATGCGCTGGCTGCGCGCGCCGAAGCGAGGCTTGGCGTATCGCTTGGCAACACCACGGCGGATGACCGCGTCACACTGGAGCCGATCTACTGTCTCGGCCTGTGCGCGACCGCGCCATCCGCGATGCTCGACGGTCGCCTTGTCGGCCGGCTCGACGAGAAGCGCCTCGATGCGCTGGTTGCGGAGGCGCAGCGATGAAGATGCGGATCTTCGTTCCTCGCGATGCGGCGGCCGTCGCCGTCGGCGCCGATGAAGTTGCCACAGCGTTCGAACAGGTCGCGGAGAAGCGCGGTCTGCCGATCGAGATCGTGAGGACCGGCTCACGCGGACTTTGCTGGCTGGAGCCGATGGTCGAGGTGGCGACCCCCGCGGGCCGCGTCGCATACGGCCCACTGGGCGCGGAGGATGTCGCCTCCGTGTTCGAGTCCATGGCAAGCAATGGACCGCATCCCCTGCGGCTTGGCGTCGCGGACGAGATTCCCTGGCTGAAGCGCCAGACCCGCCTGACCTTCGCCCGCTGCGGCGTGATCGATCCGCGCTCGCTCGAGGATTACCGCGCCCATGGCGGCTACAAGGGCCTGGAGCGCGCGCTGTCGCTCGGCTCCGATGCGATCCTCACGGAGGTCACCGCGTCCGGCCTGCGTGGCCGTGGCGGCGCGGGTTTCCCGACCGGCATCAAATGGAAGACGGTTGCGCAGGCGAAAGCTGACCGCAAGTTCATCGTCTGCAACGCCGACGAGGGCGACAGCGGCACCTTCGCCGACCGCATGATCATGGAAGGCGATCCCTTCCTGGTGATCGAGGGCATGACCACCGCCGGCATCACCGTCGGCGCGACCAAAGGCTACATCTACATCCGCAGCGAATATCCGCATGCGGTCGAGGCGATGAAGGCTGCCATCATCGCGGCGAAGCGCGGCGGCTATCTCGGTGACAAGATCGGCGGCTCGACATACAGCTTCGATCTCGAAGTCCGGGTCGGTGCCGGCGCCTATGTGTGTGGCGAAGAGACGTCGCTGCTGGAAAGCCTCGAAGGCCGCCGTGGCCTCGTGCGCGCAAAACCGCCGCTGCCGGCGCATCACGGCCTGTTCGGCAAGCCGACCGTCATCAACAACGTGCTGTCGTTCGCAGCCATCCCGTTCATCCTCGCCGAAGGCGCCAAGGCCTATGCCGATTTCGGCATGGGCCGTTCGCGCGGCACGATGCCGATACAGCTCGCCGGCAACATCCGCAACGGCGGCTTGTTCGAGACGGCGTTCGGCGTGACGCTGGGCGAGCTCGTCGACGACATCGGCGGCGGCACATTCACGGGCCGCCAGGTCCGCGCCGTTCAGGTCGGCGGTCCGCTCGGTGCTTATTTCCCGCGCGCGCTGTTTGACACGCCATTCGATTACGAAGCCTTTGCCGCGCGCGACGGCCTGATCGGCCATGGCGGCATCGTCGTGTTCGACGACAACGTCGACATGCGCAAGCAAGCGCGTTTCGCGATGGAATTCTGCGCCGTCGAATCCTGCGGCAAGTGCACGCCCTGCCGGATCGGCTCGACCCGCGGCGTCGAGACCATCGAGAAGATCATGCGCGGCGAACGCGTGAGCGAAAACCTCGCGCTCGTCGAAGACCTCTGCAACACCATGAAATTCGGCTCGCTCTGCGCACTCGGCGGCTTCACGCCCTACCCCGTGCTCAGCGCATTGAAGCACTTCCGGGAGGATTTCGTCCCGGCGCCGACCACGCTTCAGGCCGCGGAATAGGAGAACCACGATGTCTCTGATCGAAGAAATCGACTTCGGCACGCCGCGTTCGAAATCGAAAACGATGGTGACGCTGACCATCGACGGCAATCAGGTCACGGTGCCCGAGGGCACCTCCATCATGCGGGCCGCCATGGACGCAGGCCACCAGATCCCAAAGCTCTGCGCGACCGACATGGTCGACGCCTTCGGCTCCTGCCGCCTCTGCGTCGTCGAGATCGAGGGCCGCGCCGGCACGCCGGCCTCCTGCACCACACCGGTGATGAACGGCCTCGTCGTTCACACCCAGAGCGAGCGGCTGAAGAAGCTGCGCAAGGGCGTGATGGAGCTCTACATCTCCGACCATCCGCTCGACTGCCTCACCTGCGGCGCCAACGGCGATTGCGAGTTGCAGGACATGGCCGGCGCCGTGGGCCTGCGCGACGTGCGCTACGGCTATGAGGGCGAGAACCACGTCTTCGCCAAGTCCCATGGCGAGGTCAACGCCGCCTGGATGCCGAAGGACGAGTCCAACCCCTACTTCACCTACGACCCCTCGAAGTGCATCGTCTGCTCGCGCTGCGTCCGCGCCTGCGAGGAGGTGCAAGGCACCTTCGCGCTGACCATCTCGGGCCGCGGCTTCGACAGCCGGGTCTCGCCCGGCATGAGCGAGAGCTTCCTCGGTTCCGAATGCGTCTCCTGCGGCGCCTGCGTGCAAGCCTGCCCGACCGCGACGCTGACGGAAAAGTCGGTGATCGAGATCGGCCAGCCCGAGCATTCGGTCGTCACCACCTGCGCCTATTGCGGCGTCGGCTGCACCTTCAAGGCGGAGATGCGCGGCGAAGAAGTCGTGCGCATGGTGCCGTACAAGGATGGCAAGGCCAATCGCGGGCACTCGTGCGTCAAGGGCCGCTTCGCCTGGGGTTACACCAACCACAAGGAGCGCATCCTCAAACCGATGATCCGCGAGCGGATCGAGGATCCCTGGCAAGAGGTGTCCTGGGACGAAGCGTTCTCGTTTGCCGCGGCGAAGATGCGCGGCATCCAAACGAGGTACGGTCGCGACGCCATCGGCGGCATCACCTCGTCCCGCTGCACCAATGAAGAAACCTATCTGGTGCAGAAGCTGATCCGCGCCGGCTTCGGCAACAACAATGTCGACACCTGCGCACGCGTCTGCCATTCGCCGACCGGTTACGGTCTTTCGGTCACTTTCGGCACCTCCGCCGGCACGCAGGATTTCGACTCGGTCGAGGAGACCGACGTCGTCGTGATCATCGGCGCCAATCCGGCCTCGGCCCACCCGGTGTTCGCCTCGCGCCTGAAGAAGCGGCTACGGCAAGGAGCGCAGCTGATCGTGATCGATCCGCGCCGCACCGAGATGGTGGAATCGCCGCATGTGAAGGCGCTGCACCTGCCGCTGATGCCGGGCACCAACGTGGCGGTGATGACCGCGATCGCCCATGTCATCGTCACCGAAGGCCTCGTCAACGAAGCTTTCGTCCGTGAGCGCTGCGACTGGAGCGAGTTCGAGGAATGGGCGTCCTTCGTCGCCCAGCCCAACAACAGCCCGGAAGCGACCGCGATACTGACCGGCGTCGCTCCGAAGGATCTGCGCGAAGCCGCGCGCATCTACGCCACCGGCGGCAACGGCGCGATCTATTACGGCCTCGGCGTCACCGAGCACAGCCAGGGCTCGACCACGGTGATCGCGATCGCCAACCTCGCGATGGCGACCGGCAATATCGGCCGTTCCGGCGTCGGCGTGAACCCGCTGCGCGGCCAGAACAACGTCCAGGGCTCCTGCGACATGGGCTCGTTCCCGCACGAGCTGCCCGGCTATCGGCATATCGCAGGCGACGCCGTGCGCGAGCAGTTCGAGGCGCTGTGGAACGTCAAGCTCAACCCCGAGCCTGGCCTGCGCATCCCAAACATGTTCGATGCCGCGATCGAAGGCACGTTCATGGGCATCTACGTGCAGGGTGAGGATATCCTGCAATCCGACCCCAACACCAAGCATGTGGTGGCGGCGCTGTCGGCGATGGAATGTGTCATCGTCCACGACCTCTTCCTGAACGAGACTGCAAACTACGCCCATGTTTTCCTGCCCGGCTCGAGCTTCCTCGAAAAGGACGGCACCTTCACCAATGCCGAGCGCCGCATCCAGCGCGTGCGCAAGGTGATGACGCCGAAGAACGGCATGGCCGACTGGGAGGTCACGATCGCCCTCGCCAAGGCGATGGGCTTCGAGATGAACTACAGCCACCCGTCCGAGATCATGGACGAGATCGCGGCGCTGACGCCGACCTTCACCGGCGTCTCCTATGCCAAGCTCGACGAGCTCGGCTCGGTGCAGTGGCCCTGCAACGAGAAGGCGCCCGAGGGCACGCCGGTGATGCATATCGGCGGCTTCGTCCGCGGCAAGGGCAAGTTCATCGTCACAGAATATGTCGCGACCGACGAGCGCACTGGCCCGCGCTTCCCGCTGCTGCTCACCACCGGCCGCATCCTCAGCCAGTACAATGTCGGCGCACAGACCCGGCGCACCAACAACGTGGTCTGGCATGCCGAGGACAGGCTGGAGATCCACCCACACGACGCCGAGCAGCGCGGCGTGCGCGACGGCGACTGGGTGCGGCTGAAGAGCCGCGCCGGCGAGACCACGCTGCGCGCGGAGATCACCGACCGCGTCGCGCCGGGCGTGGTCTACACCACCTTCCATCACCCGGACACGCAGGCCAACGTGATCACGACCGAGTATTCGGACTGGGCGACCAACTGCCCCGAATACAAGGTCACGGCAGTGCAGATCTCGCCGTCGAACGGCCCGTCCGACTGGCAGAAGTCCTATGACGAGCAGGCGCGGCACTCCCGTCGTATCGCGCCGGCCGAGGCCGCGGAGTAGCGGCATGCACGTGCCGGTCCAGGCCATCGACCGCGAAATCTGGCGCGACGGCGTCGCCTCCGAAGGCACGCGGCTGATCCCCGAGGAGACGCCGCTGGCGCTGACCTATAATGGGGGCACCTACGCCGTCATGATGGGGACGCCGCAGAACCTCGAAGACTTCGCGGTTGGCTTCAGCCTGGACGAAGGCATCGTCAAATCGGTCGATGAAATCCGGTCGCTCGAGGTGGTCCGCCGCGACGAGGGCATCGAGTTGCGGATGTGGCTGACGACAGAAGACGCCGGCCGCATCAGCGAACGCCGTCGCCACATCGCCGGCCCGACCGGCTGCGGCATCTGCGGCATCGACTCGATTGCGGAAGCGGTGCGACCTGCGGCGATCGTCCCGCAGGGGCAGACCTTCACACCCGAGCAGATCATGACGGCGATGCAGGCCATCGCCCCGCTGCAATCGATCAACCGCCAGACCCGCGCCGTTCACGCCGCTGCGTTCTGGTCCCCGGCAGGCGGGATCGTCGCCCTGCGCGAGGACGTCGGCCGCCACAACGCGCTCGACAAACTCGCAGGCTCGCTGGCGCGCAGCCGCACGGATGCCGGCGGCGGCCTGGTGCTGCTGACAAGTCGCGTTTCGGTGGAGATGGTGCAGAAGACGGCCGCGATCGGCGCGCCGGTAATGGTCGCGGTCTCCGCACCGACTGCACTTGCGGTACGTACCGCGGAAGCTGCCGGTATCACGCTGATCGCGGTTGCCCGGCAGGACGGATTCGAAATGTTTGCGCATGGCAGCCGCATCGTCGCGCGCCATGCCACGGAGGTTGCCGATGTCGCCTGACCGCCTGATCTACATGGCCAACCAAATCGGCACGTTCTTCCGCAGCCAGGGCCACGACAAGGCCGTTCCGGGGATCGCCGAGCACATCAAGAAATTCTGGGATCCCCGGATGAAGCGCGCGATCTTCGCTCATCTCGACGCCGGCGGCGCAGGGCTTGAGCCGAACGTGCTCGAAGCCCTCACGTCGCTGAAGCAGGCTATTTCCCTGCCAGAAGCGCGCTGAACACGCGCCGCACCTCGCCCTGCGTTTCCTTCACACGCGCCTCCAGCGAGGAGAAGTCCGGCGCATCGCCGGCGCGCGCCATCACGCGTTGAAGGTCGACGCCCGCGGTTTCCGGCTTGAAGCGATCGCTGACGCAGAGTCGCAGGATCTGCGTCAGATCGTGATAGAGCCGCGCCGCCGCGCGCAGGATCTCCACCTCCGACTGCGGGAGCACGCCGAGCTTCGCGGCGTTCTCCAGCACCTGCACCGTGCTGACATCGAGGATCGCGGGCTTGTCGTGGGCATGCACGAGCTGGAGATATTGCGCAATGAAATCGATATCGACCATGCCGCCGGCGGCATATTTGAGATCCCAATAGTCGGTCTCGCCCTTCTCCTGCGCGATGGCGCGGCGCATGTCGGCGACGTCATTGGCGGTGATCGCGGGATCGCGACGGCGGGTCAGGACCTCGCGGATGATGCGTTCGATCCGGCCACGGAATTCGGACGAAGCCGACACCACGCGCGCACGCGTCAGGGCCATGTGCTCCCAGGTCCAGGCTTCGTTGGCCTGGTAGTCGGCGAAGGAGGTAAGGCTTGACGCCACCGGTCCGGCACGTCCCGACGGACGCAGCCGCATGTCGATCTCATAGAGCACGCCGTAATTGGTGCGCGTGGTGAAGGCGCTGATCAGACGCTGGGTGAAGCGGGCGAAATAATGCGCGCCCTGGAGCGATTTCGGCCCGTCGGAGTCCGGGTTCTCGCTGTCGAAATCGTAGAGCAGGATCAGGTCGAGATCGGACGAGGCCGTCATCTCGCGGCCGCCGAGTCGGCCCATGGCGATGATCGCGGTCTCCTGCCCGTTGATGCGGCCGTGCTGGGCCGCGAAGCGGTCGGCGACGAGGCCGTGCACGGTATGGACGATGCCTTCGGCGACATCGGCAAAGGCCGTGCTCGCGTGCTGCGCCGAGACGGTACCAGAGAGAATGCGCGTGCCGATCAGGAACAGGCTCTCCTGCCCGAACAGGCGCAAACGGTCGAGGAATTCCTCGTAGGAGCCCGCGTCCTGCACCGTGGCCGCGAGCCGCGCCGACAGTTCCTGCCTGTCCGGCATCGCACCGAAGAAGCGCGGATCGATCAGGCCGTCCATGAGCTGCGGCTTCCGCGCCAGCATCTCGCCGAGCCGCGGTGCGGCCCCCAGGACCAGCGCCACGAGCGCGACGAGATCGCGGTTCTGGCCGAGCAGCGTGATCAGCCGACCGCCACGTTGAAGCGCGCTAAGGAAATGATCGAACGCCACGACCGCGCGGTCCGGCTCCTCGGCATGCGCGAGGCCGTCGATCAGAGACGGCACGAACTCGACGAAAGCGCTGCGCGTCTGGTCGTTGCGGAGCACGCGGTAGTCGCCGGTGATCCAGTCGCGCACGGTCTGCGCGACGGCGGCGGGTTTCTTGAAGCCGAGCGTCGTCAGGTGCTGGAGTAATCGCGGATCCTCGGGACCAGCGCGGTAGTCGATCGCCGGCAGACTTGCCGTTCCGGTCGGGTCATCGCCCTCGAACAGTTTTTCGTAATGGCCCTGGACGATTTCGAGCTGGTGCAGCAGGTCGCGCGCAAACGCCTCGCGATCCGCATAGCCGAAGAACCAGGCGAAGCGTTCGACCGACGCCTTGTCGTCGGGAAGCGCATGGGTCTGCTCGTCGGCAATCATCTGGAGACGATGCTCGACCCGGCGCAGGAATTCATAGGCCTTGGTCAGTTCGTCGCGCGCCGCGGGGGTAATCCAGTTGCTTGCGGCGAGAACGTCGAGCGCGGCAAGCGTCGGCCGCACCCGCAATTCCGGATGGCGGCCGCCGGCGATCAGCTGCTGGGTCTGTGCAAAGAACTCGATCTCGCGGATACCGCCGCGGCCGACCTTGACGTTGTGGCCTTCGACCGCGATCTCGCTCTGACCGCGATAGGTCTGCATCTGCCGCTTCATGTCGTGGACGTCGGCGAGCGCGGCGAAGTCGAGATGCTTGCGCCAGACGAAGGGAGAGATTTCGGCGAGCAGCGCCTCGCCTGCCCGGGAATCGCCGCCGCAGGCGCGCGCCTTGATCATCGCGGCGCGCTCCCAGGTGCGCCCTTCCCGCTCGTAGTAATGCAGCGCCGCGTCTCGTGAGATCGCCACTTGAGTCGAGGACGGATCGGGGCGCAGCCGCAGATCGACGCGGAAGACGTAGCCGTCATAGGTGCGCTGCTGGAGGATACGCGCCATCCCCTGCGTCACCCGGACGAAGAAAGGCTGCGGCTCGATATCCGGCGCAAGCGTCGTGGCATCGGGATCGAAGAACACGATGAGATCGATGTCGCTGGAATAGTTCAGCTCGCCCGCGCCCATCTTGCCCATCGCGAGCACGATCAGACCGCAGCCCACCTCCGGCGCCTCGGGATCGTGCGGCAAAAGCTTGCCGCGTGCGGCTTCCTGCCGCAGCAGGTACTGGAGCGCCGCCTGCACCGAGGACACTGCGACGTCGGTCAGCGCCGCCGTCACCCGCATCACCGGCCAGACCGCGCCGATATCGCACAACGCGATCAGGAGCGCGGCTTCCGCCTTCATGCGGCGAAGCAGCCGCATCACCTCGGCTTCGTCGGGTGCAGCAAGCACCGCGCCCCTCGTCTCATCGATCAGCGCGGCCAGATGCGCATCCGGACCGCTTTCGAGCAGCCGGATCAAGCGCGGCGGATCGGCGCGCACCAGATCGAACAGGTAGGGCGAGAATTCCGCGATGCCGGTGAGGATATTCCGGGCGAAGGGATGAACCAGCAGGGCTTCAAGACGGGCCGAATGTGCCGGCTCGAGCTCGGCCAGCCAATTTTCATAGCGTCGTTCGTCGGTTGTGGAAGCGGCAATATGGGGAGCCTCCGCGAAGCGCGCGGCCAGGCTCTCACCATGCTTGTCCGCGTTTCCCGGCGCGGAGTGGTTCATGCCACCTTCTGTGGCACATCCTGCATCGGAGGAGCAACCCTGTCGCCGGCACCCGCGCGCACCGGCAGCACCAGCGTGGCGACGAGGCCGGGCTGGGCGTCGCCGAGCCGCAATTCTCCGCCATGTAGCGTGGCAACCGCGGAGGCGAGGCTGAGACCGAGGCCGGAGCCCGGCAGCGTGCGGCTCGCTTCGAGCCGGACGAATCGCTCGACGACATGCTTGCGGTCGCCTTCGGGGATCCCAGGGCCGCGATCCGAAACGCTGAGCAACACCTGATCGCCCTCGCGCTTCGCTTCGATCGTGATCTGGCGGCTGTCCATGCTGACCACGGTTCCCGCCGCCTGTGCCGCCGGCTTGCCGTATTTGATGGCGTTCTCAACCAGATTGGCGAGCGCCTGGCTGATCAATTCGCGGTTGCCGTGAAGCGGCGCGGCCTGCGTCTTGACCCTCAGGGTCATGCCGTCGTCTTCGGCCAGCGGCTCATAGAGCTCGTGGATGCCGTTGGCGACCTCGGCGGCGTCGAAATCATCCATGTTGCCGCGCGCCTGTCCGGACTCCGCGCGTGCGATCATCAAGAGCGCGTTGAAAGTGCGGATCAGCCCGTCGGATTCCTCGATGGTCCGTTCCAGCGCCGCGCGGTAATCGGCCTCGCCGCCCGACTTCGCCAGCGCCTCCTCGGCACGGTTGCGCAAGCGCGTCAGCGGCGTCTTGAGGTCGTGGGCAATGTTGTCGGAGACCTCCTTCAATCCCGCCATCAGCGCCTCGATCCGTTCCAGCATGGCATTGAGATTCTCGGCGAGGCGGTCGAGCTCGTCGCCGCTGCGCCCAACGGGCAGGCGCTCGCTGAGATCGCCGGTCATGATGCGATGCGCGGTGCCGGACATCGCGTCGATGCGCGTCAACACCCTGCGCGCGACGAAGACACCGCCGCCAAGGCCGAGCACGACGACGATCAGGATCGACCATTGCGCCGCCTTGGCCACGATGCCGAACAGACGCCGCCGCTCGTCGAGGTCGCGGCCGATCAGGAGACGGAAGCCGTTCTCCAATTCGGTGACGCGCACCAGCGCACGATGGTCGCGGTTATCCGCGTCCTCGATGCGCTTGTAGGCCGTCTCCGACCAGCCCCGCGTCGCCATTACGCCTGGCGCCAGCGAGCCGACATTGCCTGCAATCGCCTGGCCGGTCGGCGTGGTCACGAGGTAGAGGTTCGCACCGGGCCGCAGCGCCCGATACTCGATCGCGCGCACGAGGCCGACCAGGCCGCGGCGGCCGTAGATCTCGCTGATCTCCGAGGTCTCGGCATTCACCGTCTGCGTGATCTCTTCGGTGATCAGCCGCCGCGTATTCCAGGCGAAATAGCCGAGCAGCGAGGCCGCGAAGATCGCAAACAGGAACAGGTAGACCAGCGTCAGCCGGAATGCCGTGGTGCGGACGAGTTTACCGAATGCCGTCACGGATCATGTACCCGGCGCCGCGGATCGTGTGCAGCAGCGGCCGCTCAAAGCCCTTGTCGATCTTGGAGCGCAGCCGCGAAATGTGCACGTCGATCACGTTGGTCTGCGGATCGAAATGATAGTCCCAGACGTTCTCCAGCAGCATGGTGCGCGTCACCACCTGGCCGGCATGCTTCATCAAATATTCGAGCAGGCGGAATTCGCGCGGCTGGAGCGTCAGCTCGTCCTTGCCACGGGCGACGCGATGGGAGAGCCGGTCGAGCTCGAGATCACCGACACGATAGAGCGTATCCTCGGCCGGCCCGCCGCGGCGGCGTGACAGCACCTCGACGCGGGCCAAGAGTTCGGCAAACGAATAGGGCTTTGGCAGATAGTCGTCGCCGCCGGCGCGCAGGCCCTTGATGCGGTCGTCGACCTGCCCGAGTGCCGAAAGAATCAGCACCGGCGTCGATTCGCCCTTGTCACGCAGGGCGCCGATCAGCGACAGGCCGTCGCGCTTGGGCAGCATGCGGTCGACCACCAGCACATCGTAATCACCGTTCTCGGCCATGGCGAGGCCTTCCTCGCCGTCGCTGGCGTGGTCGGCCATGTGTCCGACTTCGCGAAACGCCTTCACGAGATAGTCGGCGGATTCGCGGTCGTCTTCGATGATGAGGAGGCGCATCGTGCGTTCGGCGGCGGTCAAGGAGGTCAACCTTCTCTAAACATGGCGCGAGCGGCAATCGCATGCAAGCCGAGTGAGGGACTCTGGCGTCGAGAAAAAGGCGGGCGGTGAAGCTGGGGGGACCTCACCGCCCTAGGCCTTCCGACGGAGGGGGGCGTAATTCCACCGGAAGGTAGGCTGGGGAAGCGACGTTACGCTGCTTCCCCGAAAGGCGTCGACGGCGGGGGCGACTGATGCCGGCGACACCCTTCATTTCGTAAGCCTCCTGAGGCTCAGCCCTTGGCGAGGGGCACGGCGACGAAGCGCGACTGGCCGCCGCTCTTCACGCGCATCAGGACGCTGTTCTTGTTGTCGGTCCGCGCCGTATTGATCGCATCGCGGACATCGCCGGCAGTGCTCACGCTCTTGCCGCCGACTTCGAGAATCACGTCGCCCTCCTTGAAGCCGCGTTCGGCCGCAGCACTCTTTGGGTCGACTTCGGTGACCACCACGCCGTCCTTGCCGGCGCCGGCCACGGAGTTCGCGGGCGCAACCGTCATGCCGAGCTTGGGCACATCGGTGCCGCGGGTCGCGCCCTTGCCGCTGTCGTTATCGGTGTCGGCCTTGGCCTCGACCGTGCTCGGCAGCTGGCCCAGGGTGAGGTTCACGACCTTGTCCTGGCCCTTGTGCAGCACGTTGAGCTTCACGGTCGCGCCGGGCGCCATGCCGCCGATGGTGCGGGCGAGTTCGCGGGCGTCCCTGACAGACTCGCCATTCACCGACGTGATCACGTCGCCGGACTCGATACCGGCCTTCGCCGCCGGACCGTTCGCCTGCGGCTCCGCCACCAGCGCACCTTCGGCCTTCTTCATGCCGAGGCTGTCGGCGATGTCAGAGGTCACTGGCTGGATCTGCACGCCGATCCAACCGCGGCTGACCGAGCCCTTGTCCTTGAGCTGGGCGACCACGCTCTTCACGGTGTTCGCAGGAATCGAGAACGCGATGCCGACGCTGCCACCCGAGGGCGAGTAGATCGCGGTGTTGACGCCCATCACCTCGCCGTCGGTGTTGAAGGCCGGACCGCCGGAATTGCCCTTGTTCACGGGCGCGTCGATCTGGATGAAATCATCATACGGGCCGTTGCCAATGTCGCGGCCGCTCGCCGAGACAATGCCGGCCGTCACGGTGCCACCGAGTCCGAAGGGATTGCCGACCGCGAGGACCCAGTCGCCGATCCGCGGCTTGCCGTCGGCAAGCTTGGCGAACGGGAAGTTCGAGCTGCCCTCGACCTTGATCAAGGCGAGGTCGGTGCGCTGGTCGGTGCCGATCACCTTGGCGCTGTAGGTCTTGCCGTCGTCGGTCGTGACCTCGACCTTGTCGGCGCCGTCGACCACGTGGTTGTTGGTCACGGCGAAGCCGTCGGCCGAGATGAAGAAGCCGGAGCCCTGGCCCTGCACGACGCGGCCACGACCACCCTTCTGGCCCGGGAATCCATCCGGCCCACCGAAGCGGCGGAAGAAGCGCTCCATCGGCGAGCCCGGCTGGAACGGCGAGGAGTCGTCGCCGTCGTCATTGGCCGCAGCCTTTTCCTTGATGTTGACCTTCACCGAGATCACCGAAGGCTTCACGCGCTCGACAATATCGGCGAAGCCGATCGGGCGCTCGACCTTGCGGACCTCGTTGTTGACCTGCGCCTGCGCCGGGCTGGAGAACAGGTCGCCAGGCGAGGTCGACGGGCTGAAGCCGTGGACGGCAATACCGAGACCGGCGACGACCGAAGCCATCAGCGCGATCTTGCGGGCGGAGAACACCGACCGGCGAGGCTGCCGGTAGGAGGGAAGGTTCGTGAGATCGGGACGGTCGGTCATGCAGAGGTCTCCAGGGCCTTGAAATCCATTTGGTGCCGGATGGCAGCACCTTACGAATCTGAAGATGGGGACTTTCGCCTTACCGCGCGCTGGCTGCGGGGTTAAACTTTGGTAATGAAGGGACAACTCGGATGCGGCAGTTTATCGCAGCCGAAAGTCGTGGTCTGCGAGGAACTTAATGGGGTTCCCGCAAAACCTCCCTCGGCCCTTCTGCTAACGCGAGGCCGCATCGTCGGACATCAATGTGGCGAGCCGCGCCTCTTCGTCAGACGTGAGTGGAGGTGCCGGGACGTCTGCACCACTCCGCGAGCGGCGACGGATTTGCATCCACAGCGCCAGTCCGCCGCCGGCGAGCAGCAGCGGCGCGAGCAGCCACAACAGCATGGTCTGCCGCTCGAAGCGCGGCTTCAGCAGCACGAACTCGCCGTAGCGCGCGACCAGGAAGTCGAGCACCTGCGAATTGCTGTCGCCGGCTGCGATGCGTTCCCGCACCAGCAGCCGCAGGTCGCGCGCGAGCGGCGCGTCGGAATCGTCGATCGACTGGTTCTGGCAGACCATGCAGCGCAGCTCGCGCGACAAGTCGCGCGCGCGCGCCTCCTTCACGGGATCCGACATGATCTCGTCGGGCTGCACGGCGTGGGCCGCTGGTGAGGCCAGCAGCATGAGCGCAACAACCGCGACCATCATCCGGCGCATCAGATCACTCCGCCGGTTGCAGGCGTTGCTTGGCGCGCGCGGGCTTCGGCGCGCCGACCCGCAAGCGTCGGTCCGAGAGCGACAGCATGCCGCCGAAAGCCATCAGCACCGGGCCCCACCAGATCAGGAGCACCAGCGGCTTGTGATAGATGCGCACGGCGATGGCGCCCTCGGCAGTAACGTCGCCAAGCGAGATGTAGAGCTGGCTGGCGCCGCGCGTCAAAAGCGCAGCCTCCGTGGTCGAAGAGCCGCGGGTGGTGAAGCTTCGTTTGGACGGCGTCATGACGCTGAGAGCTTCGCCGTCCCGGCTGATGTTGAACTGGGCAATCATCTCGCGATAGTTCGGCCCTCCTCGATCAAGCAGGCCGTCGAGCTTCAGATCATAGCCGGCGACGTGCGCAACGTCGTTCGGCTTCATCGTCGCGATGTATTCGGTGTTCCAGGTGGTTTCGCAGACGATCCCGATCAGCGCGATACCGAGGCCGGCATGCGCAAACACCGTGCCCCATGCCGAGCGCGGCAGGCCGCGCGCCCGGTGCAGCGTCGTCGCGAACGGCAGGCGAAACAGGCCGATCCGTTCGGCAAGATCCGTCGCGGCACCGGCGATGACGAAGACTCCAAGCCCGATCGCCAATGGCGCCAGCGCACTGCCACCGCGCGTCCAGGCCCAGACAATGGCGATCACAACGAGCCCGGCAACGCCGGCCGCGAGCAGGCGCTGGGTGACGCCGAGCAGATCGCCCCGCTTCCACGCCAGCATCGGCCCGAACGGCACGGCGAGCAGCAGCAGCACGAACAGCGGGACGAAGCTGAGATTGTAGAACGGTGCCCCGACCGACATCTTGAAGTCGGTCAGCACCTCCATCGCCAGCGGATAGAGCGTGCCGAACAGCACGACCGCGCAAGCCACCGTGAGCAGCAGATTGTTCAGCACCAGCGCGCCTTCGCGCGAGATCGGTGCGAACAGGCCGCCCTGCTTCAACGAGGTGGCGCGCCCCGCGAACAGCGACAGGCTGCCGCCGATGAACAGGCAGAGGATCAGGAGAATGAACACGCCGCGGGTCGGGTCATTTGCGAAAGCATGCACGGAGGTGATGACGCCCGAACGCACCAGGAAGGTGCCGAGCAGCGACAGCGAGAAGGTCAGGATCGACAGCAGGATGGTCCAGACCTTCAGCGCATTGCGCTTCTCCATCACCAGCGCCGAATGCAGCAGCGCGGTGCCGGCAAGCCATGGCATCAGCGAGGCGTTCTCGACGGGATCCCAGAACCACCAGCCGCCCCAGCCGAGCTCGTAATAGGCCCAGTAGGAGCCCATGGCGATGCCAAGGGTCAGGAAGATCCAGGCGACCAGCGTCCAGGGCCGCACCCAGCGCGCCCAGGCGGCATCGATCCGGCCCTCGATCAGCGCGGCGATCGCGAAGGAGAACGAGATCGAGAAGCCGACATAGCCGAGATAGAGCATCGGCGGATGCACGGCGAGACCGATGTCCTGAAGCACCGGGTTGAGATCGCGCCCCTCGATCGGCGGATTGACGATGCGCAGGAACGGGTTCGAGGTCATCAGGATGAAGAGATAGAAGGCGCTGGCGATCCAGGCCTGCACCGCGAGCACATGCGCCCGCAGCAACAGCGGCAGATTGTTGCCGAACGCTGCGACCAGCCCGCCGAACAGCGCCAGGATCGACACCCACAGCAGCATCGAGCCTTCATGGTTTCCCCACACGCCGGTGATCTTGTAGATCAAGGGCTTCATGGAGTGGGAATTCTCGTAGACATTGGCGACGGAGAAATCCGAGGTCACATGCAACGTGACGAGCGCTACAAACGACGCGCCGACGAACAGCAGCTGCGCCAGCGCGGTCGAGCGTGCCACGTTCATCAGCGCGGCATCGCGCAAGCGTGCACCTATCAGCGGCACGAAGGACTGGATCAGCGCCAGCGCGAGCGCCAGCACCAGCGCATAATGTCCGGCTTCCGCAATCACCGCACCGCTCCCTGCGAATCGCCCTGCGCAGTCGTCGCCGCAGGCTTGACGCTATCAGAAGCCTTGGCGCCGTAATCGTCCTTCCAGTGCCCCTGCTTCTTCAGGGCGTCGGCGACGTCCTTGGGCATGTAGGTCTCGTCGTGCTTGGCGAGCACGGTGTCGGCCTTGAACACGCCATTGGCGTCGAGCGCGCCTTCGGCGACGACACCCTGCCCTTCGCGAAAAAGATCGGGCAAAATGCCCTTGTAGGCGACCGGAAGTTTGGCGCCGCCGTCGGCGACTTCGAACGTCACCGCGAGATTGTCGCCGCGCTGAAGCGAGCCCGGCTGCACCAGGCCGCCGAGACGAAATCGCTTGCCGGGCTGGACGTGCTTCTCGGCGACCATGGTCGGGGTCGAGAAGAACACGATGGAGTCGCGAAGCGCGTTGAGCACCAGCGCGGCTGCGAGCGCGAGCACGGCAAGCGAGCCGCCGATGATGGTCATACGTCGCTGCTTGCGCGTCATGGCGTATCCGTTCTCCGCTCGCCTCGTCCGAACATCGTCATCCGTCGAGCCCGAGAGTCTTGAGACCTTCGTTGAGCTGCCGCAGCCGCTCGGCGTCGTTGGCGACCGCCTGACGGGCGTCGGTCGAGGCGCCCCTCGCCTTGTCGCGCTCGCCCATCACAAGATAAGCGCGCACCAGGCGCAGCCAACCATCGACATCGTCGCCGTTCTGCTTCAACCTTGTGGCCAGCCGTTCGACCATGCCACGGATCATCGTGCCGCGATCGCCCTCGCTCATGTCCTTGGAAGCTGCGATCGTGTCATCCGACAGCGCCGGCATCGTACCGCCGCCACCGACCCGCGCCAGCGAGGATTGTATCAGAGGACGCCATGACGCATCCGCCGGCGCCTTCGCAAGCAGCGTGCGCCAGATATTGGCCGCGTCATCCTTGCGGCCGTCCTGCTCGGCAGCAAGCCCGAGGAAGTAGTTCGCCTTGGGATCATCGGCGTTCAGCGCATGCGCGCGTTCGAACTCGGCCTTGGCTTCCGCCGTCACGACACCGCTCGCAGCAGCCATGATCGCCTCGCCGAGATCGGACCTGCGCTCCGCGCTCTCGCCATTGTAGGTGAGCGCGTTGCGATAGGCGCGGACCGCGTCGTCGAACCGGCCGAGCCGTTCCAGCACCGGGGCGAGCACGTTCCAGCCGCGACCGTCAGTCGGATTCTTTTCCAGATGTTGCTCGACCTGCACGACGAGATTTTCGAGCGACTGCGCCATACCGGACCCGGACCCGCGCTCCCGCTGTGCCAGCGGGAAGTCGCGAAGCGTGGGCGAGCCGAGCGGAACGTAAATCGCAATTGCCGTCAGAGGCAGGCCGACGAGTGTCAGTACGGCAGCCGCGCGGCGCCATTTGAGGCTAGACTTCGGCGCCAGTGCGGGCTCGCTGCCGGCGGCTGCGAGCAGCCTGCGGCTGATCTCGACGCGTGCGGCCTCGGCTTCGGGCGCCGCGATCAGCCCGGCGGCAAGATCGCGCTCGATCTCGGCCAACTGGTCCTTGTAGACCACGACCTCGCTGCCTTGATTTTCTGCGCCTGCGCCACGGCCGAGCGGCCAGAGCACGGCGAATATCGCCGCGACCGTCATCAGCGCGAACACGAACCATAGCGTCATCTGGCAAGCTTCCGGCAGCGCGCGAACCGCGCCAAGAGTGGCTTTATCACGTGGCTTTACACCACGGCCGGACAAGGCGGCAATTGACAATTGTCAATTCGGCGCGAGCGGAACAATCCCGAAATAGTGACAATCCAACGGCTTAGCCGATCTCGAAGTCGGCGCTCTGGGCGGCGTCCTCGCCGCGCCCGTTGAGGGCCTTCAGGAAGTACGTTCCTGGCTTGATTGCATCCGGCAGCCTGATGCGCACCGCCCCGACCGGAACCGGTGACGCAATCCTGGTTGCTGTTTCAGGCAATTGCTGGCCGCTGGCCTTCTCGACCAGCACCACCTTCGCACTGACCATCAGTCTCTGATATTTCGCAACAATGATGCGGTTCTCAATTTCAACGAAGCTGATAAGTGGTTTCATGCGCGCACAAATAGAAATTCCCCGGACTTGCACGAGACCGTAGGGCGCACAATTGGCAGCGTCAACTATAAATTGTGGTAACAAATAGATGCGCCTGGATTAGCTTGCGCGGGTCGATTTGCGCTCGCCCGTCGCCGCGTTTTCCGCGGCGCGGCTCATCAACGAGGCGTAGTCGTCGCCGAACAGCACCTCGCAGAAGCGGATCGCGGCCTGAACCTGCTGCTGCCGATAGGTGCGGACCTTGTGATCGGCGGCGCGCAGCGACTGCACCAGCGATTCTGTCGACCGTTCCACATATTGCTGGAGGTCGGAATACGTGCGCAGCGTCACCTCGTTGATCGCGAGCTCGCTGGCATAATTGCGGCAGGTCGCGACGAAATCGATCAGCGCCACGGTCTCCTCCACTTCGGTGCTGTCGATCCGCGCTCCCGGTGGAATATCCTTCTCCGCGCGCTGGCGCAGGATGCGGCGAACGCGGCCGGGAACGCTGTCGATCTCCGATTGCAGCGCATTGGAGATATCGGCGCGGATCGAGGTGAGCTGCTTGCCCCAGGCTGAATCGTTGCGCAGGTCGAGCTCAGTGCGCAGGCCGCGCACGCCGTCGTGTAGCGCCTTCAGATTGTCGGCGATGGTGTCGAAGCGGCCGCGCTTGATATCCATGCGCAAATTGGCGGCAACGCAGGACAGGTCGTGCAGCGCCATCGTGACTGCAACGCCATAGGGCGTTGCCGCGACGCGGATCTCGTCGTCGGACGCGGCGATCTTGATGGCGAGGCGAATGATCTGCCACGGCGCGGTCATGCGCTGGACCACCACCGACAACGCGAAGGGCAGCATCTGCGGCGTCTGGAGCACCGGGATGTTGAGCGCGGCCGTCACCGCGGCGATCTGGGGTTCACCGAACACGCGGAGGAAGCGCGGCAGCTTTTCGTTGAGCGTGCCGATGGCCTCGCGAACCCCAAGGACCGCTCCGATCGAATAGAGATCCTCGATCACGTTGGGCGGGCCGACTCGGGCGAGCGCGCGCGACTTGTCGCCGCCGCCCGGCCCCGTCAGCTCGAAGATGGCGTTCGCGGCCACCGCCTGGAGCTTCTGGGCCAGGGCTTCGACCTGCCCGGCACTGTCGGCGGCAGGCAGACGCGCCAGCGCCGCTTCGAGCTCATTCAGCTTGTCCGGGGCACCGTCGCGGCCGAGCCATTGCCAGATCGGATGCAGCGAGGAACGACGAATCTGTCCGACCCGGACCGGGGCGCCGGCCTCGACAAGGAACGGCTCCAGCACCTGGAACAGCAGCCGCGACAGATCGTCGGTACGTGGCGGCGGGGCTTCGTCGGCCTCGGTCTTGCGCACGATCTTGCGCAGCTGATCGAGCACCAGGGTCGCCACGGCCGTGTCCTGGCCGCGCTCAAGCGCGCGCTCGAACTCCCGCATCAGCAGCGCCTGCGACTGCGGCGGGAGCTGCGCGAGATATTCTCTCAGCCGCTCGATCGATGTCTGGCTCATACGCCCGGATAATGCACGGTAAGGTGGCGGACGTGGGATGCGTCCGGGCGCGATCATAGGGGCGCGCGCCTTAAGAAGCCGTTGAGGAAGTTGCGCCGAATACCCCCGATTTTGTCCGGACCGACGCCGGCCAGGGCAAAAATGCGTGTCGGAACAGAGGATTATATTCCAGGCAGCACCAACTCGGCCCGCAAGCCCCCGATCGGCGCGCGGCCGAGCGAGAGGCTGCCGCCATAGAGTGCGGCGAGGTCGACCACGATGGAGAGGCCGAGCCCCGATCCGGGCTTTGACTCGTCGAGCCGCTGGCCGCGCCGGGAGACCTGGGCGCGCTCGGCCTCCGACAGGCCCCGTCCATCGTCATCGACGAGGACCCGCAGGCGCGGGCCCGCGCCCGCCCGCTGCGGCGCCTCGACCAGGACTTCGATGAAGACGCGCGAGGCCGCCCATTTGCAGGCATTGTCGACGAGATTGCCAACCATCTCCTCCAGATCCTGGCGCTCGCCACGGAATTTTGCAGACGGATCGGCCTTGACCTCGACGATGATGCCGCGGTCGCGATGGATCTTCTCCATAGTCCGCCGCAGCGCCTCGATGGCGGGCGCAACGTCCGTGACGGTCGCGACAACAGAGACCCTTGCCGCGATACGCGCGCGCTCCAGATGATGGGCGACCTGATCGCGCATCACGTCCGCCTGCTCCATGACCTTGACCGCGAACGGATCGGCGGCATGCACGCCGGCCTCGTTGACGATGACCGACAGCGGCGTCTTGATCGCATGCGCGAGATTGCCGACATGAGTGCGCGCGCGCTCGACGATCTCGCGATTGGCGTCGATCAGCGCGTTGGTCTCGCGCGCCAAAGGCGCAATCTCGACCGGGAATTCACCCTCCAGCCGCTCCGCCCGCCCCGAGCGAATGTCGGCGATGGATTCCGAGATGCGCTTGAGCGGCGCGAGGCCGAATCGGACCTGGAACACCGTGGTCAGCAGCAGCACGATGCCGAGCGCGGTGAAGGTGCCGCCGAGGTAGTAATCGAAGCTCCGCGTCTCGTCGAAGATCTCGGTGTCGTCACCGGCGACGCTGACGAGATATTTGCCATCGGCGCCGAGATCGACCGGCCGCTCTACCATGCGGAGATTCTGCCCCTCCGGCCCGTCGACATAGGCAAGCCGGATGCCGGCGGCGGTGAGCTCGGTGCCCTGCTCCTCCAGCTTCGGCAGCTTCTTGTCCCAGAGCGAGCGCGACGAGCGCACCTCCGGCTTTTCGGTGTCGGTGCGAGTGATCTGCCAGTACCAGCCGGACAGCGGCAGCTCGAACAAGGGCTCGCCGAGCGACTGGAACTGGCGGTCCGGCGGCTCGTCGGGGGTCGCAACCTCCGCAATCAGCGTGCGAAGATAGAGATTGAGCCGGCGGTCGAAGGCGCGTTCGGTGGCGTTCTTGTAGACCGACGACAGCACGACCCCGGTGATGGCCAGGATCACCACGAGCCACGCGGTCGCCGACAGGAACAGTCGGTTGGCAAGCGAGCTAGCGGCCATCGGAGGGGTCCCGGCAGGCGCAGGATGGCAGGTCGTCGGACGTCATGACCCGACCAAGGCCCCCTGTCCGGCTGCCCGTCAAGCCCCCAACTCTTCAGGCGCCGGGCGCGGCCGGCGGGGTCAGAAGATAGCCGAGCCCGCGGACGGTCTGGATGATGTCGACGTCGAGCTTCTTGCGGATGCGGCCGACAAAGACCTCGATGGTATTGGAGTCGCGGTCAAAATCCTGGTCGTAGAGATGCTCGACCAGCTCGGTTCGGGACACGACGCGCCCCGAATGGTGCATCAGATAGGCCAGAAGCCGATATTCGTGCGAGGTCATCTTCACGGGATTGCCGGACACGCTGACCCGGCCGGTCCTGGTGTCGAGCGTGACCGGGCCGCAGCTCAACTCGCTCTGGGCGTGCCCGGTCGAGCGGCGCAGCAGCGCGCGGATGCGCGCCAGCACCTCCTCCAGATGGAAGGGCTTTGCGACGTAGTCGTCGGCGCCGGCATCGAACCCCTGCACCTTGTCGCTCCAGCGGTCGCGCGCGGTCAGGATCAGGACCGGCATGGTGCGGCCGTTGCGGCGCCAGGCTTCCAGAACCGAGATGCCGTCCCTCTTCGGCAGGCCGATGTCGAGCACCACGGCGTCATAGGGCTCGTTGTCGCCGAGATAATGCCCCTCCTCTCCGTCGAAGGCGCGATCGACGACGTAACCGGCGTCGGTCAGCGCCTTGGTGAGCTGGCGATTGAGATCAGGGTCGTCCTCAACAACGAGCAGGCGCACGCTTCTCTCCAACGATAGGCTGCATCAATGACAGCCTCAGATGATCAACTCCGGCGTGAACTGAGTATGAACGCGGGGAACCGGCAGACGTTACTTTTTAGTCATATACGACTTGTTCGCGGCCGACGCGACTGCACCCGCCAGGCCACCGGACGAGCCGGCGGCGTAGCGGGCGCAATGTGCCGCGTTACACGGCGAGTCGGAAGGTCCGACCGGTTTTGGGATGGCCGTCAGGTCCGGAAGAACACGAACCAGATGACGGCGAGGATCAGGATCGCGAGCCCGGTCGAGATGGCGAGCAGCGCGGCCACCGACGGCCCAGGTTCGCCCTGGCGTGCCTCGGTCGCAGTTTCGACGATCTGATGCTCGTCTCGCGTGGTTGCCATGGTGACCTCAATCTCTGGCCGTCGCCGCCGATTGCCGCGACCTCTCGCAGCCTTGTATCCCGGTGCAACGCCCGATCGGATATGATGTTCCGGCGATTGCTGTTGGCTCAGGCAGCAACCCCACGCCCAGCGGCCGGTTAACGCAGTTGCAAGATTCCGCATCCCCCCTTGCTATGATTCGTTGTTCCCCGATGGTATCCTTGTCAGCTGTCCCCGTTGCGTTTGGAGTAGCCCATGGCCCCCCGTGCCAATTGGAAGGGTTTTTTGCGCCTCTCGCTCGTGACCTGCCCGGTCGCGCTGTATCCGGCCACGTCGGATACCGAGAAGGTCTCGTTCAACCAGATCAACCGCAAGACCGGCCACCGGATCAAATATCTCAAGGTCGACGCCGAGACCGGTGACGAGGTGACCTCCGAGGACATCGTCAAGGGCTACAAGGTGGACACCGACACCTATATCGAGGTCAGCAAGGACGAGCTCGACGACATCGCCCTCGACTCGACCCACACGATCGACATCGACGAATTCGTGCCGAAGACCGACATCGACAACCGCTATCTGATCCGCCCCTACTACCTCGTGCCGGACGGCAAGGTCGGCCACGACGCCTATGCGGTGATCCGCGAGACCATCCGCACCATGAACAAGGTCGCGATCGGCCGCGTGGTGCTGACCAACCGCGAGCACATCATCGCGCTCGAGCCGCTCGAGAGCGGCCTGATGGGCACGCTGCTGCGCTATCCCTACGAGGTGCGCAGCGAGACCGAATATTTTGACGACATCCAGGACGTGAAGCTGACGAAGGACATGCTCGACCTCGCAAAACACATCGTCGAGAAGAAGTCCGGCGCGTTCGAGCCCGAGCTGTTCGAGGACCACTACGAGACCGCGCTGATCGACCTCATCAACAAGAAGCGCTCGGGCGCGCCGATCGCAGCGAAGGCTGCGCCGAAGGCCGGCGGCAACGTCATCAACCTAATGGACGCGCTGAAGAAGAGCCTCGCCGGCGAGAAGGAGGCGGCGCCCGCGGCGAAGGTCGCCAAAGAGACCGTCAAGGGCAAGAAGCCGAAGAAGCGCGTCGAAGGCCAGCGTGAGATGCTGCTGCCGATCGCCGGCAAGGGCGGCAAGGATGCAGCAGCCAGGGAAGCGGCACCGAAGAAGGCCGACAAGCCGGTGCGCGCAACGGCACGGACGAAGAAGGCCGGCTAGCAGCAGCATCACATCTGCGATCGCGTCGTGATGTCTCCCCTCGCGGATCGGGCGGCCTGACATGCCCTGGTCGACGCCGTTCGACGACCCGATTGCGCTCGGCGGCGGACGCAGGCTGCGCACGCTGCAAGAAGCCGCCGACTACATCATGCAGCTGCCCGAAGCCGAGCAGCAGGACGCGCGCTGGCAAACTGCGATCGAGACCCTGATCAACGCGGCGGAGGGCGGCGGCGGTTGGGTGCTGTTTGCCCGCATCGGCATGTTGCGGGCGCTGAACGCCGACGGCCGGCGCGATTGAGAGAGATGGTCGGCAGGCTTGCCGATCGGTTGAAAAACAGCCTCAACAATCCGTTAAGCGGCCCGGTCGCTTGCAGCACGACCGCGCCATCCTACCGCACCCGAGTATTCCTACGGGGCACAAAATTAATCGTCGATTCCCCTTGCGCGCACCATGGTCCGGCCATCGATTGAGCCAGGGTTCGCACGACCGTGCAGCAGCAGAACGCCAGAAAGAACTACATCGGCATCGTGAGCGACACGACCGAGGACGAGCGCGTCGGCGACACGGCGGTGCGGTCGCGCGTGATGGGGTATCTGGTCGATCGCCTCGCAAAAGTGCTGAAACGTCGACGCGAGCCTGCGCCAGGACGCACCATCACGCCTTGAGAGGCGAACGCCGGGACAAAGCCGTCTTGATGCCCTTCACGCCCCGCGATGTCCCGGGACCCTGCGGAGTTGAGTCCATTTGGATTGGATAATGAAACCTTGGTTTAACGGCTGTTACTTTAAAAGACAGCAAGCAAGGTCAGCCGAGCCTGCACTTTTGATGCGCGCAAAAGCCTAGTCGATCAATTTATCACTTTGATAACGCCGCGAGCCTACATTGATCCGGATGAAGAGGAGTTGGCGATGACATTGCTCAGGTCTTTTTTTGCCGATGAGAATGGCACTACCGCGATCGAGTATGGCCTGATCGCCGCCGGTATCGCGCTCGCCATCGTTACGGTTGTGACCAACACGGGCAGCGTCCTCCTCAGCAACAAGTTCGCCTCGATCAGCGCGGCCACGAAGTAACGGTCCTGCCCGGCTCTCCACCATCTCGTCATTGCGCGCAATGACGGCTGTGGGCAACGAGCTCCTCTTTCAACTGACACTCCAATTTGCGGGCACACACTCGCTATCTCGCGGCAGCTTTCGCCCGAGTTGTGCTGGCTCCTGCCCTCCTCTCGAAAGGAGGGCGCAGGGAAGGCCGGGCGCCGGCTGGCACCCGAAGTCCCGTGTGCGAAGGATACGCGCTCGGGTGCACCACAGGTGACGCCGGGACATCCCGGCCTTCCCTGCGCGGATGGTTTTAACGGTGTCCTTCGTGCTCTCCCCGGGGAGCGATGACTATTGCCCCCGTCGCCATGCAGATGGCTGATGCGCGTGCCCGGGCTACGGCGCCCGCTCCCCATTTCCGTCAACTTTGATCGCCATGTGAGTCCTGATATTTTCAGTAAGAGCGCGGCTCGGAGAGCCATGCTATCAATCGTTGAACCAAAGCTGTTGAAGGATGCCGATGAAAAGCGCGACGCTCCTGGCTCTCAGCTTCGTGTTGGTTGGCGTCTGGTCGCAGGACAGCGCGAGAGGGCAGACTTCGGTCGCGCCGCCGGTTTCGCTGGCTCCGCCCAAAGCATCTCCGCCACAAGCGGGCGCCAAAAATTCCCCGGCAGCGTCTGACAGTGTGTCGTCGACACCGGCGACCAGCGGACAGCCAGCGTTGCCGAATCCTGCCGCCGACTACGATGGCTTTAGCGTCGGCACCGTCGAAGACAATGACACACCAGATCAGCCGACGCGACCCATGAGGTCACACGCAGCAAAGGGCTCCAAGCCCAATCTGGATACGAACGGCACCACGGCGCAGCAATCGATCGATCAAGAAGACGAGGCGTTGAAACGTAAGCTGACGATCTGCAAAAGCTGCAAGTAGGAAGCTACGGCACCGAAGCGCTGATGCAATGGCTGGCAGGTCCTAGCTGCTGGACGCTCGCGCTGCATACCTGCCTACCGCCGCGCTCGCGCCTCGCCCTGCTGGACAACCTCACGACGAGATCGACCGTGACGGCTGGCGGCATTGATGCGGCCGCAGCAAGATCACCTGTAATCTGCTTCACACGCAAACGCGCCGAGTAGCGCTAGATGAAAGCAGGCGCCGCCGCCGCGCGGCCTGTTTCGGAGCTGGCGATGATGGCTGCACTGGCAAAGGCAATATCCCGCGCGACAAGAACCGACGTTGACGTCGAAACCCTGAAAGTGCTCATCATTTTCTCTGGAGCGGGCTTACTGCTCTCCCTTGTGGCCGCAATGATCTACGGACAGGCTCTGAGCGCCGTCTTGTCTTGAATTCCCGCACATTAGCCACGCTCGCCGCGGTTCGCCTTGTCCGAGCCGGGCCGCGCGCTCGTCATTGCCGGATGCCTCGGGTGTGACGATGAATTCGCTCGCGAACCCGTGAAGAGACTTCGTCAACCGCACGGAACGAAACAATCGAGCTTGGAATTGAAGCCTCTTTCCAGCGGCCACGAAATCACGGCAACACATCGCCCAGCTATCGTTGTTGGTGTTCTGGTTGGGAGAGGCAACAATGCGGTCGCATCAGGCTTTCGTCGCTCCAGCAATCATTCTCTGTTGCTCGCTGTTGAGCATCGCCACCCTGGTGATGGTCGGAGCGTGGTGAAGTCAGGTTAAACGTCCATGCGCGAAGAATTCACATCGCTCGCTTTTCTGGCCGTAACCGTGGCCGGCGTCGCGTTACTGGGATCTGGTCTGCTCGCACTGGTTCTGGCGGGATAGGCCGGACGGCCCTCTGTGCGGCTGCACGCTCGCGCTGCATAGCTGCCCTCTGCGTGAGAAGCGGCGCTTTACCCTCCCGTAAATTCCTGATCCTCTCTCCCCTAATCGGCCGGAGCAACCGGCCTGCCCAGGGAGAGAGACGCCATGAAGCTCGGCACCGCGATTGCGGAAATCATGAGGCGCGAGGGGATCGAGATCCTCTGCGGCTATCCCGTCAACCACCTGATCGAGCACGCGGCCAAGGCCGAGATCCGCCCGGTGATGGTCCGCCAGGAGCGCGTCGGGATCCACATGGCGGATGCGATCTCGCGCGTAACGTCCGGACGCACGATCGGCGCGTTCTGCATGCAGCATGGGCCCGGCGCGGAGAACGCGATGGGCGGTGTCGCGCAGTGCTTTGGCGAATCCGTGCCCGTGCTGGTGCTGCCAATGGGCTATCAGCGCCGGCTGTCGCATATCGAGCCGAACTTCAATTCCAGCGAGGTGATGAAGGCGTTTTCGAAATCATCGGAGCCGATCATCCTCGCCGCGGAAGTCGCCAACATCTTCCGCCGCGCCTTCACCAAGCTGAAGAACGGCCGCGGCGGACCGGTGATCGTCGAGATTCCCTCCGACATGTGGAACGAGGAGGTGCCGGAACCCCTCAACTACACCCCGGTGCTGCGCACCCGCTACGGCGCCGATCCCGTGCATGTGAAGGAGGCAGCCAGCCTTCTCGTCAACGCCAAACGCCCGGTGATCTATGCCGGCCAGGGCGTGCATTACGCGCAGGCCTGGCCGCAGCTGAAACGGCTCGCCGAGCGGCTGGCGATTCCGGTCACCACCAGCCTGGGCGGCAAATCGTCGTTCCCGGAGACGCATCCGCTCTCGCTCGGCTCCGGCGGCCTCGCCGTGCCGCGTGCGGTGCCGAAATTCCTCACTGAAGCCGACGTCATCTTCGGCATCGGCTGCTCCTTCACCGAGACCAGTTTTGGCATCGCGATGCCGAAGGGCAAAACCATCATCCACTCCACGCTCGATCCGAACCATCTCAACAAGGATGTGGAAGCCAAGATCGGGCTGGTCGGCGACGCCGGCCTCGTGCTCGACGCGCTGATCGAGGAGATCGGCAAGACCGTCACTGCGGATCGCGATGCATCGGCGGTCGCAGCCGAGATCGCGGCCTCGCACAAGGAATGGCTCGCAAAGTGGAGGCCGAAACTCTCCAGCAATGACGCGCCGCTGAACCCCTATCGCGTGCTCTGGGACCTCCAGCACACCGTCGACATCCGCAACACCATCATCACGCATGATGCCGGCAGCCCGCGCGACCAACTCTCGCCGTTCTGGAAGGCGATCGAGCCCCTCTCCTATCTCGGCTGGGGCAAGACGACGCAGCTCGGTTATGGCCTCGGGCTGGCGATGGGCGCCAAGCTCGCAAAGCCCGACAAGCTCTGCATCAATGTCTGGGGCGATGCGGCGATCGGCTTTACGGGCATGGATTTCGAGACCGCGGTGCGCGAACGCATCCCGATCATGTCGATCCTGCTCAACAATTTCTCGATGGCGATCGAATTGAAGGTGATGCCGATCTCGACCGAAAAATATCGCTCGACCGACATCTCCGGCGACTATGCCGCCATGGCGCGCGCCTTCGGCGGCTACGGCGAGCGGGTGACCAAGCCCGAGGACATTGTGCCGGCGATCAGGCGCGGCATTCAGAAGACGCAGGAAGGCGTGCCGGTGCTGCTCGAGTTCATCACTAGCAAGGAGACGGAGGTGTCGCGGCCGGGCACGTGAGCCGGGCCGGGTCCCGGCGACAAGGCCGCGGGCGCTGGCTCCGGCCGCAGGAGATGTGATAATCCGGCTCAGTGCCGCGCGCATGGCGGCATTGAGCCGGATTGCGAATGACCACTTCCACCAACGATGTCGCCGGGATCGACGAACTTGGACGGCAATTGCAGTCGGCCGCGGCCGAGAACGCGCGGCTGCGCGATCGCCAAAGCGCCAGCGCCGAGATCCTGCGCACCATCGCCGCCTCCCCCTCCGATGCCCGGCCGGTGTTCGAGGCCATCGCGTCGAGCTCGAAGCGCATGCTCGGGGGCTTCTCTGCCACCGTGCTCCAGTTCATCGGCGATGAGCTGCACCTCGTGGCGTTTACGCCGACGAGCCCGGATGGAGACGAAGGGCTGAAGGCGTCGTTTCCCCGGCGCATCGAGGATTTTCCGACCTTTGCCCTCGTTCGCGGCGGCGAGACGATCCAGTTTCCGGACAGCGAGGCCGACGACGTTCCCGCGCTGAACCGCGACCTTGCGCGGCTGCGCGGTTTCCGCAGCGTGCTGTTCATACCGCTGATGAACCAGGGCACGCCGGTCGGCATGATCAGCGTCACGCGCGCCGAGCCCGGCGCGTTTGAGCCGGATCTCGTGCAGTTGCTCCAGACCTTCGCCGACCAGGCCGTGATCGCGATCGAGAATGCGCGGCTGTTCAATGAGACGCGCGAGGCGCTGGAGCGCCAGACTGCCACGGCGGACATCCTGAAGGTGATGGCGGCCTCGCCCTCCGACGTGCAGCCGGTGTTCGACGCCATCGCCGACAAGGCCAACCGCCTGATCGGCGGCTTTTCCACCGCGGTGCTGCGCTACATCGACGGCGCCGCGCATCTTGCGGCCTTCACGCCGGGCGATCCGGCCGGCGACCGCGTGCTGCAAGCCTCGTTCCCTGTGCCGTTCGCGCAGTTCCCAGCCTACCGGCTCGTGGCCGATGGCACGGCGGTGCAGCTGCCCGACACCGAGCTGGAGCCCGCGGCGCGGGACATCGCGCGCGCCCGCGGCTTCCGCAGCATGCTGTTCACGCCGCTGATGAGCGAGGGCGAGGCCATCGGCGTCATCATCGCCACGCGGCGGCCGACCGGCGCCTTCGGCGAGCATCATGTGCGGCTGTTGCAGACCTTCGCCGACCAGGCCGTGATCGCGATCAAGAATGTCAGCCTGTTCAACGCGACCAGGGAGGCGCTGGAGCGGCAGACCGCGACCGCCGAGGTGCTCAAGGTCATCAGCCGTTCGGCATTCGATCTTCAGGCCGTGCTCGATACGCTGGTGGAATCGGCGGCACGGTTGTGCGAAGCCGACATGGCCGCCATTACCCGGCGAAGCGGTGAGGTCTATTACCGGGCCGGTTCATTCGGCTTTCCGCGTGAGTTCGCCGATTACGTCAAGGATATTCCGGTCAAGCCCGAACGGCGCACCATCACAGGGAGAACCCTGCTCGAGGGACGGATCGTCCACGTGCACGACGTGCTCGCCGATCCGGAGTATCATTTCGAGGGTCAGCAGCTCAGTGGCAATCCTCGCACCTTTCTCGGCGTGCCCCTGCTGCGCGAGGGCATGCCGATCGGCGCCCTGACTTTGACCCGATCCATCGTACGGCCGTTCAGCGACAGTCAGATCGGGCTCCTCTCGACCTTCGCCGACCAGGCCGTGATCGCCATCGAGAATGCGCGGCTGTTCGACGAGGTCCAGGCGCGCACGCGCGAACTGTCGAAATCCCTCGACGATCTGCGCACCGCCCAGGACCGCCTGGTGCAAACCGAAAAGCTTGCTTCGCTCGGCCAGCTCACCGCAGGCATCGCGCATGAAATCAAGAACCCGCTCAACTTCGTCAACAATTTTGCTTCGCTCTCCGCCGAGCTGACGGGCGAACTGAACGAGGTGCTCGCGCCTGTCCCGCTCGCGGACGATGTCCGCGCGGAGGTCGACGAGCTGACGGGACTCTTGAAGGACAATCTGGCGAAGGTCGTGCAGCACGGAAGGCGCGCCGATTCCATCGTCAAGAACATGCTGCTGCATTCGCGCGAAGGCGGCGGCGAGCATCGGCTGAGCGACATCAACGCGCTGGTCGAGGAGAGCCTCAATCTCGCTTATCACGGCGCGCGCGCCGAGAAGCCGCAGTTCGACGTCACGCTCGAACGCGACCTCGATCCGGCAGCCGGTTCCGCCGAGGTGTTTCCGCAGGAGATCTCCCGGGTGCTCTTGAACCTGATCGCGAACGGCTTCCATGCGGTGACCAAGCGCCAGACCGACAGCGGCGCCGCCAATTACGAGCCGGTGGTGATCGCCGCGACCCGCGACCGCGGCGACAGCGTCGAGATCCGCATTCGCGACAACGGCACCGGCATTCCGGACGAAGTGAAGGGAAAGATGTTCAATCCGTTCTTCACCACCAAGCCGGCCGGCGAAGGTACCGGCCTCGGGTTGTCGATGAGCCACGACATTATCGTGAAGCAGCACGGCGGCACGATCGACGTCGATACACGTCCCGGCGAGTTCACCGAGTTCACGGTCCGATTGCCGCGCAAGAGCAGCTTTTCAGACAGCAACAAGGGATAGCATCACCGGGGGGATGCCTTGAAGTATCTCGCGTGGTTCATTCGGCAGCAACTGCTCTCGTTATCCGGCGTCGGCCTCATGTTGGGCGCGCTGTTCTTCGCGGCCGCGCTGACGCCGACGCTGATCCCGCGAAGCTATCTGACGCAAGGCGCCCTCGCCGGCGGCTGCTTTGCGATCGGCTATTTCGCCGGCGTGCTGTGGCGCCGGCTGTGGCACTATCTCGAATTGCCCGAGCCTTCGGCGCGCGCGCGATCGATTGCGAATGTGCTGGCGGCGGCCGGCTGCCTGCTTGTCGTCATCGTCGCTCTCGGGCGCACCGCCGAATGGCAGAACTCGATCCGCGCCGTGATGAAGATGGCGCCGGTCGAGACCGCACATCCGCTCAAGGTCTGCGTCATCGCCCTGATCACGTTCGTGGTGCTGCTGGTGCTGGGGCGGCTGTTCGCGCTGACCGCCGGCTTCCTTGCCGATCGCACACGACGCGTGATTCCACGGAAGGTCGCGAACGTCATCGGCGTGCTCGTTGCAGCCCTGCTGTTCTGGTCGATCGCCAGCAATATCCTGATCCGCACGGCGTTTGACGCGCTCGACTCGTCCTTCCGCGAACTCGACGCCTTGCACGAGCCCGAGCGGCCGCAGCCGAGCGCCCCCGAGAGAACAGGAAGCGCGGCGTCGCTCGTGAAGTGGAAGGAGCTCGGGCGTACGGGGCGCAGATTCATCGCCTCGGGTCCGACCGCGGCGGAGATCAGCGCCGTCACGGGAAAGCCCGCGCGTGAGCCCGTGCGCGTCTATGTCGGCCTCGGCAGCGGCGATACCGCGCAGGCGCGCGCCAGGCTTGCGCTCGAGGAGCTCAAACGCCAGCACGGTTTCGAACGCAAGGTCCTGATCGTCATTACGCCGACCGGCACCGGCTGGATCGATCCGTCCGCGATGGATGCGGTCGAATATCTCCACCATGGCGACGTCGCCAGCGTCGCGATGCAGTATTCCTATCTCAACAGCCCGCTGTCACTGCTGTTTCAGCCCGAATACGGCGCGGACGCGGCGCGCGCCCTGTTCGCGGACATCTACGGCTACTGGACGACGCTGCCGAAAGACGCCCGGCCGAAGTTGTATTTGCACGGGCTCAGCCTCGGCGCCCTGAACTCGGAAAAATCCGCGGAGCTGTTCGAGACGATCGGCGATCCCATTGCCGGCGCGCTGTGGAGCGGGCCGCCGTTCGAGAGCCGCATCTGGCGCTCGATCACCGCGAACCGCAACCCGGGTTCGCCGGCTTGGATGCCGGAATTCCGCGACGGCCGCTTCGTGCGCTTCATGAACCAGAACGGGCCGACGGTGCCGCCGGATACGCCGTGGGGCCCGATGCGCGTTGTCTACCTGCAATATGCCAGCGACGCGATCACCTTTTTCGCCTACCGCGACGCCTACCAGGCCCCGGCCTGGATGAGCGCGCCGCGCGGGCCGGACGTGTCACCGGAGCTGCGATGGTATCCGATCGTCACGATGCTGCAGCTCGCCCTCGACATGGCGGTCGCGACCAATACGCCGATGGGCTTTGGCCATGTCTACGCACCCGAGCATTACGTCGATGCCTGGGTCGCGGTCACCGATGTCGATGATTGGTCTGCCGACGCGCTGGTCCGGCTGAAGACCCATCTTGCGGCGGCGGCGCGGAAGGCAGCGGAAGGCAACGCGAGCGACGATCCCGCCGCCGACCGCGGCGGGTGAGCTCCTACTCCGCCATCTCCACCGGCTGAGACGCGGCGGGACCGGCCAGCGGCCGCTCCTCCATCGCGAGCAGGCAGAGCGCGGCGGTGGTCATCAGCGCGGTGGCGGCGCCGAAGACGTAGCGAAACGCATGCCGCATGTCGTCGACGGGTATCGCAGGGATGGCGCCGGCCGCGTGGTGCTCGCCGGCAAGCGGGACGTCGGCGCCAAGCGCGATCAGCAGGATGGCGGCAAACGCCGCGACCGTGAACGAGGACATCAGCGAGCGGAAGAAGTTCATCGCGCCGGTGATGGTGCCGACCTGGGGACGGGCAACCGAATTCTGCAGCGAGACCACGCAGACCGGGAAGGTGGTGCCGAGACCGAGCGCGAACGCGGCCATCAGCGTCAGCAATCCCCACAGCGGCAGCGTGGTCACCGTGAGGCCCAGCGCGCATAGCGCGGCCCAAGACGTGCCGATGATGGCGACGCGCTTGTAGTGCTTGGCGCGCGCCATGGTGCGGCCGGCGATCGCCGCACCGAAGGTCGAGACGGCCGCGAGCGGAATCAGCGCAAGCCCCGCCTCGCTGGCGCTGAGGTGGTAGACCGATTCATAATAGAGCGGGAGCTGGACGGTGAGGCCGGTCATGGCGCCGAGGCCGCAGCCGCCGGCCGTCAACGCGAAGGGCGCGATCTTTCCGCTCAGCAGGGGCAGCGGCAGGAACGGCTCGTCGGCGCGGCGTGCGTGCCACACGAAGGCGACCGCGAGTGCGACAGCGCCGCCCACCATCGACAGAACGGTCGGCGAGAGCCAGGGGTAACGCGTGCCGCCCCAGGTCAGCACCAGCATGAAGACGACGGCGGAGGCCATCAGCAGCACGCCGCCGAGCCAGTCGACCTTGCGCTTGCGGTGGAACACCGGGATCTTCTTCATCTTCGGCAGCAGCAGCGCCAGGGCGGCGGCGGCGAGCGGCAAATTGATCCAGAAGATCATCGACCAGTGCAGATGCTCGGCGAACACGCCGCCGATGACGGGACCGAGGATGCCGCCGACCATCCAGACACTGGAGAAATAGGCCTGATATTGCCCGCGCTCGCGCGGTGAGACGACGTCGGAGATTACGGTCTGCACGACCGGCATGATGCCGCCGCCGCCGAGCCCCTGGAGACCGCGCGCAAGGATCAGCATCGGCATGCTCGGCGCGATCGCGCACAGCACCGAGCCGGCAATGAACAGGCTCAGCGACACGATGATCATGGCCTTGCGGCCGTAGATGTCGCTCAGCGTCCCGAACACCGGTGCAACCGCGGTCGAGGCGAGCAGATAGGCGGTGATCACCCAGGAGAGATTCGAGACATCCTGGAACTGGCGCCCGATGGTCGGCAGCGCGGTCGCCACGATGGTCTGGTCCAGCGCTGCCAGGAACATCGTCAGCATCAGGCTGATCACGATGGTCCGCACTTCGTCCTGAGACAGCGGTGCCGGCGGCGCGAGCGAGGGAGCGTCATTGACGCTCAAGACCTCTGACGGAAGGCGGGACAGCTCTTCGGCGATGTCGTCGGGCAATGTCTGGGTGTCGGCAGCTTTGCGCTGCCGTTCGAACTTGTTCATCTCGATCGGACGTCGTGGGAGCGGCGCAATGCCGCGAAGGATTCGTTCTATGCAGTCCAATGTAGACAGCAAAGTTCTTCTCGGGCAGGCACCACGGCGCATGGGTGCATCCCACCCCCGGGTCATCCCGAACAAGTGATCCGAGGCCGGCGAGCGGCGGATCAATCCTTCGGACGTCGCTTCAGGCGGGCCCGTTTCGGCAGCAGCCCCGGCCATTGCACGATGTGGTTCTCGAGCTCCTCATCCGGGATCTCCCGCTCGCTGCCTTCGACCCGTCCGCGCACGGAGACACCGGCCTCGTGCACGGTGTCGGGATCGCCGGAGACCAGGGGATGCCACCAATAAAGATCGCGCCCCTCGGCGACGAGCTTGTAGCCGCAACTCGGCGGCAGCCAGTTCAGGGTGCGGACATTGGCCGGGGTCAGGCGAACGCAGTCCGGAACCTTGTCGGAACGATTCGCATAGTCCTTGCAGCCGCAGGTCGCCCCATCGAGCAGCTTGCAGCCAACATGGGTGAAATAGATGTCACCGGTGCCATCTTCCTCGAGCTTGTTCAGGCAGCAGCGCCCGCAGCCGTCGCACAGGCTCTCCCATTCGGCGTCCGACATCTCTTCCAACGTCTTGGTTTTCCAGAAGAATCCATCCTGGTCTGAAGGTCGTTTGCGAGCTGCGGTCATGCGCCTCAACAAGATTCGAAAGAGCTACGTCTAATGCCATCTAGGGCGTGCAGCCATGAAGCTGCAAGCGACGCCCCCGTGAGGCCCGTAATGAACCGGGGTTCAATTAGGCCTGTTGTTCAAAATCGCGAGCCTGACCATTGGTTTATAGGTCCCGCTCGGCTAGAAGAAACACCAAGTCCCCCACGGACGCGAACCGGGCGCCTTGGGTTTGCCGCAACATTCCCGCAAGACGTCTCGATGCCGCCCCGGCCGGGTGCTTGAACGCTTTCGAACCGAGCCTCAAGGGTTCTAGGTGCGCCAGATCATACCACCGCATTGGAAGGCCAGGGTCCGGAATTTCTTCCTGGATCTCGATGCGCGCATCGATTCCTCGTTGTTCTCCTCGGCCAAGGGCATCCGCGAGCTCTATGAGCGCTATTCGACCTTCATGGACCGCTTCTATGTCGGGCGGTGGAAGCGCTGGGTGTTCATCGAGCCGCTGTCGGAAGCTGCCACCATCGGTCTCGGCGGCCTGATCCTGCTGCTGACGCTCGCCATCCCCGCCTTCCGCGAGACGGCGGACGAGGACTGGCTGAAGAAGTCAGACCTCGCGGTGACCTTCCTCGACCGCTATGGCAACCCGATCGGCAGCCGCGGCATCAAGCACAACGATTCGATCCCGCTGGAAGATTTTCCGGACGTACTGATCAAGGCGACGCTCGCGACCGAAGACCGCCGCTTCTACGACCATTTCGGCATCGACATCGCCGGCACCGCGCGCGCGCTCGTCACCAACGCCCAGGCCGGCGGCGTCCGCCAGGGCGGCTCGTCGATCACCCAGCAGCTCGCCAAGAACCTGTTCCTGAGCAACGAGCGCACCATCGAGCGCAAGATCAACGAGGCCTTCCTCGCGATCTGGCTGGAATGGCGCCTGACCAAGAACGAGATTTTGAAGCTCTATCTCGACCGCGCCTATATGGGCGGCGGCACTTTCGGCGTCGACGGCGCCGCGCATTTCTACTTCAACAAGTCGGCGCGCGACGTCACACTCGCGGAAGCCGCGATGCTGGCCGGCCTGTTCAAGGCGCCGACCAAATACGCGCCCCACATCAACCTGCCCGCGGCGCGCGCCCGCGCCAACGTCGTGCTCGACAACCTCGTCGACGCCGGCTTCATGACCGAGGGCCAGGTGTTCGGCGCCCGTCGCAACCCGGCCTTCGCGGTCGACCGCCGCGACGAGGCTTCGCCGAACTATTATCTCGACTACGCCTTCGACGAGATGCGCAAGCTGGTCGACACCTTCCCGAAGTCCTACACCGAGCGCGTCTTCGTGGTTCGCCTCGCGATCGACGCCAACGTGCAGAAGGCGGCCGAGGACGCGATCGAGAACCAGCTGCGCCAGTTCGGCCGCGACTATCACGCGACGCAGGCTGCGACCGTGGTGTCCGATCTCGACGGCGGCATCCGTGCCATGGTCGGCGGCCGCGACTATGGTGCCAGCCAGTTCAACCGCGCGACCGACGCCTACCGCCAGCCCGGCTCGTCATTCAAACCCTATGTCTACACCACTGCGCTGCTGAACGGCTTCACGCCGAACTCGATCGTGGTCGACGGCCCGGTCTGCATCGGCAATTGGTGTCCGCAGAACTATGGCCATTCCTATTCCGGCGCTGTGACGCTGACGCAGGCGATCACGCGCTCGATCAACGTCGTGCCGGTCAAGCTGTCGATCGCGATCGGCCAGAAGGAACAGCCGAAGGCACCGAATCCGGCCAAGATCGGCCGTGCCAAGATCGTCGAGGTCGCCCGCCGCTTCGGCCTCAAGGCTCCGCTGCCCGACACGCCGTCGCTGCCGATCGGCTCGGACGAAGTCACCGTGCTCGAGCATGCGGTCGCCTATGCAACCTTCCCCAACAGGGGCAAGGCCGTCACCCCGCATTCCGTGCTGGAGGTACGCACCGGCGCCGGCGATCTGGTCTGGCGCTGGGACCGCGATGGTCCGAAGCCGCGGCAGGCGATTCCAGCCAACATCGCCGCCGACATGGCCGGCATGATGAGCCACGTTGTCAGCGAAGGCACCGCGCGCCGCGCGGCCCTCGACGGCATTCCGACCGCTGGCAAGACCGGCACCACCAACGCCTATCGCGACGCCTGGTTCGTCGGCTACACCGGCAATTTCACCTGCGCGGTCTGGTACGGCAATGACGACTATTCGCCGACCAACCGCATGACCGGCGGCTCGCTGCCGGCGCAGACCTGGCACGACATCATGGTGGCCGCCCATCAGGGCGTCGAGGTCCGGGAAATTCCCGGCGTCGGCATGGGCCAGAAGCTGCCGCCGCAGCCGACGGCCGCGCAGGCCAACGCGGCGCCGAAGGTGCTGGAGACCAAGCCCGGTCCGCCGCCTGTGCTGACCAAGCGCGGTGCCGATATCCTGGTGCGCGTCGAGAAGCTGCTTGATGACGCCGCCAAGACCGCGACCAAGGCCGCTGCCGACGACACCAAGCAGGGTAAGCCGGCATCGTCGACGAGCGCGCTCGCCTTTCCGCAGAACTATGCGGCGGAAGAGAATGCGAACTCATCCACCCCGCGCAAGAACTGATCGTATCCCGTGCGGCTGATCCTGATCACATTGACAGCCCTTCTGCTCGCGACCGTGGTCGGCGTCGGCGCGACCTGGATGACGACGACGCGCGGCACCGAGATCGGCGCGCTGACCATCGGTCCCTGGACCGCGCGGCCGCGCACCGGCACCGCCGACGTCGATCCCTATTCGCGCGCCACCATCGTGCGCAACGGCGAGCTGCCGATCGGCACCGGCGACGGCGTCGCCTTCACCGCGACCGCCGACGACAGGAAGAAGGCGCTCGACGGCCGCTGCGATGTCGTCGTCTCCGGCGTGACGCCGCCGGCGCGGTTCTGGACACTGACGCTCTATGACCGCAAGGGGCATCTCGTCGCCAACTCGCTGCAGCGTTACGGCTTCACCAGCCAGGAGATCATCCGCCAGTCCGACGGCTCGTTCGAGATCCGCATCGCCTCGCGCTCGCGCGCCGGCAACTGGCTGCCGACCGGCGGCATCGAGCGCTACGCGCTGATGCTGCGCCTCTACGACACCCCTGTCGGCGTTGCAACGCGCACCCAGCGCGACGCGCCGATGCCCACAATCTCAACGGTGGGCTGCTCATGATCCGGCTCTTGTTCACCATCGTCGCAGGCGTGGTGCTCGGCCTCGTGGTCCATCTCGTCAGCGTGCTGGCGCTGCCGCGGATCGCGACCCAGGATGCCTATTCGCGGCTGACGCCGATGACCAAGCTCAACGCCGTCACCTCGCTTCCCCTCGTCGACCCCAACACCTCGCCGATGCCGTTCATGGATCCGGCCTTCGCGCTCGCGATCTGCCGCTACGACCTGTCGGGCGGCCCGATCAAGCTCACCGTGCCGGTGAGCCAGGCCTACACCTCGGTGTCGTTCTACACCCGCAACGAGATCGCCTATTACGCGATCAACGACCGCTCCGCGGGCAAGAAGGTGATCGAGCTCGACCTGATGACGGAGCCGCAGCACAACGAGCTGCCCGAGGACGAAGAGATCACGGCGGCCGACCGCCTGATCATCGATTCCCCGAGCACCACCGGCCTGATCGTGATGAAGGCGCTCGCCGCCGAGCCCGGCCTGATGCCGCAGGCGCAGGCTTCGCTCGCGGCCGCGACCTGCGCGCCGCAGACCGAGCCGCCGGCCAAGGCCGAGGCGCCGCGCGGCCGGCGGTGAGCGGCCGTTTTCGCGAGCGCTAACAAAAATCTGAAAAACAACCCCATGCACAGTAGCGGGGGCATTGAAACTATTAGCTATTTTGAGCCTGCTCCACGAAGACGCTTCTCGGACTGAGGCATCCGTGCCCAGAGCAACGCGAGGGGACCCAACGCGATCCCCGCCGCGAGGACGATGAACGCCAGCAGCCAGCCCTCCGCGCTCTGCGGACCGCCAGCCGCATCGAGCGCTGCGCCGGTCCCCCAAGCGCCAACCGCTGACAGACCAAAACCGACCGTCGAATGCAGGGCCAGGGTCGCGCCGCGATGTTCGGATGCAGCCGCGGCCGACATGCCGGCGGTCAACGCGCCGGAGTCCGCAGGCACAGTCAGGCCATAGAGGATCAGCAGCAACGCGAGCATCCATGCCGGGGCGGTCGCGTTGAGACCGATGATCAACGCAACGCAAGCGGACGCAATCATCACGATCGTAATTGCGCGATGGCGGCCGAATCTCAGCGCGGCCTCGTTGCCGAGGATGCTCGCCGGCATCGAGATTACCGCGAAGCAGAAGCTCATCACGACAGGACCCAACCACGAAGGCGCGCCTTGATGCGCGATGACGAAAGTCCAGAAGCCCACCAGCCAGGTGCGGATGCCGTAAAGCTCGAAGCAGTGCGCACCGTAGCCGAAGATGTATCCGAGCGCCTCGCGGTTGGCGAAGACGGGCGCGAAATTCAGCAGACGCCCCGTCTTCGGCGCGGGCCGCCGTTCGTCGATCAAGAGACACGCGACGACCATTGCGATCGGACCGAAGCCGGTCACGAGGAAAGCAGTCCGCCAACCCCAATTGTCAGCGATAACTTGCGCCACCAGGAACGAGAGGCCGACACCGACCGAGAAACTCGACGTGTACAGAGTGACGGCCCGTGAAGTGTCGCCGGCGGGAAGCCGGTCCGTCAGCGCCTTCAGGCCCGGCATATAGGCGCCCGCAAATCCAAGTCCTGCAAGGGACCAGATCGCCGTGGCCGACCAGAACCCTTGCGCAAATATTCCGAACGCTGCGGTCGCCAGCCCGCTGAGGATCGAGCCCAAGAGAAGGACGAGCCGCGCATCGATCCGGTCGGTCATTGTCGTCAGTAAGGGTACTGCGAGCATGTAGCCGAACGCATACCCGCTCGCCATCAAGCCGCCTTCGGCCGCGGAGAGTCCCCACGCCGGCATCAGGTGCTGTGCCAGGTTCGCGGATAGCGTCACATGCGGCAGCAGATTGCCGACCTGGCCGATGCACATCACCGCAATCAGAGACCGGCCGCCGAGATTACGAATGTACTCCTCCTTTGTGAGGCTTGGGCAAGAGCAACAGGGCAAGAAAAGCGGAGAGCGAGGCAAGAACGCTGATCCACAGCGCCTGGCTACCCATGCGCTCCACCATGAGTCCCATCGCGAGCGGCGCCAGCGCGCCGGTGGCGCGCGCCGGAAGCGATATGACACCAACGCGTTTCCCAAATCCCGCAGGACCAAACAACGCGAGCGGCAAAGTCCCGCGAGCGATGGTGACGATGCCGTTTCCCGCACCATAGAAGATCGCGAAAGCTGGCGCAAAAACCGGGCCGCCCAGGATCAGCGTGATGATGCCAATCGGGTTCATGAGGGTGGCTATGCGCGCCGAGACCAGCGGATGATGGCGGGCAAGCCATCCCGCCTCCAGCAGGCGTGCACCGACCTGAGCAGGCCCGACCAGCGCCGCTGCAAAAAGCGCAGCGGCCGGCGTTGCGCCGAGAGAGACCAGCATGGTCGGCAGGATTGCCGAAAGACCAGAACTCACGAAGCCGACAGCGGCAAACATGTAGGCCAACACCGCCATCGCGAACGTTTCACTGCGGCGGGAGACTCCCTGCTCTTGCGCGGCGAGCGGCGCGACCAACCGTAAAGGCTCGACACGGGGCAGAACGAGGTTGAGCGGAAGCGCCAACGTGATGTGGATCAACGCCCAAATCTGGCACGTGGCCCGCCAGCCGAACTCGTCATACAGCCAGGTCGAGAGCGGCCAACCTATCGTGCTGGCGAAGCCCGCGATCAAAGTGATTCCCGTGATGGATTTCCGCGCATCGGTGCCATAGATGCGCGCAAGCGTCGCGAAGGCCGCCTCGTAGAGGCCCATGCCCATGCCGATGCCGAGCAGCACCCACGCAGCGATCAGCACGGCGACCGTGTGGACCGCCGACAGCATGAACAAGCCAGATGCGAAAACAAAATTCGAGATCGCGAGCAGACTGCGCCCGCCAAACCTGTCAATGGCGTGACCGACACGCGGCCCGAGCAGCCCGGAGATGATGAGCGCTCCCGAGAGCGCCCCGAACACGTAAGTCGGCGCGAGATCGAGATCCCGCGCAATCGGCGCGGCAAGAATGGCAGGAAGATAATAGCTCGACGCCCACGCAATAGTTTGCGTGGTGCCGAGCGCGAGCACGACGGCGAGCGGACCTGAAGTCCTGTCCGCAAGAACTTGCCTCATGAACAGCCACAACCCGAAGCGCCGGCCTTTTTGGCTGTTTCGTCGACGGCACAGCATGCCGATGGTTCTTCCTTTGCCGGGCCGCCGCAACATCCTGACGCGGCGTCAGCAGACTCGACGCCACCGCGCGTACACACGCCCGTCTCCGGCAGCACCAGCTCTACTCTCGCAGCCGCCTCCCTATCGCCAGCGATATCAGCGGCAATCGATCGGACCTGCTCATGGCCCGTCATCATCAGGAAGGTCGGAGCGCGACCGTACGACTTCATGCCGGCGAGGTAGAAGCCCGGCTCATCATGCGAGAGCTCGCGCGCGCCGTGCGGGCGCACTGTCCCGCAGCTATGTTCGTTGGGATCGATGAGCGGCGCGAGCGCGACCGGCGCCTCGATGGCCGGATCGAGTCGCAGCCGCAGTTCGGATAAAAACGAAAAGTCGGGACGGAAACCCGTTGAGACAATCAACTCGTCCACGATCACACTTCGCGCACCGCAGCAGGAGCCGGCCGCTATTCTCAGGTGACCTTCAGACTCCGAAAGGTGCGTGACGCGGAATTCGGTCTCTACACTGATCTTTCCGGAGGCAACAAGTTTGGCGAAGGCGCTTCCGAGCTCGCCGCGAGCAGCAAGCTTGTCATTCCGGCCACCACCGAAAGCCTTCGCGGGATCGGCACCACGCAAGAGCCAAACGGGTTGCGTAACGGGCACCTCGTCGGCGAGACGCACGAGTTCGATCAGCGTGCCGACGGCGGAATGGCCAGCGCCCAACACAGCAACGGTCTTCCCCGCATATCGGTCACGACCGGCACCCCGCACATCCGGCATGCCGTAGGCTACACGTTCAGCGCACTCATACTCACCAATCGCGGGCAAGCCGTTGCCGCCGGCCGGATTGGAGGAGAACCATGTGCCTGAAGTATCGATAACGGCGTCGGCACGCAGGGCCTCGGGACCTTTGCCGTTCTGGTAGCGGACTTCGAACGGCGCCAGCTCCCTGCCCCTGGTCTTCGTTTTGTCGAAGCCGACGCGGCTGATGGCCGAGACGCGACTGGACGTCCGGATCGCCTCGCGCAGCGGCGTTCTTGTCGCAAGCGGCATGAGATATCCATCGAGCAATTCGCCACCGGTCGGATAGAATTGAGGGTCTGGCGAATTCCAGCCCGTCGGCGCGAGAAGTCGCGCCGCAGCTTTGTCGACATTGTATTCCCACGGCGAGAAAAGCTGGACGTGCTGCCACTGGCGGACCGCATGTCCGGCCTCCGGTCCAGCCTCCAGCACAATGGGCGACATTCCGCGTTCGAGCACATGTGCGGCGGCTGCGAGGCCGACGGGACCTGCTCCGATGATAGCAACCGTCTTTTTTTTGCTCACTGGGCTTCTCCCATCCTTCTAGAATCATCGAATGATTTCGGCCAAAAAAAATCAGGCCGCCGTTTTCGCATCCTTGCACTCGGCTTCGTCCGCACAGCACTCCGACACCAGAAAATCGACCAAACCACGCATAGCGTCGTAGTTCGCATGGCAGACCAAGGTCGTGGATTCGCGAACCTGACCAATGAGCCCGACGGCGACCAGAGACTTGATGTGATGGGATAGCGTCGATGCCGGTATCTTCAGCTTTTCCTGCAAGCGGCCGACGGTCATGCCTGGCTGTCCAGCCCGGACCAAGGCCCGATAAATCTGAAGCCGTGTCCGGTTACCCAAAGCTTCCAAGCGCGCTGCTGCGTCATCGATCTTCATAAGTTGAATCATGCTCCGCTCGGCATTCTTTGTCAACCATATTTCTAGAATGTTCGAAACATCACCTGCCGGCCGCGACAAGGCTCGCGGATTCCGGATTGACGCCACTTCAATATTTCCATAAATCTGGATATATGGAAATCGAACACGCCGTCCTCAAACTCGCCGCTCTGGCCCAATCGACTCGTCTGGAGGCCTTCCAGACGCTGGTCAGGCACGAGCCCGATGGCCTTGCGGCTGGCGACCTTGCACGCCAGTTGGAAGTCCCCCCGAACACTCTTTCGGCTCATCTTTCGATCTTGACGCGCGCACGCCTCGTGATCTCCGAGCGACGCAGCCGTTCGATCGTCTACCGCGCCAACCTCGCCGAATTCCGAGACGTTGCCGTATTCCTCCTTCGAGATTGTTGCGGCGGGCGACCGGACGTTTGCGAACCGGTCGTCGAAAGCCTGCAAGCCTGCTGCTCTCCAAGGCGAAAGGGACGAATCCGTGCCTGATCAGATCTACAATGTCCTGTTCCTGTGCACCGGCAATTCGGCACGCTCGATCCTCGCCGAGTCAATCCTTCGGAAGGACGGAGCCAACCGTTTTCAATCCTTCTCCGCCGGCAGCACCCCGAAAGGTGCGGTCCACCCGCTGGCCCTGCGCACGCTGGCAAGCATGGACTATCCTGCCGACGGGATGCGCTCGAAGAGCTGGATGGAGTTCGCTGCTCCCGATGCGCCGGTGATGGATTTCGTCTTCACCGTTTGTGACAACGCGGCCGGTGAGGCTTGCCCCATCTGGCCGGGACAGCCGATGACCGCACACTGGGGTATCGAGGACCCCGCCTCTGCCGAAGGCACCGATCTGGAGAAGCAGGCGGCGTTCGTCACAGCGTTCCGCTATCTCAAGAACAGGATCGATACCTTTGTGAACCTCCCGCTGAGGAGTATCGACAAGCTTTCGCTCGGCACCAAGCTGCGCGAGATCGGCCGCTCTGATGGCGCAACACGTCCAACGCCGAAAGTCGGCTGATGAATACGTTCGACCTTCCGCGGCGCCTCGCGGCCGAAGCGCTCGGCACAGGTATCCTCGTCGCCACCGTGGTCGGCTCCGGCATCATGGCCGAAACCCTGACCAAGGATGTCGCCCTTGCGCTTCTCTGCAATACCTTGCCGACCGGAGCCATTCTGGTTGTCTTGATCACCGTGCTTGGTCCGATCTCCGGCGCGCATTTCAATCCGGCGGTTACGCTTGTCTTCGCTGGCAAGCGCGAGCTGCATCTCAATGAGGCGGCACTCTACATCATTGCTCAGATCGCCGGTGGCGCCATCGGCACCGTGGTGGCGCATTTGATGTTCGCGCACCCCTTGATCGACCTGTCGATGAAGGCTCGGACTGGCGGAGCGCAGTGGTTCGCAGAAGCCGTGGCTGCTTTCGGACTGATCACCACTATCCTGGCCGGCATCCGCTTCCAGCGCGTGGCCGTACCCTGGTTGGTCGGACTCTACATCACGGCAGCATATTGGTTCACCGCATCGACTTCGTTTGCAAACCCGGCGGTCGCAATCGCGCGCTCGCTGACGAACAGTTTTTCCGGCATTCGGCCCGTCGATCTTCCCGGGTTCATTCTCGCAGAGCTCTGCGGCGCAATCGCCGGCATGCTGCTGATGAACTGGCTGCTCGGGCGTGCCGATATGCGTGAGCGGATGCCAGCTTAGGTCAGGCTGGTAAAGCCGCTCAGCTTTGACACGTCGGGCAAAACACCGGCATAGTCGCATCATCGAGAGTTCGTAACACCCGCGCGGAGCAATCCGCTGCGGGTTTATTCATGTCGGAGCACAGATTGCCATGATCAAAGTATCGCTGTCGTCCGCCGCAGTTAGCAATGCCACCTTACCAGTGAAACCAGGACCGGGTTTGGATGGCTGGCCCCGCTGGATTCGTGACGCGCTTGCAATCCAGCCTGGGAGCACAGCGCCCGCACACCCCGGTGTCGAAACGGCACCACCGCGCGTCGATCCCGCGAGCGGACGAATTCGAAGTTGCGCGCCGTCGCGTTCTTGAGACCCAACACCGGCACGATGTCACCATCAAATGTTAGCGAGCCTCCCTCTCAGGAACGCGATGAGGTCCAACCGGTCCTGCGACTTCTCTGAATAGGCTCACTTCGAGTTTTTCTTCGTCAGAAGCGCCTCACATTATCGGATCGCGAATGGCGCCACCGACGCGATCAGCGACAATCCCGCGAGCAGAAGAAGCGCAAGGACGGTCTTGCGGAAGGTCTCGTCGTTTATCTTTCCGAACAGTTTGAAACCAGACCAGAGGCCGGCGACCATAAATGGAACGCCGAGCACATAAAGCACCAATGTCTCCCTGGTGATGGTACCGGCGAGGGCTTGAGAGGTCGAAATGACCACAAAAGCAATGAACAGCACCGGCTGAAATACCGCGCGTTGGACGTCCTTGGGCCAGCCACGCCATTGGCAGGAGATCGTCGAGATCACGCCGCCGAGTCCCGTCAGGCCGCCGAGCAAGCCGTTGGATACGCCAATCGCAATATCGGCTCCGACCCCGATCTTCATCGGAGCGAATACGGGCTTCGTCAGGCCGTAGATCGAGTAGAGCACCAACAGCACCCCCACACCAAACCGGAGGTAGCTGGGGTTCAAGTAAGTGAGAATGCTGACGCCAATTGGTATGCCGATGACAGTGCCCGCCGCGAGCGGCCAGGCTTTCCGCAGGTCGAGCGCGTGGCGGAGTTTGAAAATGCCATAGCCTTGCGTGAGCAAACCGTAGCCGGCGATCAAGGTGGCCGTCTGCATCGGCGTGATGATGTGCAGCCACACGCCCGATACGACGAGGCCCATGGCAAAGCCGGAAAATCCGCTAACGAACCCGCCTGCCAAGGCGGCAAGAGCAAACAGAGTGAAAACAAATCCATCCATGACGTCGCGCCCCCGAACGAGGTGGTGAGCGCTTGGATGGACACCCATCTGAAGGGGAGGCTCGGTATCCCCGAAATCGTCGAACAGGTCCGCTCGATGCCGCCGACGGCTAATGCACCATCATCACGACGTCCCCTCGCATCAGCTCTTCGTGCTTGCCGTCTTGTCGAGGGCCGCGCGCAAGCCCTTCGCGAGCTTGATCGCATCGTCATTGGCCCAGAAATGCATGAAGAACAGCCGCGGCTGCTCGTCCAACATGTGATTGTGCAAGGCGGTCACCTCGATGCCGTGAGTGCGTAACGCCACGATCACCGGATTGACCTCTTCGCCGGTCAACACGAAATCCCCGGTGATCGCGGCCTTGCCGCCTCCGGTCGGCTGGAAGTTGATGCCGATCGCAACGCCCATCGGCCCAACCGGGCTCAACTGCATGCCGCCTTCAGTGATGGGGTCGCGACGCGGCACGTTGAATTGGTAGACGCCGCCGTTGCCCTGTCCCTTGACGCCGATGATCTGGTCGAGTTGGGCCGTGTCGAGTTCCACGGCAGGCGGCGGACCGGGAGGGGCCGCAACCGTTAGCGGGGTTTTGCTCTCGGCGAGCGCATCATGGATCACCGACGCCAGCTTGAGCGGATCGCCGTGGCCGGCGACATGCATGTAGAACGTCGCGGGGCTAGCCCGCAGCAGATGATTGTGCACGGCGGTGATGTCGAGCCCGCTGGCGATCATCTTCGCCATCACGGGGTTGATCTCGGATTCGAGCAATACCAGGTCGCCCATGATCATGGTGCCGCCATGCGCGGGCTTGAATGCGACCCAGCCGCCGAGCGCGAGCGCCGGTTTGATGGCCACGCCATCGAGTGTCACCGAGAGATCTGACCGCGGGAAGCCGTAGCGACGTACATCGCCCGTGACGGCCGGCTTTCGGCCCAGCGTTTCATCGACTTTCTGCCAATCGGCGTCCTGCGCGCGGGCCATCGAGATAAAAGGCGTGGCGAGCGTGCCCCAGTCGAACCTTTGCGCGCCTGTGTCCTGAACAACGAGGTACGCGCCGATGCCGATCAGCGCCGAGATTGTCTTTTGCATGATACTGCTCCTTGGCTGCAACGCTGTCGCTGCGGAAAGCTCTAGCGTTGTTCCTTGATCTGGCCACTGCTGTCGACAACAAGTCGCACGTGCTGGCCGTCCTTGACTGCCCTGGCGGTTGTGCCTTCGGCGGTCGACTTGATGTCGCTGACCTGCGTGTAACCGGCGGCCTGAATTCTTGCGACGAGCTCCTCCTGAGTGAGGGCGCGCGCGTGCGACATTCCGCCAGCCGTCGCCAGCAGAAGGGCTGCAAAGGAGATTATGTGTTTGCGCATGGTGCTCTCCTGGTTGTGTCCCGGCCCCCAGGTAACGTTCGCTTCTCGGTTTCACGGCCTTATCTTGTTGGTCGGCCAATTGTGCGTCTCTCTGGTCGCATCGCGACACCACCGGTAGAATGCGTCGTAGAGGAGAAAGCCGGCATTCAACTGTTCGAGGTCATCGTCGAACATCCGCGACAGACCAAGCGAAGCTGCCAGCAATCCGGGCGCCTCTGGCGAAAGGTCGAGCCGCGCGGTATCGGCAGCGCGGACCATCGTCGCCAACCGTTCGAGCGCGGGTGTCGAGAGCCCGAACTCCTTCACCATCACGTCGAAGGTGCAGAGTTCGCCGCGATGGCTCCAGTAGACGTTCTCGATATCGAAGGGCGTTGGACCAAAGCGCTCCGCGACCGCCTCGACCTCCGAGGCTGTCACAAAGAGGAATTGGGCGGCAGGATCGACGAAGCGGCGGATCAACCATGGACAGGCGATGCGGTCGATCTTCGGCCGCGACCGCGTCACCCAGACAGTGCGGCCGCGTCCGTCGCGTTTCGGAATCTTGTCGGCCGGCACGGTCGGCAGGGCCGCTGCTTTCCAGCCAAGATGACCGCCCTCAAGAATTTCGGCTGCCACGTTGCCACAGCGCAACCACGCGGCGGTTCCTTCGCTGAGCTTCTGGCCCTTGTTGCAGACGACGACCACGGATTGGCCGGTCATGCGTGAGCCCCAGTCCAGGACGTCGAAATGCGAGCGTCGTACGGCGCCCGGAATCAGGCGCGGGTCCGCCGAGAAGTCCTCGTCGACCCGCACGTCGACAAGCGCCGGCGCGCCGGACGTGCCTATGAGACGAGACAATTTGTCGGAAGAAATCGAGGTGTATGAAGACATGCTGCGTCCTTGGTGATCAGGACGCGATTCTTGGGCATGTCGCCTCGCGGGGAGATCGCACATCCCCGTGGCCCAAATAAAAACCCTGATCGTCGAGCTGTCAACCCGGTGTGCGGAGGCCCCACGAAATCGCGGAACGAAGAGCCCTTCGAACGGAACCGCGCCAACCACCGTCTTGAAACTTCCAGACGATCTCACGTAAGGTCGTCCGCATGGGGACAAAGCAGACTCCCCGTGAGACCTCGGTCCAAGCTCTGCGCAGCACGCCATTCGTGGAGCTTGCGCATGGACACCGAACGCCACCCTCCCCAGACTATCGCGATCCTCTCACGCGGAGACGCTGCCGCACGCCGGGATACGACGGCGCAGAACAGCCGCTTCGTCCGCGTCTTCGAAGCACTCGCCGCAATCGGCATCGAAGCCCGGCCAGTGATTTACGACGAGAGCTTCGCCGATGCGGTCCCCGATCAATTGCACGCGGTCGACGGCGTACTCGTCTGGGTCGATCCGATCCATCAGGGCAAGACGCGCGCTGACCTCGACCCGCTGCTTCGCGACGTCGCGGCGCAAGGACCATGGGTGAGCGCACATCCCGACATCATCCTGAAGATGGGCGTCAAGGAAGTGCTCCACCGAACGCGTCACCTCGGCTGGGGCACCGACACGCATCGCTACGACAGCGCTGCGGCATTCCGCGCCGAATTTCCGTCGCGCCTCCAGACGAACGGCCCCCGGGTGCTGAAGCAAAATCGCGGCAACGGAGGTCAGGGCGTTTGGAAGATCGAGGCGCTGCCAAACGCCGATTCCGTAGTTCGGGTGCTCCATGCGCAACGCGGGAGCCTGCCGGAGGACATGCCGCTCGATGCCTTCCTTGCGAGATGCGAGCCCTATTTCGGCTGGGGCGGCTGCATCATCGATCAGGCGTTTCAACCCCGCCTGCCCGACGGAATGATCCGCTGCTACATGAGCGGCTCCAAGGTCGCGGGCTTCGGGCACCAGTTGATCAAGGCCCTGATCCCGCCGCCGCCCGAAGGCCCCGACTCGCCTGAAGCGCAGCCAGGCCCGCGGATCATGCACGGGCCGGATGCCCCGCAATTCCAAGCGCTTCGAAGATCGATGGAGGACGAATGGACGCCGCAGATGATGAAAACGCTCGGCATCGACGAACTATCGCTGCCGGTGATCTGGGATGCGGACTTCCTGTACGGCCCGAAAGACGCCGCCGGCGCCGACACATACGTCCTGTGCGAAATCAACGCGAGCTCCTGCTTCGCGATTCCTGAGGAGGCCCCTGCGGCAATAGCGCGGACCGTGAAGCACCGCCTTCGGCAGACTTAAGGTGCCGGTTCCAGCAGATAGGAACCCGTGATGGCGGCTATTGTCACGCGACAGTAGGACGCAATCGCAAATCGATTGCGCCGTTGAAGCTACAAGCCTCCAAAGCTATCGATCCGAGAAACTTGCTTCGATCGGAAGGAAAGCATGAGCACCATCACCGGCGGCTGTCACTGCGGCGCAATTCGTTATCAGGTCGAGGGGGAAGCGATCGTGCATGCGCTGTGTCACCGCCACGATTGCCGACTCCACGCCGGCGCTCCGGTTGTCGGCTGGACGATGTACGCGGACGATGCCGTCAAGGTGACCAAGGGAGGGCCCAAGGTCTACAGTTCCTCGGAACATGGTCGGCGGCACTTTTGCGGCAATTGCGGGACCGGTCTGTTTTACATCAATGCCAACATGTTGCCCGGGATCATCGACATCCAGAGCGGGACCTATGACGATCCCGATGCCGTACCGGCGACGGTGCATATCCAGGTCGCCGAGCGTCTTCGCTGGATGGAGCGCGCGCACGAATTGCCAACGTTCGACCGCTACCCTCCGCAGCCGTAGTAAGGTCTCGAACCATGAAGGCCGAGCACTTTCACAGCCGCAGGGATGGGTCTGAACGCCAGGACTTCGTCTCGCGTTCTACATGCGGATCAGGATGACCCCGCCCACGAGCAGGACGGCTCCGGCGACCCTGACGGCACTGATCGGATGAACGGGAACGCCCAACAAGCCGAAATGGTCGAATGCGATCGAGCCAAGCATCTGACCGGCGATGAGGAGTGCGAAGAAGGTGGCGGCGCCGAGCTGAGGGACCAGGAATATCCCGAGCCCAATGAAGATGGCGCCGAACAGGCCGCCGCTCCAGGCGAACCAGGGTATGCGGGCGGCGGTGGCTGCCGATGGGACGGGGTCCTGCAGCAGCAGCGCGAGCGCCGCCATGCAGATCACACCGATAAAGTAGCTCATGAATCCCGACCAGGCCGCCGACTTCAGCGCCGCTCGCAGGTTCGCATTGAGGGCCTGTTGCACGACCAGACTGATCCCGGCCGCAGCGGCCAGGATCATCGGAAACGCCAGCTTCAACATCTCGTCCCCCGAGTTCTCCGGCTCCCGCGATACTCTACGCCGGCACCTGGATCAAAGGAGCGACCTGCCGGTCCTGCGGGTTGTCGCTTGCCGCGAGTCCCGCCGCGACGCCGACGCGATCAGCCTCGGGGCGGTTCTGGCTCAGCTTGCGCTTGCCGTCGAACCGCACGACCGGAATGCGTAGGCCCACGATCCCCCGCAACTGCGCGGCGATGAAATCAGCGGGAGCATCAGTGACGGCCCACGGTTTCGCGCGCGGTCCTTCGTGCTTGTTGGTCAGGCGCGTCACCACATCGAGCAGGCGCTCGGTCTCCTGAAAGAATTCGACCGGGCCGTAGGCGTGCACGGCGACGTAGTTCCAGGTCGGCACCACCTTTCCGGTGTCCCGCTTGGTCGCATACCAGGACGGCGTCACATAGGCCTCCGGGCCGGTGAAGATCGCGAGCGCGTCGCCGATCGGGGCGAGATGCCACTGCGGATTGGCCCTTGCCACATGCCCGTACAGCGTTCCGCTTTCGCCCTCGGTGTCGTCGAGGAAGAGCGGCAGCGGCGTCGCCACCGTGCCTTCGGCGGTCGCCGTCACCAGATGGGACAGGCGGGCGTCGCGAATGATCGCGCGGATGCTCTCGAAATCGTCGTCCTTGAAGGCGGGGGGTATGTACATCGCTTGTCTCCGTTCCTGTCCCGGAGAGTGCCAGAATCTGGCCTATATGAAACTGCCAGTTCTCAGGCTTTATTCTGGTCCAGTTTCCGCCGCCGGGGCACGACGTCGTCGACGGCCTGGACGAGAAGCTTGCAGCCCCGCTCGATCTGACGCACGTCGAGCGCCGCGAAGCCCATCACGAGACCGACGACCTCCGCACGGCGGCGGCGCCCCTGCCCGCGTCGGTCGAACAGCGCCGAGACGGGATAGATGCCGACGCCTTTCGACCGAGCGGTCTCGATCAACACTGTTTCGTTTTCGCGGGTCAGATCGCGAAACCACGCCACGACGTGCAAGCCGGCATCCGCGCCGTCGATCCGGATCCGATCGCCAAACCAGTGGTGCAAGGCATCGAGCAGGGCCTGCCGGCGCTCGGCGTTGCGCCGGCGGACGCGCCTGACATGGCGCTCGTAGGCGCCGCTCTCCAGCATCGTGGCGAGCGCCTCCTGCTCAATCTGAGGCGTGTGCCGATCCATGGTCTGCTTGGCCGCGCTGAACAAGGATCGCAATCCGGCGGGCACCACCAAATAGCCGATCCTCAATGTCGGCGACAACGTCTTGGACACGGTGCCGAGATAGACGACGTTCCCACTGCCCTCCAGCGCATGAAGAGGCGGGACTGGTTTGGTGTCGTAGCGATACTCACTGTCGTAATCGTCCTCGATCACATAGGCATCTGCGCGTGCTGCCCAGACGAGCAATTGATGCCGGCGTCCTATTGGCAGAACCCCGCCCAGCGGATATTGATGCGACGGCGTCACATAGGCGAGCCGGGCTTCGACCGCCGCAAGGCGCTCGGTTTCCAGACCGTCTTTGTCGACCGGAATCGGCACCGCGATGGCACCGGTGGCCGAGAAGGCGTGCCGCGCCATCAGGTAGCCCGGATCTTCCATGACGAAGCGGTCGCCGGCATCGAGCAGCAGCCGCGCGCACAGGTCGAGCCCCTGCTGCGATCCGTTCACGATGACGATCTGGTCGACATCGCAGCGTACGCGCCGCGAACGCCAGAGATAGCCCTGGAGCGCCGTCCGGAGCCGCAGTGACCCGCAAGGGTTTTCATAGGCCAATCGCTCGGGCCGCCGGTTCAGCGCCGAGACCATGGCCCTCTTCCAGGCGAGTATCGGGAAGTCCGCCGGCGACAAGTCGCCGTATCTGAAGTTTGCAAGGAGGCCGCGCGGCGGTTCGGTCCAGCGGGGCAGGTCTTGTCGCAGTCGCTCGCCAAATCTTGAAAGCCGCAGATTGCGCGATGACGGCCTGGATACGGCGCGGACCCGCCCACGCTCGACGGCGGCACCGGCAACACGTGGCCGCGCGCCATGGCGGACCTCGATGAAGCCTTCCGCCGCGAGCTGCTCATAGGCGACCGTCACTGTGGTGCGCGAGACGCCGAGCTCGCCGGCAAGGGCACGGGACGACGGCAGCAGGCCGTCAACGCCGTACACCCGCTCCATGATCTGGTCCTTGAGGGTTTGGTAGATTTGCCGGGCTCCCATGCGTCCGGCGCGGCGCCTTGTCTGGACCATTCGATATCCGCAGAAACGGTTGATCTCCTATGCCAGTGTGATGCGAAGCGGATCGAAAACCAAGTGGCTCGTGTCGACAAGTGGCTCGTGTCGAAATGGCGGAGTTCACCGACAGAGTCCGCTTTGGCGGCTATAGCGAAATGAAATGGGCTGGCTCCTGGCTATAGCGGCCGCATTTCTCGTCGTTCAATCGCGGCCTTGATGATCTGGGGGCGCGCTTCGGCGCACGCGAGCGCGGCCCCGGCGCAGGCGCGGAGATATCTTTGTTGTGCGATTAGCGGCGGTCAGCCCTTCGAGATGACCGGGCGCTGGTACACCGGCTGGGCCGCGACCGGCGGATTGGCGGTCTGGGCTGCGAGCTCGCCGATCAGGCGATCGGCGTCGGCGGCCATGCCGTCGGGCGCCTGGATCACCAGCCGCTCCAGCGCCCAGCGATAGGACGAGACGCGCTGCTCGAGCGATTGCTGCACCCACTGGATGATCAGCGAGTTCTCCTGCATGCGCTCAACGGCGTCGGCCTTTTCCTGTGGCGAAAGCGCGGAGACGCGCGCCATGCTGGCGTCGCGCTTCTTGTCGAGATCGATGACGCGGATCGCACAGCCGAAGAACGGCTCGAACCGGGTGATATCGTTGCGCACGTCCTCGATCAGCTGCGCATAGCGCGAGGAATGCGAGCGATGCGGCTCGTCGATGAGCGTGCGCCCGTACATGGTGCGGTCGAACACGATGTTCTGGTGCCAGGGCGACGGCAAGGCCTTGTAGTCGCCGAACACGCTCTTCCAGGCCGGCCGGGACAGCGGCGGCTCGATGATGGGATAGGCGAGGTCGCGCAGCTGGCGCTCTTGGTCGGTCAATTGGAATTGCGACGGTCTCAGACCGATGCTGGAGGTGACTTCAGCGCCGAGCCAGCGATGCATGTCGTCGCTGCGCATGTCCGCGCGGGTGCGGCCGAAATCGCCGCCGCTACAGGCGGCGAGCGTCGCACCCGACAGCGCGAGCAGGACGGCTGATGTGACAGGTCGAATCTGGCGGATGGTTCCCGGCATTGCAAAAGCCGGACGTTAGCGGCGACGACGACGGCGCCCCGGCGCTGTGCCCGCTTCCGGCCCACGATCGCCGCTGGTTTCATCCGCCTCGCGCTCGATGCGGATCGCGGGAAGGATCAGAATCGTTCCCATGTCCGCGCGCGGTACGACGTCCCCCGACGAGCCCACCCGGCGACCGGCCGGAAATTCAATGATGGTCCCCATGTCAGCTCTCTCAATTGCCGCGCGACCGAAAGCGCCGCTGCAACATGGGATCATTAAGATCAGTTCATGGTTAACGGGGTGTAAACGTGGCGTTCGGACCGTAACCGCACGGGGCGCGCCGGAATTCCCGTTGCGGCACGGTAACGGCCCAAATTGCGGGTCCCCCTTCACACCTCGTTTTCCTTAACGAGCCTTTAAAGGAGCCCCTGATAGGCTGAGGCAACAGTCTTTTCCGAGTTGCGTACGCCTCCATGACCAAGTCGCTGTTTCCCGGATTTGACGGACTGATGACACTCTCCCGTCGCGAGGGCGTCGATGTTCGTCCGACGCTGCTGCGCGTCCTGACCGACCTTTATGTCCAGGCAAGCACCCACAACGCCGACGAACAGCGGCAATTTGTCGAGCTCGCCACGCGGCTGATCGACCAGGTCGACGACGCGACGCGCGCGGCCGTCAAGGCGCGGCTCGCAATCTATCCGTCGACGCCCATCCCGATCCTGCAGAAGCTCGGACTGGTCGCGGCGCAAGAAGGCCGCAGGGTGCCGCTCGCGCGCGAAATCCCGCGTGCTGCGCCCGCCCTCTCACCTGCCCGCACGCCGACCGACGCCGAGCAGCGCATGGCCGCCAATATGGCGATGCAGCCGAAGGAAGCCGCCGAGATCCACGACATGTTCTTCGGCGCCGATGCGAGCCAGCGCGCGCTGATCCTGCACAACCTGTCGCAGACGCCGCTAAAGGCCGCGCCGCGCATCCCGACCGTGCGCGCCAAGCGCGCGATCCAGATCCTGGAGATGGCGGCAATCGCCAACGATTTCGAGAATTTCACCTTCGAGCTCGGCGACAGCCTGATCCTGCCTTCGCGCGTGGCGGCGCAGATCGTCGACGATCCTGGCGGCGAGGCGCTCGCGGTCGCCGCGCGTGCGCTCGACATGCCGAGCCCCAACTTCCAGCGCATCCTGCTGTTCTTCAAGGCGGACATCGGCACGTCCGTGGATGCGGTCTACCGGTTGTCGCGGCTCTATGACCGCCTCAGCGACCGCTCGGCGCTGGTGATGCTGGCTGCCTGGCGCGGCTCGACGCTCGCCGTCACGCGCGCCAAGTATCAGTCGTCGCTGCACGACAGCGAACGCCAGCGCGCACGCGGCGCATCCAGCCAGTCGCGGCCAAACGTACAGCCGGGCTCGGCGCCTGGGGTGCTGACGGGCACCGACGGATCGTCGGATCGCTAGGTCTTCGCCAGTTCCAGGAAGTGCCGCCCCGCGCGGTCCTCGGTCTCGACAATCCAGGCATCCGGGTCGAAGCGGATTTCCTTGGTCAGGCGCTCTTCGACAGCAGGCTCAGGCATCGGCTGCGGCGCAAGCGGCACGAAGAAGCGATCGACCGGCCGGCCGTCGTCATAGACGGTCTGCGGCGCCGGCACGTAGAGCATCGCATTGCCGTCGAGCAGCGCGACCTTGACGAACACCGCACCCGCTTCCTCGGCGCCACGACGACGCACGGCACCGAACACGCCCTCAGTCTGGCACCGGCGCAAGTACGCCGCGACCCATATGTTTGATTTCAATCGCATGACGCGCACGATAGGCCAGTGCCGGGATCAGCACCAGCCTGCGAGCACCGGCCCTGGCGCAAGCGTGACGATTATTCGACGGGATGGCCGATCGCGGCACCGAGCTCGCGCAACAGCCGCTCGGACACCTGGCCTGTGACGGCCATCTTGTGCTCACGCTCGAACTTCTGGATCGCCGACTGGGTCTCGCCGCTCATCGTGCCCGTGACCTTCAACTGGCCGTAGCCATATTCGGACAGCGCGCGCTGCACGCCGGCAAGGCGACGTGCCGCCGGGCTTTGCTGCACCGGAATGGGCGCCGGCGGGCGCGCGATGGCGACCGAAGGCGGCGTCGGCGTCGATGTCGCGGCCTTGACCAGATTGGTCATTGGATCGCCCGAACGCGGCGTCGATGCGGTCGACTCGACGGGCTTCTCCGGCGCCTTCTCGGCCGCTCTCTCCGCAGGTTTGGGCTCAACGCGAAACTCCGTCGCCTTCGGCTCGAGCGGCGAGGTATCGGCCCCGACGGGGCGCGGGCGCGGTATGGGATTCGACAGCGGCATGGACGACGGCGCGGGGAGATTGATCACAGTGCCGAACATCGGCGCCGGATGCCGGCCGGTCTGGAAGAACAGTGCATTGGCAACGATCGCGCTGACGGCGGCGACGGCGACGAAGCCGGCCAGTGTGTCCTTGGGGCTGTGCAAGAGAACGCGCATCACGAGATTGCGCTCGGTCTCGACATCCACGACCGCCGCCTTGGCGCCACGGCGGCGCGGAGCGGCTTCGACCTTTGCAGACTTTCTAGGCACTTTTCTTCACCAGAGCAGGTTGGTCCTGAAGTTCATGACGCAGCACCGGCGTCAGCGTCGCGATCTTGCTCTCCGCCGGCTTCTTGTCAGACGCTTTGGCCTGCGGCGGCGTATAGACGAGCGGCAGCTTGACGGTGACGGCGGTGCCCTCGCCGAGCTTGCTTTGTACCGTCAATTCGCCGAGATGCAACGCCACGAGGCTCTTCACGATCGAAAGCCCGAGGCCGGTGCCTTCGTGACGACGTTGATAGGTCTTGCCGGCCTGGAAGAACGGCGAGCCGATACGCTTGAGATCGTCCGGCGCGATGCCGACGCCGGTGTCGCTGATGCGCAGCGTGAGCTGCGAGGCGGATGCGGCGGCTGTCACTGTGACCTGACCGCCGCGCTCGGTGAACTTGACGGCGTTGGCGACGAGGTTGAGCACGATCTGCTTGAAGGCGCGCGGATCGCCGGTCATCACCGGTAGATCCTGCGGCGCATCGGTGATGAGATCGATGCCATTCTCGCGCGCTTTCAGCGCCAGCAGGTTGCAGCAATGCATCAGCGAGGCGCGCGGCGCGAATGGCTCCGACGCAATCTCGAAATTGCCCGATTCCATCTTCGACATATCCAGGATGCCATTGACGACCGACAAGAGATGCTGGCCGGAATCGTTGATGAGCTGGGCATATTCCCTGCGCTGGGCTGCCCCTAGCATCAAGGTCTGCTCCTGCGCGATCATCTCGGAGAAGCCGATGATGGCGTTGAGCGGCGTGCGCAATTCATGGCTCATGGTGGCGAGGAAGCGCGTCTTGGCGGCGTCGGCCGCCTCCGCCCCGCTGCGGGCCTGATCGAGCGCCTGCTCCCCAAGCTTGCGATCGGTGACGTCGCGCATCACGGCGACGACTTCGGCCTCTGCTGCGACATCTCGATCAAGATGCTGGCGACCCAGATCCTGTTCGAGCGGACGGCAGCGCATCTCGACCCAGATGAAATCGGCTTGAAAACCGGCTTGGCGGCGCTCGGGACCGGCCTTCTCCTGCCGCAGCCGGAACTCGACACTGCGCACGTCGCCGCGCGCGGCGTCCGACAGTGCAGTGAGATAAGCCGGACGATCAGCGACATGAACGCGGTCGAACAGGCCATGGCCGAGCAATCGGACAACCGGCATGCCAAGCATGGCCTCCACCGCCGGCGAGATGAATTGCACCGCGCCGTTGCGCTGATGCCGCGAAATCACGTCGCTCATGTTGCGCGCCAGCAGACGGTAGCGTTCCTCTTCGCGCGACAGGAGGTTGACAGTGGTGCGCGCGAGCGACTCGGCGCCGAAGGCGACGCCTGCAGCGTAGAGCGTCGCCGAGGCCACGCCGAACGCCATCAGCAGGCCGCGTTGCGCGGCGCTGGTATCTGCGGGCTGCAACCAGCCGAGCTGGCTGACGAGGATCAGGATTCCGGCGCAGGACAATGCAAGCAGCGAGGCAAAAGCTGCGACGCGGCGCGAGGCCGACAGCGCGGCTTCGAGGGGCACCACCACCAGCCAGATCGCCGCAAATGATTCGATGCCACCGGTCGTGCCTGCGACCGCCATGATCAGGCCGGCCAGCGCCAGCGACGACAGCACATGAGCGCCTTCGTAACGTCCAGTGCGCGACAGGAACCAGGACAACAGGATCGGCGCGATCAGCCACGCGAAGGCCGCGACCTCGATCGCGCTCGGCGCGCCGCGCATGGCGAGATAGACCGGAAATGCGGCAAAGGCGGCCAAGCTTCCCAGAAGCCGCGGCGCCATGAAGGCACGATGACGCGCTCGCGTCAGCGCATCGTAACGCGCGGAGGGATGCAGCAGCGCATCGAGACAATCGCGGATGATACTCAGAACTGTCACGGGTCTCGCGCTTCGGCTCATTCATCATTGAAGACGTGGCGGAACGCCTCCTTATCGTTGAGCCAACGTGTCAGAGCGACCTTAAACGAGTGCTAAGGCGGCCCGGCCTGCGGCCTGACACCGCGGCATCACGGAGATTTTTAGGCGATTTGGCGATGTCATCAGCGGGGATGGTGAACACAGGGTTTCGCCTTCCCTCTCATGGTTTCGAATTGGTGGATGCGCGGGACCGGAAGGTCACAGGCACGGACGTCAATCGAAAATTTACGAGAACTGCATTCCCGAAGATTTTTGCGTAAATTTTCCGCGAATTAAGCGGAAGGCAATCACTTGCGATTTATCGAGAGATGCTAGGTCGGACGCCCCGCGGGAATCGCCGTGGCGGGATCTAACATACAGGTCGCAAGATGCGCTTTCTGCTTCGCATCACATTCTGGCTCGGGCTGGTGCTGGTGCTCCTGCCGCGGGACAAGACGCCCGAATCGGGGAAGCTGCCGCAGATCGGCGCTGCCGATGCGGTGCAGGCTGCGACCGCGGCAGTCTCCGACATGACCCAGTTCTGCAAGCGCCAGCCTGCGGCCTGCGAGGTCGGCGGACAGGCCGCGACCATCATCGGCCAGCGGGCGCAGGACGGCGCGAAGAAAATCTACCAGATCATCAACGACAAGAAGGAACTGATCACCAACGAGAAGAACGACAAGAAGGCGCCCGACCACACCGGCTCGATCGAAGTCGCCGGTGAAGGCGATGCGGCCACAAGCGAGACGCCGCGCGACACCCTGACCCAGGACGACCTCGCGCTGGAGTGGCGCGGTCCGGTGCGAGCGAATTAGGGCTCAAATCCTATCGATTTCGCGGCCTTGCGTCCCTATATTGGCCTGAACGGGAACACGGGCCATCATGACGACAATCGACGAAATCAGGGACAATTTCGAGCTTCTGGACGAGTGGGACGACCGCTACCGGTACGTCATCGAACTCGGCCGCACCCTGGAACCGATGCCCGAGGCGGAACACTCCGCCGCCAACAAGGTGCAGGGCTGCGTCAGCCAGGTCTGGCTCGCCAAGCATGTCGACCGCGGCAACGGCGCACCGCGCCTGAGATACCTTGGCGACAGCGACGCCCATATCGTGCGTGGGCTGGTCGCGATCGTGCTCTCGCTCTATTCCGGCCGTACGCCGCAGGAGATCCTCGCGACCGACGCGATTGCCGTGTTCGACGAGTTCGGCTTTCGCGACCATCTGACGCCGCAGCGCTCCAACGGTCTGCGCTCGATGGTCGAACGTATCAAGGTCGATGCGAAAGAGGCGCTCGCCGAAGCTTCTTGAAGGCTACTTCCGCTTCCGCTGCTGCTGTCCCAGCCCCATCTTCTTCGCCAGCTGCGAGCGTGCCACCGCATAATTCGGCGCGACCATGGGATAGTCGGCCGGCAGGCCCCATTTCTCGCGATATTGCTCGGGCGTCATGTTGTACTGGGTGCGCAGATGGCGCTTCAGCGACTTGAAGCGCTTGCCGTCCTCCAGACACACCAGATAATCCGGCGCGATCGACTTCTTCAGCGAGACCGCCGGCTTCGCCGGCTCGAGCGGCGCCTCCACGCGGCCCGAGGATACCCGCGTCAAAGCGCCATGCACCTGGCTGATCAGGTTCGGAATCTCGGCGGCCGGCGTCGGGTTGTTGCTGAGATAGGCCGACACGATATTCGCCGTCAGCTCGATGAAATTTTTGCCCGCGGCATCGGACATGGGCTCGACCTCTCTCCAATTTGGCTCCGTCGCGCTGTATTGGCGAAGGCGAAGTATTTTCTGTCAACAATACGTTTGGCTGAAATACGACGACTAGTGAATATGCGCCGATTACGACTATCGGAACAAGAATGGCGACGCTTTACTTGAACGCGCAGTCCTAAAGCGCGATGAGATCGTCATCGCGCTTTAGGTTGTTGTTTGAACATGATCTTTTCGGAAAACCGCTGCACACTTTTCCGGATCATGCTCTAGGACCGCTGATCGAGATGGGCGCGCAGTTCGTCGATCGAGGCAAAGCGCATCATGCCCTCCGGCATCTGCGCCTCGATCGAGCCGTCGGAATAAAGCGAATAGGCCATGCCGTCGACGACGCCGGATTTGAGCACGCTCACCGGCGGCTGCTCCGCAGGCGACGGCTCGGGTGCAGGCTGAGGTGCGGCGGGCTCGAAGGTCGCTGGTGAGCGCGGCGGCGGGCGACGCGCCGCGGGCGGCTCCGACGGCCGCATGCGGTCCGGCCTCGGCCAAGCGTCGTCGAAGCTCGCGGGCGGAGCCTCAGGCGCGGCAGGGACTGCGGACTCGGCGTGGACTGGGTGCGGCCCCTCGGCAGCCTTCGCCTCGGCACGCTCGCGCTCCTTGCGCGAGCTCGAGGCGAACAGCAGGTTGCGCCGGCGCGGTGCTTCCGGAGCTGCCGGAGCTTGCGGCTCTTCGGGCTCCTCGACCCGCGGGCGATCGCGTGCAGGCGCTTCGCCCTGCCATGGCGGCGCTGCGGGAGATGACTGCAGCTCGCCCCTCATCGCCGGAGCAGCCGGCGGTTCCGGTGCGAGCGCGCCGGGCATCGCGAGGCCGGGCGGCAGTACGGGCCGGACCCGTACCTCCGCCGGCGCGGTCGATCCGGCCAGCCGCCGGGCAATTCCCTTCAGTTCCGTGGCCACGACATAGAGGCCGGCCAGTAACATTCCGGAGCAGACGCCGATGGTGCCGGAGATTATGAGGGTGCTGCCGAGGCTGAAATCCCTGATGGTGTAGCCAAAAAGGACCGCAGCGAGACCCGCCACCACGGCGACGATCCCTGCGATCAGCAATACCAAGATCATCGAACTCACCCCCGGCCGCGCATCCACACGCGACACCCGTTACGCCACGATACCGTCATACGGTGTTCCTCGCCAACGGCCAATTGTCGGCTGCGTTCCTAAAGGGAAGGAAATCAGGGACTTATTCACATTCCCTTCAGCTACGGCTCGCTACTTCTGGTGGGCTCTCGAGTTTACCGGATTTGCTGCGTCGCATCAGGAATTTAGCCATAATGCCCAATTACTTGGTAATGGAACTGCGCTATAGGGATTCCGGGGAGCAGGCCCGCGCGCACCAGCAGGGCCAAGAGGGGATTCCGGGTCACCAATAGCCATGACATCCATCACGACTTCGGCGATCGACACGCCTCTCCGGCGCTCGGTTGAACGGACTTGCGACGACCTTGCCATGCTGGTGCTGGCTGCGGTCGCCGTGATCGCAGGCTTGACCTTCCGCGACTACGGGCTCGGCTGGGACGATTACACCCATGCCGAATATGCCGACCTGTTGCTGCGCATGTTCGGTTCCGGCTTCAGGGACACCGCGGCGCTTTCCTTCGCCAACCTCTATATGTATGGCGGCGGCTTCGACATGGTCGCAGCCCTCCTGCACAAGATTCTCCCGCTCGAGCTGTTCGAGACGCGCCGTCTGCTCGGCGCGATCGTCGGCGTGATCGGGCTTGCCGTGACGTGGCGGCTCGGCCGCAGGACCGGCGGACCCCTTGCCGGTCTTGCCGCACTCCTGCTGCTCGCGCTGTGCCCGATCTTCTACGGCCACATGTTCATGAACCCGAAGGATGCGCCGTTCGCGGTGGCGATGATCATCCTGATGCTGGGCCTGGTCCGACTTGCAGAAGAATATCCAAAACCCTCGCCGCGCACGATCCTGATCGTCGGCCTCGGTGCCGGCCTGTCGATCGGCTGCCGCATTCTCGGCGGACTCGCACTGGTCTACGCCATGATCGGCTTCATGCCGTTGTTCCTGGAGGAACTGCGCACCGAGGGCGCGCGCGAGGCGGTCCGTCGTTTCGCCCATGTCGTCTATGTGCTGCTGCCTGGCCTCGCGTTCGGCTACCTCGTGATGGGCCTGATCTGGCCGTGGTCGATCATGGAGCCCGGCAATCCCTTCGAGGCTTTGACCTACTTCTCGCACTTCTTCGAGAAGCCCTGGAAAGAAATGTTCGACGGCGCGATCGTGTCCGTGCCCGACATGCCCTGGTCCTATCTGCCGACGCTGTTCGCGCTTCAGCTGCCCGAAGTGATGCTGGTACTGATGGCCGGCGCCGTGATCGGCACCTTCACCCTACTGCCGCGCCGCGAGGTTCCGGCCCGCCGCAAGACCATCCTCTTGATGCTGACGCTCGCAGCGACCCTGCCGCTCGCGATCGCGATGGTGAAGCGGCCCGCGCTCTACAACGGCATCCGCCATTTCGTCTTCGTTATCCCGCCGATGGCTGTGCTCGGCGGCGTTGCCTTAGCCTGGGCCATGGAACGCCTGCGCGCCAATCATCGCGCCTGGCAGCCGGTCGTGCTCGCCACTTTCTGCTTCGGCCTGGCGCTGCCGCTCGCCGAGATGATCCGGCTGCATCCCTATCAATACACCCACTTCAACCATATCGCCGGCACCGTGCGCGCCGCCGACGACCGCTTCATGCTGGACTATTGGGGCCTGGCGCTGAAGCAGGCCTCCGACGAACTGCGCGAGCAGCTCGTCGAGCGCCAGGAAGTGCCGCCGCGCAACCGCAAATGGAAGGTCGCCGTGTGCGGTCCGCAGCGCCCGGCCCAGGTCGCGCTCGGCCCCGACTTCACCATCGGCTGGGATTCCAATGCGGCCGATTTCGCCATGACCCTCGGCGAGTTCTACTGCAAGGGCCTCACCGCGCCGGTACTCGTCGAGATCAAGCGCGACGATGTGGTGTTCGCCCGCGTCTACGACATCCGCGGCCGCAGCATTTCCAGCCTGCTGTCGATCCCGGCGCCGTAATATTCTTCTCCTGCCTTGTCGCCCGGATGGAGCTCCGCGAAATCCGGGACCTTTGGCACGGCCCCGCATTTCGCTTCGCTCCATGCGGGCTACGCTGAACTGCCGCGCTTCGTGCGCCTTGCTGCCAGCCCCTCGCAGGACTAGGCTCCGTCCCCGAAACAACGATGTTCGGAGAGATGAGCCATGTCGCCAGCGGAAGCCCGCCTGAAGGAAGTACCGTCGAATATGACGGAGGCCGAGTGGCAGCAACGGATCAATCTCGCCGCCTGCTATCGTCTCGTCGCGCTGTACGGCTGGGACGATCTGGTCGACACCCACATCTCCGCGCGCGTGCCCGGCCCCGACCATCACTTCCTCATCAACCCCTACGGGCTGATGTTCGACGAGATCACTGCCTCGAGCCTGGTCAAGGTCGACCTGCACGGCAACCAACTCAGCGAGAGCGAATACAGCATCAACCCGGCAGGGTTCACCATCCACTCGGCGATCCACGAGGTGCGCGAGGACGCAATCTGCGTGCTGCATCTCCACACCCTCGACGGCACCGCGGTGTCGAGCAGCGCCGAGGGCCTGTTGCCGCTGAACCAGACGGCGCAGCTCGTTACCCACGACCTCGCCTGCCACGACTATGAAGGCATCGCGCTCGATCATGACGAGCGGCCGCGGCTTCAGAAGGACCTCGGCGACCACAACCACATGCTCCTGCGCAACCACGGCACGCTGACGGTCGGCCGCTCGGTCGCCTCCGCCTTCGAGCGCATGTATCACCTCGAGCGCGCCTGCTCGATGCAAGTGCGCACGCGCGCGCTAGGCACGCCGGTCTACCCGGTCGACGATGTCGCGATCGACAAGAACACAGAGCTGCTCGCCAACCGCGACCGCGCCGAGCTGCGCGCCACCAACCTGGTGTGGCCGCCGCTGCTGCGCAAGCTCGACCGCGAGCTTCCTGGCTACCGGACTTGAGATTTCAGGGATTTGGTGTAGGGTAGTTCTCAACACCCTCTGCACGTCTTGGAATGAAACGCCGCCCAATTCCGGGCGGCGTTTTTGTTTGGTGCATCTTCGTAGGGTGGGCAAGGCGAAGCGTGCCCCCGTCTTCTGTCGCAATCCTGGAGAGAGGGTGGGCACGGCGCTTCGCGCCTTGCCCACCCTACGCACCGCGCTCTACTTCACCTCTGCCAGCGCGGCGAGGATGCGGGCCCAGGAGCGAATGCCCTTCTGAAAGCTCTTGAGGTCATACTTCTCGTTCGGCGAATGGATGTTGTCGTCGTCGAGGCCGAAGCCGACGAGCAGCGAGTCCAGCCCAAGCGCGCGCTTGAAGTCGGAGACGATCGGGATCGAGGCGCCCGATCCCATCAGCACGGTCTCCTTGCCCCACTCCTCGGTCAGTGCCTTCCTGGCGGCGGCGAGCGGCTTCATGTTCCAGTCGAGCGCGATGGCGGGCCCAGCGGAATGGTCGCCGAATTTGACCCTGCAGTCTCCCGGAATCCGCGCCGACACATACTCACGGAAAGCCTTGCGGATCCTGGCGGGATCCTGCCCTTCAACCAGGCGGAACGAAACCTTGGCCGACGCATGCGACGGGATCACCGTCTTGGAGCCCTCGCCGATATAGCCGCCCCAGATGCCGTTGACGTCGCAGGTCGGCCGCGTGGACGCCTGCTCGACCAGGAGCCGACCCTTCTCGCCGGCCGGGATCGACAGTCCGACCGGCTTGAGGAAACTCTCTGGCGTGAAATCGAGCTTCTTCCACTGGTCCAGAATGTCGCTCGGCGTATCCTTCACGCCGTCATAGAAGCCGGGGATGGTGATGTGATTGTCGTCGTCGAACAGCCCGCCGAGAATTTTCGTCAGCACCCGGATCGGGTTCATCGCCGTGCCGCCGAACACGCCGGAATGCAGGTCACGATTGGCGGCGGTGATCTTCACCTCTTCATAGAGCAGGCCGCGCAGCGATGTCGTGATCGCCGGCGTGTTGCGGTCCCACATGCCGGTGTCGCAGACCAGCACGTAGTCCGCCCTGAACTCGTCCTTGTTGGCTTCGATGAAGGGCACGAAGTTCTTCGAGCCGACCTCCTCCTCGCCCTCGATCAGGAAAGTGACGTCGATCGGCAGCGAGCCCGTCACCGCCTTCCAGGCACGACACGCCTCGACGAAGGTCATCACCTGGCCCTTGTCGTCCTCGGCGCCACGCGCAACGATGATCTTGCGGCCGTCAGCATGGTCGGTCACGACCGGCTCGAACGGCGGACGATGCCAGAGGTCGAGCGGATCGACCGGCTGCACGTCGTAATGACCGTAGAACAGCACGTGCGGCCGTCCGCCTGTCTTGCTCTTGCCGACGACGGCGGGATGGCCGGCAGTCGGCCTCACCTCGGTCGCGACGCCGAGGCTTGCAATGTCCTTGGCCAGATGCTCGGCCGCCGCCTTGCAATCCTTGGCGAAGGCCGGGTCCGCGGAAATCGACTTGATCCGCAACAGCGAGAACAGACGCTCCAGGCTGTTATCAAACTCCTTGTCGATGTGGTCGAGCACGGATTGAAGCTGCGCATTGGCCATGGTCGTATTCCCTGCTTTCGAGTCTCAAGAGGGTTGTGGTTTTAGACCTGCCGCGGCGTCGGAGCTAGCCGCAACCGGCGGATGGCGGATGTGCCAGGCCAGCGTACCGGCGAGGATGGCGGTAGCGATCAGATTGTTGCCCCAGGCCTGGATCACATTGGGAAACGGCGGCAGTGACAGCAGCATGAGAACGCCGGCGGCGCACAGTGCGAGCCAGGTTCCCAGCCGCACGCTGGCCCGTTCGTCGAACGCGGCACGATGCATCAGCACCGCCATCGGCAGGAACAGCCACATGAAGTAGTATTGCCGCGCCAATGGCGAGGCGACCGTCATCAGGCAGAACAGGATGCCGAGCTCCTCGGCATCCGATCGCGCCGTTCGCCGCCGCTGTGACGGCATGACCGCAACGAAGCCGAGCCCGAGCAACGCCGACACCGCGAGCACGATCAAGTTCGCCGTCTTGTAGTCGACAGCGATGACGTTCATCGTGCGCGGCAGCTTGTCGGGATCCTCCTGGTTGTAGTTGAGTGGCCGGACCAGCCGGTGCGTCACAGCAATGATGGACTGGTTGACCCATGACCAGTTCTGTTCGTCGCGCTGGCCGAAACCCTTTTCCGAGCTCGACCCGACCATGCCCTGGTACCAGGTCTTGAGCTCGGCGGCGTTGCGCTCGAAGCCACGGATCGGCGCCGGCACGACGTAGAGAAGAATGCCGATGAAGGCGAGCATGCTGACGACGGCCGCCCACTGCCGGCGCCAGACCAGATAGGGCAGCACTGCGATGGGAAACACCTTGATGGCGGTGGCGAGCGCGAACATGAAGCCTGCGAGCCAGGACCGTTGACGCTGCAGGCTCCGGAAGCCGTAGAGCATCATCGCCAGCAGGACGAGGTTCGGCTGGCCGAGGTCGAACATGTCGAACACGAAGGTCACGGTGACGAGGGCCGGCAGCGCTTCGAGCCAGGGGCCGGGCCTGCGGCCTGATCCGGTCATGGCATTGGAGAGAATGCCCGTGGACCACCACGCCACCACATTCAGCAGCGACAGCACGATGTAGAGCGGGATCTTGCCGAACCAGCTCGGGATCGCGAGCAGGATCGCCGGCAGCGGCGGATAGATGAACTCGAACTGGTGATGGATGTCGCTGGGGTAGAGCGGGCCGCCGTGCAGCACCTGCTGCCCGGCCCAATACCACAGCGCATAGTCCTTGGTCTTGCCGTGGCCAAAGATCTCGGGACCGAGGACATCGGCGGCGAGGATGACGCAGCAGAGCAGGAAGAGGAGATCGAGCGGCGCGCGCAGCGACGGGAGTCGGAGTTCGCGGGATTTGGCAGAAGAGTCGGTTGAGGTCACAATGTGGTCCAGCCAGGAGACATAGCACCTAGCAGACCGACGGAGGCTTGGAGAGCCCCCTTCACCCGAATTTGTACCCATCGCGCACTCGACCTCGTTCCGGTATCGGTCGAGGTGACCCGGGCCCGCGGATGAATTGCCTCAGACAGAGCTCGCTGCCTACCTTCGCAGCAATCCACCGAGCGCGCCACGAACGAGCGCGCGGCCGACCGAGCCGCCGAGCTGGCCGCCGACCGACTTGCCGAGATCGGCTGCGACGCCGCCGACCACCCTGCCGGTGACCGTGCGCGTGACGTCGCGCGCGATGCGCTGTCCCGTCGTCAGCCGGTTACGTCCGGTGTTGGTGCCGAAGATGGTGCCGACGATCGAGCCGATCTGGCCGAGGATGCCGCCACCACTTCCGCGCGCCGAGCCGTCGGCCGGCGCCGCGGTGCCGGCGATACGCTTCTGGATGATCTCGTACGCAGACTCGGAATCGATCGCGGTGTCGTATTTGCCCTTCAGCGGGCTCGCATCCATGATCGCCTTGCGCTCCTCCGGCGTGATCGGCCCGATCCGGGCCGATGGCGGCCGGATCATCACCCGCTCGACTATCGCTGGGGTGCCGTTGCCTTCGAGGAAAGACACCAGAGCCTCGCCCTTGCCGAGCTCCATGATCACCTTGGCGGTGTCGAGCTTCGGGTTGGGCCGGAAAGTCTGCGCGGCGGCGGCGACCGCCTTCTGGTCCCGCGGTGTGAAGGCGCGCAGCGCATGCTGCACGCGGTTGCCCATTTGACCGAGCACGCGGTCGGGGACGTCGATCGGGTTTTGGGTGACGAAATAGACGCCGACGCCCTTGGATCGGATCAGGCGGACCACCTGCTCGATCTTGTCCATGAGCGCCTTCGGCGCGTCGTTGAACAGGAGATGCGCCTCGTCGAAGAAGAACACCAGTTTTGGCTTGGGCGGGTCGCCGACCTCGGGTAGCTCCTCGAAGAGCTCCGACAGCATCCACAGCAGGAATGTCGCGTAAAGCCGCGGGCTCTGCATCAGCTTGTCGGCGACGAGGATATTGACCATACCGCGCCCGTCGCGGTCGGTCCTCATGAAATCCTTCAGCGTCAGCGCCGGCTCGCCGAAGAACTTTGTGCCGCCCTGGTTCTCCAGCACCAGGAGCTGGCGCTGGATGGTGCCGACGGTGGCCTTGGTGACGTTGCCGAACCCCTGGGCCGCTTTCCGGATCGGCGCGAGCGGATCCTCTTCCGCGTCCGGACCCTTCTTGCTGGTGTCAGGCACGATGGCATCGAGCAGCGCCCGCAGATCCTTCATGTCGATCAGGGCAAGACCATTGTCATCGGCGACGCGGAAGGCGACGTTGAGCACGCCCTCCTGCACGTCATTCAGATCGAGCATGCGCGCCAGCAACAGCGGCCCCATCTCGGTGACGGTGGCCCGCACCGGATGCCCCTGCTCGCCGAACACATCCCAGAACACCGTCGAGAACTGGTCGGGCTGGAACGTCAGCCCCATCTCGGTTGCACGCTTGACGATGAAGTCCTTGGCTTCGCCAACCTCGGAGATGCCGGAGAGGTCGCCCTTGATGTCGGCGGCGAACACCGGAACACCGGCGCGCGCAAATCCTTCTGCCATCACTTGCAGCGATACCGTTTTTCCTGTTCCGGTCGCACCGGTGACGAGGCCGTGGCGATTGGCGAGCGCCAGCGTCAACCAGGCCTGCTCGTCTCCCTTGCCGACGAAGATCTTGTCGTCGGTATCGCCGAGCGTGTTGTCCTGTGCCGTCATCACTCTGTCTCTGTTCTGTCTGCTCGTTTCGCCTATTGAAACTCAAGCTCACCAGTTCCGTAGTTTAACGCATGTCGTGCCCCGATTGAAACCGTTCAAGACGCCACGGACATGCGACATTGTCGGAGAACGGACGCGAGACATCCGCCAAAAGTCGGAGCGATACATTCGCACCGCGGCAATTTTTCATTGATTCCTTCTCCGCTCTTGCATCGCTGCAACACTTTTTGCGCGATTGAAGATGAATCGCGATACCGGATGCGTTCATCGCTTGTATTTCGCATCGCACCGGCCCAAGATCGTTTTTCGAAAACAATACTCCGGCATGTGATCCGGCTGAGGGGCAGGCCATATGGACGAGCTGATCGGGCGGCTGGCGACAAACGCCAGCATAGATGGTGCTGTCGCTGAAAAGACCGTCGGCATTATCCTGGGTTTCCTCCGCAGCGAGGGTCCTTCCGACAGCGTGCAGGCCCTGATCGACCATATCCCCGGTGCAGATGCAGCGATCGAAGCGTCCAGGAGCGGCGGCGGACTGTCGCGGCTGATGGGCGGCGGCCTGATGGCCGTCGGCACGCGCCTGATGAGCCTGGGACTTGGCATGTCCGACATTCAGACGGTTGCCCGTGAACTTTTTCGCTTCGGCCGAGACAAAATCGGAGCGGATCAGATGGGCAAGATCATCGCAGGGACGCCGGGCCTCAGCCAGTTCGCCTGAGAGCTACGCATTTCATATTGAGTATCATGACATATCCGATCTCCGAGATTGAGGGCCTGCCGGCCTTTGCCGCCAGCAAGTTGAAGGCGCAGGGTATCCGCACCACCGACGCGCTGCTGGAAGCCGCCAGCACCGCCAAGGGCCGCAAGACGCTTGCGGCCAAGACCGGCATCAGCGAGCAGCAACTGCTGGAGTGGGCCAACGTCTCCGACTACATGCGCATTCCCGGCATGGGCAGGGCCAAGGTCGGCCTGGTCCGCGCCGCCGGTGTCACCACCGTGCGCGAACTTTCCTATCGGAATCCGGCAAGGCTCGCCCAGAGCATGCGGGAGGCGAACGAGAGGAAGAAGCTGGTCCGCATCCTGCCCTCGGAAAAATCGGTCGGCGACATCATCGCCAAAGCCAAGAAGCTGGCGCCGAAGATTACGTATTAGCTTAGGCTCTCCGTCATCCTGAGGTGCTCCCCGCGCGGTGCATAGCACCGCGCGGGGAGCCTCGAAGGATGAACGGCCACGCTGGCGTCACGCTGCGAGAGTTGGGCCGTCGCCCTTCGAGGGCCGCCGAAGAAGCGGCCACCTCAGGGGTGACGGTGAAGGAGTGGCCCGGGTGACGGAGCGGCGCGCATCGCCCCTAATCCCGTCTTGAATCCCTCCTCCCCGACCGCTAAAGCGAGCCACATGAACGCCTCGCCCTCCCCATCCGTCGCGCCGGCCGGCTCGGCCGGGCCTGACGTGTTGCGGACGCTCGTGGGCCGGCCGATTCCGGCGGTGATGGGCGTGCTCAACGTCACCCCGGATTCCTTCTCGGACGGTGGCGAGTTCATCGCGCCGGAGCAGGCGCTGGTGCGGGCACAGGCGATGATCGCTGATGGCGTCGACATCATCGACATCGGCGCCGAGTCCACCCGGCCTTACAAGGGCGCCCAGCCGGTCACGGCGGAAGGCGAGCTTGCCCGGCTGAAGCCGGTGCTGGCGGACATCGTGGCGCTCGGCGTGCCGGTGTCGATCGACAGCATGAAGGCCGAGGTCGTGGCTTTCGCGCTCGACCAGGGTGCTGCGATCGCCAACGACGTCTGGGGCCTGCAACGCGACGCCGGCATGGCGCCGCTGGTGGCCGCGAAAGGCGTCCCTGTGATCGTCATGCACAACCGTGACAGCGCCGATCCCGCGATCGACATCATCGCAGACATGAAAGCGTTCTTTCAGCGTTCGCTCGTGATCGCCGCACAGGCCGGCATCGCGCGCGAGAAAATCGTGCTCGATCCCGGCATCGGCTTCGGCAAGACGGCCGAGCAAAGCATGACCGCGCTGGCGCGGCTGCGTGAATTCGAGATGTTCGGCCTGCCGATCCTGGTCGGCGCCTCGCGCAAGCGCTTCATCGCCTCGGTGTCGCCATCGGAGCCGAAAGAACGGCTCGCCGGCTCGATCGCCGCGCATCTGATCGCCGCGCAGCGCGGCGCAAAAATCATCCGGACCCATGACGTCGCCGAGACCTTGCAGGCCCTGCGGGTGGCGAACGCAATCGAGAGCAAGCAATGACCGATACGATCTTCGTGACCGGCCTGTCGATCCATGCTCGCCACGGCGTGATGGATCACGAAACCGAAGTCGGCCAGCGTTTTGTCATTGACCTCGAACTCTATACCGACCTGTCGGAGCCTTCGCGCACCGATCGGCTCGCCGATACGGTGTCCTACGCCGAAGTCGTGGCGACCACGACCGCGGCGTTCAAGAACACCAACTACAAGCTCTTGGAGCGCGCCGCCGGCGCCGTTGCCGACGCCATCCTGTCGCACTTCCCGCGCATCCGCGCGGTGAAGATCACCGTGCACAAGCCGCATGCGCCGATCGCCGCGATCTTCGACGACGTCGGCATCATGCTGACGCGTTCGCGGCACCCCTGACATGGCAAGCGTGCTGATCGCGCTCGGCGGCAATGTCGGCGATGTCCGCGCGACGTTCGGGAAAGCGATCGCCCACATCTGCGGTATGGCGCAGGCTGTGCTGATCGCGCGCTCCCCGGACTACGCGACCCCGCCCTGGGGCGACGAGGACCAGGATCCCTTCATCAACGCCTGCGTCGAGATCGAGACCAGCCTCGATCCGCATGCGCTGCTGTTCGTGATGCAAAAGGTCGAGCAGAAATTCGGCCGCACGCGGAACAAGGAGCGGCAATGGGGTCCGCGCACGCTCGACCTCGACATGATCGCCTATGACGATATCAGCTTGCAGAAACCCGACCTGACCTTGCCGCATCCGCGCCTGTTCGAACGCGCCTTCGTGCTGGTCCCGCTCGCCGAAATCGCGCCTGACCGCGTGATCGGCGGCATTCGTGTGCGTGACGGGCTCGCCAGCGTCTCGACGCAAGGCATTGAGCGGCTTCCGGATACCGGTTAACCAAAAACAACCGTTTGCAGGGACGGCCGGCCGTGGCAATTTCGCGGCCGAATAACAAGCCGTTTGGGAGCCCCTGGCCGTATGACCTCCGTGACCGACGACCTGCCGCTGGCGGCCGATTTTCCCAAGGCGAAGGACGAGGACTGGCGCAAGCTGGTCGATGGCGTGCTGAAGGGCGCGCCGTTCGAGAAGCTGGTCGGCAAGACCTATGACGGGCTGAAGATCAATCCGCTATATCCGCGCGCCCCAGGCGTTGCGCCCGTGACGGGACGACCCGCGGCCGCGCCGTGGCAGATCATGCAGCGGATCGACCATCCCGACGCGGCGGCTGCGAACGCGCAGGCCTTGCAGGATCTGGAGAACGGCGCCACGGGGCTTTCGCTGGTGTTCGCCGGCGGCAATGGCAGCCACGGCTTCGGCCTGGACCCGACGGCCGATGCGGTCGCGAAGGTGTTGAAGGACATTCACCTCGATGCCGGCATCGGCATCGAGCTTCAGGTCGGCCCACAATCGCGGATGGCGGCGATCCATGTCGCGGAATATGTGAAGAGCAGCGGCATCGATCCCGCGGCCTGCGACATCCGCTTTGGGCTCGATCCGCTGGCGGCCTGCGCGGTATGGGGCCACAGCCCCTATAGCTGGGAGGAGATCGTTCCCGCCGTTACCGGCGGCATCAAGGGGCTCGCCGCGCTCGGCTTCAAGGGGCCGTTTGCTTCCGCCGACGGACGCGTCGTCCATGATGCCGGCGGATCGGAGGGGCAGGAGCTCGCCTTCGTGCTCGCCTGCGGCGTCGCTTATCTGCGCGCAATCGAAGGCGCGGGCGTTCCGCTGGAGCAGGCGCAAGGCATGGTCTATGCGCGGCCTGCGGCGGACGCCGACCAATTCCTGACCATGGCAAAATTCCGCGCGCTGCGGCTGCTCTGGGCGCGCATCGAAACGGCTTGCGGGCTCACGCCCAAGCCGCTGTTCATCGCCGCCGATACCGCCTGGCGCATGCTGACGCAGCGCGATCCCTATGTGAACATGCTGCGCGCAACCATGGCGACGTTTGCGGCGGGGCTCGCCGGTGCCAACGCAATCACCGTGCTGCCGCATACGCTCGGGCTTGGGCTGCCCGATCCGTTCGCGCGGCGCGTGGCGCGCAACACGCAGCTTCTGCTGCTGGAAGAAAGCAACCTCGCCAAGGTCAGCGATCCCGCAGCGGGCGCGGGCGGCATCGAGGCTCTCACCACGCAGCTCTGCGACGCGGCCTGGGCGCTGTTCCAGGAGAGCGAGAAAGCCGGCGGCGCTTTTGCGGCGCTTCAACAAGGTCTGTTCCAAAGCAAGGTCGCGGCCACGCGAAAAGCGCGCGAGGCCAATATCGCAAAGCGCCGCGACGTGCTGACGGGTGCGAGCGAGTTTCCGAACCTGCAAGAGCGCGAGACGGCGGTGCTGACAGCGACGCCGATCGCGCTGGCACCTTACGGCGAGCAGAAACACAAATTCGATGCGCTCACCCCGATGCGGCTTGCGCAACCGTTCGAGGCGCTTCGCGATAAATCCGATGCGGCGTTGAAGGCACGCGGCACGCGGCCAAAAGTGTTTCTGGCCAATCTCGGCACGCCTGCCGATTTCACGGGGCGCGGGACCTTTGCAAAAAGCTTCTTCGAGACCGGCGGCATTCAGGCGATCGACAGCGAGGGTTTTGCCGATCCCGCCAAGCTCGTCGCCGCCTTCAAGGCCTCCGGCGCGGAGCTTGCCTGCCTTTGTTCCAGCGACAAGGTCTATGCGGAACACGCCGAAGCCGCGGCGAAGGCCCTGCAAACCGCTGGAGCACGACATATCTATCTGGCAGGCCGCACGGCCCAGGCCGAGGCGGCGCTGCGGGCCGCCGGCGTCGCGGGTTTTGTCTTCGCCGGGGGCGACGCGCTTGCAACGTTGCAAGACGCTTACCTGCGGATGGAACAGGCATGACCGACGCGAGCAAAACCGTATTCACCGGCGGCTGCCAATGCGGCGCAATCCGCTTCGCTCTGACGGCGGTCCCCAACAAGGTCTCGATCTGCCACTGCCGGATGTGCCAGAAGGCAAGCGGCGCGCCGTTCGCCTCCTTCGCCGATATCAACCGGACGGATTTTGCCTGGACCAAGGGAGAGCCGGCGTTCTTCCGCTCCTCCTCGATCGCCGATCGCGGCTATTGCGCCGCTTGCGGCACGCCTCTCAGCTTCGGCCGCATCGACGGCGACCGGATCGAGATCATGACGGGCGCCTTCGACCGGCCGGACCGGCTGGTGCCGACGCGGCAATATGGAACTGAATCCCGCCTCGGCTGGGTGGTCGGCGTCGCCAACCTGCCGAGCCAGACCACGCAGCAGAATTACGGGCCGGAGAAGATGGCGACCATCGTCAGCCATCAGCATCCGGACCATGATTGAGCGCCTATGATATGGTTGAAGCCATGAGCCGCATTCCCAATTTCGCCGATGTCGCCTTCGAGAGAGCCGCGACCGCAGCTCCAACCGGCAGCGCCGAACCGTGGCTCACGCCCGAGGGCATCTTGGTGAAGCCCGCCTATGGCGAGGCCGATCTCGCCGGGCTCGACTTCCTCGATACCTATCCCGGCATCGCGCCTTACCTGCGCGGCCCCTACCCGACCATGTATGTCAACCAGCCCTGGACGGTGCGACAATATGCCGGCTTCTCCACGGCGGAGGATTCCAACGCGTTCTACCGCCGCAATCTCGCGGCGGGACAAAAGGGCCTCTCGGTCGCCTTCGACCTCGCCACCCATCGCGGCTATGACAGCGATCATCCGCGCGTCGGCGGCGACGTCGGAATGGCCGGCGTTGCGATCGATTCCATCTACGACATGCGCACACTGTTTGCGGGCATCCCGCTCGACCAGATGAGCGTGTCCATGACCATGAACGGCGCGGTGCTGCCGATCCTCGCACTGTTCGTCGCGGCCGCAGGCGAACAGGGCGTGCCGCCTGAAAAGCTCTCAGGCACGATTCAGAATGACATTCTGAAAGAGTTCATGGTGCGCAACACCTATATCTATCCGCCTGCGCCCTCGATGCGGATCATCTCGGACATCTTCGCCTACACCTCGCAAAAGATGCCGAAATACAATTCGATCTCGATCTCCGGCTATCACATGCAGGAGGCCGGTGCGACGCAGGACCTCGAGCTCGCCTATACGCTCGCCGACGGCGTCGAATATCTGCGCGCCGGCCTTGCTGCAGGCCTCGACGTCGACCGCTTCGCGCCGCGGCTGTCGTTCTTCTGGGCGATCGGCATGAACTTCTTCATGGAAGTGGCCAAGATGCGCGCCGCGCGGCTGCTCTGGGCGAAGCTGCTCAAGCCGTTCAACCCGAAGGACCCGCGCTCGCTCTCGCTGCGCACGCATTGCCAGACCTCCGGCTGGTCGCTGACCGCGCAGGACGTCTTCAACAATGTGATGCGCACGACGGTGGAGGCGATGGCGGCGACGCAAGGCCATACCCAGTCGCTGCACACCAATGCGCTCGACGAAGCGCTTGCGCTGCCGACCGACTTCTCGGCACGCATCGCCCGCAACACCCAGCTCTTCCTCCAGCAGGAAAGCGGCACCACCCGCATCATCGATCCCTGGGGCGGCTCGTATTATGTCGAGCGGCTCACGCGCGACCTCGCAGCGAAAGCATGGAGCCACATCCAGGAGGTCGAGGAGCTCGGCGGCATGGCGAAAGCCATCGAGGCCGGGGTGCCGAAGCTGCGCATCGAGGAGGCCTCCGCCAAGACGCAGGCGCGTATCGATGCCGGCAAGCAGGCGGTGATCGGTGTCAACAAGTACAAGCCATCGGACGAAGCCCCGATCGATATCCTCAAGGTCGACAACACCAACGTCCGCCGGCTCCAGATCGACAAGCTGACGCGGCTGAAGTCCGAGCGCAACCAGACCGACGTTGAGGCCGCACTCGCCGCGCTGACGCGCTCGGCCGGCGAAGGCAACGGCAATCTGCTCGCGCTCGCCATCGACGCGGCGCGGGCCAAGGCGACCGTCGGCGAGATTTCGGACGCGATGGAAAAGGTGTTCGGCCGGCACCGCGCCGAGATCAAGTCGATCACCGGCGTCTACAAGCGGGAGGCGTCCAGCATGGGTAACCGGGTCGAGAAGGTTCAGGCGCTGATCGACGCCTTCGAGGAAGCCGAGGGCCGCCGCCCGCGCATCCTGGTCGCCAAGATCGGTCAGGACGGCCACGACCGCGGCCAGAAGGTGATTGCGTCTGCGTTCGCCGATATCGGCTTCGACGTCGACATCGGGCCGCTGTTTGCGACCGCCGACGAGGCCGCCCGCCAGGCGGTCGAGAACGATGTCCACATCCTCGGCGTTTCCTCGCTCGCCGCCGCGCACCTCACCGCCGTGCCGGAATTGAAGGCCGCGTTGAAGAAGCAGGGTCGCGACGACATCATGATCATCGTCGGCGGCGTGGTGCCGCCACAGGATTACGACGCGCTCTATGCGGCCGGCGCCGAAGCGATCTTCCCGCCGGGCACCGTGATCGCGGACGCGGCCGAGGAGCTGATCCGCAAGCTGAACGCCCGGCTCGGGCATAGCGAGGCGGCGGAGTAATTCCGCCGCCTCTCGGTGCTGCCGACCATCAAACCGGCAGGCGGTTTTCCGCGACCAACCTTCACGACCCGGTGTTCACGCCTGGCGTTCTGCGCCGGTTCATCTTGCGATGTCTATGCTCTGGCAGACGCCCGGACGAGTCGACGGCGGCGGTCAACGAGCGGAAATTCATGGATACTGAACTGACATATCATCATGCCAATATGCGCGCAGGATTGCTCCCGCGCACCATCGCCGTCCTTTCGGCCGCCGCTACGATCGCCCTGGCCTCTCCTTCCCAGGCCGCCGACCCCAAGCCCGACGCCGTTATCAAGAACAGAAACATCGAGGCGCGCGTCATCCTCGACGACAAGATCAAGGCCGATGCGGCACTGGCGGCCGATTGCCTCGCCGAAGGCAGGAAATGGCTCGACAAGAACGCGGCCGAAGCTGCGGCTTCGCGCAAGGAAGACCCGCAATCCTTTCGGGATGGCGGCTGGGACTTTGAGCGAAAGTACAGCATCCGCTCAGTCGTTGCCGACCGCTATGTCAGCCTGCTCCGCAACGACTACATGGACACCCACGGCGCCCATCCCAATTCCGACGTGAACACGATCCTGTGGGACAAGACCGAGAACAAGCGCATCTCGATCCGCCCGCTCTTCACCGAGACCGCCGACAACGGACCGACCATGAAGGTGATGGCGAAGGCCGTGATCGCCTCGCTGAAAATCGAGAAGAAGAAGCGCGATACCAGCGAGACCGCGACCGACGAGTGGCTCAAGGGCGTGGAGCCGAGCCTGCTCAAAATCGGTGCGGTGACGCTCGCGCCCTCGACCGAAGCGGGCAAGAGTTCTGGCCTCACCTTCCACTACCCGCCCTATGCGGTCGGCCCCTACGCCGAGGGCGAATATGTCGCATTCGTGCCGTGGGATACGCTGAAGCCCTATTTCACCGCGGAAGGTACGCGGATCTTCGGCGGCGCGCGGCCGAAGAGCGATGCCGACGCGGCGCAGTGATCGTCATAAGTCTGGACGGGACCCGTTGCTCACAGCGCGGTGATGCTGCTGCTTGCGACATCGGAGCAAAGCCGCGTAGAATAGCACATTGACAAGTGCCCGATTCCCGAGGGCCGCCGGGAACATTGATGTCAGGGATCACGCGCCGCACTTTTGCGGCCTCTTCTGTGGCTGCGGCCACTTCCGCTCTTCTCACGCCTGCGCACGCGCAAGTCTATCCGGCGCAGCCGGTGACCTTGATCGTGCCGTGGGGTGCGGGTGGCGGAACGGATGCAACCGCACACATCGTCGCGACACTCCTGGAAAAGGAGCTCGGCCAGCCGTTCAACGTCGTCAACCGCACTGGCGGGTCCGGCGTTGTCGGTCATGCCGAGATCGCAACCGCGCCGCCGGACGGCTACACGATCGGTATGCTGACCGTGGAAATCTCGATGCTGCATTGGCAGGCCCTGACGCATCTGACGCCGCGAAACTTCACGCCACTGGCACTGATGAACGAAGACCCGCCGGGCATCCAGGTCTCCACGTCCTCGCCATACAAGGCGGTGAAGGAGCTGATGGATGCCATCAAGGTGGCGCCGCCGGGAAAGTTCAAGGCATCGGGCACGGGGCAAGGCGGCATCTGGCATCTGGCACTCGTCGGGTGGATGCAGGCGATGGGATTGCCGGCGAACCAGGTCGCGTGGTCAGCGTCGAATGGCGCTGCACCGGCCATGCAGGATCTCGTCGCAGGCAGCCTGGATCTCACCACCTGCTCGGTGCCGGAGGCGCGGGCCACGATCGAGGCCGGTCAGGCACGGAGCCTCGCGATCATGGCGCCTGCCCGCAATCCCACCTTCCCCGATGTTCCGACACTGAAGGAGGCACTCGGCGTCGACTACTTCACCAGCTCATGGCGCGGCATCGGCGCGCCCAGAGGCTTGGCCCCGGAAGTGGCCACAAAGCTGACCACGGCCTTGAAAAAGGTGTACGACTCCCCCCAGTTCAAGGACTTCATGACCAGGCGCGGCTTCGGCGTCGTGTGGCGCGATGCCAGCCAGTTCAAAACCTTCATGGACCAGGCCGACGCCCAGATGGGTCAGGCGATGAAAGCAGCCGGCTTTGCGAAAGCGTGATTTGACGCCTCATCCCGGACGCGCGACCCGCGGCAACATCCTTTGAGCCGAGGGGCCCTCGCCTGCTTCGTCCGGCCGTTGTAAAGCAGGGCATGGTTGAGAAGGCTTCCCTGGACATCAAATCCCTCGCCCGTGACGTCCGCTTAGGCCATCGCGCGGCGCTGGCGCGAGCCATTACGCTGGTGGAGAGCCGGCGTAGCGACCATCAGGCGCTGGCGCGTGAGTTGGTGCAGACGCTCCTACCCGACACCGGCAAGGCGATTCGCGTCGGCATTACCGGCTCACCCGGCGTCGGCAAATCCACCACCATCGATGTGCTGGGTACGTATCTCATCGAACAGGGCCACAAGATCGCGGTACTCGCGGTCGATCCATCCTCGGCGCGCAGTGGCGGCTCGATCCTTGGCGACAAGACGCGGATGGCGCGGCTCTCGGCCGCCGACGAGGCCTTCATCCGGCCCTCGCCGTCCTCAGGCACGCTCGGCGGCGTCGCGGCCAAGACGCGTGAGGCGATGTTGTTGTGCGAGGCGGCCGGCTTCGGCGTCGTGCTGGTCGAGACCGTCGGCATCGGCCAGTCCGAGACCGCGGTCTGCGACATGACCGACTTCTTCCTCGCACTTATGCTGCCGGGCGGCGGCGACGAGTTGCAAGGCATCAAGAAGGGCCTGGTCGAGCTCGCCGACATGATCGCGATCAACAAGGCCGATGGCGACAATCTCAAGCGCGCCAACATCACCGCCGCCGACTATCGCGGCGCGCTGCACATTTTGGCGCCGCGCTCCGAGCACTGGCATCCGCCGGTCGAGACCTATTCGGCGCTGACCGGCGACGGCATCGCAAAGCTCTGGCAAAAGATCCTCGATCACCGCACCGCGATGAACGCGTCCGGCGAGTTCGCCGCACGGCGGCGCGAGCAGCAGGTGAAGTGGATGTGGTCGATGCTGGAGCAGCGCATGCTCTCACGGCTGCGAAGCGAGGCATCGGTTCGGACCAAGGTCAAGAAGATCGAAGCGGAAGTCGCCGACGGCCACCTCACGCCGGCGCTTGCCGCCGAAGCGATCATGACCCTCCTGCACTGAGGCTTGGCCGGCCAGCTCGTTCTGGAAAAACGTCTTAACCGATCTGTCCGGCCAGCACCTTCGACACGAAACGTGCGGTCGCCTCACCCACCTCCTGCGGCGCGTCTTCCTGGAGGAAATGAGACCCCTTCACCACGACCGTCTGCTGGTTGGGCCAGGCCCTGCAGAACTCACGCTGCGCGCCGATCAGGAAGCCTGCTGGTTCGGCGTCGATGAACAGCTTCGGGATCGGGCTCTTCGATAACCATTCTGCATAAGCCTCGACGATTGCGACGACATCCGCGGGTTCGCCCGCGATCGGCAAATCGCGCGTCCAGCTCAGCATCGGCTCGCGGCTCGGTCCCGGATTGCGGAAGTGGCGGCGATAGACCTCCATCGCCTCCGGTGCGATATGGCGCAGCGGCAGCAAATATTCGATGAACAGGTTCTTCTGCAGGATCAGGTCTTCGCCCTGCGGTGTGCGTTGCGCCTGGAAGAAGGCGCGCGTCGCGTCGGGCCATTCGTCCCAGGAGTGAAACGGGCGGACGATGCCTTCCATATAGACAATCGCCTTGACCCTGTCGGGGTGACGATGGGCCCAGTGAAAGCCAAGCGCCGAACCCCAGTCGTGCACGACCAGGATAACGTTTCTGGTCAAACCCAGGGCATCGAACCAGGCGTCGAGATAGCGTTGGTGATCGACGAAGCGATACGAACCGTTCGGCGCCGCGCCCGAATTCCCCATGCCGACATAATCCGGCGCAAGGCAGCGGCCATACGGCAAGAGATAGGGGATGATGTTGCGCCAGAGATAAGACGGTGTGGGGTTGCCGTGCAGAAACACGATCGGGTCGCCCGTTCCGACATCGACATAGGCCATCTGGCTGTCGAGCACCTGAACGTATTTCCGATACGAGGCTTCCTCGGTCGAGATCGGGGGATGACTGACATGCAACATGGATGAAACTCCGTTCTCTCTCGTTGATGTTCGAATTTGGAGACCTCAGCCCTGACTGCCGTAGAGGAGGATCTGCGTGCAGCCAAACAGCGCGATGGTCTTGCCGTCGGCCTCGCGGATCACCTCGGCGTCCCCCATTTGCGTCGTGCAGCTGCACATAGCAGCGCGCGCTCACAACACACCAGTAAAATATTTTTAGCGGTTTCTTGTGTCAACCACCAAAAGCAATTAAATGGTGTTCCATGTCGAAGGAATCCCGCAAGTTCCAGGTGCCTGACGCGTTGGCGAATGTTTACGATTTCGCCAACTCGCTGGATTTGCGGCACTTCACTCATTGCGGCGTGCAGCATCAGCAGGCCGAGGAACTCGCAGATCCATCTGCGCTCGGCGACTGGATGCATCAGCATGGGCTGATCGACCGAGGTGCAGTCCCCTCTCAGAGGACCTTCGCAGCGGCCCTGCAATTGCGTGGCGCGATCCGGGACTATCTCAAATCCGACCCTGCGGAGCGCCACCGCAAGGCGGCCGCCACCGCTCCGCTCAACAAGGCCATGGAGCCATTTGCGCTGCGCGTTGCCGCCATCGGCAAGGACGGATTTGGATTGATGCCTATGCAGGCCGACGCACAAGCCGGCCTCTCTGCAATCGTCGCCGAACTCTACAATGCGGCGGCGACAGGCACGCTCGGCCGCTTGAAGATGTGCGCCGCGGGCGAATGCCAGCGCGTATTTTTCGATCGCTCAAAGCCGGGCACGAGACGGTGGTGTCAATCGACGCTGTGCGGCAACCGGGAGAAGACCCGGACCTATCGCGAGCGGCACAAGCACGATACCGGATCGGAGACCTAGCCGGAGGCTCGCCGGACGCGATATCCAGTGATAAAAATGAGCGAGAGGATCCAACCACTTGTCCGACAAACTCCGCATTCTCCTCACCGGTTTCGGGCCGTTTCCCGGCGCGCCCTATAACCCGACCCAGCCGCTGGTCGCGCGGCTGGCGCGGCTGCGGCGTCCCGCGTTAGACGACGTCGAGATGGCAAACCACATCTTCCCGGTGACCTATGCCGCGGTCGACCGGCAATTGCCGGAAGTGCTCGCTGTGCACAGGCCGGACGCGTTGCTGATGTTCGGCCTCGCGGCGCGGACATCTTACCTGCGCATCGAGACCCGGGCGCGCAATGCCGTCACCATGCTCTGGCCCGATGCCGCCAACACCCGCTCGAGCAAGCGCGGCATCGCCGCCAATGCGGACGCTATGATGTTCGGTCCACACACGGCAAGGCTGCTGCGCGCCGCGCGCCTCACCGGCATCGACGCCCGGCCCTCGCGCGATGCCGGCGCCTATCTCTGCAATTATCTGAGCTGGCGCGCGATCGAAAACGCAAAGGCCGGCGGACCGAAGCTTGCCGCGTTCATCCACATTCCCCTGCTCGCGCGCGGCGGCGCCGTGCGGCGCAAGGGTGCGCCACGGATCACGCTGGAGGAACTGGTGGATGCCGGCGAGGCAATGCTGATGGAGATGGTGCAGCAGGCGCGGAAGGGGCGCACTTCGTAGGGTCGGCAAAGGCGCACTTGCGCCGTGCGCACCCTCTCTATCCGATCTGCGAATTACAATGGTGGGCACCCTACGCTTTGCCCCACCCTACGGCGCCTCGCCTGCGGTAAACATTTAACCCTACTGTGAACAATCCTCACGGCCTCGGCCGCCCTGCGCTACCTAACCATCGCGGACACGCGCCCCGCGTCCGCCGGAGGACGCGCCATGAACCTCAACCGCCGTCATCTCATCGGTGCTTCGACCGCAGGCATCGCCGGCGCGCTGGCCATGCCGGCAGACGCCGCGCGCGCGGCGCCGTTGACGTCGCTGCTCGGCCGCGACGCGACCCAATATGGTGTACGGCCCGGCAGCAGCGAAGACCAGACCCGCGTGCTCCAGCGCGCCATCGACGAGGCCGCGCGGGCGCAAATGCCGCTGGCGCTGCCGCCCGGAATCTACCGCACCGGACTGTTGCGACTGCCGAATGGCGCGCAATTGATCGGTGTGCGTGGGGCGACCAAACTGATCTTCACCGGCGGGGCGTCGGCGATCCAGAGCGACGGCTCAGATGCAATCGGCCTGACCGGCATCACCTTCGACGGCGGCGGCATTCCGCTGCCGACGCGGCGCGGATTGATCCACATCCTCGGCGGCCGCGACGTCCGTATCATCGATTGCGAGATCACCGGTTCCGGCGGCAGCGGCGTCTGGCTCGAGCAGGTGTCCGGCGACATCTCCGGCAATATTTTTACCAGCATTGCTGCAACGGCCGTGGTGTCGTTCGATGCCAGGGGCCTCAGCGTCGCGCGCAACACGATTGTCGGCACCAATGACAACGGCGTCGAGATCCTGCGCACCGCGATCGGCGACGACGGCACGCTGGTCGCCGACAACCGCATCGAGGACATCAAGGCCGGACCGGGCGGCTCCGGTCAGTACGGCAACGCCATCAACGCGTTCCGCGCCGGCAACGTGATCGTGCGCGGCAATCGCATCCGGAATTGCGACTACTCCGCGGTGCGCGGCAACTCGGCCTCCAACATCCACATCACCGGCAACAGCGTCAGCGACGTGCGCGAGGTCGCGCTCTATTCCGAGTTCGCGTTCGAGGCCGCGGTGATCGCCAACAACACGGTCGACGGCGCCGCCGTCGGCGTCTCCGTCTGCAATTTCAACGAGGGCGGCCGCATCGCGGTGGTCCAGGGCAACATCATCCGCAACTTGATCCCGAAGCGGCCGATCGGCACCGCGCCGGATGACGATGCCGGCGTCGGCATCTACATCGAGGCGGACACCTCCGTGACCGGCAACGTGATCGAGAACGCGCCGTCCTACGGCATCGTCGCCGGCTGGGGCGAATATCTGCGCGATGTCGTGATCTCCGGCAATGTCATCCGCAAGGCACTCGCCGGCGTCGGCGTCTCCGTCGTGCCGGGCGCGGGCACTGCCCTCGTCAACAACAACATGATCTCGGAAACCCCGCGCGGCGCGGTGGTCGGGCTGGACCACGCACGTGCGGTCACGACGGATCTGTCGGCAGACGGCGCCCAGCGCTTTGCGCAGGTGGTGGTCGGCGGGAATGCAGTGCGGCGGTAGCTGCGCGGTTGCCAGACGAGCCGTTTCATCCTTCGAGGCTCACCCCGCGGTGCTCTGCACCGCAGGGCTCGCACCTCAGGATGACGGGATGGGAAGGCGCGGCGACATCGTCCGCTCAGAACGTGTTCCGCAGCAGCGGGTACCTCGCCTCGATACCGTCGAGGCTGAGGGTGAATTCGACGACGCGTTCGGGGGCTGCGACGATGTCGTCCGCGGGGGGCGAGAACTGTTGCAGAAGCGCGGCGAGCGGCGCAAGCGGGGCTTCGGTCACCTCGGCGAGCACGTTCGGGGTGGGGTCGAGCGCGGCCGGCACGGCAGTCTCGGGCGCGATGCGCGACAAGGTCGCCGGCGACCATCCGAATGCGGAGGTCACGCTCGCGGCGGCCGCGGCGACGTCCTCGCCGGTCGCTATGGCGCGCCAGGTCTGGACCGCGCGCTTGGCTTCCTGGATGTTTTCGAGGAATGCGAGCTCGGAATGGTAGCGGCGCCAGCGTCCGGTCTCGAACATTTCGGAGAGATGTTCCAGCCGCTGTTCGGCGAGAGCGCACCAGCGTGCCGCAATGTCGCGGTCAACGGCCGCGGCGCGAACAGCCTCTTGGCGATGTGTCATGAACCTGCCCGTCAGGAGAAAAATACGGACGCGGGGACGCAACGCACACGAATCAATTTAGACGCGACATGAATATTTTGTGGAAAAGTTTTGACTTGTCCAGCAACGACACGGCCAGCGTCACGAAATACCGTAGTCGTGCGGAGTTCTGAAGGGTTTTCGAGTCAAGCTCCGCACAAGCATAGCCGGCTTGCAGCGCTCCGGGCGAAAGCTGGCGATCAGCGCAGCCCCGGTCTCTCAACCGCAAGCTGATCCGCGCAACGCTTCAAGAAATCAGACGCCGAAAAGAAAAGACCCGTCCGGGGGGACAACCGGACGGGTCGAGCCATATGGGCGCTTGGGGTGGATGGGCGCTCGCGCCTGATATGACTTATGGGGAGGGATGACCGCTCCCACTTATTTTGGTCGTGGCAGCGGGCTGAACGTTCAATGCGGCGCTCAATTTTCCGGCCGCCTTGCTGCGTGCAATCTTGTCGCAGCCGCTATCGCGTCGCCGGCCTATCCGCCTGAGAAATCGCGGATTTATCGTCCGCATTCGATAGCGAGGGCTGCTCGATCGCGCGGATTCCTGGCTCGTCGTGACGCTCCCGCAGATCTTCACGTTTTGTTGTACCGGACGCTGCGGCAGCAGGCGTCGCGCTATCGGCTGGAACAGCCATGACTGCGGCAAAAGCGTCGGCCTCGCCGTCGCCGAAGAGATCATCACGGCCGGGTGAGCCGAGGTCGCGCGCGGTCTTCGCAAGCGTCATGCGCAGCGCTTCCGGCTTCAGCGCATAGTTGCGCTCGAGGAGCAGCGCCGCGACGCCGGAGACATAGGCCGCCGAGAACGAGGTGCCCGACGTCATCTGATATTTGCCGTCCGGCGCCGGCAGGAAGATGTCGACGCCGGGTGCAGCCAGCGCAATGTAGTTGCCGCGGTTGGAGGCGGTGAACAGCTTGTCCTGCTGGTCGGTCGCGCTGACCGCAATCACGTTGGGATTGGCGGCTGGATAAAGCGGCGGCGATTTCGCCCCGGCATTGCCGGCTGCCGCGATCAGCACCAGGCCGCGCGCGGCGGTCGCCGCGATGGCGCGCGCGATCACCGCGTCCTTCGGGCCGGCAAAGCTCATATTGACGATCTGCGCGCCGTGCTCGGCGGCATAGTTGAGTGAGCGCAGGACAATGTAGGAACTGCTCTCGGCGCCGCCCGTGGTGCCGCCGAAGGCGCGGATGGCGATGATGCGCGCTTCCGGCGCGCTGCCCATCAGCCGCGCATGCGCCACGATGGCACCCGCAATGCCGGTGCCATGGACGTGTGGGCCTTCGGTGCTGCCGAGCGCGTCGAAATTGTCGGCGATGGAGTTGGCGAGTTCGGGATGTTTGGCGTCGATGCCGGAGTCGATCACCGCGACCGTGACATTGGCGCCATGCGCCAGCATGTGTGCCTGCGGCAGGCGCAGCTTTGTCAGCGCATATTGCGCGGGATCGCCCTCGGTCGGAACCGTCGACTTCTGGTCCTGGAGCACGTAGCGGAAGTTCGGCTGGAGCGAGCGCACGCTGCCGTCGGCGGCGAATTCGCGCCGAACCGTCTCATACGGCCGACCATCGGTGATGCGGAATAGACCGATCGTGGCCCCGATCAGCGGGAAACTCTCGGATGCGATGCGCGCGAGGCCGTGGCGACGCGCAAGCTCATCGGCTTCAGTCAGCGACAATGCGCTGTCGATCTCGGCCACGAATTCGTTGGCGAAGCTGCGCAAGTTTGCGGCGACCGGTGTGCCGTTGCGGCGTCCATTGCCGGCGCTCTTCTTGCCTGATTTGCCGGAGCCGTCGCCGCCCGCGTTCGGCTGCGCGAGGCACTCGGCGTCGCGATAGGCCGCGGCGCAGGCCGGATAGAGGTTCGGCGAGTAGCGCGCATAGGGCAGCACCGATGTCGGCGCCATTCGCGCCGAGATCCGTGCAGTCGTAGCCACACGCGGACCGCGGTCGACGCTCACGACCCTGGCGGCCACGCCAGGGCTGACGCGTGCGGCGACGCTCGGAGAGATAGTCGGCGTGCGCGTGGGAATGCTGATCGTGGGCGTGCGCATGATCGCCTGGGCATGGGCGACCTCGATGCCGAGACAGGCGGCGAGCAGGAGCGCGGCTCCGACCGACGAAGCATAGGCCCCGGCTCTTACCCCACTCTCGGACTTGCGCGTCATCGGTTCAGAGGCGCGTTTAAGGCGCCGCCACGGCGAGGTTGACGAACTTCTCGCGCTGCATCTTGCCGAGCAGCGCGGCGAGCTCGTCCTGGCTCATCGCCTTGTCAAACTGGAGGCGGAACATGCCGCCCTTGGCACCGTCGATGATCGAGGCATGGTAGCTGTCAAGCAGCGAGGTGATGTCGGCTACGCGCGCCTCGGGCGTGAAGCGCACCAAGGCCCGGGCCGGCGCGGCGGCACCAAGCTCGCGCGTGATCGGCGCGCCGGTCGAGAGCGAAGCGGTCTCGAAGGTCGAGGTCTGGGTCTTCATCAGCACGGCGCCGATGATGCCGGCCTGGAGCAGCAGCGCGATGGCGCCAAGGCTCGCCGACCAGGCCAGCGTGCGCGGCGACAGGCTCGCGAAGAACGTGGCGATGCGCGCCGACAGCGGCAGCGAACCGGCGGCCCGCGCCGGCTCGGCGTCGATCGCGGCGAACAGCTTCTGCATCGCGCGCGCCGACGGAGCACCGAGGCTCTCGTTCAGATGAATGGTCTCTTCGTACTCGCCGCGGATCGCCGCATATTGCCGGGCAAGCTCCGGATCGCTGGCGAGCGCTTCCTCGACGCGGCGGGCGTCGCGCGCGTTCAGCGTGCCCGCAGCATGCCACGGCAGCAGCATCTCGATTTCACTGGGCTCTCGCTCCAGCATCTTCTTGCTCAACGCCATCACGGCCAGCCTCGCTCAATGCCGGCTGCCTTCAGCAGTTCGGCCAATTTCTTGCGCGCATAGAAAAGGCGCGTCTTCACAGTGTTCTCGGGTATTCCAACGATTTCGGCCACTTCTTCCACGGACTTCTCATGGTAGTAGACGAGATCGACGATTTCCCGATGATCCGGCGAGAGGCCCGTCAGACACTCCCGCAACGCTTCACTGGTGTCCTTCTTCTGCACGGCCGTTTCTGGATTGTCGGACGAATCCTCGATCGCATTGGCCGCCTCGTCGTCCAATTCAAAATCCTTCCTGCGCCGGAGCGCAGACAGGGCCTTGAATCGGGTGATTGCCAGCAGCCAGGTGGAAACGGCGGATCGGCCCTCGAACTTGCCGGCTTGACGCCAGACGTCCAGGAACACCTCGCTGATGAGGTCCTCCGCCGTCTGCTCGTCGCGCACGAGCCTGAGCCCGAACCGATACACCCTGACATGGTGCCGCCCGTACAGCACCTGCATGGCGAGCCGGTCGCCTTGGGCGATCCTGGCGATCAGGACCTCGTCCGTAGCCGCCTGTGTCACGCTCAAAGGCCGTCTCGCAAGGTTGGTCGGGGCGATGCGGCGGACGGTTCGACGGGAGGCGCGAAATTCTTCAACTTACCGCAGTCATGCGGGGATCTGTGTGATCTACCCCACATACGCGCATTTTCCTTGTCCCACCCGCGGCGGTCGGCCGCCTTGCTCCAGAACGGTAACATAATACAAAAACACTTTCCCGCGGAATGCCGGTGGGCCGGCACAATCGGCCCGATCCATAACACAGCCCTGTACCGCTTATGTCGCACGACGCCGGCTTTGGTCCGCGATATCGCCTGCGATGCCTAACTGGCCGCCACGCGGCGTCCCCCGGGATTCGGTGCAAAAGGATACCAAACCTAAAGGCTTGCCACGTAGATTTTTTCGACTGACATCCACATTGGCGGGACCATGAACACGGCCGCGAGGTCCTTTCCGGAGAGGAATGCCGCTGAGGTCGCGGATCTCGTCCTCACGCCCGAGGCGGCGGCGCCAGAGGTGGTGGCGCGCCGGGCCCGGCAGCGCCACCAGATGTATGTCGGCCAGGCCGCGAGCTATTCACTCGGCGCTTTTGTGCTGCTGCTCTACGCCTATGACGGCGCCGTTCATATGAACGTTCCGTCGCTGTTCTGGGTCGGCGGCCTCCTGATCATCGGCATCTTTGTCGTGATGTCGGAGGCCGGCGTCGGCGACAAGCACAGCGACCACTATCTCACGGTCTTCCAGATCTCGGCGCATATGGCGCTGCAATTCGTGTTTCTGGTGTCGGTACCGACGATCGGGATTGCCTTCATCAGCGTGCTGTTCCTGATCTTCGCGTTCGGCACGCTGCGCATGACCTCGGCCCAGGCGATGACCACCTGGGCGCTCGCGACCAGCGCGCTCGCGGCCGTGTTCCTCGCCTCCGACCTGCCCATCGGCATGCCCGTTGCGACGAGGCTCCAACGGACCGCCTCGATGCTGTGCTTCGTGCTGGTAATCGGCCAGTGCGCCTTCCTCGGCCTGTTCGGCGCCACGCTGCGCAAGATCCTGTACCGTCGCAGCATCGAGCTCAAGGCCGCCTATCAGCGCATCGAGGAGCTCGCCGAGCTCGACGAGCTGACAGGCTCCTACAACCGCCGCTGCATCATGCGGCTGCTCGACGCCGAGATGGAAAAGTCGCGGCAGGCGGCGGCGCCCTGTGCCATCGCGCTGATCGATCTCGACTGGTTCAAGCGCATCAACGACGCCCACGGCCATCCCGTCGGCGACGAGGTACTGCGGACCTTCGCCATCACCATCTTCGCCAATATCCGCCCCGACGATCGTTTCGGCCGCTATGGCGGCGAAGAATTTCTCCTGCTGCTGCCGGGTACCGAAGGCATTGCCGCATCGCGTATGCTCGGGCGGCTGCGCGGCATCGTCGCCGAGCTCGACTGGAACGCATTCTCGCCCGGCATGCGCGTGACAATTTCCGCCGGCGTCGTGACGCTGCGCGACAACGATACTGCCGACACGTTTCTCGCGCGCGCCGACAGCGCGCTCTATTCCGCCAAGGCGCACGGGCGCAACCGAATTGCTACGAGCTGACCAATCCATTTGCTGCCGGCCGCGCTGAAGCCGCGACCGGATCAAACGCTCCAGGACAGGGCTATGAGATCCAAATCCGCCAAGACATCCGAAAACCTGCTCGACGAATTGCAGTCAGCGCTCTCGCACGGCACCGTTGCGCGCCGGGTCGAGACGCTGCGCCGCGTCACCGATCTCTTCGTCAACAACGCGGTGGATTATTCCGACGAACATGTCCGCGTGTTCGACGACGTCTTCCAGTGCCTGATCGAGCAGATCGAGACCTCGGCCAAGGCGCTGCTCGCCGACCGCCTCGCGCCGGTCGGAGCCGCACCACCCCAGATCATCCGCACGCTCGCACTCGACGACGTCATCGAGGTCGCCGGCCCCGTGCTGACGAAGTCGGAGCGGCTGGACGAGGCGACCCTCATCGAGATCGCGCGCAGCAAGAGCCAGGCGCATCTCAAGGCGATCTCGCTGCGGCGGGTGCTCTCGGAAGCACTGACCGACGTGCTGGTGGCGCGAGGCGACGAGGACGTGGTGCAAGCGACCGTCAGGAACCCGGGCGCGCAGCTCTCCGAGGGAAGCCTAACAGACCTGGTCGCGCGTGCTGAGCGCGACGACGGCCTCGCCACCTGCATCGGCCTGCGGCCCGACCTGCCGCGACATCACTACCTGAAACTGGTCGCGAAGGCGTCGTTGAGCGTGCGCAGGAAGCTCGAGGCGGCTCATCCGGAACTCGCCGACGAAGTGTCGAGCGTGGTCCAGGAAGCAGCCCAGCGAGTCCGCTCCGCCGCCATGACCAGGCAAACCGAGATGGCGCGTGCACTGGTGAAATCGCTCTACGAGGACGGCCGTCTCAACGAATTCCAGGTCGCGACTTTCGCCGAGCAGGGCAAGTTCGACGAGACCAATGCGGGGCTCGCGGCGCTCGCCGGCGTCGCGGTCGAGACCGCCGAGAACATGATGATCGAGAGCCGGACCGAGGGCGTCATGATCCTCGCCAAGGTCGCGGGCATGCAATGGTCGAGCGTGCGCGCGATCATCGCCATGCGCGAAAAGCTCTCCGGCGACTCGCAGACCGACATGCTGACGCTGCGCGACACCTACGAGGCGCTACGGAGCTCAACCGCGCAGCAGGTGCTGCGCTTCCACCGCATGCAGCAGGGCGCGACGCCGGCGGCATGACTGCCGCCAACGTCAGGCGTCGGGCATACGGTGCAGCAGCTTGTCGAGCGTGATCGGGTAGTCGCGTACCCGTATGCCGGTCGCGTTGTAGATGGCGTTGGCCAGGGCCGCAGCGACTCCACACAGCCCGAGCTCACCGATGCCCTTTGCCTTCATCGGCGAGGACATCGGATCCGTTTCGTCCAGGAAAATCGTATCCTGGTGCGGAATGTCGGCGTGAACCGGAACTTCGTAGCCGGCGAGATCATGGTTGACGAAGAAGCCGGTGCGCTTGTCGACCACCAGCTCTTCCATCAGCGCCGCCCCGACGCCCATCGTCATCGCGCCGATCACCTGGCTGCGCGCCGTCTTCGGGTTGAGGACACGGCCTGCGGCACAGACGGCAAGCATCCGACGCACCCGGATCTCGGCGGTGGCCACGTCGACCCCGAGCTCGACGAAATGTGCGCCGAAGGTTGATTGCTGATGGGTCTTGGCGAGGTCGCCGTACTCAATCGAATCCTCCGCCACGAGATCGCTGTCAGACGCAGCCTGTCCCAGCGGAACGCTTCGGTTACCCGAGGACACCTGTCCATCCGAAAAAGCGATGTCAGCGGAATTGAATCCGAGCTTTTGCGCCACTGCCTCACGCAGCTTGACACAGGCGGCATAGACGCCCGAGGTCGAATTGTTCGCACCGAACTGCCCGCCGGAGCCTGCGGATACCGGGAAGCTGGAGTCGCCGAGATGAACGACGACCTTCTGGAGCGGCACGCCCATCATCTCCGCCGCGGTCTGAGCGATGATGGTGTAGCTGCCCGTTCCAATGTCGGTCATATCGGTCTCGACGGTCACGATGCCGCGTCTGTCGAGACGGACGCGCGCGCCCGACTTCATCAGAAGGTTGTTGCGGAACGCCGCCGCCATGCCCATGCCCACCAGCCAGCGGCCGTCACGCTGCTTGCCGGGCTCGGCATTCCGCGTGCCCCACCCGAAGCGCTCCGCGCCGATGCGCATGCATGCGACAAGCTGACGCTGCGAGAACGGACGGTTCGGATGCTCGGGATCGACCTGGGTGTCGTTGCGCGCGCGGAATTCAATCGGATCGAGGTTCAATCGCTCCGCCATCTCGTCCATGGCGATCTCCAGCGCCATCATGCCGGGCGCCTCGCCCGGCGCACGCATGGCGTTGCCCTCGGGGAGATCCAGCATGGCCAGACGCAACGCCGTCATCCGGTTCTCGCCGGCATAGAGCAGACGGGTCTGCTGGACCGCCGTCTCCGGCCTGCCTTCCGGCAAATTGCCGGACCAGCTCTCGTGTCCGATCGCGGTGATCTTGCCATCCCGCGTCGCGCCGATGCGGATTCGCTGGATGGTCGCCGGGCGATGCGTCGTGTTGTTGAACATCAGGGGCCGCTGCATGGCGACCTTGACCGGGCGATCGGCAGCTCGGGCGCCCAGCGCCGCGAGGATCGCGTCCGAACGGAGAAACAGCTTTCCGCCAAAACCCCCGCCGATGAAGGGCGAAATGAGGCGAACATTGTCCTTCGGCAGACCGAGCGTCTTGGCGACGTCCCCGGTCGTCCAGGCGATCATCTGATTGGAGGTCCACAGCGTCAGCTTGTCGCCATCCCATGCAGCCATCGACGCATGCGGCTCCATCATCGCATGGGCTTGATCCGGGGTGGTGTAGGTCGCATCGAGTTGCACCGGTGCAGCCGCCAGCGCGCCAGGAAAATCACCGACATTCGTATCCGGCTGGCTGTCGCCACGGCCGGGTGGCTTTGCGGCGCCATCCCGTCCGGCCGACAGGTCGAACGAGCCCTTCGCCGCGCTGTAGTCGACCTGCACAAGCTGCGCCGCAGAGCGGGCCAGCTCGAAGGTTTCGGCGACGACGACCGCCACGGCCTGGTGATAGTGGTCGACATCGGGACCGCCGAGCAGCTTCGCCGTATTGTAGTTGCCTTTGCCGAGCTTGCCGGCATTTTCCGCCGTGACGATCGCGATCACGCCAGGCGCGGCCTTGGCGCGGGACAGATCCATCGATGTGATCCGGCCCTTGGCGATGGCAGAGCCGACGATGTAGCCATAGGCGGGGGTCGCGGCGACGTCGTGCCATTCATAGGCGTAGGTTGCCCTCCCCGTCGTCTTGAGAGGACCGTCGATCCGGCTCGTCGCATGCCCGATGATCTTGAGCTGGTCGATCGGATTGGTGGTCGCGGGCGTATCGAACTTCATGGCTCAACCCTTCGCTTCGGTGAGCACGGCAGCAAGCGTGCGCTCAACCAATGCCAGCTTGAATGCGTTGTCTCGGGTCGGCCTGGCTCCGTCGAGCAGACGCGCAGCGACGGCCTTGGCGCCGCGGGGCATCTCGGCCTCGGCCGCCTCGACCCTCCATGGCTTGTGAGCGATTCCTCCGACCGCGACCCGTCCTGTTCCGTCACGCTGGACGATCGCGCCGATCGAAACCAATGCGAACGCGTAGGAGGCGCGATCACGGACCTTTCGATAGATGTGCGTTCCACCAACGGGCTTCGGAAGCGTCACGGACGTGATCAGCTCGCCGGCCGCAAGAGCCGTCTCGATGTGCGGCGTATCTCCGGGCAGACGGTGCAGATCGGCGATCGGGATATTTCGGGTCGTGCCGTCCGGACGAACCGTCTGAACGGTTGCATCGAGGGCGCGCATGGCAATCGCCATGTCACTCGGATGCGTCGCGATGCAGGCGTCGCTGGAGCCGATGACCGCATGCTGGCGGGTCACGCCACCGATGGCGGCGCAGCCGCTGCCGGGATTGCGTTTGTTGCACGGCTGATTGGTGTCATAGAAATACGGGCAACGCGTCCGTTGCAGCAGATTGCCGGCGGTGGTCGCCTTGTTGCGCAACTGGCCGGAGGCGCCGGCGAGCAGCGCGCGTGACAGCAGGCCATAGTCACGCCGGACCCGCTCATCGGCAGCCAGGGTCGTGTTGCGCACCAGCGCGCCGATGCGCAAACCGCCTTCCGGCGCAAGTTCGATCTTGTCGAACGCGAGGCCGTTGACGTCGACCAGATGAGACGGCGCCTCGATTTCCAGCTTCATGAGATCGAGCAAATTGGTGCCGCCGGCGATGAATTTTGCATTGCTGCTCTTGATAACCGCAGCTGCCGCCGCGGCGGGCGAATTCGCCTTTTCGTAGGTGAACGACTTCATGCGGGCCTCCCGGCAACCTCAGAGATTGCCTCGGCAATGTTGGAATAGGCACCGCAACGGCAGATGTTGCCGCTCATGCGTTCGCGCAGCTCGGCGTTCGTCAATTGCGGAGCAACGTTCAGGTCACCAGTGACATGACTGGGAATACCGGCCTTGATCTCGTCGACCACGGCCACCGCCGAGCAGATCTGTCCCGGCGTGCAATAGCCGCACTGGAAGCCATCGTGCTTGACGAAGGCGGCCTGCATCGGATGCATATGCTCCGGCGTGCCGAGCCCCTCGATCGTGGTGACGCTGTCGCCCTCATGCATGACCGCGAGCGTCAGACATGAATTGATACGCTGCCCGCCAACGATCACAGTACAGGCACCGCATTGACCGTGGTCGCACCCCTTCTTGGTGCCGGTGAGATGGAGATGTTCGCGCAGCGCGTCGAGGAGCGTGGTCCGGGTGTCCAGCTTTAGGGCGCGGACCTCGCCGTTCACGCTGAAGGAAACCGTCGCCATCGCGGGCGTTTCCTCTGCAACGGCGGAAGCGCGGACGGCGGGATACTGAGCCTCGTTTTGAGCCATGGCGGCGCGTGCCGCCGCTCCGATCGCGACCGACGTGGCGGTTCCGATCAGAAGGTTCCGCCGCGACATTTCGAATGCGCTGGGTTTTCGCATGGTTCGGCAGATCCCTCGCTACAACGCGTCAATGACGCTCTGAATAGAAGTGTTCCAACCGAAGTTAGTTTCCAGGCGGAAGCCGGATTAGCCCTTCACAACAGCATGAGCCTATGTACGCCATTCATGAATGAAGACTGGGCGGCGGGCTTCAGCAGCGCAGGACTTTCGAGTCCACCAGCGCGCCGATCGCGATCACCAGTGCGGTCGCGATCGTGCGCCGTTGACGACGAAGCCTGCGCCCGGCAGCGTCTGGAAGGTCGCGGCTATCGAACGATCCGGATTGAAAATCATGCGTGAGAGATCAGCGCCGAGGCACGAGCTCAACCGTCGCCGGGTGATCGCCAATCGGGGGGGGCAGCTACCCATCCCTTCAGGAACCACTATTGATGAATTCCCTGCGGTCAACACAGGATGCAACGATCGCTTCGTGCAATTCCTCGCCGGTGACCGGCTTGTGCAGAATACAATGGCCACTGGCGGCGGCCTCTCTGATGCGCGACGGCGAGGTATCGCCGGTGACGATAACGGCAGGGACCGGGCGGCCGATATGGCTGCAAAGAGCCTCGATTGCGTCCAGGCCGGTCACACCATCTCCGAGGCGATAGTCGGCGATGATCAGATCGACCGGTGCATCGCCGGCCACCATCGCCTCTGCATGAATCTGCTGCACCTCGGTGGCAGATCGGCCGGCATAGACGCGATGCCCCTGGAGCGTGAGCAACTGTACCATGACATCGAGAACATCCCCCTCGTCTTCCACGACCATGATGCTGACGGCGATGCCTGTGGGTGATGCCGTGTTGTCGGGCAAGGGAGTTGCCATCGCACTGGCTTTTGGAACCGTAACGGAAAACATCGAACCGCGCCCGGTAACGGAGACCAGCTTCAGCGGATGTTGCAGCAGTGCGGCGGTGCGGCGGACGATGGCGAGGCCGAGGCCGAGGCCTAGCGTGCGATCCCTCGCCGGGTTCTGCAATTGAACGAACTCCTCGAAGACCATTGCTTGCTGATCTGTCGGGATGCCGGGGCCGGTATCCCATATCTGGATCTCCACTGAAGCGCCACGCCTGCGACAGCCGAGCAGAACACCACCGGATCTCGTATACCGAAAGGCGTTCGACAACAGATTGCCCAAGACCCGTTTCAGCATCATGGGATCACTGTCCACCTGGAGACGGCTCTCGACGACACGCCAATCAAGGCCGCGATCCTTCGCCGCTGCCGCGAATTCGTTGCTGAGCTGGGAGAACAGTTGAGACAGATTCACCGTCTCCCTCGCAACAATGACGACGCCGGCATCAAGCCGGGAGATGTCGAGCAGTCCATTCAGAAGGGCGCTGAGGTTGCCGACAATGGATTTTGCCTTGCTGGCCAGATCGCGTGCATCGCCGGATTCGACAGCGCCGCGGTGACCCAGCACCGCGAGCTTGGCGATCAGCAGACCCAGAGCATGGATCGGCTGGCGCAGGTCATGACTGGCGGCCGCAAGGAAACGCGTTTTCGCACGATCGGCGGCTTGCGCGCGGTCGCGCTCTTCCTCGAGATGACTGACGAGCTCGACATTTTCCAGGCGCAACCTGATGGACTCACGCAGCATGCGATACGTGGTGCGGCAGTAATAGAAATTGATGGTCACGAGCCCCGCAAGCAGGGAAAGATATGCGCCGGAGATATCACCTCCATTGGTAATGGAGCGTACCGTAATCGGCAGTACAGTTGCGATGATCGAGCCGACGAGAGCAGGCGGAAAGGCCGAGAGCGACGGCACCGTGCCGCAAATCAGACCGGTCAAAACAATGACAGTGAATGAAAAAAGAATGGGCTCTTGGGGAAGGAACCCCACCCAGCCGAGCATTCCCCACAGCAGGCCTGACACGCAGGAAAACGCAGCCGCAAGCCAGGCCCATCGCAACACGGACGTCGGCTCTCTGTCCCGGCTGAAGAACCGGCGCGCGGCCAGGACGCGTATGGCGGTGAGCAGATACACTGCGCCGAGCCATCCGATCAACCAACTCGTCGATACGGTACTCCTCAGGACATACGCTGCCGCCAGGGAGATGAGGACGTTGGCGACCACCACCCCATAGGAATTACGATACAAAAGCTCGACGAGCGCCCCGCGTATCTTGTCTTCTTGCATCGAAACCTCTCCGCGCGCCGGCAGCTGCGGCGGCTTCGTTTGCGGGTTGCCGGTGCGGCTACCCCGCTGGGGGGCCGAGACGAACCGCGTAGGCCGTCAATTCGGCACCGCTGTGCAGATCGAGCTTGCGCATAAGATTCTCGCGATGTTTCCGGGCCGTAAGCGGGCTAATGCCAAGACGGCTGGCGATGTCGCGGTGGGTGACGCCATCAGGGATCATTCCGAGGATTTGCCGCTCACGCCTCGTCAGCGTGACCGGAGATATGATCGCAGCCGTGGGCTCCGGAGTTTCGTTCGGGCCGTCATGCTGGTTCACTGCAAAGCGAACCTCCTCCGCCACATAGGCGTTGCCACTTCTGATGGCATCGATCGCAGCGATGAGTTCGGATGGATCGCCGCTCTTGGTCAAATAGCCATTCGCGCCCGCGGAAAAAGCCGCCCGAACCGAACGTGGCTCGACATTGGCGGTGAGGACCAGAACCCGCAGCTCCGGCCATGCGCTTCTCAGCTGAGCTATGAACTGAAATCCACTCACACCCGGCATGCCGAGATCGAGTATGAGAAGATCGGTGGAGCTTTCGTTCAGCAGCCGATGAACAGCTTCAGCGTCCGCGGCTTCTCCACTGACAGTAAGGTCATCCACAGTCGACAGAAGCTGTTTCAGACCTTCCCGCATGATGGCGTGATCGTCTGCAATGATCGTCCTCACCAGTCTGCACCTGTGTCGCGCCCGCCCCGTAACGGTATTAGGGTATCAGTCAACTCCAATCAAGGATATGCACCGACGCGATGAGCGGCCAGGCCGAAGGCAATTTAGGGTGACCGCGCGGGCTCAGTAGCGCAGGACTTTCGAGCCCACCAGCGCGCCGATCGCCGTCACGACTGCAGTCGCGATCGTGTACCAGGTCGCGACGAACAGCGGCGAGTCGTCGGTGCAGTGCGAGGCATAGAGCGTGGCGGCGAGCCCGGCTGACAACAGGCCGGCGAGCGCGCCGGCAAGCGCGGGCCGCGACGGCGCGCCGTGGCGCAAACCGAACAGTGCGCCCGCGAGAAGAGGCATCGACATCGCGGGGATCGCCGACAGGCACCACCGCGAGTTCTTGCCGACGAGCCGCATCGTCATCGGCATGGCCGGCGCCATCATCGCCTCGCTGCCGATGGCAACCGCAAGCAGACCCACGGGCAGCAGCAGGAGCCAGCCCCAGCCGCGCATCAAGGCCTCGGGCCGCGACAGGTGCAGGCTGATGATGATCGCGGGGATCGCGAGCGACAGCGTGACCGCGAATTTCATGTCGAAGAACGGGTTGTGCATGGCCGTCATCACGTCCGGCCGCACGCCGAGAAAGGTCGCGAAGATCAGGATCGACAACGGCGCCGCGACCAGGAGGCCCATGGTCAGCAAGGCGCCGACGCGCGGGGCGCGGTGGGCGCTGTCGGCCGCAAGTGTGCGAATGAGTTGATCGGTATCCATGACTAGTGGTCCCGCAGTTTGGCAGTGAGGGCCGAAAGCCCCCGATGCAGCGCGACCCGCACCGCACCTTCGCTCATCGAAAACTTTGCCGCCGTGTCCCTGATCGAGGCACTGTCGACCGCGATCGACTGCAACACATCGCGCTGGCGCTGCGGCAAGGTGTCGAGTTGCGCCGCGACTTCGCCTGCCGAGGCCGTCTCCGGTGGCGCCTCGCCCGGCAGCGTCTCGGCGAAATCGTCGATGTTGACGAAGACGCGTCTGCCGCGCCGCCTCAGCGCATCGATCAGCTTGTTGCGGGCGATCGCAAACAGCCACGGGGCGAAGGGTGCTTCGCTGTCCCAGGTGTGCCGCTTCAGATGCACCGCCAACAAAATCTCCTGCACAATATCCTCGGCCTGATCGGGAGGCTGCCCGGCCCTCGCCAGGCCGCGCCTCGCGGCAGCGCGCAGCACCGGCGTGACCGCCTTCAACAGCCGATGATACGCCGTATCATCGCCTGCCATGGCCGACCGCATCAGGCCGGTCCACTCGTCCTCACGTCCGCGCACGCGCGCTCCTACACGGCAATTCGGCCGCTCTTTCAATTTGTTACGCCGGCACCCCGACGATCACGAAGTCGTGATCCGGCCATAGTCCACAGAACTCGATCCGGCCGGAAAAGCCCGGAAGGCTCATAACACCGATCGGTTCGACTCGCATCCGCCGGCCGGGGCACGACCCCGGTTTGCCCCGTTTTTGCCCGGTCTAGCCCGAAGATTCCCATTTTTTGCCCCGCTGTCGTCATGCGCCGGGGTCTCTGTTCGCTCCCGGGACGGGTGAATTGGGGAGATCGTCAACATGATGAAAGCCAGCGGGCGCGCGGCATTGATTCTACTAGCCGGACTAGTCCTGCTGTTCGGGGGCGCTGCACAGGCCGCGCCGAGCTCTGCCGCAAGCTCCAAGCCGGACAGCGTGAGCAAGCAGGCCGACACTGCCAAGCCGAGCAAGCAGCGGCGCCACTATTCCCACCAGAGCAGCAGCAAGACGGCGCAGAAATCTGACGACAAGAAGGACGCCGCGCCGCAGGCCGACGAGGCCAAGGCGAACACTAAGGCCGGCAATGACGTCCCGGCCTCGAGCCAGATGCCGCCGGAAGTCGCCAATGCCAAAGCCCAGCTCGCCGCCGCCGACACGCCGCCCGCTGCGGCCGCCTCCGCGATGACGGGCCGCGCCAACGACAATGTGCAGGCAGCGGCCGATAACACCGCCACGCCGGGCGCCGAGAACCAGGTGGTCGCACCCGACCAACTCAACGACATCGACCGCGCCCTGCAACAAGAAAACCCGCCCGCGCAGAAGGCCGTGATCGCCGCAACCGACGCGCAGCCGCGTCCGGCGCCGGTGATGGCAAGCAGCCAGCCGAGCTCGGCCTGGGACCAGAGCTCCCTGATCGGCAAGATCTTTATCGGCGTCGGCACGCTGCTGACGCTGGCCTCCGCCGCACGCATGTTCATGGCCTGACGGCCCCTGCCCGGGACGCGCATTCGCCGCGCGTTCCGGCAGCCCTTGGTCCCCCCCTCGGGCCCCTTGAAGCCCACCGCGCCAGCGGGCACATTGCCCGCTCAATCAAAAGCGTGGGTGGAGCATGAGCACGTTCGAACACATCATCGTCGAAAGCAAAGGCGCGGTCGGCATCATCAGGCTGAACCGGCCGAAGCTGCTCAATGCGCTCTCCTTCGGCGTCTTCCGCGAGATCGCGGCGGCGGTTGAGGATCTCGAGGCCGATGACACCATCGGCTGCATCATTGTGACCGGCAGCGAGAAGGCCTTCGCCGCCGGCGCCGACATCAAGGAGATGCAGCCGAAGGGCTTCATCGACATGTTCTCCGAGGATTTTGCCGCGATCGGCGGCGACCGTGTCGCGCGCTGCCGCAAGCCGACCATCGCGGCGGTCGCGGGCTATGCGCTTGGCGGCGGCTGCGAGCTCGCCATGATGTGCGATTTCATCATCGCCGCCGACACCGCCAAATTCGGCCAGCCGGAGATCACGCTCGGCACCATCCCCGGCATCGGCGGCACCCAGCGCCTGACCCGCGCGATCGGCAAGGCGAAGGCAATGGATCTCTGCCTCACCGGTCGCATGATGGATGCCGCCGAAGCCGAGCGAAGCGGCCTCGTCAGCCGCATCGTCCCGGCGGACAAGCTGATAGACGAGGCGATGGCGGCGGCAGAGAAGATCGCCGCGATGTCGCAGCCCGCGGCCGCGATGGCCAAGGAAGCGGTGAACCGCGCCTTCGAGACCACGCTCGCCGAGGGCATGAGCGTCGAACGCAACCTGTTCCATTCGACCTTTGCACTCGAAGACCGCTCCGAAGGCATGGCGGCGTTCATCGAGAAGCGGAAACCGGTGAACAAGAACCGGTAGGTGGCTACGCCGCACGGCTCTGGGCGAGGGCCGCGCTCACCAATGCCCGATAGCCACGTTCAGCCCACGTTTTTGGGCGATCGAGGCCGAGGCGTACGAGACATTCCTCGTCGGCGCCGTCTGGGGTTCGCAGTAACCCCTGCCACAGCAAGCCTGCGAGCGCCCGCGGTGAACGTTGCGCGGCTTGCAGGATCTCCAGCGCCGGGATGAGGCGTTGCTCGACCTCGGAGAAATCGCAGCCGAACGGAAACGATGGCAGCAATCCCGCGTCGCGCGCGGGCTTGAGCGCAGTCGCGATCCGCTCGGGATGGTTTTCGCGGTGCGCCGCAGGTATCTCATAGCCGCGCGGCAGTTTGCCAGCGTCCTGTGCGACCCGTGCCAGTTCGTCCTGAAACCGCGAATCCGCGAGCGCCAGCATGCTCGCGATGACGTCGGCATCCGACTTTCCCCTGAGGTCGGCGACGCCATACTCGGTGACGAAGACATCGCGCAGATGCCGTGGGATGGTCTCGTGTCCGTAGTGCCAGAGAATGTTGGATTTCAGCGCGCGGCCGGCTCGCCGCGTCGCCTCGAGCGTCAGGACCGATCTTGCCCCCTTCAGCGCGAAGGCCTGCGCCACAAAATTGTACTGTCCGCCGACGCCGCTCACCACCTGCCCGTCGTCAAGGCCATCGGAAACGGCCGCGCCCAGCAGCGTCGCCATCATCGTGTTGTTGATGAAGCGCGCATCGATGCGGGCGCGGCGCTTCTCCTCCTCCTCACCATAGAGCTCGTTGGTGAACGACACCGGCATCATTTGGATGCGCGCGATCTGATCCGGCGACATCTCGCGCAACGCGCGATAGAAGGATTTTGGACCCAGAAAGAAGGCGCCGTGCAGCACCACGCCATCGACGGCGCGCTTGAGAATGCCGGTGTCGATCAGGCCGATGAACGCCTCGGTCAGCATCTCGCTGACGCCATAGAGGCCGGTCTCGAAGGCGCCGGCTTCCTGCGCGACAGCCGGCCGCGCCGGTGACAGCCGCGTTACGACGTCATGAAAAGCGCCGCTGTCGCGGTGGCGCAGGATCAGGCCCTGCGCCAGCGCGTCGCCGATCTGCCCGATGCCGATCTGAAGCGTGCCGCCATCGCGGACCAGCGATGCCGCATTCAGCCCGATGGCATATTTGGCGTCGGAGATCGGCTCCGACGGCGGGGCAAAGAGAGGAAAGTCGGTCACCGGACTCTCCAGCACCGCACTGAACTCCTCGGCCGAAAGATCGCCTGCGCCAGGCATGAACGGCAGTTCGGAATTCACCTGCGCGATCAGCTTGAACGAGGCACGTCCGGCGCGACGCTCGCGCAGCACGTCCAGCGTCGTGTCAGTGTTGCAAGACAGACTGTAGCGCGGCTCGCCGTCAACGACGCGCTTCGCCACCAGCTGGGTCACCACGTTGAGCCCGCGAGCGAGCAGATAGCCGGCTGCGTGGGTATAGTTGGCCGAGATGTAATTCTGCTGCGCGGCCGGCACGTGCAGCCAGCGTCCCGCAAGAAAGAAAAATTCGATGACGTTGATGTTGGGCGGCAGCCGGCCCTCGCGCAGCGCGTCGGCATAGGCCAGATCAGGATAGCCGCCGAACAGGCGGTCGATCACGGGCGTGATGAAGCGATGCTCGATCAGGCCCTTCGGTCGCGGCTTTTCCAATGTCAACGCCGAGAGCAGTGTCAGCTTGATGTAAGGATCCGAGCCTGCCCGCGCATAGAGGGCATTGACGACGTGATTGGCCTTCCCGAGGCCGAGCGGCAGTCCGACCACCAAGTTGGTTCCGACATCGCGAATGATCTCCTCCGCGAGAGCATCGGGGTCGGAGAAGAATTTCGGCATCATCCGTGGGGTCCGGGCCGCATGACAGGCACCTGACGGAATCGGAAGGCGCCGTGGATCCCTATAACGCATTTGGGATGGGATTGGTGTGTGACGCACCTGCAACAAGCACGGATTTCATGGGGGTTTCGTCCGCGGCAGTTTGCCTGCGAGACCGGCGCTGGTTAAACAGGTAAGAGGCCGCCGTCGGCGGGGGCGGACAGCCAGGGTTTGCGGGATTTCATGATTGGGCGTGCCGCCAGAGCTGGTCGCGAGATGACGCGGCATCGATCGGGCGTGGGTCCTGTCCTGGCGACATGGACCACGCTGGCGCTGTCTTGCGCCCTGCCCACTGCTGCCTGGGCCGAAGCCCTGCCCGAGGCGCTGGCCAAGGCCTACCAGACCAATCCGCAGCTCAATGCAGAACGCGCGCGGCAGCGCGCCACTGACGAGAATGTGCCGCAGGCGCTCGCCGGCTACCGGCCACAGATCGTGGCGAGCCTCAGCGCCGGCCTGCAATCGGTGCGCAACCTGCTGCCCGACAACACCATCCAGACTGCGAACCTGAAGCCATGGGTCATCGGCGTCACGGTGACGCAGACCCTGTTCAACGGGTTCCGCACCGCCAACAGCGTACGGGTGGCAGAACTTCAGGTGCAGTCGGGCCGCGAGGCGCTGCGCAATGTCGGCCAGGGCGTGCTGCTCGATGCGGTGACCGCCTACACCAACGTGCTCGCCAACCAGTCGCTGGTCGATGCCCAGCGCTCCAATGTCGCCTTCCTGCGCGAGACGCTGTCCGTCACCCAGCGCCGCCTCAATGCCGGCGACGTCACGCCGACCGATACCGCCCAGGCCGAGGCGCGTCTGAGCCGCGGGCTTGCCGATCTCAATGCCGCCGAAGTCGCGCTTGCGGTGAGCCAGGCCACTTACGCGCAGGTGATCGGCAATGGGCCGTCGGCGCTTCGGCCCGCCGAGGTGGTCGATCGCTATCTGCCGAAGAGCCGCGAAGACTCGATGACGATGGCGATCCGCGAGCACCCGGCCGTGATGGCCGCTGGCTTCGACGTCGATGTCGCCTCCACCAACATCCGCGTCGCCGAAGGCGCACTGCTGCCGAGCGCCAGCATCCAGGGCAGCGCCAGCCGCAGCCGTGACAACGACCCGACGCTCGGCACCTTCGCCAACGACCAGGCCTCGATTGTGGCCAATGTCACCGCCCCGATCTATGACGGCGGCCAGGCTGCGTCGCAGACACGGCAGGCCAAGGAAGTTACGGCACAGAGCCGGCTGGTGCTCGACCAGGTGCGCAACCAGGCGCGCACGGCGGCGACCAGCGCCTGGGTTGCCAATGAGGGCGCCAAGATCGCGGTCTCGGCTTCGGAGTCCGAGGTGAAGGCCGCGACGGTCGCGCTCCAGGGCGTGCAGCGGGAAGCTGCCGGCGGACAGCGCACGACGGTGGACGTGCTGAACTCGCAGGCCGACCTGATCCAGGCCAAGGCGCGCCTGATCGGCGCACTACGCGACCGCGTGATCGCCTCCTACACGCTGCTCAGCGCCGTCGGCCATCTCGACGTCAAGACGCTGAGCCTGAACACACCGGACTATTTGCCCGAGGTGCACTACCAGCAGGTCCGCGACGCCTGGCACGGCCTGCGTACGCCCTCGGGGCAGTAGTTTCAAATCTTCTGGTGCCCATGAAGAGCCACCGCATTCATTTGATGGGAGCTTCGGGCTCCGGCGTGACGACCCTGGGTCGCGCCCTCGCCGGTCGACTTGCGCTTCCGCATCACGACAGCGACGATTACTTCTGGCTGCCGACCGCGCCGCCCTACCAGACGACCCGCCCTGCCTCCGAGCGCCTGCGCTTGATGCGTGAGATGTTCCTGCCGCGCCTCGATTGGGTACTGAGCGGGACCGTGACCGGATGGGGTGACGAGCTCATCCCGTTGTTCGATCTCGTCGTCTACGTGACCACGCCGCGCGAAATCCGGTTGAGGCGCCTGCGAGCCCGCGAGGCCACGCATTTCGGCGCCGATGCCGTCGCACCGGGCGGCTGGCGACATGATGAGACTGAGTCGTTCGTCGAATGGGCCTCGCACTACGAAGCCGGCGATCGCGAAGGCCGCAGTCTCGCAAAACATGAGGCGTGGCTCGCGGGCCTGCTTTGCCCGGTGGTACGCGTCGACGGTTCGCGCCCCATTGCCGACCTGGTCGAGCTGCTATGCAGCGAAGCGCGGCGATTGCCCGGCTGATGTGATATGGTCTCCGAGACCACCGTTAAAGAATGAAGCAGGGAGAGAAACCATGCTCAACCGACGCAGCATCCTGCTTGCCTCCCTTGCCGCCGGAGTAGCCATGACCAACAGAGCCCACGCCCGGGCGTCACAGCCGGCGACGCCGGTCAACTTCGACGTTCCGGCCTATGCCTGCGACTGCCACACCCACATCCATGGCGATGTCGAAAAATTTCCGTTCTTCGCAGGGCGGGTCTATACGCCTGAGCCGGCGAGCCCCGAAGAAATGGCCGCGCTGCACAAGGCGCTGCATATCGAGCGCGTGGTGATCGTGACACCGAGCGTCTACGGCACCGACAACTCCTCCACCTTGTTCGGCATGAAGGCACGCGGCGCGACCGCGCGCGGGGTGGCGGTGATCGACGACAAGACCACGGAGGCCCAGCTCGATGCCATGCAGCAGGATGGATTCCGCGGCATCCGCATCAATCTCGCCACCGGCGGCATCAGCGATCCCAATGTCGGCCGCGCCCGCTTTACGGCGGCCGTCGAGCGGATGAAGGCGCGCGGCTGGCACGTGCAGCTCTACACCACGCTGCCGATGATTACCGCGATCAAGGATCTCGTGCTGGCCGCTCCGGTGCCGGCGGTGTTCGACCATTTTGGCGGCCTCGAGGCGTCACTTGGGCTGGAGCAGCCGGGATTTGCGGACCTGATCGCGCTCGTCAAATCCGGCAAGGCCTATGTGAAGATCTCCGGAGCCTATCGGTCCTCAAAGCTCGCGCCCGATTATAAGGACATGGTGCCCTATGCGCGCGCGCTGATCGCGGCGAATGCGGACCGCATCGTCTGGGGCACCGACTGGCCGCATCCGGATTCGAGCCATGTCGAGGGGCGGAAAGCCACGGATATCGCGCCGCTCTACCCGATCGACGACGGCCGCCTGCTCAATCAGCTTCCGGTGTGGGCGCCGGATGCCGACGTGCGCAAGACAATCCTGGTCGACAATCCGGCGCGGCTCTACGGCTTCTGAGTCGCGACAAGTCCGATTAGGTTCAAACGAAGTGCGACGTGGTTTCATGTCGAGTCATGGAACTGTTGTCGCGAGAGCACAGCGCGACATCGGCTCACACGAACGTGTTTGTGCTCCCGTCCGCTTCTCAGCCGTACGGTTGACGCGACGCTTCGGTTTCGCCGGTACGCACACGCACAGATTTTATTTGTTCGTGCGGTCGCATGCCTTTATCGCATTATCTTGCCGCGCTCGTGTCCGGCATTGGAATTGGCTTCACTGTTGCGGCTCCGATCGGGCCAATGGGCATGCTGTGCATTCAGCGCACATTGGCGTCGGGCATGGCCACGGGACTTGCAACGGGCTTTGGTGCCGCGACCGTGCATCTCGCCTACAGCGCGTTTGCAGTGTTGGGCCTCGGCACGCTTGCGCAGCCTTGGGTCGAGGCCAATACAGCAGGCTTCGGCATCGTCTCGGCCCTCACGCTGCTGTGGTTTGCGGTTCGGACCCATCGTGGCTCCATTGCGCTTCAGGACACGGGCGATGTCGATGGCGTGCGTCTGACGCGCGCTTATCTCAGCGCCATCGCGCTCGGATTGACCAATCCACTCACGGTCATCCTGTTCCTGGCGGCGCTGCACGCGTTCTCGACGCAGTCCGCCGCGCCACCGCTGGTCGCGGGCGTCTTCGTCGGCTCGGCGATCTGGTGGACGATGCTCAGCACGATGGTCGCAACCGCACGGTCACGACTGACGCCACGAATGCTGTCGTTGAGCCGCCGGTTCGCGAGCCTGATGCTGCTCGGACTTGGCACCACGATGCTGGTGCGGATCGCGCAGCGGATGTTAGGCTAGGGTCTGTTAAGATTCAGGATTCACAGATTGGAACATCCGTGATTCAAGCTCCGAAAGGAGCTTTGGATGCACCGATTCGTTTTGACGGACGAGCAGTGGGCGAA